>JAETQF010000010.1 GCA_021770845.1 Oscillospiraceae bacterium
CAAGGCCACAAAAAAGTGACACAAAACAGAAAAATCCGCCCGAAACCAACGGTTTCAAGCGGATTTGTGGTGGACGATACAAGACTCGAACTTGTGACCTCCCGCACGTCAACGCCGAGAGGAAACTTTTTTGTGTTATTTATAGTGATTTTTAACCGTTTCTATTCCACTTCAGTTGCTTTCTGATGCCGTTTAGCCGTGCTGTTTCCGAGTGTTCCGAACGCGTCTGTGGTCAGTTATGTGGTCAAACGGAAAATGGGCCTCGCCGTCAACCGGTGAAGCCCGTTCTGATTTTGAACTGGAAACAGGGAAAAATTTACCACGCTGTAATCATAAAGGGAGTGTCAGGCTTCTTCGCCATAGCGCCCAGCCAAGTATTTTTCCACTTCCGCACAGAAGGACTCGGCTCCGGAAAACAGCGCATTCGTATCCGCAACCGAACAGATATAGAAATCCTCATAATCGCTGCATACGCCCGGTTATTGGCGGAAGCGTAGTCCTTCGCGTCCATATCCCGTTTGGCGGATGCCAGCATCTCCTTTGCCTTCTGCAAACGATACCGGGACAGGTCGATCCTCGTAATATCAGGCACTTATCCGCACCCCTTCCCGGTCAACATTGCGATAGAATGGTAATACGTTCACATTCTTGTTGAAATAATCCCGGTTTTCCACAATGGGGGACACAACAATCCCATAGTCCAGCAAAAGCTCCGCGGCCAGATCCCCTATCTGCCAATTCCGCGCCGATATGTCCTGGCGTGGTGCGTCCACAAGGATCAGCACATCAATATCTGATCCTGGTTCCGCATCGCCTCTGGCATAAGAGCCGAACAGGATGGCTTCAATTTGATTTTGAGGGAATAGGGACGCCATGCTGACGCACAGCTCCTCAATGATCTTGTTCACTTCCTGCATTGTCCGCACAAGGCACCCTCCTCTCCCGAAATTCCCTATCTGTTTGGATTTAGTCTACCACAGCGGGGCGCAAAATACAAGCGGCCCACATGCAAATCCTGCACCGCTGTAAACAATAAGGGGGTTCTTCCGAATCGTTTCTCTCGACTTCCACCCTGAAGTGTGGTATGTTACGTTGCTTGAAGGAGGCGAGTGTTTTGGTTCGGCAGAGGAAGAACATCCATCAAAATCAAACTGAAGCGGCTGTTTCCCATCGTGGGAAGCAGCCGCTTTTCCTTCCTCTGAACTAATCTTATATTGTACAGAGCCACAGCTCCCCTAAAATGAAGCTATTACCAAAAAGGAGGAGCGTTATGGGTACATACGGATACGTCCGGGTTTCCACAAAGGAGCAGAACGAGGACCGGCAGGTCATCGCCATGCGGGAATTCGGGATTCAAAGCAACAACATTATCATGGACAAGCAGTCGGGCAAGGACTTTGACCGCCCCGGCTACCAGAAGCTGGTACGCAAGTTGAAAGCCGGGGACACCCTTGTCATCAAGAGCATCGACCGGCTGGGGCGGAATTATGACGAGATCCTGGAACAGTGGCGGCTGCTGACCAAGGACAAACAGGTGGCCATCGTGGTGCTGGATATGCCCCTGCTGGACACCCGTCAGGGCCGGGATCTCACCGGCGTGCTGATCGCCGACATCGTCCTCCAGCTGCTGTCCTATGTGGCACAGACAGAGCGGGAGTTCAACCGCCAGCGGCAGGCGGAGGGGATCGCGGCGGCCAAGGCCAAGGGCGTCCACTTCGGGCGGAGGTTCAAAGATCGAGGCGAGAACTACGCGGATGTAATGTCCGCCTGGCGGCGGGGCGAGATCAGCGGCAGGGCGGCGGCCAGGAAGCTGGGCGTGGCCCACGGCACCTTCCAGCGGTGGTGCAAGGAGTAATTTGGACTGCAAAGCGTGGGTTGCAGTCCACCCAAAATGAGCTGTGTCTCTGGGTTAAAATCGCCGTTTTACACAACGGCCTATCGCCCTTTTCGCATTTTGAACGTGATAATTTTACCATATGACGCTAAAAAATGCAACAGGAAAGGTGGCTTATAACCCACACGTTGTAAGCCACAGGCCGCGGGCGCCCAAGCGGCGGACAACGCGGAATCAGAAAACAGAACGCCGCACCGCAAAAACGAAGGGCCGGCTGTCTTTGGTCGCGGACAGCCGGTCTTTTCACCTGTATAAAAATCTTCGCGCCCATAAAACCTCCCGGCCCGATCCTGTGTCTGAATGGATATAAGATCGGGAAGGAGGCGGGGCCATGACCCTGTTCACGTTCATCAAGCGGTGCCTGCGCGGGGAGGCGGCACGGACCGAGCCGGACTGCGCCAGGACAATTCAAAAGATCCTGACAAAAACCCCATCAAAGGAGGAGGGAAATTCATGGAAAAAGCAGAACTGACCGCCCTGATCGTCAAGGCCCAGGCCGGCGACCAGGAGGCCATGGAGGAGGTGCTGCGCACCGCCCATACATCGGTGTCCTACCAGTGCCGCAAGCTGCTGCGGGACCCACGGGACGCGGAGGACATGACCCAGGAGGTGCTGCTCACGGTCTACACCAGACTGGACTCGCTGAAAACGCCGGAGGCGTTCTGGGGCTGGCTGAACCAGACCACCGCCAACCGCTGTGTCAACGCCCTGAAGCGCAACCATGTGGAGCTCCAGTTCGCCGAGGACGAGGAGGGCCACAGCGTGCTGGACAACCTGGAGGAGCTGGACGAGCAGCAGGTGCCCGACAAGGCCCTGGACAACATCGAGACCACCCGGATGATCGAGGAGATCGTGGACGGCCTGCCGGAGGCCCAACGCCTGTGTACGCTGATGTACTACTACGACGAGATGAGCGTCAAGGACATCGCCGCCGCCCTGGGCGTGCCGGAGAACACGGTGAAAAGCCGTCTGAACTACGCCCGGAAGGCCGTCAAGGAAAAGGTTTTGGACTACGAGAAGAAGGGCGTCAAGCTCTACGGCCTGTCCCCGCTGCCCTTTATGCTGTACTTCCTGCTCCACGCTGCCGAGGAGACCGCGGACAGCGCGGCGGCGGACATCATGGCGCAAAAGGCCATGGAACTGGGCGCGGCGGCAGCCGCCGGGGGAGAAGCCGCCGCCGCGGGCGGATCCACCGCTGCCGGAGGTACAGCCGCTGGGAGCGCCGCTGCGAGTGGAGCCGCCGCTGCCGGAGGCGCCGCGGCCAAAGGGGTGTCGATCAAGCTGATTGCCGGGGCGCTGGCCACGGTGCTGACGGTAGGCGGGGGCGCGGCGGCGGTGGCCCTCACCCGGAACCAGGCGGAGCCGGAGCCCACCGCCGCCGTCACGGAGACCCTGCCGCCGGAGACGGAGCGCCCCCCGGAGGAAACCGCCAGCCCGGAGCCCACCGGGACGCCGCCCGTGGAGGAGGAGCCCATCCCGGCGGAGCGGCTGGCCCTGCTGAACAGCATTAAATATTACGGCAACCCGGCCCAGTGCCGCATGACGGTGGACCAGGCGCGGGCCTACGCCGAGGCCATCGAGACCCGAACCGCCGAGATCGTGCCTGTGAACGACTACGGCGCCGCGACCTGCCACGCGGCCCTCATCGACATCGGGGAAGGCAATCCTGTCCTTTTGCTGGCCTGCGGGACGAGTACCGACGGGTATGGCGTCAGCGGAGACCCCGGCCCCGATTTCGTGCCCAATCCCGACTTGGACGGGTTTGTCGGCAAGCTGGAGGTCTGGCGGTACGCGGACGGGCAGGCGGAACGGGTCGCCGCCTGCCATGAGGTGTACTGGAAGGCGGGCGAGGGCTTTGTGTGCCAGACCCGCATAGGCGGGACAGAGGATGAGGACGGCAATGTCTTTCCTATGGAGGCCCAGGCCCATTACCTGGACTTCACCGCGGACGCCTACAGCGTGGAGGGCGGGACGCTCTCCCAATCCCCCATCGCCTCCGCGTCCGTTGCGGTCGATTTGATCGGGGAATACGGCGGCATCGCCCTCATTGACGGCCAGCCTGTCGGTCAGGCGGTGTGGCCTGCTTGGAGACAGCGATGGGCCGAGGGCGGCCAAACGTCCGTTGCCATCCCCCAGACCTATGGATTCTGGGAGCCGGAGGACGGCTGGACGACCATAGGCATCAGCTATGAGGCCATACTCGGCGGGTATGTGGACGACGGCATCCTGAACGTGACGACGGTCAGCCCGGGCGCGGACGCCGCCGTGATCCTGCGCCAATGCGCCGGGGAATAGCCCAAAAAGTTTTTTGAAAAATTTCCGGATTTTATAAAACCCCACGGCGGGACGCCGTGTCTATATAAATCAGGAAGCCCGGAGAGGGCGGATCGTCAAGAAAAGAAAGGCGGAAGTAAACATGAAAATTGTAGGAATCGTTGTAAAAGCACTGATCGCCATCGCGGTTTTGATCAAGACGGGGATCGGCGGCGACCCGGGGGGCGCGTTCGTGCTCTTTGCGATGATCTATGGCCTGGGCACCCTGTACATCTGGCACTTCTCCACCCACAACATTTTCGTCGGGGCCGGCGGCCCGATGTCCCATGTCTGGGCCCTGATCGTCAATCTGTGCATCCCCCCGCTGATCGTTGTGGTTCCCGTGCTGCTCCTGAACATGATCCCCGGGGTGGGCACGATTCTCAGCGGCATCATCCTCCTCGTCCTGTGCCTGGGCTGCCTGTTCTTCGATGTGCTGTACATTGTCCGGCTGTTCCAGCCGGATTTCCTGGCGGGCGTCCCGGATTTCTCCAAAAAGAAGGATGACGCCGACGGCGAGTGAGGCGTTTCCCAAGAAAAGGCTTATAACATCAATCCAAGGAGGAAAAACATCATGAAGCAAGCACTGAAAAAAGCCCTGTCCCTTGTCCTGGCCCTGACGCTGTGCATGGGTCTGGCCCTTCCCGCCTTCGCGGCGAAGCCCGACTTTGAGATCGCCGGCACCACCCTGAAAAAGTACAACGGCCCCGGCGGCAACGTGGTTATCCCCAGCGGCGTCACCACCATTGCCGACGGCGCGTTCCGGCGCAAGAATGCGGTGAGCAGCGTTACCATCCCCAACAGCGTGACCAGAATTGAGAAAAGCGCGTTCTACCAGTGCGAGGGGCTGCTGCGCGCCACCCTGGGCGATGGCGTGACCAGCATCGGCAACAGCGCGTTCTACGACTGCACCAGCCTGGCAACCGTGGCCTTTTCCAGCGGCCTGACCTCCATCGGGGACAGCGCGTTCTCCGGCTGTTCCAGCCTGACCAGCGTGACCCTCCCCAACACCGTGACCAGCATCGGGAGCCACGCCTTTGCCAACTGCTCCAGCATGAAAAGCCTCACCCTGTCCAACAACCTGGTGAGCATGGGTCAGTGGGCGTTCACAAACTGCTCCAGCCTGACCTCTATCTTCGTCCCCGGCAGCGTCAAAACGATCCCGAAACACGCATTCTCCGGCTGCACCAGCGCGAAAAACATCACCATCTATGAGGGCATCACCACAATCGAGGCCAACGCGTTCCGCAGCTGCCCCAGCTTGACCCGCCTGACCCTGCCCTCCAGCCTCCAGGAGATCGGCACCACCGCTTTCTACGACGGAAAGGGCCTGCGGGATATCTACTACGGCGGCAGCGAGGAGCAGTGGAAGGCCGTCAGGGGTGTGAAATCCGACCTGTTCTTCAAGTCCCCCCTGGAGGACGCCGCCGTGCATTACAACAGCCCCATGCCCACCGTGCCCGCCAGCTTTAACGATGTCCGCATCAGCGAGTGGTACGCCGGGCCCGTGGCCTGGGCGTCCGGCCTGGGCATCGCCAACGGCACCGGCAACGGCAAATTCGATCCCACCCAGCCCTGCACCCAGGCACAGATCCTCACCTTCCTGTACCGCGGCGCACGGGCGGACGAGGGCCCCTATGTGGCGGCTGACGGCTCCGATATGGCCGCCGCCGAGCAGTGGGCCAGGGAGAAGGGCATGATCGACAGCTCCTACGTGGGCAGCACCCTCTGCACCCGCGCTACCGCCGTCTACTTCATCTGGCAGGCCTTCGGTTCTCCCAACGCCTCCGGCAGCAGCTTCAAGGATATCCCCGCCGGGGCGGACTACGCCGCGTCCGTGTCCTGGGCGGTGCAGAAGGGCGTCACCGACGGCACCGGAAACGGGAACTTCTCCCCCAACAACGTCTGCAACCGGGGGCAGATCGTCACTTTCCTGTACCGGGCCTACAACTGAGCGTCCGCCGCAGCTTTCAGAAAGGGATGAAACGAATCATGAAAAAACGGATCACGGCAATGCTGCTGGCCCTGTGCCTGACGCTGGCCCTGCTGCCCGCTACGGCCAGCGCGGCGGGAGTGAACCCCGCGCCCTCCTACAACAAGCACGGCCAGCAGTACACCAACAACCAGCGTTGGGCGGAAACGGTGAAGTCCCACCTGTTCGTCAACCCCTCTGGCAACCTGACCCGGGTGGAGTATTACAACGGCAAGGTGATCGTAGAGGACTACGACAGCAAGTTCCAGATCCAGTCCAACCGCTCCATCCCCATGGAGCTGCCCATCTGGGGCGGCTTCTACGTCGGGGAGAGTTACAACTTCTTCATCTTCGGCCAGAAGAACCCGGAGCAGAGCAATGACCGGGAAGTGATCCGGGTGGTGAAGTACTCCAAGGACTGGCAGCGGCTGGGCGCGTGCAGCATCAAGGGGGCCAACACCTACGAGCCCTTCGCGTCCGGCAGCCTGCGGTGCGCGGAGTACGGCGGGCACCTCTACGTCCACACCTGCCACACCATGTATAACAACTCCCGGGACAAGTCCCACCACCAGGCCAGCATGACCTTCCACGTGGACGAAAGCACCATGCAGTGGGGCGGTTTTTACAATGTAGGCTTCTCCAACCAGGGTTATATCTATGTGTCCCACTCCTTCAACCAATTCATCCTCATTGACAACGAGGGCCACATGGTCACCCTGGATCACGGGGACGCCTATCCCCGGGGCATCGCCCTGTTCCGCAACCACGCCAAGGCCGGGCAAGACAACCTGTTCGAGATGATATCGGACAGCCCGTTTGACGAGAACTATGGTAAATACGGTACGTCGCGCCTGATGCAGAAAATCTCCGGCCCCGTCGGGTACAACGACACCGGCGTGGCCGTGGGCGGTTTTGTGGAGACCTCCAGCGGCTATCTCGTGGCTTATAATTATACCGGCAATTACACCAGCAGCTCCGTGCCCCGGGAGCTCTACATGGCCTACGTCCCCAAGGAAAATATAGAGGGTGCTTACATCAATCACTGGGGCTTTAAAAGCGGCGACTTTACCGACAAGAAGGACGTGAACATCTCCAACCCCCAGCTGGTGTCCACCGGGCTGGACGGGGGATATATGCTGTGGCAGCTGATGGAGCCTTACAGCAATTGGCACAATTCGGGCTTTGAGTCCAATCCCAGCGTGGACAAAAAGGTCTACTATGCCCGGTATCAGCCCACCGGCGGGATCGGTAAGTTCCGGGAGACGATCAAGGTCTCCGAGTGCGACGCCGAGCTGTCCGACTGCCAGCCCATCGTCTGGAACGGCAAGGTGGTGTGGTACACCACCGGGGAGGGCGACAAGGTCGCCACCATCCCCACCTTCTATACGCTGGACGACAGCGGCGTCACGGCCCACAAGGCCGCCGCCGGGGCCGGGGCACCCGCCACCAACCTGGCCTATCCCAACACCCAGACCGTCCTGCTGGACGGCAAGCCCGTGACCTTTAAGACCTATGCCCTGAAGGATACCTTTGGAAACCCGACCAACTATATCCGCATCCGGGACATCGCCTACTACCTCAACGGCACCAAGGCCCAGTTTGAGGTGGACTGGTTTTACGGGTCGGTGAACCTGATCCCCGGCCAGCCCTACACCCCCAACGGCAGCGAGCTGTCCACGCCCTTCTCCGGCGCCCGGACGTACAAAATGGATTCGTCTACCACGGATGTGAACAAGTTCTGGGAGCCGAAGCTGAAGCCTATCGTCCTCACCGATGACAAGGGCGGCGGTTACACCTACTACAAGCTCCGGGAGCTGGGCGAGGTGCTGGGCTTCAACGTGTCCTTTATCAATGGGCAGGTGGTCATCAACACCAACGAGCCATATTCCGACGCCCAGTAAAGGGTTTATTATGCTTCGGATATACCAATACCTCACCGGGTGAAGGAGTGGATCAACATGAAAAAATTACTGGGACAGCGGTTTTTGGCCTGCGCACTGGCACTCTGTCTGCTGCTGGGAATTATGCCCACCACCGCCCTGGCGGCGAGCACTGAGGAATGGAACGCCATGAACGTAAGGCTGGATGCCGCCATTGCCGAAAATTTGCACATTCCCAAGGAGGTCTACGACGTCTCACAGCACACGTTGGTGGCCAAAGACGTCAGCGGGGGACTGGAACGAGAATATAATAACTGGCCGGAACGTTATGCCGCGCTCTATGACGACGGCACCCTGCTGATCAGCTCCGACGGCAACGGCACGGCCGTTTCTATGAGTGCACCGGTCATAGATCACGCCAGCGAGGTAAAGCTGGTCATTTTGAGCGACCGGGTGGCGGTGATCCCCGGTTTTGATAACAGATATACCTCGCTGGAGACCATCGTATCCCTGTATGACAAGCCCCTGGAGACCGAACCGGCCACTACCTACGGACCGGGTGTGAGTTTTAACAACAAAATGTATCGGCCCCCGAACCTGAAAAATATCGTGATCTACGGAAATATTCCGCGCAGCGGTTCCGTCGCAGGCATTGAAAATCCCCTCAATATCTATTACCGCGACGGATATCCGGACTGGGAGGACGAGGACAAAAACTTCTTCCGGTTCCCATCTGCATTTTTGGGTGATGGCGCGAAATACGTCACCTTCCAGAAGTTTTGCAGCTACACCTACGACGGCGGCATCGACCTGGAGCACGGCAGCACGACGGCCCACAATGAGAAGGTATTGGACTATATCTCCTCCGCGGCGGAGCTGTACGACACCGTCAGCTTTTGCAGCAAATGCGGACAGGAGGTGGGGCGCGAGCACCACTATTCCGTGGGCGGCAAGCAGTATAATGACTACACCCCCAGGGAACTGACGGTGAATATGCCCACCGTGGACGAGATCAAAGCGTTTTTCGCGGCCCATCCCATCAAAAGCCAGACGACCTACACCCGCGCCCCGGCCTATGCCCAGGAACCCTATGACCTGGGGGCCTATGACGCCGCCACCCGCAAATCCATCATGAACGAGATCAACCGTTACCGATTCGTGGCGGGCGTCCCGGCGGAATTGGAATACAATCCCACCTATGAACCGCAGGAGATGGCGGCGGCACTGGTGATGAAGGTTGGCAACCAGTTGAGCCACTCCCCGAAGCGCACCAACGGGCTGGAGAAGCCCCAATACGACGATATGCTGACACACCGCTGGATGTGGGGCGCCAACGGCTCCAACATCGCCAGCTGGGGCAATATCATGAGTGCCATCCAGGCGTTCATGTGGGATTCCGACGCATCCAACGTTCTGGCGGGCCTGGGGCACCGTCGGCAGGTCCTCAAATCCAACCTCCAGAACGTGGCTGCGGGGGAGGCCGGGGAATACGCCTGCCTCTTTGTGGAGCACACCAAAGGCGCCTCTGGCGGCTGGTACGACCCCGTGGCGTGGCCCGCCCGGAATACGCCCACCAGCTATTTCGGCGGCCGCTGGTCCGTGGTCTACGGCGGGGCCAAGGAAAGCCTGGCCGGCCACAAGTTCCGCGTGGAGATTCTCTCTGAAGACGGAGACTTTTATTCCACGGCGGAGAGCGGTTCCAATACCGCCGTGCTGGTCTCGGACGGCCAGGTCAACTTCGGCCATACCCTGACCACGAATCCGGATACCATCTACTCCGTGGCCGTCTTTGACGACACGGCGAAGACCTTCATGACCTATGATGTGAGCTTCTTCGAGTATACGGACGAGGGGCATTCGGGTTCCACGCCGGAACCGACGAAGCCGGACGAGCCCGCACCCGATCCTAAGCCGGAGCCTGAGCCCGATCCCAAGCCCGGCACCACGCCGGAACCCGGCGGGAAGCCTGCCGCGTCCAGCTTCACAGACGTATCCAGCGGGGCATGGTATGCCGAGGCGGTGGATTGGGCGGTGGGACTGGACATCACCAACGGCACTGGGAACGGGAGGTTTTCCCCCGCCCAGACCTGCACCCAGGAGCAGATCCTGACCTTCCTCTACCGGGCCGCCCGGGGCAGCGGCAAGGCCGACCCCAAGGACATGGTCCTGGCCGTTGACTGGGCCAGGGAAAAGGGCATGATCGACAGCTCCTTCACAGGCAAAGCCCCCTGCACCCGCTCCACCGCTGTCTACTTCATCTGGCAGGCTTTGGGCAAAGAGTCCGCCAAGGCGGGCGGCTTCACCGACGTGCCCGCCAACGCCGCCTACGCCAAGGCGGTGGACTGGGCGGTGGCCAATGGCGTCACCAACGGCACTAACGCCGCCCAGACCCAGTTCAGTCCCAATCAAGTGTGCACTCGGGGACACATCGTCACCTTTCTGCACCGGGCCTATGTGGAGGAGGCCCGCCTGAAATAAAAACGGGTCGGAAAAATGCACATGAAAAGGAGTAAGCTGACATGAACAAACGCATTTCCGCGCTGTGCGCCGCTTTGGCGTTGACCCTCTCCCTAGCCGCCTGCGGCGGCAGTGGCGACACCCCTGCCCCCAGCCATGGCGGCGAGGGGAACGCCCCCTCCGCCGGCGTCCCGGCGGAGACTGCCAAGCCCGATGACAATCTGCCGGAAAAGGGTACCGATGCGTACTGGCTCGCCAGGGCTGCGGCCCTGGACGAGGCCAACGCCCTCCAGAGCGGCCAGATTGGGAGCCTGTACAGCTGGTATTATGACGGCGAGGTGCTGGCAGTCCGGGGCAAGGGCACGCTGTACGATGTGGAAGTGAAGTCCACGTACGACACCCCTGATAATGTGGCCAACGTGCTCTCGAAGCTTCCCGAGGGCCCCGTCACGGTAGTTGTTGAGCCCGGCTGTATCGCCATGGGCGGCGCGTTCGGGGGGGATCTAAACACCGGTCGGGCTATCGATGTCATCATCGCGGACGGGGTTGTGGCTCTGAAGCACTCCACCTTCTATTTCTGCTCAGACCTGACAAAGCTCACCCTGCCCCAGAGCATCATCATCGTGGGGGAGAAAGTGTTTCGCTACTGCTCAAACCTGACGGAGATCACCATGCCGGACAATCTCATTTACATGGCCGGCGACGCGTTCAACGACTGCCGCAGCCTGAGCCAGATCCACTGGCGGGGTGAGACCTACGGTTCCTCCTACGACTTTCTGGAGGCCGTGAAGGCCGCCGGCATCCCCACCAAAGGCGACGCGCCCTACTTCGATCCCATGACCGGCGTCCTGAACGACGTCCATGTCCGCAGAGAAGACAACACCGTTTACGTCTCCGGCCAGGGGATGGTCCGCGGCAACGATTTGTACAATATTTTGCACAAGTATTCGATCACAACTGTGGTCATGGAGCCCGGCATCACCGGGCTCGAAGTCGGCCTCTTTTATAATTCGAAGGACCTGACTTCCATCACCCTGCCTGATGGTCTGCTCAGCATTGAGGGGTCGGCGTTTGAGGAAAACGAAAATCTGACCTCCATCACCCTGCCCGACAGCCTGGAGTTCATCGGTTCCAGCGCATTTAGTGGGAGCGGGCTGACCTCTATCGTCATCCCCGACAGCGTGACCACGATGGAAAACCGCGTGTTCGCCAGCTGCCACGACCTGACGGAGGTGACGATCGGCAGCGGCCTGACCCAGTTTGACGCCTCCTGGTTTGATGGCTGCTGGAACTTGACCAAGGTGAAGGCCCCCAGCGGTATGCGGGAGGACGTCCTCAAATCCGGGATGGACGTGTCCATCTTCGAGTGGTATTAAGGCGGGACACACGGGGGAAGGGGACACCCCTTCCCCCGCCGCCGGAATTTGAACTGAGACGAGGTGCTTTCTATTGTCGCCAGCTACTGGCAGGTGTGCGGTGTTCCCCCTCCGGGATGCGGTCACAGCATACCCCTTGGTAGTTCACCTTGACGATGAAACACCTGTCGCAGCATTTGCACTTTTGAAACTCCACCTCGGCAGGATCAAATTTCCTGCCGGGGTTTTCTAAGCTTCGTAAGCCATTGCGAAAAGGCGGAATCGGTGTTAAAATGCAGGCAGAGGAGATGGGCGGATGGCGGACAGACGAATCTATGCCGGGTACTACAGGCGGTATGACGGCAAAGGATGCCGACACGGATGAAGAAGTTGTGATCTGGACGCCAAATGTCTACTCGGATAAACGCGCCTATTACACCATGGGCAAACGAGCCTTCTGCGACTGCGTTTTTGTGGATGGCGTACGCCAACCGAAGTTCAAACGGCAGACTCAGATGCAAGTCACAGCGTCAGCGATGGAGAATTTTGAGGAGGATGGTTTCGTTCGCCCGGTGCGGAAAGCAGACGCTCACACCGAAGATGGATACGATGACTGGCACAGGCCCAGTGCCAGCTCCTACCACGAATATGCGAAGAAGCTCTGTGAAGATTATCGCTTCAGTCGGGCCAAGTATGCACTCTGCGTTACGGAAAAGCGGTACATCGGAATATCAAAGGAGGACTTCCGGGAGCTAAAAAGCGACTTGCTCTTTTTGAAACACTGTTTGAAAACGGTGTTGAGCGACTACTCTGATTATTTTGAAGAACGCTTTGCGAAGGGGCTGTCCATCCGAAAGTACGCCCAGGCCCATGACCTAAACCGTGGAAGCGTGGATCATCTGCAGCGAAAATTCTTTGCGGCCCTTGCTCAAGCATTAAAAGAACGAGACGAAACAGACGGCAGGAGCCGTCTCCAAATCAAATAAGTGCACGCAAATATGAAGCACCCGTCAGTGATGGCGGGTGCTTTTTATGTCAAGATTATGTCAAAATCCAGCGAGCTCGGATACAAAAGTGGAGGGATCTGTCAGACGCCAAGAAATATTTGGATGAAGCACTTATAAAAAATTCGTTCTCGCTGCCTACACAGTGAGGGAAAAAATTGAAGGGGTGAGATACATGAAGATCTCAAGCTACAAAAGCTATGATGAGCTGCCGCTGTTTCTCAATGCGGCAACAATCGCAAAGGTGCTGGGTGTATCTCCATCCAGCGGTTACGAGTTGATGCACAAAAAGGATTTTCCTGTGCTGAGAGTCGGCAATCGGATGGTGGTGCCGAAGGAGGAGTTCATAGAGTGGGTGGAGCGGCACGCGGGAGGTCAGCAATGAGGGGCGCGTGGTCCGCGACAGCAGCGTTTCCCAATGAGTTCTGCTTGCCGCACGAAGTATTCAAACTCGGCCTGGGGCACGGGCCGATGCTGGTATATCTCTATCTGATCTGCCGTAAGAGCCGGAAGTGCAGCGCGGACAAAATGGGCTGTGCCGTTATCGGTAAGACGGTTGGGCTGTGCGCAAAAACCGTGCGGACGCATCTGCGCACACTGGCTGACGCTGGGTTCATCAGGACAGAGCATCACGGACGGACCTTCTCCTACTCGCTGTGTCCCATCCAGGGAAAAGTGCGTGAACCCCATAACGCAGCGCCCCACAGCCGCTGGATATTCAAAAAGCAAGCCTGGCTCACCGGCGAGGTGTTTGACGCCGTGTTCCCTGTTCCCGTTGAGGTGTTCCAACTGGGCCTCAAAGCCAGTGAGCTGCTGGTGTACATCTACCTCCACTACCAAAAGGGTGTGCGGAGCGGACAGTGCTGGCCCAGTTACGCCACCATCGGCGCGGCGGTGGGTATGAGCCGGAAAACTGTTCAGAAACACATCGGGTGGCTGGTGGATAAAGGCCTAATTCAAGCGGAGGAAACCATGATCCGACGGAAGGACGGACGCCGCTGCAATGGCAACCTGCTCTATACGATCAGGCCGATGGAGCAAGTGCTGAGGGAGCGCGAAAAGGAATCTCTCGCGCAATTGAAGCAGGCGGAGGCCCAGCACAAGTGGGAGCGGCGCTGCCAAGAGCGTGGCTGCCCCCGCTTCGCGTTGTAAGGCCCTTTGTGCCCCTCCTGTGCGCCGGGTGGCATCCGTACACCTCCCAGCCTTTGAAACGCGGTGTTGGCCCCCGTGTGGCCCACTGTGGGGGGAACAGATCACGCAGGAGAAAAGCGGAAAGATTTACCACGCTGTAATCAGTAAGGGGCATCCCAAGCACGGGCCCAAGGGCAGCCCAGGCGTGATCCCCGCCGCAACCCAGTGAATGGCCGCGGCGGGGCGAAGGGCAGCGCAGAGGGCCGATTTAGGGCAAGCAGGATAAATTTACCTCACAGCTCTCCGCAGTGCGGACAGCCCCGCCGCAGTGCCGAGGGAGCGCCGAGTGAGGGCATTGCAGAGGCGGCCCGATGGAGGGATGCCCACCTTTTGGGTGGGGCAAGCATCGCGTCCGGCTATACGCCGCCCGCACTCGCCGGGGCGCTGCCCCGGCCCCCCTGCCCCCTAAAGGGGGAGAAAGGACATAAATGCAGAAGAAAAAAACCGAGATTATCACCGCCCGTATGACCCCGGCAGACAAAAAAGCCATCCACCAGCGTGCCAAAGCCGTCGGCATGACCGTCACGGATTACCTCACCACCTGCGCACTGGGGAAAGCGATCATGCGCATGGACGGTCTGGACGATCTGCTCTCTGAGTTGAAAGCCCAGGGCCGCAACCTCAACCAGCTCACCACCCTTGCCAACATGGGACGGATCACCGTCCTGCGCGGTGATGACCTCGTCCGCGAGTACACCCGGCTGCGCGATGCACTGGGTGCGTTAATCCGGGAGGTGCGCTGATGGCAACCTTCACCGCGATCCAATGCAAAAAGCAATCCGCCAGTTCCATGTGCGGCGTGATCGACTATGTGGAACAGGATAAGAAAACCCGCTGGGGCGACGCATGGTTGGTCACCGGGAGCGACTGCGTCCCCCAGTCCGCCTTCATCGAGATGCAGATGACCAAGGAGCGCTTTCACAAAACGGACGGCACACAGTTCTACCACTTCGTCCAGTCCTTCTCCGCAGAGGACAACATCACACCCCAGGAGGTCAACGCCATCGGCCTGGAGTTCGCCCAGCGGCAGTTTCCAGGCTTCGAGGTGGTAATCGCTACCCACGTTGATACCGGCCATCTGCACAACCACATGGTGGTGAACAGCGTCAGCCACAAGGATGGACACAAGCTCCATCAAAGCCCCAGCGACCTTCTGACGCACCGAAAAGTGAACGACGAGATCTGTCTCGCCCACGGTCTTCGGGTGCTGGACGAGTGCGAACTGCGTACCAAAAAGAGGCGCATGAAGCCCGGCGAATACCAGGCTGGCTTGCGCGGCGACAGCTGGAAGCTGGATCTGATCCAGGCCATCAACGAGGCGCTGGAGTATTCCATCACCCGCGAGGATTTCATCACCAACATGGAGATGGAGGGTTACGAGGTGAACTGGGCCCCGAACCGGAAGCACATCACCTTCACCTGTCCCAACGGACGCAAGTGCCGGGACAGCAGCCTCCACGATGAAACCTTCCTCAAGGAAAATCTGGAGATGCTCCTCCTCTACCGTCAGACTACAGGCTTCCGCCCCACCACACCGGAGCCGGAGGAGGGCTGGATGGGTGAATTAGCTGCCGGGTGGTTCCAGGTGGCAGCCGATCTGGAGCGCGACGAGGAATGGCAGCTCCCCGCGCCGCCCACCTGGACGGACAGCAAACAGCGCCGCAGAGAGGCTATCAAGAAAATGGCCATGGGCCAAAAGTTTAGCAACGACCAGCATTGGGAGCAAACCATGTGACCCCCGTAAAATCTGCGCCGCAGAAAACAATAAGAGGCTCGTCTGCTGTGCAATGTGCTTCGTTTGCGCCCCTGCTTTTCTCCGCGCCGCCGCCCCGATTGTGCTTGACTTCCTGGCCCTCCTTCGGCATGGTTGTGTTTGCGAAACGCACAACAAAATTGAAAGGGGATCAGATCATGAACAGGAAAAGGGAAGCGGTATTTATGGGGCTCGGCATCCTCGCCGGCCTTACCCTGAGCGGCCCTGCCGTCCAGGCAGCGGACTATCTCACCGCCCGACCCAGCAGTCAGGCATTCTATCTCAACGGACAGCAAACAGCCTTTACCGCCTACAGCATCAGCGGCAGCAACTATGTCCGGCTCCGGGATATCGGCAGGGCGGTGGACTTCGGCGTGACCTATGATGCCGCCACCAACTCCGTCCACATTGACAGCAACCAGCCTTACCGAGAAGAACTTCCCGCCACACCGTCTGCCCCTACAGAAGAAAGTGTACAGGCCACTTTGGCGCAGCTCCGGAAAACCTATCCCACCGGGACAGTGTTCCCCACGCCCTACCGTTCCACCAGCGGCGGGCCCTACCACCGGGGTACCCACTGCTCCGGCTGGGCTACGCTGTGTTCAGACGCGGCGTTTGGCGACCTTCCATGGCGGAGAGTAGACAACCCAAGTTGGGAGCAGATCCGCTCCGGTGACCTGATCCGCTATGACAACAGCGGAAACGGCCACGTGGTAGTTGTGATCAGCAAAACTGACGAGTACATCAAGGTCACCGAGAGCGGTCTCAACAACCATGCCCGCTGGGGCGGGCAGTACTTCAAGTGGTGGCTGGAGGAACAGCCTGGGTATACGCTGTACACACGCTACCCAGAATAAGCACTCGCAGGCACAAATGGGCGGCGCTCCACACCTGCGGAACGCCGCCCAAGTGTTTTCCCCCGTGTTAGCCCCTGTATAGCGGTTTGTGACCATCCCATAGAGCAGGGGGCGTCCATACACCTTGCGCCAGTGAGGCGCGGCGTTGGCCCCTTTGTGGGCCGTTGTGAGCGGCTGTGAATTGCACCACTGTCTACAAAGAGAAGCCCAGCGAAACGCCGAAAAAAGATGTGTCTGTTTTGATAACTTTTGCCGTAGCCCATGGCTGTTTCCGCCAACCTGTGGTATGGTGTGTCGCTACAGGAGGCGAGAATCATGCGAAATACTTTGGAAGATCTCTACTACGGCAATATAGCACCCAACGCGCAGGACATGGCGCCCAATTCAGAGCTGAAGCGGGCAACAGACCGGGTGGCCCGTTTCGAAAAGCAGCTCACAGAGCAGCTCGACGAGGCTGGACAGGCGGTCTTGGCAAAGCTGATCGAATCACAGCAGGAAATTGACAGTATCACCGCTATGGAAAACTTCATCCTGGGTTTTCGGCTGGGCGCCAAAATCATGATGGAGTGCATGGACAACAACGATGGCGATATTAGAACTGGAGGTGATTGACCATGGCGAAGCGCAGACCATCCGGCGATGGAATGGTGCGAAAACGGGACGACGGCCGCTGGGAGGGCCGCATTGTGGTGGGGCACAAGGAGGGTGGCGATCCTATCTTCCAGTATGTCCTCGCAACCACGCAGAAAGCCCTTCTGCCCAAACTCCACCAAAATATTGAGACCTTTCGGGATGTGGAGCTGTGTGAGGACAGCCGCATGACCCTGGCCCAGTGGTTGGATCGCTGGTTGGACGAATATGCCGCCCCGCGCTTACGGGAAAGCACGATGAGCGGTTATCGGATGTACGCCGAGCAGTATATCAAGCCACGTCTGGGGAACAAGAAAATGAATTCCATCACCTCAGCGGATATCCAGCGGTTGTACACCAAGCTGAAAAAAGAGGGCCGGGTACATGAACACCCGGAGCATGGCCGCGCCCTCTCCGCCGGCACTGTCCGGCGCATCCACACCATGCTCCACCGCGCCCTAGGGGATGCTGTGAAAGCCCACATCATCCCACGCAACCCCGCCGAAGGACTGACGCTGCCGAGGTCGGACAGTCCGGCCAAGCGCGTCCTCACCGACAGAGAGCTGGACAAATTCATGGAGGCCATCCAAGCCGACCCGCTCTGGCACGACTTCTTCTATACGGAACTCACCACCGGTCTGCGCCGGGGCGAGATCTGCGGCCTCCAGTGGCAGGACTTCGACAGCCGAACCGGGATGCTCCAAGTCAGCCGCACCCTGCACAGAAAGTCGGGCGGCGGGTTTGAAACGGGCGAAACGAAAACCGGGCGGGGGCGGCGCAAGATCCTACTCCCTCAGAGTACGGCGGATATGCTCCGGGCGCGCCAGGAAACGTTTCCTGGCAAGTGGATCTTCCCCAGCCCGTTCAAGCCCGAGCAGCCCGCAGCCCCCGACATGGCCTATCGGCGTTTCAAATCCCTGCTGCGTGAGGCTGGGATCACCGAAAGCATCCCGTTCCATGCGTTGCGTCACACCTTTGCCACCCATGCGTTGGCCAGCGGGGTGGACGCCAAAACCCTGTCCGGCATCCTGGGCCACACCGATGCCACATTTACGCTAAACACCTACACCCACGTCACCGGCGATATGCAGAAGCAGGCCGCGGTAATTGTGGGAAACTTCATGAAGGACATTTTCGGAAAGGAGTTGAAACCGTGGCAAAGCGCAGAAAACGGGGCGAAGGAAGCGTCCACCTGAGAAAGGACGGGCGCTGGGAGGGGCGGGTAGTGGTGGGCTACGACGACAAGGGCCTTCCCATCACAAAAAACGTGCTGGCAAAGACAAAAACGGCGTGTTTGGACAAACTGAAAGCCTTGCAAGAAACCTGTTCAGGGCAGCCAACAGAGAAGCTCCAGCCGGATATGACCTTCGGTGAATGGCTGGACTTTTGGTATCAAAACTATTCCAAGCCCAGGCTACGCCCCAAATCGCAGCTCGACTACGAAAACAGCATTTACAAGCACATCATCCCCGCGCTGGGTAAAATCCAACTATCCAAATTGACCGTCAACGATCTCCAGCAATTTTATGTACAGATGAAGAAAAACGGTCGCCTGATCCGCACCAAGGTTTACGGCGATGGCCTCTCGGATCGTATGGTTCGTGCCTGTCACACCCGATGCCTTACGGCATTGGACCGCGCCGTGGCGGACGGTCTGATCCGTATTAATCCCGCCACCGACTGCAAACTTCCCGGACAGGCCCTCAAAGATATGAACCTGCTGACGCGGGAGGAAATGCAGCGGTTTCTCATCCAAGCCAAGGAGGAGGGGTACTACGAGCTGTTCCTGTTGGAGCTGGCCACGGGCCTGCGCCGGGGCGAGGTTCTGGCCCTCCAATGGGACGATCTGGACTTTGAAACCGGGGCACTTCATATCCAGCGCCAAGTCTACCGGGCCAACGGTGAGCTGGTAGTATCGATCCCCAAGACCAAAGCCGCCCTGCGTACCATCGCCCTACCACCCTCTTTGGTGGGTGTGCTTGAGGAATATCACGGACAAATCAATTCCCGCTGGATGTTCCCTTCTCCGGCAAAGGAGGACTCGCCCCTCGACCCGGCTACCGTTCGGAAGCGTCTCCAGACCATCCTGAAACACGCGGGGTGCAGAAAAGTCCGCTTTCACGATCTGCGCCATCTTTTCGTGACCACGGCTTTGGAAAACGGAATGGATGTAAAAACCCTGTCCACCATTATTGGGCACGTCTCCGCAAAGACCACGCTGAATGTTTACACCCATGTCACTAACGCCATGCAACAGACTGCGGCGGCAAAAATCGACCAAGGAATCGGCAAATGTAAGCCGCAGAACAAAGCCAATTTGGGCAGCAAAGGTTTACCCGCCCAAGCGCCTGACACGCACCCAGTGGCTACGTTTGAACCCTACAAAGGCAAAATCCGCAAGCCGGGGACGGGGTGCGTAACGCAGATCAACGACCATCTCTGGGAAGGAAAATTTTCACCCAAGTGGCCCGATGGCAAAAAACACTCCCGCAGCGTATACGCCGACACCGAACCCGAATGTGAGGAAAAGCTGGCTGAGCTGATCCAGCAGATGAAAACGGAGATCGCGGAATCCAGACGCCTGACTGCAGAGGGAAAATGGGAAGAAGCCATGGCCCTGGCGGGACGGAAGAAAGCCCGGGGGACAAAGAAGGTGGTGTGAAAAGCGGAAAAATATGCCACGCTGTAATCAGTAGAGGGTTCCCGTGCCGCCGGTAAGCTCAGCCATCCCCTCCGCCCCCAACCGGGGGCAGATTTTTTCTGTCTGTGGTCATTTATGTGGTCAAGGCCAAAACGCGAAAAATCAATGCCGCAAAAAAGTGACGCAAAACAAAAAAATCCGCCCGAAACCAACGGTTTCAGGCGAATCTGTGGTGGACGATACAAGACTCGAACTTGTGACCTCCCGCACGTCAAGCGGATGCTCATACCAACTGAGCTAATCGTCCGGCTATGAACTTGTCCCTCTGCTCTCATCGGAACACGTCATATTATAACCGCGCCGACGCCCCTTGTCAAGGCTTTTTTCTCTCCCCTGTCCTCCCCTGCCCCCGTTCCCGCTTTCCGGGAAAAGCTGTTAGAGGTAAGGGACTATCAGAAAGAGTGTAAGCGTCTATGTGGGAAGTGCTATAACAAGCAATACCTGGAGTACATCTGCGTAGATGAAATGGGCAACCTGATCTCTCCCCACTATTTAACATCCGCTTTTCCCAAACTGCTTGAAAAGAATGGGCTGCGGCGTATCAGATTTCACGATCTTCGCCATAGCTGTGCCTCACTTCTGCTGGCGAATGGCGTCCCGATGAAGCAGATACAGGAATGGCTGGGGCATAGCGACTTCTCGACTACTGCCAACGTCTACGCACATTTGGACTACAATTCCAAGCTGTCCTCTGCTGACGCTATGGTAAACGGATTGAGCGGTGCTTTGCAGGCAATCAAATAACCCCCAGGCGTATTGCAGGTTACGAAGCCAATACGCCGCTACATAGTGGGTTCGAATCACAGCTTCATAGGCGGTTTAGGAGAGAACTACGCCGCTTCGGGAGAGAACCGGCACATAAATTCCCAATCACCATCCCTCAAAAAAGCGAAAAGAAAAGCCTACAAACGGCACAAAACCGCTTGTAGACTGAACTTTTTTGGCTGGGGCGAACACTTTAGATGCCCTGTTTTGAGAGTGGATTTTAACCCTAACTGGAGTACAGCGAAGTAAATTCGCTATAAAAATGGTATCAGGTGTCTTTCCCCAATTGTGCAACCAGCTTTTACCGATTTGAGAGACCCCTTTATCAAAAAAGACAAAGCATACAGTCATTTCGTGTTTGCACGAAAATTGTTGGGTGGCATCAGCAACAATTCGGATTGCCTGCTCTTTTGGATAACCATAGGCGCCAGATAAAATCAATGGGAAAGCAACAGTCTTGAAACAATACTTATGAGTGGTTCATAAGTATCTGTTCAGACCTCATGTGTGGTTGGCATGCAATATCTAAGTAATATTCTAAATGATGAGTTGGTTGATATTTTTTAGTCCCTTTTGCAGTGTACAATATAAAAGCTCGTTCGCTTTGAGTATATTCGTCTAAGGAAACCCCTTTGTCCCAATACAGATAATCAACTCTTGCCAATATTTTGGCAGTATGAATAGGGCAATGGACATAGGTAGCACTAATCTCTCTCGCTAATTGCATTTTCCAGTCTGGCATAGATGCAAGACTGGCATCTATGTTCGGTTTTGCAAAAAATAATTCTTTGCACTTCTTTAATTTATCAAAATCATTTGTTGATGTGTTCAACAGCAATCCTTCTGGCACGCATAAGCCACTTGCAAACTGGGCAATCCTTTTTTTTGCAAATCCTTTGGTTTTTGCGCTATAAACAACACCAAATGAAACGCCTAATACTACCGCAATATCCACCATACTGATTCCATAAACACACTTGATTGCATCAAAAATGTTAATTGATACGGGTCTCCCTTCATTATAGTCGTCAACAAGACGAGAAAAATCTTGATAGGAAATGTGACCGCCGTTGTAGGCCTCTCTCAGAAAACGAGGGGCAGTAGTTGTTTGATGCTCAAAGTATTTAAAACTTGCACCCCAATCATTACAACACTTGGTATCATCAGTGATTGGTTCTCCATACCGATAAACATTGCCAGATCCAGCACATATGCCTTCAAAGTTAAACTCACAGGTACTACAGTCTTTCCTCATTTTACATCCTCCTCATGTTTCCTTTTAGATTGTAGACCTTTCTGTATATGCATGTTATACCAGCCTACAGCAATTTTGACAATTGTTATAATGGGCTCCTATCTATAAAAACAATGTTTAGCAGCCGATATATGCTACCAATAGATTTACTCAGTTAGCAAAGATGGAGCAAGCTGATATGTTGCAGTTCCTGAGCCATCTACATCATTTTCAAAATATGTTCTATTGATGGAGATATAAATCGTATCTCTGCTGCGCTTTCCCTGTATGTCAGAATATTCAACATATAGAACAATGTATAAGTTTTCTGGCAAGGACGCACATTTCACAATTTCATGAATCAAAATCGAGTATGCCATTGGCAATGGGAGAGTATATGTTTCTGTTGCATCAGGCAACATATACATTAAGCGTGGGTTGCGCTCCATATTTGTAACAACGAGCCTTTCACCAAAGGAAAAGGCTACACTCTTGTCAAACGTGCAAAAATTTGATTTTGATGGATTGCACACTGATAGATAATCAGTCAAAAGGAGGAGATTATTTTGATCCCATTCGAAACAAATATCTCTGGCAGTACCAATACCTATATTTACAACTGTAAAACTTTCCAATTCCCCATTCGGAAATATCTTGACGGGTAGGCTGAATGTCCCTGTAATACTTCCGTCCTCGTTAACCTCATAGTTACCATCTGACTTTTTGGGTAAAGATAAAAGCCAATTTTCTTCACCATTAGCATCCCACGAAATTTGAAAATCTGCTGCATTCATAAGAACTGATGGTTTGTAGGCGGCATCACGATCTTTTCGCATTTCATTGAGGGTTAGCAAAACTCCAACGAAAGATAAGCAGGCTATAACCGCCATAAATATTTGTATCATATCAGAAAGCAAAAAAGACAATCTCCTATTCCCTAACTCCATAGTTATCTCTTTGATATGAACTTTGCTTCGATTTTTACGCTGCCTATTGTTGCTCATGTATTTGCATCTCCTGATAATATCTATCAATAGTACGCACGGTCATTTAAGCTGTCCGCGATTCAATGACAGTTCCAGCAATAGCATCTTAAATTCCGGCGCAACCCAAGAGGCAAACTCACAGGCGATCATGGGATGGGCAAAAGTTCCGCCGGATTTGCCCTGTTTAGAGGCGATACCAATTGCTTTCGTCCGCTCAATCCACAACTTTGGTGTCAATGTAAAGGAAGCCGCCTTCTTTTTCTTCAGCAGTTCCACATAGCCCGCTTCATTGTAATCAGGGTTATGTTCTTTCTCCCATAGATTCAAGAATGCCAGAGTATTTCCACTCCGTAGCCAACTCTGAATCACATATCCTGGCGCATCCTCATTGTGCGCTCGGGCAATTTCGGTAAGAGAAGTATAACCTTCATCCTGCTCCTCACCCTGCGGCACAGACGCTTTTCTGTGTGTGGTACGCTTCAACACTTCATCTTTACTCCGGCCATAACCGGCGAAGCCAGAAAGCATATACCCATCAAGGTCATTTTCCCTTGCAATTCGCAGCATGATCCTATCCCGTTCTTCACAGGTGATGTTATCTGCCGCCACCAAGTATTCCAGAAGGTTACCGATCCCGACTAAATCAACAGGGTGAGCTTTTCTTTCTCTGCCACACGCCTCACCTCTTGAGGCTATTGTAACAGATATTTCGGAAATTGGAAATAGAAATTATATTTAGAGCATGGAAGGCGAAACATAGCGGGTTGATCTGCGGGGCGAACCTGCCATGTCGTAGTCAATATTGCATCGGGCAGATTTTGCAAACTGCACCTCTGTGAAAAGCTCAAAGCCAACAACAGCAATATATTTTGAGTTGGAAAGAAGATGGTCAACCGCCGCGCGAGTCCATTTTGCTTTTCCTGTCGGAGAGGAGATCTGTTTTTTGTAAAGCATATCAACAACCTTTCCCAAACTGGCTCCGGCAAGGTAGTAGTCAAAAATCAGACGGACGATTTCAGCCTCATTTTCTTTGATCTCAAGTGTGCCGATAGAAGTCAAGTTAAAACCATAAGGGATTCTCATGTTTCATTCTCCTTAAAAATAAAATTTCCCATGTTTTTACCTCCAGACGGAGATAAAACATAGGAATAAGCCATAGATTACTTGTTGCCTGCGGTTATTTCACACAATAATTCGGCCGCTGTTTTGTGCGTTTCGCTGAGGAAATAGCAAAACCCGAGTATAGTCATGCTATACTCAGGTTTTGTCTAATTTGGCGCAGCGGGAGGGATTCGAACCCTCGTGGGATTGCTCCCAAACTGATTTCGAGTCAGCCCCGTTATGACCACTTCGATACCGCTGCGTATATTTTTCGCAACATCAGCCCTCAAAAAGTGCCACGGAAAAAGGAGAGAACTGATGGAGAGAACTACAAAAATTTTTCTCCTTGATGATACCTCCAAAGCCTTGAAAAATCAAGGTTTTTTAGAAAGGCAGCTCCAAAGTGGTCACTCGTTTTCGAGTCAGGGCCGTTATAACCACTTCGATACCGCTGCTTCTATCGTTCGCCGACCGGGCGGATCGACCGCGCCCAAGTACCGCCCACGGCCTGTCAACCCCCACGCGGCTCACCCTAATAAAATACCCCATTCTCAGCCAAATGTCAATCCCCCGCTTCTCCCCGAACGCGGACTCCCCCCCTCCGGCCAGGCGGACGGCAAAGCCCCCGGCCTGGCCGGGGGCTTTGCTTCAGGCGTTTCTCCGTATCTCAGGGCTTGCCCAGCAGAGCAAACATATTCTTCTTGTAAGCCTCCACGCCGGGCTGGTTAAAGGGATTGACCCCCAGTACATGGCCGCTGATCCCGCAGGACAGCTCGAAGAAGTACAGCAGCTCCCCGAAGGCCCGCACGCCCATCTTGTCCATCCGCAGCACCATGGAGGGCGCGCCGCCGTCCTTATGGGCGGCCAGGGTGCCCTGGAAGGCCATCTCCCGGACAAAGCTCAGGGGCTTGCCCGCCAGATAGTTCAGGTTGTCCCCGTTGTCGTCGCTGTAGGGAATGGCGATGTCACAGCCGGTGTCGTCCACATAGATCACCGTCTCAAACAGGTGGCGCTCCCCGTCCTGGATATACTGGCCCAGGGAGTGGAGATCGGTGGTGAACTGGGCGGAGGCGGGGAAGATCCCCTTGCCGTCCTTGCCCTCCGACTCGCCGAACAGCTGCTTCAGCCACTCGCCCACAAAGGAGTAGGAGGGCTCGTAGGTGCAGAACAGCTCGATCTTCTTGCCCTTGCGGTACAGCAGGTTCCGGGCGGCCACGTACTGCCACACCGGGTTGGACATATCCCGCTTGTCAAAGGCCGACATGGCGTCATGGGCGCCGCCCATCAACTCAGAGATGTCCGTACCGCCCACGGCGATGGGCAGCAGGCCCACGGCGGACAGCACGGAGAACCGGCCGCCCACGTCGTCGGGCACCACAAAGGTCTCCCAGCCGTTGGAGTCGGCCAGGGTCTTGAGGGCGCCCCGGGCCTTGTCGGTGGTGGCGTAGATGCGCTGATCGGCCTTGTCGCCGTACTGCTTCACCAGCAGCTCCCGGAACACCCGGAAGGCCACCGCGGGCTCGGTGGTGCCGCCGGACTTGGAGATCACGTTGATGGACCAGTCCCGGTCGTCGATGCGGCGGATCACGTTGTCCAACTCGTTGGGGCTGAGGGAGCAGCCCACAAAGCAGATCTCGGGGCCGTTGGAGGGGAACACCTCCAGGGCCGCCCGGGCGCCCAGGTAGGAGCCGCCGATGCCCACCACCACCAGCACCTGGGAGTCCTCCCGGATCCTGGCGGCGGCCTTCTGAATGCGGGCAAATTCCTCTTTGTCGTAGTTCTCGGGCAGGCGCACCCAGCCGGTGAAGTCGGAGCCGGGGGCGGCGGAGTCGTACAGCTTGGCGTGGGCGGCCTCCACCTCGGGGGCCAGGGCGTCAATCTCCTCCCGGGAAACCACGCCCTCCAGGTTGGATAAGTCAAGTTTCAGCATGGATCAAATCCTCCTAATACAAGCAAAGAATGATAATACTGTTTCTTGATAAAAAGGTTAAAACCTTTTTATCGCGGCGCTTCGCGCCGCCGCGCCTGCGGCGCGCCAAGAAAAGTATTGACAACATTCTTGACGGCTTCGCCGTCGGGCCGCGTTCCGCGGCCCCATAAAACGGTTTCACCGTTTTATGAAGAATTAGTATAAGGGATTACACAGACTGGGTGAAAAACAGGGCCGCGCCGCCGAAAATGCCGGCGTTGTTCCCCAGCTGGGCCAGGGCGAAGCGCACCTCCCGGCAGGGCGGGAACACGTTCTTCTGGAACGCGGCCTCCACCGGATCCAGCAGCGCCCGGCCGGCGGCGGACACGCCGCCCCCCAGCAGGATGACCTCCGGGTTGACCACGCAGCCCAGGATGGCGGCGGCGGTGCCCAGGGCGGCGCCCGCCTCCTCGGTGACCCGCTTGGCGTTCTCGTCCCCGGCCGCCGCCGCGTCGTACACGTCCTTGGCGGTGACCTTCTCCATCTCCTTAAAGGGGGAGAACTCCCGGGCCGCCCGGATGATGCCGGTGGCGGAAGCGGTGACCTCCAGGCAGCCGTATTTGCCGCAGGAGCACTGCCACTCGGTGTGGAAGGGCATGGGCAGATGGCCCACCTCCCCGCCGCCGCCGGTGGCGCCGGACACAATCCGCCCGTCGCAGATCACGCCGCCTCCAATGCCGGTGCCCACGGTGAACAGCACCAGGTTGCGGCAGCCCTTGCCGCCCCCCTGCCACAGCTCGCCCAGGGCGGCCAGGTTGGCGTCGTTGGCCACCTTGACGGGCATTCCGGCGCGGCTGCCCAGCTCCCGGGCCACGTCCACGTCCCCCCAGCCCAGGTTGACGCACCCCCGAACCAGCGACTGGTTCAGCACCGGGCCGGGCACCCCCACTCCGGCGCCAATGCACATGGCGTCGGGGAAGCTGTCCAGCACCTGGCGCATATTGGCGGCGATGTCGTCAAAGGCGGCGGTCAGCTCCCGCTGGGTGGAGAATTCCCGCTTTTCCAGCAGATCCCCCTCCTGGCCCACCAGTCCCAGCTTGACGGTGGTGCCGCCGATGTCGATGCCAAAGCATACCTGTCTCATGGCAAAACCTCCTCAAAATCGGGCCCAAGCCGCCCTCCGGCGGCGTCTTACTTCAGGTGCCAGATGTTGTCCGCGTACTCCTGCACCGCCCGGTCGGCGGAGAAGAAGCCCGCCTTGGCGATGTTCACCAGGGACATCTTATTGAACCGGGTCTTGTCGCCGTACAGGGCGGACACGTCCCGCTGGGCCCGGACATAGTCGTGGAAATCGGCCAGGCACATATAGGGATCGGCGGGCCCCTTCTGGTTGGTGGTGAGGGAGCGCACGATGTCGTCAAAATGCATTCCGCCGATGCCGCCCATGAGCAGATCCATGACGGCCTTCAGCTCCGGATCACCGTGGACGTACTCCATGGGGCGGTAGCCCGCGTGCCACAGGTCGTTGACCTCCTCGGTCTTGAGGCCGAACAGCACGATGTTGTCGTCCCCCACCTGCTCGTGGATCTCCACGTTGGCGCCGTCCAGGGTGCCCAGGGTCACCGCGCCGTTGATCATCAGCTTCATGTTGCCGGTGCCGCTGGCCTCCTTGCCGGCGATGGAGATCTGCTCGGAGATCTCGGCGGCGGGGATGATGATCTCCGCCAGGGAGACGTTGTAGTCCTCCATGAACACCACCTTCAGCTTATCCTGCACGTCCGGGTCGTGGTTGATCATGTTGGACACGGACACGATGAGCTGGATGATCTGCTTGGCCATGATATAGCCCGCGGACGCCTTGGCGGCGAACACGAAGGTGCGGGGCTGGAAGGGCGCGCCGGGGCTGCGCTTGATCTCCAGGTACATATGGAGGATCTGCAGGACGTTGAGCAGCTGCCGCTTGTACTCGTGAAGCCGCTTGATCTGCACGTCGAACAGGGAGGTGGGTTCCACCACGATGCCGTTGCGCTTGAGGATCAGGTCGGCCAGCCGCTTCTTGTTGTTCAGCTTGATCTCCTGGAGGCGCTGGAGCACCTGGGCGTCGTCCTTATACTTGAGCAGCTTCTCCAGCTGGGTGCTGTCCTTGGTGAAGCCGTCCCCGATGAGCTCCTTGAGCAGGGCGGTGAGCTCCGGGTTAGCCTGGCACAGCCAGCGGCGGTAGGCGATGCCGTTGGTGACGTTGCAGAAGTGATCGGGCTCCATCTGGTAGTAGTCCCGGAAGATGGAGTTGGTGAGGATCTCGGAGTGGAGCTTGGACACGCCGTTGACCTTGTGGCAGCAGGCCAGGCACAGGTTGGCCATGCGGATCTCATGGCGGCTGATCACCGCCATATACTCGATCTTGCCCATATCGCTGCCGTAGAATTCCTGAAGCTCCATGCGCAGGCGGCGGTCGATCTCCATCACAATCTGGTACACCCGGGGCAGAAGCTGCTGGAACAGATCCACGCTCCAGCGCTCCAGCGCCTCGCTCATGACGGTGTGGTTGGTGTAGGACAGGGTGCGGCAGGTGATGTCCCATGCCTTGTCCCAGGGGTAGTTGTGCTCGTCCACCAGCAGGCGCATCAGCTCGGGCACGCACAGGGCGGGATGGGTGTCGTTGATGTGGATGGACACCTTGTCGGGCAGATTGTCCAGGTTCTTGTTCTGCCGCAGGTGCTTCTTCAGAATGGTCTGCACCGAGGCGGACACCAGCAGGTACTGCTGGCGCAGGCGCAGCTTCTTGCCCTCGATGTGGTCGTCGGCGGGGTAGAGCACCTTGGAGATGACCTCGGCCATGGTGTCCCCCTCCAGGGCCTTGGCGTAGTCGCCCCGGGAGAAAGCGGACATATCGAAGCTGTTGGGGGACTTGGCGCTCCACAGCACCAGGGGGTTCACCGCCTCGCTGTCGTAGCCGGAGATATACATCATGTTGGGCACCGCCATGACGGACTGGAAGTCCACGTGCTTCACCCGGTACTTGCCGTTGTCCTCCCAGCCGTGGACGCTGCCGCCGAAGCGAACCTCCACCGCCTCGCCCTCGTGGGGCACCAGCCACACATCGCCCATGTTCAGCCAGTCATCGGGGAACTCCACCTGCCAGCCGTCCACGATCTTCTGCCTGAAGATGCCGAACTCGTAGCGGATGGAGTAGCCCGTCATGGGCAGATCCAGGCTGGCGGCGGAGTCCATATAGCAGGAGGCCAGACGGCCCAGGCCGCCGTTGCCCAGCCCGGCGTCGGGCTCCATCTCATACAGGTCATGGATGTCCAGGCCGCACTTGTCCAGCGCCTTGGTGAACACGTCCTCCAGCCCCAGGTTGTAGAGGTTGTTCCGCAGGGAGGTGCCCACCAGGAACTCCATGGACATATAGTACACCTGCTTGCCCTGGCTCTTGCGGTAGAACTCGGCGCTCTTGCTGGCCAGCATCCCGTTGACCACGTAACACAGGGCGCGGTACACCTGCTGGGGGGAGGCCGTCGTCATGGAGCAGCCATACCGCACCAGCAGCATCTCATCCATTTGCTTGATAATCTGTTTTTGATCCATATGATGATCTGATCCCTTCTTAACCGGCCCGGGGCCGGGAATTGACGAACTTTTCCAATTCTTCCCGAAAGAGCAGTCACAGCCCGCTCCCGCGGGCTGTGACTGCACAGGGCGAGGTAAACGCCCGTTTATTATATCACAAACAACTTCAATTTTGAACTACTATTTTCACATTTTTGCCTTAACAATGAAAATGAAGAAAATAGGTCGGTAAATCTGGAAAATTCGCCGTTTACTCCATCATGGATCGGTAAATATCCCAATATTCCTGAACGGAACGCTTCCAGGAGCTGTCATAGGCCATCACGCTCTTTTGGAGCTGCACCCAATGCTCCTTGTCGTGGAACAGGCTCTCGCCCCGGCGCACCGCGTCCAGCATATCGTGGGCGTTGTAACTCTTGAAGGTGAAGCCGTTGCCCTCCCCCGTCTCGATGTTGTAGGCGGGCACGGTGTCGAACAGGCCGCCCGTCTCCCGGACGATGGGGATGGTGCCGTACCGCATCCCGATGAGCTGGGTCAGGCCGCAGGGCTCCTGCTTGGAGGGCATGAGCACCAGATCCGCCCCGGCGTAGGCCTGATGGGCCAGGGTGTTGTCGAACACGATGTTGGCCGACATCTTGGCGGGGAACCGGCCGGCATAGGAGCGGAGCATCTCCTCGTACTGCCACTCGCCGGTGCCGATGACCACCAGCTGGAGGTCGTCCCACATGAGGTCGTCCATCACCCGCTGAACCAGATCCACGCCCTTGTGCCCCACCAGCCGGGTGATCATGATCACCATGGGGACGTCCTCCCGGACGGCCAGACCCAGCCGCTCCTGGAGGAACTTCTTGTTCTCCGCCTTCTTTTCCAGGGTCTCCGCGTCGAATTTGGCGTAGATCAGCGGATCGGCGGCGGGGTTGAACACGTCGGTGTCAATGCCGTTTACCACGCCGCAGAGCTTGTAGCTGTGCTGGCGCAGCACGTCGTGGAGCCCGTGGGCGAAGTAGGGGTTCTGGATCTCGAAGGCGTAGGTCTTGGACACGGTGCTCACCCGGTCGGACACCAGGATGGCCGCCTTCATCAGGTTGGTGCAGGCGTCGAAGTGCATGGTGCCCTTCCAGTCCTCGGGCAGGCCCAGCACCTCGTCCACGAAGGAGTCGGGGAACCGGCCCTGGTACTCCATGTTGTGGATGGTGAACAGGGTGCGGATGGGCTGGTAAGACAGCAGGTGCATATAGTGGGCCCGGAGGAACACGGGCACCAGGGCGGTCTGCCAGTCGTTGGCGTGGATCACGTCGGGGTACCAGTTCAGGTGCTGGAGGGACTCCAGAATGGCCTTGGAGAAGAAGGCGAACCGCTCGCCGTCGTCGTAGTGGCCATAGCAGCCGTCCCGGTAGAAGTAGTATTCGTTGTCGATGAAGTAGTATTGGAGCTTTTTACGCTTGCTCACCGCCCGGAACAGGCCGGCGTACACGCTGCGCCAGGACAGGGGGACGTTGAAGTTGGTGATATACTCCAGCTCAAACTCCGGGTTGTCCTTGATGGCCTTGTAGTAGGGCAGAAACACCGCCACCTCGGTATTGGGCGACTCGGCCAGGGCTTTGGGCAGGGCGGCGGCCACGTCGCCCAGACCGCCGGTCTTGATATAGGGCGCGGCCTCGCTGGAGGCAAGCAGGATTTTCATACCGTTACTCCTTTACGAATGACCACCGGGTTGGACACAAGGCCCTTGAGCTGGGCGCCGTTGGTGACCGTCACCCACTTGTCCACCACCACGTTCTCCAGGCTGGCGCCCTCGCCCACCACGCTGCCCTGCATGATCACGCAGTTCTTCAGGGTGGCGCCCTTGCCGATCTTCACGCCCCGGGAGAACACGCAGTTCTCCGCCTTGCCCTCGATGATGCAGCCGTCGGCGATGACGCAGCTGCTGATCTCGCTCTCCACGCCGTAGTAGCAGGGCACCTCGTCGGTGACCCGGGTGAAGATGGGGCGGTCGCCCCGGAACAGCGGGGTGCCCACGGCGCTGTCGATGATGGACAGGCTGCTGTGGAAATACTCGTTCACGTTGCGGATGCGCAGCACCACGTCGTCCACCTGGTAGAGGTTGATGGACAGGCGGCCCCGGTTGAACTCGTGCTGGATGAAGTCCCGGAGGAAGTCATAGATGCCCCGGGAGGTGTAGTCCCGGATGACGTTGATCAGCAGCTCCCGGGAGATGATCATGTGGCCCATGCTGGCGTAGTCGCCGGGCTTGGCGGTGCAGTCCAGGGCATAGGAGGTCACCCGATGGCCGGCGTCGGCCCGCATGACGGAGACGTAGTTCCCCTCAGAGGGCTCCTCCTCCAGGGTGGCCAGCATGGTGATGTCGCAGCCGCTGGCGATGTGGGCCTCCAGGGCGGGGCGGTAGTCGATGTTGCACACCACATAGGCGTCGGCCAGCAGCACGTAGGGAGTGGTGGTGATGGTCTCCAGGTAGTCCAGGGCGTTGCGCAGATCGTCCAGCTTGCCCCGGTTGTTGGCGCCCACGTTCTCGGTGGCGAAGGGGGGCAGGAGCTGGAGGCCGCCGTTCTTCCGGTTCAGGTCGTACTGCTGGGCGTTGTTCAGGTGATCCATCAGGGAGTGGTAGTGCTGGGTGGCCAGCACGCCCACGTTGGTGATGCCGGAGTTGACCATGTTGGACAGCACGAAATCCACCAGGCGGTAGCGCCCGCCGAAGGGGATAGCGGCCATATTGCGGTCATACGTAAAGGTGCCGAGCTCACCGGCGTACAGCTCGGAGAAAATAATACCAGTCATGTTCATGGTGGACGCCCCCTTAAACAATTTCCTTGGGCCTGATGACGGATCCGGCGGGGAGGGTCTTTTTGTGGCCCACCACGGTGATGCCCCAGTCCTCGTTGGGGCAGTTCTCCGGCCGCTCGCCGATCTTCACGCCCTCCTCAATGACGCAGCCCTCGCCCACGATGGCGTAGCTGATGTTGGCGCCCTTGCGCACCACGGTGTTGGGCATGACCACCGCGCCCACCACAATCGCGCCCTCCTCCACCTCGCAGCCGGTGTAGAGGACGGAGTGCTCCACGCTGCCCCGGATGATGCAGCCCTCGGCCACAAAGGAGTTGGACACCTTGGCGCCGGGATCGATCCGGGTGGCGGGGGAGGCGTAGTTCCGGGCGTAGATGCGGAAGGTGGAGTCCCGCATATTGATGGGATCCGTGGGATCCAGCAGATCCATATTGGCGTCCCACAGGCTCTCCAGGGTGCCCACGTCCTTCCAGTAGCCCTCGAAGGCGTAGGCGAACATGGGCCGGCCGTCCCGCAGGAAGGCGGGGATGATGTTCTTGCCGAAGTCGTTCTCCGACTTGGGGTCGGCCTCGTCGTCGATGAGGTACTGCTTCAGGGCGGCCCAGGTGAAGATGTACACGCCCATGGAGGCCAGATTGCTCTTGGGCTTTTTGGGCTTCTCCTCGAAGTCGATGATGGCGTCGTTGTCATCGGTGCTCATGATGCCCATGCGGGTGGCCTCGTCCATGCTGACGGGCATGACGGCGATGGTGCACTCGGAGCCCTTCTCCTTGTGGAACTTCAGCATCTTGTTGTAGTCCATCTTGTAGATGTGATCGCCGGACAGGATCACCACGTACTCCGGGTTATAGCGATCCACGAACGGGATGTTCTGGTAGATGGCGTTGGCGGTGCCCTTGTACCAGGACTCGGTTTTGGACTGGGTGTAGGGCGGCAGGATGTGGGCTCCGCCCCAGTTCCGGTTCAGATCCCAGGGCTGGCCGTTGCCGATGTAGTCGTTCAGCTCCAGGGGCTGGTACTGGGTGAGCACGCCCACGGTGTCGATGCCGGAGTTGACGCAGTTGGACAGCGGAAAGTCGATGATGCGGTACTTGCCGCCGAAGGGCACCGCGGGCTTGGCGGTGTCCTGGGTCAGGCAGTACAGGCGGCTGCCCTGGCCTCCGGCCAGGAGCATGGCGATACATTCCTTTTTACGCTCGAACAAGTTGATCTCCCCCTCAAGAATTACTTGGATTCCGGCTTGGCTTTTTTCGCGGCGGGCTTGCGGGTCTTGGGCTTGGCCTCCCCGGCCTCCGCCTTGGGCTTGGGGCCCGGCTTCTTCCGGGGCTTGGGCGCCTCCTCCGCCTGGACGGCGGCGGTCTCTGGGGCCGCGTCCCTGCGGGGCTTCCCGGCCGGGGCGGCCTTCTCCCCGGGCTCCTCCCCCCTGGCGTTCCGGAGCACGTGCCGCTCGTAGATCACCGTGGACAGGGCGGGCAGGGTGAGGGACACGGAGTAGGGCAGGCCGTGCAGTTCCTTCTTCTTTGCCTTGGCTGGGACAAGCTCCGTGCCCGCTCCGCCGTATTTCGCGTCGTCGCTGGACAGCACGGGGACATAGGAGCCGGACTTGGGCACGCCGATCTCATAGCCGGTGCGCTCCACGGGGCAGAAGTTGCACACCACAATGACCTCCTTGCCCTTCTCGTCGATGCGGCGGAAGGAGATCACGCTCTGGGCGTTGTCGTCGCAGGCAATCCACTGGAAGCCCTGCCAGTCGGTGTCGTTGCTCCACAGGGCGGGGTGATCCAGATAGTAGTGGTTCAGATCCTTCACATAGGTCTGGAGCTGGTGGTGCTTGTCGAACTCCAGCAGCATCCAGTCCAGCTGCTTCTTCTCGTCCCACTCGATGAACTGGCCGAACTCGCCGCCCATGAACAGCAGCTTCTTGCCCGGGTGGGTCATCATGTAGCCGAAGAAGGCCCGCAGCCCCTGGAACTTGTCCGCGTAGTCGCCGGGCATCTTGTTGATCAGCGAGCACTTGCCGTGCACCACCTCGTCGTGGGACAGGGGCAGGACGAAGTTCTCCGAGAAGGCGTAGGTCAGGGAGAAGGTGATGTTGTTGTGCTTGCCCTTGCGGAACAGGGGATCGGTGGACATATAGTCGATCATATCGTGCATCCAGCCCATGTTCCACTTGAAGTTGAAGCCCAGGCCGTTGAATTCCTCCTTGGGCTTGGTGACGTTGGCGTAGGCGGTGGACTCCTCCGCCACCATAATGGCGTGGGGGTCGCAGGCGAAGGCGGCGGCGTTCATGTCCTGGAGGAAGGCCACCGCGTCCAGGTTGATGTTGGTGCCGTACTGGTTGGGCCGCCACTCGCCGCCCTGGCGGCCGTAGTCCAGGTAGAGCATGGAGGCCACCGCGTCCACCCGGATGCCGTCCACATGGAACTTCTCCAGCCAGTACACCACGTTGGAGATCAGGAAGGAGCGCACCTCGTTGCGCCCGTAGTCAAAGATGCGGGTGCCCCAGTCCGGGTGATCCCGGCGCAGGGGGTCGGCGGGCTCGTAGCAGTAGCCGCCGTCAAACTCGAACAGGCCGCACTCGTCCCGGGGGAAGTGGGCGCCCACCCAGTCGATGATGACGCCGATGCCCCCCTCGTGGCACAGATCCACGAACTTCATGAAGTCGTGGGGGGTGCCGTACCGGGAGGTGGGGGCGTAATAGCCGGTGACCTGATAGCCCCAGGAGGGGTCGTAGGGGTACTCGCTGATGGGGAGCAGCTCCACGTGGGTGTAGCCCATCTCCTTCAGGTAGGGCACCAGCTGCCTGGCACAGTCCACATAGGACAGGAAGTTTCCGTCCTCGTGCCGCCGCCAGGAGCCCAGGTGCATCTCATAGATGTTCACCGGGCTTTTCAGCACCTCCCGGCGGGCCCGGCCGCGGCGGTAGGCCTCGTCCGTCCACTGGAAGCCGTCCAGGTCGAACACCTTGCTGGCGTTGTCGGGCCGGGTGGCGGAGTGGGTGGCGTAGGGGTCGGCCCGGAACACGAAGGAGCCGTCGGGCCGCTCGATGTAGAATTTGTACTCGTCGTAGGTCTGGATACCGGGGATAAACCGCTCCCAGATGCCGGCGTCAATGCGCTCCATGGCGGGGGCCCCGGTGTCCCAGCCATTGAAGCTGCCCAGCACCCGCACGCTTTTGGCATGGGGGGCCCATACCCGGAAGACATAGCCCTCCTGTCCGTCCACCGTCTGTCTGTGGCAGCCCAGGAACCGGTAGGCGTCCCGGCTGGTGCCGCCGCTGAAGCGGGCGATGGCGTCGCTGAGTTGATCTGTTTTCTTCGACATATCGTGCCTCCAAACCTCCGCCGATTCGGGGCGGAACCGTGTAAATAATCCCGCACATCCTTGGACGTGCTATGATGCATTACATTATAACGTGCCTGGGACATAAAGTCAAGGTGCACAAAAAGCAAAAGGAAAAACCCGCCGAATATGTCATTGTATGCGAAATGCGGGGGAAAGGTTTTGAAAACCCCGAAAAAACGCCGGTTGGACTTGCCAATTCCGGGATGCGGGCGTATAATAGCCCCCGCGCCGCCGGATCCGGCGGCCGCCATCTGAAACTTTTTCGCGGGGAGGAGGCTGAGCACCATGCTGTTTACCCGCCGCCAGGTCCTGTCCCTGCTGCTTCCCCTGATGCTGGAACAGCTCCTCTCCGGGCTCATGGGCATCGCGGACACCATGATGGTCACCACCGTGGGGGAGACCGCCATCTCCGCGGTGTCCCTGGTGGACGCGGTCAACGTGCTGATGCTCAATCTGCTCAGCGCCCTGGCCGCGGGGGGCGTCATCGTGTGCTCCCAGTACCTGGGCCGGGGGGAGGCCCCCAAGGCCGCCAACGCCGCCCGGCAGGTGCTGCTGGTGTCCCTGGGGCTGAGCCTCGCGGCCATGGGGGTGTGCCTGCTCCTGCGCCGAGCGCTGCTGGCCCTGATCTTCGGCGCGGTGGAGCCCGCCGTGATGGAGCAGGCGCTGGACTATTTCTTCCTCACCGCCCTGTCCTACCCCTTCCTGGCCGCCCAGCAGACGGCGGCGGCGGTGTTCCGGGCGGAGGGCCGCTCCGCGCCCCCCATGGCGGTGGCGGCGGTGGCCAACGCCGTCAACATCGCGGGCAACGCGGTGCTGATCTTCGTGTTCCACCAGGGGGTGGCGGGCGCCGCCCTGGCCACCCTGTTCTCCCGGGCCCTCAGCGCGGTGGTGCTCCTGGCCCTGCTGCGCAGTCCCAAGCTCACCGTGTCCATCCGGGACTACCGCAAAATCCGCCCCGACCGGGCGGTCATCGGCACGGTGCTGCGGGTGGGGGTGCCCACCGGGGTGGAGAATGCCATGTTCCAGCTGGGCAAGCTGATGGTGCAGTCCACGGTGGCCACCTTCTCCACCGCCGCCATCGCCGCCCACGCCATGGCCCAGACCCTGGACATGGTGCAGAGTATGCCCAGCCTGGCCATCGGCCTGGGCCTGCTGACGGTGGTGGGCCAGTGCATGGGCGCGGGCCGCGTGGACGAGGCCCGGACGTATATCAAACGGTTCTGCCTGCTGTCCGAGGGGGCCATGCTGGTGATGAGCGCCCTGGTGGTGGCCTTCACCCCGCTGGTCACCCGGATCTCCCAGATGTCGCCGGAGAGCGCCGAGCTGACCTTCCGCCTGCTGCTCCTGATCAGCGCGGGCAAGCTGACGCTCTGGGTGCTGGCCTTCACCCTGCCCCAGGGGATGCGGGCGGCGGGGGACGTGCGGTTCGCCGCGGTTGTGTCCGCCGCGTCCATGTGGATCTTCCGGGTGGGGCTGTGCCTGCTGCTGTGCCGGGGCTTCGGCGTGGGGCTGTACGGCGTGTGGATCGCCTGGCTGGTGGACTGGCTGTTCCGCGGGGCGGTGTACGTGCTGCGGTTCCGCCGCGGGAAATGGACGGGCTTCCGGGTTCTGGCCCGTTAGGGAAAAAACGGCGGCTGTGCCAGTTTTGCTTCCAGGGGTTGAAAACCGGCGGGAAGTGTGCTATATTGTTGGGTGAATTTTCTGCCCGACCGGGTTCAGAACCTGTTCACAACCTCACAATGAAGGGAACGATACCACCATGTCAGGTCATTCCAAGTGGCATAACATCCAGAAAACCAAGGGCGCGGCGGACGCCAAGCGCTCCGCGGCGTTCACCAAGATCGCCCGGGAGATCATCGTGGCCGTCAAGACCGGCGGCTCCGGCGACCCGGCCAACAACTCCCGGCTGGCCACCGTCATCGCCAAGGCCCGGGCGGCCAATATGCCCAACGACAACATCAAGCGCACCATTGAGAAGGCCGTGGGCTCCGGCAACGCCAACGACTACGAGTCCATCACCTACGAGGGGTACGGCCCCGGCGGGGTGGCGGTCATCGTGGAGACCCTCACCGACAACCGCAACCGCACCGCCTCCGAGGTGCGCCACTACTTCGACAAGTTCGGCGGCAACCTGGGCGCCACCGGCTGCGTGTCCTGGTCGTTTGATCAGAAGGGCGTGCTGGTCATTGAGCGGGAGGATCTGGACGAGGAGACCGCCATGATGGACGCCCTGGACTGCGGCGCCGCCGACTTCGAGGCGGACGAGGACTGCTTCACCGTCTACACCACCCCGGACGACTTCGGCGCGGTGCTGGCCGCCATGGAGGAGAAGGGCTACGCCTTCGCCTCCGCCAAGGTGGAGATGGTGCCCCAGAACTACGTCACCCTGTCCGACGAGGCCGACATCAAGAACATGGAGAAGCTCATCGACATGATGGAGGACAACGACGACGTGCAGAACGTCTGGCACAACTGGGACGAGTAAAAAAACAATCCCCCCTGCCCGCAGGCAGGGGGGATTGTTTTTTATTTGCCCAGTTCTGCGCTTCTCCGCCAGGAGGCCAGCACGGCGTCCATAGCGGCGGCCCGCAGCCCGTGGCGCTCCAGCTCCGCCACCCCGGCGATGGTGGAGCCCCCGGGGGAGCACACCTCGTCCTTGAGCTGGCCGGGGTGCTTCCCGCTCTCCAGCACCATGGCCGCCGCCCCCAGCACCATCCGGGCGGCGTACTCCACGGCCTGCTTTCGGGGCAGGCCGGCCATCACCCCGCCGTCCGCCAGTCCCTCGATATAGGGGTAGACAAAGGCGGGGCCGCACCCGGCAATGGCGGCAAACTGATCCATCAGCCCCTCGGGGATGCGCTCCACCGTCCCGGAGGCGGACAGGATCTCCTCCACCCCCCGGACGCACTCCTCCCCCACCGCCTCCCCGGCGCACAGGGCCGTCATGCCCTTGCCCACGGCCACGCAGGTGTTGGGCATGATGCGCACGATGGGCACATAGTACCCCGCACCCGCCAGATGGGGCCGCAGATCCTTGATGGTCAGCCCCGCCGCCATGGACACCGCCACCTTGTCCTCTCCCACCCGGTGCCGATCCCGGAGCTGGGGGCCAAGCTCCTCCAGCAGGGACGGCATCCCGTTGGGCTTCACGCCGAGAAAGAGGTACTCCGCCGCCCAGGCCGCGTCGGCGGCGCTGTCCACCACCTCGCAGCCCAGCTCCAACCCCAGGGCCTGGGCTTTCTCCGGCGTGCGGTTGAACAGCACCACCTGATCCGGGCCCACCGCCCGGCAGGCCGCCCGGGCCAGTGCCCTGCCCATATTTCCAACTCCGATAAAGGCCGCCTTTTTCATCAAAGAGCCCTCGCTTTCTAAAATTTATCCGCCCAGCAGGGAACGGTTGATGGCGCACAAAATCGCCCGCAGGGACGCCCGGTTGATGTTGTGGCTCTTGCCCACGCCGAACACGTCCCGGCCGTCCGGGGCCTTCAGGTGGATGTAGCACACCGCCTGGGTGTCCGAGCCGGAGGAGATGGCGTGCTCCTTGTAGTCCACGAACTGGTAGCCCTCGATGTGCCCCTCGGGGAGGTCGTGGAGGGCGTTGAAGAAGGCGTCGATGGGGCCGTTGCCCTGGCCGTAGGCCTCCATGGTGTGCCCCTTGTACCCCACCTGGCCCACAAAGGCCACCCGGCTGGCGTCCCCGTGGCGGGCGTCCTCCCGGAAGGAGTGGCGCTCCAGCTGGTAGGTCTTGGGGACGGACAGGTATTCCTGGTCGAACAGCTGGAAAATCTGCTCCGGCTTCAGCTCCTTGCCCACCCGGTCGGACTCCTTCTGGACGACGGCGCCGAACTCGGCGTGCATGGCGCGGGGCAAATCGTAGCCGAAGTTCTGCATCATGACGAAGGCCGCCCCGCCCTTCCCCGACTGGGAGTTGATGCGGATGATGGGCTCGTACTGCCGCCCCACGTCGGCGGGGTCGATGGGCAGGTAGGGCACCTCCCACCGATCGGTGCCGCTCTCGTTCATATAGTGGATGCCCTTGTTGATGGCGTCCTGGTGGCTGCCGGAGAAGGCGGTGAACACCAGCTCCCCGGCGTAGGGCTGCCGCTCCCCCACCTTCATCTTGGTGCACCGCTCATACATCTCCCGCACCTTGTTGATGTCGTGGAAGTCCAGCTTGGGATCCACGCCCTGGGTGTACAGATTCATGGCCAGGGTCACCATGTCCACGTTGCCGGTGCGCTCGCCGTTGCCGAACAGGGTGGCCTCCACCCGCTCGGCCCCCGCCAGCAGGCCCAGCTCGGTGGTGGCCACGCCGGTGCCCCGGTCGTTGTGGGGGTGGAGGGAGATGATGGCCCGCTCCCGCCCGGGCAGCTTCCGGATGAAGTACTCCAGCATATCCGCCAGCTGGTTGGGCATACAGTTCTCCACCGTGGTGGGCAGGTTGAGGATCACCTTGTTGTCCGCCGTGGCGTGGAGGTGATCCAGCACCGCCCCGCAGATGTCCACGGCGTAGTCCATCTCGGTGCCCATAAACGATTCCGGGGAGTATTGGAAGCGCAGGTTTGTCCCCTGGGCAATCACTGGCTGGGCCATCTCATAGATCAGATCCGCCGCATCGGTGGCGATCTGTGTAATCCCGTCCGTGTCCATGTGGAACACCACCTTCCGCTGGAGGGTAGAGGTGGAGTTGTAGAAGTGCAGAATCACGTTCTTGGCGCCCTGGATGGCCTCGAAGGTCTTGCGGATCAGGTGCTCCCGGGCCTGCACCAGCACCTGGATGGTCACGTCGTCGGGGATGTGGCCCCCCTCGATGAGCTCCCGGCAGATCTCGTATTCCGTCTCGGAGGCGGAGGGGAAGCCGATCTCGATCTCCTTCACGCCGATGTCCACCAGGGTGTGGAAGTACTCCAGCTTTTCCTCCAAATTCATGGGGTCGATGAGGGCCTGGTTGCCGTCCCGCAGATCCACCGAGCACCACACCGGGGCCTGGGTGATGGTCTTGTCCGGCCAGGTGCGGTTTTCGATGGGCTGGGGGGTGAAGGGGATGTACTTCTGGTATCCGGGCTTCAGGTTCATGGGGTTTTCCTCCTTTTGGATATGCGGGGGATCACAAAACGCCCCCGACGGTTTGTCAGGGGCGAAATAAGCCTGCCGCGCCTGTCCGCGCAGCGCCTTTTGATTCCGCGGTACCACCCTAATTCCGCGCACGGTCGCCCGATGCGCGCTCCTGGCCTCCAGCAAGGCCGCGATCTGTAACGGGATCACCCGTCCAATCCTACTTGCGGGTTCAGATTGGCGGCTCCGGGGCCAGTATCCACGCGGCTTCCCCCGCCGGCTCCCACCAGCCGCCGGCTCTCTGAGGGGGGACGGGCCGCGTCCTTCTTCCCATCCACGCCTTTTGCTTAAAGGTTATTATACCGTGGGGGCGCGGCCCTTGTCAAGGGGTATTTCCCCCGCCGCCGGTGAACTTCCCCGGGGGTATTGAAACTTTCCCCTTTTTATGGTATAGTTACCCCGTTCGGGCTTCAGGCTCTTTTGTACATCCCGGGGCCGCCCCGCGGCTCAACCCGGAAACACAACCGGAGGATACCCATGACAGAAAAAATCCGCGGCCTTATCGCCGCACACCGGGAACAGCTCGCCTACCTGGTGGTAGGCGTGATAACGACCCTCATCAACTACGTGATCTACGCCCTGCTCACCGAGGGCCTCAGCGTCCACTACGCCGTCAGCAACGTCATCGCCTGGGTGGCGGCGGTGGCCTTCTCCTACTTCGCCAACGGCAAGTGGGTCTACCGCTCCACCGCCCGCCGGGGCTGGCGGGAGGCCGGGGAGTTCGTCCTGTCCCGGCTGTTCTCCCTGGGGCTGGAGACGGTGCTGCTGATGCTGCTGGTGGATCTGCTCCACGTGGACAAGCTGGCGGCCAAGCTGCTGGTGGCGGTGGTTGTAGTTGTTGTGAACTACCTCACCGGGCTGCTGGTATTCAAGAGAAAGAAGGGGGCGTAGCCTATGCTGTCCGTGGTCATTCCCGCCTACAACGAGGAGAAGCTCATCGGCCTGGCCGCCGGGCGGGTTGGCGGTCTCCTGCGGGAGGCGGGCATCCCCTACGAGCTGATCTTTGTGGACGACGGCTCCGCCGACCGCACCTGGGAGGAGATCGGCCAGGCCGCCCAGTCCGACGAGTGCGTGCGGGGGGTCAGCTTTTCCCGGAACTTCGGCAAGGAGGCCGCCATATTCGCCGGACTGGAGGCCGCCCGGGGCGAGTGCTGCGCGGTCATCGACTGCGACCTCCAGCACCCGCCGGAGAAGCTGCCCGAGATGTACGCCCTCTGGCAGCAGGGCTGGGAGGTGGTCAACGGCGTCAAGGCCGACCGGGGGAAGGAGTCCGGCCTGCACACCTTCGCCGCCAACACCTTCTACCGGATGATGAGCAAGGCCGTCCGCATCGACATGGCCAGTTCCTCCGACTTCAAGCTCATGGATCGCCGGGTGGTGGACGCCCTGCTGGGCCTGGGGGAGCGCAAGACCTTTTTCCGGGCCCTGACGGGCTGGGTGGGGTTCCGCTCCATCAACGTGGAATTCAGCGTGGCCGACCGGGCGGAGGGCTCCTCCCACTGGTCCACCCTGTCCCTGTTCCGGTACGCCTTCTCCAACATTGCCTCCTACTCCTCCGCCCCCATGCAGATTGTCACGGTGCTGGGGGTGCTCACCCTGATCCTGTCCCTGGTGCTGGGCGTCCAGACCCTGATCCGCTGGGCCCTGGGCCACGCCGCCGACGGCTTCACCACGGTGATCATCCTGCTGCTGCTCATCGGCAGCATCCTGATGATCAGCCTGGGCATCATCGGCTACTACATCGCCGAGCTGTTCATCGAGGTGAAGGCCCGGCCCCGCTACCTGGTGGCCAAGACCTGCGGCGGCCCCGCGGAAGGGAGATCTGAGGAATGAAGGACAAGCTGTTTTCCGCCGGGACGCTGAAGGATCCCGGCGCCTTTCTGGGGGAGCTGTGGGCCCGGGTGCCCCGCTATATCCGCGTCACCTTCTGCTCCGCGCTGGTGATGGGCTTCGTAACCCATATGTATATGTTCACCAACAAGTTCACCAACCACGACGACCTGAACCAGATGTTCTACGCCGACTACGGCGCCGCCTCCGGCCGCTGGCTGCTGCCCCCCATCCTGCGGCTGGACGGGAACTTCAGCATCCCCTGGCTCATCGGGGTGCTCAGCGTGCTGTGCATAGCCGGGATCGCCTGCTTCACCGTGGCCCTGCTGCGCATACGCCGCCCCCTGGGCTGCGTCCTCACCTCGGCCCTCATCGCCGCCTTCCCCGCCTCCACCGCCACCTTCGGCTATATGTTCTCGGCGGACGCCTACTTCTTCAGCATGATGCTGGCCGCCGCCGGGGCCTATGCGGCTGTGCGCTGGGGCTGGCGGGGCAGCGCCCTGGGCGTGATCGCCCTCACCCTGTCCATGGGCATCTACCAGAGCTACCTCCCGGTGGCGGCGGTGCTGATGGTGGGGGCCCTGCTGCTGGAGGCGCTGGACGGTGAGCGCTCCTTCCAGGAGCTGTTCCTGCGGGGCCTGCGGCTGGCGGGCACCCTGGCCGCGGCACTGATCGTCTATATGATCATCGTCAAGCTCACCACCCGGAACACCGGCCTGACGGATTACGAGGGCATCTCCGACATGGGCAAGCTGTCCCTCACGGAGCTTCCCAAGCTGATCTGGGCCGCCTACCGCAAATACTACTACTTCTTCCTGAAAAACGACTGGAACTGCCACTTCGGCTTTTTGAAGTACGCCTTCCTGCTCACCGGGCTGTGCTCCGCCGTTCTGGGGGCGCTGGTGCTGGTGCGGCGGAAGCTGGGCCCGGCCCGGACGGCGCTGGCCCTGGCGCTGGCGGCGGCCTATCCCCTGGCTGGGGCGCTGATCTACGTCATGGTGCCCAACGGCTATGTCCACATCCATATGCTCTACGGGCTGGTCTATATTTTGATCGCCCCCATCGCCCTGGCGGAGTACGCCGCCCCCCTTCTGGCGGAGGGGAACGGGCGGCTGTTCCACGCGGCCGCCAGCTGGGTGCTCCTGCTGACCCTGGCCCTGACGGGCTATTCCTACGCCGTCACCGACAACAACGCCTACCTGAAGGCGGACATGGCCATGCGCCAGTGCGAGGCCTACTCCAACCGGCTGCTGGAGCGGGTGGAGTCCTGCGAGGGCTACCAGCCGGAGATGGCCGTGGTGCTGGTGGGCAGCACCGTCCGGGAGGCTGGTCTCGACCCCACGCCGGAGCTGGACTCGGCCCGCCTGGTGGGCATATTCAATCTGGGCGATCTGCGCACCTACTTCACCTACCGCCACTTCCTGCGCTATTACAACGGCTTCACCGGCCCGGTCTTTACCGGCGACAGCGAGACGGCCGCCGCCCTGGCCGCCACGGAGGAGGTACAGGCCATGCCCTGCTACCCCCGGGACGGCAGCGTGCGGATCATCGGCGACAAGGTAGTGGTCAAGCTCAACGGCTGAGCCGGCGGCCTCTCCCCTGATGTGTTACAAACGGCTCTGCGCCTATGACAGGAGCCCCTCCGCTACGCGGAGGGGCTCCTGTCACTTTTGTTCACCGGAGGGCTTCGGATCTCCGTACACTCGGCCCTCCACATAGGCCATCATACGGTTTCGCAGCCAGCAAAATACCACGAGCCAGAAGGGCGAGATCAGCACCCACAGTTGATCAAAAGAGAGCCTCACAGACACGACGGCTCCAGCCAAGATACTGACTGCGATCAGCCAGACATTGTCCCGCAGCCACTTCTTTCTAAAAAAGTCCGTCCGCTCCTTGAGGTCAAAGCTGCTCTCCCGCACCGCCTCCACCAGGTTCTCATCCGCCCGCTTCCGGAGCTGCTCGTCGCTCAAGCGCTCCCCGGCCAGCAGCTCGTTGACGCTGACGCCCAGCAGCTCCCCCAGGGGGATCAGCAGCTCGATATCGGGCATATAGCTGCCCGTCTCCCATCGGGAGACGGTTTTATTGGTCACGCCCAGCTTTTGCCCCAAAGCCTCCTGGGTGAGCCCCCGCTCATGCCGCAGGGCGGCGATGAACTTCCCCACTTTGATCTGATCCACGCTGCTCCCTCCTTTGGGGAGATTCTACCACATCCCGGCCTGAGAATCACTCCCCACAGACCGCGAATGTCAAAACCAGCGGGGATCTCCCCCCTGGAACCTCGGCTCCGGGCCGTCCTCATAGGGGTCATAGCGGTTCTCGTTGCAGCCGAACTCTTTCAAAAAGCGGATCCGTCCCTCCGCCGTCCAGCGAATGAGGCTCATACCCTCAAAGGCCTCCACTCGGCCGTCATCCATGCGGTTTTGGAACCGCCACTCCACCACCGTCTGGTCATCCTTATGGAAAAACTGGCGGATATCCCACCGCAGGACAGTTCCCCGGGTGTTCCACTCCCGGAACCAGTGGCGGATTTTTTCCAGTCCGTGGTACTCCGGCCCCCAGCTCTCCACATAGACCGCATCCGGGGAGAAGATGTCCTCTATCCCTTGCTCCGACCCCTCCAACCACATTTTGAACCACGCCTGTATGTTCTGTTCCCGTTCCTTCATGTCAATCAAGCCTCCCGTCCCGTCTCTCGCAGCAACCGGGTGCGCAGGGCGGAGTACCGCCGGGTCTGCCGGTCGTTGGCCACCATCCGGGCCATCAGCTCGCCGTCCCCCACCAGGATGAACAGCTCCCGGGCCCGGGTGATGGCGGTGTACAGCACCCCCCGGGCCAGCAGGGAGGGCGGCACATCGCTGAGGGCCAGGATCACCGCCCGGTACTCGCTGCCCTGGGCCTTGTGGACGGTAACGGCGTAGGCGGGCTCCAGCTCCCCCAGCAGCTCCGGCGGGTAGGCCACCAGCCGCCCGTCGAAGGACACCGTGATCCCCCCGGCGTCCACCTCCAAAATGGTGCCGATGTCCCCGTTGAACACCCCTAAATCCTTGGCCCCGGTGGCGGGATCCTCCCAGAACAGGTCGTAGTTGTTCTTCACCTGCATCACCCGATCCCCCTCCCGGAAGATGAAGGGGCCGAAGGCCCGCTCCCCCTTGCCGTCGGCGGCGGGGTTCAGCGCCTCCTGGAGGGCACGGTTCAGCGCCGCCGTCCCCGCCCCCCGCTTCCGGGTGGGCGTCAATACCTGGATCTGCTCGGCGGGTATGCCCATGTTCTGGGGCAGGCGGGTCTGGCACAGCTCCACAATGGTGTCCACCGTCCGGGCCGCGTCCCGCCGGCCCATGTAAAAGAAATCCTTCGATTTGTTTTTCAGCTCGGGGGCCGTCCCCCGGTTCACCCCGTGGGCGTTCATGACGATGGCGCTCTCCCGGGCCTGACGGAAGATCTCCGTCAGCGCCACCGCCGGCACCACCCCGGAGCGGATCAGGTGATCCAGCACGTTCCCCGGCCCCACCGAGGGCAGCTGATCCGGATCCCCCACCAGCACCAGCCGGCAGTCCCCCCGCAGCGCCGCCAGCAGCGCCGCCATGAGGGACACGTCCACCATGGAGGTCTCGTCCACAATGACCGCGTCCACCTCCAGGGGGTCGTCCTGGTTCTTGGTGAAGGCCAGCTGTCCGGTGTAGGGATCCAGCTTCGTCTCCAGCAGCCGGTGGATGGTCACCGCGTCCGCCCCGCAGGTCTCCCCCATGCGCTTGGCGGCCCGGCCCGTGGGGGCGGCCAGGGCCGTCTCCAGCCCCAGCGTCTCAAAGAGGGCCAGCACCCCCCGCAGGGAGGTGGTCTTGCCCGTCCCCGGCCCTCCTGTCAGCAGCATCACCTGCCGGGAGGCGGCCAGCTCCACCGCCGTGCGCTGCTGCTGGGCGTAGGTGATCCCCTGCTCCCGCTGGATGTTGTCGATGAGCCTGCCCAGCCCCTTGGGGGGCGCGATCTCCGCGCCGCACATCTCGCCCAAGCGCATGGCCACGTAGCACTCCGCCCCGTACAGCCCCGCCGGATAGCAGGCCGTCACCCCGGCGATGTCCTCCCGCACCACCTCGCCCCGCTCCACGAGGGCGTCCAGCCCGGCGGTCAGGCAGTCCCCCTCCACCCCGATGAGGGCGGCGGTGGCGTTCAACAGCTTCTGCTCCGGCAAAAACACGTGGCCGTTGTCCGCGTTGTGATCCAGCTCAAAAATCAGGGCGGACTCCACCCGCTGGGGGTCGTCCCCCGCCACCCCCAGCTCGATGGCCAGGGCGTCCACCTGGGAGAAGGGGATCTCCAGCGCCCGGTCGGCCAGCAGGTAGGGGTTGTCGTGCACCACGTCCACCGCGTAGTCCCCGAACCGCTGGTACAGCGGCATGGCGGCGGACAGGGGCAGCCTGTGCTCCGACAGAAACTCCGCCAGCCGGCGCATCCCCATCTTCTGCCGGAAGTCCTCCCCGATGGCCCGGGCCCGCTTGGGGGACACCCCCCGGATCTCGCACAGGCGATCCGGGTCGTTCTCGATGATCTCCAGCGTCTCCTCCCCGAAGTGATCCACGATCTGCCGGGCCAGCCCCGCCCGGATCCCCTTCACCGCCCCGGAGGCCAGGTACTCGAACACCGCCTTCTCCCCTACCGGCATCCGGCGGCTCACCGTCTCCGCCTTGAACTGCTCCCCATAGCTGGGGTGGCGGCCCCAGGAGCCCTCCAGCTCCAGCACCTCGCCGGGGGCGGCCCCGGGCATACAGCCCACCACCGTGATCTCGCCCTTGTCCCCGCTGTCCAGCTTCAGCACCGTATAGCCGTTCTCCTCGTTGCGGAACAGCACGGCGGTCACCGTGCCCTCCACCCGGTTGCTCCCTGTCTGCCCAGCCTCCGGCTCCATGGCGGCCCCCTCCAATCCAAACAAACGTTTTACTGATTATACCAGCATTTCCCGGCTCTTTCAACCCCCGGGCGCGGAAAAAGGGGCCGGACGATCCGGCCCCTTGTTATCCTCATTGCCTGTCCAGCCAGCCCTGGAAGCGGTGCAGCATGGCGGCCACCTGGGCCCGGGTGGCACTGTCCCCCGGCAGCAGCTTCCCGTCGCTGCCGTTGAGGATCTTCGTCCCCACCGCCCAGGACATGGCGTCCCCCGCCCAGGAGGACACGCTCCCCGCGTCCGGGAAGGCGGACAGATCCCCCCGCTCCCAGGCGTTATGGCCCATCTGCGCCGCGTATTTGTAGAGCATCACGGCGATCTGCTCCCGGGTGACCTTCCCGTTGGGGTTGAAGCGTCCGCCGCCCACCCCCTCCACAATTTTCATTTGGGCGCACCAGGCGGTGCCGGGGGCGTACCACTCCCCCGCCGGCACGTCGGTGAACACCTGGGAGCCGCTCACGGGGGGCTCCCCCGCCAGCCGGTGGAGCACCGTGGTCATCATGCCCCGCTCCATGGTGCCGTCGGGGCTGAAGCGTCCGCCGCCCACCCCCTGGAACAGGCCGTTGTTCACCACGAAGCGCACATCCTCATAGTACCATTCGTTCAGGGCCACGTCGGTGAAGGGCAGGGGAACCTGCCCCGTGCCCATCCGCCAGCGGCCCTCCGTCAGCCACCCGGCGGACTGGGAGGCCACCACCACCTCCGCCTCCTCCGCCGCCAGGCAGCGGTGCCCGGCAGTCAGGGCCGCGCCGGGGGCCAGCTCCACCCCGGCGGTGGCGTCCACCAGCACGCCGGAGGTCACATACCCGCTCCCCGCCGTCCAGATCAGCCCGGAGCCGGCGGACAGGCGCACGGCGGCGCCGTACTGCCCCGTTCCGGCCTGAAAGCCGCTGGACGTTGTCCAGCCGTCCGACGGGGCGGAGCCCTGCCCCGCCTTGTCCACGGCGTCGTTGTAGACGCCCTGGGTGTCCTGGGTGACCCATTGGGTGATAGAGGCCCTCAAATCGGTCAGCCAGGCCCCGTTTAAGTAGCTCAGCGAGATGAGCGAATCCGCCCCGCTCCCCGCCCAGGCCACGGTGGCGCAGCCCGCCAGCAGCCCCAGGGCCAGCAATTCGGCCAGCAATTTTTTCTTCATACAGGCTCCTCAGATATCATATAGCTCAGCGTCAGCAGGCTGTCGGCAAAGTGGACGTTCTCCACCCGCACGCCGGACAGCTCCGACTCAGGCAGCTCCATGTTGGTGAAGTTCCAGATCCCCGCCACGCCGCAGGCGGCCAGCCGCTGGGCGGATTCCACCGCCACCCGGGCAGGCACGGTCAGCACGCCCACGCTGGCGGAGCAGTCCGCCAAAAAGTCCTCCAGCTCGTCCATGTGGAGCACGGGCACGCCGCCCAGGGGGGCGCCCACCAGCTCCGGGTTCACGTCGAAGGCCGCCACCAGGCGGAAGCCGTTGGCGGCGAAGGGGAAGTTTTCAATCAGGGCGCGGCCCAGGTTGCCCGCCCCCAGGATGACAAGGGTGTGGTTCCGGTTCATGCCCAGAATCTCCGCCACCTCGCCCCGCAGCCGCTCCACATTGTAGCCGTAGCCCTGCTGGCCGAAGCCGCCGAAGCAGGACAGATCCTGCCGGATCTGGGAGGCGGTGAGCCCCATGGACTTGGCCAGGGCGCTGGAGGAGATGCGCACCGTCCCCCCCCGGTAGAGATCGTCCAGATGCCGGTAATACCGGGGCAGCCGCCGGATCACGGCGGAGGATATCTTTTCTTTTCTCATGGTTCAGCACACGCCCTTGGGGGTCCGTCTCCTCTGGCCTGCGGCCCCCCTTGGGGCTTGCGTCGGATCGGGCCGATAATAGTTTCTCCGATCATTTTACATGACACGGCCCCGCTTGTCAATTTCATTCCCGGAAAAAACCGATTTTTTCGACAGGTTCACCTGCTCCACCCAACAGAAAGGGCGGAGGGAACCGCCCCTCCGCCCCGTCCGCCGGGACAAGCCGCCCGCCAGGAGCACTATTCCTCCGCCCCGTTTTTCGCCGCCCGCATTTGGGCGTGGAGGCAGGCCAGCGCGTCGGACAGCCCGCCCAAATGGTCGATGAGCCCCATCTCCACCGCCTCCTCGCCGTAGATCACGCTGCCCACGTCGGCGGCCATCTCCCCGGTGTTCAGCATCAGGTGCTCGAAGTCCTCCCGGCTGATCCGGCTGTTCCGGGTGACGAAGGCGCAGATCCGATCCTGAATCCGCTCAAAGTAGTGGAAGGTCTGGCTCACCCCGATCACCAGCCCGTTGAGCCGCACGGGGTGGATGGTCATGGCCCCGGAGGGGACGATGAAGGACTCCTTGGCCGCCACCGCCAGGGGCACCCCGATGGAGTGCCCGCCGCCTAAAACCAGGGACACCGTGGGCTTGGACATACCGGCGATCATCTCCGCGATGGCCAGCCCCGCCTCGATGTCGCCCCCCATGGTGTTCAGCAGGATCAGCAGGCCGCCCGCCTCGCGGCTCTCCTCCAGGGTGGCCAGCAGGGGCAGCACGTGCTCGTACTTGGTGGTCTTGGCCCCGTCCGGGGCCTCCTGGTGGCCCTCAATCTGGCCCACGATGGTGAGGGTGTGGATCAGGCCGTCCTCCGTTTTGACAACGCCGGAGCCCATGTCCACAATCTGCTGCTGGCCGCTGTCCGCCCCGCCGTCCCCCTGCTCCGCCGGCTTTGTTTCCTCGGTCATCATAAAACGCCCCCTTTTCCGGATAGCTTTTCCGCAAAAGGGGGGTTTTATTTATCGCAGCTTTCGTTATCGGGCCCCGCAGGATATGGCTGCCGCCTGGGCCGTCAGCGAGCTTAAAGCTCGCGGGTCTAAGACCCTTTTGCCTACTTTTTCTCTCGAGAAAAAGCAGGTCAGCCCTCATATACCGCCTTGCAGGCGGCGTAAGTCATATAGCAGTCCAGCTTGGAGGTGACCTCAAAGGGGGAGTGCATACTCAGCACGGGCACGCCGGCGTCCAGGGTGTCGATGTTCCGATTGGCCATATAGCAGGCCACGGTGCCGCCGCCGCCCTTGTCGGTGGCGCCCAGCTCCGCCATCTGCCACAGCACGCCCCGGTCGTCCAGCAGGCGTCGGATATAGGCCACCGCCTCCGCCCCGGCGTCGGAGGCGCCGCCCTTGCCCCGGGATCCGGTGTACTTGCACAGGCCCACGCCGTAGTTCACCCGGGCGGAGTTGTTCTTCTCGTACACCTCGGTGAAATTGGGGTCAAAGGCCGCCGTCACGTCGGTGGACAGGCAGAAGGACTTCTCCAGGCACACCCGCAGGGGCACCTTCTGGCTGGCGCACAGATCGCCGATGAAGGTCTCAAAGAAGGCGGACTGCATCCCGGAAACGCCCTCGGAGCCGATCTCCTCCTTGTCCGCCAGCACGCACACGGCGGTGCGCACCGGCACGCCCACCAGATCCAGCAGGGCCTTCAGCCCCGCGTAGCCGCACACCCGGTCGTCCTGCCCGTAGGCCCCGATGAGGGTGCGGTCGAAGCCGATGTCCACGGCGTTGAAGGCGGGGACGGCCTCGATCTCGGCGGAGATGAAGTCCGGCTCCCGGATGCCGTAGTGGTCGTACAGCAGCTTCATCACCGCCAGCTTCACCCGATCCTTGCCCTCGTCGTCCTTCAGGGGCCGGCTGCCCACCAGAATGTTCAGTGACTCGGCGGGGATGGCCTCCCCCAGGGGCTTTTTGGACTGCTCCGCCCCCAGGTGGGGCAGCAGATCGTCGATGGTAAACAGGGGGTCGCCGGGGTGGGAGCCCACGGACACATGGACGATGGATCCATCCTTCATGGCCACCACCCCCCGCAGCTCCAGGGGGATGGTCACCCACTGGTACTTGCGGATCCCGCCGTAGTAGTGGGTTTTCAGGAAGGCCAGCTCGCTGTCCTCATACAGGGGGGTGGGCTTCAGATCCAGCCGGGGGCTGTCGATGTGGGAGGCGCTGATGGACACGCCCTGATCCAGCGGCGCGGAGCCCATGACGGCCAAGTTAATGGCCCGGCCCCGGTTCACCCGGTAGACCTTCATCCCCGGCTGGAGCTCCATGCCCCGCTCGAAGGGGACGAAGCCCGCGGCCTCGGCCAGCTCTACGGCGTAGTCCACGCAGTCCCGCTCGGTCTTGCCCTTGTCCAGGAAGGTCTTGTAGCCCTCGCAGTAGTCAAGGGCCGCCTGCTCGGTGGCCTCGTCCACCACGTCCCAGCCGTTTTTCTTCTGGTTCAGCAGCGCCTCCCGCAGCTGCTGCCCGGTTGTCTTTTCCTTTTCTTCCATGTTATGAATCCTCCTTGCAAAGAATTGACTGAAATAGTGCCCGGGCCCTGGCCTCCAGCGCCTCCTTGTCCCCGTCGTTGCGCAGGGTGTGGTCGCAGCGTTCCTCGAACCAGGAGCTGGGCTTCTGGGCCGCGATCCGCGCCCGGGCGTAGTCCTCGGAGATGCCCTCCCGGGCCATGATCCGGCCCACCCGCAGCTCCTCGGGGGCGGTGACCGCCACGGTGGTATCGCACAGCGCCCCCGCCCCGCTCTCCAGCAGGGCGATGGCGTCCAGGGCGATGGCGGGGCGGCCCTCCCCCGACCCCTGGGCGATGAGGCGGCGCAGCTCCGCCAGGATGTGCCGGTGGGTGATGGCGTTCAGATCCGCCAGCGCCTGGGCGTCCCCAAATACAATAGCACCAAGTTCCTTCCGGCGCAAGTCCCCAGTTTCCTCAAAAATGGATTCCCCGAACCGGGCCCGCAGCTCCTCCCGCAGGGGGGCGCTGGAGCGCAGCAGGTCGTGGTACACCGCGTCACAGTCCGCCACCGCCCCGCCCATGTCCCGGAGCACGTTGAGCACCGTGGTCTTGCCCGCCCCGGTGGGGCCGGTGATGCCGATGACGATCATGCCTGCGCCCGCCCCAGCCAGGCCAGGGCCGCCGCCTCGTCGGGCTGGAAGCAGATGTGGCGGCCCTCGTTGCTCTCCCGGATGAAGTCCCGGAGGGGCTTGCTGGTGTAGCCCGAGAAGTCCCCCACGACGGCCAGCTTCATCTGGTAGTTGACGAATTTTTGCAGCACCTCCCCCGCCAGCCCGGTGGACAGGCGGAAGAAAGGCTCGTCGATCTGCTCCTTGTGGAGCACCATGGCGGAGCAGCCCGTCTCATAGCGCACCGTGGCCAGCAGATCCATGGCGGAGGGGCCGTCGGTGATGAGCACCCCCGGCTCCCGCACCATGGCAATTTGATTGTTTACCTCTATGTTCATGTTGCGTCTTTGAATCCTTTCAAGTATTGTCAAGTTTTCCCGGCCCCAGCACAGCCTCCAGCTCCGCCCGGGCCAGCCCGCCCTGCCGCAGAATCCGGTAGGGCGTCACGGTGAGATCCAGGATGGTGGACTCCACCCCCACCGAGCAGGGCCCGCCGTCCAGTACAGCGTCGATCTTCCCGCCCAGCTGGGCCAGCACGTCGGCGGCGGACTTGGGGCTGGGCTGTCCCGACAGGTTGGCGGAGGGACAGGCCAGCGGCCTGCCCAGCGCCCGGATCACCGCCAGGGTGGCCGGGTGGTCGGGGCAGCGCACCCCCTGGGTAGCCCCCCCGGCGGGGACGATGGGGGGCAGGGTTCCCTTACCCCATAGAATCATGGTCAGCGGCCCGGGCCAGAAGGCCTCCGCCAGCTTGTAGGCGTCCGCCGGGATGTCCCGGCACACCCTCTCCACCATGGCCATGCCGTCCACCAGCACGTTCAGCGGCTTGGTCTCGGGGCGGCCCTTGGCGTCGTAGTTGGCCTGGACGGCCTTTTCCTGGGTGGCGTCGGCGGCCAGGCCGTACACCGTCTCGGTGGGCAGGGCCACCAGGCGGCCCTCCCGCAGGAGGGCGGCGGCGCTTTCAATCTCACCACTTGTCAGGCGCTGGGTGGTCACGGTTCTTCCCTCGCTTTCTGAGTTTGATGGTGGAGCTGATGGCCGCCGCCAGCATGAGGAGGAGCGGAAACACCGTCAACAGCGCAAGCACCCCTGCTACCCAGGCGTCCTCGGCCGCATAAGGGTTTTCCTCCACGCCCCATTCCATGATATACCGTGTCCTGTCGATCCATAAATATATGAAGATCCCTTCCAAAAGCGTAAGCAACGCCGCGATCAGCCAGCAAAAAGCGCAGCCGATCACGCCAAACGCCCTTTTCATCCTTTTCCTATCCATTTATTCTTCCATCAGCGCCAGCATTTGCTCCGGCTTGCCGATCACATGATCCGCCCCGGCCCCCTCCAGCTCCCGCCGATCCCGGAAGCCCCACAGCACGCCCGCCACCGCCAGACCGCCGTTTTTGCCGGTGAGCACGTCCACGTCGCTGTCCCCCACAAAGAGGGTGGTCTCCGGCTTCGCCCCCAGCCGCTCCATGAGGGCGCACAGCAGGGTGGGATCCGGCTTCACCGGCGCGTCGGGCAGGGCCCCCTGCACCGCGTCAAATATTCCCGGGAAATAGTGCTCCACCACCGGCCCCGCCAGGGCGTGGGCCTTGTTGGACAGCACCGCCAGCCGCACCCCCTGCCCCTTCAGCGCCGCCAAAAGCTCCGGTATGCCGGGGTAGGGGGCGGTCTTGTCCTCCTTGTGGGCGTCGTACCAGGCGGAGAATTCCGCCAGCACCTGGGCCAGCGTCTCCCCGTCCGTCCCGGCGGGGGCGAACCGCTCCACCAGCTTGGGGATGCCGTTTCCCACCATATGCTTGAACTCGTCCACCGTGTGGACGGGCCAGCCATGGGCCCGGCAGATGTGGTTGCCCGCGTCCGCCAGGTCGTCGATGGTGTTCAGCAGGGTGCCATCCAAATCAAAGATAACATGAGTATACATAATCTTAAAATGCTCTTTTCATTTTGCAGTGTGTCCCGTTACCGACGCAAAACCCAACGGTTTCAGACACTTTGGTAACGGCTTCAAGCTCTTTTTGCCTACTTTTTCTCTCGAGAAAAAGTAGGTTCCGCCATCTGCCGTGCCTGATGGTCGGCCACCAGCGCGTCGATGATCTCGTCCAGGTCGCCGTCCATCACGGCGTCCAGCTTGTACAGCGTCAGCCCCACCCGGTGGTCGGTAAGCCGCCCCTGGGGGAAGTTGTAGGTGCGGATCCGCTCGTTGCGCATCCCGCTGCCCACCTGGCTGCGGCGGTTCTCGCCGTACTCCGACTCAATGCGCTCCTGCTCCCGGTCGTAGAGGATGGAGGCCAGCAGCCGCATGGCCTTTTCCCGGTTCTGGAACTGGGATCGCTCCTGCTGGCACTCCACCACCGTCCCCGTGGGTTTATGGATGAGCCGCACGGCGGAGGAGGTCTTGTTGATGTGCTGTCCCCCCGCCCCGGAGGAGCGGAACACCTGCATCTCCACGTCGGCGGGGTTGATCTCCACGTCCACCGTCTCCATCTCCGGCAGCACCGCCACCGTCACCGTGGACGTGTGCACCCGGCCGCCGGATTCCGTCTCCGGCACCCGCTGCACCCGGTGGACGCCGCTCTCAAACTTCAGCCTTGACCAGGCCCCGTCCCCCTCGATGGTGAACGAGATCTCCTTCACGCCCCCCAGCTCCGTCTCGCTGGCGGAGTTGATCTCCACCCGCCAGCCCCGCTTTTCCGCGTACATGGTGTACATCCGGGTGAGGGAGTGGGCGAACAGGGCGGACTCCTCCCCCCCCACGCCCGCCCGGATCTCCAGGATCACGTTCTTGCCGTCGTTGGGGTCGCGGGGCAGGAGGAGCACCTTGATCTCATGCTCCAGCCGCTCTATCTCCTCTTTGGCCTGGGCGATCTCCTGCTGGGCCAGCTCCTTCATCTCCGGGTCGCCCAAAAGGGCCTCCGCCTCCGTCAGATCGCTTTGGGCGCGGCACAGCGCCCGGTAGGCCGTCACCAGCGGCTCCAGCTCCTTCTGCTCCCGGTTGAGCCGGGACACCAGCTCGGGGTCGCTGTAAGTCTCGTTGGCGGCCAGCCGGGCCTCCAGCTCCGCGTAGCGCAGCTCGATATTTTTCAGGTTATCTGTCATGGCTCCACCTAACTTCGTTTATCGGTCAAACAAAAACGACTTCACCAGCGCCAGCGGCTCTCGGAAAAACATCTGCACCCGGGAGGGGGCGTGGCTCACCGGCGCGGCCAGGGTGGAAATATACTGGTCGCCGTACACCTCGTCCCGCAAAATGCCGGTGCGCACCCGATCCCACAGCATCTCGATCCGGGCCAGATGGAACCCGCTGGACACCAGCAGCACATCATCGGTCAGATCCCACCCCTCCCGCTCCATGAGGGCGAAGGTGTTGTTGATATTCTGCCAGGTGTTCCGGGACTGATCCTCCATCCAGATCCGCTCCCCGTCCACCCCATGATCGGTGAGGTAGTCGTACATGGCCTGGGCCTCCGACATATGCTCGTCGTCCCCCTTGCCGCCGGTCACCACGATCCGGATATCCGGGTGATCCTCCAGATAGTCCAGCGCCGTGTCCAGCCGATCCCGGAGGAGGATGGACGGCCCGTCCCGGCGCACCTGACAGCCGAAAATCACCATGACCTGGGGGTCGCCCGCCATCCTGTCCCGGCTGTGCAGGCCGATATACACCTCCAGCGCCCCGAAGGCCAGCAAGCCGAGGATCACCAGCACCAACAGGGCGGTCAGCCACCTCCGGCCCCGGCTCCTGCCCCGATAACTGGCATACTCTTTCATCTTCTTACGACCCCCTTGCGTCCTCTAATTCCGCCGCCAGCCGCTCCCACTCCCCGTAGAGATGGGCCAGCTCGTCCTCCAGCCGCTCCCGCTCCGCATACACGTCCTGGAGCTTCAAATAGTCCGACGCGGCCTCCTCCGCCTCCTGGGCCAGCTCGTCCAAACGCACCTCCGCCTTTTCCACCGCCCGCTCGGCGGCCCGCACCTGCTTTTCCAGCTCCTTGGTGCCGCCGGGGCGGCGGGGCTTGTCCTCTTTGGGCTTTTCCGGCTCGGGGGCGGTTTTCGCGTTTTTGAGCTGCTCCTGCCGCTCCCGGAAGGCCCGGAACTCGCCATAGGTGCCGTGGAAGTCGGTGATCTGCCCGTTTTCCAGCATCCACACCCGGGTGGCGAACTTCTCGATAAAGTAGCGGTCGTGGGAGACGAACAGCAGATTGCCGCCGTACTCCTCCACCGCCTCCTCGATCCACTCCCGGGAGTCGATGTCCAGGTGGTTGGTGGGCTCGTCCAGAATCAGCAGGTTGATCCGGCTGTCCATCAGCATACACAGGCGAAGCCGGGACTGCTCCCCGCCGGACAGGGCGGACACCTGCTTGAACACGTCCTCCCCCCGGAATTTGAAGGCCGCCAGCCGATCCCGGGCCTCCTGGGTGGAGCAGTTCTGGGCGTAGAGCATGGTGTCCACCAGGTTGCGGTCGGGCCGGTCGAAGTGGATGATCTGGGGCAGGTAGCCGATCCGGATGGACGGCCCCAGGTAGATGGAGCCGGAGTCCGGGGCCTCCTCCCCCATGATGAGCCTGATGAAGGTGGACTTACCGGTGCCGTTGTCGCCCAGCAGGGCGATCCGCTCGCCCCCCGCCACCTCCAGGTTGATGTGGTCAAACAGGGTGCGCTCCCCGAAGGACTTCTTCAGCTCCGTCACCACCAGGGCCTCGTCCCCGTGGAACTCCCGCTCGCCGAAGCGGGTGGCCAGCTTTTTCTCCTTGGTGGGCTTGTCCGTGGTGCGCATCCGCTCGATCCGCCGCTCCATGTTGATGGCCCGGCGGTACTGCTTGTCGTTGCCCTTGAAGGCCCACATACGCATCTGCTCCGCCGCGGCCTCCAGCTGGGCGATCTTGGCCTGCTCCTTCTCGTACTGCTTCAGCCGCTCCTGATAACGGCGCTCCTTCTCCTCCACGTAAAAGGAGTAGTTGCCGGAATAGAGCTCCGCCCTGCCGTCCTGGATCTCCGCCACCCGCTTCACTACCTTGTCCAAAAACCAGCGGTCGTGGGAGATGGCCAGCACCGTGCCCTTGAACCGCTCCAGGTAGCTCTCCAGCCACTCGGTGGCGTTGAGATCCAGGTGGTTGGTGGGCTCGTCCAGCAGGAGGATGTCGGTGTCCTCCAAAATCAGGCGGGCCAGGTTGATCCGGGTCTTTTCCCCGCCGGACAGGGCGTCAAAGGGGCGGGAGCGCATCCCGTCCCCAATGCCCAGGCCGTTGCAGACCTTATTGAGCCGGGTCTCGGCGTCATAGCCGCCCCCGGCCTCGAAGGCGGCGGTGAGCTTGTCGTACCGGGCCAGCACCCCGGGGTCGTCCCCGTCGGCCATTTTCGCGGCCAGCTCCGCCAGCTCCGCCTCCATGGCGTGGAGGGGGGCGAAGGCGGTGTCCAGCACGTCCCGGACGGTGTAGCCCTCGGGATACACCGGGATCTGGGAGATGAGCCCCAGCCGCTTGCCCGGGGCGATGGACACCGTGCCCTCGTCCGGATCCACCTGGCCGGTCATCATGCGGAAGATGGTGGTCTTGCCCGCGCCGTTCCGGCCCAGCAGGCCCACCCGCTCCCCCTGGTCGATCTGGAGGGAGAAGCCGTCCAGTATCCGTTTGCCGACCTCGAACTCCTTGACGAGGCCGGTCAGCTGTATGTCAATCATGGGTTATTTTTTACTCCTCATTTCGTCGGAGCAAGCTCCATATCCCTCGCTTCCGCCTACGGCGAAAGCTCGCTCATTTCGCTGCTCCTCCTCTCCCCATCGAACCCGCTGCGCTGGGCTTCGACGGGGCCCCCTATTCTGGTATATTTTCCAGCAAAAAGTCCACAATTTTTTCAAACTCCATGGAGCGGGACGCCTTCACCAAAATAGTGACCCCCGCCCGCAGCTCCCGGAGCAGGGCGTTTTTCGCCTCCCCCACCGTGGGGTAGTAGTCCGCCTGCTCCAGCCCCGCGTCCCGGGCGCCCTCCGCCATGAACCGGGCCAGATCCCCGATGGCGATGAGCCGATCCGCCCCGGACTGGGCAAAGCAGCCCCCCACCGCCCGGTGGAACTGCTCCCCGCCGGGGCCCAGCTCCTTCATGTCCCCGACGACGGCCACCTTCCGGCGCTTCTGGCCCGCGTCGCCCAGCACCGCCGCCGCCGCCCGCATGGACTGGGGGTTGGCGTTGTAGGCGTCGTTCAGGATCACAATGTCCCCCTTGCAGCGGACAATATTCATCCGCATCTTGGTGGGCAGGAAGGCCCCGATGCCCCGGACGATCTCGTCGGGGGCCATGCCCATGGCCTCCCCCACGGCGGCGGCCATGAGGGTGGGGTAGATCATGTGGCTGCCCAGGGCGGGGATGTCCGCCTCAAACTGGCTTTTAGGCGTCTTGATCCGGCAGGACAGGTGGCTCCCGCCGTCGCTGTTCAGATCAAAGGCGGTGTAGTCCAGCCCCTCGCCGCTGCCCACAAACACCGTGCGCTGGGCCAGCGTCCCCCGGAGGGTGGCCAGCAGGGGGTCGTCCCCGTTGAGGACGGCCAGCCCGCCCTTCTTCAGGTGGGGGAAGATCTCGCACTTGGCCTTGAAGATGTTCTCCCGGCTGCCCAAGTTCTCGATGTGGGCGTCCCCGATGTTGGTGACGAGGGCCATGTCCGGCTCCACCAGCCGGGCCAGGTTGTCGATCTCCCCGGCGTGATCCATGCCCAGCTCCACCACGCACACCTCATGCCCCTGCTCCAGCTTCAGCAGGGTGAGGGGCACGCCGATGTCGTTGTTGAAGTTCCCCTCCGTCTTGTGGACGCGGAATTTCGCCCCCAGCACGGCGGCCACCATGTCCTTGGTGGTGGTTTTGCCCACCGAGCCGGTGATGGCGACGAAGGGGATGGGGAACAGCCCCTTATAATACCGGGCCAGCTCCCACAGGGCGCGCTGGGTGGAGCGCACCTTGATGTAGAACTTCCCGGGCAGATAGCTCTCCCGCTCCCGGGCGGTAAGGCAGCCCGCGGCCCCCGCCTCCAGGGCGGAATTGATGAAGGAATGGCCGTCGAACCGCTCCCCCTCCAGGGGGATGAACAGGCAGCCCGGGGTGATGCTCCGGCTGTCGGTGCACACGTCCGCCGCCCCGGCGTCCAGATCGGCAAAGTCCCCCAGCAGGGTGCCGTCCACCGCCTCCAGCAGCTGTCTCAGCGTCAGCTTCTCCATAATGGCGCTCCTCTCTCCCGGAAGGGGGCGGCAGGGCCCGTTCCCCCTCCCCTGTCGATCATGTTCCGGCCTCCCGGGCCTTCAGGGATGCGTTGATAATGCGCTCGCACAGCTCGCCGTAGCCGATGCCCGCCGCCGCCGCCTCCTGGGGCAGCAGGCTGGTGGGGGTCATCCCCGGCAGGGTGTTGATCTCCAAAAACCAAGGGGTGCCGTCCTGGGTGACGATGAAGTCCGCCCGGGAGTACACCGACAGGCCCAGGGCGTGGAACACGGTGAGCGCCGCCTCACCCAGCCGCTTCTCCCACTCCTCCGGGATGGGGGCGGGGCAGATCTCCTCCGCCGCCCCGGGCTGGTACTTGTTCTCGTAGTCGTAAAAGCCCTCCTTGGGGATGATCTCAATGGAGGGCAGGGCCCGATCCTCCAAAATGCCCACCTGGATCTCCCGGCCGGCGATGTACTGCTCGATGACGCACACGCCGCCGCAGGACAGGCCGTCCTCCAGGGCGGCGGGCAGCTCCTCCCGCTCCCGGACGATGGACACCCCGATGGACGAGCCGGAGGCCACCGGCTTCACCACGCAGGGCAGCTCCAGACGGGCCGCCAACGCGGGGATATCCTCCGCTGTATACCGGATCAGCCCCCACTTGGGGGTCTGGACGCCCAGGGGGGCCACCACCCGCTTGGTGAGATCCTTGTCCATGGCGATGGCGCTGCCCAGGTGGCCCGCCCCGGTGTAGGGGATGCCCAGCAGGTCAAAGGCCGCCTGCACCCGGCCGTCCTCCCCGCAGGCCCCGTGGAGGCCCAGGAACACCACGTCCGCCAGCCTGCACAGCTCCAGCACCCCGGGGCCGAACTGGCCGATCCCCCCGGACCTCCGGGCGGCCTGCACCGCCGCCAGATCCGGGGCCTGCCGCCCGATCCGGGTGAGCTCCTCCGGGATGGGGGCGTCAAACAGGGCCGCGGGATCCTCCGCCGTGCCCAGGTACAGATCAATCAGGGCCGCCTGGTGCCCCCGCTCCCGCAGGGCGGCGCACACCTTGCAGCCGCTGGACAGGGACACGTTGCGCTCCGGGCTGAGCCCCCCCGCCAAAATTACGAGTTTCATAGCAGTTCTCCTTATTTCATGTGGCGTTCCACCTATATTTTATGCTGGAAAGAAAATTATACCACATCCACCGGGGGGAAACAAGTGGGAGGGCGGATTTTGCCCAAACGGAGCGCCATGAGGGAGCCTTCCCCCGCCGGCGGGCCGCCCCGCGCCGCTGTCCGGTTTACGGCAAAGCGGGCGGGGATCTTCACAATCCCCGCCCGCTGGCGCTTGCGGCACAACCGTTTCTTCCCTCAGCCCCGCCGGACGGACGCCCACTGGTAGGGCTTCTCCAGCGGCCAGGACAGGCCCAGCTCCGGCAGCTCCAGGGGCTTTTCGCCCTCCCTGTAGTACCAGATGTCCAGATTGTCCGGGTCGCCCGGGGCGATGACGTAGTAGTTCTGGAGCGTTTTCTGAATGCTGTCCAGAATGGTCTCCGCCAGCTGCTCCGCGCTGTACATATGGAACTCGTCCTTCTGGGGCTCCGGCGGCCCCTGGAACAGCGCCGAGCGGTCGGCCAGGCACACGCTCATGCCCCCCTTGCCGTCCGTCACCGGCTCAGCCAGGGTCAGATCCCAGCCGGTGAGATCCCCGATCCCCTGGATCAGCGCCTCCGGCGCCAGCTCCCCCTCGTGCTCCAGGGGGTACTCCCGGAAACCGCCGGCCTTGGTGCCGATGTACAGCACCGCGGGCCGATCCGCTATCGCGGGCTGGCTGGGCTCCGCCGTGGGGGTGGGCTGGGCGGGGGCGGCCGTCTCCGTGACCCCAGGGGACGGGGCGTCCGTCCCGGCCGGGGCGGCGGCCTGACAGGCCGCCAGCGTTCCGCACAGCAGCACACACAGTAGCAGGCTCAGTTTTTTCATGATGGTTCCGCTCCTTTCCCGCGGGGCGCGGGCTCAGCAGTCCACGGTGATGTTGTCGGTGCCATGGGCCTCAAACTCATCGATGTAGGCGTCGATGCGCTGGGCCAGCTCGTCGTAGTTGCTCTCGTCGATGGGCACGTCGTCCATATCCCGGCGGGCCAGATCCTCCGCCAGGATCTCGAAGAACACGTTATTCTCATATTCCATAATGGCCTCGTGTATGCCCCCCTCGGCAAAGGCCCGGGAGGGGATCACCTCGCCCTGGTAGGTCTCCGCCAGGGAGGGCATCCCCTCCTGGGCGGCCCGGGCAAAGAGCAGGCTCTCCACCTCGTCATAGTCCTTGAACCGATCCTCGCCCCGGGTGGAATTGAGAATCCAGTTCCCGATGTATACCAAATCCAGCAGCCGGCGCAGCTGCTTGCGTGTCAGCTCCAATTCCATCTTCAGCCCTCCTTCGGCCTGGTTCGCGCCGGGAGCGCCCCGCGCCCCCTGATCCCCTCTATTTTATACGCCCCCCACCCCATTTGTCAATGGGCATACTTGGCGCGGCCCGGGCATATAGTGAACAGGCCAACACATGATGACGGAGCGTGATACCAATGGATGAATTCAGAGGGGAAAACAAAATCCTGCTGCGGGGGCAGGCGGCGGCCTCGCCCGTCCTCTCCCACCGGAACCACGGGGTGGACTACTACGTGTCGCCCCTGCGGGTGCCCCGGCTGTCCGGGGTGGACGACGTGCTCAACCTGATCACCGCCGACCCCGACCCTGCGCTGTGGGCCCAGGGCCGGTGGATCGAGGCGGAGGGGGAGGTGCGCTCCTACAACAACCGCTCCGGCCAGGGCAGCAAGCTGGTGATCACCGTGCTGGTGCGATCCGCCCGCCCCGCCCCGGTGGAGGAGGGGGAGAACCGCCTGACCCTGGCGGGGGCGCTGTGCCGCAAGCCGGTGGCCCGGCGCACCCCCCTGGGCCGGGAGATCTGCGACCTGCTGCTGGCCGTCAACCGGCCCTACGGCCGGGCGGACTACTTACCCTGCATCGCCTGGGGCTCCCTGGCCGCCCACTGCGGCGGGCTGGACGTGGGGGATAAGCTCCGGCTGGAGGGGCGGCTGCAAAGCCGCCAGTACCACAAGCTCATCGACGGGGAGCAGGTGGAGCGAACGGCCTTTGAGATCTCGGTGATGAATCTGCTGGGCGACGAGGATCAGGCGTAGGCTTCGGGGCACAGTTCCCGGATCTTGGCCCGGATCTCCCGCAGATCCGCGAAGGTGTCCGGCTTCTTGGTGGGATCCCGCAGCAGGGCGGCGGGGTGGTAGATGGCGGTGTACAGCACCCCGTCCTTCTCCTCCCACTGGCCGTGCTCCTTGGTGATGCGGTAGTCCGGCTTGATGAGCCGCATGGCGGCGATCCGGCCCAGGCACACCACGATCTTCGGGCGGATCAGCTCCATCTGCTCCCAGAGGTAGCCGATGCAGGCGTCCTGCTCGGTGTTCAGCGGATCCCGGTTCTTGGGCGGGCGGCACTTGACGATGTTGGTGATGTAAAAGTTTTTGTCCCGGCTGAGCCCCACCAGGCCCAGCATCTCGTCCAGCAGCTGGCCGCCCCGGCCCACAAAGGGCTCCCCCTGGAGATCCTCGTTCTCCCCGGGGCCCTCCCCGACGAACATGATCTTCGCGTCCCGGGGGCCCTTGCCGAACACCACGTGGGTGCGGGTGTCCGCCAGGGCGCACTTCTGGCAGCCCAGGCAGCGGCGCTCCAATTCTTCCCAATTTGCCATGGGGTTATCCCTCCTGTGTGTAGGTTCTTTGGGTATTGTACCATATTTTTTCCCATGGGGCTACTGGAATTTTTGGAGAATCCCCGCTTGACACGGGGAACAACAGGGCGTATCATAGGCACAACAAGCCAATATCCAAAGGCATCGACGAAGACCGCCCCTCACGGCGTCCGACAGAGAACGCGGGCCACCGACTGAAAGCCCGCCCCGGAAAGACGAGATGGCGCAACGCTTCCGAGCCGACGGTTCGAACCCCCAAGGGCGGGGGCGTAGGGCCGTCCGTCCTCCCCACGTTACCGGGGCTCGAGAGAGGTCCCTTGCTGGAGGGGCAACGCGGGTGGTACCGCGGATTCAGTTGTTGATTCCGTCCCGGACTGTACGTTTGTACAGTCCGGGATTTTTCTTTATTCCGTAGGGGCGGGCTTGCCCCGCCCGCCAGATTTCAACAAAGAAAGGGTTGAATGTTATGAAGTTCGTCACTGGCGCAAGCAAACAACCGACTGTCTGGCAAGACCTCGCGGGGGGCGGGCGGAATAACCGGCCCGTCGCCGTCCACGGCGCCGTCCTCGCCCTGCGGGACATGGGGGGCGTGGCCTTCCTCACCCTGCGGCTGGCCCGGGGCGCCGTCCAGTGCGTGTGCCCCCCGGATCTGCTCCCGGAGGGGCTGTGCGAGGAGTGCTGTGTGGAGCTGTCCGGCGTCCTCCGGGCCGAGCCCCGGGCCCCCGGCAGCTTCGAGATCGCCGCGGACGCCCTCACCGTGCTGTCCCGGCCCACCGCCCCCATGCCCGTCCCCCTGTCCAAGCGGCGGCTGGGGCTCCATCTGGACACCGGACTGCCCCTGCGCCCCGCCGTGCTGCGCCATGAGCGGGCCCGGGCGGTGTTCAAGCTCCAGGAGGGGCTGGCCCGGGCCTTCCGGGAGTACCTCACCGGGGAGGGCTTCACCGAGATCCACACGCCCAAGATCGTCCACGCCGGGGCGGAGGGGGGCTCCAACATCTTCAAGCTGGACTACTTCGGCAAGAAGGCCTATCTGGCCCAGTCCCCCCAGTTCTACAAGCAGACCATGGTGGGGGTGTATGAGCGGGTGTTTGAGATCGGCCCCGTGTTCCGGGCGGAGAAGCACGCCACCCCCCGGCACCTCAACGAGTACACCGGGCTGGATCTGGAGATGGGGTATATCAGCTCGTTCTACGATGTGATCGAGATGGAAACCGGCTATCTCCGCCACGCCATGGCGCTGCTGGCAAAGAAGTACGCCCAAGAGCTGGCCCTGCTGGGGGTGGAGCTGCCGGAGGCCGGCCGTATCCCCTGCCTGCGGTTCGACGAGGCCAAGCGGCTGGCGGCGGAGCGGTACGGCTGCCGGATCCGGGATCCCTACGACCTGGAGCCGGAGGAGGAGGCCCACATCGGGCGGTACGCCAGGGAGGAGTACGGCAGCGATTTCGTGTTCGTCACCCACTATCCCTCCAAAAAACGGCCCTTCTACGCCATGGACGACCCGGACGACCCAAAATATACCCTGTCCTTCGACCTGCTGTTCCGGGGGCTGGAGGTGACCACCGGGGGCCAGCGGGTGCACGGCTACGCCGCCCAGGTGGCCAAGATGGAGGCCCGGGGGATGGATCCCGCGGACTTTGAGAGCTACCTGATGATCCACAAGCATGGGATGCCGCCCCACGGCGGGCTGGGCGTCGGGCTGGAGCGGCTGACCATGCAGCTGTGCGGGCTGGACAACATCCGGTACGCGTCCCTGTTCCCCCGGGATCGGACGCGGCTGGAACCGTAACCTACTTTTTCTTGAAAGAAAAAGTAGGCAAAAGGGTCTTAGACCCGCGAACTTGAAACCGTTACCACCGTGGAGGTCATCCAACGCTTTTGCGTCGGCAACCATCTGGAAGATAACTTGATAAGGGAGATTATTATGAACATTACAGCGGAACTGGTAGACTATCTCGCCGGGCTGTCCCGGCTGGAGGTGCAGGAGGGCGACCGGCAGGCCATGACCGCCGAGCTGGAGCGGATCCTGGCCTATATGGACGTGCTGGAGCGGCTGGACACCCAGGGGGTGGAGCCCATGAGCCACGTGTTCCCGGTGAAGAACGTGCTCCGGGAGGATGAGGTGATCCCGTCTCAGGCGCGGGAGGAGCTGCTGGCCGGCTCCCCCGCCCCGGACGGCGAGGCGTTCCTGGTGCCCAAAACGGTGGAATAGGAGGCGGCGTATGGTATTGCGAGAACTGACCGCCCTGGAGCTGGGCGGGGCCATCAAACGGGGCCAGGTCTCCATTGTGGAGGCCGCCCAGGCGGCGCTGGACGCGGTGGCCGCCCGGGACGGGGCGCTGAACGCCTTTATCACCGTCACCGGGGAGCGGGCGCTGGAGCGGGCCCAACAGCTGCAGGCCGGGGTCAAAGACGCGGACAGCCCCCTGTACGGCGTGCCCATGGCCCTCAAGGACAACCTCTGCACCCGGGGGGTGAAAACCTCCTGCGCGTCCAAAATTCTGGGGGACTTCGCGCCCCCCTATGACGCCGGAGCGGTGGAACGGCTGGCCCGGGCCGGGGCGGTGTCCCTGGGCAAGCTGAATATGGACGAGTTCGCCATGGGCTCCACCTCGGAGACCTCCTTCTACGGCCCGGCGCGCAACCCCTGGGACTTGGATCGGGCCCCCGGCGGCTCCTCCGGGGGCGCGGCGGCGGCGGTGGCGGCGGGCCTGGGCTGGTACGCCATCGGCTCGGACACCGGCGGCTCCATCCGCCAGCCCGCCTCCTTCTGCGGCGTCACCGGGATCAAGCCCACCTACGGCACCGTCAGCCGGTACGGGCTCATCGCCTACGCCTCGTCGCTGGATCAGATCGGGCCGCTGTGCCGGGACGCGGCGGACTGCGCCGCCGTGCTGGACGTGCTCATGGGCCGCGATCCCCGCGACGCCACCAGCCTGCCCGGGCTGCGCGACAGCTGGAGCGACTCCGGGCCCCGGGTGGACTACGGCCATCTGCTGGACGGGCTGACGGGCGACATCCGGGGGAGGAGGATCGGCCTGCCCACGGACTGCTTCGGGGACGGGCTGGACGGAGCGGTACGGGCCGCCGTGATGCAGGCGGCGGAGGTGCTGAAGGGCCGGGGGGCGGAGCTCGTGGAGCTGTCCTTCCCGGTGCTCCCCTACGCGGTGCCCGCCTACTATATCATCGCCTGCGCCGAGGCGTCCTCCAACCTGTCCCGGTTCGACGGGGTGAAGTACGGCTGGCGGGCGGAGAAGTACGACGGGCTGGCCGATCTCTACCGCAAGACCCGCACCCAGGGCTTTGGCCCGGAGGTGAAGCGGCGGATCCTGCTGGGAACGTTCGTGCTGTCCTCCGGGTATTACGACGCCTACTATAAAAAAGCGTTACAGGCCAAGGCGGTGATCAAGGCCGCCTTTGACGGGGCGTTCCAGCGGTGCGATCTGCTTTTGACCCCGGTGGCCCCCACCACCGCCCCACGCCTGGGGGAGAGCCTGTCCGACCCGCTGAAGATGTACCTGAGCGACATTTACACCGTGTCGGTGAACCTGGCGGGGCTGCCGGCGCTGTCCATGCCCTGCGGCTTCGACGGGAAGGGCCTGCCCATCGGGGCCCAGCTCATCGGGCCCCACTTCGGCGAGGGCGCCATCCTCAACGCCGCCCACGCCTTCCAGCTGGAGACGGACTGGCACAAGCGCACACCGAAGGGAGGGGATCCGGCATGACCTGGGAGACCGTCATCGGCCCTGCGTACTCCCCTTCCCCCCGCCAGGGGGGAAGGGCAGCGATAGAAGGGAGGAGCGCCCCATGACCTGGGAGACTGTCATCGGCCTGGAGACCCATGTGGAGCTGGCCACCAAAACCAAGATCTTCTGCGGCTGCACCACCCAGTTCGGCGGCGCGCCCAACACCCACTGCTGCCCGGTGTGCACCGGGATGCCGGGGACGCTGCCGGTGCTGAACAGGCGGGTGCTGGAGTTCGCCGTCAAGGCGGGGCTGGCCCTGAACTGCTCCATCACCCGGTATGGCAAGTTCGACCGGAAAAACTATTTCTACCCCGACCTGCCCAAGGCGTACCAGATTTCCCAACTCTACCTGCCCATCGCCCGGGACGGGGCCGTCCCCATCCACACGGACGCGGGGGACAAGGCCATCCGCATCCACGAGCTGCACATGGAGGAGGACGCGGGCAAGCTGGTGCACGACCCCTGGATCGACCAGACCCGGGCGGACTACAACCGCTGCGGGGTGCCCCTCATTGAGATCGTCACCGAGCCGGACTTCCGCACCGCCGACGAGGTGATCGCCTACCTGGAACAGCTGAAGGAAACGCTGCAATACCTGGGGGTGTCCGACTGCAAGATGCAGGAGGGCTCCCTGCGGTGCGACGTGAACCTGTCGGTGCGGCCCCTGGGCAGCTCAGAGCTGGGCACCCGGACGGAGATGAAGAACCTGAGCTCCTTCAAGGCCATCGCCCGGGCCATCGACTACGAGGCCAGGCGGCAGATAGAGCGCATCACGGAGGGAAAGCGGGTGGTGCAGGAGACCCGCCGCTGGGACGAGAACAAGGACGCCAGCTATGCCATGCGCTCCAAGGAGGACGCCCAGGACTACCGGTACTTCCCCGAGCCGGACATTCCCCCCATCGAGCTGTCGGAGGCATACCTGGACGGGCTGCGGGCCGGGCTGCCCGAGCTGGCCCAGGCCAAGCGGGCGCGGTATCAGGCGGACTACGGCCTGCCGGAGTACGACTGCCGGATGATCACGTCGGACAAGGCGCTGGCGGCGTTTTTCGAGGCGCTGGTAGCACTGGGCGCGCCCCCCAAGCAGGGGGCCAACTGGATCATGGGGGAGGTGCTGGGGGCGCTGTCCGCCCGGGGGCTGGAGCCCCGGGACATGAAGCTCACCGCCCCCACCCTGGCCCGGCTCATCGCCCTGGTGTCGGAGGGCAAGCTGAACCGCAACACCGCCGTCAAGGTGTTCGAGGCCGTCTTTGACACCGACGGCGACGTGGACGCCTACGTCAAGGAGCACGGCCTGGAGCAGGTGAACGACGACGGCCTGGTGCGGGAGATCTGCGCCAAGGTGCTGGCCGCCAACCCCCGATCCGTGGCCGACTTTAGGGGCGGCAAGGACAAGGCCTTCGGCTTCCTGGTGGGCCAGGTGATGCGGGAGCTGAAGGGGAAGGCCAACCCCCAGGCGGTGAACGCCATTTTGAGTCAGCTTTTAAAGGGGTAACCTTCAATTTTTTCTTGTATTTCGGCCCATTTTATTATATACTGCTGGGGAAACACGAGAAAAGAGGGAAACCGTTATGCTTGAGACCATCACCAAGATCAACTCGGCGGTGAACAACGTCGTCTGGGGCTGGCCCGCGCTGATCCTGCTGGCCTTTGTGGGCGTGTTCATGACCTGCCGCACGAAATTTTTCCAGATCAGCCACTTCGGCCACTGGATGAAGCAGACCATCGGCTCCATCTTCCACAAGGACGTGTCCGGCCACACCCAGGATCAGTCCATCTCCCAGTTCCAGTCCCTGTGCACCGCCCTGGCGGCCACCGTGGGCACGGGCAACATCGTGGGCGTGGCGGGGGCCATCCTGGTGGGCGGCCCCGGGGCCGTGTTCTGGATGTGGCTCATCGCCTTCTTCGGGATGATGACCGGCTACGCCGAAAATGTGCTGGGCATCTACTACCGCCGGAGGAACTCCGCCGGGGAATGGTCCGGCGGGGCCATGTACTACCTCCGGGACGGACTGGGCGCCAAAAAGGGCTGCAAGGCCCTGGGCACAGTGCTGGCGGTGCTGTTCTCCGTGTTCTGCTTCCTGGCCTCCTTCGGCATCGGCAACATGACCCAGATCAATTCCATCTCCGGCAATCTGAAGTTCGTGTTCGGCGTTCCCACCTGGGTCACCGGCATTGTCATCGTCATCCTTACCGGGCTGGTGGTGCTGGGCGGTCTGAAGCGCATCGCCTCCGTCACCGAAAAGATCGTGCCCTTTATGGTCATCCTGTACATGATTGGTTCCATCGTCATTTTCTGCACGAATATCTCCATGGTGGGTAAAGTGTTTGTCGCCATCTTCAAGGGGGCGTTCGCCCTCAAAGCCGCGGGCGGCGGCGTGGTTGGCTACGGCGTCAAGCTGGCCATCGAGCAGGGCATGAAGAAGGGCGTGTTCTCCAACGAGGCGGGCCTGGGTTCTTCCGTCATGGCCAACTCCAGCTCCAACGTAAAGGAACCGGCGCGCCAGGGTATGTGGGGCATCTTCGAGGTGTTCGCCGACACCATCATCGTGTGCACCCTCACCGCCTTCTCCGTGCTGTCCTCCGGGCTGGTGGATCTGGAGACCGGGGTCACCATGGCGGCCTACAACGGCGTGGAGCTGAGCGGCTCCAACCTGGTGGGCACCGTGTTCTCCATGCACTTCGGCTTCGCCGGGGCGGCCTTCGTGGCCATCTCTGTCATGCTGTTCGCCTTCTCCACCTGCCTGGGCTGGAGCCACTACGGCAGCAAGGCCTGTGAGTTTTTGTTCGGTGAGAAGATCACCAAGGTCTATCAGGTCATCTTTGTGCTGGCCACCTTCGGCGGCGCGGTGATGGGGGAAAACCTGGCCTGGGACATCGCCAACACCCTCAACGGCATGATGATGCTGCCCAACCTGGTGGGGGTTCTGGTGCTGTCCCCGGTGGTCATCGCCATCACGAAAAACTACGTGGATCGCAAGCTCCGGGGCAAGGATGTGGAGCCCATGCTGTCCAACTTTGAGGACATTCAGAAGGAGGCCGCCGCCGCGGTGAGGGCCGGGGAGCGGTGAATCCTTCCGGATACGTGGCAGCACCCCCGCGGGCCAGTGGCCCGCGGGGGTGCTTTGCGCCTGTGGGGCCAGCGGATGGGAGGCGGCCGGGCCGCGGCGGCATAAAACAGCACGGCAGCCCGAAGGCCGCCGTGCTTTGTTCCTTGCTTCTCAGGCGTAAAACGCGTGAGCTCCGATTGTCGTGACGTAGGGACGGTTGCGGGACGCGTAGCAGGACAGGCCCGCACGGCTGAAGAACAGGGCGGTGGGTACCACCTCTGCCCCGTCCAGCACCAGCTTGGCCGCGATCACGGACTCCTCATTGGGCGTGCGCTTCAGGGAGCCGCTGCTGGCCGGGCTGAACTGGTTCTTCTGGTACAGCACATCGTAGATGCTGTTGGGGAACTTGGGGCTGTCCACCCGGTTCATCACCACGTTGCCCACCGCAATCTTGCCCTCCAGAATCTGGTTGCCGCTCTCCGCGTTGATGATGCGGGACAGCCAGTAGAGGGTGTCGCCGTTGTAATAGCTGTCGCCGGGGAGGAGATAGGCCCCTTCCCCGATGTGGTTGAGCACCACGGTGCCGTTTTCCCCGTCATAGCCCACGTCCAGGTTGAACACCCGCGCCAGCAGCCGGACGGGAGCGGCCACGGAATTGTTCAGCAGGATGAGGCTGCCCTTTGCATAGAGATAGCGGCCGTTGGCCACAATATACGAGGCGCCGGCCTGCACCGTCAGGTTCAGGGTCTCCTCCACCACGGTGGCGGTGTTCCCCGACCCGTCCTCCACCTGGGAGACCCGGGCGGCGTTGACGGTCACGGCGCCATTCTCCTCCTCCACCATGGCCTCCGGATCCAGCATGGACACGAAGGAGCTCACGGTGACATAGGTGACGCCATTGCGGTTCTCGTACTCCACAGACTGCCGGAGCTCGCCGTCCACCAGGAAGGGGGCCCATTCAACAGTCTCCTCAACGCTGACGGGGAACGTCTCCTCCAATTCGGGGGCGTCCGCGGCCAGCGCGGGCAGGATAAAGCTCACGACAGCGAGGGAGGCCAGCAAGGAACTGACTGCTCGTTTTTTCATGAAATCTCTCCTTGTTACAATTTGCGGTCAAATTGTAACCATATTGTAACTGATTTAAAACTGTTTTGCAACCTTTTTATGTAGTCAAAATAGCCGAACCTCCTATATTTAGAGGCTCGGCTATTGTGCTAATTCTATAGTTTCGTCCATTTAACACCCATATAATTTCCATTATATGGGTTTTTATTGGTAAAACCAATGACATCCAATGGTCACCACAAATTCCCTGTTCTCCATAATCCAGTGGTTATTCGTCAAATCCGGCGCCAAAAAATACAGGCTGTTTCCGGCGGCCCTGGCCCCCTCCAGCACCAGCTTGGCCGCCAGCACGCTCTCCTGGGTGGGCTCGTCATAGACGGTGCCGTTTGCCACCGGCTGGAACTGGACGCCCCACTTGGTATCGAAGATCACGTCGTAGATGGTGTCGGGGAATTCCCCGCTGGCCACCCGGTTCAGCACCACCGTGCCCACCGCGATCTTGCCCAGCAGGGGCTCCCCCCGGCTCTCCGCCGAGATGATCCGGGACAGCCAGTACAGCTCCTCCGCCGTGTAGGCCGGGGCCGCCGCCTGGCCGCTGCCCGGGGTCAGGGTCACGCCCTGCTCCCGGCTCCAGTCCACCGTGCCGCCCAGAGCCGCCGCCAGCACCCGGACGGGCACCAGCGTCCGCCCGTTCTCCAGCAGCACCCCGTGGGGTATGTACAGCGCCCGGTCGTTCACCGTCATCCACTGATCCCCGGGGCGAACCGAGAGGGTCACGCCCTCCCCCCGCACCCAGGCCGCGCCGTTCTCCCAGGACACCTGGGCCTCCGGGGCCAGCAGCCCCGCCACCGTCCGCAGGGAGACGTAGGTAGTGCCGCCCCCCACCAGCCGGGCGGAGGCCTGGCTCCACAGATTCTGTCCGCCCACCGACAGCACGTCCTGGGCCCGGGCGGGCTGGGCCAGAGGCAGGGCCAGCGCCGCAGCCAGCACCAGCCCCGCCGCCGCTTTCCCAAACTTCATCTCAGTTCACTCCTTGTCGTGGTTCCGCCGCTCCAGGCCGCGGAAGTTATGACAAAATTGTAACTTTTTTAGCCCCCTGGCGCAAGCCAAACTATTTTCCAGCGGAGGAACCCCCTTCCAGCGCCCCCGGAGGGCAAAAGGGCCGTCCGGCATTGCCGGACGGCCCTTTTGAGGTTCCAATCTTACAGCAGGCTCTGCTTCATCTTCACCACGGCCTTGCGGACGGCGCAGGGCTCCCCGGCGGCGCAGCCCGGGCGGTGGATGTCGTTGGAGAAGAAGACGCAGTAGCTGCCCGGGGTCACGTCCACAAAGGTCTCCCCCTCCAGATCCCTGTAGAAGGTCACGTCCTTCCCCTCCGGATCCTCGTCCACCGCCTCCTTCCCGGTGTAGGGCACATAGCCCATCCGCTCCACCCCGGAGACAATGTACTGGATGTCCAGATAGTCGTCATGGCGCTCCGGGCGGCGAACCTCGGCGGGCTGGGTGGTAAAGTCCTGGATCATGATGTACAGATCCTTCCCCTGGAGCTCATAGGTACCGGCCTCCATATGGGCCAGATCGTGATCCGCCAGCCACTTCAGGGCGGTCTCCATGGGGGCGGGGCACTTGCAGGGGCAGGGCACGGCGTTGGCGCAGGCAAAAATCATAGTCTCACATTCCTTTCCAATATATATAAGGTAAGGGCCCGTCCCCTGACGGGCTTACCGGGCGGACTTCAGGGCCTGGGCCAGCTGATCCGGGCAGGAGGTGGGCTTCCTGCCGCAGCGGATGCCCTCCATCCGGGCCACGGCCTCGTCCACCGTCATCCCCTTCAGCAGGGCGGACAGCCCCTGGAGGTTGCCGGAGCAGCCCCCCAGCACCCGGACGGCCCGGATCACGCCGTCCTCCACATCGATCTCCATCTTCTGGGAACAAACCCCCCGGGGGGTGTACTGAATGGTTTCCATGCCGATTTCTTCCTTTCTGTTTCTGTTCTGGTTATTCGTCCTCCGGCGGCCAGTCCTCCCCACGGCGCAGGGCGTCCAGCTGGGCGGAGTCCTTGTACTCCAGGCTCCGCTCCCCCGCCAGCCCCTCCACATGGTGGGTCAGCTCATGGCGCAGGGTGGTGCGCAGCTCCTCCTCCCACACCTGGCGGGGCTCGTCAAAGAGCAGGGCGGCAAAGGAGCCGTAGTAGATGTTGATGTACCGGCCCAGCTCGTCCACGCAGTACTCGCCCATGATGTAGACGTCCTCCCCCGCGTCCGGGTCGGGCAGGGCCTCCTCCAGCAGCAGCACGCCGCCGTTGAGCTCCTGGAACAGCGCCTCCGGGAACTCGTTGTATACCTCGTCCAGGATGTCGTTGACCTCGTCAATGCTCAAAACCATGTGTTCCGCCCCCCTACAGCACGATCAGCCCGTACAGGCGGCTCAGCCGATCCAGCTCCGGCCGCTCCAGCCCGCCGGTGCCGTCATAGAAGGCCCGGCCCTGGTACACCCGCAGCGCCCCCTCCAGCAGCTCCGGCACGTCGGAGCACAGGCACAGGGCCTCCCGCACCGCGTACTGGTGCTGGGCGAAGACGTCCACATCGTCCGGCTCCTGGAGCACGATCTTCACCGCCCCCACCGGGTCGTCCTCGGCGGCGATGATGTCCTCCAGCAGATCCGGGCCGCACTCCAGCTCCTCCCCCACGTCGATGGTGCGGGTGACGAAGCATGGGGCGGTTCCGGTGGCGCAGGGGATGACGTCGGGATCCCGGCGGCTGGGGGTGTAGGGAAAGGGCACAAGGCCGTCTGCCCCCGCCCAGAACAGCGGGACGCGGGCGTACTGGGCCAGCTCCTTCAAGCGTTCCGGGGCGCACTCCTCCGGGCAATCCAGGCCGAAGGCGGCGGCCCCCATCCCCTCCGCCACAAACAGGGCGGCCAGCATATGCACCCGGGTGGGCGATTCCCCGTCCTCGTCGCACACCCAGCTCACCCAGGGGGCGGGACAGCCCGCCTCCCTCACCGCCGCCAGGGCGGCGCGGCACTCGGCCATGGTGGTCATGCCCGCGATGTGCACGGGCCCCGTCCTGGGGGTGAGGCGTTGCCGGTAGGCGGAGGCCAGCTCCTCAAAGGGGGTCTCCCCCATGGGGGGCACGTCCAGCCCCAGGGGGCCCAGCGTCTGCCGGAATATGGGCACAGAAGCGTCCATAGCGCAGCGTCACAACTCCTTTTCCAAAAAATCGGGCCTCCCCGCCCGCCGCCCTGGGGCGACGGGCATAGCCCGGGGATCACCGTGCCTGCACAGCGTTTGCCGATATTATAGCAAACCCCGGCACGAATGGCAAGAGCGTTTCCCCGCCTTCCGCCCCCATCTTGCCGGGAAACCTTTACAACCTTCGACAAATTTGGTACAATAATGGAAACGCCTGCGTCAACCCGCCGTGGTTGGGCGCTGAGCCTGAGGAGGGACTTTTCATGAAGCGCGTGATCTGTCTGTTTTCCGCCCTGCTGCTCCTGTTCCTGTCCGCCTGCGGCGACACCACCGGCGAACCCACCGCCACCCCGGAGCCCACCGTCACCCCGGAGGCCACCGCCACTCCGGAGCCCACCCCGGAACCCACCCCGGAGCCCATCCGGGAGCCCCTCACCGGCCTGCCCTGTGAGGAGGATCTCTCCGGCGCCCGCCCGGTGGCCATTATGCTGAACAATTTGAAGGCCGCCCTGCCCCAGCAGGGGAACAGCCAGGCCGATATCATCTACGAGGTGCTGGCCGAGGGCGGCATCACCCGGATGCTGGCGGTGTACCAGCACCCCGAGCGGGTGGGGCTCATCGGCTCCGTCCGCTCCGCCCGGCAGTACTACTGGGAGCTGGCCCAGGGCCATGACGCGGTGTACATCCACGCCGGCGCCAGCCCCGAGTTCTACGAAACCAAGAGCCGGCTGGGCCTGTTCACCGTGGACGGGGTCAACGGCCGCTTCAGCGGGAATGGGACGTTCTGGCGGGATCGGGATCGCATCGCCGGCCACCACTACGCCGTGGAGCACTCCCTGCTCACCTCCGGCGAGACCATCGCGGCCATGCTCACCAAGGAGGAAAAAACGGCCCATACCGAGGGCTACCGGTACGAGATGGCCTTTGCCGAGGAGGTTACCCCTACCGGCGGCCAGAACGCCGTCACCGTCACCGTCCCCTTCTCCAACTACAAATCCGGCGTGTTCCGCTATGACCCGGCCACCAAGCTGTACGCGGTGGAGGAGTACGGCCAGCCTTACATTGACGGCAACGACAACACCCAGGTGGCGGTCACCAACCTGCTGGTGCTCCAAACCACCTGCACCGTGGTGGACGACAAGGGCCGGATCACCGTGGATCTGTCCTCCGGCAGCGGCTGGTTCGCCTGCGGCGGCAAAATGGCCCCCATCACCTGGCAGAAGGGGGACGCCAACCAGCAGCTGCGCTATTTCCAGGAGGACGGCTCCCCCCTGACCCTGGGCGTGGGCAAGAGCTACGTGTGCATCATCCCCACCAACCGCACCGTCACCGCGGAATAATGTTTAAAAAGCGCAAATTTTCCAGCATAGCGGACTTTTCCCGGCGCAAACTACCTTTGTGACAAAAAATCGTTCCTTCCCGCGGCGCGGGCAGGGACGCAAAGGAGGTTTGCACCATGTTTCTGGACAAGATCGCCCTGGCCCTGTCCATCATCGGCGGGCTGAACTGGGGGCTCATCGGGCTGCTGAACTTTGACCTGGTGGCCTTTATCAGCGGCGGCTCCGGCACCTGGCTGGCCCGCATCATCTACACCATCGTGGGTCTGGCCGCTCTGTGGTGCCTCACCCTGCTGTTCCGCCCGGAGGAGAGCCGCCACAGGCACAGCCCCGCGTAACAGCGGACGGAGCCCATCCCAACCCTGAAGCGAATCCGGGCGGCACGCCGCCCAAACGGAGAGGCGCCCGCTCGGGCGCCTCTCCGTTTGTCTGCCGCCGCACTTCTCCGGGACGCGCTGCGAGCCCAGCTTCTCTCTGGCCCCGTCCAGCAGCGTCCCGCTGGTTTGGATGGCGTACTGCACCGCCGGCCCCGCGGGGGCCGCCTCCTTCACGGGGGCCGCAAGCTCCCGGTCAAGCTCCAGCCCCGCCAGGGGTTGGAGCAGGATGGAGATCCGGCGCTCCGCCGCCCTTGGGTGTTGGTTTTTTCAGCCTTACTCCGTAATCACGGGCCGCGTTCCCTCCGCCCGCTGGATCCAGTCCAGCAGCCGCTCCCGCAGCTCCGCCTTTACCTGGGCATAGGCCGGATCGGCCGCCACGTTGTTCAGCTGGTGGGGATCCCGCCTCATGTCGTACAGGAAGTCGTCGGCGTATGTCTCCGCCGCGGCGAACTCGCCGCCGTTGACGCCGGGGGCATAGACGGAATACAGGTAGTCCGCCGTGCGCAGACACCGGCCCACCCGGCTCTCCGAGATCTGGGCAAAGGCCTCGTTCAGCCTGGTATCGTCCTTTTTCTCCACCACATCAAGGAGGTTTTCCCCGATCATGGCATCCCCCACGTCCACCCCGGCCAGGGCCAGGATGGTCTTGGGCAGGCTGGCGGTGCTCACCACGTCCTCCACCGCCGCGCCGCCCCGGAAGGGCCCGCCGGCGATCACCAGGGGCACATGGAGGGCCGAGTCGTGGCAGGTGCGCTTATAGTCGTCGCAGCCGTTGAGGTGGCCGTCCTGGTTGCGGGTCTTGAAGTGGGAGCCGTGGTCGGAGGCAAAGAGGATCACCGTGTCCTCATACAGCCCCTCGTCCTTCAGCCGCTGCATCAGGCGGCCCAGGTTCTCGTCCAGGCTGGCGCACTGGCCCAGGTAATCCGGGTACTCCTCCGCCGCGTTGCCCCCCAAAGCCTTCAGATCCCCCGGCAGAATAAAGTCCTTGAACCGCTCCTTGGAGCCGTCGGGGCCCTCATAATGCCTCCGGTCGTTCTGGTGGTGGGGCTCGATCTGGGAGATGGTCATAAAGAAGGGCTTCTTTTTATCATAGGTATCAAAGAAGTGCAGGGCCAGATCGGTGATGCAGTCCGCCCGGTAGCCCTTGAAGTCCACCTGGTTGTTGTTCTCGTCGAACACAAAGCCGTCATAGCCGTGGGAGGTGAACTCCAGCACGTCTGCCGCCCGCCAGTAGCCGGTGTAGCCCCCCCGCAGCTCCCGGGGGATGGCGGTGACGGTGTGATCCACCGCCGGGGGCTTCCCAAGCTCGCCGTCGCTGGCCAGATGCCACTTGCCGATGTAGGCCGTCTCGTAGCCCGCCTCCTCCAGATAGCTGCCCAGGGTTTTCACCCCCGCCGGGAGCATGAGGTTGTTGCGGAAGCAGCCCGTCTCGGTGGGCCATCTGCCGGTCTGGAACAGGGCGCGGCAGGGGCCGCACACCGGCTGGGGGGAGAAGGCGTTGTCAAACTTGACGCCCTCCCGGGCCAGCCGATCCAGGTTGGGGGTGATGTCCAGGGGCTGGCCGAAGCAGCCGCAGGTGTCCCATCGCTGCTGGTCGGTAAAGTAGAAGATGATGTTATTGGGCATGGATCAGGGCTCCTTTCCGGCGGCCTGGGCCGCCTTGCGTTCGTTCGGCCTGCCGTGCGCCATGGCGTCCGCCGCCGCCACGAGCAGAACCAGAAACAGGATGCAGCAGATGCTGCTGAAGAAGATGGCGGGGCCCGCCGGACGCCACGTCGTTCCCGCCTGCCGCCGTCTGGCTGGGCTTGGCCAGCATGGTCAGGGCCAGGCCGGCGTCCAGGCTCCTCGTTTCATTGCGAGTTCTCGTTTTCCCTATTTTGTCAGATGGGGCTTGTGCCGCGGGCCGCGCCCGGGATGGCTTTACTGTAACACAAACAGCGGCGATCATTCAATATCTCAAAGGGGAACTGGCAGTAAGTTGTCCGGTTTTTGTTCTTTTCGTAAAAACTTTCCTGTTTATTATTCAATTTTCCGGCGTTTTATACAAAACCGCCGGGTGGATGAATCGCATCAAACCCTATACCTGACGCCAAGCCGCCAGACAGGCGGAGGCTGAGGGACTGACCCAACTGATCAACGGCGTCTGCCGCCCAGGCACATCTGGTCAATCTCTCTCTGAACTGCCGCTATCTGCTCCTGGATATCCGCCTGCGCCTGTTCATCGTGATTCTGCATCGCTAACCGCATCCGCATATTCAGGGAATACAGCCGATCCTTTAAGCTGTTCAGCGTCATGCCGCAGTTGATCGCGCCTGGCTCGGATGGATGATCTCCCATGTTGTCCTCCTGTTCAGGGCTGGCACAGCAGTTCGGTACTGTGCCAGCCCTGTCTTTTCGTCTTAGCCCAGCACAATGGCATGGACTGCTTCCATCAGGTCAACCACCGCGGCGCGCTCCACCAGGGACACGCTCTCGCCGTCTATCACCGCGAGGCAGCGGCTTCCGTCATATCGGTACAATTTGATCTCCACCTGCGGGAAACTCTCGTTGTCCAGGTAAACGGTCAGTCCGATCTCCTCCTTCTGCGTGGGCCGCTCATCGGTAAACTCGTCTGCGGTCAGATTTTCCAGGGAAGATTGGAGGCCGCCGATATCCAGGCCGCCCTCGCCCTGATAAAACCAGGTGGAGTTGTCTTTACCCTTTTCGGACGTAAGGGTGTAGCTGTTCCCTTCCAGGGAAATATCGATCCGCTGGACATCGGAAAAGTCTGCCCAGATCACCTCCGAGTGGCGCAGGTCGCTGCGGGACGCCGCCGCCAGCTTCTTGTAGCTGCTGGAGGACACTTCGTAGATGATTTGGGATTCACCAACCCGGATATACGCCGAGAGTTCCGCCTCCTCGCCGTCCTGCGCTTCTTCAGCGGCCTTTACATCCTCCGGATCGGGGCTGACATAGAGAATAAAGGTGTCCTCAACTTCTTCGCCGTCCTCTCCTTCCAAAATATAGTCCACGGTGATGGTCAGTTCAGGCGCGTCCAGGCCGTATGCCCGCAATTCCTCATCCGTCGCGTGATAGGACACATAGTTGACTGGATTCAGATTGGTGATGCTCCGCAGATAGCCGTCCACCTTGGAGGTGTCCAGCGGCAGAGTTTTGCCGTTCTGCTGCGTAAAGTAGCTGTCCCCGTCGCTGTAGGTATCCGTGCTGTTTTCCTGATAAGTGATGCTGTACGTTTCCGCGCCCTCAAATTGAATTTTGGTCACATGGTCAAAGGCCGGGATCTCATCATGGTCGATCATGTCGCTGAGCACAGCGTCATACTCGTCCAGCGGGTCATGCTTCACCAGCAGGAGAGAAACTGTACCGATTCGCTGGGCAGCTCCAGGATGATCTCCCCGGTTTCCCTGATCTGCTCCTTCCGCTCCTCCATCTGGGTGACCGCAAAGGTGCCGATACAGGCCGCGGCCAAAATTCCCAACAGGATATATAACCTTTTAGACCGGTTCATTTTGCAGCCTCCTTCTTTTCAGCACCACCCAGACGCCGATACCGAGGTACGCCAGCGGGAACACGCCGATCATCAGCGCCTTCAGCAGCGAGGCGGTGGAGCTGTTGATGGACAGGTAGTTGTAGTTCAGCGACTTGCTGCGGATGGCCATCGCCTCTGTCTCATCGATCAGCGAGGCCAGAGCGTTCATTCCCAGGCTGCTGTTGGCCCCGGAGGAGGCGGCGTTATAGGCATCCTCCAGGAAGTAGGAGGAGGTAAACCAGACGATCTGGCCCTCCCCGGCGGTTTCGATGGAGACAGCCAGGGCGAAGGGGCCGTCAATGTCCCCGTCCTCCTTCTCAACGTCCGTCATACCGTAGCCCGCCAGCTTGCTGTAGGCCATGCCGGAGGTCGTCAGCAGCTCCGTCACCGTTCCGCCGCCGGAATTTCCAGTGACCGTCAGGCCCAAGGAGATGGGCATAATGGGATGGTATTTCTCATCTATCAATGGATCGGTGATGGTATCGCTGTTCATATCGGGCAGCAGCGCCATCGGCCCCTGCCGGAGGAAGCCGTTGTAATGGTTTCGATCCCCCTCAACCACGATCCCCTGTTGGCCTGGACTCCGTAGTCCGCCAGCAGGCTGTAGAGGTTTTCCAGGATGCCGTCCTGCATCGGCCCGGCCACGACAAACAGCTTTCCGCCCTCTGCCGCGTAGTCCGCCAAACGCTCTTTTTCCTCTTGTGACAGATCGCTCTCCGGGGCGTAGATCACCACGCAGTCCGCATCCTCGGGGACAGCGTCCACCGTGAGCAGAGAGAGGGCTTGCGTTTCCATGTTCTCCTTTTCGATCTGCTCCCGGAAAGAAGCCGGAAGCTCGGCCTCCCCATGGCCCTCCAGGATGTAGAGCTGGGGGAAGTCCTGGCTGACGACATAGTCGATGGCGGAGGTGATGGCCCCCTCGCCGTCAAAAGAGGTGTTGTAGGAATAGGAGTAGAGGTCAGCTTCCTGGATATAGATGTCATCATAGCCGATAAAGCGGCTGCGGTCACCGCACTCCACGATCAGGCTGTTGTTCCGCACCGTCTCGTCTGTGTACTGCTCCGCAAAGATGGGATAGACGTCCGGGTTCTTCTTCACCACCTGGATATGGTCGGAGAGACTGTCATACTTACCCAGCAGATTCTCAATCACCGCGTCCTCCTGGCCGGACTGCACCACCCAGTAGATGGTCACATCCTGCTCCAGAGCGTTGACTACCACCTTGGTATTGCTGGTGATGGAGTAGAGCTTGGAGGCGCTGATGTCATACTTGGTCACAGCGATGGGCAGGGCGGAGGCGAAGATGTTGACGACAACCAGGATCGCCAGCACCACCACGGAGATCGTCAGCGAGTAGGAGCCGCCCCGCAGAGCGTTCCGGTTTGACGCTCCGCTGGATTTTTGGAAGTTCCATTTTTTCATCAGTTGTACCTCCGTTTCTCCAGCGATTGGATAGACAGAAACAGGAAGAACACGATCACACTGGCATAGTAAACAATAGAGGTCATATCGGAAACCCCGTTGACAAAGCCGGTGAACCGGTCAAACAGGGATAATTTTGTCATAATGTCGGGCAGCAGGCCCGCCCCGAATACATAGGCGGTCATGGAGTGAAAGTAGCTTTTCAGCTCGTGCTTCAGTACCGCCGTCATTCCTCTGTCACCTCGCTTTCCACCAGCTCCGCCTCCACGGCAGGAGGTTGGGGCTCCTCCTCGGCCAGCTCCAGGAAGATGTCCTCCAGATTGGCCTTTTTCACGGTCAGCTCCAGCAGGGTCTCGCCGGCGGCGGCGAACGCGGAGAAGATCCGGCGGGAGAGGTCGAAGGCGCTGCTGAGGTCGGTTTTGACCCGGGCGGTTACCAATCCGCCCTCCGCCGCTTCCAGCGTCAGGTCTGTGATGTGGTCGATAGTCCCCAGGAGCGCCCGAATCTCATCCGCAGCGGCGTCGGTGGTCAGCGCCACCTCGTTGTGGGACAGCAGGTGCTTTTCCAGATTCTCCGGGGTGTCGAAGGCCACCAGCCTTCCCTTGGCGATCATGAGGATCTGGTCGCAGATGGCCCGCACCTCGGAGAGAATGTGGGAGCTGAAAATGACCGTATGGGTCTGCCCCAGCTCTTTGATCAGATCCCGAATTTCGATGATCTGAATGGGATCCAGGCCCACGGTGGGCTCATCCAGGATGATGACCTTGGGGCTGCCCAGCAGGGCCTGGGCGATGCCCACCCGCTGTTTGTAGCCCTTGGACAGCGCGGAGATGCGGCGATGGGCCGCCTCCCCGATCCCCGTCTGCGCGATCACCCCGTCCATCTGCCGGGCCAGCTCCGCCCCCCCCCGCAGGCCCTTGGCCTCGCCCACAAAGCGCAGGTACTCCTCCGGCGTCTCGTTCAGATAGAGCGGGGGCTGCTCCGGGAGATACCCGATGAGCTTTTTGGCCCGCTCCGGCTCCTCAAAAATGTCGTGGCCGTCAATGCGGACGCTGCCCTCCGTGGCGGACAGGCAGCCGGTCATGATGTTCATGGTGGTGGACTTGCCCGCGCCATTCGGCCCTAAGAAACCGTATATTTGGCCGCTGTCCACGGTGAAGCTCAGGTCTGATACCGCCAGCTGCCCGCCATAGCGTTTGGTGAGATGGGATAGTTCAATCAAGAGTGTCCCTCCTTCTGATTCGGAATGGGGCCATTATAGCAGGCGAACTTAAAAGCAAGTTAAAAAGCAAACGCACGCTATTGACTTTTTTCAAAAGCGTGCTATTATTATGGTTATCAGGAGGGATGCCCCATGGAGCAGGCACGGGACTGCGGAATGCTGATCAAGCAGATCCATGACGAGCTGTCAAAAAACGCCAACAACGCCCTGCGATCTCAGAACATTACCCTGGCGCAGCTGGAGGTTCTGGATCAACTGAATCAAGCGCCGGAAGGGCGCTATTCCCTGAAGGAGCTGGAGCAGATCCTCCACGTAGCCCAGTCCACGGCGGCGGGGATCATTTCCCGGCTGGAGCAGAAGGGCTTTGTGGTGGGCTTTGGGGACGCGGGGGATCGGCGAATCAAACGGGTGCAAATCACACCAGCTGGTGTGGAATGCGTCCGCACCGCCCTGCACCACCGGGCGGAAGCAGAGGCGATCCTCCTCTCCAGCCTGACGGAAGCCGAGCGGGACGTCTTTTATATGCTCCTAAAAAAGGTGCGGGACTCCCTGTAAAGCTGCCGCCGCTGAATTGCGGCGGCAGGCTTCGGCTCAAATGAACAGCAAGCTATTAAAATCGTCCTGTTGAATTGAGAGGGGATCCACTCCATGGGGAGGCCGGCGGGCGGCCTCCCGGAAATGGGCGGCGGAACCCTCCGGTGAAAAAATTTTGATTCCCGCCGGTTTCTTTTAAGTTGTTTTTGAGTTCGGCGTTTATACTGACAGCAGGCTTTTCGTTGGAAAGCTCTGCCGGAAGGAGGGTGCCTATGATACGGAATCAAAGAAAGGCGGTTGTGCTGCCGCTGCTGTTGCTGCTGTTGTCCGGCTGCGCAGGCATAGGCGCCGCGCCCCCCGCGGAAGCGGGCAGAGAGGAGCTTTCCGTGGCGGCGCTGTTTCAGACGGAAAGCGGAGATACGCTCCATGGCAGCGCCGTCCGCCTCTCCACGGAGACAGGCAGCGATTACTGCCAGGTGCGCCATGACGGAACGGCCAGCATTTCCGGCCTGCCAAGAAGCGGGGAGCTGCTGCTGACCCTGTTTGACCCGCAGCGGGAGGTGCAGGGCGCCATGACGCTGTTCCTTGACCAAGGCGCCGTCATCGACGCCACCACCAGCGAGGACGGCGTGGGATACATTACGATCCGAGAGGACACCGGCGAAGTGGCGCTGCTGTTTGTTCTGACGGAGAGCGGAGCCTTGCAATGCACGCTTTGGCTTGCGGGAACACCTTCCCCCCATGGGGAGCCGCCGGTAGAAGGGAGCTTGGCATGAGAGAGTTTCCCCTTGAAGTCACCGGCGCGGAGCGCGAATTCTATGGAAGCCGCCTGATCCTTTTGGAGGGCATGATTGAGGAATTCCTCTCCTGTCTGCATATGATCCGCCGGTATCAGGTCAGCCAGGGCCGGCGCGACCCTGTCGCCTCTTTCCAGGCGCGGATCAAAAGCGCGGAGAGCATGAAGGCAAAGCTGGCGCGGCAAAGCCTCCCCATCACCGCGGACAGCGCCCTGCGGGATGTGTGGGATGCCGCCGGAGTGCTCCTGGTGTGTCCCTTTGTGCAGAACATCGACCAGACCATCGGCCTGATCCGCCGGATCCCAGGCGTTCAGATTTTGCGGGAGAAGGACTATATCCGCAGCCCCAAGCCCAACGGATACCGCAGCTACCACATGATCCTCTCCCTGCCCCTGCGCTTTCTGGAGAAGGCCCCGGAGCATCCGGTCTGGCTGGAGGTTCAGCTCCGCACCATCGCCATGGACTGCTGGGCCAGCATTGAACACCAGTTGAACTATAAGCACGATATTGAACATCAAGCACTAATCGTCCGGGAACTGAAGCGCTGCGCGGACGAAATCGCCTCTACGGATCTGTCCCTGCAAACCATTCGGGAGCTGATTGAGACACCGGGAAAGGGGGAGCTCCCATGCGCATTTTAGTGGCCGACGACGAGCCGGAGATGGCCATGGTACTGGAGGCCCTGCTCAAGCGGGAGCATTACTCCGTGGAGGTAGTCCACAACGGGCAGGACGCGCTGGACTATGGGCTTGCGGAAAACTATGACTGCATTGTTCTGGACATTATGATGCCCAAGCTGGACGGCATCCAGGCCCTGCGGGCTTTGCGGGCCAAGAATGTCGCCGCCCCTGTGCTGCTGCTGACGGCAAAAAGCCAGATGGAGGATCGGGTGGCGGGGCTGGACAGCGGCGCGGACGATTACCTGCCCAAGCCCTTCGACAACAGGGAATTGATCGCCAGGGTTCGGGCCCTGACCCGCAGGGGAAGCGAGTACAAGCCCACGGCCCTTACCGCCGGTAACGTAACCCTGGACTGCTCCACCTTTGAGCTGAAGTGCCGCCCCTCCTGTATCCGTCTGGGCAATCGGGAGTTTCAAATGCTGGAGCTGCTTATGAGGCAGGAGGGGCGGCTGATCTCCACAGAGCAGTTCATGGAGCGCATCTGGGGCTGCGACAGCGAGGCGGAGCTCAACGTGGTTTGGGCCTATATCTCCTATCTGCGCCGGAAGCTGGAGGCAATCGGGGCCAACGTCCGTATCGCCGCCCGCCGGGGCCAGGGGTACCTGCTGGAGGAGATGATATGATCCCCTCGCTGCGCAGGAAATTTCTTCTCATCGCAATGGCGTCCATGCTTGGAACCATGGCCGTTCTCTGTGCCGCCATAGGCGTCGGCAACTATTGTGTCACAACAAACCGGGTGGACAAAGCCATCTTTATTCTTCATCAGAACGGAGGAACCTTCCTCCCGCCCGGCTCCCATTTCGACCCTTCCGATTTCAACTTTCAGGTCACGCCGGAAACCGCCTTTGAAACGAGATATTTTATCGTGGAGCTCACCGCGCAAAGGGAGATCAAGTCCGTAAATCTGGAGCATATCGCCGCGCTGGATCGCCAGACGGTGGTAAACACCATCAGTCAAATTATGGATACCGGATCAGAGCGGGGATATGTGGATCATTACCGCTTCGGTGTGTTTCCAGATGAGGACGGAGGGAATACGATTATCGTGCTGGACTGCTTCCTCCAGCTCCAATCAGCAAATAATATGCTGCGCATCACGGCTGTCATATTCGCGGCCTGCGTCCTGATTGTGTTTGCCCTGCTGCTGGTTCTTTCCAAGCGGGCCATTCGCCCCTTTGTGGACAATCTGGATCGGCAGCGGCAGTTTATCACGGACGCTTCCCATGAGCTGAAAACGCCGCTGGCCATCCTGTCGGCGGATATGGGGCTGTTGGAGGACGCCTACGGCGGGGACAAATGGCTGGACAGCGCAAAATCTCAGGTCGCCCGGTTAGATCGGCTGATCAAAAACCTGGTGGAGCTGGCCCGCACAGAGGAAACCGTCAGGGAGGACACGGCGGAAGCATTTTCCGTCAGCGAGATCGCCCAGGCGAGCGCGGACGCGTTTCAGCCGCTGGCCGAGGCGGCGGGAAAATCCTTGGCGGTGGAGATTGCAGCCGGGATCAGCCTACGGGGCGTGCAGGATAATTTTTTCCGGCTCTTTTCTATCCTGCTGGACAACGCGGTCAAGTACTGCGACCCGGGAGGCATCATTCGGCTCTGTGTATCTCAGCGGGGGCGAAGCATCTCGATTGCCGTGTCCAACCCCTGCGCCGGGGTCAACACAGCGCAGCTTCCCAGATACTTCGACCGCTTTTATCGGGCTGACTCCTCCCGCGCCCGCTCCACCGGCGGCTACGGCATTGGCCTGTCCACCGCAAAGGCCATTGTCACCCGCCATAAGGGCCGCATTTCCAACCACTACGCGGACGGCGTGATCACCTTTACCGCTGTGATTCCGCAGGTAAGCTGACGCCCCTGCGTTTACATATTGCCCCAGCCGGCACATCATAACAGGCTGCTTTTTAGAAAGGAAGGAATCAGCATGAGCATGACGATCAGCGCAGCCAATTACTTGAACAGCACGTACCAGAACACCAGAACCGCAGTCGCAGAGAGGCCCGGGCAGAAAGACAGTGCGGCACAGGCCGGCAAAACACAGCGCAGCGACGTATCCGCCAGCCTGGATCAGGTCAACCTGGGCCAGGACGGGATCGCCGTCACCGAGGTCAGCCGCCGGCAGGGAACGGAGCAGTCTGCCGCGCAGAAGCAGCCCCCCGCTCCCCCGGTGGACACCGTGGAGATCAGCGAGGAGGGCAGAGCCGCCAGCGTCCAGCTGCAAAGCCGACAGGCCGAAGCTGAACCTGCGGCGGCAGAGGTGGAGCAGTATGAGGCGGAGGATCTCTCCGAGTACACCGACACGGAGTTGAAGCAGCTGTACTACAGGGGCGAGATCACGCGGCAGGAGTACGAGGACGAAACTGGCGAGACGCTGGAATAACAATTCGAGCGCAACATTTGGGCGCGGTGCTCGTCCACCTGAGATGGATGACGCGGCCCCCTGTGCCAATCAGGAGCAGCAGGCAGATCTGGCCCAGTATTGCGAACAGGTCAGAGCGGAAAAGCCTGGGGACAGACTTTGGGGGCAATCCCAATCCATGCGCCGCTGCTTTGTCACGCCCGCACATCCAGGCCGGAGCCCGCACCAGCCCCTCTCCGCCGCCTGTCTTGGGCTGCGCCGCCCGGTACGGCTCCATATAGATCTGTCTGATACAGCAGTCAAACTGCATCTCCTCCCGGGTGGGCACCATTGTCCAGGCCCCATAGCCGCTGTTGCAGCTGGCGATCATCCGCCCGCGCTCGTCGGCGATGTGGGCGGCGGTGTAGAACGGCCCAAACAGGCACAGGATGTTCTCGCCGCACAAAGGCGTTGTATTCCTCCGACATATAGACCTCCGCCTGGGCGTCCGCCAGCGCACGCTCCACCAGCTCCGCCGTCAAAGGCAGCGCAAAAAACCGCCCCTTGCCATGCTGCGCACGGCAAGGGGCGGTTTTTCACAGTAAGTCCAAGGCATCACGCGAATCCTCTGCCCGGAATCGCTGCGCATCCAGCAGGAATCCCTCCCGCTCCACAATGCCCCGCAGAAGCCGGCGGCCGCGGCTCACCCGGGTGCTGACCGCTGTCTTAGTCAGGCCCAGCTTGGCCGCGATCTCCCCATCGGAATAGCCCATCAGCAGCTTCATCTCAACAGCCAGTCCAGCTCCAAGTCCAGTGCCGCCAGCTCCACGTCGGGCTTCACCCGTTCGCCGTGGAAGTCGCTGCCGCCGGTCTGGTGCAGCCGGTACTTTTCCGCCAGATGGAGGTAAAATTCCTGCTGCTCCGGCGTGTA
>JAETQF010000027.1 GCA_021770845.1 Oscillospiraceae bacterium
TTTTTGGAACAAAGAGCGTTCCAAAAATTCGTTGATTGAACGTGAAAGACACCCCTCCTGGGTTTCTTTCACACTATCTTCCTTCCCGTCAACGGGACAGAAGCGGCTTTTTTGACAGTCTCAGAGCGCCACAAAAAGCGGCGCTCTTTTTTTACGCTATTCCTGAACTATCCGGCCAAGCCTTCGATTCTATCAATAGAAGGAAGACGGGGGCCCTGATCGGCCCCTGCCCGCGGCCGGCTGGCAGCGCCCGCCCTGCGCGGGAGGGGACAGAGGGATTTGTGCGGAAAACGGCCTCCCTTTGCCCGCGTTGTGGTAGATTCTTTCCGTTATCCCGGCGCGCGGTTGCCGCAGAGAGTTTAGACAGATTTTCCAGCGAAGTGAAAAAGGCTGCTAAGATTTTGCAGAAGATTGTTTCGTTCATATAATTCTTGAATTGCTTGGCGCTCAGCTTTTTTAACTGCCTCGCGCCTGTCAAGAAGCTTTTGAACCTCTCTTTGCAGGGCATCATTTTTTAAGTGTAAGAACTTGGAGAAGGCGTCCGGATAAATAAACTTCTTTTCGCCGTCAGAAAAATTGATGGTAATCGTGGCATCATTCCAATCCGTCACAATGCCTTTTCCGAACGTACCATGTTTGATTGGCTGGCCGATCAGCTGCATACGGTGCTCCTTTCTAAGCGAAAGAGCCTTTATTGCCATACGCACACTGGTATGGCAATAGAGACTCTTAGCGCGGCAGATTGATTGTTTAGCCCAATGATTCGGCGTTGGAGGCGGCTGCGCGTTTTTTGTCTTTGATGCGCAGGACTACGCTGTCTCTTTTGATTTGCAGTTCAATGTGCTCATTCCTGAACTCCGGGATGTCATTTGCCGTTAACGTCCATTGTGATCCTCCTTATGGTATGGTATGATGTTCTATACCGCGCAAAGCGTTGATATAGCGTGAAAATGAAAAAGAAAAGCTTTCATACTCATGCATAGCAGCAGAAACAAAAGCCTTTCTTTGACAGACGGTTCTTTTCTTCAATTTTTAAATTAGGTCAACTATATAAAAAGAAGGGTATTCCAGGCAGCGCCGCTCGGCGCAAAAGCGAGCGGGGCGGCGCGTTGGATGACCCAATACGCCGCCCTGTGCCCAGCTACGCGGGGCGAACCACCATGCGCTGGATCTCGCCGTCCTCGCTGAAGTCCTGAATGGTGGCCACCGCCCGCATATGATAATCGCCGTAAATTGCGTAGTAGTACACCTGGGTATCGCTGACAATCACCGGGTCGAAAATTTTGAATCTGCGGAAAATAAACCGGTTGCGGAAGAACATATCAATGGCCTCCGGGCCGTAGGCGCTGATCTGGGCCTGCCCCGCGTCCTTGGGGCAGTAGTCCACAAAGATGGCGTCCGAAGAAAAAATCCGGCTGAGGGCGACGGAATCCCCCGTCTGCATGGCGTTTACATACTGTCGAATCAAAGTCATAGCTTCTTCCTTAATATACTTTTTCCGAGTTCAGCAAAGCGTCGGTGCCGCCGTCTACAAACATGATATTGCCGCTCACCCCGTGGGCCATGGGGGAGGCCAGGAACGCAATCACGTTGGAGATGTCCTCCGGAACCATGAGATCCTCAGCGATGCCCACGGCGCAGACCAGCACGCCCGCGGTAAAGACCGCGCAGCGCCGGAACGTCTCGGTTCTGTCCATAGGCCGCACCCCCTGAAAAATAAAAATGGCGTCCATCTGAAAAGATGAACACCAGCCCGTGCGCGAAGCACTCCGTTTCAGCTTTGAATTGTCCGGGAACTGTCTTGACAGAGCTATCGTAACACAAAGCGGATCCAATTGCAAGAGGGAAAATAAAAATTTGTTTGGCAGCCTGACATTTTGTCTCGCCCCTGGCGGGGAGGCCCAGTCTGGCCGCCGCGGGGATGACCTGCGCGGACGTGGGGAAAACCACGCCGCCGGATCGTCCCGCCTGTGGGCGGGAGGGTGCGGCGGCGCGACTGATTCCTAACTTTTTGTTTGGCAGACAAACTTTTTGTGAAATCTCCACAAAAACCGGGGCCGGATTTTGGCGGCCCGGCGCGGTTTTCTTCCTTGAAATCCCGGAGGAAATGGGCTATACTCAAAACATGAAATAAATTTTTTATAGCTCAAAAAAAGTAAGGAGGAACCCCGTATGCAGCAGTCTAAACCGGACTCCAAGACTCCGGCCTCCGTCTTCGCCCTGGACGGCATCCCCGCGCCCGGCCAGCTCATCCCGCTGGGCCTTCAGCACGTGGTGGCCGCCATCGTGGGCATCATCACCCCCGCCATCATGGTGTCCAACACCTGCGCCCTGCCCGACGCCGACCGCACCCTGCTGATCCAGGTCTCCCTCATCGTCACCGCCCTGGCCACCCTGCTCCAGCTCTATACCATCAAGCACCGGATCGGCTCCGGCCTGCCGGTGGTGATGGGCATCAGCTTCGCCTATGTGCCCACCCTGCTGGCCATCGGCGGCCAGTTTGACCTGCCCACCATTCTGGGCGCGGAGATGGTGGGCGGCTGCGTGGCCATCCTGTTCGGCATCTTCGTCAAGCAGATCCGGAAGCTGTTCCCGCCCCTCATCACCGGCACCGTTATTTTCACCATCGGCCTGTCCCTCTATCCCACGGCGGTGCGGTACATGGCCGGCGGCGCGGGCAGCGCCGAGTTCGGCGGCCTGAAGAACTGGGCGGTGGCCCTGGTGACCCTGGCCGTTGTAGTCGCCCTCCAGAACTTCGGCAAGGGCGTGCTGAAGCTGGGGGCCATCCTCTGGGGCATGATCGTGGGCTATCTCATGGCCCTGTGCCTGGGCATGGTGGACATCGAAGCCGTGGCCCCGGCGGGCTGGTTCCAGCTGGCGGCCCCCCTCCACTTCGGCGTGAGGTTTGAGGCCAGCGCCTGCATCTCCCTGGCGGTGGTGTACGTCATCAACGCGGTGCAGACCATCGGTGACCTGTCCTCCACCACCATGGGCGGCATGGATCGTATGCCCACCGACCGGGAGCTGTCCGGCGGCATTGTGGCCCAGGGCCTGGTGTCCATTGTGGGGGCCCTGTTCGGCGGCCTGCCCGCCGCCACCTACAGCCAGAACGTTGGCATCGTCACCGTGAACAAGGTGATCAACAAGGCGGTGTTCGCCTTCGCCTCCGTGGTGCTGCTGGTGGCGGGGCTGGTGCCCAAGCTGTCCGCCATCCTCACCACCATCCCCCAGGCGGTCATCGGCGGGGCCACCATCTCCGTGTTCGCCACCATCACCATGACCGGCATCCGCATGATCACGGCGGAGCACTTCACCATGCGCTCCAGCGCGGTGGTGGGGCTGTCGGTGGCCCTGGGCGTGGGCATCACCCAGGTGGCCGGCGCCCTCCAGGGCCCTGGCTTCCCCGCCTGGGTGCACACCGTGTTCGGGGCCTCCCCCATCGTAGTCACCGCCATCGTGGCAATTCTGCTGAACCTGCTGCTGCCTAAGGACGGGGCGGCGAAGTCCAAATCGTAGACGGAAAAGCCGGGCCGATGGCTTCACCGGCCCGGCGTCCGCCCTTGTTTCGCGGAACGGTTGGCTTCCTCGGGGCCAAAAAATAAGTTTGAAGAAAAACGGAGGGAGACCCATGCTGATCATCGGCAACGGAAAACTCATCACCCGGAGCAGCACCAACCCCTATCTGGAGGACGGCGCGGTGGTGCTGGACGGCGATACCGTCAAGGAAACCGGAACCCTAAAGGCCATGCGGGCCCAATACCCGAACGCGGAGTTTGTGGACGCCAGGGGCGGCGTCATCATGCCCGGCCTTATCAACGTCCACACCCACATCTACTCCGGCCTGGCCCGGGGCCTGGCCATCGACGGCTTCAGCCCCACCAATTTTCTGGAGGTGCTGGACGGCCAGTGGTGGAACATCGACCGCCACCTCACCCTGGACGGCACGAGGGCCTGTGCCTACGCCACCGTGCTGGACTGCATCCGGGACGGCGTCACCACCATCTTCGACCACCACGCCAGCTTCGGGGAGATCCCCGGCTCCCTGTTCGCCATCAAGGACGTGTGCCAGGAGCTGGGGATGCGGGCCTGCCTGTGCTACGAGGTGTCCGAGCGGGACGGGGCGGAGAAGTGCGCCCAGTCCCTCCAGGAGAACGCCGACTTCGCCCGCTGGGCCAAGCGCGAGAACAGCGACATGATCAAGGCCATGTTCGGCGGCCACGCCCTGTTCACCATCTCCGACAAGACCTTTGAGGAGATGGTGAAGGCCAACGACGGCATGACCGGCTTCCACATCCATGTGGCCGAGGGCATGAACGACGTGTACGACAGCCTGAACAACTACGGCTGCCGCCCCATCAACCGCCTGCTGTACAACGGCGTTCTGGGGGAGAAAACCATGCTGGGCCACTGCATCCACGTCTCCCCCGCGGAGATGGACATCATCAGGGAGACAAACACCATGGTGTGCCACAACCCGGAGTCCAATATGGGCAACGCGGTGGGCTGCTCCCCGGTGCTGAAGCTGTACGAAAAGGGCATTTTGATCGGCCTGGGCACCGACGCCTACACCCACGATATGCTGGAGAGCCTGAAGGTTCTGCTACCCATGCAGCGCCACAACGCCTGCGATCCCAACGTGGGCTGGGGCGAGGCCATGGGGATGCTGTTCCGCAACAACCCCGCCATCTGCGCCCGGTATTTCCAGAAGCCCCTGGGGGTGCTGGAGCCAGGGGCGGCGGCGGATGTGATCGTCATGGACTACAAGCCCTTCACCCCCTTCGGGGCGGACAACATCGACGGCCATATGCTGTTCGGCATGATGGGCAAGAACTGCCGCACCACCATTATCAACGGCAGGGTGGTGTACAGGGATCGGGAGTTCGTGGGCATCGACGAGGACAGGATCAACGCCTGGACGCTGGAGCAGGCAAAGAAATTGTGGGGCGAATTAAATCACAGAATCTATTGAGCCGGGCGGGCCGGTGGGGACACCGGCCCCTACGTATACGGCCCGATAATGCGCCCGTAGGGGCGGATGTCCTCATCCGCCCGGTCATCCGGCCACCACGTACCGTGAACGGCGGGCGGTCACAGGCCGCCCCCACAAAAATCGATCCCATTTTATACAGATCAATCGTTTGGAGGTAAACATCATGAGCGACATCATGCGGCCCATGTCCTTTGCCCAGCTGATGGACTGGGTGCTCACCGAGCATAAGAATCAAGGCAGCATCTTCGGTGTGTCCAAGCTGGTACGCCGCGCCGGGGACAAGGCCCTGCCCATCTTCCAGGAGAAGATCGAAACCCCCTACGGCCCCGCCGCCGGCCCCCACACCCAGCTGGCCCAGAACATCGTCGCGGCCTACGCCGCCGGGGCCCGGTTCTTCGAGCTGAAAACCGTCCAGATCATGGACGGCGAGGAGCTGTCCAAGTGCGTCAACAAGCCCTGCATCACCGCCGGGGACGAGTGCTACAACTGCGAGTGGTCCACCGAGCTCACCGTGCCCCAGGCGTATGGGGAGTACGTCAAAGCCTGGTGGGCCTGCAAGCTGCTGGCCAAGGAGCTGGGCCTGGGCGATCCCGACGGCTTCGTGTTCAATATGTCGGTGGGCTACGATCTGGCGGGCATTCAGAGCGAAAAGATTGACAAATACATCGAGGGTATGAAGGATGCCTCCGGCTCCCAGGTGTGGCAGGAGTGCCTGGACTGGGCGCTGGCCAATCTGGGCCGGTTTGAGCAGGTGGACGAGGGCTACGTGAAGTCCGTCTCCCCCCGGGTGTCCGCCTCCATCACCGAGTCCACCCTCCACGGCTGCCCCCCGGACGAGATTGAGCGCATCGCCACCTACCTCATCACGGAGAAGGGCCTGAACACCTACGTGAAGTGCAACCCCACCCTGCTGGGCTACGACTTCGCCCGCAAGACCCTGGACGGCCTGGGCTACGACTACATCGTGTTCGACGACCACCACTTTGTGGAGGATCTGCAATGGGCGGACGCGGTGCCCATGTTCCGCAGCCTCCAGAAGCTGTGCCAGGAGCGGGGGCTGGAGTTCGGCGTGAAGCTCACCAACACCTTCCCGGTGGACGTGGCGGCGGGGGAGCTGCCCAGCCAGGAGATGTATATGTCCGGGCGCTCCCTGTACCCCCTGTCCCTGTCGCTGGCGGGGATGCTGGCCCGCGAGTTTGACGGCAAGCTGCGCATCTCCTACTCCGGCGGGGCGGACGCTGCCTCCATCCGGGGTCTGTTTGACGCGGGCATCTGGCCCATTACCATGGCCACCACCGTGCTCAAGCCCGGCGGCTACCAGCGGTTCAGCCAGATCGCCGGCCTGCTGGCGGATATCCACTATGAAGCGTGGCAGGGTGTGGACAGCGCCAAGGTGGCGGCCCTGGTGGACGCCATCCCCGCCGATCCCCACTGGCGCAAGCCCGTCAAGCCCATCCCCAGCCGCAAGACGGACAAACAGGTGCCGCTCATCGACTGCTTCCAGGCCCCCTGCCGGGAGGGCTGCCCCATCCACCAGGACATCCCCGCCTATCTCATGCGGGTAAACGCGGGCAAGTATGAGGAGGCCCTGGAGACCATCCTTCGCCGCAACCCCTTGCCCTTCATCACCGGCACCATCTGCTCCCACCGCTGCCAGGACAAGTGTATGCGCAATGCCTACGACGAGAGCGTCTACATCCGCGCCCAGAAGCTGAAGGCGGCCCAGGGGGGCTTTGCCTCCCTTCTGCCCAGGCTGAAGCCGGGGGCTCCGGCGGGCAAGCGGGCGGCCATCGTGGGCGGCGGCCCCGCAGGCATGGCGGCGGCCTTCTTCCTGGGCCGGGCCGGGGTGGACGTGACCCTGTTTGAGGCCCGGGACGCCCTGGGCGGCATCGTCCGCCACGTGATCCCGGAGTTCCGCATCAGCGGCGAGGCCATCGACAACGACGTGAAGCTGATGGAGGCCATGGGGGTGAAGGTAAAGCTGAACACCCGGATCGGCGATCTCCGGGCCCTGCGGAACGAATTCACCCATGTGATCGTGGCGGCGGGCGCCTGGAAGCGGGGCTCCGCCGGGATGGAATACGGCGAGGAGTTCAACGTGCTGGCCTTCCTGGAGGCGGCAAAGAAACAGCCTGAGACCTTGGAGCTGGGGGAAAACGTCGCCGTCATCGGCGGCGGCAACACCGCCATGGACGCCGCCCGGGCGGCCAAACGGATCCCCGGCGTGAAGCGGGTGTCCCTGGTGTATCGCCGCACCAAACGCTATATGCCCGCCGACCAGGAGGAGCTGGAGCTGGCCCTGGCTGACGGCGTGGAGTTCCGGGAGCTGCTGGCTCCCGTGGGGGCAAAGGACGGCGTGCTCACCTGCCGGGTGATGGAGCTGGGCGCCCCCGACGCCAGCGGCCGCCGCGCCCCGGTGGACACCGGGAAAACGGTGGAGGTGCCCGCCGACACCGTCATCACCGCCGTGGGCGAGCGGGTGGACACCGCCCTGTATACCTCCAACGGGCTGGCAGTAGACAATCGGGGCAGGTCTGTGGTAAACTGGGAGACGATGGAGTCCAGCGTGGAGGGCGTCTACGTGGTGGGCGACGGCCAGACCGGCCCCGCCACGGTGGTGGAGGCCATCGCCGGGGCCATGAAGGCCGCCCGGGCCATCCAGGACTTTGACGCGGATACCTTTGTGGAGCGGAATGTCAACCCAGACTACGGCAAGCCCCTGTCCAAACGGGGGGACGTGTGCGCCGACTGCGCCTCCTGCGGGGAGATCCGCTGCCTGGGCTGCGCCACCGTGTGCGAGACCTGCGCCGAGGTGTGCCCCAACCGGGCCAACGTGGCCGTCCGGGTGGAGGGGATGCGCCAGCGGCAGATCGTCCACGTGGACGGTATGTGCAACGAGTGCGGCAACTGCGCGGTGTTCTGCCCCTACGACAGCGCCCCCTACCAGGACAAGTTCACCCTGTTCTGGAGCCGGGAGGACTTCGACCACAGCGAGAACCAGGGCTTCCTGCGCCTGGACGGGTACAAGACCCTGGTGCGTCTTGCCGGCGAGGGGAAGGAGTACGACGTGTCCGACCCCGGCTGCGGGCTGGAGGACGGCCTGCGCCGCCTGATCTGCGCGGTGTATGAAAATTACAGCTATCTGTTGAGGTAAGCGGCCTGTAGGGGACGATGTCCCTATCGTCCTGCCATTCACCCGACCGACCTCGTATGGCACGGGCCGGTGGGGACACCGGCCCCTACAATCACAAGGAAAACCAGAAGGGAGGAACACCCATGGGGGAGACCTATACCTTTACCGTCAACGGCGTGATCCGGGAGACAGAGGAGGATAAGCCGCTGCTGCGCTACCTCCGGGACGACCTGCGCCTGACTTCCTGCAAGGACGGGTGCAGCGAGGGGGCCTGCGGCACCTGTACCATTGTGGTGGACGGCCGGGCCATGCGGGCCTGTATCCTCACCACCCAAAAGGCGGCGGGCAGGAACATCCTCACCGTGGAGGGGCTGTCCGTGGCGGAGAAGGAGGCCTTTGTCTACGCCTTCGGCAAGGTGGGGGCGGTGCAGTGCGGCTTCTGCATCCCCGGTATGGTGATGGCGGGCAAGGCCCTGCTGGACGCCAACCCCGATCCCTCCGAGGCGGACATCAAGAAGGCCATCCGGGGCAACGTGTGCCGGTGCACCGGCTACAAGAAGATCATCGAGGGCATTTCCCTGGCCGGGGCCGTCCTCCGGGGGGAGGCCCGGATTGAACCAGAGCTGGAAAAGGGAGACGCGTTTGGGGTGGGGGATCGGGCCTTCCGCACCGACGTGCGCCCAAAGGTGCTGGGCTGCGGGGAGTACCCCGACGACGTGTACATGGACGGCATGGCGTACGCCTCCGCCGTCCGCTCGGAGTATCCCCGGGCAAGAATTTTGGACATTGACGCCGCCCCCGCCCTGGCCATGCCGGGGGTGCTGGCGGTGCTCACCGCTGAGGACGTGCCCCACAACAAGGTGGGCCACATCCAGCAGGACTGGGACGTGATGATCGCCAAGGGGGACGTGACCCGCTGCGTGGGGGACGCGATTTGCCTTGTGATCGCCGAGAGCGAGTACATCCTGAAGCAGGCCAAGGCGTCCGTCAAAATCCAGTACGAGCCCCTGGAGCCCGTCCGCAATATCCACGAGGCCATGGCGGACGGTGCGCCCCTCGTCCATGACCAGGGGAACCTGTGCCAGCAGCGCCACGTCACCCGGGGGGACGCCAAGGCGGCGCTGTCCAACTCCAAATACGTGATCACCCAGAGCTACAAGACCCCCTTCACCGAGCACGCCTTTCTGGAGCCGGAGTGCGCCGTGGCCTTCCCCTACAAGGACGGGGTGAAGGTGTACTCCACCGATCAGGGCGTTTACGACACCCGGAAGGAGATCGCCATCATGCTGGGCTGGGATCCCGAGCGCATCGTGGTGGAGAACAAGCTGGTGGGGGGCGGCTTCGGCGGCAAAGAGGACGTGTCGGTGCAGCATCTGGCGGCGCTGGCGGCGCTGAAGGTGAACCGCCCGGTGAAGGTAAAGCTCACCCGGCAGGAGTCCATCCGCTTCCACCCCAAGCGCCACGCCATGGAGGGGACGTTCACCCTGGGCTGCGATGAAAACGGCATCTTCACCGCCCTGGACTGCGACATCTACTTCGATACCGGGGCCTACGCCTCCCTGTGCGGGCCGGTGCTGGAGCGGGCCTGCACCCACTCCGTGGGGCCCTACTGCTACCAGAACACCGACATCCGGGGGTACGGCTATTACACCAACAATCCCCCCGCCGGGGCCTTCCGGGGCTTCGGCGTGTGCCAGAGCGAGTTCGCCCTGGAGTCCACCATCAACCTGCTGGCGGAGCAGGTGGGCATCTCCCCCTGGGAGATCCGCTGGCGCAACGCCATCGAGCCGGGGAAGGTGCTGCCCAACGGCCAGATCGCCGACTGCTCCACCGCGTTGAAGGAGACGCTGCTGGCGGTCAAGGACGCCTATGAGTCCAACCCCGGCCGGGCGGGCATCGCCTGCGCCATGAAGAACGCCGGGGTGGGCGTGGGCCTGCCGGACAAGGGCCGCTGCAAGCTGGTGGTGGAGGACGGCATCGTCAAGCTGTACTCCGCCGCGTCGGACATCGGCCAGGGCTGCGCCACCGTGTTCCTCCAGATCCTGTCCCAGACCACGGGGCTGCCCCTGGAGAAGCTGCGCAACATGGGCAGCAATTCCGAACTGGCCCCCGACTCCGGCACCACCTCCGGCTCCCGGCAGACCCTCATCACCGGCGAGGCGGTGCGGATGGCCGCCGTGGAGCTGAAGGCCGCTCTGGACGAGGCGGGGGGCGGCCTGTCCGCCCTGGAGGGCCGGGAGTTCTTCGCCGAGTTCTTCGACCCCACCGACAAGCTGGGGGCCGACAAGCCCAACCCCAAGAGCCATGTGGCCTACGGCTTCGCCACCCACGTGGTGGTGCTGGATGACGACGGGAGGGTCAAGGAGGTGTGGGCCGCCCACGACTCCGGCAAGGTGGTGAACCCCGCCTCCATCCAGGGCCAGATCGAGGGCGGCGTGCTCATGGGCCTGGGCTACGCCCTCACCGAGGATTTCCCCTTGAAGGACTGTGTCCCCCAGGCCAAATTCGGCACCCTGGGCCTGATGCGGGCGGATCAGATCCCCGACATCCACGCCGTCTACGTGGAGAAGGACGAGCTGCTCCCCTTCGCCTACGGCGCCAAGGGCATCGGCGAGATCGCCACCATCCCCACCGCCCCCGCCGTCCAGGGGGCCTACTACGCCATGGATCACGTGCTGCGCACCAGCCTGCCCATGGAAAACACCTATTACCGGAGACCAAAGAAGGGATGATACCCATGAAAAAACGTCTGTTCAGCCTTGCCGTTCTCGCCGCCCTGCTGCTCCAGCTGTTGTCCGGCTGCGCCGCCGGGGTGCAGGAGAGCGCCCCGCCCTCCGTCGAACCCACCCAGCCCCCCGCCACCCAGCCGGCGGAGACCGACCCCCCTGCCCCGTCCGTCCAACCTGGGCCCATCACCGTCACCGACCAGGCGGGCCGGGAGGTCACCCTGGACGCCCCGGCGGAGAAGATCGTGTCCTGTTACTATCTGGTGACGGCCTCCCTGCTCACCCTGGGCCAGAAGGACAAGATCGTGGGCATTGAGATGAAGGCCGACAGCCGGGAGCTGTACAAGCTGGCCGCCCCGGAGTTCCTGGAGCTGCCCGGGGTGGGCTCCGGCAAGGAGACCAACATCGAGGCCATCGCCGCCCTGGAGCCCGATCTGGTGCTGCTGCCCAGCAAGCAGGTGGAGGCCGCCGACACCCTGGCGGGGCTGGGCATCCCCACGGCGGTGGTGGAGCCGGAGACCTATGAGGCGTTCAACGGCCTTATTGAGCTGCTGGGCGCGCTGTGCGGCTGTGAGGACAAGGCGGCGGAGCTCACCGCCTGCTATGACGGCGTGGTGCAGCGGGTCACCGCGCTGACGGCGGAGGCGGAAAAGCCCTCCGTCTACCTGTGCGGCGAGGCGTCCTGGCTGCGCGCCTGCACCGGCGGGATGTACCAGCGGGAGCTCATTGAGATGGCGGGCGGTACCTGCGTCTCCGCGGAGCTTCCCGGGGCCAAGTGGGCGGATATCTCCGCCGAGCAGCTGGCGGCCTGGAACCCGGAGGTGATTTTCTCCGTGTCCTACGCGGAGTACAGCCTGGACGATATCCGGAACGACGCGGCCCTGTCCGGCCTGGGTGCGGTGAAGGAGGATAAGCTGTACACCGTCCCCTCGGAGATCGAGGCCTGGGACTATCCCCAGCCCTCCTCCATCCTGGGCTTGCTGTGGATGGCCCACATCCTCCACCCTGAGCTGGTGAGCGAGGAGGAGTACGTGAAGGAGGCCCAGCAATTCTACCAGACCTATTTCGGCCTGGAGGTCACAAAAGAACAGTTGGGCGTTTAGGAACACAAATGGGGCCCCCGCAAAGCCGTCCTTTGGCTTTGTGGGGAGAGGAAAAGCAAGGGAGCGGGCGCAGTTTTCGCCAAAGGCGGAAACGCAGCCAAGCGGACTTTGCTTCGACGAAGGGAGGCCGCTGGCGTGAAGAAACGATCCTGGCTGGGATTGTGGCTGCTGCTGGCGGCCTCCTTCCTGCTGTCCTGCCTGTGGGGGCGGTATCCCCTGGGCCTTGCCGACCTGTGGGAGATCCTGTCCGGCCAGGCGGCGGGAACCATGAAGGAGGTCGTATTCTGGAACATCCGAATGGCCCGCACCTGCCTCACGGCGCTGTGCGGGGCGGCGCTGTCCCTGGCGGGGTTTGTGTACCAGGGCCTGTTCCGCAACCCTCTGGTGTCCCCGGACGTGCTGGGGGTGAGCGGCGGGGCCTCCGTGGGGGCCATCTGCGCCATCCTGTTCTGGGGCGAGTCCCTGGGGGCCCTCCAGCTCTTTTCCTTTGCGGGCGGGCTGCTGACGGTGGCCCTGTCCCTGCTGCTGGCCCGGGCCATCGGCGGGAACCGCTATTTCAACCTGATCATCTCGGGCATCATTTTGGGGGCGCTGGCCAACGCCGCCATCATGGCGCTGAAATACATGGCGGATCCCACCCAGGAGCTGGCGGTCATCGACTACTGGCTCATGGGCAGCTTCCACCTGGCCAGCTGGGAAAAGTTTTGGAGCGCCGCGCCGCTGATCCTCATCGCCGGGGCGGTGCTGGTTCTCCTGCGTTACCGCCTGAAGGTGCTCACCCTGGGGGACGAGGAGGCGGCGTCCCTGGGGGTGGCGGTGGGGCCGGCGCGGCTGGCCTGCGTGGCCTGCGCCACGGTGCTGACGGCGGCCAGCGTGTCGGTGAGCGGCATCGTGTCCTGGGTGGGGCTCATCGTGCCCCATCTGGTGCGGACGGTGCTGGGGGATGACTTTGAGGCCAACTTCTTCCAGTCCATCCTGTGCGGGGCGGCGCTGCTGCTGCTGGCGGACACCCTGGCCCGGAGCCTGCTGCCCTCCGAGATCCCCATCAGCATCCTCACCTCCCTCATCGGGGCGGCGTTCCTGGCGGCGTTCCTGATCCACCGGAAAGGGGGGGAGCGCCCATGCTGAGCGTGGAAAACCTGACGGTATACCGGGGCGGGCGGCTGGTGCTGGACAACGTGTCCCTCACCCTGAACCCTGGGGAAGTGACGGCGGTGCTGGGCCTCAACGGGGCGGGCAAGACCACCCTGCTGAAGGCCATCCTGGGGTTCCTCCCCCGGCAGGGCGGGACGCTGACGGAGGACGGCCAGCCCCTGGATCAGCTGTCCCCGGCGGAACGGGCCAAAAAGCTGGCCTATGTCCCCCAGCGGTACGACGGGGGGTTCCGCTATACGGCGGAGGACTTTGTGTCCATGGGGGCCACCGCCTATCTGGGCGCCTTCTCCCGGCCGGGAAAGGGGGAGCTGCGCCGGGCGGAGGAGCTGCTGCGCGCCCTGGACTGCGGCCACCTCGTCGGGCGGCCCATGGACAAGCTCAGCGGCGGGGAGCAGCGGATGGCCTATCTGGCCCGGGCCATGCTGCAGGACGCCGGCTGCCTGCTGCTGGACGAGCCGGTGTCCTCCCTGGATCTGTCCCGGCAGCACGGCTTTCTGGGCAGCCTGCGGGCCTATGTCCACCGGCGGCGGGCGGGCTGCCTGCTCACCATCCACGCCCCCGAGCTGGCCTATGCCTACGCCGACCGGGTGCTGATCCTCCACGACCACCGGATCCTGATGGACGGGGCCCGGGACGGAGCGGGCTTTGAGGAGGCGCTGAGGCAGGCCCTGGGCACCCTCTACGGCCCCGCCCTCCAGGTGGATACCCTGAACGGCGCCCTGGTGCTGGGCTGGCGCCCCGCGGATCATGAAACCGGGTAAAGACCGCCCCACGGCAGAAATTCCGTGGGGCGGCTTTGTGCTGTTTGGCAAAAATCGGGGGGCCAATTTGTGGGATATGACGTTTTTACAGATAGGCTAAAAATTTTTTAGATTTCTCTTGACAATTGGGGCTGGCGTGGTATGATGGAGGTGCAAATAAAAAGTTAGCCACACTAAATATTATTTAGGAGGTTGTCAGCCATGAACCCGCCGATTCAATGGACTCTGAACCGGATGCCCGGCAGCGGCGACCGGTATTTGGAAGTCATGTCCACCCAAAACGTGGCCAAGGCCCAGGCGTTCCACCGCTCCTTCCCCCAGTACGCCGTCACCCCGCTGGCCCGCCTGGACGGGATGGCAGGCCGCCTGGGGCTGGGCGGGCTGTATGTGAAGGACGAGAGCTACCGCTTCGGCCTCAACGCCTTCAAGGTGCTGGGCGGCTCCTTCGCCATGGGGCGGTACATCGCCCAGGAGCTGGGCCGGGACGTGTCCCAGGTGGATTACCAGTACCTCACCGGCGACAAGCTGAAGGAGGAGTTCGGCCAGGCCGCCTTCTTCACCGCCACCGACGGCAACCACGGCCGGGGGGTGGCCTGGGCGGCCAACAAACTGGGCCAGAAGGCCGTCGTCCATATGCCCAAGGGCAGCGCCAAATCCCGCTTTGACAACATCGCCAAGGAGGGCGCCCAGGTCACCATCGAGGAGGTCAACTACGACGACTGCGTGCGCATGGCCGCCGCCGAGGCCGCCCAGACCGAGCACGGCGTGGTGGTGCAGGACACCGCCTGGGAGGGCTACGAGGAGATCCCCTCCTGGATCATGCAGGGCTACGGCACCATGGCCGGAGAGGTGGCGGAGCAGCTGGGCCAGCGGCCCACCCACGTGTTCGTCCAGGCCGGGGTGGGCTCCCTGGCGGGGGCGGTGGTGGGCTACTTCACCAACCGGTTCCCCGACAACCCGCCCAAGTTCGTCGTCATGGAGGCCCAGATCGCCGACTGCCTCTACCAGGGGGCCGTGGCCGGGGACGGCAAGCCCAGGATTGTGGGCGGCGACCTCCAGACCATCATGGCGGGGCTGGCTTGCGGCGAGCCCAACACCATCTCCTGGGACATCCTGCGCAACCATGTCACCGCCTTCCTGTCCTGCCCCGACTGGGTGAGCGCCAAGGGGATGCGGATGCTGGCCGCCCCCGTGAAGGGCGACCCGGCGGTGTGCTCCGGCGAGTCCGGGGCGGTGGGCATGGGGGTCATCTCCACCCTGATGGAGGACGACGCCTACAAGAAGCTGCGGGAGGCCCTGGAGCTGGATCAAAACAGCCAGGTGCTCCTGTTCTCCACCGAGGGGGACACCGACCCGGACAAGTACCGGGAGATCGTCTGGGGCGGGGCCTACCCCACTGTATAAACGATGAAACGGCGCGCCGGGGGCGATGCGTGCCGGTGGCACGCGTCCATCGCCGACCGAGCCGGCAGGCGAGACCGCCGCGCCCTACGCACCCATATGTAGGGGCCGACGAGCCGGCGGCCCGCAAATACATCAATGAACAATATGGAGGTTTTTATCATGGATAAGAAAAAGATTCTGTCTGCCGCCGAGGGCTATCGCAAGGACTTGAGCACCTTTCTGCGGGCCATGATCTCCCACCCCAGCGAGAGCTGCGAGGAGAAGGAGGTTGTGGCCTGCATCAAGGCCGAGATGGAGAAGCTGAACTTCGACGAGGTGGAGGTGGACGGCCTGGGCAACATCATCGGCTGGATGGGCCAAGGCGACAAGATCATCGCCATCGACTCCCACATCGACACCGTGGGCGTCGGCAACCGGGACAACTGGACGGCCGACCCCTATGAGGGCTGGGAGGACGACGCCATCATCTATGGCCGGGGGGGCTCCGACCAGGAGGGCGGCATGGCCTCCGCCGTGTACGGCGCCAAGATCATGAAGGATCTGGGCCTCATCCCCGCCGGATACAGGATCATGGTGGTGGGCTCCGTCCAGGAGGAGGACTGCGACGGGATGTGCTGGCAGTACATCGTCAACAAGTTCTTCCCGGAAAAGGGCATCAAAAAAGAGCAGGTGGAATTCGTCATCTCCACTGAGCCCACCGACGGCGGCATCTACCGGGGCCACCGGGGCCGCATGGAGATCCGGGTGGACGTGAAGGGCGTGTCCTGCCACGGCTCCGCCCCCGAGCGGGGGGACAACGCCATCTACAAGATGGCCGACATCCTCCAGGACGTGCGGGCCCTGAACGAGAACCCCGCCGACGACACGGTGGCCGTCAAGGGCCTGGTGAAGATGCTGGATCCCAAGTACAACCCCGAGCACTACGAGGACGCCCGCTTCCTGGGCCGGGGCACCTGTACCACCAGCCAGATTTTCTACACCTCCCCCAGCCGGTGCGCCGTGGCCGACTCCTGCTCCATCTCCATCGACCGCCGCATGACCGCCGGGGAGACCTGGGACTCCTGCCTCCAGGAGATCCGGGATCTGCCCGCCGTGCAGAAGTACGGCGACGACGTGAAGGTGTCCATGTATATGTACGACCGGCCCGCCTGGACGGGCACCGTCTACGAGACGGAGGCCTACTTCCCCACCTGGATCAACAAGGAGAGCGCCGCCCACGTCCAGGCCCTGGTGGACGCCCACCACGCCCTGTTCGGGGCCGAGCGCCTGGGCCACAGCGACGCCGACCCCGCCCGGGACGCCATGCACCTGCGCCAGCGCCCGCTGACGGACAAGTGGACGTTCTCCACCAACGGCGTGGCCATCCAGGGCCGGTACGGCATCCCCTGTGTGGGCTTCGGCCCCGGCGCGGAGAGCCAGGCCCACGCCCCCAACGAGATCACCTGGAAGGACGACCTGAGAATAAAATTATGGACGCTACCCTTCAGAAGTATATCGACAAGCTGAACTCCCTCAACTTCAAGGAGATGTACGAGGGCGACTTCTTCCTCACCTGGGACAAGACCGACGACGAGATCGAGGCCGTGTTCACCGTGGCCGACGCCCTGCGCTATATGCGGGAGCACAACATCTCCACCAAGATCTTTGAGAGCGGCCTGGGCATCTCCCTGTTCCGGGACAACTCCACCCGCACCCGGTTCTCCTTCGCCTCCGCCTGCAACCTGTTAGGGCTGGAGGTGCAGGATCTGGACGAGGGCAAAAGCCAGATCGCCCACGGCGAGACCGTCCGGGAGACCGCCAACATGATCTCCTTCATGGCCGACGTCATCGGCATCCGGGACGATATGTACATCGGCAAGGGCCACACCTACCAGAAGGAGGTGGTGGAGGCCGTCACCCAGGGCCACAAGGACGGCGTGCTGGAGCAGAAGCCCACCCTGGTGAACCTCCAGTGCGACATCGACCACCCCACCCAGTGCATGGCGGATATGCTCCACATCATCCATGAGTTCGGCGGCGTGGAGAACCTGAAGGGCAAGAAGGTGGCCATGACCTGGGCCTACTCCCCCAGCTACGGCAAGCCTCTGTCCGTGCCCCAGGGCGTCATCGGCCTGATGACCCGGTTCGGCATGGATGTGGTGCTGGCCCATCCCGAGGGCTACGAGGTCATGCCCGAGGTGGAGGAGGTGGCGAAGAAGAACGCCGCGGCCACCGGCGGCACCTTCACCAAGACCCACTCCATGGCGGAGGCTTTCAAAGATGCCGACATCGTCTACCCCAAGAGCTGGGCCCCCTTCGCCGCCATGGAGAAGCGCACCGACCTGTACGCCCAGGGCGACAGCGACGGCATCAAAGCCCTGGAGAAGGAGCTGCTGGCCCAGAACGCCCAGCACAAGGACTGGTGCTGCACCGAGGAGCTGATGAAGACCACCAAGGACGGCAAGGCTCTGTACCTCCACTGCCTGCCCGCCGATATCAACGACGTGTCCTGCGTGGACGGCGAGGTGGAGGCCAGCGTGTTCGACCGCTACCGCACCCCCCTGTACAAGGAGGCCAGCTTCAAGCCCTACATCATCGCCGCCATGATCTTCCTGGCCAAGGTGAAGGATCCCCAGGCCACCCTGAAGGCCCTGGAGGAGCGGGGCGCGGCCCGGTGGTTCCAGAAGTAAACCGCACAGGCTATTTTATAAAGCCCGCCACGCACGGGAAAAAGCGGGAGGGGCAAGCCCCTCCCCTACAGGGACGGTTTCAACCGAAGCGCCCGTAGGGGAGGGCCTTGGCCCTCCCGAACGCTTTTATGGGATTGCACGAAACAAAAATCGGAGGTATTATAAATGGGAAAGCGCATTGTCATCGCCCTGGGCGGCAACGCCCTGGGCAAGAATCTGCCGGAGCAGATGATGGCCGTCAAGCAGACGGCCCGGGCCATCGCCGATCTGATTGAGGACGGGCACCAGGTGATCCTGTCCCACGGCAACGGCCCCCAGGTGGGCATGATCCAGAACGCCATGGCCATGCTCACCCGCTCCGATCCGGAGAAATACGTGCCCTGCCCCCTGTCGGTGTGCGTGGCCATGAGCCAGGGCTACATCGGATACGACCTGCAGAACGCCCTCCGGGAGGAGCTGCTGGATCGGGGGATTGAGAAGGGGGTGGCCACCGTTCTCACCCAGGTGGAGGTGGATCCCGCCGATCCGGCCTTCGCCAACCCCACCAAGCCCATCGGGGCCTTCATGACCCGGGAGGAGGCGGAGCAGCTCGCCGCCAAGCAGGGCTGCCAGGTGGCGGAGGACGCGGGCCGCGGCTGGCGGCAGGTGGTGGCCTCTCCCCGGCCCCAGGGCATCGTGGAGATCGACTCCATCCGGGGCATGGTGGACAGCGGGCTGGTGGTGGTGGCCTGCGGGGGCGGCGGTATCCCCGTGTTCAAGACCGAGGGCAACCACCTCAAGGGCGCGGCGGCGGTGATCGACAAGGACTTCGCCTCCTGCGTGCTGGCCCAGCAGCTCAACGCCGACACCCTCATCATCCTCACCGCCGTGGAGAAGGCGGCGGTGAACTTCGGCAAGCCCAACCAGAAGTGGCTGGACGCCCTCACGCCGGAGGAGGCGGAGGGGTACATGGCGGAAGGCCACTTCGCCCCCGGCTCCATGCTGCCCAAGGTGCAGGCGGCGGTGGAGTTCGCCCGATCCGCCCCCGGCCGATCCGCCCTGATCACCCTGCTGGAAAAGGCCCGGGACGGCGTGGCGGGCAAGACGGGTACGGTCATCCGGCAGTAAGCGGCGCACCCTGCGGGGCATCCTTGCCCCGCAGGGTCATTGCGGTTTTTTACAACAACGCTTAGGAGGTGCGTTCATGTCCATTCTGATCCAAAACGGCACCCTGATCTGCCCGGAGGGGCCCGTCCGGGCCGACCTCCGGGTGGAGGGGGACAAAATCGCCCAGATCGGCCCCGGCCTTCCCGCAGGGGGCAGCCAAGTGATTGACGCGTCCGGCAGGCTGGTGTTCCCCGGCTTCATCGACACCCACACCCACCTGGAGATGAACAAGGGAAAACCCAACGAGACGGCGGACGGCTGGGCCTCCGGCACCCTGGCCGCCCTGGCGGGGGGCACCACCACCGTGCTGGACTTCGCCGAGCCGGAGCGGGGGGCCTCCCTAACCTCCGCCCTGGAGACGTGGCACGGCAGGGCCGACGGCGCCGCCTCCTGCCACTACGGCTTCCATATGACCATCAAGGACTGGCATCCCACCGTCCGGGCGGAGCTGGCGGACATGGAGCGGGCGGGGATCACCTCCTACAAGATCTATTTCGCCTATGACAACCTGCGGGTGTCCGACGGCACGGCGCTGGAGGTGGTTCGGGCCGTGGGGGAGCGGGGCGGCATTGTGGGCTGCCACTGTGAGAACGGCGATCTGGTAACCGCCGGGATTGAATCCCAAAAAGCGGCGGGGAACCTGGGGCCCGCCGCCCACCCCCTGTCCCGCCCCGCGGCGGTGGAGGCGGAGGCGGTGGGCCGCTGGCTGACCATTGGAGAGCTGGCGGGGTATCCGGTGAACATCGTCCACCTGTCCACCGGGAGGGGGCTGGAGCTGGTTCGCATGGCCCGGGAGCGGGGGCAGGCGGCCTATGTGGAGACCTGCCCCCAGTACCTGCTGCTGGACGACGGCAAGTATGGGCTGCCCGGCTTTGAGGGGGCGAAGTTTGTCCTCTCCCCGCCCCTGCGCGGCCGGGAGGACGTGGACGCCCTGTGGGCGGGGCTGGAGGCCGGGGAGATCGACACCATCGGCACCGACCACTGCTCCTTCCACTTCAAAGGGGTCAAGGAGCTGGGCCGGGACGACTTCTCCAAGATCCCCAACGGCATCCCGGGGGTGGAGCACCGGCCCATTCTCCTGTACACCGCCGGAGTGGCGGCGGGGCGGATGTCCGCCCACCGGATGATGAAGCTGCTGTCGGAGCAGCCCGCCAGACTGTTCGGGATGTACCCCCGGAAGGGGGCGCTGGCGGTGGGCAGCGACGCCGATATCGTTATATTTGACCCGGAGTATACGGGATGTATTACCGCCGCCGCTCAGCATCAGGCGGTGGACTACACCCCCTACGAGGGCCTGGAGACCAGGGGCCGGGTGGAAACCGTCCTGCTGTCCGGGGAGGCGGCGGTGGAGGACGGCCGGGTTGTCAAGACCGGGCGGGGCCGGTTTGTCCGCCGGGGCCCGTCCCTGTTCTGGCGATGAGGATCGGAGCGGTATTGATGGCCTCCGGGGCGGGGCGGCGGTTCGGGGGGAACAAGCTGCTCCATCCGGTGGACGGCGTGCCCATGATCGAGCGGGCCATGGCCGCTGTCCCGGCGGAGCTGCTGGACAGGGCCTGCGTGGTGAGCTGTTACCCGGAGCTCTTGGCCCTGGCGGGGGAGCGGGGGTACGTCCCCGTCCCCAACCCGGACGCGGCCCAGGGCCAGTCCGCCTCCGTCCGGCTGGGGCTGGCGGCTTTGGCCGATATGGACGGCGTGCTGTTCTCCGTGTGCGACCAGCCCTGGCTGCGGCGGGACAGTGTGGAGCGGCTTCTGGCGGACTTTGCCGCCCACCCGGATGCCATCTGCGCGCTGAGCTGGCGGGGGGAGCGGGGCTCCCCAGTAGTGTTTCCCCGGGAACTGTTCCCGGAGCTGCTGGCCCTCACCGGGGATCGGGGCGGAGGCGGGGTGATCCGGGCCAACGCCCACCGGCTGCGGCTGGTGGAAGCGTCCGCATCCATGGAGCTCCAAGACGTGGACAGGGCCTGACCCGCAGCGTGCTCAGACTGACCCCCAGCGGTCTGCCTGGGCGGGCAAGGCAAGCCTGAAAGGAACCCGAAAATAAGTCCGAGCACACATCCTGACGGCGCGTTTTTCCCTGGCTTTGCTCAGAACCCTTGAACTACAAAACGTATTCCTGGGGGTTCTTCACTTTATTTTGGAAAGGAAGCTGCCTATGTATCGCATCGTGAAAAAGCGGGTGCTCAACCCCACCGTGACGCTGATGGAGGTGGAGGCCCCCGCCGTGGCCCGGAAGGCGGAGCCGGGGCAGTTCATCATCCTCCGGGTGG
>JAETQF010000011.1 GCA_021770845.1 Oscillospiraceae bacterium
AAGGCCTGGCCGAAGCAGGCGGAGAAGGTGGGGGTGGGCTCGGTGATGCCCCGCTCGGTGCCGGCCAGCTTGGAGGTGAAGCCGGACAGGAAGTAGTACTGGGTCTGCTCCGGGGTGAGGATGGACACCGGGGGCAGCACGCCGAAGGCGTCGGCGGACAGGAAGATCACGTTCTTGGCGTCGGGGCCGGAGGACGTGGGGTGCACGTTCTTCACGATCTTCTCGATGTGGTCGATGGGGTAGGACACGCGGGTGTTCTCGGTGACGGACTTGTCGCTGAAGTCGATCTTGCCCTCGGCGTCCACGGTGACGTTCTCCAGCAGGGCGTTGCGCTTGATGGCGTTGTAGATGTCGGGCTCGGACTCCTTATCCAGGTTGATGACCTTGGCGTAGCAGCCGCCCTCGAAGTTGAACACGCCGTTGTCGTCCCAGCCGTGCTCGTCGTCGCCGATGAGCAGGCGCTTGGGGTCGGTGGACAGGGTGGTCTTGCCGGTGCCGGACAGGCCGAAGAACAGGGCGGTGTTCTCGCCGTTCATGTCGGTGTTGGCGGAGCAGTGCATGGAGGCCATGCCCTTCAGGGGCAGGAAGTAGTTCATCATGGAGAACAGGCCCTTCTTCATCTCGCCGCCGTACCAGGTGTTGAGGATGACCTGCTCACGGGAGGTGATGTTGAAGATGGCGGCGGTCTCGGAGTTGAGGCCCAGCTCCTTGTAGTTCTCCACCTTGGCCTTGGCGGCGTTGTAGGAGATGAAGTCGGGCTTGAAGTTCTTCAGCTCCTCCTCGGTGGGGGCGATGAACATATTCTTGACGAAGTGGGCCTGCCAGGCCACCTCCATGATGAAGCGCACGGCCATGCGGGAGTCGGGGTTGGTGCCGCAGAACACGTCCATCACGTACAGCTTCTTGTTGGACAGCTCCTTGACGGCCAGGGCCTTGCAGGCCTCCCACGCCTCCTGGCTGGCGGGCTTGTTGTCGTTCTTGAACTCGTCGGAGGTCCACCACACGGTGTCCTTGGAGTTCTCGTCCATCACGATGAACTTGTCCTTGGGGGAGCGGCCGGTGTAGATGCCGGTCATGACGTTGACGGCGTCCAGCTCGGTGAGCTGGCCCTTCTCATAGCCCTCCAGGGTGGGGTCCATTTCAGCCTCAAAGAGCTGCTCGTAACTGGGATTGTATACGACTTCTTTAATACCGGTGATGCCGTACTGCTCCAGACCATAGGTTTCCATAGACGTTTCCTCCTCAAAAATTGGTGTATTCTCTCAGCGCCCGGGTCCGAAACCGGAGACAGACGCGGGCTGGCGGTTAACGCGGGAGATCATCATCCCCCACCAAGTACGCAGTATAGCACAGATTTCCCTGCATTTCCATGACTATTTCTGCCACTATGTTAAATTTTACACAAAATCAGCGTTTTCACCAACGCTCAAAAAAAGAGCGGGGGAAATTTGGCACAATGACGAAGCCGCCCGGTGCTCACCGGGCGGAGAAAGAAAGCCCCCCGCGTCCCGAAAGGGGAAGCGGGGGGCCTGGGTTTGCCCTTGTTACTCGGCGGAAATAGCGCCCATGGGGCAGGTGCCCTCGCAGGCGCCGCAGTCGATGCAGGCGCCGGCGTCGATGACCATGTGGTCATCGCCCATGGAGATCGCACCCACGGGGCAGGAGCTCTCGCAAGCGCCGCAGGAGACGCAGGTATCGTTGATAACGCGTGCCATGTAACATACACCTCCAAATGCAGAATATGTTTGAACCGTCCTTTATTGTATCACATCCCGGAAAAATTGCAATATGAAATTTTGCCCGGTTTGGAGGTATAATTTCCGCTGAAAATTCCCATCCTCTCCAAAGAAAGACAGGAGATAAAGACAGGAGCTGGGGCAAAATGGAACGACTGGGATTCTTTCAGCGTTTGCGAGGTTTTTTTATGATGGATTGGGAAAAGAAGCAGCCCCCCCGGGACGCGGCCGGACGGCCGGCTGGCGATCCCCAGGCCCTGTGCCGGGAGGATCGAACCCGGGCCCGGGAGGGGACGGACACCCGCCTCACCGACCGGTTCTCCCGGGATCTCACCCGGCTGGCGGCCATGGGGGCGCTGGATCCCCTGGTGGGCCGGGAGCGGGAGGTGGGCCGGGTGATCCAGATCCTGGCCCGCCGCACCAAGAACAACCCCGCCCTCATCGGCGAGCCGGGGGTGGGCAAGACGGCGGTGGCGGAGGGGCTGGCCCTGCGCATGGCCTCCGGGGCGGTGCCCGAGCCCCTGCGGGGCAAGCGCCTGCTGAGCCTGGATCTGGTGTCCATGGTGGCGGGCACCAAGTACCGGGGCGAGTTTGAGGAGCGGGTGAACCAGGTGCTGGCGGAGGTGCGCCGGGCCCGGAACGTGATCCTGTTCCTGGACGAGCTCCACAACATCGTGGGGGCGGGCTCCGCCGAGGGGGCCATCGACGCGGCCAACATCCTCAAGCCCGCCCTGAGCCGGGGGGAGATCCAGGTGGTGGGGGCCACCACCCTGGAGGAGTACCGCAAGTATATCGAGAAGGACGCCGCCCTGGAGCGCCGCTTCCAGCCGGTGAAGGTGGACGAGCCCACCCCGGAGCAGGCCAAGGCCATCCTCCGGGGGCTGCGCCGCCGGTATGAGGAGCACCACGGCCTGACCATCTCCGACGGGGCCATCGACGCGGCGGTGGAGCTGTCCCAGCGCTATCTGCCCGACCGCTTCCTGCCGGACAAGGCCATCGACCTCATCGACGAGGGGGCGGCCCGGCTGCGGATGGAGGAGAAGGTGCCGGTGAGCCTCCAGGCCCTGGCCGACCGGGCGGATCGGGCGGCCAGGGAGAAGGCCCAGGCCATCGCCATGCAGGACTTCGAGCGGGCGGCCATGCTCCGGGACGCGGAGGCGGACTTCCGCCGGGAGCTGGATCGGAAGCAGACCCGCCCCGCGGCGGGGGCGGCCCGGGAGCTGGGCCGGGAGGACGTGGCGGCGGTGCTGTCCCAGTGGACGGGCATCCCCCTGGAGTCCATCACCAAGGGGGAGGCCAAGCGCCTGCTGGAGCTGGAGGGGGAGCTCCACCGCCGGGTGGTGGGGCAGGACAGAGCGGTGTCCGCCGTGGCCGCCGCCATCCGCCGGGGGCGGGTGGGGCTGAAGGAGCCCAATCGGCCCATCGGGGTGTTCCTCTTTCTGGGCCCCACCGGGGTGGGCAAGACGGAGCTGTGCCGCGCCCTGGCCGCCGCCCTCTTTGGCAGCGAGGAGGCCCTGATCCGCTTTGATATGTCGGAGTATATGGAGAAGCACGCCGCCTCCCGGCTGGTGGGCTCCCCCCCGGGCTATGTAGGCCACGAGGAGGGGGGCCAGCTCACCGAGCAGGTGCGCCGCCGCCCCTGGTCGGTGGTGCTGTTCGACGAGATCGAGAAGGCCCACGACGATATGCAGAACATCCTCCTCCAGGTGATGGAGGACGGCCAGCTCACCGACGGCCAGGGCCGGAAGGCGGACTTCCGCAACACGGTGGTGGTGCTCACCTCCAATGTGGGGGCCCAGAAGCTGGTGAGCAAGTCGCCTCCCCTGGGCTTTGCCGGGGGGAACTCCGACGATAAGCGGAGGGAGGCGGTGCTGGCGGAGCTGAAGGGCAGGTTCAAGCCGGAGTTTCTCAACCGGCTGGACGAGGTGATCCTGTTCGACCGGCTGGAGCGCCGGGATCTGGAGCGCATCGCCCTGCGGATGCTGGGGGGCGTGCGGGAGCGGCTGTCCGGCCTGGGGGTGGATCTGGACGCCCGGTGGGAGGCGGTCACCCTGCTGGCCGATCCGGGGACGGAGACGGAGCAGGGAGCCCGGCCCATCCGCCGGGCCGTCCGCCGCCGGGTGGAGGAGCCCGCCGCCGATCTGCTCCTCTCCCAGCAGCTGACGGCGGGGGACACCCTGTGCCTGGCTGTGGAGCGGGAGGACATTGTGCTCCGGGCGGAGAAGCGGCAGGTCTGACAAACAAACCGCGCGAGGGACGCCTTGTCCCTTGCGCGGTTTTCGTCGTGCCTGCCGGGGGTGACCCGCAGAAGCGGAGCCCCTGGCCGGCCTGTCACAGCCCCTTCTTGTCGTCGGTGGCGGGGTTGTTCAGCAGCGTCCCGTCCTCCCCGAAGCGGGAGCCGTGGCAGGGGCAGTCCCAGGAGCGCTCCGCGGCGTTGTAGCGCAGGGCGCAGCCCAGGTGGGGGCAGCGGGGGGCGGTGGGCCGCAGCAGGTTCAGGGCGGCCTCCCACCCGTTGACGGCCAGCTGGGGCCGCAGGGCGCTGCGGCTGGGCGAGAACAGCTCTGTATAGGGGTTTTCCTTCCCGCACACCAGATCCGCCAGCACCCCGGCGGCGGCCATGGCGGAGGTGGTGCCCCACTTGTTGAAGCCAGTGGCCACGTACAGATCGGGCGTGCGGGCCCCGTACCGCCCCACGTAGGGCGCGCCGTCCAGGGTCATGCAGTCCTGGGCGGCCCAGCGGGCGGTCTCCCGGGCCTGGGGGTAATGGCGGCGGGCGAACGCCTCCAGCTCCCGCCAGCCGCCTCCGGGTTTCCCCGTGCGGTGCCCTCCGCCGCCCAGCAGGAGCAGGCCCTCCGCGTTCCGGAAGGTGAGCCCCGTCTCCGACTCGTCCACATACATACCGCCCAAGTCCGGGGCGTTCTCCAGGGCCAGCAGATAGGAGCGGTGCTGGTACAGCTTGAGAAAGTACCCGCCGTGCTTGTTGAGGATGGGGAAGTGGGTGGCGATGATCACCTGCTCCGCCGCGATTGTCCCCCGATTGGTCACCGCCCGCCCCGGCGCCAGCTCCAGCACTTTGGTGTCCTCGAAAATCCGCAGGGGCTGAGCGATGGCGGCGGCAAACTGCAGGGGGTGGAACTGGGCCTGCCGGGGCACGCACACCGCCCCCGCCACCGGGAAGGGCAGGGGCGTCTCGTCCACCAGCCGGACGGCAAGGCCCAGCCTGTCCAGGGCGGCCAGCTCCCGCTCCAGCTTGTCCCGGCTGTCCGTGGAGTAGACAAAATTGTCCTCCTCCACAAAGCCGCAGTCGATGGTTTGGCACAGGGCCCGGTAGTCCTCCAGCGCCGTCCGGTTTGCCTCCAGATAGAGGCGGGCCCGCTCCTCCCCGAACTGCCGGATCAGCTTGTGATAGATCAGGCCGTGCTGGACGGTGAGCTTGGCCGTCATGCCCTTGGTGGCGCCGCAGCAGATCCGATCCGCCTCCACCAGGGCGTAGTCCACCCCCGCCTGGGCCAGCCGGTGGGCGCACAGCAGCCCCGCCAGCCCGCCCCCCACGATGAGCACGCCGGTGCGCAGATCTCCCTCCAACGGACGGAACTGGGGCAGCTGGGCGGTCTTTGCCCAGATAGAATCCATTTTTGATCACCTCGCGGAGTTAACGTGCCCCAAAACAGAGCCGTCTATCCCCGCCGCGGTGCTGCCCCGCCCATTCAGGCTTTTTTGCGCCTGCGGGCGCTCAGCGGTCTGGCGCTCCCAGCTCTCCCAGCCGGGTCAGATACTGGGCGCCCTGGGCGATGAAGGCCTGGGCGTCGAACGCGCTGTTTTGGATGGCCGCCTGGACGATGATGCCGTCGGACACCAGCAGAAGCAGCCAGGTGAGAAAGTCCGCGGACAGGTGGGTGCGCTGGGCGATTTTTTCACTGATGAGCCGCTGGAATTCCCCGTAGCGGCGCACCAGCTTTTCCCGCAGAACCTCGTCCCCCGCCTGAGCCTCGCACAAAAGATGCATCCGCAGCCCCGCCGAGGCGATGTCCCGCTCCACCACGTACTTCACCAGCCGCTGGAGGGAGGTGTCCTTTTCCTTGTTCTCCGTCCAGCGGATGAAGTCGTCCCACTGCTGGCTGAGATAATGGTCGGCGATATCAAACAGGATCTCGCCCTTGGTCTTGTAGTGGTAATACAGCGTCCCCTTAGACACGCCGGACTGCTTCGCGATGTCCGCCAGGGAGATGTCCCCCCAGGTTCCGGTCTCCAGCAGGATCTGAGCCGCCTCCAATATCGCTGATTTCACGTCGTCTTTTCTCGGTGCAGCCATAAAAACCTCCCGGCACAGCATAATTTGGTGGAATCATTATAGCATTGATACCGGGGTCTGTCCACATACGCTTTTCTTTTGGCTCTTTCGTAAAAATATGGGTTGACAAGCAAGAATCCATGGCTATAATTTCGGCATAGAGTAAGTCGGTTGACCGACTTGTTTTAAGCGAAGGGAAGCATCACTATGGATCTGCGGAGAATCAACAAACGGCTGTCCGGGCGGTTCGGCGGCGCGGTGCGCGCCGCCCTGTCGGACGGGTGCGTGGTACTGACGGGACGGCTGCCCACCTGGGCCGAGGTGGTGGAGGCCTGCCAGCTGGCGGCGGAAAAATACAGCACCGTCCATGTGGTAAACGACATTGTCTGCGACGAGGCGGCGCCCCCAAAAATGCGCCTGCCCTCCCTCCGGGACAACGCGTTGGAGGGGCGGCGGCCCGACGTGCTCATCATCGGCGGGGGCATCTCCGGCGCGTCCATCGCCCGGGAGCTGTCCAAGTGGAAGCTGGACATCCTGCTGGTGGAGAAGGAGTGCGACCTGGCCCTCCAGGCGTCGGGCCGGAACGACGGGGAGGTGCACCCAGGGGTGGATCTGTCCAAGGGCTCCCTGAAGCACCACTACATCCGGAAGGGCAACGCCATGTACGGCCAGGTGTGCCGGGAGCTGGACGTGCCCTTCCGCCGGGTGGGGCAGTACGTCTGCTTCGATAAGGGCTGGCTGAAGCCCTTCATTGCCCTGTACTGCCTCTGGCGCAGGAAGCATGACGGCATTGAGGATACCCGGGTCATCTCCGGCGCGGAGCTGAAGCGGCGGGAGCCCAACCTGAATCAGGACTTCAAATTCGCGGTGTCAAACCCCTCCTCCGGCTGCGTGTGCCCCTACGGGCTGACCATCGCCTACGGGGAGAACGCGGTGCGCAACGGCGCCCAGGTGTGTCTGAACACGGCGGTGCTGTCCATGGAGGTGGTGGACAGCGAAATCAAGAGCGTACATACCAACCGGGGGACAATCTATCCGGCCCTGGTGATCAACGCCGCCGGGGTGTTCGCCGAGGACGTGGCCCGGATGGCGGGGGATCGGTTCTTCTCCATCCACCCCCGCCGGGGCACCAACTCCATTCTGGATCAGAAGGCCGGGGCACGATTTTCCTCCATCGCCTCCATCATGGAGCTGTTCCAGCCCAGGGGCCACTCCAAGGGCGGCGGCATTATCCATACGGCCCATGACAACCTGCTGGTGGGCCCCGACGCGGTGGAGACCTATGAAAAGGAGAACACGGCCACCCGCCCCCAGAGCATCGATACCGTATTTAACAAACAGGAGAAGACCATGCCCTCCCTGAACCGGGGGGACATCATCACCTACTTCACCGGGGTGCGGGCCCCCACCTTTGAGGAGGACTTCATCATCGAGAAGGGGCGGAAAACCAGCAATATCATCCACTGCGCCGGCATCCAGTCCCCCGGCCTGACCACCGCCCCGGCGGTGGCGCTGGACATTGAGAAGATGGCGGTGGAGGAGCTGCGGAAAAAGAAAACCGTAGTGCCAAACGAGAGCTATTCCCCCATCCGCCATGGCGTGCCCGTCCTGCGGGAGATGCCGGACGAGGAGCGGGCGGAGCTGATCCGCCAAAACCCGGACTACGGCGTCATCGTGTGCCGCTGCGAGGAGATCAGCCGGGGCGAGATTCTGGACGCCCTGCGCGCCCCCATCTGCGTGCCCACGGTGGACGGGGTGAAGAAGCGGGTGCGCCCCGGGATGGGCCGGTGCCAGGGGGGCTTCTGCTCGCCGCTGGTGGCAAAGATCATCGCGGAGTTTTTGAACGTCCCGCTGGACGAGGTGAAAAAATCCGCCCCGGAGGCCGACATCACCTTCGGGCGGACAAAGTGAGGGGGGGAGCGGCCATGCGTGAATACGATACCGTGGTGATCGGCGGCGGCCCCGCCGGACTGGCGGCGGCGCTGTCCGCCCGGGAAAACGGCGCGAAAACCCTGCTCATCGAGCGGGAGGCCCGCTTAGGGGGCATCTTAAAGCAGTGCATCCACGACGGCTTCGGCCTGGTGCGGTTCCAGGAGAAGCTCACCGGCCCGGAGTACGCCCAGCGGTTCATCGACCAGGTGGAGCGGGGGGACATCGACACATCCACCCTCACCTTCGTCACCCGGCTGGAGCGGAGGTCGGGCGGCTTTGCCGTCACGGTGGTAAACCGGGCGGGGGTGGAGACCATCCTGACCCGCACCCTGGTGCTGGCCACCGGCTGCCGGGAGCGGACGGCCAAGCAGGTGAGCATACACGGCACCCGCCCCGCCGGGGTATTCACCGCCGGCACCGCCCAGCATTTCACCAACCTGCTGGGCCAGCTTCCCACCAAAAAATGCGTCATCCTGGGCAGCGGGGACATCGGGCTCATTATGGCCCGCCGCCTGACGCTGGAGGGAGCCAAGGTGCTGGGGGTGTACGAGGCCAAGCCCACCCCCTCCGGGCTGACCCGGAACATCCACCAGTGCCTGCGGGACTACGACATTCCCCTGCACCTGTCCCATACCGTGACCCGGGTGCTGGGGGAGGATCGGCTGACGGCGGTGGAGGTGGCCCAGGTGGACGAGCGGATGCGGCCCATCCCCGGCACGGAGGAGATCGTGGAGTGCGACGGGCTGATTTTGTCGGTGGGCCTGATCCCGGAAAACGAGCTGGCCCAGTCCCTGGGGGTGGAGCTGGATCCCAAGACCAAGGGCCCGGTATGCGACGGCCAGCTCATGACCAGCGTGGACGGTGTGTTCTCCTGCGGCAACGCCCTGCACGTCAACGATCTGGTGGACTACGTGTCCGAGAGCGGGGAGCTGGCCGGACGCGCCGCCGCCCGCTACGCCCCCGCCCCCCGGCGGGAGGTGGAGCTGCACGCCTCCCCGGCGCTGCTCTACGCCGTCCCCCAGCGGCTGGATCTGAACCGGGACAACAGCAAGACCACCCTGTACTTCCGGAGCCGGGAGGTGCTGGATCGGTGCGTCCTGCGGCTGCGGGTGGACGGGCGGGAGGTATTCTCCAAGCGTTACCCCTTCCTGCGCCCGCCGGAGATGGAGCGGCTGGACATGGACTTCTCTCAATTTGAGCTGAGCGAACACTCCAAAATAGAGCTGGATATCGAGGTGACGGGCCATGAGTGAGCTGGTTTGCATCGTATGCCCCCGGGGCTGTACCCTCCAGGTGGAGGGTAAGGGGGGCACCCTCCAGGTGACGGGCAACGGCTGCAAGCGGGGGGCGGATTTCGCCCGGTCGGAGCTCACCGCCCCCATGCGCACCCTGTGCACCACGGTGCGCACCGCCTTTCCAGACGTGCCGGTGCTGCCGGTGCGGCTGTCGGCGGAGATCCCCAAGGGACAGATCTTCCCCGTGATGGAGGCCATCAACGCCGTGACGGTGGATCAGCCCGTGGATATCGGCGGCGTGATCCTGAAAAACGTGCTGGGGCTGGGCGTGGATCTGGTGGCCGCCAGCGGCCTGCTCCGGCCGGCGGGCGGATAGGGGGGCGGCGTATGAAAACACCGTTGATCCTCACCTTCGACGTGGGCACCCAGAGCACCCGGTGCCTGCTGGTGCGGCCGGACGGCAGCTTCGCGGATCTCTGCCAGGTCAAGCACGATCCGCCCTACCACTCCCGGAACCCGGGCTGGGCGGAGCAGGATCCGGACTTCTACTACGACCGGATCTGCGAGGCGGGGCGGGCCGTCTGCCGGCGCGGCAAGGAGCTGCTGGGGGAGATCGCCGCCGTGGCGGTCACCGCCATCCGGGACACGGTGCTGTGCCTGGACGGGGACAACCGGCCCCTCCGGGACATCATCTTATGGCTGGACAAGCGGCAGGCGGACTTCGACAATCCCTTCCCCCCGCACAAAAAGCTGATGTTCAAGGCGGCGGGGATGGACGGGGCCTCAAAGAATATCTATCAGGCCTCCGCCTGCAACTGGATCCGGCAGCACCAGCCCGAGGTCTGGGCCAAAACGGCAAAATACGTCATGCTGCCCACCTATTTGAACTATAAGGTGACGGGCGTTCTGGCGGATTCCCAGGCCAACATGATCGGGCATATGCCCTTTGACTACAAGAGGCGGCGGTGGCAGGGCTCCTCCGCCCTGACCCGGTGCATCTACAACATCCCCCAGGAAAAGCTGTGCCGGCTGCTGCCGACCGGCCAGACCATCGGCTGCACCACGGAAGCCTTTTCCGCCGCCTCCGGCGTGCCGGAGGGCCTGCCCCTCATCGCCACCGGCTCGGACAAGGGCTGCGAGACCCTGGGCCTGTCCGTCATTCAGCCCCACAAGGCGGCCATCTCCCTGGACACCACCGCCACCATCCAGCTGGCCCTGGAGCGCTACGTGGAGCCCCAGCCCTTTATGCCCGCCTATCCGGCGGTGCCCAACCACCTGTACAACCCCGAGATCGAGCTGTACCGGGGCTTCTGGCTGGTGTCCTGGTTCCTGCGGGAGTTCTGCGCCAAGGATCTGGCCCAGGCAAAGGAGCTGGGCTGCCCCCCGGAGGAGCTGCTGGATCGGTACATCGCGGATATACCGCCGGGGTGCGGGGGGCTGCTGCTCCAGCCCTACTGGACGCCGGGGATCACCACCCCCGCCGCCCGGGGGGCCATCGTGGGCCTCACCGACCACCACACCCGCTACCACCTCTACCGGGCCATTTTGGAGGGCATCGCCTTCGAGCTCTACGACTCGCTGAAGCGCATGGAGAAGCGGGCCGGGATCCGGGTGGAGGAGATCTATGTGGGCGGGGGCGGCGCCCGCAGCAATGTGGCCTGCCAGATCCTGTCCGATCTATTTGGCCTGCCCGTCAAGCGCACCCAGACCCACGAGGTCAGCGCCGTGGGGGCGGCCATGGCCGCCTTCCTGGCCCAGGGGGTTTTTCACGATTACGACGAGGCCATCCGCAGCATGGTGCACGAGGGGGACGTGTTCCGCCCCGACCCCGACCGGCACAAACTTTACGCGCAGCTGTACCGCGGCGTCTACGCCCGGCTGTATCCCCGGCTGGAGCCGCTGTACCGCAGAATTTCTGAGATTACGAAAAGGAGCGATGTGCTGTGAGCAGCAAACCTTACAAGGGCTTTCGGCCCAACTGGCTGGAGACCCCCGCACCGGAGGGGAGCTACCGCTCCATTTTCCGCTGGGGCGACCCCAAGTTCTTCAAGCACCCCAAGGAGTCCCTCTACAAGCTGATGAAGGAGTCGTTCCAAATGACGGACGACGACTTCCGGGACTACACCGACGACATCGGCTTCGATCCGGTGGATCTGTCGGGCTGCCCCTCCAAAATCGCCCCGGAGCACGTGACGGCGCTGAAGGAGATCGTGGGGGCGGACTTCGTCACCACCGAGGACTACCCCCGGCTGGCGGTGGCCTACGGCTGCACGGGCTACGACCTGCTGCGGCTGCGCCACAAGCAGATTGAGAACGTCCCCGATGTGGTGGTCTACCCGGACACCGCCGAGCAGGTGGAGCGGCTGGTGGACTACGCCGTCCGGCACAAGATCCCCCTGTACGTCTACGGCGGCGGCAGCAGCGTCACCCGGGGGGTGGAGTGTGTGAAGGGCGGCATCTCCCTGGATATGCGCAAGCGGTTCAACAAGGTGCTCAGCTTCAACGAGACGGATCAGACCGTCACCGTCCAGGCGGGCATCTCCGGGCCGGATCTGGAGAAGGCCCTCCAGGACGCGCCCAACCGCTTCGGGGCCAAGCGGGCCTACACCTGCGGCCATTTCCCCCAGTCCTTCGAGTACAGCAGCGTGGGCGGCTGGGTGGTGACCCGGGGGGCCGGACAGAACAGCACCTACTACGGCACCATTGAGGACATCGTGCTGGCCCAGAAATACGCCACCCCCATCGGGCGCATCGTCACCAGCCCTTACCCCCGGGAGGCCACCGGCCCCAGCATGAAGCAGATCATGCTGGGCTCCGAGGGCGCCTTCGGCGTGCTCACCGAGGTGACCCTGAAGGTATTCCGCTGGATGCCGGAGAACCGGAAGCGCTTCTCCTATATGTTCAAAAACTGGGACATCGCCATGAAGGCCGCCCGGGAGATGATGCAGTGCGAGTGCGGGTACTCCTCCGTGTTCCGCCTGTCCGACCCGGAGGAGACCCACCTGATGCTCCGCCTGTACAACGTGGACGACACCCCCCTGGCCCCGCTGATGGATAAGCTGGGCTACAAGGACATGGAGCGGTGTATGTTCCTGGGCTTCACCGACGGGGAGAAGGGCTTCTCCAAAAACGTGGCCAAGAACATCGGCCGCATCGCCCGGAAGCATGGGGCCATGCCCATGACGGGCTACGTCACCCGGAGCTGGGAGAAGGGCCGCTTCAACGACCCCTATCTCCGGGACACCCTGATGGACTTCAGCGTCATCACCGACACCCTGGAGTGCACCGTGAACTGGTCGAATATGGCCCAGGTGCACCGGGACGTGCGGGCGGTGTGCCACGCCCTGCCCAATACGGTGGTCACCACCCATATGTCCCACTGCTACCCCCAGGGGGCCAACCTGTATTTTATTTTCATCACCAAAATGAACGACGCGGCGGAGTTCAAGCGCTACCACACCACCATCCTGGACGCCATCCAGCGCTCCGGGGCGGCCGTCAGCCACCACCACGGCATCGGCAAGATGTTCGCCCCCTGGCTGGAGGGCTACCTGGGCGAGAAGGAGTACGGCGCGGTGAAGGTGCTGAAGCACTACTTCGACCCCGACGGCATGATGAACCCCGGCGGCACCCTGGGCCTGGATCTGCCCCAGGAGGAGAAAAAGTTCCTGAACACCCGCAAGGACTACCGCTGAGCCGCTCCGCCACAGCGCCGTGCGCGGCGCCGCAAAAAGACATCGGGCAGAAAGGATACCTTTCTGCCCGATGTCTTTTGAAGTATTCCGGTGCTTGTGCTTTGCGGGTTATTCAGGCGGCAGCCGGATCAAATCGGGCCGGCCCCATCATCAACAGAAGGTGGGCGGGATCGCCGCCCTCCGGCAAAAGGGTCAGCGTGAGTATGGCGCGGTCCCTTCCTCCAAAAACACCGTGCCAAAATAGGTCACCGTGTCGGGGCCGTTGATGTACTTCATTCCGGCCCGGGGGGCCAGGGCGGATACGTTGATCCCATACGCCTCCAGGCTGGGGATGGCCTCCTCTGGGCTCCGGCAGGGCTGGCCGTCCAGCTTGGCGCACCGCTGGCACACCCGGCACCCGCCCGCCCCCAGCATCAGGGTCGGGGCGACGCCCCGCCGGGTCAGCTCCCGGCGGATCCGGGCGGTGAGCCGGTTCATCTTCGTTCCAGCGGCCATCATGGCCTCGAAGTCGTAGCTGTCCTCCAGGGCGTCTACCGTCTGGTAGACCACCGCCCACTTCCATCGCTTGAGGCTGGCGATGAGCTCATCCACCTCCCCCACCAGGGGCGGGCACATCCAGCTGCGGCCGTACATCCCGCAGACGTTGTTCTCGCACAGCTTGCGGAAGTCGGGCTGAAAGTCGATGTCCTCCACCGCCACCACCCCGGCCCGGTACGCGCCCATCTCCAGAATAAGCTGCCTGATCTGCTCCAAATCCATGCCTGTCCTCCTGTTCCGCCGGTGGATCCGGCAAAGTAGGCCGGGAAACGACAGCGCGGCCCCCGGCCATTCGATTACCCGTAGAATTCCTCCACGCCGCGAAGAAGGCGCCGATCATTCTGCTCAGCTCACCCTCGCCGCAGCCCATCAGCTGAGCCGTATTGGCCCTGGCCTGCCGGGCGCCGGCGGAGCGGGCCCTGGCGAGGCTGAGGCACCAGGAGGCCAGGGTATCTGTGTCCACCACATTACCCCTCTTTTTATAACATATATATCATTTTTATAATACATTGTCAATCTGCTGCGGTACTATACTGCTAATCTAACTTGGTTTCAGGGGGACAGAGATATGATGCAGTTCGTTCAATGGCTCGTGGTACTGGCGCTGGCGGCGCTGGCCGGCAGGTTGATCTCCAAGGTCAAGCTGCCGTCCATTCTGGGCTGGCTGATGGTGGGCATGATCTTCGGCCCCCACGCGGTTGGCCTGCTGCCCCAGCCTGTGCTGGACGCGGCGTGGTATCAGACCGTTATCATGTGGATGCAGTGCGCCTTCGGCCTGATGCTGGGGACGGAGCTGGTGTGGGGCAAGCTCAAACGCTATGGCAAGGGGCTGGTTGTCACCACCCTGACCCAGTCCTTGGGCACCTTTGCCTTTGTCACCCTTGTCTTTGGGGCCGCGTTTTGGCTGGCGGAGCTGCCGGTTTATCTGGCCTTTGTGTTCGGCGGCATCGCGCTGGCCACCGCGCCGGCGCCGGCGCTGTCCATCGTAAGCGAATTCCACGCCAGGGGCCCCGTCACGGACACGCTGCTGCCCATGGCGGTGCTGGACGATGTGGTGGCCATCGTCGTGTTTTTCACGGTCAATTCCATCCTCTCCAGCTCCGTGTCGGGCGGGGCCGTCCCGCTGTACATGATCCCCGTGATGATCCTCCTGCCGGTGGGGATCGGGCTGATGGCGGGATTCCCCGCCGGGTGCCTGCTGAAGCGGACAAAGGGGCGGGCGTGGACGCTGGCCGTTTTGCTGGCCGGGATCACGCTGACGACGGGGTTGGGCTGGCTCATCAACACGAAGATCCTGTCCGGCGTCACGCTGAACTATATGCTGATGGGGGTCTCCTTCTCCGCGGCGTTTACCAATATGGTTTCCGAGGAGCGGCTGGGCGAGATCACGGATTATTTTCATCCCATCCTCGCGATCAGCCTGCTGGCCGCCAAAAGCCGGGCGGCCGAGTAATTTGACAGAACACGGCGCGAAGATGGAAAAGGGAATGGGAGCGGCAAGATAGGGCGGATCTCTGGGGCACAGTCAGGCGCCTGGACAGCCGCAAAAACGGCGCATATCTGTCAGCCTGGAACAGATATGCGCCATTTCTCCGATCAGCGGGGCCCGTTCAAACCAGCCGCTCAAAGACGGCGGCGTCGGCTAAATTGAATAGATAGCTTTCCTTGGCGTTATGGTCATCATTTACCCTGTACTGGTACTGGTGCAGGGGCACCTCCCCCGCCTCGATTTTTTCCGCCAGCCTTGAGAACGGCGCCCGCCAGACCCCGTATAACGGATTGACCCTCATGGTTTTATACTCCAGCTGCCGCCAATGTACCCAGAAATAGATATCACAGTCCGGGTGCTCCATTTTATAGCGTTCGTAATCCTTTTTGTTAAAGGTCACGGTATAGGTCGGGTCGTAGGGAACCCCGTAATACCGGTATTTCCCGGCGGTGAAAAAGGGCGTATTCTGCGCTTTCAAATCCGCGTAACGCTGATGGGTAAAGTCATACAAATCAATCGCCCAAGGCTCCTGGGCCTTTTCGGGGTTGATCCGCAGATCAATGCCCAATTTCGGGACAATCTGCGCAATAAAATCGCCCTCCACATCTTCGCCCCAGACGTACCACTGCGCCCGATCCTCCGTATTAAACAGCGCCTGGTTCCGATCCGCCACCGCCGTAAATTTCGCATAGCGTTTGCCGGCCTTGCTGGTTTTGAGCTGGAATTCAACGGTGCAGTTGGGCTGTATGGCGTCGGTTACCGTCTGGAAATAGATGGTCAGTATGCCGATGCCGTCATTTCTGGTATCGACCCGCCCCCACTTTTCCTCACGGTTTATTGAAAGCAGCACCCCTTCCATAAAATTGCTCCTCTCCATAGAATTGCTCCTATTTTAAAGCGAAACTCTATTGTGGACTCCTGAACCAGCCGGCTCAGGAGAGCCTTCACTGATGGACATAACAGCTGCCCCCGATTTCAATGGCCTGTTTTAGCTTCTGGTGGACGTCTGTCCCCCGGAACCGTTTGGTCTGGATGGAGGACGTATGGTCGGCGACGGAGAGCACAGCCCGTCCAAGGGCCTGCGCAAGGCCCACGGGGACGGCGTTGCCGATCTGACGGTATTTTGCCGAGCCTGTCCCCATGAAAATCCAATCACCGGGGAACTGCTGAATGCGGGCATATTCCCGGATGCTCAGCGGCCGATCCTGCGTGGGGTGGCACATCATGGTTGCCTTTTGCACCGGGGAAGTCACCAGCGTCGGGGATGGCTGGCGATAGGACAGGCGGCGGTAAAAGCCCACCTTGCCGCCGCCGGATCGGTAGGCCCCGCCCATGGCCTCCTGTTTCACATCATCGGGGAGGTCGCGCCAATTCCCGCCCTCCGGGACAAGGCGGAGGAATTCCAGGCGCTCCCTGCTGAATGCCGCACATTCCCCGCAGTCATGCTCCAAATCCTGGATGGAGTCCTGCAGCGTCCGCCAGCGGTAGGCGGGCTCCTGGTGCGTCTGGAAATGGGTTGGGAAGGGGAGGAAGATGTCCTCCCCATCCCGGCTCCCAATCAGGACAAACCGCTCCCGGAACTGGGGGACGCCGTAATTTACGGCATCTAAAATGCCATAAACCGTTTTGTAGCCCAGCTTATGGAACTCGGACAGGATCACGTCCAATACCGTCCCCGGCTGCTGCTCCGGGTCGTCCTTATCGCGTTTCGCAATTGGGACGTGCTTTAATGGGGCCGACAGGATCCCCTTCACATTTTCCATGATGAAAAAACGGGGGCGGATATAATCGATCATCCGGATAAAATCCATAAACAGGCTGCCCCGCGGGTCATTGATGCCCAGCCGCTTTCCCGCGGTAGAGAAGGGCTGGCAGGGAGGGCCGCCGCAAATAAGGAACGGCTCCCCCGGCGTCATCCCAACCTGCTCCAGCAGGTCAGCCGGGTGGATGCCCCGGATGTCCCCGCCCAAGACCTGATGCCCATTGGCCCGCATGGTGGCGACACAGACGGGGTCGAAGTCCTGGCCAATCACAACATTCAGCCCGGCTTTTTCAAGGCCGATATCAAGCCCCATGGCCCCGGAGAACAGGGAAATGACATCCCGGTTACGATCACTATCCTTAAAACGCGGCCGATCCATACACAAATCCTCCCGTTAAACCCTTATCCCCGTCTGGGAGGATAAACTGGCGCTCAAAAGAACATCCGACGGTTTCCGCGGGATGCTCCAAATCGGAACCTGTAAAGCTTTCCTGCTTTATTTTGAGTTGAAATTTTGCGGTGTTGTCCCCATGCGCCGGGGCAATTCCGCGGCACTGATACTGGAGCGTGCACACAACACCTTAAACCGCTCTGATATTGCCATAAAGGTACCCCTTGCATTGATAAGCGGCATCTTTGATCACACAAAAGCGGTCAGGTATTTCCATAAAATAGTCCCTATCAGCTCTAATCATAGCACATAGCCGGCCTGTTTTCAACTTAAAAATCAGATCCGCGACAGCCTGTGCCCACTCGGTGCGCGGCAGACCGGCAAGCCCCTGATGCGCTGCGGCTTCGAGGATCCGCGAAACGGGGCTTGGAGACGCATGGAGAGCTGGCGCCGTGCTTCAGGGCCTGCCGCTTTTTGGGAAAGGTGCATAACTTCATGGGAAAAGACGGACTATCTATTGACATTCCAGCACAACCGCACTACAATTTACAGTATGTGGGATATTGTCAAAACAGAAAAACGGAGGAGGGAAGCCCATGGCATATTCGATTTCCGAGGCCTGCATTGGCTGCACCCTTTGCGCGAAAAGCTGCCCTGTACAGGCCATCACAGGGGAGTTGAAGGAACGGCACACCATCCTGGCCCAGCGATGCGTGGAGTGCGGCGTCTGCGGGCGGGTCTGCCCGAGGGGCGCTGTCAGCAGCCCGGCGGGCGAGGTCGTGGAGCGGGTGCCAAAGAACCAGTGGCCCCGCCCGGAGATAGACACCAAGCAGTGCAGCGCCTGCTCCATGTGCGTGGACATCTGCGGGAAGGACTGCCTGGCCATCTCTCTGCCCACCCGTCCAGGGGATCTGCGTGTGTTCGTCCAGCTGTCCCAGCCGGACGCCTGCGTGGGCTGCGGGATGTGCGCCGGGATCTGTCCCCTCCACGCCATCACAATGAGAAAGCCGGTGAGTGAATGAACCTGCCAGTTTACGCCCGGATTGACCTGACCACCGGGGAGGTGTCCCCCTATCCCATCTCAGAGCGGCTTTTTGAACAGTACATAGGCGGAAAGATTCTGGGCGGGAAGCTGCTCTATGACCTGATGCCCAAGGGGACGGACGCTTTGGCACCGGAGAGCGTGCTCATCATCAACACCGGCCCCGCCAACGGCACGGGTGCGCCCTCCTCCAGCCGGTTCAACCTGTCCTTCAAGAATGTGCTCACCGGCGGTGTGGCCTCATCCAACTGCGGCGGGCAGTTCGGCGTGATGCTCCGGCGGGCGGGGTTCGACGGCCTCATCCTCACGGGAAAAGCGGAGCGGCTGTCCTATGTGGAGATCCTGGACGGCCATATCGCCATCCGGGACGCCTCCGCCTTTGCCGGAATGGACGCGGAGAAAGTCCAGGAGCAGTTTGACAAGCACTGGGGCAAGCTGGTCATCGGCCCGGCAGGAGAGAACCTGGTGCGGTACGCCGGGGCCATGTCCGGCGAACGCATGGCCGGGCGGTGCGGCGCGGGAGCGGTGCTGGGCTCCAAGAACCTGAAGGGTCTGGTGGCCTTCGGCACCAAGACCGCCCCGGTGGAAAACAAGACGGCGCTGGACAAGTACGTGGCCAAGTGGGTAAAATTTTTGCAGAACCACCCCATGACCGGCGAGGCCCTGCCCCGGTACGGCTCGGCGGGGCTGGTGAGCAGCGCCAACGCCTCCGGGGCCCTGCCCACCCGCAACTTTGCCAAGGGCCGCTATGAGAAGTTCCGGGACATCAGCGGCGAGACCCTGGCGGACACGCATCTGACCCGGAACAGCGGCTGCGTCAGCTGCCCCATCCGCTGCGAGCGGCGGGTGAAGGTGGGCGGCAAGGAGGTCAAGGGCCCGGAGTATGAGACCGTGGGCCTGTTCGGGGCCAACATCGAGAACAACAACCTGGAGTGGATCAACGAGATCAACTACCAGGCCGACATTTTGGGGATGGACACCATCTCCCTGGCGGGCACCATCGCCTTCGCCATGGAGCTCCAGGAGAAGGGGATGGCGGACTTCGGCCTGCACTTTGGGGACATCGACAACATCAAGGACGTGATCGGCAAGATCGCCCGCCGGGAGGGGATCTATTCCGAGCTGGCCAACGGCAGCAAGTGGCTGTCTGAAAAATATGGCGGCAAAGAGTTTGCCATCCACGCCAAGGGGCTGGAGATGGCCTCCTACGAACCGAGGCAGTCTGTGGGCATGGGCCTGGGCTATGCCACCGCCAACCGGGGCGGCTGCCACCTGAACGGCGGGTACCTGGCGCTGATCGAGTCGGTGGGCGTGCTGTCCGTGGACAAAAACAGCCCCAAGGGAAAGGCGGAGCTGACGGTCATGTTCCAGAACATGATGGAGGCCATCTCCGCCGGCGGCTTTTGCCTGTTCACCGCCCAGGCGGTGATCCCGGCCTTTTTCTTCCGCCTGGGGCCCACCCACCCCATCACGCGGTTTGCCAACGGGGCCCTCGCCTCGGCGCGGTTTTTGCTCCGCCCCATGTGGAATCTGCTTCCGGGGCTGATCCCGTTCAACACCATGTACCTGATGCCCCACGCGGAGGTGCTCAAGCACGTCACGGGCCTCAAGATGACCACGGGGAAGCTGATGCAGGCGGGAGAGCGGGGCTACAACACAGAGCGGCTGTTCAACCTCCGGGAGGGGCTCACCGCCAAGGACGATTCCCTGCCCGACCGGCTCACCAAGGTGCCCCAGCAGGCGGATGATCCCAAGACCATCGTCCCCCTGGACAAGATGCTCCCCCGGTACTACAAGGTTCGGGGCTGGGACGCCAACGGCGTGCCCACCCCCCAAAAGCTGCGCAGGCTGGGCATAGAAGGGGCGGTGTGACCATGGCAAAGCTGATCTACTATGGGGAACTCCGGGATCTCACCGGCCTGAGGGAGGAGGAGAGCGGCGGGGAGTCCATGCACGCCGTGCTGCGGGACATCGCGGCCCGCCATGGAACGTCCGCGGCCAAAGCCGCCCGCCGGTGCACCATCACGCTGGACGGCGTGCGGGTAGACCGCCCCAACAGCCGGGAACCCATTCCAAAAGACTGCGAGATCTGCTTTTTCCCCCTTTGCAGCGGGGGATAAACGCTCCAAAATACACGATGAGGATAAGAGGAAAAAGACAATGAAACAGAAGGTAACTTCTCTGGCCCTGGCTCTGCTCCTGCTGCTGGCCGTTACCGGCTGCGCCCAGACGCCGCCCTCGGAGCCATCCCATGTGCCGTCGGCAGAGGTAACCGCGCCTGTCATCGAGACGGAACCCACCGGTACGCCGGAGGCCGGGATCGGCCTGACCATTTTGTATGAGCAGGACGACAGCATGATCAACACCTACTCCCTCCTGGCGGTGGATGAGGCCGCCCCATTCACCGACGCGGACGGCAACGCTGTGAGCGGCGTGGCCATCAACACCGTGGGGGCCAAGGCGCTGATCGACTGGATGCTCAGCGAGGAGGGAACCGCGCTGATCCGGGACTACGGCTACGCGGACTACGGCGAGTACCTGTTCTATCTGAAAGACGACCGGCCGGTGTCCACCGCCCAGATCCCCCAGGCGGAGGACGCCACCCGCACCATCCGCCTGTCCACCACCACCTCCGTCAACGACAGCGGGCTGCTGGGCTACCTGCTGCCCAAGTTTGAGGAGAAATACGGCTATACGGTGGAGGTCGCCTCCGCCGGAACCGGCAAGGCCATCGCCGCCGCCCAGTACGGCAACGCGGATCTGATCCTGGTGCACAGCAAGTCCCAGGAGGAGGCGTTTGTGGAGGCCGGGTTCGCCAAGGTGCTGGAGGGCTATGACACGGCGCGGCTGTCCTTTATGTACAACTACTTTGTGCTGGTGGGCCCCTCAGCGGATCCCGCTGGCTGCGCGGGCGCGGCCACAGTGAAGGACGCCTTCCGCCTGATTGCCGAGGGGGAGCACACCTTCGTCTCCCGGGGCGACAAGAGCGGCACCCACACCAAGGAGCTGTCCCTGTGGCCGGAGGAGCTGGGCATCACCGATGAGGCGGACAGCGTGGCGGAATATACCGACTGGTATGTGTACTCCAACGCGGGCATGGGCGTCTGCCTGACCATGGCGGAGGAGATGGACGGCTATATTCTCTCAGACAAGGCCACCTTCCTAACCTTCCGGGCCAACAACGGCCAGATGGAATAACGGATGGCGTCCTCGCTGATGGGGGCGCTGGAGCTGCTGCTCCATCCCACGCCCATGCTGCTGAGCATCTTGTCCACCACCCTGCAAATGGCCCTGCTCAGCTCCTGCGCCGCCCTGCTTTTAGGCGTGCCCCTGGGGGCGGCGCTGTCCCTGCTGCGCTTTCCGGGCCGGCAGGCCCTGGTGGTGCTCAACCGCACCCTCATGGGCCTGCCGCCGGTGGTGTGCGGGCTGATCTGCTATATGCTGTTCTCCGGCGTGGGGCCCCTGCGGCAGTTCAAGCTGCTGTACACCGTTCCCGGCATGGTGATCGCCCAGATCATCCTGATCACGCCGCTGGTGACGGGGATCATGGAATCCAGCCTGGGGCACACCGCCGGGGCGGTGCGGGAGACGGCCCGGGGCATGGGCCTGGGCGGCGGCGTCACCCTGCTGCTGACGCTGAACGAGAACCGCTATCAGATCATATCCGCCTATTTAATGGCCTTTGGACGGGCCATGGCGGAGGTGGGCGCCGTCTCCATGGTGGGCGGCGCCATCGCCTATAAGACCAACGTCATGACCACCGCCATCATGATGTACACCAACCGGGGGGATTTTACGCTGGGGCTGTCCCTGGGAATCCTGCTGCTGCTGATCTCCCTGGCGGTGAATTTGGCGGTCTGGCTGCTGCAAAAGAGGTGGGCCTGATGGAGATACGCCACCTGTCCAAGACCTACGGGGGCAAGCGGGTGCTGGACATACCCGCCTTTGCGTTTGAGCCAAACACCCGGTACGCCGTCATCGGGGCCAACGGGAGCGGGAAATCCACCCTGGCCCGGCTTCTGGCCGGGGTGATCCCGGCAGATCCCGGCGCTGCCATTTCCGGAGGCGGCTCGGTGGGCTATATGCCCCAAAAGAGCCTGGGCTTCCGCCTGTCTGTCCGGCGGAACCTGCGGCTGGGGGTCAGGGACGCCCAGGCCGGGGAGCGCTCCGCCCGTCTGGCGGCGGAGCTGGGCCTGGACGCGCTGGCAAAGCGGGACGGCGGCAGCCTGTCGGGGGGCGAAACGGCCAAGCTGGCCCTGGCCCGGGTGCTGGCGGGCCGCTGGGACGTTCTCATTTTAGACGAGCCCACCGCCGCCATGGACGTGCCCGCCGCCCTCCGGGCGGAGGAATGTATCCTGCGCTGTCAGCGGGAGACGGGCTGCACGCTGATCCTGGTCACCCACGCCTTTGGGCAGGCGGAGCGCATCGGCCAGCAGGCGCTGTTTCTCCATGAGGGGCAGCTCTGGGAGCACGGCCCCGCGGAGCAGCTCCTGCACCATCCGCTTCGGCCTGAGACGCGGCAATTCCTGCGCTTCGGCGCGTTCGCATAGGGGGTTCTGTTTTGGGGCGTTATATGCGGCAGATGTCCCTGCCGGAATTCGGGGCTGAGGGACAGCGCAGGCTGTCCGGCGCGAAGGTCTTGGTTGTCGGTCTGGGCGGGCTGGGCTCTGTTTTATCCCACTGCCTGGCCGGAATGGGGGTGGGCAGTCTGACGCTGGTGGATCCAGACCGGGTGGAACTGCACAACCTGGATCGGCAGTTCCTCTACACCGAGGAGGACATAGGAGAACCCAAAGCCCAGGCCGCTGCCCGGCGGTTGGCACGGCTCAACCACGAGGTGGGCATCGAGGCTGTGCCCCGGGCCTTTACCGCCGGGACAGCCCTTGCCCCGGGCCAATATGATGTGGCCGTCGCCGCCACGGACAGCCGGGAGAGCCGTCTGGACATCAACCGCGCCTGCTGCGGCGGGAGGATCCCCCTGGTGTGCGGCGGGGTGGCGGGCCTGTACGGCACCCTCCAGGTGATCCTGCCCGGCAGGACGCCCTGCGTGCGCTGTGCCGGGGGCGGCGAGACCTGGACGGATCACGCCCCATCCCCCGCCCCGGTGGTGAGCGCCCTGTCCGCTTTGATGGCCCAGGCGGCGGCGGGGGTGCTGTGCGGCTGGGAGCTGCCCCAAAACGAGCTGATCCTGTTTGATGGAAAGCGGTTTGAATTAGAGCATATCCCTCTGCGCCGCCGGGAGGACTGCCCCCACTGCGGAGGGCTGACGGAGGAAACACCATGCTGAACGTCATCACCCTGGAGGAGGCCCAACGGCTTCTGATGGAAACCTTCGGCGGCTGGAGGCCGGAGCCGGAGGAAGTCCCCCTGTCCCAAGGGCTGGGGCGGGTGCTGGCCCGGCCGGTGGAGGCAGCGGAGTTCGTCCCCGGCTTTGACCGCTCCACGGTGGACGGGTACGCCCTGCGGGCGGCGGACACCTTTGGCTGCGGGGAGAGCATTCCCGCGCTGCTGTCCCTGGCGGGCGAGGTGCGCATGGGAGAGATCCCGGACGCTGCGATCCAGCCGGGCCAGTGCGCCTATATCCCCACGGGAGGCTGCCTGCCAACCGGTGCGGACGCCGTGGTGATGCTGGAATACGCGGAGGACTACGGGGACGGGACGGTGGGCATCCAGAGCCCCTGCGCACCGGGGGCCCATCTGATCTTCCGGGGGGACGATACGATGCCGGGGAAGGAGCTGCTCCCCGCCGGGAAAAAGCTGGGGGCCAAGGAGATCGGCGCCCTGGCGGCGGCGGGGGTGTCGCAGGTGTCCGTGCTTGCCCCGCCCCGGGCGTCCGTCTTTTCCACCGGGGACGAGCTGATCCACGTGGAGCAGGTTCCCGCCCCCGGACAGGTGCGGGACGTGAACGGGCCCATGCTGGCCGCGGCGCTGAAGGAGCTGGGGTGCCGCGTATGCCGCCGGGAGCTGCTTCAGGACGACCAGTCGCTGCTGCGCCGCGCCATTTCCCAAGCCTGCGGGGACAGCGACATGGTGTTCCTGTCCGGCGGCAGCTCGGTGGGGATCCAGGACGACGCGTACCGGGTGCTGAGCGAACTGGGCACAGTGCTGTTCCACGGCCTGGCGGTAAAGCCGGGGAAGCCTACCCTGCTGGCAGACGTGGGCGGCGTGCCGGTATTCGGCCTGCCGGGGCACCCCGCCGCCGCCTGGTTCCTGTTCCGGCTGCTGGCCGCGCCGTGGATCTGCGGATGTACCGGGCGGGAGCTTCCGGGGCGGGAGACCGCCGCGGTGCTGGACGCAAGCCTGCCCTCCAACCATGGCCGGGAGGAATATGTGCTGGTACGGCTGAAGGACGGTCGCGCCATCCCTCTGTGGAACAAGTCCGGCCTGATTACATCGTTATCCCAGGCGGACGGCTATCTGTGCATACCGCGGGACGCGGAGGGCATATCCGCCGGCAGCCGGGTGACCGTCACCCTCATTTGAGGCGGCGGGGAGAACACGCAAAGGAGCCGCAGCCGCGATGAAATACGACTATTTATCAAACGTCCCGCTGGAACAGGCGGTGGAGGAGTACCTGTCCGCCCTGGAGCGGGCGGGTATGAAATTGAACACAGAAACTATCCCCACCGTGGAGGCCCTTGATCGGATCACCGCCCAGGCGGTATACGCCGTCCTGTGCGCGCCCCACTACCACGCGGCGGCCATGGACGGGATTGCGCTGGAGGCCGGACGAACCTTCGGCGCGTCGGAGACCACCCCCGCCGTACTGCGTCCCAACGAGTATACGCCGGTGGACACTGGCGACCCGGTTCCGGCGGACTGTGACGCGGTGGTGATGATCGAGGACGTGGTGGAACGGGATGGGGCCGTCTATCTGTATGCCCCCGCCTCCCCCTGGCAGCACATCCGCCAGATCGGCGAGGACATCAGCGCCGGGGACATGATCCTGCCGTCCTTTACCCGGATCACCCCCGCCGCCATGGGCGCGCTCCTGGCCGGGGGAGTGGGAGAGATCCCCGTGCTGCGCCGCCCGGTGGTGGGGATCATCCCCACCGGGGACGAGATCGTCCCGCCCAGCAGCAGCCCCGCTGTGGGCGAGGTGATGGAGTTCAACTCCGCCATCTTCTCCGGGATGCTGGCCCGGTGGGGGGCACAGCCAAAGGTCTACCCCATTGTCAGGGACGACCGCACAAAAATAAAGACCGCCGTTTGTCAGGCGGCAGAGGAATGTGACGCCTTGCTCATCGGTGCCGGAACCAGCGCGGGCCGGGACGACTACACGGTGTCCGTGCTGGAGGAGCTGGGCACGGTGGTGCGCCACGGCGTTGCCATCAAGCCGGGGAAGCCCGCCGTGCTGGCCCACATCGGGGCGGTGCCGGTGGTGGGCGTACCGGGGTACCCGGTGTCCGGCATTTTAGTGCTGGAGGAGCTGTTTTACCCCGTGCTGTGCCGGATGCTCCGCCAGCCGGTGCGCCGGTCTGCCTATGCGGAGGTGCGGCTGGGGCGCAGGCTGAACAGCTCGCTGAAATACCGGGAATTTGTCCGGGCCCGGCTCAGCCCCGGCCCGGACGGGGTGCCGGTGGCCACGCCGCTGAACCGTGGGGCGGGGGTGGTGACCTCCTTCGTCAAGGCGGACTGCATCCTGGATATTCCCCAGAATGCCGAGGGTGCGGAGAAGGGTGCGCTCTGCCGGGCGCGGCTGCTGCGCCCGCTGGAGGACTTGGAACACACGCTGGCCATTGTGGGCAGCCACGACCCTTTGCTGGACGAGGCCGCCGACCTGCTGCGGCGGGCGGGTTCGGGGTTTTCTGTGTCCTCCACCCATGTGGGGAGCATGGGGGCCGTCACGGCCATCAAGGGCGGCGAGGCGGTGATGGGGGCGGTTCACCTGCTGGATGAGGAGACGGGGACTTATAATGTGCCCCAGCTGCGCCGCTTTTTCCCCGACGGCCGCGCGGTCTTGGTAGAGTGCGTCCAGCGCACCCAGGGGCTGATGGCGGCGCCGGGGAATCCTATGGGGCTGCGGGATTTGGACGATATCATCCGCACAGGAGCGCGGTATGTGAACCGCCAGCGGGGAGCGGGCACCCGGATCCTGTGCGACTGGCTGCTGAAGCAGGCGGGCCGGGAGCCCTCGCAGGTCAACGGCTATACGAGAGAGGAGCTGACCCACACCGCGGTAGCCGCCCAGATTGCCGCCGGAACGGCGGACGCCGGGCTGGGAATCTATTCTGCGGCAAAGCTCTATGGCCTGGATTTCATTCCCGTCTGCCAGGAGCAGTACGATCTGCTGGCGCTCCGCGGCGCGCTGGACGCGCCGGTGGTCAAGGCGTTCCTCTCGGTGCTGGGCAGCGGGGCGTTCCGTCAGCGCCTGGAGGCGCTGGGGGGCTATGAGCTGCGGCATCCGGGCCGGATACGGGAGGAATAGCGGTGGAACAGATATTTTCTCATTTGGACGAGGGCGGGAACGCCCGCATGGTGGACGTGGGCGGGAAGGAGAACACCCTGCGCTATGCCGCCGCCCAGGCCCTGGTCACCATGGAACCCGCCACGCTGGACGCCATCCTGGCCCACGGGCTGAAAAAGGGAGACGTGTTCGCCTGCGCCAGACTGGCGGGGATTACGGCGGCCAAGCGGACGGCGGAGTGGATCCCGCTGTGCCACCCCATCCCGCTGGACAGCGTGGAGGTGTCCCTGGAGCCCCTGGGGGAAAACCAGGTGCGGATCCTCTCCAGGGTGCGCACCGTGTGGCGCACCGGGGTGGAGATGGAGGCCATGACTGCGGCCAGCGCCGCCGCGCTGACCATCTACGATATGTGCAAGGGGATCGACCGGGGCATGGAGATCGGGCCGGTTGTGCTCCTGGAAAAGTCAGGGGGGCGCAGCGGGCACTTTGTCCGGGACGGAGACGGCCATGCTTGACCGGTACGAGAGGGAGATCGACTACCTGCGCCTGTCCGTCACCGGCTCCTGCGACTGCCGCTGCCCCTACTGCGTCCCCCGGGGGGAGACGGTGCGGTGTTCGTCCCTCCTGTCCGCGGACGAGCTGGCGGAGCTGGCCCGGGCCGCGGTGTCCTGCGGGGTGCGGAAGATCCGCCTGACCGGCGGGGAGCCCCTGCTGCGGGAGGACATTGTGGAGCTGTGCCGCGGAATGGCCCTGATTCCCGGGCTGGAGGAGCTGTGCCTGACCACCAACGGGATCCATTTGGGCCGGCTTGCGCCGGAATTGAAGCGGGCCGGGGTGTCGCGGCTGAACGTCAGCCTGGACACCCTTCTGCCGGAACGCTTCCAACGCCTGACTGGGCATGATTGCCTGGGGGAGGTTCTGCATGGAATCGAAGCGGCGCAAAGGCAGGGGTTTGATCGGATCAAGCTGAATGTGGTTCTGATGGCGGGGATCAATGAGGACGAGATTCCAAATTTGATCGCGTTTGGAGGGAAAAGGGCCCTTGACGTCCGCTTCATCGAGCTGATGCCCATAGGGCCCTGCGCCGCGTTTGCCCAGTCCCACTACCTGCCGGCTGAAGCCGTGCTGGAGGCGTGCCCGGAGCTGCGGCCCGCAGGGCGGGACGGCGTGGCGCAGCTCTACGCCCTGCCCGGTGGAGCGGGCCGGGTGGGCCTGATCCGGCCCATCAGCCACAAATTCTGCGCACAGTGCAGCCGCATCCGGATTGATTCCGGCGGAACTCTGCGGCCCTGCCTCCACAGCACGGACGGGGTTCCCCTGCGGGGGCTGCGCGGCCGGGAGCTGGAGGACGCCATCCGCGCCGGAATACAGAGCAAGCCGCGGGGGCACGCCCTGTCGGCGGGGGCGGTCTGCCAGACGCAGACCATGTATCAGATCGGAGGTTAGCCCATGGACGGAACGGTCATATCGGTCAATCTCAGCGAAAAAAAGGGGACGGTCAAACGTCCCATTTCCAGAGGCCTGCTGGTGGCCGGCAGCGGGCTGGAGGGGGACGCCCACGCCGGCCCCTGGCACCGGCAGGTGAGCCTGCTGGCCCAGGAGAGCATCGATAAGATGCGGGAATACGGGCTGGATGAGCTGGAGCCCGGGATCTTCGCGGAGAACATCACCACCCAGGGGCTCGTGCTCAACACGCTCCCCGTCGGCGAGCGGCTGCAAATCGGAGAATGTGTGCTGAGAGTGACCCAGATCGGGAAGGAGTGCGCGGGGCCCTGCGAGGTGGCCCGGCGGGTGGGGAAGTGCGTCATGCCCACCGAGGGGATCTTTGCGGAGGTGCTGACCGGGGGAGAGATCGCGCCGGGAATGCCGATTCAGCGTATGGGGGTATGAGTATGTATCGAATCGCGGTGATCACCGCCAGCGACCGCTGCGCGGCGGGAGAGCGGCAGGATTTGAGCGGCCCCGCCGTGGAGGAGGCCTGCCTGGAGTTTGGGGAGGTGGCCTCCCGCAAGCTGCTGCCCGACGACCGGGCCGCCATCAGGGAGGAGCTGATCCGGCTGTGCGAGGAAGACCTGGCGGACGTGGTGTTCACCACAGGCGGGACAGGTTTTTCGCCCAGGGATGTGACGCCGGAGGCCACGCTGGACGTGGTGGAGCGTCTGGCCCCGGGCATACCGGAGGCCATGCGGGCTTACAGCGCCCAAAAGACGAATCGGGCCATGCTGTCCCGGGCGGCGGCGGGCATCCGGGGAAGGACGCTGATTGTCAACCTGCCGGGCAGTCCCAAGGCGGTGCGGGAGTGTCTGGAGGCCATCCTGCCGGCCCTGGGGCACGGCTTAGATATTTTGAGACAGCGTGAGGGGAACTGTGGAGCAGTAGAATAAAGGGGAACGGCGGGGCGCAGGGATCACGGAGGCCAGGGACAAAGAATATACAGGAGGGGACAGAAATGATAAAAGTATTCTGCCGAATTTATCAGTTTGCAGCAACGGGCATGATGGCCCTGCTGCCGTGGAGGATGCCGGAGAAGATCGAGGGGGCGGGTTCCATCAAGCGCCTGCCGGGGCTGATCCGGGAAAAGGGGTTCCAAAAGGTTCTTGTAGTCACCGATCGGGGCCTCATGGGCCTGCACCTGCTGGACGGGCTATTTCAAGCGCTGGAGGAGCAGAAGATCGCCTATTCCGTCTATGATGCGGTGGAGCCCAACCCCACGGAGATCAATGTAGAGCAGGGCTTGTCCCTGTACAGGGACAACCAGTGCCAGGCCATCGTCGCCTTTGGCGGCGGGTCACCCATGGACTGCGCCAAGGGCATTGCCGCCCGGATCGCCCGGCCCAACAAGACCGTTGTACAGATGCAGGGACAGTTCACCGTGCGAAAGGAGACTCCCGTCATTTTTGCCGTGCCCACCACCGCCGGAACCGGCTCGGAGACCACTGTGGCGGCAGTCATCACGGAGTCCTCCACCCACCACAAGGCGTCCATCAACGATATCCCGCTGATGCCCAAATACGCAGTGCTGGATCCTGAGCTGACCGTGGGCCTGCCGCCCAAGGTCACCGCCACAACGGGGATGGACGCCCTGTGCCACGCGGTGGAGGCGTACACAAACCACAAGTATAATTCGGCCCTTGAAAACGACCTGAGCAAAAAAGCGGTCAAGCTGGTGTATGACAATCTCTATACCGCCTACTGCAACGGCAGCAACATCGATGCCCGCCATAATATGCAGCTGGCGGCGTTTTACGCGGGCCGGGCCTTTACCCGTGGGTGTGTCGGATATGTGCACGCCATCGGGCATACCCTGGGTGGCCTGTACGGCACGCCCCATGGACTGGCCATGTCCATCCTCCTGCCCCACGTGATGAGGCGGTTTGGAAAGGCGGCGTGGAAGCGCCTGGCGGAGCTGTGTGACGTGTGCGGCATCCCGGCTGAGGGCAATACGGAACAGGCGAAGGCGGAGGCCTTTATCGGCTGGATCGAGGAACTCAAGCGGAAGATGGACATTCCGGAGTACCCCACTATGATCAAGAAGGAGGATCTGCCGCAGATCATCAGCTGGGCGTGCGCGGAGGCCAACCCCCTCTATCCTACCCCGCAGTGCTGGAACAAAAAGGATATGCGGGCCTTCCTGGAGAGCATGATATAGTCAAAGCATTTGAAATCGCAAGCCGATTGTTAAGGCTTTGCCTATGAAGTACAACAGGGGCCGCTTTTCGGCCCTGCGGCGCAAATGCGATGCAGGCTTCAACTTTTTCGTGCTTGCTTCCCCCTCGCTTTTTTTGACTTCCTCGGCCTTCTCGGTTTGGACTCAGGCCGCTTGACCACGCCGTTTCTGAAATACGTGTCCTCAAATCTCTCAAAGAAAACAAATAATCCGAACCCATCTCCTTTCGGAAAAAGGTTCGGATTATCTGGGTTTGGCACAATGTGGGAAAATCACTATCCGGAATTCCACGCAATAGCCGCCCGCAGGGCGGCCCCACCCGCGAGCCCAGCGCAGCGGGTCGCGGGTGGAAGCGAAGAAATACCCTGCATAGCGCAGTTTTCGGCGAAGCCGGAAACAGAGCGGTGCAGGGTATTTCTGAGTGTCTTATGTTGACAAAAAAGATGCGCCGTTTAACTCTGCTCCAACAAATCGGTCAGCGGCTGAATCGACAGTGGATACATCCGATATACAGCATCCCAAATATCCAGGCATCGTTTTATAACACCCGCATCGTCTTTCCCAAAACGGAACAGCTGAACTACACAAAAAATCAAGTCATCAACATGGTATCGCGGGATAAACTGTTGTTGTTCCGAAAGGGGGGCACAACATGCAAACAAAATCTCTGCATAATCTTTTGCATCTATATGGGTTGTCTTCAAATAGTGCAAAACATCCCCTACAATTATACTACTATATTCCTTTCCAAGCAGTTCAACTATAAAGTTTCGGTCCCGTGGAATTTCAAGACGTTCATTATGAAACAGCAAACTAAGAGATGGAAGTTTTTGGCTTTTCTCCATTAGCCACTGCAGAAGCTGCTGACAATATACACGGGCTTCGTCATATTGATAATGAATGACAGCTTGATGGCAGATTACGTTTTTCTGCTGCTCATTGAACAACAGGGATACGAATTCCTCTAAGCTCCACTGTCCCATAATAACCAAAGTGGCAGCCATTTCAGTGGCATATTTCTTCAAGTCTTCAATGGGAGATTGCATAGCAGTTTTTAACCGTTCAGCGTAAAATTCGGATTCGGTGTTATAAAAAAGGCATAAAAGATCCCAGGCTTGTCTGGCACCGAGCACACGTAAATCTCTTGCAAACAGCCTATCAAACAGACTTTTGGAAAACGTTTTATCAATATTATACCAGGCAACGGCACAGTGAAGAACCGAGAACAATACAGCAGGATTTTCATCTTCAACAGAGTGTTTCAAAACCACTTTAAACCGATCGGCGTATTCTGTATGTTCCCATAAAAGCGCTGCGATTGCATCAACTGCACATCCTCGGGCACAATTCGCAGAGTTTTGAAGCAAGTCATCGCAGCATAGATTGGCATTGCTTTTTCCAAAATGAAGATGGGAAGAGTCAGGTTCCGGGTCCGCATGACAGCAAGCGATTTTGATTAAGTTTTGTAAAATATCAGATGGCCAATCTTCCTCTGCTCGTTCATATAATACATATGAAAACGAAATCGCCATTTGTGCGGATGGATTTCTGCAAAACCGCCGCAATACTTCACAAGTCAATGGTAGCGGTACTTCCGGGGAAGTAATTGCGCTCACAATTGCATCGACAAACCCAAGATTAACATTTGATGGGAAATGTAAGGAAAGTGCAGCAAAACGAACAGGCTCTTTTTTTGAGGCCGTTGACAAGCTGCGTGCAAACATGGATGGTGTAGATTCTACTCCTTTCTCCCAATTTCTCATGCTCCTATCAGGCGGATTTGTACTCATTCGGGCAATTAATTTCAGCCAGCTTTTATCACGGATTCGATCAATATGTCCGTCAATGGGCGAAGAAACAACATGCGCCATACCTATATGGGGTATTTTAAATTTTGGAGGATCTTCTGGGAATCTTCGAAATAGAACCCCGCATAATTCTTTTGTTCGGTTGGCTATTCTTTTATGATCCAACGCAGGGAGCAGTATTCTTTGCAAATCACCCCAAAAGGAGCCATAATAATTTCCGCCTCCTTCAACTTTATGACAGGCTATCCGATCCTGGTAAGCAGCCAGCATAGTTTTTCTATTGGGACTCCACCGAGTGAGGAACTGCTCCAAGCGGGTGAATGTAGTTATACTACAATGAGGTGAAAAACGCTGAATGATTCGCCTACAACAGGCGAGTTGACTATTCTCAAAGCTGGTTTCATCAAATGCTCGTTCATCAAAATCCTCCAGCAACCAATCAAATACCTCATCCGCCTTGTGCAGTGGCAGGTATTCGATTGCATGGAGAAACAATTCCGGCTTAATGGGAGATTCCACTTGTGCAAAAAAAGACAAACGATGGAAAAATTGTTCCGGCATTTCTCCTGCTTCTTTATTCAGTGCATCCTGTATCAACCGAACGATTAGACGTTCCGCAGATACATGGCGTCCCGCTTCCACCCATTCGCTTCGATATTGTTTTGCGCTCTCCCGAGCCGCAGTTTCCAGCACAAACGTCAGCAGTTCATCGAGTACCTGAGAATAATACTGGCCGGCATACTTTTTCAATACAGTTTCATCTGGAATTTGCACGTGTTCTCGTTTATCCGGCTTTAGGGCAACCCATGCTTTCATAACAGGAATTGCTTGGGCATAGCCATGAGACAACAGGTCATATAAACCAAAATCGCGCAAGAGGACATCGGCATGGTTAATCAGTAGCTGTATTCGGAGAGAAAATATCTGTGTGGACGGGATTGTAGAGATTCTCGCAATGTCAAACAGTTCGTTCACTGTCATAGAATTTGCGTTTTGAAGGATTATCCACGCAAGTTCCGGGTCAGCCTGAACAATGGATTTCAGCAGATCCCGGCCTTCTTGCTTATACCAAGGATAAGAAGAGCATTGCTCTGCAAGCAGCCGGATAAACGCGGGATGTCCCCAAAATACTGTCCGAATGATTTGAGAACGCCATTCACTCTCATCAAAATAGGCTGCCAGCAGTTTCCAATGTTCCTGATTCGGAGTCGGTAGCTGTCCTAACACCTCAAAGGCGCAGCAGCGAAAATAATATCGAATATCAGGGGCGTCCAAAAGGCCACGGCACTCTTTCAGAAACATGTTTTCATCAAATTCCGACAGATATTGCAGTAGCATAAGCAGCTGATAGCGAACATCCGGGGTCTGCTTATCCATATTTCCAATCAGCGAAGGAAGATGCTTTCCTTGGAAAATACGGTTTAAATCATCTACAACCAGAGCATAGTCCCAAAAGCTTTGATGGCAGAAGCATACACTCTTTTCATCTTTTTTTAGCACACCGCAAGAAACCAATGCATCTAACGGCTTCTGATCTTTAAAAAGCAGTATCGGTGCAAAAAGCGTTTCCTGATTTCGCATATAGGTAACCAGGCGGTCACGGCAGTCTGCCACCACAGTAGCGTCCACTCCCATATTGCAACATTCTGACAATATCTGTTTCCACCATGCGTCCATCAACTGGAATAGAGAGGTAACGTTGTTCTTTTCCTCTCCCGTGATCCTGGACCAGACATATAGGCTTGAGGGAGTGCGAAGGAGTTCCTTTAGCCGTAAAGACAGTTTTGGATACACTTCCCCAATGACTTCTTGAACATCTGCATCGGACAGCGGACCGATGGTAACCTTTTCCCATGTGATTTGGTTTTCTTGAGTGTTTGCGGAAGACTCTAACAGGTTTTGCAGTCCCAGGTCGGTTTCGTAGTCAAATGACCGGACGGCAAAAATGCAGCTGATTTTCCCGTTTTCCCAACGGTTAAACTGTTCAGCTTGTTGGATTATGGCCTTGCAAACATCTAACATGGAGGAAGTCCGGCTGTTAGTCCAGCGCAAAGCGTCGAGTTGATCAAAGATCAGCACACACCGCTGTTCCCCGGCGATGCGGAACAAGGCAGCCGACGGGGAATCCGGCAGTCCCAGAGACCGACCATATTGATCCGCCAACTGTGCTGGCTGGCTTTTATCCAACGAGAGCGCCAGATGTGGAACATCTTGCTTTTCCAATGCCTGGATAACTTCCTGGAGGCAACCACTTTTTCCGGTTCCGGCAGAACCTAACACAATGACGGATGTACCCGCGAGAACATGCCGCAATACTTCGTCGGTTTCCGTTCGATGAATCAGGTCAGGACCAATCGTTAGAAAACGTCCTGCATAGGCGCGATTCAATTGTTGAATGCGAGGCAACCAGCGAGTATCTTGTCCTAAAATACGTTGGTGGATTCCTTGTCGCTTCAGCCAGGCAACAACGTTGGATGCATAAATCGGTTTTCCCCAATATGCCTGATCGTTCGAAAAACGCTCCAGCAAAATGCGGATTGTAGTTGTAGAATGGGTAGTATCTTCGACAAATAGCAGAGATATCAAACTTTCCAATCCCCGCCGATGCTCCTCACCCATAGGTTCCAGCTCAAAATAGCATCGTGATAAGAGATGTACCAGCGACGTTCCTGTTTCATGAAACTCTATCTCACAATGGCTCATCCATTTTCGAAGAGACTGGTTCGTTACTTGCTCCGCAAAGAACTCATCCACATTGTGACAGTTTCTGGCCCGATTACACAAAGTATCCAATTCATCATAGGGCACCGGAGAAATAAAGTAGTAAGCGTGATTTTGGTTGCTCAAAATATGCTTTTTGGCTTGCTTAAATACCGAATGGCGATTTAGATCCTGGGGGTTCCATTTTGTGTTTACCCCATTTGATCCCTTACATTGATAATATCTGCGTTCTCCATCCGGCGCCGTCGCAACAAATTCAACGCCTTCTCCCTCTGAACCCAAAGGCTCAACTTCAATTGTTATAAGCTTTTCCAGGAGCAAATCCAATATTAATTTTGCAAAGAACCGATCTTCGTATCGGTTCCCATCCTTATCTCCTCGCCCACCACGTTCAAAGCTCATGGAACAACCTCCCGCTTTCATTTGCGAAGTGCATTTTTTAATATTATATCAGATAATCTTTGGTGAGGGTAGTAGCAATTGGATGTGTTTTCCTCTGCATTGCGTGTTTCAGGTGACGATATGACAATTTCATGGTATGCTGGCTTTGCTATCTGTTAAGGAGGAATTAAATTATGTACCTAAGTGCAGAAGAAAAGCAAGCATTAGTATCTCGTTACCACGCAGGAGAATCTGTGGCAGAAATCTGCGCCGACACTGGTGTGGCAAGAAGCACTTTCTATACTTGGATCAGACCCTATACAACGACCATAACAGACTCAGGTCATGTGGTCAGCCAGCAGGAATTTATCAAGATGAAGCAACGAATCCGAAAGCTGGAGCAAAAAGTTGAGATTCTGCAAAAGGTAAGCTGTACTGCGTCCGCCCCGCTTCAGGAAAAATTACAGGAACTTTCCAAATTGTATGGTCAGTACAGTGTCCATGCACTGTGCGAGGCTCTCTGTGTTTCCCGTGGTACTTTCTATAACCACATCTTCCGAAGAAAAGAAGTGACTGCTTATGACAAACGAAAGTCCGAAATGAGAAAGCACATCAAAGCGGTTTTTGATGAAAGTCACCAGCGATTTGGCGCAAATAAAATCGCCGCAGTATTATCTACACAAGGAATTTCCACCTCACCTAAATATGTTCGGGAACTGATGCAGGAGATGGGCCTGCAAAGCATTACTCGATATTCCAAACGCGACTATCAAAAAGGGAAGCGGCTGGCCAAAAAGCAGAATGTTCTCCAACGGCAGTTCAAAGCAGATGAGCCAAATCGAGTCTGGGTCAGCGATGTGACCTGTTTTAAAATCAATGACAAATATCTATACATCTGTGTGATTCTTGACCTTTTTTCAAGAAAGGTAGTGGCTTACAGAGTATCCCCTAAGAACAGTACCTATTTGATCACATCAACATTCCGGCAAGCATATCAAAACAGAAATGCTCCTCAGTCTCTGATGTTCCACAGTGATCAGGGGGCACAATATACTTCTAAGACTTTCTGCAAGCTGTTACGCATGAACAAGGTTGTCCAATCTTTTTCTGCTCCAGGCCAGCCTCATGACAATGCTGTCATGGAGTCTTTTTTCTCTTTCATGAAGCGAGAAGAAATCTATCGTACACATTACAAATCCGAGCAGCAGTTCGCAAAAAGTGTCGATAATTACATAGAATTTTACAATACTCAACGACCGCATAGTACACTTAATTATAAAACGCCAGATCAATTTGAGGCGATCTATGAAGTTAAAAAGAAATACGTAGACTAATTAGGCAAAGGGTTCAAAAGCCGCCATTTCTAATTTTTTGACTCTGAATTTCAGCTTTTTTGACATCAGGTGTCCATTTTTGCGGATAATGAATCAACACCGAAAAGCCTGACAGCGCAAGGCTTTTCGGGATAAAATAGGGGTAGGAGCATTGCACAGTCCAATAAAACTGTTCAATACTCCTACCCTAATTCACTTGGTGCCGGTGGTGGGACTCGAACCCACACGGGGGATTAGCCCAACGGATTTTGAGTCCGTCACGTCTACCAATTCCATCACACCGGCGCGCAGGAGGTATTATACTACATTCCTCCCCAAAGCGCAAGGGGTCATTCCCTCTCTTTTTCTGGATTTTCCGCCCCGTCTCCGTCCTCCAAATCCAGATCCGCCACCGTCAGCGCCATCAGATCCTCTTTCCCCGGCGCCTCCATGGCCGCCACCCGGTTGGCCTGGCGGGCCACCGCCGCCTCAAAGATGTTCCGCACGTCCCGGGCGTTGCCGAAGTTCTCGTCCCGGCGGTCATACATCACCTGGAACGCCTCCGCCGCGGCCTTGTCCGTCTCCTCGTCCAGGGTGTACCCGTTCTTCTTGCACACCGAGCGGAAGATCTCCGCCAGCTGCCCGCCGTCGTAGTCCTCAAAATAGAAATATTTGTTGAACCGGCTCTCCAGCCCCGGATTGGCGTGGATGAAGTCCCCCATCAGGTCGGTATACCCCGCCACGATGACGATCAGGTCGTCCCGGTGATCCTCCATCCCCTTCAGCAGCACCTCGATGGCCTCCCGGCCGAAATCATTGGCGTTGTCCTGGTTGGCCAGGGCGTAGGCCTCGTCGATGAACAGCACTCCGCCCAGGGCCTTGTCGATGACCTCCTGGGTCTTGAGGGCAGTCTGGCCCACAAAGCCCGCCACCAGCCCGGATCGATCCACCTCCACCAGCTGCCCCTTGGACAGCACGCCGATGGCATGGTAGATCTTGGCCAGCAGCCGGGCCACCGTAGTCTTGCCCGTCCCCGGATTGCCCATGAACACCAGGTGCAGCGACATGGGGGGCACCGGCAGCCCCGCCTCTGCCCGGAGCTTGCGCACCTTCACCAGGTTGATGAGGCCCTTCACGTCCTCCTTCACCTTGTCCAGCCCGCACAGCCCATCCAGCTCCGCCAGCAGCTCCTCCAGAGTGGGCTCGGGCTGGGCCGGGGGCTCCTCCGCCTCGGGCGCTTTGGCCTGGGCCGGGGCGGGGGACACTGCCTCGTCCTCCGGCTTCCCCGTGGGCACGGGCTTGCCGTCGGTGCGGCGGGCCACAAACTCGTTCACATCCAGCCCGGACTTGCCTCCTGGCACCCCCGCCTGATCGCAGAAGGCGGACAGGGAGTCCGCGCAGGCGTTGACAAAGCCCGCCTCCGCCTCGCTCACCTTGCCGTCCACCGCGGCGAACAGCAGCAGCATCAGGGTGAAGGTGTCCACAAACCGGCGGCTCTGCTTGGTGCCCCGTTCCAGATCCGCCTTCACCAGCCGGCGGAAGAAGCTGGGCAGCACAAAGCCGCCGTACTCCTCCACCATGGAGGCCAGCTCCCAGTACAGCACTGTGGGCACCGGGTTCCCCTTGGAGTAGATGGCGTTGTAGTACTCCACATGGCGGGGGGTCATCCCCTGGTCGGCCTGCCACACGCCGCAGGCGCACTGGCGCAGAAAGGCGTCCGCCTCCCGGCCGAAGGCCACCCGGGCGGCGGCGTCCGTAATCTGCCGGCGGAAGGCGGTCATGGCCTCGTCATACTGTTTGTGGACGGCGGCGGGGGTCATGGGCTGGGACATGGCGGACACGCTCCTATTCTATGGTCTGCGGGGGCGGGGAGGTCAGATCAGGGCCTGCTCCAGCGCCTCCAGGAAAGGCTGCCGCTCCAGCGGCTTATAGAGGAAGCCCTTGGCCCCGATGCGATCCGCCTCCTCGATGGTGTCGTCGTAGGCCAGGGAGGACACCATGATGATCCTGGCGTCCGGGTGCTCCTCCAGAATGACCTGGGCCGTCTCCAGACCGTCGATTCCCGGCATGATGATATCCATGGTCACCACATCCGGCTGCACCTCATCGTAGCGGGCAATGGCGTCCTCGCCGTTCTCACAGTAGGCCGCCACCTCGAAGTCGGTGTCCTCCAGGAGCTTACGGATTTTGATCTCCGAGATCCGGGAGTCGTCCACCACCATGATCTTTTTCTTCATACAGACACATCCTTTTTCAAATCGTTCTCGACCCCATGGGGGTATAATAGGCGAGCTGCACCTGCTCCGCCTTGTCGCCGGCGTAGTCCAGGACGATACACCGCCGTTCCGACTGGGGCGCGTAGGGCCCCTGGCAAAAGACAGGGACGCTGAACCGGGCGGGCCGTTTCGCCTCCGGAAACAGCCGGATCAGCACGTGCCCGCCCAGCACGTTGAGGTATTCCTTGGCCACGTCGGCCACGTCCTGGGGTGTCAGATCATCGGTCTGCATCACTTCCCGGGCCAGCCGGACGAACATGGCCCCGTTGGCGTACAGGCACAGGGTTCCATCCATGCCGTGCTCGAAGGTGATATACACCGTGCAGGCGGCCTCGACCGGCCCGTCCCCGTCCGGCTCCACCGGGCTCAGGCAGATCCCGGCCTCCCGCCGGGCGATCTCCCGGGCAACCTGATCCAGCATGACACAGAGCTGATCCCGGGATATCAAACGATCCATGCCCGCCCTCCTCTCTCATCGTTCCGGATGGGGACTACATCACCACAATCTCCCCGCATACCATTTTGGCCACGCAGTGGCGCTCCTCCTGCCGCAGGCGAGTGATCTCGTCCCCGATGCTGATCTCCGTCCCGGCGTAGGCCACGGCGCACTCCAGCCGGCCCTCCTCGCCCCGATCCCGCAGCTCCTCCTTGATGTCCTCCAGATCCTCCTCCAGCTGCTGGAGGCGGAGGGCGGCGGTGTTGAGCTTGACCCGGGCCTTGCTAATCAGGCTGGCTTTTACCGGGCTGTCCAGCTGGCACTCCAGCCGTTCCAGCTCCATCTCCAGCTCCTCCAGTTCCTTTTGCACCTGTTCCCGCTCGAAATTGGTGCAGGGCAGGCCCCCCAGGGCGATGGAGGTGCGGCACTCGGAGCGGGAGCCCACAGTGGTGGCGCTCACCTTTTTGGCCGCCCAGATCCGGCCGCCCATGATGGTGCCCCGCCCGGAGCGCACCAGTACCTCGCCGTCACAGTAGATGTTGCCGTTGATGATGGCGTCGGTCTGGAGGTTTTCCCGGGCGTAGATGGTGGCGTTCTCGATGTATTTGGAGAAGATGCAGCGGTGGGCCCGGACGGTGGTGGTGCCGTCGCCCAGAATGCCCTTCACCACGGTGAGGTCGCCGCCGGCCTCCACGGTGCTGCCCGCCTCAATGACGCCGCCCACCCAGATGCTGCCCATGGCCCGGACGGTAAAGCCGGTGAGCACGTCCCCCTGGATGTTGATGTCCCCCAGGAACTTGATGCTGCCGGTGGAGAAGTCCACGTTGCCCGGGATCTCCAGCACGGGCTTCACCTGGAAGCTGCGCCCGGTGAACTCCACGTGCCCCGCCACCGACGCCACCAGGGCGTCGCCGTCCTCGCTGATCTCGGTGTTGCGCCCCTTGGGCAGGGGGACGGACTTGCCGCTCTTGGCGGGGATCTCCTGATCCAGCACCGTGCGGCCCGGCTCCCCCTCGGTGGGGCGGATGAGGCGGCAGATCTCCTGCCCCTCCTTCACGTTGCGGATCAGGTTCAGGGCGGTGTAGTCCACCTGGTCGTACTCGTCCACCTCCAGTACCCGCTCGATGACCCGGGGCACGTAGTCCACAATGTTGCCGTTCCTGCCGTCGAAGGCGGGCTTGCCCTGGGCCAGGAGGAACAGGGTGAAGTACCGGTTCTCGTGGTGGGGCAGCCGGTTGGCCACCCGCTCGTCCACGCCGTAGGCGATGCCCTGATCCTCCATGGCCTGGTGGAGCAGCTCCCGGGTCAGCTCCCGCCCCTCGCCTGTGGGCGGGAACACCAGCACCCAGGCGTACAGCTTGTCGGCGGACAGGAAGATCCACGGGTAGGCGTCCAGCCCCACGGGCTTTTTCTCCTTGTCGGGCTCCTCGCCGTCCTTGGCCGGCTTGCTCCGCTTGGCCTTGTCGGCGTTCTTGTTCTGGTTCTGGATGGATTTCAGCCGGAAGGCGGACGCGGTTCTCAGCCCGCTCTGAAGCCGGGCCTTTTCCCTGTTGATCACCTCGGGGGCCAGCGCGCCGTCCTCGTCCATGCACAGCCGGGGGGTGGGCAGATAGCCCGACTCCCGCCGCCGGATGGTATACAGCTGCTGAAGGGGGTGGTCGGCAGACAGCTTCAGCAGGGCCGGATCCTCCGCGGGGAGGAAGGAGGACTCCGGCTCCTCCCCAGGCTGTTCCGGCAAAACGCGGGGATCCTCCTGCTCCGGAGCTGGCTCCGCCTCTTTCGGGCCGAACAGGATGGATGTTAGTTTCTCCTTGATGGACATCTGCATCACCGCCGATCAGAAGATTGCCGCGCGCTATGGCGCTTTACTCTATTATAACAAACCCGAACCCGGTTGACAAGTCGGAATTGCCGCCGATCCATCAGACGTGGTAGCAGCCGCCGCCGATGAACTCCCGCATGATGGAGGTCTTGGGGATGTTGTCGCCGGGTATGGGCAGGAAATAGTTCAGGAACTTCAGCAGCCGCTTGGCCTCGATGTACTCCTCGCTGTCCCGGGGCACGCCGAACAGCAGGGGCTGGACGTAGGGCTTGAGCAGGGAGGTCTCATAGATCAGGGCGGAGTTGAACACCATGTCCGCGCTGTCCTGGAAGGGGAAGATGTTGTTCTCCTCCCCCCGGCGGACGGAGGGCCACATCTTGATGGTGGCCTGGGCGGTGTAGCCCCGGGTGCGGGCGTCCCGCTCAATGCGCCGCAGCAGCCGGGCATCGGTGGTGGGGATGCGGTTGTGATCGTCGATGTTCAGGGTGGTGAGGCAGCTGATGTAGATCTTGTACTTGCTCTCCCGGGGCAGGGAATAGGTGAACTGATCGTTGAGGCAGTGGATGCCCTCGATGACCAGCACGTCCTCCGCCCCCAGGGTGAGCTGGCTGCCGTTGTACTCCCGGGCCCCCCGCTTGAAGTTGTAGGTGGGCATATCCACCGTCTCCCCCCGGAGCAGGCGGGTCATATCCGCGTTGAACTGCTCCACGTCCATGGCGCCCAGGCCCTCGAAGTCGTAGTTTCCGTTCTCGTCCCGGGGGGTGTCCGTCCGGTTTTTGAAGTAGTTGTCGGTGGCGATGGGGTGGGGCCGCAGGCCGCAGGCCCGCAGCTGGGTGGACAGCCGGTGGGAGAAGGTGGTTTTGCCGGAGGAGGAGGGCCCGGCGATCATGACGAAGCGCACCTCCCGGCGGGCGGCGATCTCGGCGGCGATGTCGCCGATCTTCTTCTCCATCATGGCCTCATAGCTCAGGATCAGCGGCGTGGCCTGGCCCTGGGCGATGACGGTGTTCAGCTCCGCCACGTTGGACACCCCCAGCGCCTCCGCCCGCCGGGTGGAGGCCCGCAGCTCCCGGAACACCTTCAGGGAGGGCTTGAACTCCCCCAGCCGGCCGGGATCCTTCAGGGTGGGCAGGCGGAGGACAAAGCCGTCCTCAAACTGCTCCAGGGCGAAGCAGCGGATGTATCCCGTGTCCGGGGCCATGTAGCCGTAGAAGTAGTCCACAAACCCGTCCAGCTCGTACACGTTCACGTGGGAATTGACCCGGAAGCTGAGCAGATCCGCCTTGTGGATCAGCCCCTCCCGGCGGAACAGCTCCATGGCGTCGTCGGTGTTGACGGAGCGTTTCTGGATGGGCAGGGCCGCGTCGGACAGCTCCCGCATCCGGGCCTCCACCTGATCCAGCAGGGCCTGGTTCAGGTGGAACCTGCCCTGGGCCCGGATGAACAGGGAGCGGCTGACGGAATAGCCCACGGAGACGCGCTCTACGTTCTCCTTGCCCACCACGTCGTAGAACGCCTTGATCGTCAGAAACACCGCGCTGCGCTCGTAGGTCTGGATGCCGGGCACGTCCCGGGCGGTGACCATCCGCAGGGTGCAGTCCCGATCCAGCGCCTTGTGGAGCTCGCACAGCTTCCCGTCCCGGTTCACCAGCAGGATGTCGTCGGGATACCGATCCTGAACGTCCTCGGCGATGCGCCGGAAGGGGGTGCCGTGGGGGTACTCGTACGGCACGCCGTCGATGATCACCTTCTGCTTGTGCATAATTGCGGTTTCCATAGGAGGGCCTCCTTGTCTTATAATGATGCTGTGAGTCCATTCTACCATATCCGACAGAAAAAGGGGAGAAAAATTTTAGAAATTTGGAGAAAAAACCGGCGGCTCCTCTCCGGAACCGCCGGTTTTTGCCGGTACGGGGGCGGGCCCGCTACTCCTCCCGCTTCCGCCCGGAGCGGAGGATGGCGTTGATGTCCCGCGCCGCCAGGGACAGATCGTCCAGCACCGGGCGGAAAATGCCCAGTTTGGCCAGGTTGATGCACACCAGCAGCAGCAGCGGCCCCACCACCATGCCCAGCACGCCGCCGATCTTCATGCCCACGTAGATGCCCACCAGGGACAGAATGGGGGACAGCCCCGTCTGGTTGCCCAGGATCTTGGGCTCCGCGAACCGGCGGAACAGCACGATGACGCCCCACACCGCCATCAGCGCCGCCGCCTCGCCGTACTGGGCCAGCACCATGTCGATGACCGCCCAGGGCACCATCACCGTGCCCGCGCCGATGATGGGGATGAAGTCCAGCACCGCCAGGGCGAAGGCCAGCAGCAGGCCGTAGGGCTGCCCCATGAACAGGAAGCCCACGGCGAGTATGGCGAACACCCCCAGGGACAGGATGATCTGGCTCTTGATATAGCCGCCGAAGGCGCTCATGAAGATGTCCTTCAGGGAGCGGCAGAAGTCCCGGGCCACCATGGGCACCCGGTCGGTGAGCTCGAACCGCAGCCGGGGGTAATCCCCGGTGATGAAGTAGCTGGCCATGACGAACACCACCAGGGCCACGGCGAAGTTGGACACGTTGGCCGCCATGGAGGGGGCCTGCCCCGCCATCTGGGCCAGCCAGCCGGAGAAATCCAGCCCCCGCACCCAGTCCATGACCGCCGCCATCAGATCCTCCCCGGTGGTGATCACCCCCTGGGGCACGAAATCCCCCAGGCCGGACAGCCAGCCCTGGACGCTGTTCACCACCCCGGCCAGCCCCTCCAGCAGCTCGTCCAGCAGGGACTGCCGGTTGTCCAACAGGGAGCGCACCTGCCCCACCGCCGCCCAGCCCAGGCCGAACAGCACCCCAACCATGACGGCGAACACCAGGATCACCAGCACCATGGAGATGGCCTTCCGGGGGGCGCCGGAGTGCCGCTGGAGCCATTTCACCGCCGGGTTCAGCCCCCAGGCCAGCACCAGGGCCAGCACAAAGGGGCTGAGCAGGGACAGCAGCGGCAGCCCCACCCAGACTGCCAGCGCCAGCCCGCCCAGGGCCAGCACCGCCCGCAGGCCCAGCCGCAGCCAGAGTTGGGCACGTTCGCCCCAGGCCAGGGGGGACTCTTTCATGCCAACCGCCTCCTTTGTGGTATCGTCAGCCCGCCGCCAGCAGCTGGGCCAGCACCGCCGCCGCGGGCAGGGTAGCCAGGCACAGCAGGGTGGACAGGGTGATCTGCTGGGCGGCCAGGGCCGCGTCCTTGCCCATGCTCTGGGCGAACAGGCTGGTGGCCCCGGCGGTGGGACAGCCGGCCAGAATCACCGTGGCCGTAAACACGACGGGATCCACCCGGAAGGGCAGCAGCACCAACGCCGTCAGCAGGGGCAGACCCAGCAGCTTCACCGCGGACACCAGGTAGAGCTTCCGGGTGGAGAATACCTTGCGCAGATCCGCCTGGGCCATCTGCCCGCCGATGACCACCATGGCCAGGGGGGTGTTCATGCTGCCCAGGTAGCCCACCGCGGCGTCCACCGGCCCGGGCAGCCGCCAGCCGGTGAAGAACAGCAGCAGCCCGCCCGCAAACCCCAGAATGCCCGGGTTCAGGGCCAGCTTTTTCAGGGACAGCTCCGACCGGCCGCCGATGAGGGCCCGGCCCTGAGTCCAGGTGACGGTGTTGAACACGGCCAGCCCCACCACCGCCGCGATCATGGCCTCGTCCCCCAGGGCGGACTGGATCAGGGGCAGGCCCATAAACCCGGCGTTGCCGTACACGGCGGCAAAGCGGAGGATGCCCTTGTGGGCCTCCCCCTCCCGGGGAAACAGGATCAGGGACAGGGCCATGTACAGGATGTACACCCCGACCATGGCGATCAGGGCGGTGAGGAGCTGGCCCTGGGTCTGGGGGGTGCGCTCCACCTCAAAGGAGGTGAGCATGATGCAGGGGGTGACCACGTACAGCAGCACCCGGGACACCTGGGACAGGGTTTCCCCGGACAGCAGGCCCATCCGCCCGAACAGGAAGCCCACCGACATCAGCAGAAACAGGGTGAGCACGCTGCCCCCCACCACCAGAAACGCGTCAAGCATATTACATTCCCTCTCTTTTTCTCTCAGCAGTACGCATTATTATAAGCCCATCCCGCCGCATTGACAAGGGAAATTCTTTGCGCTATACTATTTATTTACTGACGAACAGCCTGAACTGTGAAAAGGAGTGTCCTTCCCATGCCGTCCAACCGCTTCCGGCGGGGCTATGTCCCCATTTTCCTGTCCTATTATAAGCCCCACCTGGGCCTGTTTATTCTGGATATGTGCTGCGCCCTGGGCATCGCGCTGGTGGATCTGGCCTTTCCCTGGGCCTCCCGGGAGGCCATGAACACCCTGCTGCCCCAGAGCCTCTACGCCGCCTTTTTCACCGTCATGGGCCTGCTGCTGGCGGCCTACGCCCTGCGCTCGGTGATGTACTTCATCGTCACCTACTGGGGCCACATGATGGGGGTGCGCATTGAGGCGGACATCCGCCGGGATCTGTTCGGCCATATGCAGGATCTGTCCTTCTCCTTCTACGACAAGAACCGCACCGGCCAGCTCATGAGCCGGGCCACCAGCGACCTGTTTGAGATCACCGAGCTGGCCCACCACGGCCCGGAGGATCTGTTCATCTCCACCGTCACCCTCATCGGGGCCTTCTGCCTGATGCTCACCATCCAGTGGAAGCTGGCCCTCATTGTGTTTGCCGTGGTGCCCATCTTTGTGGCGTTCACCATCGTCCAGCGCCGGCGGATGATGAAGGCCTCCGTCCGGCAGAAGCAGACCATGGCGGGCATCAACGGCCAGCTGGAGTCGGCTATCTCCGGTATGCGCACCGCGAAGGCCTTTGCCAGCGAGCGCCAGGAAAACCAGAAGTTCCAGGCCTCCAACGCGGAATTCAAGGAGGCCAAGCGGGACTATTACAAGGCCATGGCCACCTACCACAGCGGGCTGGAGTTCGCCCTGCCCGCCATGAACGTGCTGACGGTGGCGGCGGGGGGCTTCTTCATCATGCGGGGGGAGATGACCTTCGTCGATCTGAGCGCCTTCATCCTCTATATCTCCACCTTCCTCACCCCGGTGCGGAAGCTGGCCGCCTTTGTGGAGCAGTTCCTCAACGGCATGGCGGGCTTCAAGCGGTTCGTGGAGCTGATGCGGGTGGAGCCCGCCGTCCAGGATGCCCCGGATGCAAAAGAGATGGGGACGGCGAAGGGCGATATCCTCATCGACGACGTGTCCTTCCACTACGAGGACGGCCCGGCGGTGCTGGATCACGTGTCCATCCACATCCCCCAGGGGGAGACGGTGGCGGTGGTGGGGCCCTCCGGGGGCGGCAAGTCCACCCTGTGCCAGCTTATCCCCCGGTTCTATGACGTGACGGGGGGCCGGATTTTAGTGGACGGCCAGGACGTGCGCTCAGTGACCCAGCGCTCCCTGCGGCAGAACATCGGCATCGTCCAGCAGGACGTGTTCCTGTTCGCGGGCACCGTGCTGGACAACATCCGCTACGGCAAGCCCGACGCCACCGAGGCGGAGGTGGTGGAGGCCGCCCGCCGGGCGGAGATCTACGACGACATCATGGCCATGCCCGACGGCTTCCACACCTACGTGGGGGAGCGGGGGGTGATGCTGTCCGGCGGGCAGAAGCAGCGGGTGTCCATTGCCCGGATCTTCCTGAAGAACCCGCCCATCCTCATTCTGGACGAGGCCACCTCCGCCCTGGATTCCGTCACCGAGGCCCGCATCCAGTCCGCCTTTGACGAGCTGGCGAGGGGCCGCACCACCCTGATCATCGCCCACCGGCTGTCCACCATCCGCAGCGCAAACCGGATCATCGTGGTGGACGAGAACCACATTCTGGAGGAGGGCACCCACCAGGAGCTGCTGGCCAAGGGCGGGGAGTACGCCCAGCTCTACAACGCCCAGAAACGGGTGGTGTGATGCCGCACCCCTTCACATGGCGTACCTGTGTAGGGGCCGATGTCCTCATCGGCCCTGTTGACAGGAACGTGATAGCGGGCCGATGGGGACATCGGCCCCTACGAATACGGAGGTTCCAATGACCAAAACCGAGCTGTTAAACAAATTCTCAAAAGACCCGGAGGAGCGCGTCGTCCTGGCCCGGGCCCTGGATCAGATGGATCGGGCGGCCAACCGCTCCATCCCCTGCGCCACCCAGTTCCTGTCGCCGGCCCAGCGGGCGGCGCTGGAGCCGCTCATCGCCGCCTGCGGCCACCCCAGCCACCTGTTCCACGGCGGCTTTGCGGGGGCGGAGCGCACCGTCTGCGTGTTCCTTCCCGACTGGCAGGAGCCGGACGACTGGGAGCCGTCGGACGAGCTGGCCGCCATTGAGTGCGCCTACCCGCCCACCGGGGCCGAGCTCACCCACCGGGATCTGCTGGGGGGCCTGATGGGCATTGGCCTCACCCGGGAGAAGGTGGGGGACATTTTGGTGGGGGAGCAGGCCGCCCAGCTCGTCTGCCTGAAGGACGCCGCCCCCATCATCCTCGCCCAGTTCGATCAGGCGGGGCGGTATCGGTTGAAGCTGCGGGAGATCCCCCTGTCCGATCTCGCCCCCGCCCCGGCGGAGGTGAAGGTCATCCACGACACGGTGTCCACCCTGCGGCTGGACGCGGTGCTGGCTTCCGGCTTCTCCCTGGCCCGGGGAAAGGCGGCGGACGCCGTCACCGGGGGCCGGGTGGCCCTCAACCACCGGGAATGCCTCAAGCCGGACAAGCTGGTGGAGCAGGGGGACGTGCTCACCTGCCGGGGGCTGGGCAAGTGCGTGCTGAAGGCCGTGGGGGGCCAGTCCCGGAAGGGCCGGATTATCATTGAGATCGAGAGGTATTTATAAATGGATCAGAAGAAGATCGACCGCATCAACGAGTTCGCCCGCCGGGTGAAGGCGGGGGAGACCCTCACCCCGGCGGAGCTGGCCGAGCGGGACGCCCTGCGCAAGGAGTATATCGCCAGCGTGAAGGCCAGCCTGGTGGGCCAGCTGGAGAACACCTACCTGGTGGAGCCGGACGGCACCAAGCATAAGCTGCCCAAGCGGACATGAAGGGCGGCGCACGGCGCCGGCCGGCCAGAGAAAAGGAACCGTCCGCAAAAACACAAAAAAGCCTGCCGCATTGCGGCAGGCTTTTCCCGTTTCAGAGGATTAGTCCTCCACCACGGCCACCACGTTGGTGGCGCGGACGCCCTTGGCGCCCCGGGGATCGGGCTCGGTCTCGAAGGTGACCTTCTGGCCCTCCAGCAGCTTCTTGTAGCCCTCGGCCACGATGGCGGAGAAGTGCACGAACACGTCCTCGCTGCCGTCGTCGGGAGTGATGAAGCCGTAGCCCTTCTCAGCGTTGAACCACTTGACAGTACCGCTCATTTCCTGTTTCCTCCTTATTTGTAAAAAATCGCTTTGAAGATGGATGAAGAAAGTCCGCCCCTTTCGTATGTACGAAGGGGCGGACACAAGTCAGTTCATACATCAAAAACCACTATCACTATAGCATTTAGTGAAAAGATTGTCAAGAGAATTTTCACAAAAATCTGAGAAAATAAAAATTGTGGAATAAATTTTCGCCATTTTAGACATATTTCCTCTGAAACCGCCTCGTTTTTACAAAAACTGCCAGAACCCATCATTTTATTCCTGGATCTGGTAAAACCGAAGGCCGTTCTCAAAGGTGATCCGCTGGCACTCCTCCGGCGAAATGCCCCGCAGCTCCGCCAGCCGCTCACAGGTGTGGCGCGCCAGCCCGGAGTGGTTCCGCTCCCCCCGGTGGGGGACGGGGGCCATATAGGGGCTGTCCGTCTCGATCATGATCCGATCCAGGGGGACGGCCTGGGCGGCCTCCACCGCCTTCCGGGCGTTTTTGTAGGTGAGCACCCCGGTGAAGGAGATCATCCAGCCTAAGCCCACCAGCTCCCTGGCCATCTCGGCGCTGCCGGAGAAGCAGTGGAACACCCCCCGCACCCGGGGGAACTCCCGGACGATGGCCATACTGTCCCCGTGGGCCTCCCGGTCGTGGACGATGACCGGCAGATCCAGCTCCTCCGCCAGGGCCAGCTGGGCCCGGAACACCTTCTGCTGGAGCTCCCGGGGGTTGTCCTTCCAGTAGTAGTCCAGCCCGATCTCCCCGATGGCCACCACCTTGGGGTGGGCGGCCAGGGAGCGCAACTCGTCCACGTGGATGTCCCGCCAGCCGCCGCAGTCCTCTGGGTGGACGCCTACGGCGGCATAGACGAAGGGATACTGTTCCGCGATGGCGATGGCCTTGCGGGAGCTGTCCAGATCGCAGCCGGGGTTGACTACCAGCCCCACCCCCTGGCCGGGCAGGGCGGACAGCACCGCGTCCCGGTCGGCGTCGAACTGGCGGGAATCATAGTGGGCATGGGTGTCGAACAGCATGGGGGTTCCTCCTTTTCGGGGCGCAAAAAAGGGCCGGACGGCCCTTTTCCGCAGGTGATTTATTTTTCCTCAGCGGTAAAGGAGACGAAGAAGGTATTCCCTTCGACGCCGTCCAGGTTGTCCGGGTTCTCGGTGTCCTCGTAGATCTCCTGGAAGGCGATGACGAAGTCCCGGAAGTCCTCCGGCACCTCGTAAACCGCCGTGCCGGCCCTGGTTTCGTTGATCTTCAGGATATACTCGTCGGGGAACTGATCGTCGCTGATCCCGGCGGGGAGGGCCAGAGTGGCGCCGTCCTCACTGTCCCAGAGGATGGCGAAGTCGTCCCCCCACATATCCACGGACTGGCCGCAGGTGTTTTTCAGGGAGATGGCGGCCACCACCAGCTTGTTCCCGGCGCCGGCGGTGTAGCTGCCGTACTGGGCGCAGCTGTAGGCGTCGCTCACCGTGAAATCGAACCACTCGGTGGACAGGGTGTCGCCCACGAAGCCCTTCTTCAGGCCGGGCTCGCCGCTGCCGCCGCCGGGGTTGAGGTTCAGCCCGCCCTCGCCGCAGGCGGCCAGGGACAGGGCCATCGTCAGAGACAGAAGAATGGAAGCCAGCCGTTTCATAAAATGCACCTCTTTTTTCTCAAGGAGCCGCCGCCCGTCCGCCCCGCCCGGCGCGGCAGGGGGATCGCGCGGCCTTCCTCCGTGGGCCCGCGGCCCCCAGACGCGCGAAAGCACGCCTTCTTCTCTCAGACTTACGTGAGTGAAGTGTAGCACAATCCGGCGGAATTGTCCACAATTTTTCGCGGAGCCCGGGATCGCGCCGGGGGTTGCCGCGCCTGCTTCGGCGGAACCCTCCGGACAAAGAAAAGAATTCTGTGCCCACTTTTTCCGTTTCCACCAAATTTCCCCCGGTTTCGCCCCGTGAAACCCGACAGTTTATAAAATTTCTAAAAAACGCTGGGAAATTGGGGGTGGGATATGCTATAATATTACCATTGCCGCGGGCCGCGGCGGAGCGCAAAAACAGATGCCGGAAGCGACCTGCCATGGGGCGGCGGAAGCCGCCGGGAAGGGATGAACGAGCCTATGGGCATTGCGGACGTGATCTCGCTGCTGGGCGGGCTGGCCTTTTTCCTGTTCGGCATGAGCCTGTTGGGGGACGGGCTGAAACGGGTGGCGGGCAGCAGCCTGGAAACCATTTTGGGCAGGCTGACCTCCAACCCGGTGAAGGGGGTGCTGCTGGGCGCGCTGGTGACGGCGGTGATTCAGTCCTCCTCCGCCACCACGGTGATGGTGGTGGGCTTTGTCAACGCGGGCATCATGCAGCTGTCCAACGCCGTGGGCATCGTCATGGGGGCCAACATCGGCACCACCGCCACCGGCTGGATCCTCACCCTGGCCGACGTGGAGGGAGGGGGCGGCTTTACCTCCGACACCGTCTTTGCCGCCGTGGCCTTTGTGGGCATCGTGCTGTTCTTCTTCTGCCGGAAGCAGACCAAGAAAAATGTGGGCCTGATTCTGCTGGCCTTTTCCGTCCTCATGAGCGGGATGCAGGCCATGAGCTCCGCCATGGATCCCCTGCGCACCAATGAGGCGTTTTTGCAGTTCATCTCCGCGGCCTCCAACCCGGCGGTGTCCCTGATCATCGGGCTTATCGTCACCGCCGTGATCCAGTCCTCCTCCGCCTCCATCGGTATTTTGCAGGCCCTGTCCGTCACCGGGGCCATCAGCTATGAGGTGGCGGTGCCCATGGTGCTGGGTATGTGCATCGGCGCCTGCGTGCCGGTGCTGCTGTCCGCCATCGGGGCCAATCCCAACGGCAAGCGCACCGCCGTCATTTACTTATATTTTAATATTGTAGGATCGATGCTGTTCATGATCCCCTTCTATCTGCTCCACGCCTTTGTGCCCATGGACTTCATGGCCCAGGCCGCCAACCCCTTCGGCATCGCCGTCTTTAACACGGTGTTCAAGGTGGCCGCCACTCTGGTGCAGCTCCCGTTCACGGGGGTGCTGGTGCGGCTGGCGGTGCTGACGGTGCGGGAAGACAGCTCCGAGGAGGACGAGGAGTTTCAGGAGAACCTGCTGGACGAGCGGTTCCTGAACTACCCGCCCCTGGCGCTGGAGCAGTGCGGCCGGACGGTGGAGCGGATGGCCGCCGCCTCCTTCAAGAACCTGAACCGCTCGATGGATCTGTTCAGCGCCTTCAACCCGGAGAAATATGAGAAGATCATGGGCCGGGAGAACGTGGTGGATCGGTATGAGGATCGGATCGGCACCTACCTGTTCCACCTGAACAGCCGGGGGCTGGACGAGCAGCAGACCATCATCAGCTCCCACTACCTCCACTGCCTCACGGATCTGGAGCGTATCTCTGACCACGCGGTGCACATCGCGGAGCTGGCCAAGGAGATCACCGACAAGGAGCTGGACTTCTCCGCCAGCGGGGTGGCGGATCTGAACCGGGCGGTAAACGCGGTGCGGGAGATCGCGGCGCTGGCCCAGCAGGCCCTGGCCCAGGAGGACATGGCGCTGGCCGGCCGGGTGGAGCCCCTGGAGGAGGTCATCAGCACCATGCTGGAGGGCATGAAGCTGCGCCACATCCGGCGGCTCCAGAACGGCACGTGCACGCTGGAGGTGGGCTTCGTGTTCAACGATCTCATCACCGACTTCGAGCGGGTGGCCGCCCACTGCTCCAACGTGGCCCTGGCGGTGCTGGAGCTGCGGGACGGCGATCTGCAGTTCCACGACTATACCCGGGGCGTGCGCCAGGGGGATCAGCCGGAGTTCCGCCGGTGGCTGGCCTGCTACCGGGACAAATATCTCACCGCCCCCACCGGGGAGTGATGGGGTATTGACATATGCGCCCCCGATTGTTTATAATCGGAGAGGATAAAACTTGGATCCCCGCCTGGGGATCCCGAAGGGGTGGCCGGCATGGGCTTTTTTTCCCACCTGCTGGGGCGGGACTACGACTACGAGGACGAGGACGATCAGGAGGAGGGCTCCGGCGTACTGCCTGATCTCCACAACGGCATGAGCCTGACGGTGGAGACGCCGGAGGGCCAGGAGCTTTTGGTGGGCCGGCTCACCGGTTACGCGCCGGGGGACTCGTCCCTGACGCTGGAGCGGCTGCCGGGGGGGCTGTCCTTCAAGACCCGGGAGATCGGCACGTCGCTGCTGATCCGGGGCTTCGACGAGCAGATGAGCCAGTTTGTTCTGAAGGGCACCGTGCAGGAGTCCACCCGGCTGGTGTGCCGGGTGAAGGATGTGAAGATGCGGCCCATCTCGGAGCACCGGCAGAACTTCCGCCTCCACGTGAACGGCCCGGCGGCGCTGTACTATCCCACCGACGAGACCCGGAGCAATCCGGAGGAGTGCGTTCTGGTGGACATCAGCAGCGGCGGGGCGTGCATCGAGTCGGAGTTCCTCCACGCGGAGGACGAGGTGCTGCGGCTGTGGGTGAAGCTGCGGGACTATGTGCCCATGGAGTTCATGGGGGAGATCATCCGGGTGGTGGAGTTCCAGCCCGGCAAGTTCCGCTACGGCTTCCTGTTCGCCCAGCTCAAGGAGTCGGAGCTCACCGAGCTGACCCGGACGCTGTATAACGTCCAGGTGGGCAACGTGATCCCCCGGCGGCGGAGCGACGACACCGGGCACTGGTGACCGGAAGCGGGAAAGGAAATGACAGGAGGCCGCCCCCGTTTGACGGGGGCGGCCTTGAACTGTCGAAAAAATTGCTTCTGTTTCGTTATCGGGAAGGAAGATAGTGTGAAAGAAACCCAGGAGGGGTGTCTTTCACGTTCAATCAACGAATTTTTGGAACGTTCTTTGTTCCAAAAATTCGCGCTCAGCGTGGCGAAAAGACTTTTTCGACACGCTGAGGCCGCCTCCGTTTGACGGGGGCGGCCTTTTCATAAGATTTTCCAGAATAGGGTAAAACGCTGGTTTAAACGCGATATTACACCTGGTATTTTGGATGGAATGCACAAAAAAGAAGGGGCACTTTCTTAAAATGTGCCCCTTGAAACAAAAGCGGGAACTTGTTATAATAAAACCGGTGATCGAAATGGTGTACGTCTGTGATAACTGCGGCTTCCTATTCAGCAGGGCCGAAGCACAGGATCGGTGCCCCGATTGCGGGGGGCGCATGGTCAGGTCCGCGAATGCGGTTGAACAGAGCGAATTTGTCTCACAGGTGGCGGAGCTGCTGCGGGACGGACGGGAGCTGGAGCCCCGGTTCCCCAATCTGGTGGAAACGGAGATCTCCATGCTCAACAGCTTTGCCTTCAAGCTGCCCGCCACCGCCCTGCAGATCGACAGCGGGACGATGGTGGACGTGCTGGTGGAGTATGGGGAAAATTCCGCCGACCGGAACGAGCTTATCGCCAATGTGTGGGCGCGGCTGGTGGGGGGCGGAACGTGCCGGTTCCTCATGCCCGTGCGCCTGCCCGGCCGGGAGGGCGAGCCCCAGCGGGATCAGGTCAACCGCATCTTCGCGGCGCTGAACGAGAACGGGACATTCAAGGTAAAGCTGTATGACTTTGTGGCCGCCCAGCTCCAGGGCGCGGCGGACGGGGTTGACAGGACATGATGGAGGACGGCCCCCTTGAGGGGGCTGTCCTTTTCTCCGCGTTCAGCTGGACTCACGCGCCGCTGCGCCGCCGCTTCCGGTACTCCATGGGGGTGATCCCCTCCACCCGGCTGAAGCACTGGGAGAAGTAGCTGGAGGAGGAGAAGCCCACGATCTGGGCGATGAGGGAGAGGTTGTGATCCGTCTCCCGAAGGAGGAAGCGGCTCTCCGCGATCCGCCGGGAGATCAGGTAGTTGATGGGGGAGGTGCCGAACTCCTGCCGGAAGGCGTGGGCCAGGTAGAATTTGTTCAGGTGGGCCAGCTCCGCCAGCTGATCCAGCTTGAGATCCTCCTTGAAGTGGTTGTCGATGTACCGCCGCACCAGGTCGCACTCCCGGCTGGCCCTCCCCCCGGCGGCCTCGGCGGACAGGGCCGCCTCCCCCTGCCGCCCCAGCTGGATGAGCACCACCCGCAGCAGACTGCGGCAGGCGTCCTCAAAACCGGGCTGGGCGTCGTGGGCCTCCCGGAGCATCAGGTGGAGGCAGCTCATCAGATCGTCCCAGCCGTGGTGGAGGTGGAGCATGGTGTATCCCTCCGCGCCGGCCATGGTCTCCAGGTTCTCCACCCCCAGCACGATGTATTCCAGGGGGCTGTCCCACTGGCTCAGCTCAGTGTGGGGGATGTTGTTGTTGATGATGATCAGATCCCGGATGGACACGGGGAACTCGCTGTCCTGGGTGCGGAAGCGGCCGTGGCCGTCGGTGATGAAGAACAGCTCGGCGCAGCCGTGGGTGTGCAGGCTGGAGTTCTAGGTGGGGGAATACTGATCCTGGCTGATGTAGAGCAGCTGCGAGGTCTCGCGGCCGGACGGCTCGGGGGCCGTCCGGGAAAAGCTGTAGGTGCTCACGGGGCGGGGCCTCCTCTCCGGGCGTCAGGTGCATTGATTATAAACCACTTTCCCGGTTTTCGCAAGAACTATAAAAACCCGGGCAACAAAAGGCTTTCCAACGGGGCTGGAAACAGGTATACTATTCCGGTGAGGACAAGAAAACACGCCGCTTTGCGGCTGGAAGGGATGACGGCTTATGAAGGAGCAGCCCACCCCCCGCGTGGATCGGGAGCTGGTGCTGGCCCAGCTGGACTTCTGCCGGGAAAAGGTGGACGCCCTGCTGCCCCGGTTCCAGTGCAGCTTTCCCGCCCCCAGCAGTGAGGGGCTGATCTACCCCGCCCAGGAGGAGAATTTCGACTGGACGACCTCCTTTTTCTCCGGAATGCTGTGGCTGCTGTGGGAGCACACCGGGGACGGAACGTACCTGGACGCGCTGGAGCCCCAGCTGCGCTCCTTCTACGAGCGGGTGGAGAAGCCGGGAAACGTGGACACCCATGACCTGGGCTTTCTCTACAGCCTGTCCTGCTACCCGGCGGCTGTGCTCCGCCAGGATCAGCGGGCCCGGGACTGCTTTTTGAAGGCGGCGGACTATCTCCTGGCCCGGTACTTCCCCAAGGCGGGCATCCTCCAGGCCTGGGGGGATCTGAACGACCCCGCCAACCGGGGACGGATGATCATCGACTGCCTGATGAACCTGCCCCTGCTGTACCAGGCGGCCCGGCTCACCGGGCGGGAGGAATACCGCAGCGCGGCCTACAGCCACGCCAAGCGGGCCCAGCGGTATCTGGTCCGCCCGGACGACACCACCTTCCACACCTTCTATATGGACGTGGACACCGGGGAGCCCCGGTTCGGCCGCACCGCCCAGGGCTACAGCGACAGCTCCTGCTGGGCCCGGGGGCAGGCGTGGGGGGTGTACGGCTTCGCCCTCAGCTTCCACCACACCGGGGATCGCTCCTTCCTGGACACGTCCTGCCGCCTGCTGGACTACTTCCTGGCCCGGCTGCCGGAGGACGGGGTGTGCTGCTGGGATCTGTGCTTCACCGGCGGGGATGAGCCCCGGGACAGCTCCGCCGCCGCCATCCTGTGCTGCGGCATTCTGGAGCTGCTGCGCCACCTGCCCCTCACCCACCCCCGGCGGGGGGACTACGAGGCCGCCCTCCACCGGATCCTGGCGTCCCTGGCCCGGGACTACACCACCCGGGACACGCCCCGGGCGGACGGCCTGCTGCTCCACGGGGTGTACTCCAAGCCCGACGGCGTCGGGGTGGACGAGTGCATGATCTGGGGGGACTACTACTACATGGAGGCGCTGTTCCGCCTGCTCTACGGCACCTGCGCCTACTGGCTGTGATATTTTTAAGGAGGAAAACAAAATGGACATTCGCTACAGCGCAAATCAGAGGGACGTAAAACGCTACACCACCCAGGAGCTCCGGGACGAGTTCCTCATCCAGGATCTGTACCAGCCCGACACGGTGCAGGCGGTGTACTCCCACGTGGATCGGATGGTGACCCTGGGGATCATGCCGGTGAAGGAGACCGTCCCCATGGACAAGGGCATCGACGTGTGGCACAACTTCGGCACCAGCTTCTTCCTGGAGCGCCGGGAGGCGGGCTTCTTCAACCTGGGGGGCGACGGCGTGTGCACGGTGGACGGCACGCAGTACCCCATGGGCCACAAGGACTGCATCTATATCACCCGGGGCGCCCGGGAGGTGACCTTCCAGAGCGCCGACCCGGCCAATCCCGCCCGGTTCTACGGCGTGTCCGCCCCGGCCCACTGCTCCTATGAGACGAGGCTGATCAAGCTGGCGGACGCGGCCAAGAAGCCCCTGGGGGCGCTGGAGACCTCCAACAAGCGGGTGATCAACCAGTTCATCCACCCGGACGTGCTCAAGACCTGCCAGCTGTCCATGGGCATGACGGTGCTGGAGCCGGGCAGCGTGTGGAACACCATGCCCGCCCACACCCACGAGCGCCGGATGGAGATCTACACCTACTTCGACATCCCCGAGGGGAACGTGGTGTTCCACTTCATGGGGGAGCCCCAGGAGACCCGGCACCTCGTCATGCGCAACTACGACGCGGTGATCTCCCCCTCCTGGTCCATCCACGCCGGGGCGGGCACCGGCAGCTATACCTTCATCTGGGCCATGGGCGGCGAGAACCAGGCCTTCGACGACATGGACGGCATCGCCACGGAGGATCTGAAATAACCGCGGCCGTTGCCGCCGTCCATAGCGGCCTTCTGGCCGCCGCCGAAGGCGTGAAATCCGCCGCGAAGCGGCGGATTTGCGCAGGGCCAGCTTTGCCGGCCCGAGCAGTTCAATCAAAAAGGGGCCCCCACCCGGCACAGCCGGGTGGGGACGGCATCGCCACGGAGGATCTGCGGTAAAACAGCCAGAACACAGCAAAAGAACCCGGCGGAACGCTCCGCCGGGTTCTTTTTGTCTGACGTTTAAATGCTGTACCAGCGGATCTCGTTGGAATCCAGATCCAGCGGGAAGCTGGAGCCGTCCCCCCGGTATACGGTGGTGGACTGGGGCTCGTAGGTGTTGTTCACCGCGCAGTACTTGCCGTTGGCGGGGAAGGCGTGCACCTCCACGTTGAGGTTGCTGGAGAACCAGCGGCACAGCGCCTCCTCGTCGTGGGCGGCCCAGAGGATGGCCCGGTGGAGGATGCGGCTGTTCTCGAAGGAGTAGGGCAGGCCGGACAGGTAGACCGTGCGGCCCTGGCCGTACTCGTTCACCGCCATCTGAACCTCCCGGTCGTGCTGAACCAGCACTTGGGCGCCCTCCAGGGCGTAGATGCCCTTTTTGCCCTCGCCGAAGTCCACCTCGCCGGGGTTGTCGGCCAGGATGAAGTGGCCGGGGTGCTCCTCCCAGTTGTACTTGTCGTAGCCCAGGGTGAAGCCCGTCTCCTTCTCCACGCCCAAGGCCGCGGCCAGCTGGAAATACCGGCCCTGGTACTGGTGGCCGGAGGGCTCACCCACGCCGATGAAGCCGCCGCCGTTCCAGAGGAAGCCCCGGATGGCGGAGGACACGTCCGGATCCTCCCAGACCGCGCCGCCGGTGTGGGCGGTGTCCCCGTCCCCCACGTTGAGGAGCACGTCGATGCCGTCCAGTACAGACGGATCGGCCTTTACCTCGTCAAAGCTGAGGAAGCGCACGTCGAAGGGCGCGCCGGACAGGGCCTCGATGACCCCGGCGTAGGAGTAGTTCTGCTTCTGGTACAGGGCGTGGTGCACCATGTGGCAGCCCCAGGAGCGGGCCCGGCCCCAGCTGTTCAGCACCGCCACGGTCTTGGCGCAGTAGGGGGTGGTGCCCTTGATGTTGTCGTACAGCTCCCGGAACTCGTTGCACACGCTCTCCACGTAGTCGATAAACTCCGGGAACTGGCAGGCCAGCTTCAGGTAGCCGCCGTAGCCGATGCGGTCGATGGGCTTGCGGAGGATGGCCCGCCGGGCGGTGACCCAGTTCTCCCGGGCCTCCCCCACCGGGTCGCCCCCCTCGTGAAAGGTGTCCGGGAAGAAGTAGGGCAGGAAGCGGCCCTCGGTGTACTTCACCCCGGGGATGTCGCTGATGAGGCGCAGGGTGGCGCCGTTGCCCACGCTGCCCACCACGGCGTCCAGGCCGATGGTCTTGAACTCGTCCAGATAAGGCTCGGTGCCGATGAAGTGGTCGCCCAGGAACATCATGGCCTCCTTGCCCAGCTCGTGGGTGATGTCCACCATTTCCTTGGCCAGGGCGGCCACCTCCCGGCGCTGGAAGGCCATGAAGTCCTTGAACTCCTTGGACGGCACCCGGTACTGGTTGTTGTAGTAGCCCTGATCGATGATGAACTCCGGGCGGAAGGGATAGCCCGCCTCCCGCTCAAACTGCTCCAGAATGTAGGGGGACACCGAGGCGGAGTAGCCGTACCAGTCCACGTATTTCTCCCGCTTCAGCTCGTCGAACATGAGGGTGAACTGGTGGAAGAAGGTGGTGTACCGGATCACGTCCACGTAGGGGTGATCGGCGATAAAGTTCCGCAGCCGCTCCATGGTGAACTTGTGGGTCTTGGGCTGGCGCACATCGAAGGTGATCTGGTGCTCAAAATTCGTCCAGCCGTTGGTGACGGCGTTGTACATATGCACAGGATCCCAGATCAGGTAGGCCAGGAAGCTGACGGTGTACTCGTGGAAGGGCCGGGGGCTGTGGATCACCACGCAGCCGGTTGCCCCGTCGTAGCTCCAGGCGTCTGCCGGGATGGGCTGGCCGGTGGTGCGATCCACCACCTCCCACCACCGCTTGACGTCGTCCCGGGTGTTCACCTCCATCAGCTCGGGGCTGACCCCCTGCATCAGCGGGATGGACAGCGGGCCGCCCGCGGCGGTGTGAAAGCCGGTCATGACATAGCACTGCTGCACCTCGTCGGGGTTGGCCCGGGCCCAGTCGTTGTCCTTCCGGGTGGTGTAGTAGGTGGAGTACACCTTGGCGTCCACCGACTTGAGCTCCTCGGGGTAGTCGGTGCCGTCGCAGTCCCGGATGGCGTCCGCCCCCCAACGCTGGAGAAGCTCCAGCGTCTCGGGTACCACGTCCACGTCGGTGGGGATGGTGACCCGGCCTTTGCGTATTGTTTCTGACATAATGATAGAATCCTCCCTGTTATACTGCTGTACTGCGCTTGGATGGTTGCCGAGCAGAGACGGCTCGAATAGGTGTCACGTTGGTAACGCCTTCAAGCTCGCGGGTCTAAGACCCTTTTCGGTTACTTTTTCTCTCGAGAAAAAGTAACTAACCCTTGATGCCGCCGCCGGTGACGCCGGAAATGATCTTTTCGGACAGGAAGATATACAGCAGGAAGGTGGGCAGGAACACGATGATCACCGCCGCGAACATACCGCCCATCTGGCCGGTCTGCTTCATGGCGTTGATGATGTTCAGCAGGCCCACGCCCACGGGAGCCATGGACTCGCTGGTGGTGAAGATCAGGGCCATGAAGAACTCGTTCCACACGGACATGAAGTTGAAGATCGTCACCGTCACGATGGCGGGCTGCACCAGGGGCAGCATGATCTTCAGGAAGGTCTTGGGGGCGCTGCACCCGTCCAGATAAGCGGCCTCCTCATAGGCCCGGGACAGGGTGGAGAAGAAGTCCAGCAGGTAGATGGTGGTGTAGGGCACCCGGAGCAGGATGTACAGGATGACCAGCAGCACCCGGCCCTTGATCCCCCACTGCACGGACAGGGAGTAGATGGGCATGATCACCATGATGACGGGCACGCTCATGGCGATGACCAGGCCGATGCGCAGGGCCTTGCCGCCGGTGAACTTCCACCGGGAGAGCACATAGGCCGCCGGGGCGGAGATGGCCAGCACGCCCACGCAGGAGATCACGGAGTACAGCAGGGAGTTGCCGAAGAATACGGACACGTTCTGCACGTTCCAGGCCGTGGCGTAGTTCTCCCAGTGGAGGCCGGTGGAGAACTGGAAGATCTGGCCCTGGTAGATGTCCCGGGGAGTGGACAGGCTGGCCCCGATGATCCAGCCCAGCATCACCACGGTGAAGGCCAGCCAGAGCAGCACGATGATGTAGCCGGGAAGGAGGCGGAGCTCCTTGTGCCAGTTGATTTTGGCCCGGTAGGCTTTCTTTTCGTTTTTCATGTTCGCTCCCCCTCTCTCAGTATTCCAGGTCGCTGCCCTTGAACAGCTTTTCGGTGACCAGGTAGACGGCGATGATGATCAGGGTCAGCACCACGCCCACCGCGGCGCCCGCCCCGGCGTCCCGCTGGGTGATGCCCTTCCCGCCGAACACCATGTCGTACAGGTAGATCACCGGCACGATGGTGGACGACTCGGTGTCAATGGGGGAGAACATCTTAGTCCACAGGAAGAAGGTGGTGGTGTTGATGCTCCAGAAGGTGATGGAGGTCTTGATGACGCCCTTGAGCAGGGGCAGGGTGATCCGGGTGAACTGGGCCACCTTGCCCGCGCCGTCGATGGTGGCGGCCTCGTAGAGATCCTGGGGGATGCCCTCGATGCCGCTGATGTAGATGAGCATATAGTAGCCCACGCTGCCGAAGATGAAGGAGCCGGTCATGGACCAGAACTTCAAATCAGTGCCCAGCCACTTCACCTTTTCGCCGCCGAAGAACTGGACGATGTTGTTGAGCATACCGTAGTCGTAGTTGAAAATGTACTGGATCCACATGGTGGCCAGGGCCACGGCGCTGATGATGTTGGGCAGGTAGATGACGGCCCGGAAGAACTTCTTGCCCCGGATGCCGCTGGTAACCACCACCGCCATCAGCATGGCCAGCGCCAGGGTGATGATGCCGCCCACGAACCAGATCAGCAGCATATTGCGCATGGAGGTTATAAAGCTGGCGCTCTTGAAGATCTTCAGGTAATTGCCCAGGCCGTAGAAGCTCCAGTCGCCCACGGTGGCGGTGACGCTTTCTACACGGAAGAAGCTCATCAGCACCGTGCGGCACACGGGGTAGACGAACATGATCAGCAGGGACAGCACGGCGGGCAGGCTGAACCAGAAGATCATGGCCTTATTTTTTCTCATAATGCCCTCTCCTTTCAAGCTGGAATGCAAGCCGGGATAAAAGAGGCAGGCGGCGCCGGTGGGGCGCCGCCTGCCAGCGCGACGGATGTACGTCTATTTTCTTATTTGTACAGGGCGTCCAGGGCGGCGCAGAAGTCGGCGCCGGTGGCGTACTTGCCCTCGAACAGCTCGGTGCACATGGACTTGATGGTGTCCTTCACGTCGGGGTTGGCGCTGATGCCCGCGCACCAGGTCATGGGCTTGTCGGCGGCCAGCAGGGTCTCCACGGTGCCGTTGAGGACGGCGGGAGCGGTGTTGCGGCTGTCGGCGGGGATCTGGGCGGCGGTGTCGGCCATCTTCTGATCCCACTCGCCGGTGGTCAGGAAGATGATGAAGTCAAAGGCGGCCTGGGGGTTCTTGCTGTAGCTGGTGATGGCCAGGGAGTTGGCGCCGGCGTAAGCGGAGGCGTTGTCCGCGCCGCCGTCCACAGCGGGGTAGTTGAACAGGCCCCAGTTGACCTGGGTCTGGGTGTTGTTGTTCACCTCGGCGGTGACGTAGTTGGCGCACACGATCATGGCGGCCTGGCCGAAGCCGATCTTGTTCTCACTGGAGGGGAACTCGTCGGGGGCGCCGTCCACGAAGAAGCCCTTGTTGATCAGGTCGATGATCTCGTCAGCGGCCTTCTCGGCGGCGGTGCCGCTCCAGCCGCCGTTCATGGTCAGCTCCTCGATCTTGGCCTCGCCCAGGTGGCGAACCAGCTGATGATAGAAGGCGAAGTCGCAGTAGGCGGAGTCCTGGGCGATGGGGGCGATGCCGGCGTCCTTCAGCTTCTGGCACACGTCAAGGAACTCGGCCCAGGTCTTGGGCTCGGCGGTGACGCCGGCCTTGGTGAAGGCGTCCTTGTCGTAGAAGATGCCGCCCACCTGGGGCTGCTCGGCGATGGCGTTCAGATAGCCGGCCCACTCCACGGACTGATCGTTGAGGCACTTGTAGCTGAAGCTGTCGTAGTTGACGGCCTTGGCCATGTCGGTCAGGTCATAGGTGAACTTGTTGTAGACGGTGCCGATGCGCTTGTAGTCGTCCTCGATGATGTCGATGTTGTCCTGGGCCTCCAGGGAAGCGGCCAGAACCTTGTTCACGTCGCGGCCCTTGAACTCGATGTTGATCTTGGCGCCGGTCTCGGCCTCGAAGGCGGCCTTGGCCTCCTCGATGACGTTGGCCTGGGGCTCGCCGGAGCTCCACATGAACCACATCGTCAGCTCCACGCCCTCATACTTCTTGTCGCCGCCCTCGGGGGCCTTGCTCTCCTCGGCGCCGGACTGGGACTCGGGGGGGTTGCTCTCGGGAGCCTTCGTCTCGTTGCCGCCGGCGTTGGAGCACCCGGCCAGCATGGCCAGAACCATGACGGCAGCCAGCAGCAGAGCCATGAGCTTCTTCATTTTCATGTTCTACCTCCTGAAATGATAAATGATGTCTTTGGCCGTTTCCGGCCTGTTCAACTACAAGTATAGCTGTTTCCCCGGCGGGGAAACAGCCCTGTTCTTGCTCTGCTTTTTAGAAATATTGCTTATTTTTGCCTTGGGCAAAATTCACAGGAGAATTCCCCTTTCTTCTGGAGGAAATCGGTATTCTGTCCGGGAACCTGGGAGAGGAATCGGGAGGAAATGCACAGAAAACGGGAAAGAACAATACAGATTATGGTGAAATTTGCACAATATCCCCGGAGGAATAACCGAGAATCACAAAAAAGACGGCTTGACGACTTGCACAAAATTGCGCCGCCGGGAGGGGGAGACCCCGCTCCCTGGAGGGCGTTTCATGAAATTCTGCTGGAATGAATATTTTTTTATGGACGGGGAGCGGCGGGTGTGATACAATGAGAGCAATGACGGTTCCTCCCGGGAAGGGGGGCGTATTTCTGTGGGCAAAGGAGAGGAGTTCCATGGAAGAACAGATGGAATGGCAGGACAGCTATAATATCGGGGTGGAGATCATCGACCGGGAGCACCAGCGCCTGTTCCGGATCATCAACCGGCTGCTGGCCTATGACGACGACAAGGGCCAGTGGGCCAGCCAGGAGGGGATCAAGTATTTCAAGGCCCACGCGGTCAAGCACTTTGACGAGGAGGAGGAGTACATGGCCTCCATCGGCTACCCGGGGCTGGAGACCCACCGGAAGATCCACCGGAGCTTCCGGGACGGCACCCTCCCCGCCCTGGAGCGGGAGCTGGTGGAGACGGACTACAGCCCCGACGCGGTGGAGCATTTCCTGGGGGTGTGCTCCGGCTGGCTCATCGGCCACACCCTCACGGAGGATCAGGCCATTGTGGGCTCCGGCACCAGCAAATGGGGAAACCTGCTCTCCAAGGACAAGATGGCCGCCCTGACCAAGATCATCACCCAGCTGCTGTTCGATATGTTCCAGCTGGAGTCGGAGCTGGTGAGCGACACCTACGCCGGGGAGCGGTTCGGCCAGGGGGTCTACTACCGGCTGGTTTATGAGGAGGGGAAGAAAAGCCAGGAGGTCATTCTGGCCCTGGAGGAAAAGCTGATGGTGAGCACCGTGGGGCGCATTCTGGGGCTCCAGACCAGCAAGCTGGATCTGATGCTGATCAACGCCGTCCGGTACACCGCCCGGCAGTTTGTGGATCAGGTGCTGAACTTCTTCCCGGACGGGCCCCGGAAGTTCAAGGCGGAGAGCCTGCTGTCCTATGAGCAGCTCCAGCGGGTGTTCCGGACCAAGAAGCCCCAGGTGAGCCTGCTGTTCAACACCGGGAAGGGGTACTTCGCCTACTGCGCCATCTCCCCGGCCCAGGAGGAGACCGTCACCGTCACCCCCATCCAGGCGGACAACGCCATCGAGGAGGTGGAACGCTACCTGGCCGACCGGGAGAGGGACGCCAACAAGCCCAAGGTGCTGGTGGTGGACGATTCCGCCACCCTGCGGGAGGCCATGCGGAAGTTGCTGGAGGCGGACTACGAGGTGTCGCTGGCGGAATCCGGCGTGGCGGCCATCCGGGCCATCTCTCTGGACAGGCCGGACATGGTGCTGCTGGACTATGAGATGCCGGTCTGCGACGGGCGGCAGACGCTGGAGATGCTGCGCTCGGAGAAGTCCTTCGCGGATCTGCCGGTGATCTTCCTCACCGGGCGCAGCGACCCGGCGGCGGTGCGGGCCCTGCTGGCCCTGAAGCCGGCGGGCTATCTGCTGAAGTATCTGAAGCCGGAGGACATCAAGCATAAGATCGATGACCTCTTTGAAAAGCTGTGCCAAGGAGGAACGCCTTCGGGGGTTTGTGAAAAATAGGGATTGACAGCGGGGCGTACATAGGGTATATAAGGAAGTGCATCCTTCAGAGGGAGTAGCCTGCGCGGATCCTCCGCGTTTGCCGGAACGTCAATACGGCCCCTTGGGGCCCGGACGGCAATGAAAAGGCGAGACTCTGCTGTCTTGTGACGGCGGGGTCTCGCCTTTTCTGACCATACTAAGCGTAATCCAGTCCGATCACACCACACAGAAATGAGGAGATCAGATGACCATCGCGCAGCTTTCCCTGTTCCTCGTCCGGCTGCTGGCCGGGACGGGGGTGTTCCTGGTGGGCGTGCACCTGCTGACCGCCAACATCGAGCAGCTGGCCACCGGGCGGATCAAGGAGCTGTTCGGCAGAACCGCCGACCGGCGGCTGGTGAACGTGGGGGTGGGGGCGGCGGCCACCGCCCTGATCCAGAGCTCCGGGGTGACCACGGTGCTCATCGTGGGCTTCGTCAACGTGGGGGTGGTGAACCTCCACCAGGCGGCGGCCATGATCATGGGGGCCAACATCGGCACCACCGTCACCGCCCAGATCGCCGCCCTCAGCGCCTTCCCCGTCACCACCTACGTCCAGATCCTCACCTTTGTGGGCATACTCATGGCCATGGCCTGCAAACGGGACGGGCTGAAGCGCACGGGCATGATCCTGGGGGGGCTGGGGCTGATCTTCGTGGGCCTGTCCCTCATGTCCAGCGCCATGGAGGAGAGCCGGGACGCGGTGCAGTTCCTGTTCCAGTCGGTGACCAACCCCCTGCTCCTGCTGCTGGTGGGCGTGCTGCTCACCGCCCTGGTGCAGTCCAGCTCGGCCACCACGTCGGTGATCATCGCCATGTCGGTGGCGGGGCTCACCATCGGCTCCGGCGGGAACGAGGTGCTGTATATCATCCTGGGCACCAACATCGGCTCCTGCGTCACCGCCCTGATGTCCTCCGCCACCGCCGGAGCCAACGCCCGGCGGGCGGGGCTGATCCACCTGCTGTTCAACACCCTGGGCTCCGCGCTGTTCTTTGTCCTGCTGCTCCTCTGGCCGGGCTTTATGGACGTCACCTTCCGCCGGTGGTTCCCCGCCCCCGCCACCCAGATCGCCATGTTCCACACCTTCTTCAACGTGGTGTGCACCCTGCTGTTCCTGCCCCTGAGCGACTGGTTTGTCCGGGTGTCCCAGGCCCTGATCCGGGAGAAGGAGGCCCCCGGCACGGCGGCCGGGGACACCTTCCTGGACGAGCGTATGCTGTCCTCCGCCTCCCTGGCCATCGACCTGCTGGACAAGGAGCTGGTGCGGCTGTCCGACACGGCGATGGACGCCTTCCGCACGGGCTACCGGGCCTTCGCCCAGAAGGACGTGGGCCTCATCGACCCCACCCTGCGGCTCATTGAGGAGGCCAACGAGGTGGAGCAGGAGATGGTGAGCTACCTGATCCGGCTGTCCGCCCAGAGCAAGCTGGCGGACGAGCGGCCCATCTCCAACCTCCACAGCAGCCTGGGGGACGTGATGCGTATTGCCGAGATCGCGGACAACTTCACCAAGTACGCCCGGCGGACGGTGGAGGAGGGGCTGGACTTCTCCGAGACGGTGATGGAGGAGCTGGGCGAGATGACCGGGCGGCTGGAGGAGCTGTACGCCCTCACCCGGCAGGCGGTGCTGGAGAAGAACCCGGGCCTGCTGCCCCAGATCAACCGGGTGGAGGAGGACGTGGACGCCATGCGCCGCCGCCTCATCGACCGGCACATCCAGCGGCTCAACGCCGGGGCGTGCCGCCCGGAGTCCAGCGGGGTGTTCATCAACCTGGTGTCCAACCTGGAGCGTCTGGGCGATCACCTCACGTATATCGCCTGCACGGTGGAATAGCCGCCGAGAAAGATTGCCGAAAAAAACACAATTAGGAATTGCAAACCCGCCGGAACTGTGATAAACTGTTACCCGCGAAACGGTAGCGAAACCGTATGGGTACTCGTTCTCATATGAAAAGGAGGAAAACGCCTATGGCACGCAAGTTCAAAACCATGGACGGCAATACCGCCGCCGCCCACGTGTCCTACGCCTTTACCGAGGTGGCGGGCATCTACCCCATCACGCCGTCCAGCCCCATGGCCGACAACGTGGATCAGTGGGCCGCCGCGGGCCGCAAGAACATCTTCGGCCAGACCGTGAAGGTCATCGAGATGCAGTCCGAGGCCGGCGCCGCCGGCACCGTCCACGGCTCCCTGGCCGCCGGCGCCCTGACCACCACCTACACCGCCTCCCAGGGCCTGCTGCTGATGATCCCCAATATGTACAAGATCTCCGGCGAGCTGCTGCCCGGGGTGTTCCACGTGTCCGCCCGCACGGTGGCCAGCCACGCGCTGAACATCTTCGGCGACCACTCCGACGTGATGGCCTGCCGTCAGACCGGCTTCGCCATGCTGGCCGAGGGCAACGTCCAGGAGGTCATGGATCTGGGCGCGGTGGCCCATCTGGCCGCCATCAAGGGCCGCGTCCCCTTCCTGAACTTCTTCGACGGCTTCCGCACCTCCCACGAGATCCAGAAGGTGGCCATCTGGGACTACGACGATCTGGCCGAGATGGTGGACTGGGACGCCATCAGCGAGTTCCGGGCCCGGGCCCTCAACCCCGACCACCCCGTGATGCGCGGCTCCCATGAGAACGGCGACATCTTCTTCCAGCACCGCGAGGCCTGCAACAAGTACTACGACGCCATCCCCGAGATCGTGGAGGAGTACATGGGCAAGGTCAACGCCAAGCTGGGCACCAACTACCAGCTGTTCAACTACTACGGCGCCCCCGACGCCGACCGGGTGATCATCGCCATGGGCTCCATCTGCGACGTGGCCGAGGAGGTCATCGACTACCTGAACGCCCACGGCGAGAAGGTGGGCCTCATCAAGGTGCGCCTGTACCGCCCCTTCCGGGCCGACAAGCTGCTGGCCGCTCTCCCCGCCACCTGCAAGAAGATCGCCGTGCTGGACCGCACCAAGGAGCCCGGCGCCCAGGGCGAGCCCCTCTACCTGGACGTGGTGACCGCCCTGGCCAACGCGGGCAAGACCGACATCTCTGTCATCGGCGGCCGCTACGGCCTGGGCTCCAAGGACACTCCTCCCTCCAGCGTGTTCGCGGTCTATGAGGAGCTGACCAAGGCGGAGCAGAAGCGCCAGTTCACCATCGGCATCGTGGACGACGTGACCAACACCTCCCTGGAGGAGAAGCCCTCCCCCAACACCGCGGCCGAGGGTACCATCGAGGTGAAGTTCTGGGGTCTGGGCGGCGACGGCACCGTGGGCGCCAACAAGAACTCCATCAAGATCATCGGCGACCACACCGACAAGTACGTCCAGGCGTACTTCCAGTACGACTCCAAGAAGACCGGCGGCGTCACCATCAGCCACCTGCGCTTCGGCGACCAGCCCATCCGGGCCCCCTACTATATCAACAAGGCCGACTTCGTGGCCTGCCACGTGCCCGCCTATATCGTCAAGGGCTTCCCCATGGTGCGCGACGTGAAGGACGGCGGCACCTTCCTCATCAACTGCCAGTGGAGCGACGAGGAGCTGGATAAGCATATGCCCGCCGTGGCCAAGCGGTACATCGCGGAGCACAACATCCAGGTGTACACCATCAACGCCATCGACCTGGCCATCGAGATCGGCATGGGCAAGCGCACCAACACCATCCTTCAGTCCGCCTTCTTCGCCCTGTCCAAGGTCATGCCCGAGGCGGAGGCCATCGGCTACATGAAGGACGCCGCCACCCACTCCTACCTGAAGAAGGGCCAGGACGTGGTGGACATGAACCACAAGGCCATCGACATCGGCGCCACCGCCTTCAAGAAGTTCAACGTGCCCGCCTCCTGGGCCACCGCTCAGGACGAGGACAAGGGCGAGAAGCTGGAGGGCCGCCCCGAGCTGGTCGAGATGGTGAAGGATGTGATGGAGCCCATCAACCGCATGGACGGCGACAGCCTGCCCGTGTCCGCCTTCGTGCCCCACGTGGACGGCACCTTCCAGCAGGGCGCTTCCGCCTATGAGAAGCGGGGCGTGGCCGTGTCCGTGCCCGCCTGGAACCCCGACACCTGCGTGCAGTGCAACCAGTGCGCCTACGTCTGCCCCCACGCCACCATCCGGCCCTTCGCCCTCACCGAGGAGGAGGCCAAGAACGCCCCCGACTGCGCCCAGATCGTGGACATCAAGGCCGGCAAGGGCAAGGGCGTGTACAAGTACAGCCTGGCCGTCAGCCCCATGGACTGCATGGGCTGCTCCGTGTGCGTGGGCATCTGCCCCACCAAGTCCCTGAAGATGGTGCCCCTGGAGCAGGAGGCCGGCCGTCAGCCCGCCTTCGACTACATGGTGGCCAAGGTGGCCCCCAAGGCCGACATGGAGGGCACCGGCTCCGTCAAGGACAGCCAGTTCAAGCAGCCCCTGCTGGAGTTCTCCGGCTCCTGCGCCGGCTGTGCCGAGACCGCCTACGCCCGCCTGGTCACCCAGGTGTGCGGCGACCGGATGTACGTCTCCAACGCCACCGGCTGCTCCTCCATCTGGGGCGGCCCCGCCGCCACCTCTCCCTACACCGTCAATAAGGACGGCAAGGGCGTGGCCTGGGCCAACTCCCTGTTCGAGGACAACGCCGAGCACGGCCTGGGCCTGCACCTGGGCCAGAAGGCCATCCGCAACGCCCTGGCCGACAAGACCCGCGCCCTCATCGCCGTGGAGTGGACGGTGCCCGAGCTGAAGGCGGCCGCCCAGAAGTGGCTGGACACCATGGACGACGGCGAGGCCAACGCCGAGGCCACCAAGGCCTATATCGCCGCCCTGGAGGACGGCCTGATGACGGTGGACGAGATCGTGGCCTTTACCGGCAGCCCCGACGCCGCCAAGGTCTTTGGGGATCAGCTGCCCCAGTTCCAGGCCCACGCCAAGGAGCTGAAGGACAGCGGCGCCCAGTTCTGCGACTGCGACGCCTGCAAGCTGGCCAAGGAGATCCTGGATCAGAAGGACTACCTGAACAAGAAGTCCGTGTGGATTTTCGGTGGCGACGGCTGGGCCTACGACATCGGCTACGGCGGCCTGGATCACGTGCTGGCCTCCGGTGAGGACGTGAACATCTTCGTGTTCGACACCGAGGTGTACTCCAACACCGGCGGACAGGCGTCCAAGTCCTCCAACTTCGGCCAGGTGGCGCAGTTCGCCGCCGCCGGCAAGCAGATGCCCAAGAAGTCCCTGGCGGAGATCGTGATGCAGTACGGTTACGTCTACGTGGCCCAGGTGGCCATGGGCGCCAACCCCAACCAGACCCTGGCCGCCATCCGGGAGGCCGAGGCCTATCACGGCCCGTCCCTGATCATCGGCTACAGCCCCTGCGAGATGCACTCCATCAAGGGCGGCATGGCCAACTGCCAGAGCGAGATGAAGAAGGCCGTGGCCTGCGGCTACTGGAACCTGTTCCGCTACAACCCCGCCAAGAAGGCGCAGGGCGAGAACCCGTTCACCCTGGACTCCAAGGCCCCCGCCGGCGGCTACCAGGAGTTCCTGCTCAACGAGGCCCGGTACTCCTCCCTGACCCGTTCCTTCCCGGAGCGTGCCGACGAGCTGTTCAAGAAGAACGAGGAAGCGGCCATGGCCCGTTGGGAGCACCTGCAGAAGCTCATCGAGCTGTACAAGTAATCGCGCAGCTTTCCGCATAACAAAGCCCCAAAAGGGGGACGCTTCTTCTGGAAGCGTCCCCCTTTTCTGTGCCAAATCAAACCGCCGCCTGTAGGGGTGCACACTGTGGGCCCGCCGTCCATTGGGCAGCGCCTTGGGCCTGTGCCGCTGTAAACCTCGGTTCCTTTACGTCAGATCCTGCTCCAGCAGGGCGCGGAGCTGGCGGCAGCGGCGCTGGCAGCCCTCGCCCAGCTCGCCGTACAGCTCCAGCATATCCGGATCCTCCCAGTCGTCCGCCGCCAGGCGGAAGGCGGTCTCCTGCTGCTGCTCCAGCTGGTGGCGGCGGCGCAGGGCCCCCCAGTAGGACGGGATGGCCGGGGCGGACAGCAGCTCGCTGGGCCAGTACCGCAGGCCGGTGATCAGAAAGTACGCCGCCGACAGCCGCCGGGCGCTGCGGTGCAGCTCCCCGGCCAGCGTGTTAAGTACCCGGGCGTCCGCCCCCCTGGCCCGGCGGGCCAGATGCCGGTAGAACTGCCAGCCCTCCAGCGCCTCCATCACCTGGCGGCGCAGGCGGGCGGTACGGTCGTCAACGGGCTGGGGCTCCTCCCACAGCCTGGGCAGGTCGCTGCCCCGGTGGGGGCCCTCCGGCTGGGGCATGGGCTCCGCCTCGGCGGGGGGCTGCTCCGCCTCGGCGGGGGGCTGCTCCGCCTCCGGGGGCTCCGGGGCGGGGGCCTCCTCCGACGGGGGCATGGGCTCCGGCTGGGGTTCCGGGGCCTCCTGGGCCGGGGCCGCCTCCGGCGCGCCGCCGCTCTCCGCCGGGCGGCCGGCGTTCAGCCGCATCAGCTCCTCCAGCCGCTGGCAGGACACATCCCCCTCCATCCCCGGGGGGATGATGGCCTCTATGGGGCAGCCGCAGTCCTCCCGGCCCGCCATCACCCGCTGCCACACCCGCTGGAATACCTCCTGATCCTTCAGCGAGCATGGAATGATTTTCTCCATGTTCACACCTCCTTTGCCCCCTATTCTATGTCCGAGGAGCAAAACGTGCCAGTTGACCGGGGGCTCCGGCAGAATGGACAGGGGGCGGGCAAAACCATAGTGGAAAACTATGATTTATGTTCTTGACAGCCCTTGCCTCCTATGGTATACTGCAAACCATAGAAATAGACTATGATTTCGCTCCGGCGGAATCTGATGGGAGATATGACTATGTTAGAGCTGAAGCACCTGGCCTTTTCCGTGGAGGAGGGGGCGGGGCAGAAGGACATCCTGCGGGATGTGTCGCTGACCGTGCCGGACGGCGCGTTCTGGGTGATCACCGGGCCCAACGGCGGAGGCAAGACCTCCCTGGCCCGGGCCATCATGGGGCTGAACAAGCCCACCGGCGGAAAAATCCTGTGGAACGGGGAGGACATCACCGATCTCTCCATCACGGAGCGGGCCAAGCGGGGGATCAGCTACGGCTTCCAGCAGCCCCCCCGGTTCAAGGGCCTGCGGGTGCGGGATCTGCTGGGGCTGGCGGCGGGCAACCCCTTCCTCAGCCGTACTGAGGGCTGCCAGCTGCTCACCCAGGTGGGGCTGTGCGCGGCGGACTATATCGACCGGGAGGTGGACGCCTCCCTGTCCGGCGGCGAGGTGAAGCGCATCGAGATCGCCAGCATCCTGGCCCGGAAGTCCCCGCTGATGATCTTTGACGAGCCGGAGGCGGGTATCGACCTGTGGTCTTTCGCCAAGCTGACGGAGACCTTCCGTTATATCCACGACAAGCGGGAGGCCACCATCGTGATCATCTCCCACCAGGAGCGGATCATCGGCCTGGCGGACGAGATCGTGCTGGTGGCGGACGGCCTGGTGTCCGAGCAGGGGCCCAGGGAGGAGATCTTCCCGAAGATTCTGGCCAACACCCAGCCCGGGTGCGCCTTTGTGGGAGAGGAGGGGCAGGCATGAACCACACCGACGCGGAGCTGCTCAAGCAGATCGCCGACATGGACGGCGTGCCGGAGGGGGCCTACAACATCCGCAAGGACGGCGGGCTGGACTCCCGGCGGAGCACCGACACCATTGAGATCTCCTCCAAGGAGGACAAGCCCGGCATCGACATCCGGATCAAGGCGGGCACCAAGGGGCAGGATGTGCACATCCCCGTCCTGCTCACCCAGAGTGGGCTGCAGGATCTGGTGTACAACGACTTTTTCATCGGCGAGGACTGCGACGTGGACATCATCGCCGGCTGCGGCATCCACAACGACGGCTGCGACACCTCCCAGCACGACGGCGTGCACACCTTCTACGTGGGCCGCGGCTCCAAGGTGCGTTACACGGAGAAGCACTACGGCGAGGGGGAGGGCACCGGAGCCCGGATCATGAATCCCCACACCATCGTCTACCTGGAGGAGGGGGCCTCCATCCAGCTGGAGACCGTCCAGATCCGGGGAGTGGATCACACCAAGCGGTATACCAAGGTGGAGGTGGGCGCCGGGGCGGAGGCGGTGGTCACCGAGCGGCTGCTCACCCACGGGGAGCAGTTCGCTGAGAGCAAGATGGACGTGATCCTGAAGGGGGAGGGGGCCCGTACCCAGGTGATCTCCCGCTCCGTGGCCCAGGACAAGTCGGTGCAGGTGTTCTATCCCCAGGTGGAGGGCGACGCCCCCTGCTTCGGCCACGTCCAGTGCGACTCCATCATCATGGGGCAGGCCAAGGTCAGCTCCATCCCCGCCATCGTGGCCAACCACATGGACGCCCAGCTCATCCACGAGGCCGCCATTGGGAAGATCGCCGGGGATCAGATTTTGAAGCTGATGACCCTGGGCCTCACCGAGGAGGAGGCCGAGCAGAAGATTCTGGACGGCTTTTTGCGCTGACCGGGCAGACGGCAAATACGGGGCCCCCGCGGGACGCCCGCGGGGGCCTGTTCTGTCTCCAAAAGGGCGCGGCCCCGGGGATTTGGACGATTTTTCCACCGCTCTCAGGATTACAAGAATATACAAGAAAAAAGGGCAGTTACTACTATCGGCTTCCTGCCGCGTAGAGTATCATAAATCGAAATACGCTGTGCCGGCTTGCGGCGGAGGGGACGCGGAACGTCTCCTTGAGCATAGTTCACTGTGATAGCATAGCAGGGCACTGAGCCCCAGGAAAACCCTGCCCGTTGGGCAGGGTTTTTTGCGGGAAAAAATTCATATGGAAGGCAGGAGGAGACAGAGATTATGCGCCACTTGATTGATTTTGGAGATCTGCCCCGGGAGGAATGGGACGAGCTGTACGCCAGAGCGGAGCGGATCATGGACGCCCCGGATCAGTATCTGGACGCCTGCCGGGGAAAGGTGATGGCGTCGCTGTTCTACGAGCCGTCCACCCGCACCAACTTCTCCTTCCAGACCGCCATGCTGCGCCTGGGCGGCACGGTGTTCGGCTTCGCCGACCCCAAGTCCTCCTCCACCGCCAAGGGGGAGAGCCTGAAGGACACCGTGAAAATGGTGGCGGGCTATGCCGACGTGGTGGTGATGCGCACCCCCTGGGAGGGGGCGGCTAAGGCGGCCTCCCTCTACTCCGAGGTGCCGGTGATCAACGCCGGGGACGGCGGCCATATGCACCCCACCCAGACCACCACCGACCTGACTACCATCACCCGGCTGCGGGGCTCGGTGGACGGGCTCAGCGTGGGGCTGTGCGGCGATCTGAAGAACGGCCGCACCGTCCACTCCCTCATCAAGGCGCTGGCCAAGTTCAAGGACATCCGCTTCTTCCTCATCGCGCCCCCGGAGCTGGCCATCCCCGAGTATCTGCGCCGCTTCATGAAGGACAACGGGATGCCCTTCCTGGAGGTGTCCGGCCTGGATCCCGTCATCCCCCAGCTGGACGTGCTCTACATGACCCGCATCCAGCGGGAGCGGTTCATCGATCCCCTGGAGTATGAGCGGTGCAAGGGCATCTACATCCTCACCCGCTCCAAGCTGACCCGGGCCAAGGAGAACCTGCTGGTGATGCACCCCCTGCCCCGGGTGGACGAGATCGCCGTGGATGTGGACGACGATCCCCGGGCGGTGTACTTCGAGCAGGCCCGGTACGGGATGTACTCCCGGATGGCGCTGCTGGCGGATCTGGCCAACCAGCCCCGGATCCAGCCCGGGCCGGTGGAGATCGGCCGCGGCCCGGTGTGCCATAACCCCCGGTGCATCACCCAGACGGAGCACTACCTGCCGCCGCTGGTGAAGGAGACGGGGGGCGTGCGGTGCTGCGCCTTCTGCGACGCGCCGCTGGACTGATACATACTGAACCATAAGGAGGGGCCGGCTTGAACCGGAATTACGACAACTTTCTCAACCTCACCCTGGACACCCGGATCAAGGAGCTCCGGGACGGGTGGTACTCCTTTGAGGACACCGTGTTCTACGGGGAGAAGGGGGGCGCCCTGGCGGACGAGGGCGCCATCAACGGCCAAAAGGTGCTGGAGCTGCGGTGGGAGGGGGACACCCTCTGGCACCGGGTGGAGGGAGAGCTGACCGACCCCGTCCACATGGAGGTGGATCGGCTCACCCGCTGGAACAACACCGCCGTCCAGTCCGCCTTCCATATGCTGGACGGGTATTACGGGCGGCTGGGGCTGCGGATCGTGGCCATCGGCGTGCACCCGGAAAACCAGTGGTACGAGGTGGACACCAAGGAGCTGCCCCCCGGCCATCTGGAGGAGGTGCAGGCCTTCCTGGACAAGCAGATCATGGACGATTTCCCGGTGGAGCTGTCCTACGTGAAGGGGGCGGACTACCCCAACCCCAAGTACCAGGGCTATGACGAGGTGCGCATCGTCAAATTTGGCGAGGTGGACACCCAGCCCTGCGGCACCCCCCACGTGAGCCGCACCGGGCAGATCCTGTCCTTCACCGTGCTGGGCAGCGAGCACTCCGGCCGGGGCACCAAGATCTACACCGCGGTGGGCCCCGCGGCGGAGGCGCGGCTGCGGGAGGATCACGCCGTGCTGCGCCGGCTGGTGGAGCTGTCCGACACGGGTATACCCGATCTGGCGGACAAGATGGAGGGGCTGCTGGCCTCCTCCAAGGCGCTGAAGAAGGAGAACGAGGCCCTGCGCCGGGAGCTGTGCGGCTACCAGGCGGCGGGGCTGCTGGAGTCGGGGGAGACGCTGATCCCCTATGCTGCCAAGGACGCCGGGGATCTGCGGGCCATGAGTCAGGCGGTGCTGGGCAGGACAACCCGGGGCGTGGTGCTCATGGCAGAGCTGGACGGCGGGGTGAGCTTCGCCGCCATCTCCCCGGAGGGAAAGGCCCGGGCCTGGATGGACGCCCTAAAGGGGCTGCTGGAGGTATCCGGCGGCGGATCGCCCAAGATCGTCAGCGGGAAAACCCCCGCGGGGCCGGAGGAGTTCCGGCGGGCCGCGGCGGGACTGTCGGTTTGACGGATACACAAACATGGGAAAAGGCCGGAGAGCGGGAAAGAATTCCAGCTCTCCGGCCTTTTTGGGCAATATTCTGACAAAATTTTGACAGTAACTGTGATACTGTTCAAATAGACCGTGGGGTACCCATAAAAATTTAGCGGAAATATACAATTTGAGATGGCGAAAGCGTCCATCTTTTTTTCCCAAATTTGGGTACTATAAGGATGGTCAGTATTTGCCCCGCCGGTGCGCGCGGGTGGGGGCAAAAATAATATTTGAGCTGCAATAAGGAGGAGCCATGAAAGGTATTTGTGTCAGAAGCGAGATCAACCCGCTGAAAAAGGTGCTGCTGCACCGCCCCGGCCGTGAGCTGCTGAACCTGACCCCCGACACCCTGAGTGAGCTGCTGTTCGACGACATCCCCTTCCTGAAGGTGGCCCAGGAGGAGCACGACGCCTTCGCCCAGATCCTCCGGGACAACGGCACCGAGGTGGTCTATCTGGAGGATCTGATGACCGACGTGCTCAGCCTCAACCCCAAGCTGGTGGAGCCCTTCCTGCGCCAGTGGCTGTTTGAGGGCAACATCAAGACCCGCCGCTGGCAGGACAAGTGCATGGAGTACCTCACCAGCCACTACCAGGGCAAGGCGCTGGTGGAGAAAACCATGGAGGGCATCACCCTGAAGGAGATGGGCGCCGAGGCCTATACCTACTCCCTCCAGGATCTGGTGGCCCCGGCGGACGACCTGGTGGTCAACCCCATGCCCAACCTGTACTTCACCCGCGACCCCTTCGCCAGCGTGGGCACCGGCGTGTTCCTCCACAAGATGTACTCCGTCACCCGCTGCCGTGAGACCATCTACGCCGACTATATCTTCAAGTATCACCCCGACTTCGAGGGGCAGGTCACCCGGTACTACGACCGCGACCTCCACGCCAACATCGAGGGCGGCGACGTGCTCAACCTCACCGAGGACACCCTGGCCATTGGCATCTCCCAGCGCACCTGCACCGACGCCATCGAGATCGCGGCCCGCAACCTGTTCACCGACCCCGAGGCCAAGATCCGCACCGTGCTGGCCTTCGACATCCCCAAGAGCCGCGCCTTCATGCACCTGGACACCGTGTTCACCCAGATCGACGTGGACAAGTACACCGTCCATCCCGCCATCCTGGGCCCGCTCACCGTGTACGAGATCACCCCGGGCCAGGACGACCCCGCCGACCTGCGGATCAAGCGGGTGGACTCCGACCTGAAGCACATCCTGGAGAAGTACACCCACGTGGACGACGTGAAGCTGATCTACTGCGGCGGCGACGATCTCATCGCGGCGGCCCGGGAGCAGTGGAACGACGGCTCCAACACCCTGTGCATCGCCCCCGGCAAGATCGTGGTCTATCAGCGCAACGACGTGTCCAACGCCATCCTGCGGGACAACGGCCTCACCGTGCTGGAGATGCCCTCCGCCGAGCTTTCCCGCGGCCGCGGCGGTCCCCGGTGTATGTCCATGCCCCTGATCCGGGCAGAATAAGGACTGTCCCAAAAAACTTCATCTAAATTTTTAGGAGGAATTCTTCAATGGGTATCAACATTCGCGGCCGGAGCTTTTTGACCCTGCTGGACTTCACCCCCGCTGAGATCAACTATATGCTGGATCTCTCCGCCGAGTTCAAGCGCATGAAGAACAACGGCGTGGAGCACAAGTGGCTCACCGGCAAGCAGGTGGTTCTGCTGTTTGAAAAGACCTCCACCCGCACCCGCTGCGCCTTCGAGGTGGGCGCCCGCGACCTGGGCATGGGCGTCACCTTCCTGGATCCCGGCTCCTCCCAGATGGGCAAGAAGGAGTCCCTGGCGGACACCGCCAAGGTGCTGGGCCGGATGTATGACGGCATCGAGTACCGCGGCTTCAAGCAGTCCGTGGTGGAGGATCTGGCCCGCTACTCCGGCGTGCCCGTGTGGAACGGCCTGACCGACGCCTTCCATCCCACCCAGATGCTGGCCGACATCCTCACCGTCAAGGAGGAGTTCGGCGACGTCCGCGGCCGCAAGCTCACCTTCTTCGGCGACGCCCGCAACAACGTGGCCAACTCCCTGATGGTGGTGTGCTCCAAGCTGGGGATGCACTTCTGTGCCTGCGGCCCCAAGGAGCTCATGCCCGCCGCTGACCTGGTGGAGAAGTGCAAGGCCGTGGCCGCCGAGACCGGCGCTACCATCGAGCTGACCGACGACGTGAAGCAGGGCGCCAAGGACTGCGACGTGCTGTACACCGACATCTGGGTGTCCATGGGCGAGCCCGACGAGATCTGGGCCGAGCGCATCAAGCTGCTGAAGCCCTACCAGGTGAACAAGGAAGTCATGGCTATGGCCAAGCCCACCGCCATCTTCCTGCACTGCCTGCCCTCCTTCCACGACCGGGACACCACCATCGGCGAGGACATCTACCAGAAGTTCGACCTGCCCGCCATGGAGGTCACCGACGACGTGTTCCTGGGCACCCAGGCCCGCCAGTTCGACGAGGCCGAGAACCGTATGCACACCATCAAGGCCGTCATGTACGCCACGCTGAAGTAAGGGTGCGGCCATGGGAAAGCGTATTGTAGTGGCTCTGGGCGGAAACGCCCTGGGCAATTCCCCTGAGGAGCAGCTGGAGCTGGTGAAGGGCACCGCCAAGCCCATTGTAGACCTGGTGGAAAAGGGCTGCGAGGTCATCATCGGCCACGGCAACGGCCCCCAGGTGGGCATGATCAACCTGGCCATGGAGTTCTCCGCCAACAAGGGCGGCGACACCCCCTATATGCCCTTCCCCGAGTGCGGGGCCATGACCCAGGGCTATATCGGCTACCACCTCCAGCAGGCCATCCAGGACGAGCTGAAGGCCCGGGGCATCCAGAAGGCCTGCGCCACCGTGGTGACCCAGGTGGTGGTGGACGAGGCCGACCCCGGCTTCCAGAAGCCCACCAAGCCCGTGGGCAGCTTCTACACCAAGGAGGAGGCCGACGCCATCGCGGCGGAGAAGGGCTTCACCTTCGTGGAGGACGCCGGCCGGGGCTACCGCCGGGTGGTTCCCTCCCCCATCCCCCAGCGCATTGTGGAGCTGGAGGTGGTGGATCAGCTGGTGGCCGCCGGCAACATCGTCATCACCGTGGGCGGCGGCGGCATCCCCGTGGTGGAGACTGACAAGGGCCTGAAGGGCGTGGCCGCCGTCATCGACAAGGATCGGGCCAGCGCCCTGCTGGCCCGGGACGTGAAGGCGGATCAGCTCATCATCCTCACGGCGGTAGACCGTGTGTGCGTCAACTTCAACAAGCCTGATCAGCGGGAGCTGCCCTCCATGACCCTGGCTGAGGCGGAGGAGTATATCAAGCAGGGCCAGTTCGCCCCGGGCAGTATGCTGCCCAAGGTGCAGTCCTGCATGGAATTTGTGAAACACAGCGCCAACGGCGGCACCGCCCTCATCACCTCTCTATCCCGGGCGGCGGAGGCGCTGGACGGAAAAACGGGAACGGTGGTTGAAAAGTAAGCGGAAACGACTATAATATAAGAAGGAGAGATTGTCATGGCAGAGAAGAAAAAGAGACGCTCGATAAGCACATTTGCCATTCTGCTGGCCGTGCTGCTGGTGGTGTCCATCGTCACCTGGATTGCCAGCGGCCAGACCTACACCGGATTTGACGAGGAGACCGGCGAGGCCGTGGAGATGGCGGTGGAGGGCGCGTCCCTCAGCGACATCCTGATGGCCCCCATCGCCGGCTGGCATGACGCCGGCGACGTGATTGGCTTCGTGTTCTGCCTGGGCGCCTTCCTGTCTATCCTGAACGCCACCGGCGCTTTGGAGACCGGCATTCAGGTGCTGGTGAAAAAGCTGAAGGGCAAGGAACTGGTGCTGGTCTGGATCCTGATGTTCCTGTTCTCCGTGGGCGGTACCACCTACGGCATGGGCGAGGAGACCGTGGGCTTCTATATCCTGCTGGCCGCCACCATGATGGCCGCGGGCTTTGATCCCATGGTGGGCGCGGCCACCGTCCTGCTGGGCGCCGGCACCGGCGTGCTGGGCTCCACCATCAACCCCTTCGCCACCGGCGCCGCCGTGGCCGCGGCGGGCGTGGATCTCAATATGGGCATCGTGTATGTGGAGGCCATCATCCTCTGGCTGAGCACCTATGTGATCTCCGCCCTGTTTGTCACCGCCTACGCCCGGAAGGTGAAGGACGGCAAGGGCTCCATCTTCACCGCCGAGCAGATCGGCGAGTGCAAGGCCGCCTACGGCACCTCCACCGAGATCTCGGACGACGTCCGCCTCACCGGCCGTCAAAAGGGCGTTCTGGTTGTGTTTGCCCTGGCCTTTGTGGTGATGATCCTGGGCTTCATCCCCTGGGAGGATCTGAACGAGGGCATCTTCAATGCCTTTGGCTTCTCCGGCGTGCTCACCGGCAATCCCTTCGGCTGGTGGTGGTTCGACGACGCGGCCACCTGGTTCCTGCTGATGGGCATTATCATCGGCCTCATCGGCCTGGACGACAAGAGCAAGATGATGCCCTGCATCGTGGCCGGCTTTGCCGATATGATCTCCGTCAACCTGGTCATCGCCCTGGCCCGCGCCACCACCGTCATCATGACTACCACCGGTCTGGGCACCTGGCTGGTGGAGGCTTCCGTCACCGCGCTGTCCGCCTCCGGCCTGCCCGCCCCCATCTTCGGCTTCCTGGATTACCTGCTCCATGTGGGGCTGAGCTTCCTGGTGCCGTCCTCCTCCGGCCTGGCCAGTCTGTCCGCCCCCATCGTGTCCCCCATCGTGGCGGGCATGGGCTGGTCTGTGGAGACCTCCATCATGATCAACGTGGCCGCCAACGGCTTCGTGAACCTGTTCACCCCCACCTGCGGCTTCATCATGGGCGGCCTGGCTCTGGCCCGTGTGCCCTGGGAGACCTGGGTGAAGTGGGCGGCCAAGCTGCTGGCCATCATCGCGGTGGTTTCCGCCGTGATCCTCACCGTGGCTATGCTGATTCTGAGCTGACCCTGACGTTTCGCAGCGTTTTCCCACATCAGGAAAAGCCGGCCGTATGTGCCTGTCACATACGGCCGGGCTTTCCTGTTCCCCGTGCTCGACATGAGAAAGGCTGAAGGTGATCCGTTTGAACCGACCTGCGGTATTGCAGGACAACCTGTCCGCTTCCAGCGACCCCGCCGCCATCTGCTCCTTTGACTATGAGGCCATCCAGGCCCCCACCAAGCCGTTGATCCACCAGTCCGCCCGGTTTATCTACATCAAGCGGGGCAGGGGCGTCATTGAGGTGAGCGGCGAGCCCTATGACATCAAGCCGGACACGCTGGTGGCCGTCACCCCCTGGACGATCACCGAGATCACCCGGGTGGAGCAGACCCTGCAATTCATGTTCATCGTGTATGACTACCACTACATCAACTCCATGCTGAAGGGGATCCCCGGGCTGGAGGAGGACAGCTCCGAGCTGCTGCGCTTCCTGTCCATGGAGCCGGTGGTGTACCTGGACTCGGTGCAGGCGGCCTGCATCGACAATCTGGCCGAGCAGCTCCGGACGGAGCTGGGGGTGGAGTCCACCCGGGCCAACCCGCCCCAGGACAGGCCCCTGTCCCAGCTCTATGTCACCAACAAGCTCATCGAGCTGATGATCCTCTACCGGCGGTACGTCATGGCCACCCGGGGAGAGAAGGACTACGAGAAGGACATCGCCGCGGAGCGCTCCATCCTCAGCTACCTCTACGCCCACTCCAACCAGCGGCTCACCCTGGCCAGCGTGGCGGGGGCCTTCTTCATCTCCGAGTCCACCCTGTCCAAGCGGATCGCGGAGACCACCGGTACCACCTTCTCCAAGCTGCTGTCCAGCATCCGCATTGAGAAGGTGTCCGACTACCTGATCTATACCGACCTGACCCTGGACGCCATCGCCGCCCTCACCGGGTTTGTGGACGCGTCCCACCTCTCCAAGCATTTTGTGGCCCAGGTGGGGGTGGCCCCCATCAAATTCCGCAAGATCTACACCAAATCCAAGACCAAATTCAACCGCACCAACAAGGACGTGGCCTACCAGATCACCGACTACATCTACAAGAACTACACCACCGAAAAGCTCACCGCCGGACAGGTGGCCTCCCGGTTCGGCATCTCCGTGGCGGAGATGAACCGGCTGATGCTCTACCACTCCGACATGAATTTTGAGACGCTGCTGAATTTTGTGCGGGTCAACCGGGCCTGCGAGCTGCTGGCCTCCACGGAGTATTACGTCATTGACGTGGCCTTCGAGGTGGGCTACAGCAACATCAAGACCTTCAACACCAATTTCCTGAAGTTTAAGGGGATGACCCCTACGGAATTCCGCAGCCGGATCACCCTCCAGAAGCCGGACGGCAGCGAGACCGGACGGAATAAAAAATGAATGAAGCAGGGAAAACCTGAAAAAATATACGAGATTATACAAAATATTCAGAAGCAACGGATAGCGCCCCCGGAGCGGAGGGGATATAATAGCTCCGCTTTTCCGCAGCCGCCGGCCCGGAGCGGCGCTCCGGGGAGTGGGTTCCGGAGGCGCGGCGGCCGGCCTTTGCCGGAGTTCATACAAAAATATGCAAGAATATACAAGAAAAACCCGATGGAGCGTATAGCCTGCCGGTTGCGGTCGGCATATAATTCTCTTATTTGTGAGATATACGCTCCTTTCACGGGTAACTGAGAAGGGTTGGAAGCAGGCTCATGAAAAAAAACCGGCAAAAGCTGATCCTGGAACTGATCTCCAGGCAGCCGGTGGAGACGCAGCAGCAGCTCCAGGCGCTTTTGGAGGAGAACGGGGTGCACTGCACCCAGGCCACCCTGTCCCGGGATCTTCACGCCCTGGGGCTGGTGAAGCAGGCCGAGCCCAACGGCCTGATCCGCTACAGCGTCAGCCCCCTGTCCATGGAGGACAACGATCTGCGGCGGCTGATGAACATCACCCGGATGGGCGCGGTGTCGGCCCAGGCCGCCCAGAACATCATCGTGATCCGAACGCTGCCCGGGCTGGCCAACGCGGTGGGCTCCTATGTGGACAAGTCGGAGCTGCCGGGGCTAGTGGGGAGCCTTGCCGGGAACGACACCATTTTGCTGGTGATGAAGGATAATGACGCGGCGGGGGAGCTGCTGGCCCGCCTCCAGGAGCTGCTGGAGGGGAAGCACGCCCTGCCGTAATGTGGAGGTCATGGCATCATGAACGATTTTGAACAGAAAATTTTCCAGGCTGTCAAGGAGGCCGTCCACCAGGTCTATGGGCTGGAGCCCGAGGACAACCTGCTGACGGTGGAGGTGCCCCGGGACACCAAGCTGGGGGACTATGCCACCGGCGCGGCCATGAAGCTGGCCAAGACGCTGCACAAGAGCCCCATGGACATCGCCCAGCCCCTGGCGGAGAAGCTCCAGGAGCTGCTGCCCGAGGCGGAGTCCGTCACCGTGGCCAAGCCCGGCTTCATCAATTTCAAGCTGCGCAGCGGCGCGCTGACCGCCCTGATCAACCAGGTGCTGGACGCCGGGGACGACTTCGGCAGGAACGACTCCGGCAAGGACGTGCACATCCTGGTGGAGTGGGTGTCCGCCAACCCCACCGGCGATCTGCACTGCGGCCACGCCCGGGGCGCCGCCTGGGGGGACGCCATCTGCCGCCTGCTGGAAAAGAGCGGCTACGACGTGCTGCGGGAGTTCTATGTGAACGACGCCGGCAACCAGATTGTCATGCTGGGCGAGTCCCTGATCTCCCGGTACTTTGAGCACTTCGGCAAGGAGTATCCCCTGCCTGACAACGGCTACCATGCCGACGACGTGAAGCAGATCGCCAAGGACATCGCGGAGCAGGACGGCGACAAGTGGCTCACCGCCGACCCCAAGGAGCGGCTGGAGTACTTCATGCTGGAGGGCAAGACCCGGGAGCTGAAGAAGATCGAGAAGGATCTGGAGCTCTACCGGGTGCATATGCAGTCCTGGATCCACGAGACGTTCTTCTATGAGAACAACATGGAGCGGATCAACGCCTGCCTGAAGCGGATGGACGAGATGGGCCTGATCTACGAGAAGGACGGGGCCCTGTGGCTCAAGACCACGGACTACGGCGACGAGAAGGATCGGGTGCTGCGCAAGAGCGACGGCACGCTGTCCTACCTGACCCCGGATATCGCCAACCACGTGTACAAGGTGGAGCGGGGCTACCCCGTGATGGTGAACCTGTGGGGCGCCGACCACCACTCCTATGTGACCCGGATGCAGGCCGCCCTCACCGCCCTGGGCTATCCCAAGGGATCGCTGTCGGTGGATCTGATCCAGATGGTGCGCATGGTGGAGGACGGCGCGGAGGTCAAGATGTCCAAGCGCACCGGCAACGCCATCACCCTGCGGGAGCTGTGCGAGGACGTGGGGGTGGATGCCGCCCGGTGGTTCTTCGTGTCCAAGGATATCTCCTCTCAGATGGACTTTGACATGAAGCAGGCCGCCGCCAAGGACAACGACAACCCGGTGTACTATGCCCAGTACGCCTATTCCCGGATGTGCTCCATCTTGAAGAACGAGGAGATCCCCGACTTCCACCGGGAGGACAGCTATGATCGGCTTACCGACGAGAAGGAGCTGCTGCTGCTGAAGATGATGGGCGAGTTCCCCGGCCTGGTGGCCAAGGCCGCCAAGATGCGCAAGCCCAATATTGTGGCGGACTATATCCTGTCGCTGGTGAAGCTGTACCACAGCTATTACAACAGCACCCGGGTGAACAACCCGGAGGATCCTGAGCTGACCAACCAGCGTGTGGGGCTGGTGAAGGCCCTCCAGGTGACCCTGCGCAACGCGCTGGATCTGCTGGGCGTGTCCGCGCCGGAGTCCATGTAAAAGTGAATAAGGGGGCGGCCCGCCTGCGGCGGGCCGCCCGTGATACGCGCCCGTAGTTCAATTGGATAGAGCGTCAGATTCCGGTTCTGAATGTTGGGGGTTCGAGTCCCTTCGGGCGTACCACTCAGAAATTCCCGCCACCGTGGCCTTTTCGGCTTCGCCGAAAACTGCACTCTGGTGGGAATTTCTTCGCTTCCACCCGCGGCCTGCTGCTGTGTTGAATTCCGGATAATGATTTTGCCGCATTGAACCAGAAAACTTCTGCTGATTTGTTGGAAATCAGCAGAAGTTTTCTTATATCAGCTCATCTTTTTAATATTGCAGTTCATGCTCATCAAATTGCGGATGGACTCCACGTCGCCGGTGATGCTGCCGTCCCCGTAGATGGTGTGCTCGATGACGCTGCTGGCCACCCGGATTTTTTCGTAGTTCGGCGGCGTGAGGTGGAGCATGATCTCACCCACGGTGAGGAATTTCTACCCTGTTTGGTTCCAAAGCAGAGGGTTGAAATGCTCCGTCGCTGCCCTTCTCCGCGAGGCTTACCGCTGGATTCTTCCGGAGCCGTCGCCGCCGGCCAGCTTCTCCACCTCGGCTACCGTGACCATGTTGTAGTCCCCCTCGATGGAGTGCTTCAGGGCGGAGGCCGCCACGGCAAACTCCACCGCCGCCTGGGTGGACTTGCCGGTGAGCAGGGAGTAGATCAGCCCGCCGCCGAAGCTGTCGCCGCCGCC
>JAETQF010000038.1 GCA_021770845.1 Oscillospiraceae bacterium
TTCCACCACGCCCCGCTCCATTTTCCCCTTTTCCATCATTTTTCTCACCCTGCTCCATTTTACCTCATAAATATGAAAAAGTCTGCCCCTCGGCAGACTTTTTCGACAGGCTGGGCAGGGTGTCTTGTTGACACCCTGCCATCTACCGTGCCTGCGTATAATGTACTTTTTGGCTTTTCTGCCGCCCCATCGGAACAGCCGGCGGCAGGAGTTCAACGGGCGGCGCATCAGAGCGCAGCAGGCCCAGAAGGCTGTGCCGCGCTCCGATGTTCGTTGCCGTGATCTCCCTGACGCAGTGCTGCAGCCAGGGGAACTGTTCCGCCATCCGCTGGGTGAGGACAGCCACATCCAGCGCGGTCAGCTTCTCCGCGGACACATAGACGGAATACTGCCGCCGTTCAAAGCCGCTGGCCTCCATGAACCTCTGGATGTCTTTGTAGGCCCGCTTGAAAAACTGCGGGTCTTGGGCCGTTTCTTTGCGGGGATAGTGCTGTTTCAGCGCATCCTGACTCAGATCGAAGGTGATCTGCTTCCTGCTTCCCATGCTACACAACACCCCGCACCTTTCCGGCCTGGGCGAGTATGTCCTCCGCTCCGTCCTCGTCCTGCCAGACGCAGGAGGCGGCGCACTCCATGAACCAGTCAGAGTGCAGCAGGGACAGGATGATCTCCCACATACACGCAAAGTCATCGCCGTGGCCCTTGTCTTTGAAAGCCAAGGGATCACCCGCCGAGACGCAGGGGAGATCGTGGACGGCGAACAGGCTCTTTACCGTCCGATGCACGTCCTCCAGGGCATGGCCCCACCGCTCCACGGCGGCTTTGTCAAAGGTAAAGTTTACTTGCATTTCTGGCACCTCCTGTTATTTTGGTAGCCCACATCATACCCCATCTCTCCGGCAATATCCACATGAATCGGCAGACAGTATCGGTCACGCTGCCTGGGCCAGTTCCTGGGCGATCCGCTCCCTGGCCCGGTGGGCGTACTCCTCCGTGACCTCGATGCCGGTGGCGGTGTAGCCCTCCAGTACGGCGGCCAGGACGGTGGTACCAGAGCCGGCGAAGGGGTCCAGGATATGCCCACCCGGCTCGGTGATTTTCACGATGTCCCGCATGAGCTGCAGGGGCTTCTCCGTCAGGTGGATGCGGTTCTGGGGGTTGCCATACTTGAACACCCCCGGCAGACAGGGGACGGGGCGGTTGATGGGCATATCGCCGTTGGACCCCCAGACGATGTACTCGGCCTGCTGGCGGAAGCGGCCCTTCTGGGGGCGGCTGTTGCCCTTGTCCCAGACGGCGGTGCCGCGCCAGATCCAGCCCGCCCACTGGAGGGCATCCGAGGCGGCGGGGAGCTGCCGCCAGTCGATGAACATACACACCGGCGCCCCCGGCTTGCACAGCTTCCGGGCGTCCGCCAGCCACTCCGCCGCCCAGCGGGTCCAGGAGCGCTGATCCTTGGCGTCCCCCTCGAAGGGCGGGGGCGCGGCGTCCCCCATGCTGGAATACTTCTTGGCGGTGGACTTGTTCTTCTCCGCCTGGGTGCGGCCCCCGGAGGCGTAGGGCGGGTCGGTGATGACAGCGTCGAAGGAGCCGGGGGAGAAGCCCCCCAGCAGCTTCAGGGCATCGCCCTGAATGATCTCCCACTTGGGATTATCGCTCATGTGTGTTCCTCGCTTTCTTTTTGTTAGATTTTTGGGGCGTAGCAGGCGGAGACAGTTCTGTCTCCACATACTCGCTGATGATGTTGAGGGCCTCATCGTAGCTGCCGCAGGCGGTCACACGGCTGATCATCTCATCGGCCTGCTCATGCTGTCCGGCCCGCTTCAGCAGGCGGGAAGCGCGGCCCATGATGCCGAAGATGTTACCGTCCTGTCCCAGCAGCTCCATCTGAGGCTTCTGGGGCTTCCGCGGAACCTGCTCCTGTGCAAAACCGCCCAGCCGGTTGGGAACATAGTCGGAGAGCCATGTGCCGCCGAATTGTCCGTGGGTCTGGAGCCGCCACATGGCCAACCTGCCCATATCCAGCTCGACTCCCTCGAAGGGAAACAGCAGGCAGGTCACGCCATCGTGCTGGAAGGAGGACACAGACTCAGTTTCAAAGACACTGGC
>JAETQF010000039.1 GCA_021770845.1 Oscillospiraceae bacterium
TCGGTCACCGAGGGCCACCCGGACAAGCTGTGCGACACCATCGCGGACAGCGTCCTGGATGCCTGCCTGAGCAGCGACCCCGCCGCCCGCGTGGCCTGCGAGGTCATGGCCACCGCAGGGAAGATCATCGTGGCCGGGGAGATCACCGCCAGGGACCTGCCGGACATCCCCGCCATCGTCTGCCGGACTGTGCGGGAGGCGGGCTACGGCGGCAGCGACTATGAGGTGGAGGCCGTCACCCACGACCAGAGCGGCGATATCGCCGGCGCTGTGGATGGCAGCAATATGGGGTCCCCGCGCAAGCCCAGCGCAGCGGGTTGCGTGGGGAAAGGAGGCGCAAGGGAGCGAATGCAGTTTTCGCCGCAGGCGGAAACGGAGTTGAGCGGACTTTGCGCCGACGCGGGCGCCGGCGACCAGGGCATTATGTACGGCTACGCCTGCAATGAAACGGCGGAGCTGCTGCCCCTGCCTGTGGTGCTGGCCCACCGGCTGACGCTGCTGCTCACCAATACCCGCAGGATGGGGATCATCCAGGGCCTGGGGCCGGACGGCAAAGCCCAGGTGTCCGTGGAGTACCAGAACGGCAAGCCCCACCGGATTGCCGCCGTGGTAGTCTCCTGCCAGCATGACGCGGACAAGGAAATGGACGAGCTGCGCCGGGAGATCATCCGGCGCGTCATCGTCCCCGCCCTGCGGGATCTGCCGCCCGATCCGAACACAGAGGTGTTCGTCAATCCCTCCGGGCGGTTTGTGCTGGGCGGCTTTGAGGCGGACACCGGCCTGACGGGCCGGAAGCTGATGGCGGACACCTACGGCGGGCTGGCCCCCCATGGCGGCGGGGCGCTGTCCGGCAAGGACGGGAGCAAGGTGGACCGCAGCGGGGCCTATATGGCCCGGTACATCGCCAAGAACCTCGTGGCCGCTGGGCTGGCGGAACGCTGCACCGTCAGCCTCGCCTACGCCATCGGCAGGGCCGAGCCGGTGGCCGTGGACATCGATGCCCACCAGACCGGGAAATACCCGGAGGCTGTGCTGGAGCGGGCCGTCCGGGCTGTGTTTGACCTGACGCCCGCCGGGATGATCTCCGCCCTGGGGCTGGATCGGCCCATCTTCGCCCAGTTCTGCAACTACGGCCACTTCACCCACCAGGACGCCCCCTGGGAGCAGACGGATCGGACTGCCGCTCTGGCGGAAGCCTGTGGGCGGGAAGCCGGGAGGATGCCCCATGAACGGTGATACCCCCGTCAATATCGCCGGTGTGCTGGCCTTTCCCAATGACGCAGACGGCGGAATGATCCGCTTTATTGACAGCGGCTACAATACACTGTTTCATGTGCCGGACGGCGGCAATATCATCCTCACCGCCTTTGATGATGGACGCAGGGTCCTCCCCTGCCGGTACATCGATGCCAGCCACGCCCAGATCGGCGGCGAGACCTTCCACATCTGCCAGTTTGCTGAGTTTCAGGAGCGGGCTGGCGCTGTTTACGCGCCGGAGCATCCACAGCCTGGGGATGTCCTGGATACCTACACCATCTACCAGATCAAGGACATCCGCGCTGTGCCTTACGCCTTCAGGGCCTATAATGAGGCAAAGGGAAAGCTGAAGATGGCTCACTACGTGCGGGCTTACAGAGGCGTTCTGGCGCCCAGCGTTACGCTGGACGACCTTTATGAAAAGCACAACCGGGACAGCCGCCCCTTTGGGCATCGGATACACTCCATGTCCATGAGCGATGTGGTGGTAGTAAACCGCAGCGGGGAGGAAAAAGCCTTTTACGTGGACAGCATTGGCTTCCAGGAGGCAAAGCGTTTCCCGGACCCGCCCATCAGGAAGAAAAAACGGCCCGCCCAGGAGCGGTGACGATGGGGCCGCCCAAATGCATTGCCTCGGTGAGCTTCGGGAAAGACTCGCTGGCCACCCTTTTGCTTGC
>JAETQF010000040.1 GCA_021770845.1 Oscillospiraceae bacterium
CCAGCCGCAGCTACCCGAATTTGTCGGAAGCGGATGTGTCCCTCATCCCCAAGAGCATCGAGGACAAGGGCAAGACCCTGACTCTGGGGGATGTGAAGTGGAGCGAGTCCATGGACATGGACGGCGAGGGTAATCCCGTCACCCGCTATACCGCCACCGCCAGCTACACCGGGACCGCCACCAGCCGGTACGCCACCGGCTACACCGTCAGCGCCAGCTACACCGGCGAGGTGTCCAAGCCCAACTGCGCCGTGGTGACCTACACCGCCATCTTCGGCAGTGAGAAAGCCCCGGAGGAGTCCAAGACCCCGGACGGCGATGAAAAGCACGATCCTGATCCCGGCCAGACGGAGGACCCCAGCGGCACAGAGGCCCCGGATTCCGTGAAGGAGCCTGTGGATCTGTCCGGCCTGAAACGCCCCGTGATCATTGGCGTGGTGGTGCTGGCCCTGGGCGTTGGCGGCGTGTTTGCCTTTAAGAAGTTCAAAGAGAGGAGATGAAGCCCTTGAAATTCCGCAGTTTTCTGCTGGCCATGATGCTGTGCGCCCTCTGCTGCGTCCCGGCCCACGGCGTCGCCCCAAGCTCCGCATCCCTCGCTTCCGCCTACGGCGAAAGCTCACTCACTACGCTGGGGCTCCTTTCCCCACAAAGCCTGGAGGGCGGCTTTGCGGGGGCCCCTTGGTACAGCTTTGACGCGCCAGAGGATTACCTCTTCGGCCAGCCCACCAGCGATGACACTATCTACGAGTGGGAGAACCCCAACGTGGACCGGAGCAAGAACACGACCCTCGTGGCCCCCGGCTTCGGAACCCCTACCAGCTACCTCCCCAGCAGCGGCGAGTATCTCACGCCCAACCTTGTCCCCGGCGCACTCAGCGGCGGGCTGGTGAATCAGGTGGGCAGCGCCAACATCAACGGAGGGACGGCGGGCAGCTCTGTCGTCGTCCCCGGCCAGTACCCCTCAGTGGGCGGCGGAAGCCTCACCATGACCCAGATCTCCGGCGGCAGCCCCACTGATATCACCCAGGGCAGCGGCTACACGGAGGTGACCAGCGGCCTCTACTACTCGGACGGCAGCCTGGGGACGCTGAAGATCCCCGCCATCGGCCTGACGGTGGGCATCTACGAGGGCACCGGCAGCGCTCCCCTGCTGAAAGGCGCGGGTCATTTCACCAACACCAGCATCTGGGATGGCAACGTGGCCCTGGCTGGCCACAACCGGGGCGTCCGCAATGACTTCGGCAAGATCCACACGCTGAAGTCCGGCGACACCATCACCCTGACCACCATGCTGGGAACCCGCACCTATGCTGTCGCCAGCGTGGAGAAGGTCAGCGTCAACGACTCCAGCGGCACCGCCGCCACCACGGATAACCGGGTAACGCTCTACACCTGCGTGATGAACCAGCCGGAGTACCGCTGGTGTGTGACCGTCGTGCAGGTATAACGCTGTTCACCAAATCTCCGCGCTGTCTGCCGATTGTGTTCGACTTTCCCCGCCTTCTGTGGTATGGTTCGGTTTGCAAAAGCCCCACCATATTACGAAACGGAGGAATCGAGCATGAAAAGCAAAAAATCGTATCCCTGCTGCTGGCGGGAACCATGACCGCCGCCCTGCTGGCCGTACCCGCCCAGGCGGCGGAACAGCAGCCCCAGACGCCCGCCCCCTACACCATCAGCGCGGATCACTGGAGCCGGGAGGACTTCTCCCAGGAGGCCAACCCGGAGGTGTTCACCGGCGTGTACAGCCGGGAGCTGTACAACGCCATCCGCCAGACCATGGTGGACGGTACCAGCGATACCGCCCCGGCCTACACCATGGTGAGCAAGGAGGACTACAGCGCGGTGAAAAAGCTCATCGGGCGCATGGAGGGCGTCCTGCGGTACGAACACCATGTGCCCCAGGGCTTCACCGACTACTGGCG
>JAETQF010000041.1 GCA_021770845.1 Oscillospiraceae bacterium
GTGCGCAGCTCCAGGTGGCACCAGTGGTACATGGGGTTGCCGATGGCCCGGGGCAGCGCCTCGGCGAACTTCTGGAACTTCTCCCGCTCCGGGGCGTCCCCGGTGATGTACCGCTCCTCCACCCCGTTGGAGCGCATCACCCGCCACTTGTAGTGATCCCCCTCCAGCCAGATCTGGTAGATGTTCTCAAACCGGCGATCCTCGAAGATCTCCCGGGGATCCACATGGCAGTGGTAGTCGATGATGGGCATCTGTGACCCGTGCTCGTGGTACAGCCTCCTGGCCGTTTCGGACTTCAGAAGGAAGTCCTGATCCATAAACGCTCTCATGCCAGGCCCTCTCGTCACACGCCGGAGTAGGCGGCGAAGCCCGCGTCGATGGGCAGCACCACGCCGGTGATGGCGGAGGCCGCCTTGTCGTCGCACAGGAAGAACACCCCGCCCAGCAGCTCCTCGCTCTCCACATAGCGGCCCATGGGGGTGCCGGCCAAAATTTTGGCGGAGCGGGCGGTGGGGGTGCCGTCCTCATTGAACAGCAGCTTCCGGTTCTGGTTGGACACCAGGAACCCCGGGGCGATGGCGTTGCAGCGGATGCCTGTGCCCGCGAAATGGGTGGCCAGCCACTGGGTGAAGTTGCTCACCGCCGCCTTGGCCCCGGAGTAGGCCGGAATCTTGGTCAGCGGGATATAGGCGTTCATGGAGCTGACGTTCAAAATGCAGCCGCTCTTGCGCTCCACCATGTCCTTGGCAAAGGCCTGGGTGGGCAGCAGGGTGCCCTGGAAGTTCAGCTTGAACACGAAGTCTACGCCCCCCGCATCCAGGTCGAAGAAGCCCTTCTGGCCCTCGGCCCACTCGTGCTGGTACTCGTTGTCGGTGGTGGCCCGGGGGTTGTTGCCCCCCGCGCCGTTCACCAGGATGTCGCAGGGGCCCAGATCCTTCAGCACCTGCTGGTGGACGGCCTCCAGGGCCTCCGGCTCCAGCACGTTGGCCTTGTAGCCCTCGCAGACAAAGCCCTCGGCCTTGCACTCGTCAGCCAGGGCCTTCACGGCCTCCTCGTTCAGATCCAGGGCGGCCACCTTGGCCCCCGCCTGGGCGAAGGCCCGGGCCATGGTGCCGCACAGCACGCCGCCCGCGCCGGTGACGACAACCACCTTGCCGGAAAAATCAACTTTCAAGGGTAAATCAAGCATTTGCAATTCCTCCTCATACGGTTTACGCCCGTTTCATTGTCAAGCTGCGCGTTGGGCGCATGGCCGGGGCGCTTTCGCTCCGACTCGGGCTGGTCTTTGGGGCCTATGGCCCCATCGCTCGCCCTCGCTTCGTTCCAAGCTCCCCTATGCGCCTACGCTTCGCTCTCGAGGGTGTCCCACACCCCCAGCATATACATGACGCCCAGGGCCCGGTCATACAGCCCGTAGCCGGGGCGGACTTTCCCCGGAACCTCGTCCCACAGGTGGCGGCCGTGGTCGGGCCGGATATAGCCGTCAAAACCGCAGTCGTGGTAGGCCTTGAGGATGTCCAGGATGCCGGTGTCGCCGTCGCAGTCCCGGTGGCTGGCCTCGGAGAAGTCCCCGTTGGGGAAGTGCTTCACGTTGCGGATGTGGGCGAAAGCGATGCGGCCGCAGTGCTTGCGCACGATGTCCGCCACGTTGTTCTTGGGGTCGGCGTTCAGCGAGCCGGAGCACAGGGTCAGGCAGTTATAGGGGTCGTCCACCATCTTGAGGAACTTGTCAATGGCCTCGCTGCTGGTGAGCAGCCGGGGCAGGCCGAAGATGTCCCAGGGGGGATCGTCCATGTGCACCGCCATCTTGATGCCGCACTCGTGGCAGGTGGGCATAATGGCCTCCAGGAAGTACTTGAAGTTGTCCCACAGCTTCTCCTTGGTGACGGGCTTGTACTTCTC
>JAETQF010000042.1 GCA_021770845.1 Oscillospiraceae bacterium
TACAAGGTGGACACCAGCAAGCAGCGCAGCACCAACCTCAACTCCAACGGCACGGAGTATTACGGCGCCTTCAAGGTCTGTATCCCCGTGGACAACGTGCCCGATGAGGGCAGCTTTACCATCCGGGCCGCGGGCGGCGTGGCACAGTTCAACCTGTTCCTGGCCTATAACCCCTCCGCCACCGAACAGTCCTACATCATCTCCGACCCCGGCTATGTCGAGCTGGAGGCCCAGGCCCCGTTCAAGTGGAGCGGCTCGGATATCCCGGAGAACGCCACCCTCCAGATCGTCAAGACCGGCGCTGGCGGCGCGCCCCTTGAGGGGGCCAAGTTCACCCTCACCGGCAGCGGCGGCACCACCGTCTCCGGCACCAGCGACCGCAATGGTCAGGTGACCTGGACCGACTTGCCCGCCGATGAAAACTTCACCTTGACCGAGGACTCCGCACCGGATGGCTACCAGATCATCGTCCCTCAGAACATCACCCTGGAGGCGGGGCGCACCACCTATGTCACCGTGCCCAACGACACCGAGAAGGGCCTCACCGTCAAGAAAATCGACGCCCAGAACCGGGCGTCTTTACAGGGGGCCGTGTTCGTCTTTGAGCAGATCGACGGTTCCTATAAGACCACCGGCACCACCGGCTTTGACGGAACCATCTCCTTCCAGGGCGATGAGCTGCCCTATGGCAGCTACCGGGTGTGGGAGCAGTCCAGTCCGGCAGGCTACCTGAAGGATACGCGGGTGGAAACCGTGGAATGGACGGGTGAAAAGGACGTGCTGCTCACCTTTGAGAACGTCAGGGACATCAGCCTCACCATCCTGAAGGTGAACGAGCTGGGGGCCTCCCTGGAGGGCGCGGTGTTCGATGTGTACGCGGACGGCAAATTCATCACCTCCGTTGAGACCAACAGCTCCGGCGAGGCCAGGGTCACCGGCATCCAAAAGGAAGCCTACATCGAGGTGGTGGAAAAGACGGCCCCGGCAGGGCACGTCCTGGACCGCACCTCCCACGGCATCCATATCGCCCCCTATGATCCCGCCATCGAGGACGACCCGGTGCTGACCGTGGTCAACCAGTCCAAGCCCTCCCTGCGGATCATCAAGTATGACCGGCTGAGTAAGGAAAAGCTGCCCAACGTCACGTTTGAAATCTACAAGGACGCCGAGCTGTTCGACACTGTGACCACGCCGGAGAGCGGGGAGATCGACCTCTATGACCTCCAGCCGGGCACCTATCTGGTGCGTGAAGTATCAACGGATGACTCCCACATTGTGGACACGACCCCGCAGCAGATCGAGCTGAAAGCGGGTCAGACCGCCACCCAGGAGCTGGTCTTTTTCAACGACAAGCTGCCGGGGATGCACCTCATCAAGGTGGACAGTGCCGACCTGTCCAGGCCCATCGCCAACGCCAAATTCAAATTCACGGCGGTGGATGGGAGCTGGGGGCCTGTCGAAATGACCACGCTGGAGGACGGGACCATCGACCTGTCCAAGCTGCCCACCGGCGCGGTGGTGGTGGAGGAGCTGGAGTGCCCCGGCTACGTGATCGATGATTTCCAGCGGATCATTGAGCTGAAGCCCAACGAAACGGTGCAGTTCGTGTTCACCAACAGCAAGCTGCCCTCCCTCCGGCTCACAAAAACCAGCTCGGACGGCTCCCCCCTGGAGGGCGTCTCCTTCCGGCTGGCAAAGATCGAGGACGGCTCCCGCTATCTGGATCGCACCACCTCAAGCACAGGCGAGATCCTGTGGGAGAACCTCGACCCCGGCGTGTATTCCCTGGTGGAAACCGCCACGGTGGACGATCACATCCGGGACTTGAAAGAGTACCATGT
>JAETQF010000002.1 GCA_021770845.1 Oscillospiraceae bacterium
AAGCGTGTCTTTCGGTTCCTTTCTGCACGAGCAGAAAGGAACGCCCCCGGCAGGGGCGCTGAGCGCCGGTGGCGCTCGTCCAGCGCCGACCGAGCCGAAGGCGAGACCCCCCTGCCACCCCCAGCGGCCCAGGGGGGCGCAGCCCCACCACCCCGGCGGTTGCCGGGCGGCCCCCCGGGGCCCACCGCCCCGCCCCACACCCGGCCGGTGTGCCCCCACCCCCGCAGGGGGTTCCCAGAAGGGGCCCCGCCCCATCTTTTTTCCCCAAACAGTTGCAATCAACCGTCAAACAGGATATAATGAATTTTACCCGCCGCTGCCGCGGCGAACGTTTCACGTGAAACAAAGGGGGAGCCTCCTATGGGCAAAAGTATTGCCGTTGTCAACCAAAAGGGCGGCGTGGGCAAGACCACGTCCTGCGTCAATCTGGCCGCCGCCCTCACCGCCCAGGGCGCACGGGTGCTGGTGTGCGACTTCGACCCCCAGGGCAACGCCACCTCCGGCTTCGGGCTGGACAAAACCCGCTCCCCCAGCGTCTATGACGTGATCCTGGGGGGCGTGCCCATCTCCAAGGCCATTGTGCCCACCAAGTGGGCGGACGTGGCCCCCTCCAACAAGGCCCTGTCCGGGGCCACGGTGGAGCTCATCGGGCTGGAGCGGCGGGAGTTCCGGCTGCGGGACGCGCTGGAGGAGGTCAAGGATCGCTATGACTTCCTGTTCATCGACTGCCCCCCCTCCCTGGAGCTGCTAACCCTGGACGGGCTGTGCGCCGCCGACGCCCTGCTGGTGCCGGTGCAGTGCGAGTACTACGCCCTGGAGGGCTTGAGCGACCTGCTGTACACCGTCCGGCTGGCCAAGCAGCGGCTTAACCCCGCCCTGGAGCTGGAGGGGGTGGTGCTGACCATGTACGACGGGCGCACCAATCTGTCCCTCCAGGTGGCGGAGGAGGTCAAGCGGCACCTCCCCGGCAAGGTGTACGCCTCGGTGATCCCCCGGAACGTCCGGCTGTCCGAGGCCCCCAGCCACGGGGTGCCCGTCACGGTGTACGATCCCCTCTCCCGGGGGTCGGACGCCTATGTGGCGCTGGCCAAGGAGTTTTTGACGAAGAATCCGATTGCTGTACAGAAATAAAAACGTTGGGAAGTGAACCAGATGGGAAAGGCCAAAGGTCTGGGCAAGGGGCTGGACGCCCTCATGGGGGACGCCGCCACCCTGCAAAGCCAGGAGGCGGGCTCCGTGATGCTGCCCATCTCCCAGGTGGAGCCGGGGCTGAACCAGCCCAGAAAACGGTTTGACGACGAGGCGCTGGCGGATCTGTCCGCCTCCATTGAGGAGCACGGCATCATCCAGCCGCTGACGGTGCGGCGGCTGTCCACCGGCTACTATCAGATCATCGCCGGCGAACGGCGGTGGAGGGCGGCCAAGCTGGCCGGCCGGAAGGAGGTTCCGGTGGTCATCATCGAGGCGGACGACCGCAAGGTGATGGAGATCGGCCTCATTGAAAACCTCCAGCGGGAGGATCTGAACCCGGTGGAGGAGGCGGAGGGCTACCTGGCCCTGCTCACCGACTACGGGCTGACCCAGGAGGAGCTGGCCCGGCGGATGGGCAAGTCCCGGCCCGCCATCGCCAACGCTTTGCGGCTCACCGCCCTGCCCCCCGCCGTGCGGGAGCTGCTGGCGGCGGGGAAGCTGTCCGCCGGCCACGGCAGGGCCGTCCTCATGGTGGAGGGAGAGCAGGCCCAGGCCGCCTTCGCCCAGAAGATTGTGGACGAGGGCCTGAGCGTCCGGCAGGCGGAGAGCGCCGCCAAGCATTTCACCCTGGAGCCCCCCAGGGAGAAACAACCCAAGCCCGCCGACGAGAACCGCCTGTATATCGAGAGCGCCCAGAAGGATCTGTCCCAGCGGCTGGGCCGGAAGGTGACCATCTCCAACGGGCGGAAGAAGGGCAGGCTGGAGCTGGAATATTATAATGTGGACGACCTGAACGACCTGCTGGAGCAGCTGGCCCAGCTCAAGCCCGCCCAGCGGCCCGAGGAAGGGGGCGTTGAGGCGTGAGCGACAAGCCCTTTGACGCTTCCGGGGCCCCCATCGAAGCCCAGGGTCGCGGGTTCGATGGGGAGAGGAGGGACAGCGGAGCGGAGGAGCTTTCGCCGAAGGCGGAAGCGAGTGAGCGCAGCTCGTCCCGACGAGTTTCACGTGAAACACCGGAGACCCCCGCCGAGGTTTCCGCAAAGCCATCCCCCGGCCCGGAAAAGAAACAGCCCTCCACCCCGGCCAACAAGCGCACCTCCGTCTACCGCTATCTGCTGGTGCTGTTCGGGGCGGCCTTCGTCCTGCTGCTGCTGGCCTACTTCATCCAGCAGCGCAGCAGCGAGACCGCCATCAGCGACCTGCGGGACACCATGAACCTGTCCCGGGCGGAGCTGATGGAGGAGATCGACGCTCTGAAGGAGGAGAAGGCGGCGCTGGAGGAGCAGGCCGGCCAACTCCAGGAGGAGCGGGATGACTTGGAAAAGCAGTTGGACGAGCTTCGAGAGCAGCACGCCGAACTGGCCGACGACTTCTCTGACCAGCATAAGAAGGTGGAGGGCTGGCTGAACTTCTGGGTGCTGGAGGAGAGCTTCCTGGCCCGGGACTACGAGGCCTGCGCCCACTTCCTCCAGACGCTGGCCAACTCCGGCAGCCTCAACGTGCCGGATTCGGACAGCGCCCTGGCGCGGATGCGGGAGATCTGCGATATCCTGATCGAGCGGGGCTATCTGGACGAGGACGACCCTGCAAACCGGCTGTTCGGTACTCCGGAACCGGCGGAGCCGGAGCAGCAGGGCTGATGGCAGATTGTTTCACGTGAAACCCGTCAGGGCAAACAAGGTTCCTTGCATCTGCTCCCTTGCCCCTCCTCTCCCCACGAAAGCGGATGGGCGCTTTCGTGGGAGGGCCCGTTAGAAAGGAGACCCCCATGGACGAAAAAAGGCCCCCGGCGGACATTCTGGACGAGATCATGAGCCGGTGGTCGCAGCCCCTCCCCTCCCCCGTCTCCTATCCGCCCAAATCTGACCCGCCGCCTCCAGAGGACAGCCCCCCGCCAACCCCGACGGCGGAAAAGCCCCCGCTGGCGGAGCGGCTGCTGCCCTGGCTGTGCGCCCTGCTGGGCGGGGCGGTGCTGGCGGCGCTGGTGCTGGGGTTCCAGCTCTTTTCGGTGAACGCAAGGCTGGACGGGCTTCAGGCCGCCGTGGGGGAAATTAAGGCGGCGGACACCCTGCTGAATGAGAAGAAGCTGCTTCAGCGGGACATGGACACGCTCCAAAACCAAGTGGAATCCTTAGAGGAGCAGTTGGACAGCGTCTATGAGCAATGGCGCGCTTCTATGCAGGACACCAGATTGGAACTGCGGCTTCGGCAGAGCGAATACCTCTATTATATGGAGCGGTTCGCGGCCAGCGGGGATCTGGCCATGGCGGCGCTGGTGATAACGCTGGAGGACGGCGTGCTCCGCCCGCCGGGGGAAGACGAGCCGGAACGTATACCCAATGGCGGCACCGCGGCCCCCCCGCTGAACTCCGTCCAGCAGGAGCGGTACGACGAGGTTCGGCGGGTTTTGGAGGAGAAGGGCGTGCTGTACAGCAGCGGCATGGCCAAGCAAAACGGCATCACGCCCCTCTGGCCCTCCGGCACCGGCCCCAGTGAGAACCCGGAGACGGCAGCCCTGGGCATCCTGTGGTGCGCGCTGGATGAGTACTATGTGCAGCGTGGTCAAGACGCGGCCACGCAGTTTCTGGTGGAGACCCCCTTGTCCAATCCAGACACCGGTTGGCCGGAGCTACTCCGGAACGGGGTCAGCAAATCCACCTACAGCTTGTATGAGGGTCTTCTCTCCGAGCTGATCAGCGCCGGATGCCTCCAGCGGGCCCCCAACGGCGCGATGGGCTGGAATCCAGGCTATGACCGTCTCGATATCTACTACCCCCTGCCCTTTACCCTGCCCGGACAAACCAACGGGTAATCAAACAGAAAAAGGTGATATTATGTTAGACATCAAATTTGTCCGGGACAACCCGGAGATCGTCAAGGAAAACATCAGGAAGAAGTTCCAGGAGGGCAAGCTCCCCCTGGTGGATCAGGTCATCGAGCTGGATCGCCGCAACCGGGACGCCATGACCGAGGCCAACAACCTGCGGGCCGCCCGGAACACCCTGTCCAAGCAGGTGGGGATGCTCATGGGGCAGGCCAAGAAGGATCCCTCCAAGCTCCAGGAGGCGGAGGAGGCCAAGGCCAAGGTGAAGGCCAACGCCGACCGGCTGGCGGAGCTGGAGGCGCTGGAGACCGAGCTGGCCGCCCAGATCCGGCACATCATGCTCCAGATCCCCAACATCATCGACCCCTCCGTGCCCATCGGCCCCGACGACTCCGCCAACGTGGAGGTGGAGCGGTTCGGCGAGCCGGTGGTGCCCGACTTCGAGATCCCCTACCACACCGAGATCATGGAGAGCTTCAACGGCGTGGACATGGACGCGGCGGGCCGGGTGTCCGGCGCCGGGTTCTACTACCTGATGGGGGACATCGCCCGCTTGCACGAGGCGGTGCTGGCCTACGCCCGGGACTTCATGATCGGCAAGGGCTTCACCTTCTGCGTCCCCCCCTTCCTGATCCACGGCAACGTGGTGGAGGGGGTCATGTCCCAGACCGACATGGACGCCATGATGTATAAAATTGAAGGGGAAGATCTCTATCTGATCGGCACCTCCGAGCACTCCATGATCGGCAAGTTCATCGACCAGATGATCCCGGAGGACACCCTGCCCCAGACCCTGACCTCCTACTCCCCCTGCTTCCGGAAGGAGAAGGGTTCCCACGGCATCGAGGAGCGGGGGGTGTACCGCATCCACCAGTTCGAGAAGCAGGAGATGATCGTCGTCTGCAAGCCGGAGGAGTCCATGGCCTGGTACGAGAAGATGTGGCGCTACAGCGTGGAGCTGTTCCGCTCCATGGACATCCCGGTGCGGCAGCTGGAGTGCTGCTCCGGCGACCTGGCCGACCTGAAGGTGAAGTCCTGCGACATCGAGGCGTGGAGCCCCCGGCAGCAAAAGTATTTCGAGGTGTGCTCCTGCTCCAACCTGGGGGACGCCCAGGCCCGCCGCCTGAAGATGCGCGTCCGGGGCGAGGGGGGCACCTACCTGCCCCACACCCTGAACAACACCGTGGCCGCGCCCCCCCGTATGCTCATCGCCCTGCTGGAGAACAACCTCCAGGCCGACGGCTCGGTGAAGATTCCCGCCGTCCTCCAGCCCTACATGGGGGGCACCCAGGTGCTGATCCCCAAAAAGTAGGGGCGGATGTCTCCATCCGCCCGTTTCCCCCCACCACGGCAGGGCCGATGAAGACATCGGCCCCTGCGGCATACCCATCCGACCGGCCCAATGCCCCCTGACCGAACAATTTAATGTAAGGAGAGGTTCCCATGAAAACATTCTGGAAAGCCCTTGGCGTCGCCGCCCTTGCCGCCCTTGTCCCCGTCCGTTTCCAAAAGGACGAGGAGACCGGCAGACAGACCTTCCAGTCCCTGCTGCTCTCGGTGGATGTGGACACCGACCAGGAGGGCAAGACCGTGGACATCGGCGTCAACCTGGGCGAGGGCGTGCTCACCGGCCTGGGCCGCAAGCTGGCCGGGGCCGTCCGGGAGTCGAAGATGTTCACCGACGACCCCGCCGAGGCCGCCCTGGATCTGGAGGAGCTCCAGACCGTGGCCGACGACCTCCAGGCCGCGGCGGACGAGGCCCAGGCCGCTGCCGACGAGCTTCAGGCCGCCGCGGACGAGGCCACCGCCGCCGACTTCGACCCGGAATTCTGAGGAGGGCCCCATGAAGAAGTTCTTTCACGAATTCAGGGAATTCATCAACAAGGGCAACGTGCTGGGCCTGGCGGTGGGCGTGATCATCGGCGGCGCCTTCTCCACCATCACCACCTCCCTGACCAACGACATCATCATGCCCATCGTGTCCATCTTCCTGGGCGGGGTGGACTTCTCCTCCATGAGCGTGGCCCTGCCCACCTTCCACCCGGTGGCGGCGGACGCGCCCCCCAACACCCTGAACTACGGCAGCTTTATTTCCGCCGTCATCAACTTCCTGATCCTGGCCCTGGTGGTGTTCTGCATTGTCAAGGCGGTGAACCGGGTGATGGACGGCGTAAGGAAAAAGGAGGAGGCCGCGCCCCCTCCCCCGCCCGAGCCCTCCAACGAGGAAAAGCTGCTCACCGAGATCCGGGATCTGCTGAAGGAGCGCCGCAATGGCTGAGCAGAACAACGGGCAGGGCGGCTATACCCCGGCCTCCTTCGAGAAGCGGGCTGCCGCCTGGATGGGCATTGTGTACGTGCTCATGACCTCCTTTGTGATCACCTTCGCCATCTACACCGGCGGGCGGGAGTTGCCCGGCACCTTCCCCTTGTTTCTGGTTCCGGTGTCCGTCACCCTGGCGGTGATCCTGATCCGGCGGATGAAGCTGGGGATCTGCCCCGGCGGCATCCCGGGCGGCGTGCTGGGGCTGATCCTGTGCGCCGCCGGGATGGGGCTGGGGCTGGCCCTGGGCCTGCCCGCCCTGCTGGCCGCCCTGGGGGTGTGACCATGGAAACGCTGATTCAAACCGGCCTGGCCCAGCTGGGTCAGGCCGGACGCGTCCCCCAGGAGGCCCCCGCCCTGCTGGCCCGGTACGGGGCGCTGCTGGTGGAAAAGAACCGGGTGATGAACCTCACCGCCATCACCGAGCCCCGGGACGTGGCTACCCTGCATATGCTGGACTGCGCCGCCCTGCTGAACTGCGCCGGCTTTGAGGGCAAAACCCTCATCGACGTGGGCACCGGGGCGGGGTTCCCCGGCGTGCCCCTGGCCGTGCTGGCCCCCTCCCTGAGGGTCACCCTGCTGGATTCGCTGAACAAGCGGGTGGAGTGGCTGGGAGAAACCTGTAAAGTTCTTGGCCTTTCCAACGCCTGCGCCATCCAGGCTCGGGCGGAGGAGGCGGGCCGGGAGCCGGATCTGCGGGAGCGGTTCGACTTTGCCGCGGCCCGGGCGGTGGCCGACCTGCGGGTGCTGGCGGAGCTGTGCCTGCCCTTTGTGAGGGTGGGGGGCTGGTTCCTGGCCATGAAGGGGACGGACTGCGGGGCGGAGCTGAAACAGGCCCGGCCCGCCATTGAGGCCCTGGGGGGACGGGCGGTGGAACCTTTCGATTACGCCATCCCCCACACAAATGTGACCCATCGGGTGGTGCGGATCGAAAAAATCGCGGCCACCCCGTCTCAATACCCCCGGCGCTGGGCAAAAATATCAAAGGAGGGGCAGAAGGCGGCCTCCTGCCCCCGGTGAGGGGCGGTGCGCCGCCGCGCCCCCTTTTTGTAAATCACGGATCGCAATGTTCCGAAAATCCGTCGTTTTTGAAAATTTTATTCAAAAATTTGTTGTCATTTTCCCTAAATTGTGGTATGCTTTGCGTAGCGCGTTGGAAAGGAGGAAACCCCATGGGATGCGCCCTCATGATCACATCGGGAAAGGGCGGCACAGGGAAAACCTCCCTCACCGCGGGGGTTGCCTCCTGCCTGGCCGCCCTGGGCCGCCGGGTGCTGTGCATCGACCTGGACGTGGGCCTGCGGAACCTGGATCTGGTGCTGGGCCTGTCCGACCGGGCGGTGATGGACTTCTCCGACGTGATGGCCTACCGCTGTCCCCTGCTGTCCGCCGCGGTGGAGCAGCCCGAGATCAAGGGCCTGTTCCTGCTCACCGCCCCCCTGGACGGGGACGGCCTGGACTTACAGCGGTTCCGGGAGCTGGTGGACGAGGCGAAGGGCGCCTTTGACTACGTGTTTATGGACTCTCCCGCGGGACTGGGGGTGGGCTTCCAGCTGGCCCGGGCCGCGGCCGACCGGGGCATCGTGGTGTCCGCCGTGGATCCCGCCGCCCTGCGGGACGCCCAGCGGGCGGTGGCCGAGCTCCACGACCTGCCCCAGCTCCACCTGGTGATGAACCGGGTGCAGCCCAGGCTGATCCGGAAGCTGCGCACCTCCATCGACAACGCCATGGACGAGGCGGGCCTGCCCCTTTTGGGCGTGGTGCCCGAGGACGCCGCCGTCACCATGTCCGCCGCCGCGGGGGTTCCCCTGGTACTGGCCTCCCACAGGCGGGCGGCCCACGCCTACCTCAACATCTCCAAACGAATTTTGGGCCAGCGCGTGCCCCTGCTGCGCATCCGCTGACTTGAAATATCCCCTCTGCGATTATCCGCCATAACACACGCCTGGGAGCCGCGGCAGGGCGCTCAGCACCTCTGGGAAAGGAAGGGTTTCATGAACATCGCGCTGATGAGCCACGACGACAAAAAGGAATTGATGGTGCAGTTCTGCATTGCCTACTGCGGCATCCTCTCCAAGCACACGGTCTGCGCTACCCACGACACTGGCAGCCAGGTTGCCGAGGCCACCGGCCTGCCGGTGCAGCTGTTCCTGGCCCACGCCCAGGGGGGAAGCCAGCAGATCGGCGCCCGGATCGCCTACGATGAGATCGACATGGTGCTGTTTTTCAACGATCCCAACTCGGAGGATCTGGACAAGGATCTCCACTATATCAACAACCTGTGCGATCAGCACAACGTCCCCATGGCCACCAACGCCGCCACCGCCGAGATGCTCATCCACGGGCTGGCCCGGGGCGACCTGGACTGGCGGGAGATCATCAAGCCCACCAAGCCGCTCAAGGTTTGATCTGTAGGGGAGGGGCTTGCCCCTCCCGCCGCACCGATATGCTCTCTGTTCCCGGGAGGGGCAAGCCCCTCCCCTACACATTGCGTTGATTGTGCCATTAGTGTATAACGTCCCAAAAATAATTTGCTCATCCTATAAAGGAGACCTACCCATGGCGAAACAAAAACCCCGGACGCTGTCCGGTTTTATGGAGCTGCTCCCCGCCGATCAGATGAAATTTGACCGGATGGCCGAGCTGCTCCGCCAGTCCTATGCCCTGTACGGCTTCACCCCGCTGGACACCCCCATCATCGAGGCCAGCGAGGTGCTGCTGGCCAAGGCCGGGGGCGAGACGGAAAAGCAGATCTACCGCTTCCACAAGGGGGACAGCGACCTGTCCCTCCGTTTTGACCTCACCGTCCCTCTGGCCAAGTACGTGGCCCTCCACTACGCGGAGCTGTCCTTCCCCTTCCGCCGGTTCCAGATCGGCAAGGTCTACCGGGGGGAGCGGGCCCAGCGGGGCCGGTTCCGGGAGTTCTACCAGGCGGACATCGACGTGATTGGGGACGGCAAGCTGGACATCGTCAACGAGGCGGAGATCCCCGCCGTCATCTGCCGCACCTTTACGGCCCTTGGGCTGGAGCGGTTCCAGATCCGGGTGAACAACCGGAAGATCCTCAGCGGGTTCTACGCCATGCTGAGCCTGTCGGACAAGTCCGGGGACATCATGCGGGTGGTGGATAAGCTGCCCAAGATCGGCCCGGACAAGGTGCGGGAACTGCTTACCGACGAGGTGCTGGCCCTCACCGGGGCGCAGGCGGACGAGATCTTGAAGTTCATCTCCATTACGGGAAGTAATCAAACGGTGCTTTCCGCCCTGGAAGAATACAAGGGCCGCCACGAGCTGTTCGACGCCGGCCTGGACGAGCTGAACACCGTGGTGAAGTACCTGGGGGCCTTCGGGGTGCCGGAGGACAAGTTCGCCGTGGATCTCACCATCGCCCGAGGGCTGGACTACTACACCGGCACCGTGTACGAGACCTTTATGCTGGATCACCCGGAGATCGGCTCCATCTGCTCCGGGGGACGGTATGACAACCTGGCGGAATATTACACCGACAAACAACTCCCCGGCGTGGGCATTTCCATCGGCCTCACCCGGCTGTTCTACGTGCTCCAGGAGCAGAACTACCTGAACGGCGCGGTGATCACCGCCCCCGCCGACGTGCTGGTGCTGCCCATGACGGAGGATCTCTCCCCCGCCATCGCCCTGGCCACCCGGCTGCGGGAGGCGGGGGTGCGCACCCAGCTCTACACCGAGCAGAAGAAGTTCAAGCAGAAGATGTCCTACGCCGACAAGCTGGGCGTGCCCTACATCCTGTTATTGGGTGAGGATGAAATTACTCAGGGGAAAGCCTCCCTGAAGGACATGGCCACCGGGGAGCAGACGCTGGTTGCCGCCGATGAGGCGGCGGATCGGATTCTGGCCGGGCTGGCCCCGGCCCGTTCCGCCCCGCCCATCCGGGAGCCGGGACAGGTCTGAATAGAAAGGAGCGTTTGACCGCCAAAAATTTCAACATAATCTGTAACAAACCCGCCTCTTGTGCGTTAGTAAGGTGAAGGGGGTGGAGGCCATGCTGTTTGAGGAGATCTACCGGCGGTATTTCCGGGACGTCTACCGCTTCGCCCGGGGGCTAACCCAAGACGAGGCCCTGGCGGAGGAGATCACCCAGGAGACCTTTTTCAAGGCCCTGAAGGCCGTGGACAAATTCGACGGCTCCAAGGATATCCGGGCGTGGCTGTTCACCATCGCCCGCAACGCCTGGTACTCCTACTGCCGCGCCCACAAGCGCACCATCTCCGCGGAGGATCTCCCCCAGGAACTTCCCAGCGGCGTGCGGCTTGAGGACAAGGTGGAGGACGGGGAGACCGCCTTTGCCATCCACCAATTTCTCCACGGCATGGCGGAGCCCTACAAAGAGGTGTTCACCCTGCGGGTGTTCGGGGAGCTGCCCTATGAGAAGATCGGGCGGCTGTTCGGCAAGAGCGCCAACTGGGCGCGGGTGACCTTCTACCGGGCCAAGGTACAGATTATGGAGCATATGGAGGCGATCAACCGTGAAAGAGGTTAGCTGCGAGGTCATCCGGGATCTGCTGCCCCTGTATGAGGACGGGGCGGCCAGCGAGGAGAGCCAGGCCCTGGTGCGGGAGCACTTGAAGGACTGCCCCGCCTGCCGGGATGAACTGGGAAAGTTCCGGGCCCCGGTGTCCCTCCCCCCCGAGCCGGAGGAGGACGCCTTTTGGACGCGCTTCCGGGAGGGGCAGGCCCAGCACCGGCGGGCTGTGCGCAGGCGGATCCTCTGCGCGGCGGTGGTTTTGGCGGCGCTGATTGGGGCCGCGCTGTGGTACACCCGGCCCATGACGCTGGGCGAGCTGTGCCCCGGACTGGATCGGGGTAAGGTCACTTCCCTGTCCAGTTCTTGTAAAGTCCAAGAAACCCATTCGGACGGAAAAGTAGATACGCTTTTCCATTCCGTGAACCTGTATGGTGAGGAAGCCGGCGAGGCCATCGAGGAACTGCTCCAGATTTTGAACGCCCAGACCTACCGCCGCAGCCTCACCAGCCTGCTACCCCGGCCGCAGGCCTACACCTCCACGGAGAAAAGCCCCTTCCAATGGCAATTTGGGTTGGGCGGGGGGTTGCACCTTTCCATGGACAGCTTTTTCCCCCACAAGCTGGATCTGAGCTATGATTATGGTGAAAACAAGACACAGGTGTACTGCGCCGTGGCGGATCAGGAGGCATTCTACCGGGAGGTCTACCTGTTCTTGGAAAAACTTGTTCTGGAAAGTGATTCTAAGGTGTTATCACAATGACTCATTTTACTAAATGGAGATGATTCCAATGGTTCAATCACGCACCCATACCTGCAACGACCTGCGCATGGAACACGTGGGCGAGCAGGTCAAGCTGGTGGGCTGGATGGAGAACGTCCGGGAGGTGGGCCAGAACCTGGCCTTCGTGGTGCTCCGGGACTTCTACGGCACCACCCAGATCGTCATCGAGACCGAGGACATGATGGCGGCGGTGAAGGGGCTGAACAAGGAGTCCACCATCTCGGTGGAGGGCGTAGTCCGGGAGCGGGACAGCAAGAACCCCAAGCTGCCCACCGGCGACATTGAGGTGGTGCCCTCCAAGATCGAGGTGCTGGGCCGTTGCCAGCACAACGAGCTGCCCTTCCAGATCAACCGCTCCCGGGAGGCGGACGAGACCCAGCGGCTGAAGTACCGCTACCTCGACCTGCGCAACCCGGAGGTGAAGAACAACATCATCCTGCGGTGCAACGTGGTGGCCGCCCTCCGGGCCGCCATGCTGGCCGAGGGCTTCCTGGAGATCACCACCCCCATCCTCACCGCCTCCTCCCCCGAGGGGGCCCGGGACTATCTGGTGCCCAGCCGCAAACACCCCGGCAAGTTCTACGCCCTGCCCCAGGCCCCCCAGCAGTTCAAGCAGCTGCTCATGGCCTCCGGCTTCGACAAGTATTTCCAGATCGCCCCCTGCTTCCGAGACGAGGACGCCCGGGGCGACCGCTCCCCCGGCGAGTTCTACCAGCTGGACATGGAGATGGCCTTCGCCACCCAGGAAGACGTATTCGCCGTGCTGGAGCGGGTGCTCCCCCCCATCTTCGCCGAGTACGGCAAATACAATGTGGCCTCCGCCGCCCCCTTTGCCCGCATCCCCTATTTGGAAGCTATGGACAAGTACGGCTCTGACAAGCCCGACCTGCGCATCGACCTGACCCTCACCGATGCCACAGCGCTGCTGGCCGGCTGCGGCTTTGGCCCCTTCGAGGGGAACACTGTGAAGGCCATCGTGGTATCCAGCTTTGAGGGCACCCGGAAGCAGATCGACAAGCTGTGCGCCGACGTGGAGGTGCAGTCCGGCGAGAAGGCGTACTGGTTCCGCTATGACGAGAGCAGCGAGCTCGTGGGCGGCATCGCCAAGTTTGTCCAGCCCATCAAGGATCAGGTGGTGGAGGCCCTAAAGCTCACCCCCGGCTGCTTCGTGGGGCTGACGGCGGGCCCCCTGCTGGCCGCCCAGAAAACGGCGGGTGTGCTCCGGAACAAGCTGGGGGCCTTCTGCCCCGGCCACATAGACGTGGAGCGGTACGAGTTCTGCTGGATCGTGGACTTCCCCATGTACGAGATCGGGGAGGAGTCCGGGGAGCTGGAGTTCTGCCACAACCCCTTCTCCATGCCCTCCGGCGGACTGGCCACCATTGAGAAGGCCATCGCGGGGGAACTCGACCCGCTGAGCATCACCGCCGATCAGTACGATCTGGTGTGCAACGGCGTGGAGCTGTCCTCCGGCGCGGTGCGGAACCACGACCCGGAGATCATGATCAAGGCTTTCCAGATGGTGGGCCTGGGCGAGGAGGATGTGAAGGCCAAGTTCCCCGCCATGTACAACGCCTTCACCTACGGCGCCCCCCCCCACGCAGGCATCGCCCCGGGGGTGGATCGCATGGTGATGCTGCTGGCCGGGGAGGACTCCATCCGGGAGATCATCCCCTTCCCCATGAACAAGAACGCCCAAGACGTGATGATGGGGGCCCCCAGCTTTGTGGATCAGCGGCAGCTGGACGAATTGAACATCGCTTGCACCGCAAAAGAGGAAGAATAACAAGAAGCGCCGGGAGCATTCCCGGCGCTTTCTCATTTCACGCGATGTGGTTGGACTTCTTGAGCTTTTCGATCTCCCGGCTGTGGACTTTTACCACCGCCTCCAGCACATCGATTCGGTCGGTGGTCTCCTCCAAATCTTCACGGCTGACGCACTTCTCCTTGAGCAGCTCCAGCCCATCGGCAAGAGCGTTGAACTTGGGGTCGAAATAGGATTCCATCAGCAGATTGACCTCGTGCATGATCTCCTTTTTCTGCTGGGAAAGCTGCTGATTAAGAAGCTGGGAAATTACCTGTATATCCTTTTCATCAAGCATCTGTCTCCCCCCTTATCAATTATGATACCACACCCGGCGCCGTTTGTCCACCGTCGATCTGTCTGTCCTCAGTTGCCGCATTCCAGCCCGCTTCATATGCCGCGCACACCGTCTCCAGCAGTGCTTCATTTATCTTTTGGCACTCCGGGCTGTCCACAAAAGCGGACAATGCCTGATCCAATTTGATCTGATTCATCACATCACCCTATGATATTTTATATCATTCTCAATCATGTGTCAATATATAATCATAAATAATGGTATAATTCTTATGGGTGATGCCTATGAAACAGAAGCCATTAAAAACGCAAATCAGTATTACGATTGACGAGCCGATCTATGAGAGGGTCAAAGAATTGGCAGACATGGATGACCGGGGAGTATCAAGCTATATCAATCTTGTTCTGCGAAAGCATCTGGCGGAACTGGACAAAGCGCAGGAATAGAAAAGCGCCGGGGTGCCCCGGCGCTTTTTGTTTACCCTCGACCTGCCCGGCCGCGGCGGGTTACTCCTCCTCGATCACCACATCGGCCTCCGGGGCGTTCTTCCCGATGGACGCGATGCCGTTCAGGGCGCTGGCCTTGGCCTTGTAGCCCTCGCTGCGGCCGATGTTCTCGCCGTTGCGGGCCTTCAGGCGGAAGCGGAACTCCCCGGCCTTGTCGGCGTACAGCTCAAACTTGGGGTGGGTGAGCTGCTCAAAGCCCTCCTTGGTCTGATCCTCCACGTGGGCATCGGCGTTCTTCCGCACGGACTCCACCCCGGCCTTGCAGCTGTCCAGGGAGGCGTAGGTCTCGGAGGCGGAGAGGATCACCTCGCCGTTGCCCGCCCTCAGGTTAAAGGTGTATTCGCCATTCTTCGCCTTGGAAATCACAAATTTACCCATTTTACTGCCTTCTTTCCTTATTTTTTCCCGCCCTGCGGGTGAACTATTTCAGCTTTTGCCACTCGGACACCGCCAGCTCGTCACAGCGGTTATTAAAGGGGTTGTCCCCGTGGCCCTTGACCCAGTGGAGCTTGACGGTGTGGATCTCACACAGCTCCAGCAGTCTCCCCCACAGGTCTGGATTGAGGGCGGGCTTCTTGTCCGACTTCACCCAGCCCCGGGCCCGCCAGCCCTTGGCCCAGCCCTTTTCCAAGGCGTCGATCACATATTTGGAGTCGGAGTAGAGCTCCACCACACAGGGCTCCTTCAGGGCCTCCAGCCCCCGGATGACGGCGGTGAGCTCCATGCGGTTATTGGTGGTGCTCGCCTCGCCGCCGCTGAGCTCCTTCTTGTGCTCGCCCAGCATGAGGATGGCCCCCCAGCCCCCGGGGCCGGGGTTGCCCGAGCAGGCGCCGTCGGTGTATAACGTTACTGTTTTCATCCGCCGCTTCCTTTTCTTCCATTTATACTCTGTCCATCTATGGCAAAGATTTTTCCATTTCCAAGGATACATGATATCAGTGAGAAAGTCAATTATATTATACGCTGTCTCCCATTTACATAGATGGGAAGCGTGAAGTCCGCTCCCGATACATTGCGGCGTGACAAAATACAGGATCAACAGGAGAAGAAGTTTCCACCAATTTCCCAACAGCCAATTCATAATACCACCTCATGGATGGTATTATAACATTATTTCAATTTAAATACATACAATTTATGCGTATTTACAAATATTTTATTTGCATACATTCTTCATTGGCGCGGGTAAAATAACCATAGAGGTGATCCTATGGATATCCGGCATCACAAAGAATGGATTCAAATCGGTTTGAATATTTTACATTATCGAAAAGAACGGCGTTTAACACAAGAAGAACTTGCCGATCTTTGCGGGGAGAATGGGATTAGCCGGAACTATATTCAAAAAATTGAAACAGCGGCAAGTTCATGCAGCTTGGACAGGCTGATTGATATCGCAAAAGCATTGAATGTTCCTTTGTATAAGCTATTTGAGTTTAAAGATTAAAAAGCGGACAGGTTGCCAGCCTGCCCGCTTTTTTTATTCCTCGCTTTCAGGTGCTTCCGATGTCTCCGCCGGCTCCTTCTCCGCCAAGGAGAGGGCGATCACCCGATCCCCCTCCTCCTTGAACCGCATGACGATGACGCCCTGAGTGGAGCGGCTCATGAGCCGGATCTCGTCCACATCCATGCGGATGATGGTGCCCGACTGGGTGACCAGCAGCAGATCCTCGCTGCCGTCCACCACCTTCACACCGGCCACCGGGCCGGTCTTGTCGGTGAGACCGTAATTCTTGATGCCGTGAGCCCCCCGTTTGGTGATCCGGTAGTCCTCCACCGGGGAGCGCTTGCCGTAGCCGTGCTCCGTGATGGTGAGCACCGCCTTCCCCGGCTTGGCCCGGGCGGCGGCCACCACGTAGTCGCCCTCCCGCAGGCGGATGCCGATGACGCCCATGGAGGTGCGGCCGGTGGTGCGGATCTCCTCCTCGGGGAAGCAGGCGGCCATGCCGTCGTGGGTGGCGATGAGCAGGTTCTGCTTGCCGTCCGTCTCCCGCACCTCGATGAGCTCGTCGCCCTCCTCCAGGGTGATCACCCGCAGGCCGTTGTTCCGCAGGTTCTTCAGCGCCGAGGCGTCCAGCCGCTTCACGGTGCCCCGCCGGGTAAACATGGTGAGGTAGCGGGGGTTCTCGCCCTCGCTGATGTCCCGGGTGTGGATCATGACGGCCACCTTCTCCCCCGCCTCCACCTGGAGGACGTTGACGATATTGGTGCCCTTGGCGGTGCGGCCCGCCTCCGGGATCTGATAGCCCTTCTTGCGGAACACCCGGCCCTTGTCGGTGAAGAACAGGATATAGTCGTGGGTGGAGGCGGTGAACACGGTGTTCACATAGTCCTCCTCCCGGGCGGTCATGCCCTTGCGGCCCACGCCCCCCTTGCCCTGGGCGGCGTACTCGCTGGCGGAGGTGCGCTTGATATAGCCGTTGGCCGTCATGGTAAAGACGGACTGCTCCTCCTCAATCAGATCCTCGATGTCGATGTCGTTTTCCGCAAAGCCGATCTCGGTCTTGCGCTCGTCGCCGTACTTGTCGCGGATCTCGATGAGCTCGTCCTTCAGCACGCCCCGGAGCTTGCCCTCGTCTTCCAGCAGGGAGTTGAAATAGGCGATCCGCTCCTCCAGCTCCTTGTACTCCGCTTCCAGCTTCTCCCGGTTCAGCCCCTGGAGGGCGATGAGCCGCATATCGCAAATGGCCTGGGCCTGTACGTCGTCCAGCCCGAACCGCTCCATCAGCCGCTCCTTGGCGTTGTCGTAGCTGGAGCGGATGATGCGGATGACCTCGTCGATGTTGTCCTGGGCGATGAGCAGGCCCTCCAACAGGTGGGCCCGCTCCTGGGCCTTTTTCAGATCAAAGCGGGTGCGCCGGGTGAGCACCTCCTCCTGGAAGGCGATGTACTCGTCCAGGATCTGGCGCAGGGTGAGGATCCGGGGCTGCTTCTGGTTGTCCACCAGGGCCAGCAGGATCACGCCGAAGGTGATCTGCATCTGGGTCTGGGCAAACAGCCGGTTCAGCGTCACCTGGGGGTTGGCGTCCTTCTTCAGCTCGATGACGATCCGCATCCCCTTTTTGCCGTCGGACTCGTCCCGCAGGCCGGACACGCCCTCCAGGCGCTTGTCCTTCACCTGATCGGCGATGGCCTCCACCAGCCGGGACTTGTTCACCTGGTAGGGCAGCTCGGTGACGATGATCCGGGTGCGGCCCTGGCCGAACTCCTCCATCTCCGTCCGGGCCCTGACCTGGATCTTCCCCCGCCCGGTGGCGTAGGCCGCCCGGATGCCGGAGCGGCCCAGGATGATGCCCTTGGTGGGGAAATCCGGGCCCTTGATGTGCTCCATCAGGTCGTCCAGGGTGGCGTGCTCATTGTCCAGCACGCAGATCACCGCGTTGATGACCTCCCGCAGGTTGTGGGGGGGGATGTTGGTGGTCATGCCCACGGCGATGCCGGAGGAGCCGTTCACCAGCAGGTTGGGGAAGCGGCTGGGCAGCACCCGGGGCTCTTTGAGGGACTCGTCGAAGTTGGGATCCCAGTCCACGGTGTCCTTGTCGATGTCCCGCAGCATCTCGTTGGCGATCTTGGACATACGGGCCTCGGTATAACGGTAGGCCGCGGGAGGATCGCCGTCCACGGAGCCGAAGTTGCCGTGGCCGTCCACCAGCATATAGCGCATGGAGAAGTCCTGGGCCAGCCGCACCAGGGCATCGTACACGGACTGGTCGCCGTGGGGGTGGTACTTGCCCAGCACCTCGCCCACGCAGGTGGCGGACTTCTTGAAGGGCTTGTCCGAGGTCAAGCCGGTGTCGTACATGGAGTACAAAATACGGCGGTGGACGGGCTTCAGGCCGTCCCGCACGTCGGGCAGGGCCCGGCCCTTGATCACCGACATGGCGTACTCGATGTACGCGGTCTGCATCTCGTGCTCCAGGTTGATCTCCACAATCTTCTGGTTGGGATAGGAGATATCCCTGGTCATATATTCATCATTCTTTGCCATGCTACAGGATCCTCCTGCTTAATAGTCCAGATTCACGGCCTTGAGGGCGTTCCGCTCGATATACTCCCGCCGGGGCTCCACCTTTTCGCCCATGAGCAGGGTGAAGATCTCGTCCGCCTTCACCGCGTCCTCCATGGTGATCCGCTTGAGGGTGCGGCGCTCCGGATCCATGGTGGTCTCCCACAGCTCCTCGTAGTCCATCTCGCCCAGGCCCTTGAACCGGCTGATATCCACCTTCGCGTTGGGGTTGCCCTCCCGCAGCTCGGCGGAGATCTTGTCCCGCTCCTCCTCGGAGAAGGCCACCCGCACCGACTTGCCCCGCACCAGCTTGAACAGGGGGGGCACCGCGGCGTAGACGTAGCCCTTTTCAATCAGGGGCCGCATGAACCGGAAGAAGAAGGTGAGCAGCAGGGTGCGGATATGGGAGCCGTCCACATCGGCATCCGCCATGATGACGACCTTGTGGTAGCGCAGCTTGCTCTCGTCAAAGTCCTCGCCCAAACCGGCCCCCAGGGCGGTGATGACGGGCTGGAGCTTATCGTTGCCGTAGATCTTGTCCGCCCGGGCCTTCTCCACGTTGAGCATCTTGCCCCAAAGCGGCAGGATGGCCTGGAACCGGGAGTCCCGCCCCTGCTTGGCGGAGCCGCCTGCGGAGTCGCCCTCCACGATATAGATTTCGGTCAGGGCCGGGTCGCGCTCGTTGCAGTCGGACAGCTTGCCCGGGAGGGTGGAGCCCTCCAGGGCGTTCTTGCGGCGGATGTTCTCCCGAGCCTTCCGGGCGGCCTCCCGGGCCCGGTTGGCCATGAGGGCCTTGTCCAGAATGGCCTTGCCCACGGCGGGGTTCTCGTCCAGGAACTGCTCCAGCTTGTCGGACACCACGGCGTTCACCAGGGTGCGCATCTCGCTGTTGCCCAGCTTAGCCTTCAGCCCCTCCTCGTGCATCCCGCCCTCCGGGGTGTGGACGTTGTTGGCGAAGGACACGATCACCTCGTTGTAGCTGTCCTCGCAATACTGCATGGCGATCTCCGCCATGGAGTCCTCCCTGGAGCCGGACATATAGATCACCTGCTCATGGAGGGGGGTCTTGTTCTTATTGATGAAGGTGACGAACTCCCGGATGCCGCCCTCGTAGTGCATGGACTCCTCGGTCTCCTGGCCCGGCCGGCGGTCGGCCATGAGGATCCGCACCCCGGCGTTCAAAAACGCCTGCTCCCGCATCCGGCGGTGGAGGGTCTCGTAGTCGTACACCGTGTCGTCAAACATCTCCGGGTCGGGCTTGAACACCACCTCGGTGCCGGTCTTGTCCGTCTTGCCCACGACGGTCATCTCCTGGGTCATGCTGCCCCGGGAGAACTTCACCTCGTAGATCTGCCCGTTCTTGTGCACCCGCACCTCCATCCACTCGGACAGGGCGTTCACCACACTGCCGCCCACGCCGTGGAGGCCGCCGGACACCTTGTACCCGCCGCCGCCAAACTTGCCCCCGGCGTGGAGGACGGTATACACCACCTCCAGGGCGGGCCGGCCGGTCTGGGGCTGGATGTCCACCGGGACGCCCCGGCCGTTGTCGGTGACCCGGATCACGTCGCCGGGCAGAATCTCCACGGTGATGGAGTCGCAGTAGCCCGCCAGCGCCTCGTCGATGGCGTTATCCACGATCTCATACACCAAATGGTGGAGCCCGGAGCTTGACGTGGAGCCGATATACATACCCGGACGCTTCCGGACGGCCTCCAGCCCCTCCAGCACCTGGATCTCAGAGGCGCCGTACTCGTGATCGGTCTGGGTGGTGTTCAACTCATTCAATTCCAATTCGTTGCGTTCTTCAGCCATGATCTTCCTCCGCTAATTTGTGCTTCTTTTGGGTTTGGCCGCTCTATCAGTCGGCTTCGCACCCATCATCGTCGTCAAAGTCCAGCTCGTCCCCGTCGTGATAGGACGGCCCGTCGTCCTGGCCCAGCAGCTCCGTGGCCCGCATCCGCCGGCGGTTCTTGGCCTCCTCCACGTTCCGGTGGATGAGCTCCTTCACCTCCCGGGGGTGCTTCACGTTTTTCAGATCCAGGTGGGGCATACTCTTATCCGACGAATGGACGCACACCGTGCCCACCCCGAACATCCGCTGGCCCAGGGTCATAGTGAGCTCCAGATCCTGCACCCGGTAGAGCAGCACCTCGTCGGACTTCAGGTTCAGAAACCCGGTCTCGCAAAACAGCCGATCCTCGCTGAGGGCATAGCGGGTGAAGGACAAAGGCAGCCCCAGGCGGCGCTTGCGATCCCTCCACAGGTATTCGATGGACTCCATAGAAACAAGCCTCCTTTTTTCGTTTCCCTATACGGGCAAATTCCGCTCAGCCCGGGCGGACAGCGCCGCCGAAGACAGCGGGACGAGATAGATCACGGGTGCTCCGTCCCTTCCGTCCGCCAGGACGAAGGAGCGGGGCAGATCCTCCCCCAGAGGAATCACCCTGCCCTTCCGCTCCGCCTGTTCCAGAAAGCGGCGGGTACGGAAAGACCATGTAGTATTATCCAGATCAAAGATACCGATCACATCCTGGTTTCGCACCATGACGTTTTGCCCTAAATGCAGATACACCTGCAGGACTCCTTTCTGAGGGTTGCCGCCCTCGGGGGGCCCTGCCACCATCCCCTATGAGGAGATGAGCGTCCCGTCCTTGACCCGGAAGGCCCTACCCTCCCGAAGCCGGGTGAGCTTTTCCTCCTCACAGCAGGTGATGAACACCTGCCCGGAGGTGATCCGGTTGAGCACGAACTCCTGACGCCGGGAATCCAGCTCGCTGAGCACGTCGTCCAGCAGGAGGACGGGCCATTCCCCGCCGTCCGCGTGAAAGATCTCCCGGGCCGCCAGCTTCAGGGCCAGCGCCGCCGTCCTGGTCTGGCCCTGGGAGGCGTAGCTTTTGGCCGGGGCGCCGTCGATCTCCACCGCCAGCTCGTCCTTGTGGGGGCCGGACAGGCAGGAGCGGGACTCGATCTCCGCCCGCCGGTGGGCCTCCTGATGGGCCAGCAGCTGGGGCAAAAGGGCCTTGGGCGCTGCCTCCGGGTCGGTAACGGTGGACACCGTCTCATACCGCAGCTCCAGCCTCTCCCGCCCCCCGGAGCAGTCCCGGTGAATCTCCGGGGCGGCGTCCTGAAGGCGGCGGATGAAGTGGGCCCGGTAGTGGATGAGGATCGCCCCGCACTGGGCCATCCGCAGGGAGAAGTCGTCCAGCGTATCCAGCAGGGCGGGGTGCTCCTCTGCGTCCTTCAAAATCCGGGTCTTATGCTGGTACAGCCGCTTGTACTCCGCCAGGGCCTGGGCGTACCGGGGCCGGAGCTGGCAGATGCAGCCGTCCAAAAACCGCCGCCGGGCCTCCGCCCCCTCCCGGATCAGGTACAGATCCTCCGGGCAGAACAGCACCGTCCGCAGCAGGCCGGACAGCTCCCCCGCCGTCTTCAGCCGCACTCCGTTGCACCGCAGCTGCCGCCGCTGGCCCCGGCGGAGATCCGCCTCCAGCGCCAGCTGCCGCCCCCGGCTGGTGATCCCGGCCTTGATAAAGGCGTGATCCACCCCGTGGCGGATCAGCTCCCGGTCAAACCGGGCCCGGTGGGAGGAGGCAGAGGACAGGTAGGCCACCGCCTCCAGCAGGTTGGTCTTGCCCTGGGCGTTTTCCCCGGCGATGACATTCACCCCGGGGTGGAAGTCCGCCTCCCCGTGGACATAGTTCCGGAAAAAGTCCAGGCTGATCCGATCGACGGTCATTCCACCACAAACCGGCGGCCGTCCAGCTCCGCCCAATCCCCGGGGCACAGCTTCTTGCCCCGCATGGTGCAAACCTGGCCGTTGACCTTGACCTCGCCCTCCTGTATGAGCACCTTGGCCTCCCCGCCGGTCTCCACCGCCCCGGCGAATTTCAGCAGATCCTGGAGCTTAATAAATGGGGTCTCGATTTTGACGCGCTCCTCACCCATATTGATCTCCTTCATTTCACGCATTGTAGGGGAGGGGCTTGCCCCTCCCGCCTTGGCGGTGTGCTCTCTGTTCCCCGGGAGGGGCAAGCCCCTCCCCTACATGGTCGTGCGGTGGACGTGTGCCACCGGCACACACCGCCTATTCTCCTGCCCTCAATCTCACAGGCAGCACCATATACAGGAAGGTGTCCTCCGCGCCCTCCGGGGGCAGCACCAGGCAGGGGGAGGTGGGAGTGTTCAGCTCCAGCCGTACCCGCTGGGCGGGGGCCGCCTTCACCGCGTCCATGAGAAACCGGTTGTTAAAGCCGATCTCCAGCCCCTTGCCGTCCCCGGAGATGGGGCAGCGGTCAAAGGCGGAGCCGATGGCGGTCTTGGAGGTGATGGACAGGGATCCGTCCTCAAACTTGCAGCGTAGCGGGCTTTTCAGCTTGTCGTTGATGATCAGGGACGCCCGGTCGATGGAGCGCTGAAGGTCGGCGGTGTCCGCCTCCAGGACAATGGAGTTGTTACGGGGGATGGTCTGCCGATAGTTGAGGAACTCCCCCTCCAGCCGGCGGGCCACCAGCAGGGTGCCGCCCATCTCAAAGGTGACGTGCCGATCCCCCTGGGTGATGGTCGCTGGCTCGTCGCTGTCGGCGCAGATCTTCTCCACCTCGCTGAGGGCCGCCCCGGGCACCACGAAGGACAGGGCCTCCGCCCCCTCCTGGGCCAGCTTGCCCCGGCGAAGGGCCAGCCGGTAGCCGTCCACCGCCACCATGGTGAGGCTGTCCCCCTCCGTCTCAAACAGGGCCCCGGTGTGGATGGGCCGGCTCTCGTTGTCGCTGACGGCAAAAATGGTCTGTGAGATCATAGAGCGCAGCTCCCCCTGGACAATGGTCAGCCCCGTTCCCTCGCTGACGGAGGGAAGCTCCGGGAAATCCTCATCGCTGCTGCCCTTGATATCAAAGGAGGTGGGCCCGCACTGGATATGGACGGACAGATCCGCCCCGGCGGACAGGGACACCGCGTCGTCCGGCATCCGCCGCAGGATCTCCCCCAGCAGCCGGGCGGACAGCACGATGGCCCCGGGCTCGGTTACGGCGGCCTCCACCCGGGTGATAATCCCCGTCTCCAGGTTATAGCCGCTGATCCGCAGGCCGTTTCCCTCCGCCTCCAGCAGCACGCCCTCCAGAGCCTGAATGGTGCTCTTAGCGGCCACCACCCGGCCGGCGGTGGTAACGGCGGTTTGCAGGATCGCTTTTTCACAGGAAAATTTCATAGGAAGCATCCTTTCTCCCCCCTCCGCAGGAGAGGGAGGGATTAAAATTTCGTAGTAGTCCGTAGGGGCTGCGGAGCCTGTGGAAAACTCCGCAACCCTATGCGTACCAGGGACTTTGCCCTCCACAGCGGGATCCGCAAAGCTTCCACAGCCTGTACTGGTTGAAAGTGGGTGGAGAAAGGCTCCACAGCCTTCCACAGCACAGGTCACAAAATTGTGGAAAAGGGGGGATCCCCTTTTTCCGATTTTCCCCTTGTCCCAGGGGGAGGAGTGGCAGGGTGCGCCCTGCCGGGGGCGTTCCTTTCTGCTCGTGCAGAAAGGAACCGAAAGACACGCTTAGGGGGTGGCCACCGGTTCGACTCCGGGCCGAAGGGCGGCCCTCCGCTCACAGGATGGCCATGGTGCTTCACGGGTGCTTATTGGGTGCGCTGTTTGGGGCGGGGCGGTTAGCCTGAGAGGCTTAGGCGCTGTAAAGAGAACCCGGGCTTGTCCGTGTCGCAGAAACGCAGGCCCGGTGTGGGCCGGAAAAAGAAGTGGAACCCATTCGTAACCCGCAATAGCCGGTCACTCCCCCACAACCTGAAATCGACGGTGCACCTCCCACCGCCCCGAAACATCCACCGCACCACCCAGGCGCCAACCGAGGGAACCACCCAGGGCCAGTCCCCACACACGGGCGGCAGCACTAATGGGAAGCCCACCAGTCCAGCCCCGCGCGCCGGTCACTTCCCACCCCGTAAAATCGGCGTGCCCTTGACCTTAACGGGGGTTCTTAGGGGGTGGCCAACCTGTGAGCGCAGGGCCGCCCTCTGGCCCGGAGTCGAACCGGTGGCCACCCCCTAAGCGCGCTCTTTGGTTACTTTCTCTCGCGCGAGAGAAAGTAATGCCCCCCGCAGGGGCGCCCCCCGGGGGCACCCGGGCAAGGTCAAGCAGGGACTCCCCCTGCCGCCCTCCCCGTTGGCCGGGGGTTCAGATAAGGGGGCTGCCCCCTTAATAAGCCGAATTTACCGCATTGGTGATGTCTCGGATGATTTCGGACAGCTCCGGCTGGGTTTTCATCATCTTCTCCACCCGGTTGATGGAGTTGAGCACCGTGGTGTGGTGCCGCCCGCCGAACTGCTGGCCAATCTCCGACAGAGACAGCTGGGTCATCTCCCGGATGATATACATGGCCACGTTCCGGGCCGTGCTGATCTCCTTGTTCTGGCTCTGGCCCCGGAGGGCGGCCCCGTCCAGCTCGTAGAACCGGGCCACCTCCTGGATGATGGTGTCCGCCGAGGGGAGAAAGTTCTCCTTGGCCCGGAGAATGTCCCGCACCGCCCGCACGGTGGTCTCCACGTCCACCTGGGCCCCCATCAGCTCCTGGAAGGCCATGATCTTGTTGACTACGCCCTCGATCTGCCGCACGTTGGAGGTGATGTTCTCCGCCACGTAGGACAGCACCGGGTCGGGCAGGGAGATGCCCCGCTCCAGGGCCTTGTTCTTCAGCAGGGCCACCCGGGTCTCATAGTCCGGGGGCTGGATGTCGGCGGGCAGGCCCTGCTCGAACCGGGTTCTCAGCCGCTGCTCCAGCCGGAGCATCTCGTGAGGAGGCCGGTCGGAGGTGAACACAATCTGTTTCTTCTGCTCGTACAGGGTGTTAAAGGTGTGGAACAGCTCCTCCTCGCTGGAGTCCTTGCCGGCGATGAACTGCACGTCGTCCATGAGGAACAGATCCACGTTCCGGTACTTGTCCCGGAAGCCCTGCATATCAATGCCCCGGCGCAGGCTGCTGATGAGCTCGTTGACAAAGTCCTCGCTCTGAACATACAGGATCCGGAAGCCCGGATGGTCGTGCCGCACCTGATTGGCGATGGCGTGGAGCAGATGGGTCTTGCCCAGCCCCGACTGGCCATAGATGAACAGAGGGTTATAGATCCCCCCGGGCTCGTCCGCCACCTTCTTGGCGGCGGTGTAGGCAAACCGGTTGGTGGAGCCCACCACGAACCGCTCAAAGGTGTACCGCTCCGCGCCCTCCCCGCCGATAGGGGCGGGGGCGGCCTCCTGGGCCAGATAGGAGTCCCGCTCCTCGGGGAGCAGCAGGGCCACGTCCACGTCGAAGGAGAACAGCTCCCGGAGGGCCTGCTCCAGGTTGGCCTGAAACCGGCTGCGGATAATGTTCCGCTTGAAGTCGGTGGGGACGCACAGCACCAGCCGGGTGTCCTCCAGGGCCACCGCCTCCATGTCGCCGAACCAGGTTTCAATGGCCACGGCGGTCATTGTCCCCTCCATCAGGCTCTTTACTTTTTCCCAGACGTCGGCGGCAGATTTCATGGGCGGGGCCTCCTCAAAAACATAGCGTATGAACTAACCTATTATATCAGAAAGAGGCGTATGACACAAGCCATTTTCCACAATTCTTTTTTAATAATGTAGGGGAGGGGCAAGGGTCTCGCCTTCAGCTGGGTCTTGCGGTGGACGAGCGCCGCCGGTACACACCGCCCCCATCGGCCCGCCTCATGAGGAACCGCGGGACGGTGAGGACACCGTCCCCTACGCAAAACCATGGCAGGGCGGCGGAAAAGGGGCGGTTCCGGCAAATCTCCCGGAACCGCCCCTTTTCAAACCTGTTTACAAAAGCCCCGCCTGGAAATCGGCGGCGGCCCGCTTGTCTGCGGCCACGTCCTCCCAGCGATCCAGGTACTCCTTGGCGTACTTGGGGTTGTTCAGCCGGACGATCTTCCGCCTGTCCGGATCCACCAGCTTGGTGATCCCCCCCGCCCCCAGGGACTGCACGCTTTGCAGCTCCTCCATCATCACGATGTTGTAGGCGCACACCGCCCCTGGCTGCGTCCAGCCCACATTCTCGAAGGAGCCGGACATATACTTCTGCCGGTAGAGGTAATAGGGCGCGTACCCCGCCCCCCGCAGCCGCTGGGATGCCAAGGTGAGCATGGCCTCCACCGTTTCCTGAGCGCAGGCTGCCCCTCCTTCTTCCGTGAGCCGGGCGCCCTTTTTCAGCGCCAGGGTGTGGACGGTGATATTGGCCGGGGTCATGGCCAGCACCCTGTCCAGGGTGCGCGCAAAGCCCTCCGGCGTGTCCGTGGGCAGGCCCGCGATGAGATCCATGTTCACCAGCCCCCTGAACCGCTCCCCCGCCAGCGCCATGGCCTGCTCGATCTGGTCAGAGGTGTGGGCCCGTCCAATGGCCTTGAGCACGCCGTCCTCCATGGTCTGGGGGTTGATGGAGATGCGCTGTATGCCGTGGGCGCGCAGCACCTCCAGCTTGTCCGCGGTGATGGTATCCGGCCGGCCCGCCTCTACGGTGAACTCCCCGCAGCCCTCCATGGGCAGGGACCGCTCCACCGCGGACAGCACCCGGTCAAGCTGCTCCGCAGACAGGGTGGTGGGGGTGCCGCCCCCCATATAGGCGCAGGAGATCCCCAGCCCCCGCTCACGCAAAAGCGTGCCCGCCAGCTCGATCTCCCGGCACAGAGCGTCCACGTAGGGCTCCACCAGCGCCAGGGAGCCCTTCACGTCGGCGGAGATGAAGGAGCAGTAGGCGCACCGGGTGGGGCAGAAGGGCACACCGAGGTACAGCGCCATCCCGTCCCGGGACAGCCCCCGCTCCACGTCCAGTGCCGCCTTTGCGCACTCCACCGCCAGCGCCGCCCGGGGAGCGGAGACGTGGTACTCCTTTTCCAGCTCCCGCTGGGCCTGCTTGGCCGTCTTGCCCGACAGCATGGCCCGGGTGGGCAGCTTCACCGGCCGCACCCCCGTCAGCGAGCCCCAGGGCAGGTCATGGCCCAGCAGGGCCGTCCCGGCCTGATAAAAGGCCTGCTTCAGGGCGTGGGAAACGGTGTGGTACACCTGCTCCTGCGGCTCGTCCAGCTTGTCCGATGGGAAGCTGACCACCCCGTTCCGGAGCCGGCCCCCCTGCTTCACCAGCACGCTGATACTGGCCTTGGCCCTCCCCCGGCTCAGGCCGATGAGGACGCCCTGATCGCCCTCCATATCCGGGGACGTCTCCGGGTACTCCGGCCTCTCGCCGGGGAACAGGGTGAGCAGCATCTGCTCTGTGGGAAAACGGTACCTCTCCGGGTTCCAGGGCCAGTTGTGCTCAGCAAACCAGATTCTCATGACCCCATCGCCATGCGGACGCAGTAGTTGGTTTTCCGCTCCTGCTCCAGGGTAGTCTGTCCCTCGTGGCCGGGGAGCACCTGATAGTCCCCTTCCAGCCCTGCCAGCCGCCGGAGGGAGGCCATCATGGCCTTCTCGTCCCCGCCCTCAAAGTCGGTGCGGCCCATGGAGCCGGCGAACAGGGTGTCCCCGGTGAACAGCACGTCCTCCGCCCGCAGCGTCACCGAGCCGGGGGTGTGGCCCGGAGTCTCCAGCACCTCCAGCTCCACCCCCGCCACGGTCACCCGGTCCCCTTCCCGGTAGGGGGTGACGTTCCCGAAGGAGGAGACGGTGGGGAAGCGCTGGCCGAACAGGTTTGTGGTCTCCCCCGTCCCGAAGTCGGCGGGGTGGCAGTAGATGGGCAGGTCGGGCCAGACGGCTCGCAGGCCGGGGATACCCAGAATGTGGTCAAAGTGCCCGTGGGTGAGGAGGATGGCCTCCGGCTCCAGCCCCTTGCCCTTCAGCCATTGGGCCAGCTGCTCCCCCTGATCGCCGGGATCCACAATCCCGCATTTGGAGCCGCCCTTCTGGTGGAAGATATAGCAGTTGGTGCCCAGCTGGCCCAACGGCAGAACGTTGATTTCCATAGAATCACCTCAAAGTAGAATGGACGGGATACAAAATAGTTTCTATATTCTGTATCATACGATATTTTGACCTGTTTGTAAATATAAAACATCCCAGCGCAAGGGCGCTGGGATGTTCCAGGTTTTCCAAATCCGGATGGCTGGGATCCCTCAAGCCCGCCTGTAGTCAAACACCTGGCCAGGGACTTTTAAGGCAATCTCATTGATCACAACAGTGGAGTCATCTTCCCAGGCCACCGAGATATCGGAATGATCATAGCGATCGAAAAAAATGATCTTTGAATTCTCTCCAGACCAGACCTTGGAGCCGTCTGTTTCCACAGTTGGATCCCAGTTCAGATGAGCGATTACATATGCGTCAACGTCGTTTTGCGCGAGATAGGACAACATTTCCTCAGAGCGATCCAGGTGCGGCGGGATATCTCCAACGGGATAGATCCCCACAGAAACCATATAGTTTCCTTCCGGTGATTCAGAAGCGCCCTGCCCAATGCAGAGGTTCATCTGATTTGTGTTGATGTAAAACAATTTAAAGTAGATGATTCCCGCAAAAACCAAAAGGGACGCTGTTACAACGGCAAAAATGAGGATAGATTTTGTTTTATGCCGCATCATAATCACCTCCTGCTTCCATATGATACAATAGTTTGGCCCGTTTGTAAATAGAAAGCTGCCGATCAAAAAGGCCCGATGCGCCTGCATCGGGCCTTTTGCTTACTGTTTGCTGGGGTCGTAGGCCACCACCGTCCGGCGGTTGGGCTCGGTGCCGGTGGAGTAGGTGGTGACGCCGGGGTAGTCCTGCAGGGCGGTGTGGATCACGTGCCGCTCGTAGGCGTTCATGGCCTCCAGGGTGATGTTCCGGCGGTACTTCACCACCTTGCCCGCCGTCTTGCGGGCCAGGCGGTTCAGCGACTCCTCCCGGCGGGCCCGGTAGCCCTCCGCGTCCACATGGATGCGCACCCGGTGGCTGCGGCCCTTGTTGACGGCGTAGCCGGTGAGCTGCTGGATGGCGTCCAGGGTCTCCCCCCGGTGGCCGATGAGGGCGCCCATGTTCTCCCCCTCCAGCACCACCTGATACGTGTCCCCCTCCCGGGTGACCACGGGGGCGGCGTCCACGCCCATGTGCTCAAACAGCCCGGTCTGGAACTTGACAATGGCCGCGGCCACGTCGTCGTCCGCGGCGGGGGCCTGGGCCCGCTCCGGAGCGGGGGCGGCAGCCTGGGGCGGAACAGTCTGAGACTGAATAGTCTGAGACTGGGCCTCCGCCCTGGGCGCGGGCCTGGGCTTGGGTTCGGCCTTGGGCTGAGGCTTGGGCTTGGGCGCGGGAGGCGGAACGGGCTTCTCCTCCGCCACAGGCGGGGCGGGGGTGGGCTCCGGCTCGGGCGCATCCGGGGCCTCGTAGGTCAGCTTGACCTTGGCGGGGACGGAGCCGATGCCCAGAAAGCCGGTTCTGCCCCGCTCCAGGATCTCCAGAGACACGTCGTCCCGCTCCAGACCCAGCTGGGCCAGACCCTTGGCGACGGCCTCCTCCTCGGTTTTGCCGGTGACTTCGATATATTTCAACACAGGAAACGCACTCCTTTTTTGTTGATTGGTTACCGCTCCTCATCCTCGTCGGAGTAGGCCTCCTCGTAGCCCTCCTCCTCGTCCTGGGCGGCGGTGGGCTTGTCCTCCTGAACCGCAGGGGCCTGGGCGGCCGCCTGCTCCGCCGCCTCCGCCTGGGCCATCAGCTCGGGGTTGCTCTCGGCCAGGATGGCCTTCTCCTCCTCGGTGAGCTCCTTGGGCTCCTCCTCCACGGGCTTGGCGGGGCCGTTGGGATCCCGGTAGGGGGTGGTGGGGTAGCGGTTGGGGTCATAGGCCCGGCCCCGGGCGTAGGTGCGCAGGCCCTCCCGGCTGGCGGACACGTCCACGCCCTTGTGCTTGGCCTGGGGCTGCTTCTTGCCGGACTTGCCGGCGGCGATGGCGGCGGCCTTCTTCTCGGCGGCCTTGCGGCGGCGCTCCTTCTCGGCCTCCTTGGCCTTTTTCCTCTGCTCCTCGATCTCCCGCTGGGCGGCCTCATAGTCCTTGCGGAGCATCCGGCCGCAGATGACCTCCTGCACCATGCCCAGCAGGGAGTTGGCGATCCAGTAGATACACAGGCCGGCGGGCATGGCGAAGCCAATCCACAGGGAGATGAGCGGGCCCATGAGGATCATGGTGAAGTTCATCTTCACCTGCTGATCCTTGTTCATCTGGTTGGTTTTCTGGGACACGAACATGGACGCCAGGGACAGGGCGGCGGAGATCAGGGGCAGCAGGAACAGCCCCACGCTGCCCCAGGTGACCCCGTTCTCCCAGAACTTGAGCTGGGGGATCTGGGACAGGTCGATGCCGAAGAAGTTGAAGTTGACGACGAACAGGCTGGCGGCGGACGCGCCCACGGCGGCCTTGGCGGTGTCCAGGTTGCCCGCATTCATCATGGCGCCCAGGGTCAGCTCGTTGTAGCCGCCGATCTGGAAGTCGGCCCAGCCCAGGGCGTGGGCCACGGCGGTGACGGCCTCCTCGGAGAGCCACATCATGTACTTGAGCGGGCGGCGGATGATGGCGTACAGGGGGTACAGGAACACGATGGGCAGCAAAGACCACCCGCAGCCCCCCAGGGGGTTGACGTTGTTCTCGGCGTAGAACTTCTGGAGCTCCTGGTTGTAACGCTCCTTGTCGTTGCCGCACCGCCTCTGGATCTCCTGGATCTGGCCGCTGAGCACGTTCTGCTTGATCATGCTTTTCTTGCCCTTCAGGTTAAGGGGAAAGAGGACGACCTTAACCACCAGGGTGAACAGGAACAGGGCGATGCCGTAGCTGTTGAACACCTGGCAGAACAGCTTGAGCAGCCAGCTGAACGGTGTCATGAGTATTTGCCAAATATCCATGTTTGGCCTCCTACAGTTTTCGGATTTTCTTGGGTGGGACGGGGTCGTAGACAAAGGTTTTCTGCCGGTGCAGGGGGTGGCAGCGCAAAATCCGCCACAGGGCCAGCAGCCCGCCCTTCACCGCCCCGTGCACCTCCACGGCCTCCAGGGCGTAGGCGGAGCAGGAGGGGATGAACCGGCAGCAGGGGGGCCGGCAGGGGGAAATGTCCCGCCTGTACCACCGGATCAGGGCCAGCAGCAGGCGCTTCATGCCACCGGCTCCTTCTTCAGCAGGGTCAGCTTGTCCGCCAGCCGGAGGAAGGACTTCTCCAGCTGCCGGTAGCTGCTCTCCGCCGCCCGTACACGGGCCACCACCACCACGTCGCAGCCGGTGATCAGCCTGCCCTCGTTGAGCCGGTAGATCTCCCGCAGGCGGCGGCGCACCCGGTTGCGCACCACGGCGCAGCCCACCTTGGTGGACACGGTGAGCCCCAGGCGGCTGCCCTTCCGCCCGTTCCGGCGGACATAGAGGGCCAGCCTGCCGTCGGCGGCGGTCTTGCCCCGGCTGTAGGCCCGGCGGAACAGGTGGTTTTCCTTCAGCGAAACGGTGTTTTTCATACGACCTCCGTTGGGACAGGCCAAATGCACGCAGGGGCGAGGGAAATCTCCCGCGCCCCGGTGGTGTATGTCTATCCCGATGTGTGCGCCATCAATGGCTCAGGCGGGCGCGGCCCTTGGCGCGGCGGCGGGCCAGAACCTTCCGGCCGTTGGCGGTAGCCATGCGCTTGCGGAAGCCGTGCACCTTGGAACGCTGGCGCTTCTTGGGCTGATAGGTACGAACCATGCGGGAACACCTCCTGTATCATGTTGGCGCGCGCCGGAGCGCGGCCCTCCACAACGCCCCCGCGGGGGCGCGGTTGGCAAACCATACGCGTAGAATCGCGTACCAAAAAGTATAACCTGTTTTTTTTCGTCTGTCAACACAATTTTTCAAAAAAGCCGGGGGAAACCCCTTGACATTCCAAATTTCCACTGATATACTACTAAAGCCGCATTGACCGGGTGAAGACGCGCTGTAGGGGAGGGGCTTGCCCCTCCCGCTTTGAAGGGTCAGAGACCCTTTCCCCGGGAGGGGCAAGCCCCTCCCCTACGAAATGTCTCTTGAGAACAGGCACAGCGCGACAACAAGTGGGAATATTCCCCGCCCCCGACAGCGAGCCCGTAATAAAGGAAAGGAGTGCAGATATGCACGCGATCATCGAGACCGGCGGCAAGCAGTACAAGGTGGCCGAGGGCGACACCCTCTACATCGAGAAGCTGAACGTGGAGGCCGGCGATTCCGTCACCTTCGACAAGGTGCTGGCCGTCGTGGACGGCGACAGCGCCAGGTTCGGCGCCCCCACCGTGGACGGCGCCTCCGTCACCGCCAACGTGGTGAAGAACGGCAAGGGCAAGAAGATTCTGGTGTTCAAGTACAAGCCCAAGAAGAACTACCGCCGCCGTCAGGGCCATCGTCAGCCCTACACCAAGGTGGAGATCACCAAGGTCAACGCCTGAGAGGGCTGAGACTATGACCACCGTCACCTTCCACAGCGCCGACAGCCGTCTGGACGGCTTCGTGGTGGAGGGCCACAGCGGGTACGCCGAGGCGGGCGCGGACATCGTGTGCGCCGCCATCTCCGCCGCCGTGGGACTCACCGAGTGCACCATCAACGAGGTGATGGGCCTGGGCGCCCCGGTGAAGGCCAAGGAGGGCAGCGCCCGCATCTCCCTCAAGCTCCCCCCCAAGCTGAACGAGGCCAGCGACAGCCTGTGCCAGACGCTGCTCACCGGCCTGCTGGTGTACCTCCAGGCCATGGGGGAGGAATACCCCGACAATCTCACCGTAATGTTAGATGACGAGGACGACAAGGATGGAAATCCTTAACCTTTGACAGAAAGGACGGAAACGACAATGCTGAAGCTCAATATCCAGTTTTTCGCCCATAAAAAGGGCGGCGGCTCCACCAAGAACGGCCGCGACTCCAACGCCAAGCGGCTGGGCGTGAAGCGCAGCGACGGCCAGTTCGTGCTGGCGGGCAACATCATCGTGCGCCAGCGCGGCACCCACATCCACCCCGGCGTCAACGTGGGCAAGGGCAGTGACGACACCCTGTTCGCCTTGAAGGACGGCAAGGTGAAGTTCGAGCGCCTGGGCAAGGATCGCAAGCAGGTCTCCATCGTGGAGATCGCCCAGTAAGTTTTGACGCAGAAGGCCGCGGACGGTTCCCCGTTCGCGGCCCTTTTCTTCAAAGGAGCGTAATTGTATGCCCAAAACCGTTAATCATTTACCACTCCAGCCACCACGGGAACACGAAAAAGCTGGTGGACGCCATCGCCCAGGGCCATGACGTGGATCTTATCGACGCGTCCTCGCAAAAACACGCCGAGTTGGGGCAATATGATCTCATCGGCTTCGCCTCCGGCATCTACGGCGGGAGCTTTCACCCGGATGTGCTGGACTTCGTCAAGAGGAATCTGACTGAGGGGAAACGGGTATTCTTTTTGTATACCAGTGCCGGGCTGGGCAATGCCAAATCCATCGCGAAGGCCGTCGAAGGAAAATCCGCCGTAGTAGCCGGGGAGTTCGGCTGCAAGGGCTTCAACACCTTCGGGCCCTTCAAACTTATCGGGGGCACCGGCAAGGGGCACCCGGACGAGACGGATCTGGAAAACGCCCGCCGGTTCTTTGACAGCATCTGCGAATAAGCGATTCACAAAAAGGAGGGCCCTATGGCCAATCAATTCATCGACACCGCCCGGATCACCGTCCGGGCCGGGGACGGCGGCGGCGGGGCCGTGGCCTTCCACCGGGAGAAGTACGTGGCCGCAGGCGGCCCCGACGGCGGGGACGGCGGCCGGGGCGGGGATATCATCCTGCGGGTGGATCCCCATATGTCCACCCTGATGGACTTCCGCTACAAGCGCAAATACGTGGCGGAGAACGGCAAGGAGGGCCAGGGCAAGCGGTGCTCCGGCAAGGACGGCAATGATCTGGTGATCCGGGTGCCCCGGGGCACCGTGGTGCGGGATCTGGAGACGAAGGAGATCATCTGCGATATGTCCGGGGATCAGGACTTCGTGCTGGCCCGGGGGGGCAACGGCGGCTGGGGCAACCAGCACTTTGCCACCCCCACCCGCCAGTGCCCCCGGTTCGCCAAGGCGGGCCTGCCCGGTCAGGCCCGGGAAGTGCTGCTGGAGCTGAAGCTGCTGGCGGACGTGGGGCTGGTGGGCTTCCCCAACGTGGGCAAGTCCACCCTGCTCAGCGTGGTGACCCGGGCCCAGCCCAAGATCGCCAACTACCACTTCACCACCCTGTTCCCCAATTTGGGCGTGGTGGCGGTGGACGAGGACACCTCCTTCGTGCTGGCCGACATCCCCGGCATCATCGAGGGGGCGGCGGAGGGCGCGGGGCTGGGCCACGACTTCCTGCGCCATGTGGATCGGTGCCGCCTGCTGATCCACGTGGTGGACGTGTCCGGCAGCGAGGGCCGGGATCCGGTGGCCGACTTCGACGCCATCTGCGAGGAGCTCCAGCGCTGGTCGCCGGAGCTGGCCTCCCGGCGGATGCTGGTGGCGGCCAACAAGGTGGACATCATGGAGGATCCCGAGCTTTTGCAGAAGCTTCGCCAGCACGTGGAGGCCAAGGGCTGCCCCCTGTTCGAGCTGTCCGCCGCCACCCACCAGGGGACGAAGGAGCTGATGTACGCCGCCGCCCGGGAGCTGTCCGACCTGCCGCCGGTGATCGTATTCGAGCCCACCTACGTGGAGCGGCCCCCCGAGGTGGACACATCCGCCGCCCTGGACATACAGCGGGAGCCGGACGGCACCTGGCTGGTGGACGGGCCCTGGCTGCGCCAGCTCATGGCCAACGTGAACTTCGGCGACTACGAGAGCCGCAACTGGTTCGAGCGGCGGCTCCGGGACGCGGGGGTGTACCAGCAGCTGGAGGACAGGGGCATCCAGGACGGGGACGTGGTGTGCCTGTACAATTTGGAGTTTGAGTACCAGCATTAAGGGCCTTCCTTTTTTCTTTGAAAAGAAAAAAGGAAGCGAAAAAAGAAACTTTAAGCTGGGCAAAGAGCGCCCAAGGGCTGCTGTCCGCCTTGCAATCCGGGGCGGGCCGTGGTATAATTGGAGCATCGGAAAAAGTTCAGCGTGCCGCTACAGCGAGGAGTGATAGGAATGGCACTGCCAGCGGAAAGGCCCCGGTATACGTTCGCGGATGCTCTCACTTGGGACGAGGGCGAACGGGCGGAAATCATTGATGGGGAGATTGTGATGATGGCCCCGTCGCCGGCCAGGATCCACCAGGGGATCAGCATGGAGCTGTCTTTACAGCTCGGCAATTATTTGAAGGGAAAGAAGTGTAAGGTCTACGCCGCCCCCTTCGACGTCCGGCTGTTTGAAGCGGATGGCGACAGGCCGGAGGATGTGGACACGGTGGTGGAGCCGGACATCTCCGTGGTGTGCGACCCCTCCAAGCTGGATGAGCGGGGCTGCAAGGGCGCGCCGGACATGGTGGTGGAGATCCTGTCCCCCTCCACCCAGCGGCACGACCGCTTCACCAAATTCAGCTTGTATCAGAGGGCCGGCGTCCGGGAATACTGGATCGTTGACCCCGACAACAAGATCGTACAATCCTTTGTCCTGGAGGATGGCCGCTATTCCGTGAAGGAGTTTGGCGCGGCCGGGGACAAGATCAAGGTGAACGTGTTAGAGGACTGCGTCATTGACCTGTCGGAGGTTTTTTCGGAAGCATAGGAACATGGGGCAGGCCCTGTCTGTTGGACAGGCTGAGACCGCCGGGGGATATCCTCCCGGCGGTCTTTTTCTACCGCTTCACACCGTCAGCCGGTGGCAGACAAACGTCCCCACCAGCCGGAAGCTCAGGGCCTTTAGCAGTTCCCCCTGGGGGCAGCCCTCGTCCACAAAGAAGGTAAGCCACTTTGTCCCGTGGGCTTTCAAAAGGTTCAGCGCGGCGGTGAGCAGCGCCTGGAAGGCCTCGTCATGGGATTGCCCGTCCACAAACTCCAGGGCGAAAATCTCCTCGTGGGGCTTGCCGTCCAGGGTCATGAGCACCTCCCCGGCGGTCTCTCCCTCCCCGGTGACGAAGATGACCCACCGGTTCAGGGCGGCCCGCACCCGTTCGCAGTTCCAGAACATATCCTCCTGGATTTGGCGGTGGACGGCGGCAAACTCCTCAAAATTCTCCGCCGTGATCCGCTTCACCCCAGAGGGCTCCGGCAGGGGCTTATACCGATCCAAGTTGAGCAGGAAGTTCCATGACCGCTCGTTGCAGGGGATTCCCTGTCCCTCCAGCCAGCTCGTGGCCTCCACATTCTCCGCCGGGAAGGCCAGATCCAGGGTGAATCCCGGCCACCGCTCCCGGCAGTAGTCCAGAAACTCCGCCAGGGCCGTCCCCGTGTCCCGCCGGATGCTGAAGATAAAGGTGTGGAGGTAGTGCTCCTCCTCCGGATGCTCAAAGGCGATGAGGCCCTCCACCTCCCCGTCCTCCTCAAACAGGAGGACGTCCTCGCCGGGGCGTTCCAGGGCCTTCCAGGCGCGGGACACAAAGTCCTCCCGGGTTTTCATCCCGTCGTAGTAGACGTGGTAGCCCGACCGGGCGGGATCCAGGGCCAGCTCGTAGGCGAAGCCGATGTAGCGGTCAAATTCCGCTTCTTTGATCAGTCTTAACATGATATGTGCTCCTTTTCCAGTTCTTTGTCTTTCTTGTATTGTTCATCCAGCTGGGCCTCCAGCTTGGAGTAAACCAGGTGCTGGCTGGAATACAGCGAGAACCGCCCGCTGAGCAGGAAGGCCAGGGCGCAGGCCAGGGCGAAGAAGGGCAGCGCCCCGCCGCCAAACAGCTCCACGGCCAGAAAGAGGGAGGCCAGGGGGCAGTTGGTCACCCCGCAGAACAGGGCGATCATGCCGATGGCCGCCCCGAAGGCGGGCTCCAGCCCCAGCAGAGGGGCGGCGGCGCAGCCGAAGGTGGAGCCGATGAACAGGGTGGGCACGATCTCACCCCCCTTGAAGCCCGCGCCCAGGGTGAGGGCGGTGAACAGCATCTTCCAGGCGAAGGCCCAGGGCACGTGTACCTGGCCCTCCACCGCCAGCTCGATGATGTGGCCCCCCGCGCCGTTGTAGTCGCCGCTGCCCTCCAGCAGGGTGAGCAGGATCACCAGCCCCGCCCCGGCCAGCACCCGCAGGTAGGGGTTGGGCAGCCGTTTTTGATACAGCCGCCCCGCGCCGTGCATGAGGACGCAGAACAGGATGGACAGCACCGCCGCCCCCGCCGCCAGCACCCCGCACTGGAGCAGCGGCAGAACGGTGGGATCGGGGGCGCCGGACAGGACGTACCCCTCCCCAGGCAGGCCCAGCAGGGGGGGCACCCCGGCGGCGATGAGGGCGGACAGCAGGCAGGGGAACAGGGCCGCGTAGTGGAAATGGCCCACGTTGATGACCTCCAGGCTGAACACCACCGCCGCCACCGGCGTGCCGAACAGGGCGGAGAACAGCCCCGCCATGCCGCACTGGATGATGGTGTTGGTGTTGCGCTGATCCAGCCGGAGCAGGCGGCCCAGCCCGGCGGCCAGGCTTCCGCCGATCTGGAGGGCGGCCCCCTCCCGGCCCGCGCTGCCGCCGGTGAGGTGGGTGAGGGCGGAGCCCAGGAAGATCAGCGGCGCCAGCCGCAGCGGGGGCCGGGCCCCGCCCCGGACGCTGGCGATGATCTGGTTGGTGCCGGTGTCGTGCTCCAGTCCGGCGGCCCGGTAGGAGAACACAATGGCCAGCCCCGCCGCCGGCATCAGGAACAGCAGCCAGGGGAACCGCTCCCGCAGAACCCCGGCCTGGGCCACCGTCCAGGTAAAGGCCGCCCCCGCCAGCCCGCAGGCCAGCCCCGTCAATCCCGCCAGCACCAGCCAGCGCCCCAGCGTCCGGAGGGAGGGCCCCGCCGCCCGGATCCGGTTTTTCAGCTCCACACTCATGGTTTTCCTCCGTTCCTCAAAGAGAATCCACCCCTTATCATACCAGCCCTGTCAAGGGGTTGCGCCCCGCCCCGGGGGATGCTATAATGGAGGCCGGCCTCCGGGCCGGACAATGCTGCTGTGAAGGAGAGAGTGCAATGAAGAAGAAAATCCTGCCCCTGCTTGCCCTGATGCTGGTATTCCTGGCGGGCTGCGGGCCCAAGCTCAACGATCACGTGACGGACTATCAGATCGACCTGCCCGCCGGCTTTGAGGAGATTGAGATGGAGGGCGTGGACGCCTGCTGGGCCAACACCGGGCTGACCGGCAACGTCAACCTGAAGACCACCGCCAAGGCCGGTACCACCAACGCCGCCTTCAAGGCCATCACCGCCGACATCGCCCGGGATACCATCAGCTCCGCCTGGAAGGAGCAGTACGGCAGCGAGCCCACCATCACCGACCGCTACTTCACCAAGGATCCCGTGTGCGGCCTGCCCGCCTACCAGTACAGCTATGTCCTGGAGTACGAGGGCCAGCAGGTGACCCAGATCCTGGTGTCCATCAACGCCGACAAGACCTACGCCTTCGCCTACACCACCAACGACGACGGCATTCTCAAGGAATTTGACGCCAGCGCCAAAAACATCCAGCTCACCATAGAGTAAACGGCCAAAAATCCGCCAAAAAAGATTGAAAATTTTTTCACAAATCCCCTTCCCTTTAAGGGCGGGATAGAGTATAATATTACCGCGCAATCCCCAATCATTATGAAGGAGTGATACCAATGAGCATCAAAGTAGGTATTAACGGGTTTGGCCGCATCGGCCGCCTGGTCTTCCGCGCCGGCATTAACAGCAGCGACATCGAGTTCCTGGGCATCAATGACCCCGGCATGACCCCCGACTATATGGCCTATATGCTCCGCTATGATACCATGCAGGGCAAGTTCGACGGCGACATCTCCTGGGACGACGAGTCCATCACCGTCAACGGCAAGAAGGTCATGGTCTATGCCAAGATGAACCCCTCCGAGCTGCCCTGGGGCCAGCTGGGCGTGGAGTACGTGGTGGAGGCCACCGGCCTGTTCCTCACCAAGGAGAAGGCCCAGGGCCACATCGACGGCGGCGCCAAGAAGGTGGTCATGACCGGCCCCTCCAAGGACGACACCCCCATGTTCGTGTGCGGCGTCAACCTGGACAAGTACACCCCCGATATGACCTTCGTGTCCAACGCCTCCTGCACCACCAACTGCCTGGCCCCCATCGCCAAGGTGCTCAATGACAACTGGGGCATCAAGGACGGCCTGATGACCACCGTGCACTCCACCACCGCCACCCAGAAGACCGTGGACGGCCCCTCCAAGAAGGACTGGCGCGGCGGCCGCGCGGCCTCCGGCAACATCATCCCCTCCTCCACCGGCGCGGCCAAGGCCGTGGGCAAGGTCATTCCCGAGCTGAACGGCAAGCTGACCGGTATGTCCATGCGGGTGCCCACCCTGGACGTGTCCGTGGTTGACCTGACCGTCAACCTGGAGAAGCCCGCCAAGTACGACGAGATCTGCGCGGCCATGAAGAAGGCCAGCGAGGGCGAGCTGAAGGGCATCCTGGGCTACACCGAGGACGCCGTGGTGTCCTCCGACTTCCTGGGCGACTCCCGCACCTCCATCTTCGACAAGGGCGCCGGCATTGCGCTGACCGACACCTTCGTGAAGGTCGTGTCCTGGTACGACAACGAGATGGGCTACTCCAACAAGGTGCTGGATCTGATCCGCCACATGAACGGCGTGGATCACAAGTAATCCAAACCCGTTATCAGCACAAAAAGCCCGCACGGTGAGAACCGTGCGGGCTTTTTGATCGTGGAGTTTAATCCTCCAGGGTTTTTTGAAGATTGTCGATGATTTTCTCAACCTTTGCGGCCTTTTTTTCCTCGTCTGTCTCGGTTTGGAGTTCTTTGATGTCATCCAGGATGAAACGGATAAACGCCTTAAACTGGCTGTCGGTTTGGCCCATCTCGATAACCTCCTTTGTCACTCGATCTTATAATCCTTCCCAAACTGCATATCGGAGAACCGCCGGGTGGCGTCCGCGTCCAGCTCCCCGTCGTCCATGCCGGGCAGCAGATCGTCGGGCATGGGGGGCACGTCGTCGTCCGGCCCCACCGCCACCAGCCGGGGGGCGGGCTTGTCCTCCTCCTGGGGGGGAGGCGCCGTCTCGGTGAACACCTGGGCGGCCACCGCGGCCTCAATCTCGGCGGAGGGGTCGTCCTTCTCCTCCTGGGCCTGGGCCAGCTCGGGGGGCACCAGTTCCCCCAGGCCGGACAGGAACTCCATCTCCTTGTCGTGGAACTCCGCCAGCTTGCGCACATAGGCGGCGGTGGACTCCTGGGCCTGCTTCAGCCGGTATTCCTCGGCGGCCACGGACTTCTCCAGCTCCTTGACGCGCTTGCGGGCGTCCTTCTCCGCGTCGCCCATGAGCTGGGCCTGCTTCTTCTTGGCCTCGTCCACCAGATCGTCCGCCATCTTCTGGGCGGCCAGCAGGGTTTTCCGCATGGCGTCGTCGGTGGCGCGGTACTCCTCCACCGTGTCGGAGAGCACCTTCAGCTTGTTCTTCAAAATGGTGTTCTCGTTGTAGAGCGCCGTATAGTCGTCGGTGAGCGTGTCCAGAAACTCGTCCACCTGGGCCAGATTATATCCGCCCAGGGTGGCCTTGGCAAAGGAGCGGCTGGCCACTTCCTGCGGTGTCAGCATAGGATCCAATCCCCCTTATGTATCTCGATTGCGGTATCCGACTGGTGTAACCGCCCTCACCGGGGGCGGTTGCCGTGTCTGTCTCTCAGAAGTACAGCCCGTTGTTTTCCAGCTCGTCGATGAGATCGCCCAGGATCTCCACATTGTAGGGGGTGATGATGTAGGTGGACAGGGCCACCTTCTTGATGGTGCCCTCGTTGGCGTAGGCCACGCCGGACAAAAAGTCGATGAGGCGGCGGGCGATGTTCTTGTCGGTCTGCTCCAGGTTGAGCACCACGGTGCGCTTGTCCCGCAGGTGGTCGGCGATCTCGGAGGCGTTCTCAAACCGGGTGGGGCTCACCAGCACCACCTGGAGCTGGGTGGTGGTGTGGATGTTCACCACTTTATTGCTGCGGCGCTCCATGTCCCGATCCCGGTCGCGATCCCGATCCCTGGCGGGTTCCCGGACGGCGCTGCCCACCGGGGCAAACTCCTCCTCGTAGCCATCGTCCTCCTCGTCCTCATAGGGGCGGGCCAGACGCTTCAGTTCATCAAAAATGCTCATTAACGGTTCTCCTTCCAATCGAGAGGGTAACGGGGGCGGTTCAGCCCTCCGGCAAAACAGGCGGGCGGGGGCCAAACAGCGCCGAGCCCACCCGGACACAAGTGGAGCCCGCGGCGACTGCGTCCTGGTAATCGCCGCTCATGCCCATGGACAGCACGTCCATATCCCTGTTATTATCCACCATTTTCTGTCTTATGTCAACAGCTAATTGTCGCAAAGTCATGAAATGGTGGAAATTCTCCCCGGAATGGCGGGCGGCGGGGGGGATACACATCAGGCCCCGGAGCCGTACACCGTCCAGACAGGCGGCCAGCCGGGCGGCGGCCAGGGCTTCCTCGGGGGCAAATCCGGACTTGGACGCCTCCCCCGCCAGGTTGATCTCCAGCAGAATGTCCTGGACAAGCCCCAGCTTGTCCGCCTGGGCGGCGACGGCCCGGAGCAGCTTGTCCGAGGACACGGAGTGGATCAGAGCCACCTTTCCCACCACGTACTTCACCTTGTTGGTCTGGAGGTGGCCGATGAAGTGAATCTCCGCGCCCCGGTAGGCGCCGTCCGCCAGGTGGGCGGTGAGCTCCTGCACCCGGTTCTCCCCGCAGGCGGTGATCCCGGCGGCGATGGCGGCCCGGATGGTGTCCGAGCTCTGGGTCTTGGTGGCGGCCAGCAGGGTGACGGACGCTGGATCCCGGCCAGCGGCCCGGGCGGCCTCCGCGATGCCCGCCTGTACGCGCTTTATATTTTCTTCTAATCCCATGTCACAAGCCTCCAATCCAAGGGGACGTGCCGTTACCGGGCGGTGGCGAACCGATCTGGAGTTACGGCCGTCAGCGAACTCAAGCTCTTTTTGGTTCCTTTTTCTCTCGAGAAAAAGGAACTCAGCGCACCACCTTGCCGTCGTAGATGTCGGAGGAATTCAGGATCACCTCGTCCCCCGCCCGCAGCCGCTTGGCGGCGGAGGGATCCACCGGGCGCACCAGGTAGAAGTTCTCGTCGGTGTACAGTATGTCCACCTCCCGCCCCCAGGACTGGGAGCGCTCCACGGTGTAGACCTTGTAGCGGTTCACCGTCCGGGTGGAGCCGTCCTCCTGCTCCTCCTCCACCGTCTCCACCCGCAGGGCCTTTCGGGGGATGCGGATGCCCTCCAGGTGGTGGATCACCACGTCCACCGCCTGCACCCGCAGCAGGGTGGTGTCGGACAGATGGGTGCGGCAGGAGAAGATGGCCAGGGTCTGCTCCCCCTCCAGGGACACCCGCTCCAGCACCATGGGGATCTGGCCGTAGTAGTCGCCGGAGAAGGTGAGGGAGTATGTTTTGCCGGATTGCAGCCCGGTGTCGGTGCCGGGGAGGAGGGCGGCGAAGTACCAGGTGGAGCCGGTGATCAGCTTGCCCACCGGCCCGGAAACAGGAGCGGGGGTCTGGGAGAGCAGATCAGACAGGGACTGGGCGGTGAGGCCGTCCAGCCGGCTGGGGTTGATAAGGCCCTCCCAGCCGTCCACGGTGCCGGAGAACACCCCGGCGGCGGGGGTGTACACCACCTGGGCCACCTGGTTCAGCGAGGCGTTGAGCTGGGCCAGCTGCTCCTGCTTGCTCTGGATGAGCTGGCTGAGCTGTCCGGCGGCGCTGCCGTCGCCGTAGGCGAAGTCCCGCTTGAACACCATGGTGCGCAGATTGAGGGCGCAGTCGTCTAGGGTGGTGAGATCCCCCTGGGCGGTGAGGGATCGCAGGGCGGTGATGGAGTCGAGCACCTGGCCGTCCAGCCGGGAGGCGTCCCCCGTCTGGGTGCGGTCGTCCAGGGCGTACTGGAGCTGCTCAATCTCGGCGGTGAGGGTGCGGATGGCCTGCCGGGTGGTGAGGGCGGCGGAATCGGTGTAGAGCAGGGCGGCGGCCTGTCCGGCGGCGGCCTTCTCCCCCTCCCCCAGGATGTGATCCACATAGCTGCCCCCGGCGTCGGGCAGGATCGTCTCGTCCCGCACCAGGATGCCGCTGGCCTCCATGCCCACGTCCTGGGTATAGGCGTAGGCCCGGGTGGTGACCAGGGGCTCCTCCCAGCCCCGGACGAAGTAGACGGCCAGGTAGACCGCCACCCCCAGGCAGAGGATGGCGATCATGACCTTGGTGGCAAGGGTGCTTTCTCTCATAGTAGGGTTCCTTTCTTTCTCTGGGGCGGGCCCCCTGAACCCCCCGAAGGGGGAGGGGTGGTGGGGCTGCGCCCCCCTGGCCCGCTGGGGGTGGCAGGGTTGCGCCCTGCCGGGTGCGTTCCGTTTCCGGAGCCTGTAGGGGAGGGGCTTGCCCCTCCCGTGCCGGTTTCTTGCCCGGTTTTCGGGCCCCGGTGCGCCCTGCCGGGGGCGTTCCTTTCTGCTCGTGCAGAAAGGAACCGAAAGACACGCTTAGGGGGTGGCCACCGGTTCGACTCCGAGCCGAAGGGCGGCCCTGCGCTCACAGGATGGCCACCCCCTAAGAACCCCCTTTTACGGGGGCCGTCAGATCGGGGGGCTTTCTGTGACCCTTCCGGCGCGGAGGTGATACGGACGCGGGGGCCCCTGTCGCCGCTGCCGCTGAGGGTGTGGGTACTGAGAAGTGGGTGGGATCCACGTCAGATGCGCCTGGGTGTCGGGTGGTGCTTACGGGTGCGTATTGGGTGCGCTGCTTGTGGCGGGGCGGTTAGCCTGAGAAGCTCAGGCGCTGTAAAGAGAACCCCATGTTTTCAGTGTCTGCGAAAGTCAGGCCCGGTGTGGGCCGGAAAAAGAAGGACAGCCCATTCGTCACCCGCAATAGCCGGTCACTCTCCCACAACCTGAAATCGACGGTGCACCTCCCACCGCCCCTGAACACCCACCGCACCCCCCAGGCGCCAACCGAGGGCACCGCCTGGGGGTTGTCCCCACACACGAGCGGCAGCACTAATGGGAAGCCCACCAGTCCAGCCCCCGCGCGCCGATCACTCCCCCACCCCTCGAAATCGACGGTGCACCTCCCACCGCCCCGAACGTCCGGCGCACCACCCAGGCGCCAACCGAGGGCACCACCCAGGGGTTGTCCCCACACACGGGCGGCAGCACCAATGGGGAGTCCACCAGTCCAGCCCCCCCGCGCCGGTCACTCCCCCGCCACGTATTCCAAGGAAAGAAGGGGGTACATAGGGGCGCAGCCCCTATGCGCGCTCTTTGGTTACTTTCTCTCGCGTGAGAGAAAGTAACCCCCCGCGGAGCGGCGCCCCCCCGGGGGCACCCGGGCGAGGTCAAGCAGGGGCTCCCCCCTGCCCCCCCACGGGGGCCGGGGGGAATCGGGGCAGGGGGCTCCCCCCTACCCCTCCAACTCAACCGGATGCTCCGGTGCAATGGTGGAGATGGCGTGCTTGTAGATGACCTGCTGCTTGCCGTCGGAGGTCACCACCACCACGTAGGGATCGAAGGCGGTGATCACCCCCCGGAGCTGGTAGCCGTTCATCAGAAAGACGGTGACCCGGGCGGCGGCGCGGCGGGCGGCGGACAGGAAGGCGTCCTGAATGTTGGGCTGCTTGTTGACGGAAATGGTGGATGTAAGGCTCATGGTAAACACTCCTCTTTATTTTGGAGCCGCGGGACAGTCCGGCGCAGAAATCTGCCCCGGGTTCCGTTTGGATTCGAGCCTGTTTATTGTAATCCAGCTTCCCTGATAAGTTCTGTCGAAAAAGCGAGGGCGTCGGAAAGATTTGGTATTTTCTCCCATTCAAACCAGCGGGCCTCCCGGTTCCGGCGGAACCAGGTGATCTGCCGCTTGGCGTACTGCCGGGAGCGGAGCTTGACCTCCTCCGCCCCCTCCGAGACGGGGCGGCCCGACTGGATGGCGGCGGCGATCTCTTTATAGCCGATGGCCTGCATGGCGGTGCAGTCCGGGGGGATCCCGTCCGCCAGCAGGGATCGCACCTCTCCCTCCAGCCCCCGGGCCAGCATCTCGTCCACCCGGCGGTCGATGCGCTCCCACAGCCAGGGGCGCTCCTGGAAGTTCAAGGCGATGGTCAGCGGCGTGTAGCGGTTGGGCAGGGCGCGGCTCTCCGCGTCAAACTGGGACAGGGGCTTGCCGGTGGATAAAAACACCTCCAGCGCCCGGATGATCCGCTTCTCGTCGTTGGGGTGGAGGCGGGCGGCGGCCTGGGGATCCGCCCGCTCCAGCCGGGCGTAGAGGGCGGGCAGGCCCTCCGCTTTCGCCTGGGCCTGAAGCTCCGCCCGCAGGCCGCTGTCCGGCGCGAAGGGGGCGAACTGCCGGCCCGCGATGAGGTGGTCGATGTAAAGCCCCGTCCCGCCGGCCACGATGGGCAGCTTCCCCCGGGCCAGGATGCCGTCCACGATGGGCACGGCCTCCTGGACATACCGGGCCACGGAGTAGTTCTCCCTCGGATCGGCCACGTCGATCATGTGGTGGGGGACGCCCCGGGTCTCCTCCGGCGTGGGCTTGGCGGTGCCGATGTCCATGCGGCGGTAGACCTGCATGGAGTCGGCGGACACCACCTCTCCCCCGAAGCGGAGGGCCAGCTCCACGGCCAGGGCGGTCTTGCCGGACGCCGTGGGGCCGCAGATCACCAGGATGTTCGGTTTCATGGGCGGCCCCCCTCAAAAGGATAGTACCTTGTAGAATACCATAAATTCCGCCGGGATTCAATAGGGGCAAGCAGGTGTCCACGGAAGTCAATTTCGTGTATGCTCTGTGTGCAATGAGGGCGGGCCGGTGGGGACACCACGGGCCGGTGGGGACACCGGCCCCTACGACCGGGGCCATACCGCAGGGGCCGATGTCCTCATCGGCCCTTTCCGTGTCCTCCGCCTCCGTCAAAAAAATTGCACCGCCAAATTCTCCAGCGGCTCCCAAAAAGTTCCCCGCATGAAACGCCGCCCCCGATCCATCCTAACTGTCAGGACGACATGACACGAGGGGGCGGAATTTTGATGGCGCGGTGGCTCTGGTATTTTTATCTGTACAGCTTTTTGGGCTTCCTGCTGGAGGTGGCCTTCGCCCGGGCGTCCGGCCACCCCAAGCGGGATCGGAAGTGTCTGATCCTCCTGCCCCTGTGCCCGGTGTACGGCCTGGGGGCCTGCCTGATCCTGGGGCTGGCCCCGCTGGGGAACGGCCCCTTGTGGGTGGCGCTGTCCGGGGGGCTGGCCGCCACCGCCGTGGAGTTGGTTCTGGGGGCCTTTTACCGCTATGTCCTGGGGGTAAAATTCTGGGATTACGAGGGCATCCCCGGCAGCCTGGGGGGGCTGGTGTGTCCGGCGTTCTCCCTGTGCTGGACGGTGCTGGCCCTGGTGCTGGTGTACGGGGTGCACCCCCTGGCGGCGGGGGCGGCGGCCCGCATACCGGCCTGGCTGGTGCCCCCGGCCCTGATCGTGCTGGCGGCGGACGCGGCGGTGTCCTGCGCGGCCCTGCGGCAGACGGGCAGCACCGAGGTGCTGAAATGGTACGCGGTGGAATAAGCCCCCTTGCACGGCAGGCCGGGGCGGACATTATCCCCGCCGTATTCGGGACAGGACAGAGGGACGGCGGGCGCACAGTGTGTACCCCTGCAAAACCGGGAGGTTCTTGACAACCTCCCGGTTTCGGCATACAATAAAGGCCATTACAAGGAACCCCAAGGGGGCCCCCGCAAAGCCGCTCTTTGGCTTTGTGGGGAGAGGAGAAGCAAGGGAGCGAACGCAGTTTTCGCCGCAGGCGGAAAGGTCGTAGAGCGGACTTTGCTTCGACGACAGAAAGGGGGGAGAACCCCATGATTGAACTGAAAAACATCTCCAAGGTGTTCCCCACCGCCGAGGGGGAGCTCCACGCCCTGACGGACGTGACCCTCACCATCGGCGACGGCGACGTGTACGGCATCGTGGGCATGAGCGGCGCGGGCAAGTCCACCCTGGTGCGGTGCATCAACCTGCTGGAGCGGCCCACCTCCGGCCAGGTGCTCATCGATGGCGCGGATCTGTGCGCCATGGATCAGAAGGCCCTTATCGCCCAGCGGCGCTCCATCAGCATGATCTTCCAGCAGTTTAACCTGCTCATGCAGCGCACCTGCCTGAAAAACATCTGCTTCCCCATGGAGATCGCCAAGGTAAAAAGGGCGGACGCGGAGAAGCGGGCCCGGGAGCTGCTGGACGTGGTGGGCCTGCCCGACAAGGCGGACGCCTACCCCGCCCAGCTGTCCGGCGGGCAGAGGCAGCGTATCGCCATCGCCCGGGCCCTGGCCTGCGACCCCAGGATCCTGCTGTGCGACGAGGCCACCTCCGCCCTGGATCCCAAAACCACCCGGGACATCCTGCGGCTGATCAAGGACATCAACAAGCGGCTGGGGATCACCGTGGTGGTGATCACCCACGAGATGGCAGTGGTGGAGGAGATCTGCACCCACGTGGCCATCCTGGATCACGGCCGGGTGATGGAGACGGGCACGGTGGAGGAGGTTTTCTCCAACCCCCAGACCGAGGCGGGCCGCCGCCTGGTCTATCCCGACGGGGTACATATCGCCCAGCTCCCCGCCGCCCAGGTGATCCGCATCGCCTTTAACGGCGGCTCCAGCTACGAGCCCCTCATCGCGTCCCTGGCCATCGACTGCGGCGTGAAGGTGAACATCCTGGGGGCGGACACCCGGAACGTGAACGGCCAGGCCTTTGGCACCATGCTGCTGGGCCTGCCGGAGGATCCGCCGGAGGCCGCCAAGGCGGTGGCCTACCTGAAAAACCAGCCCAACATCACCATGGAGGAGGTGCGGGATTACCATGGCTGACTTCTTCAGCGACCCCAAGACGGCGGCGCAGATCTCCTTCCTGCTGGAGAACATCCCCTTCGCCATCTGGGAGACGATCTACTCCACCGTCATCGCCACCGTGTTCGCCTATCTCATTGGGCTGCCCCTGGGGGTGATCCTGGTCACCGGGGCCAAGGACGGCATCCGCCCCCTGCCCGCCCCCCTCATGCAGGCGTTGAACGTGGTGGTCAACCTGCTGCGCTCCGTCCCCTTCCTGATCCTCATGGTGCTGGTCATGCCCCTGTCCCGGATCATCCTGGGCACCACCATCGGCACGCCCGGTATCCTCGTCCCCCTCACCGTGGCGGCCTTCCCCTTCGCCGCCCGGCTGGTGGAGTCCTCCATCCGTGAGATGGACAAGGGCCTCATCGAGGCCGCCCAGTCCATGGGCTGCTCTACCCTCCAGATCGTGTGGAAGGTGATGCTGCCCGAGAGCCTGCCCTCCCTGCTGTCCGGCTTCCTCACCGCTTTCATCACCATCCTGGGCTACGGCGCCATGGCCGGGGCCATCGGCGGCGGCGGGCTGGGGGCCATGGCCCTGATGAAGGGCTGGGCGCTCCAGCAGTTCCTGGTGATCTACGGGGCGGTGATCGTCATCGTGATTCTGGTGCAGATCTTCCAGTCGGCGGGCTCCCATCTGGTGAACCGGATGGACAGGCGCACCGCCAGCGGACAGAAAAAGGGCGGGAAGCACTGATCATCCTTTGTGGGGCGGGGCGCCCCGGCGGGCCGTTGATGGGCAGATTGCGTCAACGGCGGGCCGGGTCGTCCCGCCCTACTGTGCAAACTGCCCCTTGACAAAAGCACTTTGATGCGTTAAACTGAATCCACAACGGAACAGCACTGCAAAGGCAATGATGGGGAGAGTAAGCGCGCGGCCACGGCACAGAGAGCCCGGGGAGCTGAAAACGGGTACGGAGGGACGCGCCGAACATGGCCCCGGAGCCGCGTGGCCGACGGACGCAAGCCGCCCATAGGTCACGCCGGGTTCGCCCGTCACAGCGATAGGGTATGTCAGTACCCGATAAGGCCCGGCCCCGCGAGGGGCGGGTGAAGCAAGGTGGTACCACGAAGCCGGGAAGGCTCTCGTCCTTGACAATCTGTCGGGGGCGTTTTTTTGTGCCCTTGGGTTTGGTGAACCCCGCCCGGCGGGCGGTTCACATAGATCAAAGCAAAAGGAGATACGGATATGAAGAAGAAAGCTCTGGCCCTGGCTCTGGCCGCGGCGCTGTGCCTGACCCTGCTGTCCGCCTGCGGCGGCAAGCAGAACACCACCATCAAGGTGGGCGCGTCCCCCACGCCCCACGCCGAGATCCTGGAGAAGGCCAAGGAGATCCTGGCTAAGGAGGGTGTCACCCTGGAGATCGTCTCCTATGACGACTACGTGCTGCCCAACAACAACGTGGAGGACGGCCAGCTGGACGCCAACTACTTCCAGCACATCACCTACATGAATAACTTCAACGCCAACAACGGCACCCATCTGGTGAGCGTGGCCGGCCTGCACTATGAGCCCTTCGGCATCTACGCCGGCAAGACCGCCAGCCTGGACGCCCTGGCCGACGGCGCGGTGGTGGCCATCCCCAACGACCCCACCAACGGCGGCCGGGCCCTGCTGCTGCTCCAGGAGCAGGGGCTCATCAAGCTGAAGGACGGTTCCGGCCTGGAGCCCCGGCTGGACGACGTGGCGGAGAACCCCAAGAACCTGGACATCAAGGAGCTGGAGGCCAAGCTGCTGACCACCACCCTCCAGGACGTGGACATCGCCATCATCAACGGCAACTACGCCATCGGCGCGGGGCTGAAATTCAGCGAGGCCCTGGCGGTGGAGTCCCCCGACGGCATCGCGGGCACCGCCTACGTGAACGTGCTGGCCGTGAAGGAGGGCCGGGAGAAGGACGAGGCCATCCTGAAGCTGGTGGAGGCGCTGAGGTCCGACGAGGTGCGCCAGTTCATCGACGAGAAGTACGCCGGCGGCGTGGTGGTTGTGGACTAATACAGGCAGACGCCCCTGATTTCCGAGGAAATCAGGGGCGTTTCTCCGCCCGGATCTGGGGCGGAACGGCGAAAAAGCGCCCGGTCAAACGACCGGGCGCTTCGGTGTTTCGTTGTCAGGCCAGCTTGCCCTTGGCCAGCTCGGTGAGCTGGGTGAAGGCGGCCTTGTCGTTGACGGCCAGCTCGGCCAGCATCTTGCGGTTGATCTCCACGTTGGCCAGCTTCAGGCCGTGCATGAAGGTGGAGTAGTTCATACCGTTCATCTTGCAGCCGGCGCTGATCCGGGCGATCCACAGCTGCCGGAAGTCGCGCTTCTTCAGCCGGCGGCCCACGTAGGCGTACTGCAGGGACTTCATCACCTGCTCGTTGGCCATCTTGAAGTGCTTGCTCTTGGCGCCCCAGTAGCCCTTGGCCAGCTTGAGGATCTTATTCCTTCTCTTGCGCGTCATCATCGCGCCTTTCACTCGTGCCATATCTGTTCAGCCTCCTGTATTGAGTAAAATGTGGGTTCCCTTATTTATAGGGGATCATGCGCTTGATGGTGGCGGCGTTGGTGACGTCGGCGTAACCGGCCTTGCGGAGGCTCCTCTTGAGCTTGCGGGTCTTGCCGTGGCCGTTGAGCAGGTGGCTCTTGTTGGCGTGGGCCCGTTTGACCTGGCCGTTCTTGGTCAGCTTGAAGCGCTTCTTGGCGCCGCTGTGGGTTTTGACTTTAGGCATGGCGGTTGTCTCCTTTTCGTAAGTTGATACGCGGCGTATGCCGCAGGGGGATCACTTATTGGTTTTCGCGCTCTTGGCGGACAGGAAGATGCTCATGTGCCGGCCCTCCAGCTTGGGCTCCTTGTCCAGCACCGCCAGCTCGCCGCACTGCTCGGCGAAGTCCAGCAGCAGCTTCCGGCCGATGTCGGTGTGGGCCATCTCCCGGCCCCGGAAGCGGACGGTGACCTTCACCCGGTTCCCCTCGCCCAAAAACTTCTGGGCGTTGCGCAGCTTGGTATTGAAGTCGCCGATGTCGATGCCGGGGGACATCCGCACCTCCTTGACCTCCACCACGTGCTGGTTCTTCTTGGCCTCTTTCTCCCGCTTGGCCTGCTCGAACTTGAACTTGCCGTAGTCCATGAGCTTGCACACAGGGGGGGTGGCGGTGGGGGAGATCTTCACCAGGTCCAGCCCGGCCTCGTCGGCGCGTGCCTGGGCCTCCCGGGCGGACATGACGCCCAGCTGCGCTCCGTCGGCGCCGATGAGCCGCACCTCCCGGTCGCGGATTTCCTCGTTGATCTGATGAGCCGTACTTGCTATGGTCACGCACCTCCTCAAAAACGTCAAAACGTGAGCGCGAAGGCGCCCACGTCCACAACAAGCTCCCACCAGTCCTGGGAGAGCTCACCATGTTAACCCCTTCGCCCGCGGCGGGAGGTGAGGACGGCGGCGCCGTTCCTGCTTCCTTTTGCCCAAACATCATAACAGATGGGGCGCGGTTTGTCAACCGCTTTTTTTGCCCGCCCCTTTTTGATATAATGATATCCCAGCCCTCCGGGGCGGGATACTGAAAGAAAAGGGGGCCGGGGCCATGTTGACGCTGCTGTACGCCCGGGCGGGGCAGGATATCCGGGGGGAGCTGCTGGAGCGGATGGGGGCCTCCCCCGCCCGCCGCCGGCTGCTCATTGTGCCCGAGCAGTATTCCCACGAGAGCGAGCGGGCCATGTGCGCCGCCCTCCCCGCCGGGGCGCTGCTGGACTGCGAGGTGCTGTCCTTCACCCGGCTGGCGGGGCGGCTCACCGACGCCGCCGGGGGCGGGGCCGCCCCCATGCTGGACGGGGGCGGGCGGATGCTGCTGATGTACGCCGCCCTGGGCCGGGTGGCGGACGCTTTGAGCGCCTACCGCTCCCCGTCCCGGAAGCCCGCCTTCCTCACCGGCCTGCTGGCCACGGTGGACGAGTGCCGCGCCTACCGGGTGGAGCCGGAGGCCCTCATGGCCGCCGGGGAGGAGCTGGGGGGCCGGCAGGGGGACAAGCTGCGGGATTTAGGGCTGATCTACGCCGCCTACCGGGCCCTGGAGGCGGAGGGACACGCCGACCCCCGGGGCCGCCTCGACCGGCTGGCCCGCCAGCTGGAGGAGACCCGGTGGGGGGCGGGTATGTCCTTCTACGTCTACGGCTTCACCGACTTCACCCCCCAGGAGGAGGGGGTGCTGTCCGCCCTCATGGCCCAGGGGGAGCTCACCGCCGCCTTTGTGTGCGACCCCGGGGACGATCCGGCCGGCATCTTCCAGCCCGCCCTCCGGGCCGCCGGACGGCTGGAGCGGCTGGCGAAGGCCAATGCCGTTCCCGTCCGCCGGGAGACGCTGGCCCGCCCCCTGCCCCGCCACCCCTCCCTGGCCTTTTTGGAGGAGCGCCTGTTCGGCCCCCTGCCGGACAAGCCCTGGGAAGGAGAATGCGCCGTCACCCGGATCGCCGCCGGGGATCCCCGGCAGGAGGCGGAGTGGTGCGCGGCGGAGATCCTGCGCCTGCTGCGGGAGGAGGGCTACCGCTGCCGGGACATCGCCGTGTGCGCCCGGCGGATGGACGGCTTCGGGGAGCTCATTGACAGCGTGTTTGAGCGCTACGGGGTGCCGGTGTTCCGCTCCGCCATGGAGGACATTTTGGAGAAGCCGGTGCTGGCCCTGGTGACCTCCGCCCTGGCCGCGGCGGGGTCGGACTACCCCTACGAGGAGCTGTTCCGCTACCTGAAAACCGGGCTGACGGGGATCTCGGAGGAGGAGCGGGATCTGCTGGAGAACTACGTGCTCACCTGGGATCTGAAGGGATCGGCCTGGACGCGGAAAAAGCCCTGGGAGATGCACCCGGAGGGCTACGGCCGGGAGTTTTCCGAGGAGGACAGGGCCCATGTGGCCTGGCTGGACGGCCTGCGCCGCCGGGTCATCGCCCCCCTGGAGGGGCTGCGGAAGAACCCGGACAAGACGGGGCGGGGACGGGCCCTGGCCCTGTACCAATTCTTAGAGGACATCGATCTGCCCACCCGGCTGGCCCAGCGGGCGGACGGGCTGGAGCGGCGGGGGGATCGGAACACCGCCGCCCAGTACCGCCAGCTGTGGGACATCCTGGTGGGGGGGCTGGAGCAGTGCGCCCTGCTGCTGGGGGACAGGGAGCTGGAGCTGGACGAGTTCTCCCGGCTGTTCTCCCTGGTGCTCAGCCAGTACGACGTGGGGGCCATCCCCGTCTCCCTGGACGCGGTGACGGTGGGGGACGCCCCCCGGATGGCCCACAAGGAGGTCAAGGCGCTGTTCCTCTTAGGCGCGGACAGCGGCTCCATCCCCGACTGCGCCCTGTCGCCGGGGCTGTTCACCGATCAGGATCGGGACGCGCTGGCGGCGATGGAGGTGGAGCTGGCCCCCCGGCAGGAGGACAAGCTGCGCCGGGAGATGACCATCGCCTATGAGACCTGCTGCCGCCCCTCGGAGCGGCTGTACGTCAGCTTTTCCGCCGGGACGGGGGACAACCGGAAAACCCCCTGCTTCCTGTGGGAGCGCATCGGGGCGCTGTTCCCGGAGGAGCCGGTGCGGGACGGGGCCGACCCCCTGGCCCGCCTGTCCGCCCCGGACGCGGCGCTGGAGCTGGCGGGCCGGTATGACAACCTGGCGGCGGCGCTGAAGGAGATCCCCGGCCTGAGGGAGCGGGTGGCGCGCATCGAGAGCGCGGCGCTCTGGCGGCGGGGGCGGCTGTCCCGGGCGGCGGTGGACGCCCTGTTCGGGCCGGTGGTGCCCATGTCCGCCACCAAGCTGGATCTGGTGAACTCCTGCCACTTCAACTATTTCCTGCGGTTCGGGCTGGACGCAAAGCCCCGGCAGCGGGCGGCCTTCCGGGCCACCGACTACGGCACCTTCGTCCACGCCGTGTTGGAGGACACCCTCCGGGCGGCCCGGGAGGAGAACGTCCCCCTCAGCGACGGGGCGGCGGTGGAGCGGCTGTCCCGGGCGGCGGCGGATCGCTATGAGCGGGAGGTGCTGGCGGGGCTGGAGGGGGAGACGGCCCGGTTCCGCCACCTCTTTGCCCGGATGAAGCAGGCGGCGCTGGCGGTGGCCCGCAGCGTGTGCGCGGAGCTGGCCGTGTCCGACTTCACCCCCGCCGCCTTCGAGCTGGGCTTCGGCCCGGGCCGGGAGCTGCCCCCGGTGGAGGTGGAGCAGGGGGTGCGGCTGCGGCTGTCCGGCTTCGTGGATCGGGTGGATCAGTGGGAGCACAACGGGACGCGCTACCTCCGGGTGGTGGACTACAAGACGGGAAAAAAGAGCTTCGACTTCTCCGACGTGGAGGACGGCCGGGGGCTGCAGATGCTGCTCTACCTGTTCGCCCTCACCCGGGAGGGGGAGCGGGTGTTCGGCCCCGGGGCCATCGCCCCCGCCGGGGTGCTGTACGTACCCGCCCGGACGCCCCTGGTGGACGGCGAGCGGGGCATGACCGAGGAGGAGATCCAGGTAAGCCGGGACAGGCTGCTGCGGCGGCAGGGGCTGGTGCTGGACGATCCCGAGGTGCTGTCCGCCATGGAGCGCACGGCCGGGGGCTTCCGCTTCCTGCCCGTGGGGACGGGCCGGGGGGGCGGGGACGCCCTGGCCACCGGGGAGCAGCTGAACGCGCTGGACGGCTACATCACCGCCGCCCTGAAGCGGGCCGCCGGGGAGCTGGCGGCGGGCAACATCGACGCGGATCCCTATTGGCACAACGCGGACAAAAACCCCTGCCGCTGGTGCGACTACCGGGCGGCCTGCCACTTCGAGGAGGGCTGCGGGGACAGGCGGCGGTACCGCCGTGGGGTGCGGGCGGCGGAATTCTGGGCGTGGCTGGCCCAGCGGGAGGAGGGCGGACAGGATGGCCATTGAGCTGACAAGGGAACAGCGGGCGGCGGTGGACAACCGGGGGGGAAACCTGCTGGTGTCGGCGGCGGCGGGCTCGGGCAAGACCCGGGTGCTGGTGGAGCGGCTGATGGGCTGGGTGGAGCGGGGGGAGGACATTGACCGCTTCCTGGTGATCACCTTCACCAACGCCGCGGCGGCGGAGCTGCGGGATCGGATCTCGGCGGGCATACACGCCCGCCTGGCCCAAAAGCCCGGAGACCGGCACCTGCGGCGCAACGCCACCCTGGTGTACAAGGCCCCCATCTGCACCATTGACGCCTTCTGCCTGGACTTCCTGCGCCAGTGGGGCCACCTGGCGGACTTGGATCCCGACTTCCGCCTGTGCGACGAGGCCGAGGGGGACGAGCTGCGCCGGCAGGCCCTGGAGGAGGTGCTGGAGGGGCGGTACGCCAACATTGAAAACGACCCGGCCTTCGCCGCCCTGGTGGACGCCCTGGCGGGGGAGCGGGACGACCAGACCCTGGAGGACGTGATCCTGGACATCCACCGCCGGGTGCAGGCCCAGGCGGATCCGGCGGGCTGGCTGCGGTTGCGGAAGCGGGACTACCTCCTCCCCCCCGGCATAGGCCCGGAGGACACCCCCTGGGGCCGGGCCCTGCTGGCAGACGCGGAGGAGCTGGCAGGCTACTGGCTGGGGGCGCTGTCCGCCCTCCGGGACGAGATCGCCTGGGACGCCCTGCTGGACAAGAACTACGGCCCCACCCTGGAGGACACCATCGCAGGGCTGGAGGGGCTGCGGGACGCCCTGGGCCAGGGCTGGGACGGGGCGGCTACCTGCTTCCCCATCCCCTTCCCCCGGCCGGGGCTGAAGCGGGGCGAGCACGACGAGGCCCTGAAGGCCCGGATGACCGCCCAGCGGGACGAGTGCAGGAAGCAACTGAAAAAGCTGGGGGAGCGGTTCGACGTGGGCGGGGACGAGGCCATGGAGGATCTGCGGGCCATGGGCCCCGCCATGGAGGCCCTGCTGGACGTGACGGCGGAGTTCGACCGGGCCTTTACCGCCCTGAAGGGTCGCCGCCGCCTCATCGACTTCGCCGACGGCGAGCACCTCACCGCCGCCCTGCTCACCGGGGAGGACGGCGCCCCCTCCCCCCTGGCCCGGGACGTGGGGCGGCAGTACCGGGAGATCATGGTGGATGAGTACCAGGACACCAACGCCGTGCAGAACGCCATCTTCGGGGCGCTGTCCAGCGGGGACAACCTGTTCCTGGTGGGGGACGTGAAGCAGTCCATCTACCGCTTCCGGCTGGCGGAGCCGGGGATCTTCCTGCAAAAGTACGAGCAGTACCCCCGGTTGGAGGAGGCCGCCCCCGGCCAGGGGCGGAAGATCCTGCTGTCGGACAACTTCCGATCCCGGCCCGAGGTGCTCAGCGGGGTGAATTTCATCTTCCGGAACGTGATGACCCGGGCGGTGGGAGAGCTGGACTATACGGACGCGGAGGCCCTGCGGCCCGGACGGGCGGAGCTGACCCCCGACCCCCGGTACGCCGTGGAGCTGAACTGCGTGGATCTGTCCGCCCTGCCCGACCGGTCGGAGGAGGCCGGGGAGGAGGAGCAGCCGGACAAGGATCTGCTCACCGCCCGGGCCGCCGCCCAGCGTGTCCGGGAGCTGCTGGCGTCGGGCCTGCCCGTGGGGGACAGGCCGGTGCGGCCGGAGGATATCGTCATCCTTCTGCGTTCCCCCGGCCCGGTGCTGCGGTACTACGCCGCCGCCCTGGACGAGCAGGGCGTCCCCTGGAGTGCCGAGGGAGGGCAGGAGTTTTTCGGCACCACCGAGATCTCGGTGGCCGTGGCCCTGCTCCAGGTGCTGGACAACCCCCGGCAGGACGTGGCCCTGCTGGCGGCGCTGCGCTCCCCCCTGTTCGACTTCCCCCCCGACCGGCTGGCGGCGCTGCGCACACTGGGGGAGGGCTCGGTGTACGACTGCCTGTGTGCCGGGGCGGAGCGGGGGGAGCAGGACTGCGCCCACTTCCTCTCCCTCCTGTCCGAGCTGCGGGAGCTGGCGGCGGAGGAGGGCAGCCACCGGCTGCTGTGGCGGCTCTACGGGCGGCTGGATATCCCCGCCGTGTTCGCCGCCCTGCCCGACGGGGAGCGGCGGCGGGCCAACCTGATGGCCCTGTACGACGAGGCCGCCCGGTTTGAGAGCGGGGGCCACCGGGGGCTGATGGCCTTCCTGCTCCACCTGAGCCGGATGGCGGAGAACGGCATCCCGGTGCCCGTCCCCAGCGGGGAGGGGGGCGGGGTGCGCCTGCTGTCCATCCACCGCTCCAAGGGGCTGGAGTTCCCGGTGGTGCTGCTGTGCGGCCTGGACAGGCAGTTCAACGAGGCGGACGCCAAGGCCCCCATCCTGTTCCACCCGGAGCTGGGGCTGGGCCCCAAGCGGGTGGATCGCCAGCGGGGGCTGCGGTACACCACCATCGCCCGGGACGCCCTGGCCCTGCGGCTCCGGCGGGAGCTGCGCTCGGAGGAGCTGCGGCTGCTCTACGTGGCCATGACCCGGGCGGAGCACAAGCTGATTTTGTTTGCCGCCGTCAACGGCCGGGGCGGGCAGCTGGCGGCCCTGGCGGCCCAGGCCCAGTGCCCGCCGCCCCCCCGGCAGATGGCCTCCGCCCGCTCCATGGCGGAGTGGGTGCTCTCGCCGGCGCTGTGCCGGGGGGACAGCGCCCCCCTGTGGGCGGGGCTGGACGCCCCCCGTCCCCTGCCCCCGGCGGAGGAGGGCCTGCCCTGGGACATCCGGCTGCTGTCCGCCGGGGTCTTCCTGGCCCTTGAGGGGCTGGGGGCTGAGGAGACGGCCCGGGCCGGGGAGACCGCGCCCATCCGGCCGGAGCTGGGGGAGCGGCTGGGGTGGCGGTATCCCCATATGGCCTGCGCGGACATCCCCTCCAAGCTCACCGCCACCCAGCTCAAGGGCCGGGAGAAGGACAGCGAGGCGGCGGAACACGGGGTGGAGCTGTCCCCCGCCCCGCCCCAGACCGTCCTGCGCCGCCCGGTGTTCCAGGGGGAGCGGCCCCTCACCGCCACCCAGCGGGGCACCGCCCTGCATATGGTGATGCAGTACCTGAACTATGACCGGACGGGCAGCTTTGCCGACATCGCCGACGAGATCACCCGGCTGGTGGAGGGCCAGTACATCACCCCCCAGCAGGGGAACGCGGTGAACCCGGCGGACATTCTGGCCTTCTTCCGGTCGGAGCTGGGCCTGCGGCTGCGGCGCTCCCCCCGGGTGGAGCGGGAGTTCAAATTCTCCCTGCTGTGCCCCGCGGCGGACTACTACCCCGGGGCCCCGGCGGGGGAGGAGGTGCTGCTCCAGGGGGTGGTGGACTGCTGGTTCGTGGAGGAGGACGGCAGGGCCACCGTGCTGGACTTCAAGACCGACCGGGTGGGGCTGGAGCAGGCGGAGACCCGGGCAGAGGGCTACCGGCCCCAGCTGGAGGCGTACAGCCGGGCCCTGTCCCAGGCGGCGGGGGTGACGGTGGGCCGGAAGTGCCTGTGGTTTTTCAGCGTGGGGAAAGCGGTAGAAGTATAAAAGAGACCCCATAGCGCCGGAGTATCTGCGGAACACGGAGAAAACGCCCTGAGCTGGAAGCAATTAACGTCCGGATCAGGGCGGTTTCCGGCGCTTCGGGCCGCAGCGCACCTGGCTTCCTGTCCGGAGCTCAGGGGCCGGCGGGAAAAATGGCGGGCCGGGGCGATTTTTTCTTGACACCAGCGCGTTAAAGCGTTATACTGTCAGGCGTGGGCCTCCGGGCCCGGCCTTTTGCCGTTGGCACTTTGGCGGCTAAAAGCAGTAAAGCAACCCAAATGGAGGAATTCAGAATGAAAAAATTGTCCAAACTCACCGCGCTGCTGCTGGCGCTGACCATGGCCCTGTCTCTGGCCGCCTGCTCCAACAACCCCGGCGCGGCCGATACCCAGCCAGCCGAGACCAAAGACTCCCAGGGCGAGCCCGCCGGCGACGGCAAGACCTACACCGTGGGCATCTGCCAGCTGGCCCCCCATGAGGCGCTGGACGCCGCCACCCAGGGCTTCAAAGACGCCCTCGTCGAGAAGCTGGGCGAGGGCAACGTGAAGTTCGAGGAGGGCAACGCCAGCGGCGACTCCAGCCTGTGCCCCACCATCATTGACGGCTTCGTGTCCAAGAAGGTGGATCTGATCCTGGCCAACGCCACCGCCCCCCTCCAGGCCGCCGCCTCCGCCACCAGCACCATCCCCGTGCTGGGCACCTCCGTCACCGACTACGCCACCGCCCTGGAGATCAGCGACTGGAACGGCACCGTGGGCACCAACGTGTCCGGCACCTCCGATCTGGCCCCCCTGGATCAGCAGGCCGCCATGATCCAGGAGATCTTCCCCGACGCCCAGACCGTGGGCCTGCTCTACTGCTCCGGCGAGCCCAACTCCGCCTATCAGTGCGACGTGATCGAGGGCCACCTGAAGGGCATGGGCTACGAGGTCAAGCGGTTCGCCTTCAACGACACCAACGACGTGGCCTCCGTCACCCAGACCGCCTGCGAGGGCAGCGACGTGATCTATATCCCCACCGACAACACCGCCGCCGACAACACCGAGGCCATCGCCAATGTGGTGCTGCCCGCCAAGGTGCCCGTGGTGACCGGCGAGGAGGGCCTGTGCAGGGGCTGCGGCGTGGTGACGCTGACCATCAGCTATTACGACATCGGCCACATCGCCGGCGAGATGGCCTGCGACATCCTGGTGAACGGCGCGGACGTGTCCACCATGCCCGTCAAATCCGCCCCCCAGGTGGTGAAGAAGTACAACGCCGCCAACTGCGAGGCCCTGGGCATCACCGCCCCCGAGGGCTACGAGGCCATCGCGGCGGAGTGACGCGACCGGAGGGATTTTCATGGCTTTCCTGACTTCTCTGCTCAACTCCATGCCCGGGGCCGCGGCCCAGGGCCTCGCCTGGGGCGTGATGGCCATCGGCGTGTATATCACCTATAAAATACTGGACGTGGCCGACCTGACGGTGGACGGATCCATCGGCACCGGGGCGGCGGTGTGCGTCCTGCTCACCCTCAACGGGGCGCCGGTGGGCGTGGCCATGGCGTGCGCCGTGCTGGCGGGGCTGCTGGCGGGACTGGTCACCGGCCTGCTCCACACCGCCTGCGGCATCCCCGCCATCCTGTCCGGCATCCTGACCCAGCTGGCCCTGTACTCCATCAATCTTCGGATCATGGGCTGGGGCACCGGGGGCGGCAAGGCCAACCTGCCCATCAGCGTGGACAAGTACGGCCTGCTGGTGTCCGCCCGCTATGTGCGGGACCTGGCCCTGAACAACCCGCTGATCCCGCTGGCCGTCCTTCTGGCCGTGGTCATCGCCGTGCTGTACTGGTTCTTCGGCACCGAGCTGGGCTGCGCCCTGCGGGCCACCGGCTCCAACGGCAATATGGCCCGGGCCCAGGGCATCAGCACCAACTGGTGCAAGGTGCTGGGGCTGATGGTGTCCAACGCCCTGGTGGCCCTGGCCGGGGCGCTGCTGGCCCAGTACCAGGGGTTTGCCGACGTGAACATGGGCCGGGGCGCCATCGTCATCGGCCTGGCCGCCGTCATCATCGGCGAGGTGCTGTTCTCCAGGGTGTTCCGCAACTTCGCGCTGAAGCTGCTGGCCTGCGCCATCGGCGCGGTGATCTACTACATCGTGATCCAGTTTGTGCTGCGGCTGGGGCTGTCCACCGACGATCTGAAGCTGCTCACCGCCCTGGTGGTGGCCCTGTTCCTGGCGGTGCCCCACTGGAAGGGGCGGTACTTCGCCAAAAAGGTGATCCCCGCGGGAAAGGGGGGCGGCGCCCATGCTTGACGTGCAGAACATCTACAAGACCTTCAACCCCGGCACCGTCAACGAAAAGACGGCGCTGAACGGGGTGTCCCTCACCCTGAACGACGGGGATTTCGTCACCGTCATCGGCGGCAACGGGGCGGGCAAGTCCACCCTGCTCAACGCGGTGGCGGGGGTGTGGCCGGTGGACTCCGGGCGGATCTCCATCGGCGGCACGGACGTGACCAAGCTGCCCGAGCACAAGCGGGCCAAGTATATCGGCCGGGTGTTCCAGGATCCCATGATGGGCACCGCCGCCACCATGCAGATTGAGGAGAACCTGGCCCTGGCCTCCCGCCGGGGACGGGGCCGCACCCTCCGCCCCGGCATCACCCGGGACGAGCGGGAGCACTACCGGGAGGTGCTCAAAATTCTGGATCTGGGGCTGGAGGATCGGCTCACCTCCAAGGTGGGGCTGCTGTCCGGCGGGCAGCGGCAGGCCCTGACCCTGCTGATGGCCACCCTGCAAAAGCCCGACCTGCTGCTGCTGGACGAGCACACCGCGGCGCTGGATCCCAAGACGGCGGCCAAGGTGCTGGAGGCCACCGAGCGCATCGTCCAGAAGGATCACCTCACCACCCTGATGATCACCCACAACATGAAGGACGCCATCGTCCACGGCAACCGGCTGATCATGATGTACGAGGGGCGCGTCGCCCTGGACATCGCCGGGGAGGACAAGAAGAAGCTCACCGTGGAGGATCTGCTGGCCCGGTTCGGCCAGGCCACGGGATCCGACGAGGCGGACGACAAGCTGCTGCTGGGCTGAGTGATAAGAAAATCGGCGCATGGAAGATCCATGCGCCGATTTTTTGCGCAATCTTGGATAAATCCCTTGACAAACGCAGAGAATAAGCATATGCTTATCAAAAAGAGAGAAGTTTAGGAGTGAGGCCCATGACCCAGCGGGAACGGCAGATCCTCCGGTGGATTGAGGAAAACCCCCTGATCTCCCAGCAGGAGCTGGCGGACAGGGCGGGCATCGCCCGCTCCTCGGTGGCGGTGCATATCTCCAACCTGATGAAAAAGGGCCACATCGCCGGCAAGGGCTACATCGTCACCTCCGCCCCCTACGCGGTGGTGGTGGGCGGGGTCAATATGGACATCGGCGGCGCCTCCGCCGCCCCGCTGGTGGCCGCCGACTCCAACCCCGGCGTGGTGCGCATGAGCCTGGGGGGCGTGGGCCGGAACATCGCCCACAACATGGCCCTGCTGGGGCTGGACGCACGGATGCTCACCGCCTTCGGGGACGACCTGTACGCCCAGCGCATCGCCGCCTCCTGCGGGGAGCTGGGCATTGACATCAGCCGCTCCCTCCAGGTGCCGGGGGGGCGCACGTCCACCTACCTGTTCATCGCCGACGAGGGGGGCGAGATGCGGCTGGCCCTGTCCGACATGGAGATCTACCGGCACATCACCCCGGCCTTCCTGGCCTCTCGGGCCCAGCTGCTGCAAAACGCCCAGCTGGTGATCGTGGATACCAACATCCCTGCCGACGCCATCCGCTGGATCGCTGAGCACGTCACCCCGCCCATCTTCGCCGACCCGGTGTCCACCGCCAAGGCGGAGCGCCTGGGGCCGGTGCTGGGGAAGCTCCACACGCTGAAGCCCAACCGCCTGGAGGCGGAGCTGTTGTCCGGCGTGGCCATCACCGACGAGGCCAGCCTGAACCGGGCGGCGGACGTTTTGCTGGACACCGGCCTGCGGCGGGTGTTTGTCTCCCTGGGGGGAGAGGGGGTGCTGGCGGCGGATCACAGCGGCCGGGTGCGGCTGCCCTGCCTGCCGGGGAAGCGGGTGAACACCACCGGCTGCGGGGACGCCTTCATGGCGGCGCTGGCCTGGGCCTACCTGGAGGGCACCGATCTGGAGGGCACCGCCCTGGCGGGCTCGGCGGCGGCGTCCCTCGCCATGGAGAGCGCCGAGACCATCAACGAGGCCATGAGCGTGGAGGCCCTGACGGCGCGGATGGCGGCGGGATGAGAACATACCCGCGCCATAAAAAATGTATGTGTAGGGGAGGGGCTTGCCCCTCCCGGGGCAAGGGTTTTTGACCCTTCAAGGCGGGAGGGGCAAGCCCCTCCCCTACAGACAAATAATAGAACCAATACCAATATAATCAGGAGGTTTTACCCATGGCATTGAACAAGTATCTGGACGTTTCCCCCGAGGTGGCCCAGGCCCTGGCCAACCACAAGCCCGTGGTGGCTCTGGAGTCCACCATCATCTCCCACGGAATGCCCTACCCCCAGAACGTGGAGACCGCCCTGGCGGTGGAGAACATCATCCGGGAGAACGGCGCCGTCCCCGCCACCATCGCCGTCATCGGCGGGCGGCTGAAGGCGGGCTGCACCAAGGAGGAGATCGAGTACCTGGGCAAGGCGGGCACCAAGGTCACCAAGGCCAGCCGCCGGGATCTGGCGGTGCTGTGCGCCCGGGGGCAGGACGGGGCCACCACCGTCACCACCACCATGATCATCGCCCACATGGCGGGCATCAAGGTATTCGCCACCGGCGGCATCGGCGGCGTCCACCGGGGGGCGGAGACCACCATGGACATCTCCGCCGACCTGGAGGAGCTGGCCCATACCCCCGTCATGGTGGTGTGCGCCGGGGCCAAGTCCATCCTGGATCTGGGCCTCACCCTGGAGTATCTGGAGACCCACGGCGTGCCCGTGCTGGGCTTCGGCACGGAGGAGCTGCCCGCCTTCTACACCCGGCACAGCGGCTTTCAGGTGGACTACCGGGTGGACACCCCCCAGGAGCTGGCGGCGGCCTTCCGGGCCAGCCTGGAGCTGGGCTTTGAGGGCGGTATGCTGGTGACCAACCCCATCCCGGAGGAGTACTCCATGGATCCGGCGGTGATCAACGCCGCCATCGACGAGGCCCTGCGGCAGGCCAAGGGGAACGGCATCCACGGCAAGGAGACCACCCCCTTCCTGCTGGCCAAGGTGAAGGAGCTCACCGGCGGGGACAGCCTGGACTCCAACATCCAGCTGGTGTTCAACAACGCGCGGGTGGCGGCCCAGACCGCCGCCTGTCTGGCAGAGTAAAAGGGCAGCCCCCGCCGGCGGCGGGGGCTGTGCTGTCGCCAATGTGCGGGTGGCGGCCCCGCGGCCTGTCTGGCGAAGTAAGAGAGCGGCCCCCCGCCGAACGGCGGGGGGCCGGGTTTTATATTCCGGGCGCGCTGATTGGATAGGCCCAGCCCAGGATCCGATCCCTGGGAAAGTCCAGCCAGGTGCCGTCCCCGTTGGGGTGGGAGTAGACGCCGTTTTCATAGGAGAAGAAGTCAAAGGCGATCTCGTCCAGGACGGGATCGTAAAACTTGAGCAGGACATAGCGGGCGCCCTGGGGCGGCGTGTCGGGGGAGCGCCACGGGATAATGGTGACCTCGTCCATGCTCTGTATCCCCAAAATATCCATCAGCTCCCGCTCCCGGCCTGCGTCGTATAAAAGCTGTTCCGTGCCGTTCCAGATCCGCATGATCACTCCACCTCGAGACAATTGTAAATCATTTTGAGCTACAAGTCAATAGAGCAAAATGCTTTATCTATACTTTGTGTATGCTTTCGCTTTGAAAGGAGTACACAAATGGTGTATAGAAGGATTCGAGATTTGAGGGAAGATTCGGATTTGAAGCAGATAACCCTTGCAAAATATTTGAATTGTTCCCAAGTTGGCTATTCGCAGTATGAGCTTGGAAAGCGGCATATCCCCGCAGAGGTTTTGATCAAGCTGGCCGACTATTACGGGACAAGCATCGACTATCTTTTGGGCCGCACGGACGTTAAGACGCCTTACCCCGGTACGAACGGCAAAACGTAGCCAATAACCGGAAGGGTTCCGGTTACGCGCCCAACACGCCCCCGTGGGGCACCACCCGGCACCCAGGCGCACAGAATATGGATCCCACCCACGTCTCAGTACCGACCCACTCAGCGGCAGCGGCGACAGGGGCCCCCGCGTCCGTATTCCCACCGCGCCGGAAGGGTCACCACCCACCCTCCGATCTGACGGCCCCCGTAAAAGGGGGATTCTTAAGGGGGAGACCGCCTGAGCGCGAAGCGCGATCCGGCGGTCTCCCCCTTAAGCGTGTCTTTCGGTTCCTTTCTGCACGAGCAGAAAGGAATGCCCCCGGCAGGGCCCCCAGGGCACTTTTACCGGGCCCGCCGCCCGGAGGCCCCGGGTATGCTCAGCTCGTCCCGGTATTTCGCCACCGTCCGCCGGGAGATGGGGCAGCCCTCCGCCGCCAGCGCCTCGCACAGCTTCTGGTCGGACAGGGGATGGGCCTTGTCCTCCCCGTCGATGAGGCGGCGCAGAAGCGCTTTGGCCGCCGCGCCCCCCATATCCCCCCCGGCGCCCCCCCGGGAGAAGAAGTACCCCAGGGGATACACCCCCCGCTGGCACTGCAAATACTTCTCCCGCACGGCCCGGCTGACGGTGGACTCGTGGACGCCCACCGCGTCCGCCACGTCCGCCATCCGCAGGGGGCGCAGGGCCTGCTCCCCCAGGCGGAAGAAGTCCTCCTGCCGATCCACAATGGCCTGGGCGCAGCGCAGCAGGGTGTCCTGCCGCTGGGCGATGGCGCCCAGCACGTCCTGGGCGGCCTGCACCTTTTTGCGCAGGTAGTCCTTCACCTCCGGCTGGCCGGAATTGGCCAGCAGCTCCTTATAGTAGCCGTTGATCTGGAAGGCGGGGCGCTCCCCCGCCCGGGTGCGGGCGGTGAAATGGCCGTCCTTCTCCTCCACGAACACGTCGGGGTAGACGTAGGGGGTCTGTCCCGGCTGGTCGAACACCGCCCCGGGCCGGGGATCCAGCTCCCGGATGGTTTTCAGGGCGGAGAGCACCTCGTCCACCGAAACGCCCAGCCTGTCCGCGATGAAGCGGTAGCGGCACCGGGCCAGGGGCTCCAGGTGCTCCCGGACGATGGCCAGGGCGGGGCCGTCCACCCCCGCCCGCTCCAGCTGGAGGGCCAGGCACTGGGACAGGCTGTCCGCCCCCACCCCGGCGGGCTCCAGGGTGCGCAGCACCGCCAGCCCCTCCTTCAACAGGGGCAGGGGGATGCCGCTGTCCCGGGCCAGCTCGTTTAGGGGCGGGCGCAGATAGCCGTCCCCGTCCAGGCAGGAGGCCAGGAACTCCACCGTCCGGGCGGTGTCCCCGTCCAGCCGCAGCCTGTCCAGCTGCCGGGACAGGAACTGGGGCAGGGTTTCCTCCAGCCCGCCGCTGACGCCGATCCGGGCGATGGGGTCGTCCTCATACTCCCACAGGCCCTGGTAATAGCGGTTCTGCCGGTCGGTGTCCGCCAGCCAGCGCAGGTGCTGGAGGCGGGGATCCTCCCGGGCGTCCTCCGCCGGGGCCGGGGGGTCGTTCAGATCCACCACCGGGTTTTCCTGGGAGAGCTCCTGCAGATAGTCCCGCAGCTCCAGGGCGCTCATTTGCAGCAGCTCCAGCCGCTGGATCTGCCGCTGATCCAGCTGCTGTACCTGTTTTTGAAGCAGCTCCATGGCCCTGTTCCTCCCTTCCGGCCCGGAAATCCCCGCGGTTTATTTTTTGCCGAAGGGCCACCAGCCCTTGCGATCCTTCTTCTGCTCCGGTTTTTGGGGGGCGGGGGCGGAGGCTGGGGCCTTGTCCGCCGCCATGCGCTTTAGGGCCTCCTTGGCCTTCTTGCTGCCCTTGTCCGCCGCCTGCTGGTAGAGCTCCCGGGCCTTCTTCAGATCCCGCTTCACGCCGGCGCCCTTTTCATGGCATTCGCCCAGCAGGCACATGGCCCGCGTGTTGCCCTTGTCCGCCGCCTTCTGAAAGAGCTGGACGGCGTGGGCCTCGTCCTTCTCCGCGCCCAGGCCCTGGAGGAAGCACTCCCCCAGGGAGCAGGTGCCGTCCGAATGCCCGCCCTGGTCGGACAGAATGTACAGCCGCACCGCCTCGCCGGGATCCCGCTCCACGCCGTAGCCGTTCTCATAGCACTCCCCCAGCAGGAACTGCGCCCGGGGATAGCCCTGGTCGGCGGCCCGCCTGAACCACTGGGCGGCCTGGTGGTCGTCCTCCTTCACGGTGATGCCGTGGTAGTAGAAGAAGCCCAGATTGCACTGGGCCCGGGCGTTGCCCCGCTTGGCGGCCTCCTCGTAGAGCTCCCGGGCCCTCTCCTTGTCCTCGGCCACCCCCCGGCCCAGCTCGTAGCACAGGCCCAGGGAGCAGGTGGAGGCGGCGTAGCCCCCCTTGTGGCCGATCTCGTAGAGCCGGACGGCCTCGTCGATATCCTTGTCCACGCCGTAGCCATACTCGTGGCACTCGCCCAGCAGGAAGTGGGCCCGGGCGCTGCCCTGCCTGGCCGCCTCCCGGAACCATTTGACGGCCTCGTTGTCGTCCATCTCCACGCCGATGCCCTGGTACAGGCAGAAGCCGTAGTTGCACTGGCCCCAGGAGCTGCCGGCCTCCGCCGCCTCCTTGTAGAGGGCGGCGGCCCGGGCCTTGTCCTGGGCCACCCCCTTGCCGAACTCATAGCAGGTGCCCAGGGCGCAGGTGGCGGTGGCGTAGTGCTGCTCATGGGACTTCTGGTACAGCTCCACCGCCTTTTCCAGATCGGCCTCCACCCCGTACCCGTTTTCGTAGCACTCGCCCAGCAGCTGCTGGGCCCGGGCCTGGCCCGCCTCGGCGGCCTTGGTAAACCACTTGACGGCCTCCACGTTGTCCTCCGGCACGCCGATGCCCTGGTAGTAGCAGAAGCCCAGGTTGCACTGGGCCCGGACATAGCCCGCCTCCGCCGCCTGCCGGTAGAGCTCCACCGCCCGGGATCGATCCATCTCCACCCCGGTGCCCAGCTCATAGCACAGGCCCAGGGAGCAGGTGCCCGCCGGGAAGCCCGCCTCGTGGGACTTCCGGAACAGCTCCGCCGCCTTGCTCTCGTCCTTGTCCACGCCGTAGCCGTTGTCGTAGCACTCGCCCAGCAGCTGGAGGGCCCGGGGATAGTCCTGGTCGGCGGCGGCCTGGAACCACCGGACGGCCTCCTTGTCGTCCACCGCCGTGCCGATGCCCTGGTAGTAGCAGAAGCCCAGGTTGCACTGGGCCCGGGCCTCCCCCGCCTGGGCGGATTTCAGGTACAGCTCCACGGCCCTGGCCTTGTCCATCTCCACGCCGGTGCCCAGCTCGTAGCACAGCCCCAGGGCGCAGGTGCCCGCCGGGAAGCCCTTCTCGTCGGCCTGTATGTACAGCTCCACCGCCTTGGCGGGATCCTGAACCACGCCGAAGCCCGCCTCATAGCACTGGCCCAGCAGGTACAGCGCCCTGCCGTGGCCCTGCTGGGCGGACTTGTCAAACCAGTAGGCGGCCTGATCGTTGTCCTCCGCCACCCCGATGCCCCGGTAGTAGCAGAAGCCCAGGTTGCACTGGGCCCGGGCGTCCCCGGCGTCCGCCGCCTGCTGGTAGAGCTCCACCGCCCGGTTCAGATCCTGCTCCACCCCCCGGCCCAGCTCGTAGCACAGGCCCAGGGAGCAGATGCTGGGGGGATAGCCCCCGTCGCTGGCCGCCTGGTAGAGCCGCAGGGCCTTGTCCTGGTCGGCCTCCACGCCGTAGCCGAAGTCGTAGCAGTCGCCCAAGAGGCCCAGGGCCCGGGGGTAGCCCTCCTCCGCCGCCAGCTGGAACCAGTGGACGGCCTCCTTGTCGTCCACCTCGGTGCCGATGCCCCGGTAGCAGCAGAAGCCCAGATTACACTGGGCGGGGACGTAGCCCCGTTCCGCCGCCTGCCGGTACAGCTCCACCGCCCGGGGCTGATCCTGCTCCACGCCGGAGCCCAGCTCGTAGCACAGGCCCAGGGCGCAGATGGCGGGGGGATAGTCGTCCTCCCCGTCCCCGCTGGCCTTCTGATAGAGCTGGGCGGCGCGTGCCTCGTCCTTTTCCACCCCGGTGCCGTACTCGTAGCACTGGCCCAGCAGGAAGGTGCCCCGGAGGAAGCCCTCCTCGTCGGCCCGGCGGTAGAGCTCCACCGCCTTTTCCTCGTCCTTCTCCACGCCGATGCCCCGGTCGTAGCACACGCCCAGGGAGCAGGTGCCCGCGTCGTACCCCTGCTCATGGGCGGCGCGGTAGAGCTCCACGGCCTTCTCCTCGTCCTTTTCCACCCCCAGGCCGTTCTCAAAGCACTCGCCCAGGAGGGTCTGGGCCCGGGGGTACTCCTGCTGGGCGGCCTTGGCGAACCAGTTCACCGCCTCGGCGTAGTCCTTTTCCACGCCGATGCCCCGGTAGTAGAAGAAGCCCAGGTTGCACTGGGCGGGGGCGTAGTCCGCCTCCCCCGCCTCCCGGTACAGCTCCGCCGCCCGCAGTTTGTCCATCTCCGCGCCGTTGCCCAGCTCGCAGCACAGCCCCAGCTCGCACTGGGCGGGGGGATAGCCCTGATCCGCCGCCACGGTGAGCTCCCGCACGCCCTTTTCCGGATCCTTTTCCACGCCAATGCCCCGCAGCCAGCACAGGCCCAGGCTGTACTGAGCGGAGATGTGATCCCCCTCCGCCGCCCGGGTGAACCACTGGAAGGCCAGCTTCCCGTCCCGGGGGGCGCCGCCGGTGCCGTTGCAGTAGTTCATGGCCACCTTGTACTGGGCGTCCAGATCCCCCTCCTCGGCGGCCTCCAGCAGCTCCCGGAAGGACTGCTCCTTTTTGGCCGACACGTCGGCCAGGCTCTGGATGACCTCCGGGTTGATATATACCATCATGGTGTCCTGCTCCTGCCCGCCGGGCAGGCCGCTGTTCTTTTCCTCCGCCATGGCGTCCGCTTCCTTTCCCATACCCGCCGCGTCCCGGGGCGATTTTTTGATATTATATCAAAGGGGCCGCGGTTTTACAAGAGCGCGGGCGGGTGTGTACGGCTCCAATTTTTCGGGTTTCCGCGGCGGGCGTACACACTTATGGGCAAAAAAGAAAACCCGGAAGGTTCCGGGTTTTCTTCATTCTTGGCTTTTTCTTACTTGAAGTACCGCTCCAGCAGGCCCTTCAGAGCCTTGCCGTGGCGGGCCTCGTCCCGGGCCATCTCATGGACGGTGTCGTGGATGGCGTCCAGGCCGTTCTTCTTGGCGCAGGCGGCCAGGTCGAACTTGCCCTGGGTGGCGCCGAACTCGCAGTCCACCCGCCAGGCCAGGTTCTTCTTGGTGTTGGCCTTCATGTTGGGCTCCAGCTCCTCGCCCAGCAGCTCGGCAAACTTGGCGGCGTGCTCGGCCTCCTCATAGGCGGCCTTCTCCCAGTACAGGCCGATCTCGGGGTAGCCCTCGCGGTGGGCGATGCGGGCCATGCACAGATACATACCCACCTCGGAGCACTCGCCGTTGAAGTTGGCCATCAGCTGCTCCAGGATGTACTTCTTGTCCTCGTCGCTGATGTCGGTGTTGTTCTTCACGGTCTTGGCGTAGATGCCGTACTCATGCTCGGCGGCCAGCTTCATCTCGCCCTCCTGCAGGGTGAACTTGGAGCCGGCAACATGGCACACGGGGCACTCGGCGGGGGGGTTCTCGCCCTCATAGACATAGCCGCACACGGGGCAGATCCATTTTTTCATGATAGTTTTCCTCCAATGTTAAAAATCTTCGCAGCCCTTGCACAGGCCGCGGATGACGAACTCACAGCGTTCCGCCGTGAATCCGTATTGCACGCCCAGCCGCTCCACGCAGCCCTCCCCCGGCGAGAGCCGGGGCAGATCCGCGACGCGGCCGCAGCGGTTGCAAATAAAGTGGGAATGGGGACGGGTGTGCCCGTCGTACCGCTCCTGGCCGTTCACCGTCCCCACCCGCAGCGCCAGACCCTGCTCGCACAGCTGGGCCAGATTGCGGTAGACGGTGGCCAGACTCAGGTCGGGATAGTCCGGCTTTAGGGCGCGGTATACCTGCTCCGCCGAGGGGTGCTGGTCGGTACCCCGGAGCAGGGCGAGCATGGCGTCCCGTTTTTTGCTCTGTCGGACAATCGCCATAAAAACAAATCCTTGTGGTTTTGGTGAGAGCTTAATAGGAATCATTCCTGTTAAGGATAGTACCACAAGCCGGGGCGTTTGTAAAGCCTTTTTTTCAAAAAAATAGAAAAAATTTTGCCTCCCAAGGGAATCCGTGCCGCTCACTCCAGCAGCATCACCAGATCGTCCAGGCTGAGGGAGGGATTCAGCGCCAGGCTCACCGCGTAGCCCAGCACCTTTCCCATGTCGGCCACCCGCTGATCCACCTCCCGGGGGGTGACGAAGAACTCCTCCCCGCCCGGCAGATCCCCCCGATCCGTCCCGGTGTGCCCCGCCCGCTCCAGCAGATCCAGGGCCAGGGTGGCCCCGTCCACCACCGTGGGCACCCCCACCGTCAGCACCGGCACCCCCAGGGTCTCCCGGTTCAGGGGCCGGCGGTGGTTGCCCACGCCGGAGCCGGGGATCACCCCGGTGTCCGACAACTGCACCGTCCGGCACAGCCGATCCAGCGAGCGGGAGGCCAGGGCGTCCACCGCCACCACGCAGGCGGGCCGCAGCTCCCCCGCCAGCGCCTGGGCGATGAGACTGCTCTCCAGCCCGGTGGAGGCCAGCACCCCCGGGGCCGCCGCCGCCACCGGCCGCAGGTGGCCGAAGTGCTCCGGGATGTTCTCCACCAGGTGCCGGGTCACCAGCAGGTGATCCACTGCGAAAGGGCCGATGAGGTCGGGGGTCACCGTCCGGCTGCCCAGGCCCATCACCAGGGCGGGGCCGGAGGGGGGCAGCAGGGGCCGCAGCTCCGCCGCCACCGCCCCCACCGCCCGGGCGAAGGCCCCCTCCTCCCGGCGGAGCAGCCCGTCCAGCTCGATGGTGATATACATACCCTCCGGCTTGCCCAGGGCCTGGGCCCCCTCCGGGCTCTCGATGGAGACGGCGCTGACCTGGAAGCCGTCCCGCTCCCGCTCCTCCCCCCGGACGCCGGACAGGGCGGCGGCGTCCTTGGCCCCCTCCTGCCAGAGCTGGTGGGCCTCCACCGCCAGATCGGTGCGGCGCTGTGTCATAAAAACTCCCCCTTCGACCCAATATCTTGTGGCATTCTGCGGCTTATGGGGCTATTTTCTGCGGCGGCAAACTTTCTATGCGAAAAAGTGAAAAAAGGTGTTGCAATTTTTTTCTCTTAATGTTAAAATACATATCTGCGGCGGCAAACCGCCGTAATCATGATGAAAAAATCGGAGGAGGTGTTTGGTTTGCCCAATATCAAGTCTGCCAAGAAGCGCGTCCTGGTGAACGCCACCAAGGCCGCCCAGAACAAGGCGCAGAAGTCCGCCCTCAAGACCCAGCTGAAGAAGTTTGAGGCCGCGGTGGCCGGCGGCAACCGCAGCGAGGCCGATGCCGCGTATAAGGTGGCCGTCAAGGCTGTGGATCAGGCTGCCGCTAAGGGCCTGCTGCACAGCAACAACGCTGCCAACAAAAAGAGCGCCATGACCCTGAAGCTGAACAAGCTGGCCTGAAGCGCGCGCTTCTCAAGCAAATGAAAAAGCCGTCTGCCATCCGGCAGACGGCTTTTTTGCCCCCCGGCCAAAAGCGCCCCCGCGGCGGCGGGGGCGCAAAGAGCGCAGAGGCTATGTACGGCCCGTTTATTCCGCCAGGGCGGCGGTGATGATGGCCATGGAGTAGACCTCCAGGGCGTTGCAGCCCCGGGACAGGTCGTTGATGGGGGCGTTCAGGCCCAGCAGGATGGGGCCGTAGGCGTCGAAGTTGCCCATGCGCTGGGCGATCTTGTAGCCGATGTTGCCGGAGGTGATCTCCGGGAAGATGAAGGTGTTGGCGTAGCCCGCCACCGGGGAGCCGGGGAACTTCAGCTGGCCCACCGAGGGGCTGACGGCGGCGTCGAACTGGATCTCGCCGTCCACGGGGAAGTCCAGCATCATATCCTGGAGCCGCTTGGTGGCGTTGCGCATCTTGTCCACCACGGGGCCCTTGCCGGAGCCGTTGGTGGAGTAGCTGAGCATGGCCACCTTGGGATCCACGCCGAAGATGCGGGCGCACTTGGCCACCTCCTGGGTGATCTCGATGAGCTCGTCCTCGCTGGGGTCAATGTTGATGGCGCAGTCGCCCATGGCCAGCACCTGGTTGCCGCCGGTGGCGAAGGGCCGCACCAAAATAAAGCAGGAGGACACGATCTTGTTGCCCGGCTTGGTCTTGACAAGCTGGAGGGCGGGGCGCACGGTGTCGGCGGTGGAGTAGGTGGCGCCGCCCAGCAGGCAGTCCGCCTTGCCCATGGCCACCAGCATGGTGCCGAAGTAGTTGGCGCGGCTCAGGGCCTCCCGGCACTCGTCGGCGGTCATCTTGCCACGGCGCAGCTCCACCATCTTCTCCACCATCTCGTCCATGCCCTCATAGGTGGCGGGATCCAGCACCTGGACGTTCTGCACGTTGAGGCACTCCCGCTCGGCGGCGGCCAGAACCTCCTCCTTGTTGCCGATGAGGATGGGGGTGAGGAAGGTGCCGGACAGCAGGCGGGCGGACGCCTCCAGAATGCGGGGATCGGAGCCCTCGGTGAACACGATGGTCTTGGGGTTGTGCTTCAGCTTTTGAATCAGTTTTCGGAACATAGTTGTTACCTCCCAGTCAGGTTTGCCGGCGCGGCGTAAAAACCGCTTTGAACATAATGTATCACCGTTCCCCCCATTTTTCAAGGGGGAGCACGGAGATTTTCACAGATACCGTGCTCAGGGGCGGGCGCCCCGGCCGCCGCCGCAAAAAAGTTTTGACGGGGCAAGATGGCAAAACACCCTTTACAAACCGTTTTTTCGTGGGTATACTATACCTGCTGTACTTGGGCGGCCTGTGCCCTGCCGACCCATTCTGACGCCGCCCGGTTCCGCCGGACGGACCCTATGATGAGGAATCGCTGGAACGTCCCACGCGCACGGATCTGTCCCGCCCTTCCTCGATGAGATTTACAAGAGGGGGAACGAAAGACATGACAAATCCGGATTTTGCGCGCACCCTTTCCCTGCTGCGGCAGGAGAAGGGCATCTCCCAGCGGCAGGCCGCCAAGGCCCTGGGCATCTCCCAGGCCCTGCTGTCCCACTACGAGAACGGGGCCCGGGAGCCCGGCCTGGTCTTTGTGGGCAAGGCCTGTGACTTCTATAATGTGTCCGCCGACTTCCTGCTGGGCCGCACCCTCAGCCGGGACGGCACCACCATCCTGGACGCGGACACCCTCTACGACGTGTCCGACGAGCGGGACAACGTGCTGCGGGGCTCGGTGCTGGCCACCCTGTCCAAGAAGCTGGTGGTGAACTCGGTGGGCCTGCTGTTCGACCTGCTCAGCCGGCTGGGCAACAAGAACGCCATCCGGGCGGCGGCCAACTACCTGTCCACCACCGTCTACATCCTGTTCCGGCATCTCCACCGGGCGGGGCCCAACGGGGAGGAGGACATCTTCTCCGTGCCCGACGCCTGGTTTGTGGCGGGGCTGCCCCGGTCGGACATGATCATGAGCGAGGCCCAGTACGCCCAGGCCCTGAGCAGCCCCGGCAAGGGGGCCCAGTTCCCGCCCATGGATCACGCCTCCATGAAGGAGGCCTACCCGGGCACCTACCAGTCCCTGCTCCAGATCGTCCACACCTGCGGGGAGCGGCTCAACGGGGAGATGTCCGATCATCTGGAAAACGTCAAGTAGGGTGCGCGCCCGCAGCGGAACCCCAAAGAGGGAGGCGGATCGGTGAACGTCCAGAGCCATCTGTTTGTGCTGGTCTACCTGCCCGCCCTGCTCCTCCTGTGGCGGGCGGTCAACGCCCGGGCGGGGAACCGGTGGGCCCGGGTGTGCCTGCTGGGCGGGGGCGTGCTGTTCTGCGGCTGGGGCGCCCCCCTGTCCCTGCTGGTGCTGGCGGGGGAAGGGGCGGTGAGCTGGCTGCTGGGCCGCCGGATCGCCCGGGGCGATCCCCATAAAAAGGCCCTGCTGTGGGCGGGGGCCGCGCTGCCGCTCTCGGTGCTGGCCTTCTTCAAATACACCGGCTTCGCCCTGTCCCTCACCCCGCTGGAGGGGCTGTTCACGCCCCCGGCGGGGCTGATGCCCCTGGGGCTGTCCTTCCTCACCTTCCAGCAGATCCTCTGGCTGCGGGACTGCTATGACGGGCAGATCCCGGAGGAGGTCACCCCTCTGGACTACGCCTGCTGCCTCACCTTCTTCGCCACCGCCACCTGCGGGCCCATCACCCGGATCGGGGAGCTGGCCCCCCAGCTGCGCAGGCCCGCCCCCTTCTCCTGGGACGGGCTGTCGGCGGGGCTGTACTGCTTCGCCCTGGGGCTGGGCAAGAAGGTGCTCCTGGCGGCCATGTTCGCCAACGGGGCGGACTACGGCTACGCCAACCTGGGCACGCTCTCCCCGGCGGACTGCGCGCTGACCATCTTGTGCTATACCCTGCAAATCTATTTCGACTTCTCCGGCTACTGCGACATGGCCCACGGCATGGCCAAGATGATGGGCATCGCCCTGCCGGTGAACTTCAACAGCCCCTACCAGGCCCTGTCGCCGCGGGACTTCTGGGGCCGGTGGCACATCACCCTGTCCCGGTTCTTCCGCCGGTGCGTGTACATCCCCCTGGGGGGGAGCCGGAGGGGGATGGCCGTCACCTGCCGGAACCTCCTGATCGTGTTCCTGCTGTCCGGCCTGTGGCACGGGGCGGGGTGGGGCTTCCTGATCTGGGGGGCCCTCCACGGCCTGGCCATGGTGCTCCAGCGGCTGCTCAAGGGCAGGGTGACCCTGCCCCGGCCGGTGGCGTGGCTGCTCACCTTCCTGTTTGTCAATCTGGCCTGGGTGTTTTTCCGGGCGGGGACGGTGGGGCAGGCCCTGGCCCTTCTGGGCGGGCTGTTTGGCCCCGGCTGGGCCCTGCCGTCGCCGGAGCTTGCCGCCGCCCTGCCCCTGACGGCGGCGGGGGAAGCCCTGGCCTTCCTCCAGCGGGTGATCGCCCCGGGGGGAAGGCTGTTCCGCTGCTGGATCCCGCTGCTGCTCCTGCCGGTGGGGCTGGCGCTGCTGGCCTGCCCCAACCCCACGGCTCAGGCGGAAAACTTCCGGCCCACGGCAGGGCGGGCGGCGTTGTGCGCGGCCTGTCTGGCGGCGTCGGTGCTGTTTCTGTCCGGGGTGGATACCTTTATCTATGCTAACTTTTAGGAAGTACCTTGTCAGGACAACGGGAAAGGGGGCGCCCGTGAAGGCGAAACGGTTTTTCATCGGGGCGCTGCTGGCGGCGGGGACGGTGCTGGCCGCCTGCGCCGGGCTGGTGGCCTGGACGGATCCCCTGCTGTCCGCCGGGACGCTGGAGGAGGGGGACACGGCCCTCTTTGTCAACGAGCGGTACGAGGCGGCGGGGCTGATCCGCCGGCAGGACTACCGCAACCTGGTGATGGGCACGTCGCTGGCGGCCAACTTCCGGGCCTCCTGGTTCACCCAGGGGCTGGGCGGCGGGACGCTGAAGGTCACCTTCCCCGACGGGCGGCTCAGCGAGTTTGACACGGCGCTGGAGCTGGCCTGCCGCACCCACGGCGACCCCGAGCGGGTCTACTTCGGCCTGGATCCCAATATCCTGATCCGGGCGGATCAGAGCTCGGAGCTGCCGGACTACCTCTACAACGACAACCCGCTGGACGACATCCAGCTCTACCTCAACGCCGAGAGCCTGGCCCTGGCGGTGAAATCCCTGCTGCGGGGGGAGGAGGCCAAGACCACCCTGGACGAGGCCTACACCTGGGACAAAACCCACTATTTTGCCCGGGAGACCGCCCTGGCGGGCTACCCCAGGCCGGAGCCCACGGGGCAGCTCCTGCCCGCGGACGCCTTTCTGGACGCCGCCCGGGCCAACGTGGCGGTGATCCGGGGCTGGGCGGAGGCCCACCCGGACACGCAATTCATCGTGTGGTTCCCGCCCTACAGCGTGCTGTACTGGGATCAGATGGAGCGGCTGGGCCGTACGGAGGCGGTGCTGTCCGCCGTGGAATACGCCTGGGAGGAGCTGCTGAAGTGCCCCAACATCCAAGTGGCCAGCTTCCTCAACGCCCAGACGTACACCACCAACCTGGACAACTACGCCGACCACATCCACTGCTCCTCCGCCGTCACCCGTTGGATGGCCGGGGAGATGATGGCGGGCCGGTGGCGGATCTGGCCCGGCTCCTGCCACAGCCAGATGGACGAGCTGCGGCAGTTCGTGACCGGGTACGACTATGACGCCATTTTTGAGTAGGGCGGCGGGGATGGAGTTCCCCATGGAGGTTTCTTTATGACTGAGCAATCAAAAATCCGGAACTTTTCTATTATTGCCCACATTGATCACGGCAAATCCACCCTGTCCGACCGGATGATTGAGATCTGCGGCGCGGTGGAGCAGCGGCAGATGGCCTCCCAGCTGCTGGACAACATGGATCTGGAGCGGGAGCGGGGCATCACCATCAAGGCCCGGGCCGTCCGCATGGACTACAAGGCCCAGGACGGGGAGACCTACTGCCTCAACCTCATTGACACCCCGGGCCATGTGGACTTCAACTACGAGGTGAGCCGCTCCCTGGCGGCCTGCGAGGGGGCGGTGCTGGTGGTGGACGCCGCCCAGGGGGTGGAGGCCCAGACCCTGGCCAACACCTATCTGGCCCTGGAGCACGACCTGGAGATCCGGCCGGTGCTCAACAAGATCGACCTGCCCGCCGCCGACCCCCAGCGGGTGAAGCACGAGATCGAGGACATCATCGGCCTGCCCGCCCTGGACGCGCCGGAGATCTCCGCCAAGCAGGGGATCAACATCCCGGCGGTGCTGGAGGACATCGTACACAACATCCCCGCCCCCGCCGGCGACCCGTCCGCGCCCCTGAAGGCTCTCATCTTCGACAGCCAGTACGACCCCTATCTGGGGGTCATCGTCTACTTCCGCATCATGGAGGGCGCCCTGCGCCCGGGGATGCAGGTACGCCTCATGGCCTCCGGGGCCCAGTACACCGTGCTGGACTGCGGCTACCTGCGCCCACTGGGCATGGACAGCGCCCCCAAGCTGTCCGCCGGGGAGGTGGGCTGGTTCACCGCCTCCATCAAAAACGTGAAGGACACCCGGGTGGGCGACACCATCACCGAGGCCGCACGGCCCACCGCCGAACCCCTCCCCGGCTACCGCCCCGCCCAGCCCATGGTGTACTGCGGCGTGTACACCGAGGACGGCAGCAAATACCCCGACCTGCGGGACGCGCTGGAGAAGCTGCAGCTCAACGACGCCTCTTTGTCCTTTGAGCCCGAGTCCTCCGTGGCCCTGGGCTTCGGCTTCCGGTGCGGCTTTTTGGGGATGCTCCACATGGAGATCATCCAGGAGCGGCTGGAGCGGGAATTCGATCTCGACCTCATCACCACATTACCCTCCGTTATCTACGAGGTGACGAAAACGGACGGGACTGTGGTGCGGGTGGACAACCCCCACAACTACCCCGACCCCGGCTCCATCAAGCAGGCCATGGAGCCCTACGCCGCCGTGTCCATCATCACCCCGCCGGACTATGTGGGGGCCATCATGCCCCTGTGCCAGGATCGCCGGGGGGAGTACAAGGATATGCAGTATCTGGACACCAACCTGGTGGAGATCCGGTATCTCATGCCGCTGAACGAGATCATCTACGACTTTTTCGACACGCTGAAGGCCAAAACCCGGGGCTACGCCTCCCTGGACTATGAGCTGGACGAATACCGGCCGTCGGATCTGGTGAAAGTAGATCTGCTGCTCAACGGCGACCAGGTGGACGCGCTGTCCTTCATCGCCCACCGGGAGAAGGCGTACAAGCGGGCGCGGCGGATCTGCGAGAAGCTGAAGCAAAACATCCCCCGCCAGATGTTCGAGGTGCCGATACAGGCGGCCATCGGCGGCAAGGTCATCGCCCGGGAGACGCTGAAGGCCCTGCGCAAGGACGTGCTGGCCAAGTGCTACGGCGGCGACATAACCCGAAAGAAAAAACTGCTGGAGAAGCAGAAGGAAGGCAAAAAGAAAATGCGCTCCCTGGGCACGGTGCAGATGCCTACCGAGGCATTTATGGCCGTCCTCAAGATTGACGACGAGGGGTGAACCCCTCATGCACCCCCGCCCCTGCGGGGGCCCCTGGCAAGGGGGGTTCCCCTTCCTGGATCCCGGGTGGCCCCGGGGGGCGCCGCTCCGCGGGGGGTTACTTTCTCTCGCGCGAGAGAAAGTAACCAAAGAGCGCGCTTAGGGGGACGCCTCCGAGTGGAGACGGCCCAAAGGGCGGGCCATCTCCACAGTCGGCTTTCCCCCTAAGAACCCCCTTTTAAGGTCAAGGGCACGCCGATTTTGGGTGGCGGGGGAGTGACCGGCGCTTGCCCTCTGGACTGGTGTCATCCCCATTGGTGCTGCCGCCCGTGTGTGGGGACTGCCCCTGGGTGGTTCCCTCGGTTGGCGCCTGAGTGGTGCGGCGGACGTTCGGGGCGGTGGGAAGGGCACCGTCGATTTCGAGTGGCGGGAGAGTGACCGGCGTTTGCCCTCTGGACTGGTGTCATCCTCATTGGTGCTGCCGCCCGTGTGTGGGGACTGCCCCTGGGTGGTTCCCTCGGTTGGCGCCTGAGTTGTGCGGGGGTTTAGCGGGTCAGTTCCAGGGCGAGACGGAAGCCGGCGCGGAAATAGGCGGCTTCCCGCAGCTCGCCGATGGCGAGTTGTTCCACCAGCAGGTTGTCTATCAGCGACGCGGTGTCATGGTTAAAGGAGCCAAGCAGACGCTTGACCTCGTCGTCCTGATGGCTTGTGCGGACAAGGTATTCGCCGTCCTCGCACAGGATATCCTCTACAAGTGTTTGGCCGACGCTGGTATAAAAGCTATCCATCAAGTTGTTCATAATGCAACTCCTTCGTTCTACTAAATTTTACGCACGCTATGGGCGTATTATATACGCCCATAGCGTGCGTGTCAAGGGGTTTGAGAAAAATGGTTCCATTTACTGAACATTTGAAAGAAGCCCGCAAACGAAAAAAATTGAAACAGCGCGAGATGGCGGAGCATCTGCAAATTGGTATGCGTACCTATCAAAATTATGAAGGTGGCCAGCGCCGTCCTGATTATGAGACCCTGGTTGCCATAGCTGATTACCTTGAGGTGAGCCTTGACTATCTGCTGGGCCGGACGGACGAGCCCAAATAGCACCTGCACCGCACCCCCGCACATCCAGGCGCACAGAATATGGATCCCACCCACTTCTCAGTACCCACATACTCAGCGGCAGCGGCGACAGGGGGATCCGCGTCCGTATCCCCACCGCGCCGGAAGGGTAACCACCCACCCCCCGATCTGACAGCCCCCGTAAAAAGGGGGTTCTTAGGGGGTGGCCGACTAAGGACGCGAAGCGTCCGCCGGAGGCCACCCCCTAAGCGTGTCTTTGGTTACTTTCTGCACGAGCAGAAAGTAACGCCCCCCGCAGGGGCCCCTGCGGAACTGAAAGGAGAATTTTGAATGCCAAGCGCCGAAGCGTTGCAATATTATGCCGCGGCCCTGAAGCAGGGCCAGCGGGAATACAAGAACTGCGTCCACCGGGGACGCTACCCCTATATCCAGTCCCTCCAGCAGGTGCGCCAGAAGCCCCTGTCCCAGGTGGCTCTGGGGGCCATGGAGATCCCCATCTATTTGATCGTGGGCTCCACCCAGGACGCCCGGTGCAACTCCTTCTCCCCCAGCTTCTTCCCCCTGCTGGACTCGGAGACGGAGTTCGCCCTGAAATGGATCAACCTGTGTTCCGCCCAGCTCAGCGAGGGCATTCACGACCCCATCAAGTGCTATGAGTACCTGGGCCGGTTCTATGTGGAGGAGGGCAACAAGCGGGTCAGCGTGCTCAAATCCCTGGGCTCCGCCACCATCCGGGCGGAGGTGATCCGCCTCATGCCCGAGCAGACGGACGACGTCACCGTCAAGATCTATATGGAGTTCCTGGACTTCTTCCGCTGCTCCAAGTGCTGGGGCGTCCACTTCACCGAGCCGGGGGGCTACGCCGCCCTCCAGGCCGCCTTCGGCCTCCGGAAGGACGAGCCGTGGCCCGAGGAGTTCCAGCGCAAGTTCAAGCGGCACTACTTCTCCTTCCGGGACTGCTTCTACCGTTTAGGCGGCGGCGGACTGGGGCTCACCGCCGGGGACGCCCTGCTGCGCTGGCTCAGTTTCCACTCCGGGGCGGAGTTTTTGGAGATGGAGGCGGAGGACTACCGCCAGACCCTGTCCGCCGTGTGGAAGGAGCTGTGCGTCTACACCGACGAGCAGCCCATCGCCGTCAGCCTGGCCCCCATGGGGGAGGAGAAAAAGGCCGCTTCCAGCCTGCTGTCCTTTGGGCGCAAAACCCTGCGCTGCGCCTTCCTGTTCCAGAAAAACCCCCAGACCAGCGCCTGGACGGCCTCCCATGACAGGGGCCGGGAGTATCTGGAGGAGACGCTGGGAGACAGTGTTTCCGTCTCCTGCTATTACGACGTAGATCCCCAGGGTGCGGAGACGGTGGTGGAGGAGGCGGTGGCCGCCGGGGCGGAGCTCATCTTCACCACCTCCGTCAGCCTCATTGACGCCACCCTGCGGGTGGCGGTGAAGTACCCCAAGGTGCGCTTTTTGAACTGCTCCATCGACCAGCCCTATGTGAACGTGAAGGCCTACTACTGCCGGGTGTACGAGGCCAAGTTCATCACTGGGGCCATCGCCGGGGCGCTGTGCAAGAACGGCCGGATCGGCTACGTGGGCAGCTACCCCATCCTGGGCGTGCCCGCCAGCATCAACGCCTTCGCCCTGGGGGCCTCCCTCACCAATCCGGACGCCCGGATCGCCCTGCGCTGGCACTGCCTGCCCGGGGACTATATGGAGGACTTCCGGCGGCAGGGCATCCGGCTGGTGAGCGACCGGGATCACATCGCGGAGCAGCCCGAGGGGGCCCAGGGGCTGGCCCGCCTGGGCGACGACGGCAAGCTGAAGCTGCTGGCCTCCCCCAGCTGGCTGTGGGGGGAGTTTTACGTGCGCATGGTGCGGGAATTCCTCCAGGATCCCCGGCGGATCCCCCTGGCGGGGGACAGTGAGCGGGCCCTCAACTTCTGGTGGGGGATGAACAGCGGCGTGGTGGATCTGCGGTACAGCGACGATCTGCCCGACGGCGTCCGGGAGCTGGCCCGCATCCTCCAGACCGGCATCCAGGCCGGGGCCATCCAGCCCTTCCAGCGGCGGATCACCGCCCAGGACGGGCAGCTCATCAACGACGGAAGCCACCCGCTGTCCATGGAGGAGATCCTGAAGATGGACTGGCTGTGCGACCGGGTGGACGGCGCCCTGCCCGCCTATGAGGAGCTGCTCCCCGTGGCCCAGCCCACCGTCCGCCGCCTGGGCGTCCACCGGGAGCAGATCCCGCCGGAGGAGGCGAGCCTTTGAAGCTACTGGTGATCTCGGACGCCGCCGATCCCGGCCTCTGGGACTATTTTTCCAAGGACAAGCTGGGCGGGGCGGACGCCATTTTATCCTGCGGGGATCTGCCCGCCAGCTATCTCAGCTTTCTGGTGACCATGGGCAACATCCCCCTGTTCTACGTCCACGGCAACCATGACGTGAAATACGATCAAAACCCGCCGGAGGGCTGCGACTGCATCGACGGGGAGATTGTCACCTTCCGGGGCTACCGGATTCTGGGCCTGGGGGGCAGCATCGAGTATAGCCGGGGCCCCCACCAGTACACGGAGTGGGGGATGAAACGGCGGATTGCCCGGCTGGGGGCCGATCTGCGCCGGGGCGGGGTGGACATCCTGCTCACCCACGCCCCCGCCCAGGGGCTGGGGGACATGGAGGATCATTGCCACCGGGGGTTTGCCTGCTTCCGGGAGCTGCTGGATCGCTACCATCCCCTGTACCACTGCTACGGGCACGTACATTTACAGTACGTCCCCACACAGCCGCGGCTGCGGCAGTATGGGGACACCAAGGTGGTGAACGCCTTCGGCAAGTACCTCATTGAGCTGCCGGATCGGGAGGAGGCCCCCCAGCCCTGGTGGAAGCGCCTGGGGCGCCGCTCCGCGGGGGGTTACTTTCTCTCACGCGAGAGAAAGTAACCAAAGAGCGCGCATAGGGGCTGTGCCCCTATGTACCCCCTTTCTCCCTTGGAAAACGTTGTGGGAGAGTGACCGGCGCGCGGGGGCTGGACTGGTGTGCTCCCCATTGGTGCTGCCGCCCGTGTGTGGGGACAGCCCCCAGGCAGTTCCCACGGTTGGCGCCTGAGTTTCTCTTGTAGACAACCAACGCGCAGGGAGGCGGTTCCCTGCGCGTTGGTGTTTTATTGGCATTGAAAGTGTGGCAGACCCGGCTTACGGCTTACGGAGCCGAGCCATGTATTGCAGATGCGCCTTCAACACCTGTCGGAGATATGCCGACAATGACCAGGAGGATTCTGCCGCCAGTGCTTGTAATTCTTGATATAGCTCCTCCGGGAGAAGGATGGAAACTGTTTTCTTTGGCCCGCTTATCATAATGCATATCACCCCACCCTCATTATAACCTATTACAGGTTAAAAGTAAATACCCTGTTTCAGGGTAAGATATAGTTTGGGGTGAGGTGATTGCTATGTATCCAAGAATCCGCGATTTGCGCGAGGATACCGGATTGTCCCAAACAAAGTTTGCCAAGTTGTTCGATATGTCACAGACCGGCTATTCCAAATATGAAACCGGTGAAAATGATGTACCCACAGCAATTCTGATTGCTCTGGCCCGCTACCATAACACCAGCGTGGACTACCTGTTGGGCCTGACCAACGAAAAGAATCCCTATCCCAGGGCAAAATGACAGGGGGGCGGCAGATGCCGCCCCCCTTGTTTACAGCTTGCCTTTACTTCACAATCTCGCCCCGGGCCTTCTTCTCCTCGATCTCCCGGAGGGCGTCCTTGTAGGACAGATTCACCCGGCCCTTCTCGTCGATGTCGGTGACCTTCACCCAGATCATGTCGCCGATGTTGATCACGTCCTCCACCTTGGCCACCCGGTGGTTGGCCAGCTTGGAGATGTGCACCATGCCGTCCTTGCCGGGGGCCAGCTCCACAAACGCGCCGAACTGGAGGATGCGAACCACCTTGCCGTAGTACAGCGAACCCACCTCGGGCACGAACACGATGGTGTCGATCATCTTCTTGGCGATCTCACAGGCCTCGGCGTTGGGGGAGGCGATGTGGATGGTGCCGTCGTCCTCGATGTCGATCTGGGCGCCGGACTCGGCGGTGATCTTCTGGATCACGGAGCCGCCCTTGCCGATGACCTCCCGGATCTTGTCCGGGTCGATCTTCACGGTGATCATCTTGGGGGCGTACTTGCTCACCTCGGGCCGGGGCGCGGCGATGCAGGGCAGCATGATCTCGTCCAGGATGGCGTAGCGGGCGTCACGGGTGATCTCCAGCGCCTCCTTGATGATGGCGTGGGACAGGCCGTCGTTCTTCAGATCCATCTGGATGGCGGTGATGCCCTTCTTGGTGCCCGCCACCTTGAAGTCCATCTCGCCGTGGAAGTCCTCGACACCCTGTATGTCGATAAAGGTGGTGAAGGAGCCGTCGTCGTCCTGGATGAGGCCGCAGGAGATGCCCGCCACCGGGGCCTTGATGGGCACGCCCGCGTCCATCAGCGCCAGGGTGGAGCCGCAGATGGAGCCCTGGGAGGTGGAGCCGTTGGAGCTGAGCACCTCGGACACCACCCGGATGGCGTAGGGGAACTCCTCCTCAGAGGGGATCACCGGCTCCAGGGCGCGCTCGGCCAGGGCGCCGTGGCCCTTCTCCCGGCGGTTGACGGAGCGGGCCCCCCGGGCCTCGCCCACGGAGAAGCCGGGGAAGTTGTAGTGGTGCATATACCGCTTCTCGGTCTCCTCCCAGATGGTGTCCAGCTTCTGGGCGGCGGACAGGGTGTTCAGGGTGCAGACAGACAGCACCTGGGTCTGGCCGCGGGTGAACAGGCCGGAGCCGTGCACCCGGGGCAGCACGCCCACCTCGGCGGCCAGGGGCCGGATCTCGTTCTTGGCGCGGCCGTCCACCCGGTGGCCCTCCAGCAGCCAGGCCTTGACGATCTTCTTCTGGAACTTGTAGGTGAACTCCTCCAGGTACTTGTCCATGTCGGGGTACTGCTCCAGGTACTTGTCGTGCCAGTGGTCGATCATGGCGTTCCAGCGCTGCTCGCGGACGTTCTTGTCGTCGGTGTCCATGGCGGCCTTGGCCTCGTCCAGGAAGTTGGCCACGATGTCGTCGAACAGCTCCTGGTTGAAGTCGGCGTGCTCGTACTCGAACTTGGGCTTGCCGATCTCGGCCACGATCTGGTTGATGAAGGCCACCTGCTTTTTGATCTCCTCGTGGGCCTCCACGATGCCCTGGTACATGATGTCGTCGGGGATCTCCTTGGCCCCCGCCTCGATCATCACCACCTTGCCCATGGTGGCCGCCACGGTCACGTCCATTTGGGAGGTTTTCTTCTGCTCCTGGTTGGGGTTCATGACGATCTTCCCGTCGCAGTAGCCCACCTCCATGCAGCCGATGGGGCCGGCCCAGGGGATGTCGGAGTAGGACAGGCAGGCGGACACGCCGATCATGGCGGTGACCTCGGGGGAGCAGTCATAGTCCACGCTCATGACGGTGCAGGTCACCACCACGTCGTTGCGCAGGTCGGAGGGGAACAGGGGCCGGATGGGCCGGTCGATGAGGCGGCTGGCCAGCACGGCGGGCAGAGAGGGCTGGCCCTCCCGGCGCATGAAGCTGCCGGGGATGCGGCCCACGGCGTACAGCTTCTCCTCGAAGTCCACGGACAGGGGGAAGAAGTCGATGCCGTCCCGGGGGCGGGCGGAGGCGGTGACGGCCACCAGCACGGTGGTGTCGCCGTACTTCACCAGGGCGGAGGCGTTGGCCAGCTCCGCCACCTTGCCCACCTCGATGGACAGGGGACGGCCCGCCACGGTGGTCTCGTACACCTTGTGGTTGACGAACTGCTTGTGCTTGATCACGGTTGACATTGGGTGTTTGCTCCTTTCGTATGTTAAAATTTCCCGGGGAGCCACCCTTTAGCACTTGAACACAGGCCCAGCCTATTGGCAAGACCCATGTTCAACTGCTAAAAGCATCGCCCCCGCGGGGGTGGGAAATGCTGACAGGGACGGCCCGGTGATCCGCGCCGCCCCTGCTGTAAGACTTTACTTACGGATACCCAGCTTCGCGATGATGGCGCGGTAGCGCTCGATGTCCTTCTTGGCCAGGTAGTCCAGCAGCTTGCGGCGCTTACCGATCATCTTGTACAGGCCGCGGCGGCTGTGGTTGTCGTGGATGTGCACCCGCAGGTGCTCGGTGAGCTCCTGGATGCGGGCGGTGAGAATGGCGATCTGCACCTCGGGGGAGCCGGTGTCGGTCTCGTGGGTGCGGTTGGCCTCGATGACGGAGGTCTTCTGATCTTTGCGGATCATGGGAGGTTCCACCTTTCTGTTTTGATTGCCCTGCCGCTGGGTCATGGGTGGGTGAAATGCCGCGGTTCGCGGCGTTGTCCCAGGACTAAGCCGGCGGGCGCCCCATTACGGGGCGTACTTTGGAAGCATATCATATTTATTCCCATTTGTAAAGCGGAAATTACCCATACCTCCCCTTTTTATCGCAAAAAACGAAAGCGGGCCGGTTTCCCGCCCCGCTTTCCGTCTATATTCCGTTCAGAACACCAGCACCCGGAGAACCAGGGCCACCATGACCCCCGCCGCCGACAGGGTGGCGGCCAGCTCCCCCAGGGCCAGGGCCGCCCGGTGCTTCTCCCGGGGGCGGCGGCGCAGCTCCCGGCCCTCGTAGGACGCCAGGCCGCTCTCCGGCTCCTCCCAGCCGTCCTCGGGCTGCTCCGGCTCGTCCAGCTCCACCAGGTTCTCCGCCTTCCACGCGGCCAGATCCACCACCTTGCCCGCCGGGGCCGCCGTCTCCCACCAGCAGGGGGCCGCGCCGCCCTCTCCGCCGGACGCCCGCTCCAGGCGCCGCCCGGCGGCCTCGCCCTGCCACAGACTCTGTTGGGTCAGATAGATGGTTTGTTTCATTGCTAAAGCCTCCTCGTTCTATTTGGCCTGAGCATACCGTATTTGCAGTCCCATAAATCGGGATGTTTGGAAGGGAGTGTGCACTATTTTTTCTTCTCGTCCCAAATAATAATATGGTTGTTCGAGTTTGTCAAGGGGGTTTCGGAAATTTGTTCGATTATTTTTTGAAAAATTTCCACAGCTCCCCTCCGGATTGTGGAAGCTGTGGAAAAAAACCCGCCCCCGGCAGCTCCGGGGGCGGGACGATGGGTTACAGGTAGTTGCGGGGGTTGACGCTGGTGCCGTTCACACGCACCTCGAAGTGGCAGTGGTTGCCGGTGGAGTTGCCGGTGGAGCCGGCCCGGGCGATGATCTGGCCCTGGTACACCTTCTGGCCCACGCTCACCAGCAGGGAGGAGTTGTGGCCGTAGTAGGTGACGATGCCGTTGTCGTGGCGGATGGCCACCAGGTTGCCGTAGCTGCCGTGCCAGCCCGCCTTGATCACCGTGCCGCCGTCGGCGGCCTTGATGCCGGTGCCGTAGGGGACGGCGATGTCGATGCCCAGGTGGAAGTCGTAGCTCCCCCACAGGGTGCGCCCGCCGAAGTTGGAGGTGATGGTGCCCCGCACCGGCCAGATGAAGTAGCCGTTGGAGGCGGTGACGGGCCGGGGGGTGGTGCCGGTGTAGGTGTAGGTGGTGGTGGCCTCCTTGGTGATGGTGGAGCTGAGGATCTCCCGATCCATCTCCACGTTGTTCACGTAGGTGACCTGGGCGTTCACCACGGCCATGCCGTCCTCGCCCTGCTCCTTCACCTTGGTGTCGCCCACGTACAGCTCGGCGGTCTCGATATACTCCACCGGGCTGGGGATCACCTGGTCATAGGTCTCGTTGGTCACCACCCGGACGGACAGCCGGGGCACCGCCTGCTGGATGATGAGCTCCTGGCCCACCCACAGCTTGTTGACGATGACGTCCGGGTTGAGCACGGACAGCTCGTTGGGCATCATGTCCAGGGAGTAGGCGATGGCGTTGAAGGTGTCCCCCTTCTTCACCTCATAGGTGGCCTGCTCCACCCGCAGGGAGCTGAGCTCCGCCCGGATGGGCTCCAGGTCGAACTTGGTGTTGGCGGGCAGCTCCACGGGGTAGATCTGCACGTCCTCCACAAACTCATAGCGGACGGCGTCGGCGGGAATATAGGGCTGGGCGATCTCGTCCAGCATCCGGTGCAGCTCCCCGCTGTCGGCGGCGGTGCCGATCTCCACCCCGTCCACCGAGATGGCGTAGGCGGTCATATAGGCCCCCACGTCCTGGAACAGGGTCTCCTCCACCTCCCCGGCGTCGCTCAGGGCGGCGGGGGCGGCGTAGGCCGGGGTAAAGGTGACCTGGGGCTCGTAGTCGTAGTCCTCGCCCAGCACGCTGGCGGCCCGGGTCTCCACGTTGGACACGATGGCCTTGCCCTCGTCCTCGTTGGTGACGAGGCCCACCTCCTGGCCGTCCACCTCCATGACGTAGGCCCGGACGTAGTTGCCCTTAAAGGCAGTCCAGCAGATGACCGCCGCCGCCACGGTGGCGTACAGCAGAGGGGACACCGGGTGCCGGGCCACCATATCCCGGATCCTGCCCGCGCCCCGGCTCACCCGCTTCAGGCCCCCGCCGGCGGTTCCGTTCACCTTGTCCCAGCCCTCCCCGGCGGCGTGGAGGGCGGATTTCCCCGCCTCCTCCGCTTTCCGGCGGAGCTTGGCCCAGGCGGCCAGGGCCGCCTCCTTTCCGCCGGGGCCTGTCTGCCGCTCCGTTTTGGACGGGATGGGCTCCGGCTCCGGCTTTGCCTGCCCATGGACGGGCATGGCCTGGTCGATATACTGCTTCCAAGACTGGGGCGCGGAGGAGGTCTCCTTCCCGCCCCCCAGGGTTTCTTTGGTGTCGCTCTCGCCTCTCACGTCAGGTCTCTCTGTGGCCGCGTCCTTGGGTTCGCGGCTGTCGTGTGTGCGCTTCACGGCTGTCCCTCCTGTTGAGATTGGGGTATCCGCCCATCCTGCATCCAGTTACAAAAGAAACGTAAGAGTTACAAAATGGTTACAGTGCTATCCTACACCTATTTGTCCCGTCCGTCAAGCCCCGATTTTCCGGCCGCTGGACAAACCGCCAAATCTTTGAGGCATATCTTGTTGTCCTTTGGCGGATCTGGGGGGAGTGAGGCACATTTTCTGGTGTACTTGGCAAAACCCCCAAAAATTACCCCGGATTTTCGCCCTTTTGCCAAGGCGTGCGGCAAGGGCCGGTGTCCCCACCGGCCTGCGGTTATTCCCACCGATCCGTGGTTGTCCCCGCCGGCCCGCCCCGCATTTCGCGCGGGAAATACGCAAAATCAATTTCCGTCGAATGATTGACATTGCCCCCCGCTTCCGCTACAATAGGGACAACCGCATAGTGAATGGAATATCACAGGGGCGCTGGGGGTCATCCCCGGCTGTGATGCGAGACAAAGCGCAGTCTCCGGTCCCTCGTACCTGATCCGGGTAATGCCGGCGTAGGAAGTGAATTCGACAAACCGGGCCGTTGTCGTCTCTCCCGCTACCGCATTGCACCGTTTGCATTGCGGTATACTTATTTCAGGAGGAATGACAATGAACAAGCAACACAATGTGATCCGCGCCCTGTCCGAGGGGGCCATCATGATCGCCGCCGGCGAGGTGCTGGGGGCGCTGAAGTTTGGGCACCTGCCCAATGGCGGCTCTGTCTCCCTGATGATGCTCCCCATCATCGTGTACGCTCTGCGCTGGGGCGTGGCGGACGGCCTGCTGGCGGGCCTTGTGATGGGGGTGCTGGACTTCATGCTGTCCGGCGAGGTCGTAGGCTGGCAGTCTATCTTTGGCGACTATATCCTGGCCATCGCTCTCATTGGCCTTGCCGGACTCGGCCACAAGAAAGGAATGCCCGGCGTTGTGGTGGGCTCCATCGTGGGCTGCCTGGGCCGCTTTGCCTGTGTGTTAGTCACCGGGGCCACCATCTGGGGCGAATATATGCCCGAGACCTTCCTGGGCCTCACCATGACCAATGAGTGGTTTTACTCCTTCCTCTATAACGGCATCACTGTGGGCGTTTCCGGCATCTTGACGGTGATCGTCTGCATCGCGCTCTATAACTTGGATTCTACGCGCAAATACATTCTGGGCGAGGATATCGCCTAAAGAATATGCGTCTCCCCCCGCCGAAGGCGGGGGGAGACGGCCAATCAGCTCGGGCGAGGATATCGCCTGACAAAAGAAAGGCGGCGATCCTGTGGGCAAATTCAGCGGCGTGCTGTTCTACTCCGACTACGACGACACCTTATATAATACCGCCCACACCGTCTCCCCGGAAAACCGCGCCGCCATCCACTACTTCGTCCAGAACGGCGGCCGCTTCTCCATCGCCACCGGCCGGGCCCACCGCACCTTCACCCCCCAGATCGAGCGGGAACAGCTGGAGCTCAACGCCCCGGTGGTGCTGTCCAACGGTGCCATGCTGTACGACTATCAGGCGGATCGCTGTCTGGTGGAAACCCACCTGGACGGGGAGGCCCCGGCCCGTCTGGCCCAGCTGTGCCGGGTGTTCCCCGATCTGGCGGTGGAGGCCTACCACGGGGAGGAGATCTACGTCCACAACCCCAACGCCGTCACCACCGCCCATCTGAACAAGGTGGGGGGGATCCAGATCCCCTGCCCCATCGGGGAGATGCCCACCCCCTGGGTGAAGGTGCTGCTGGAGCAGGAGCACGCCTATCTGCTGGCGGTGCAGGCCCATCTGCTGCGGTGCTGGGGGGACAGCTTCGAGGCCATCTTCTCCAACCCCTACCTGCTGGAGCTCACCGCCAAGGGCTGCCACAAGGGCTCCATGGCGGCCCGGGCGGCCGGGCTGCTCCACATCGATCCGAAGCATTTCTACTGCATGGGGGACAACCAGAACGACATCCCCATGCTGGCGCTGTCCGCCATCCCCTTCGCCCCGGCCAACTGCGCGCCGGAGGTGAAGGACTGGATGGCGGAGCGGGGCGCCTCCCTCCTGGGCCGCTGCGACCAGCACGCCGTGGCCCAGGCCATTGAGATTCTGGACTCCATTTATTAGACAGGAAGGGCCCCCGTTTTGCGGCGGGGGCCCTTTGCCGACCGGACAAAAAATGTCCCCAAGGGCTGCCGCCAGGACATATAAAAAACGGGGTGCGCTTATCCCTCCCCGTTTCCCGCCGATACATAAGCGGGCGCCGGAACCCGCCGGACAGCGCCCCCGGATCACACCATCTGTAAAAGGAGCGAGAAAATCATATGAATCTGATCAAGCGCGCAACCCTGCTGGCCCTGGCCCTGATCATGGCCCTGGGCCTGACCGCCTGTGACAGCGTCGGCAAGCCCGATATGCCCATGGAGATCACCATCGACGACCACACCATCGAGCTGGGCCAGACCTCGGTCAACGACCTGGCCGGCTGGGGCTGGGAGGTGAACTTCACCGGCACCCAGAACGAGATCCGGGAGGACGCCAAATACGTGGCCTGCTACTTCACCATCCGCAAGAGCGAGAAGGGCTCCGGCGACCAGTTCTCCGTGTCCGTGTGGGTGCCCTTCCAGAAGAACTTCGAGGGCGACCGGCACGTGGATTTCTCCGAGGAGGAGAAGATGGCCAAGGAAGGGGGCGTGGTGTGCCGGGTGGACGTGCGCAAGGACGCCGCCGAGAACTTCAAGGTTGTCTACAACGGCAAGGACTACCAGGAGCTCACCTGGGACGATGTGAAGGAGATGGGCGCCACCGAGACGGAGCAGTCCAACGAGTACTCCCCCATCTACAAGCTGGAGGTGGCCCAGGGCAGCCTGAACTTCAAGAAGGGCTACACCGGCAAGGACGAGCCGGGTGAGTTCGGCCTCGGCATGAACAGCGGGGCGTTCTCCAAGCTCCAGAAATAATCGCAAGCCCCGCCGCGTTCGCGGCGGGGCCTTTCTCGTTTCCCCTCCAGGGAGCGGGACGCCTCCATATCCGCTGAGACGGAGGCTGTAGTCAATTCTTTTCCAGGAAGTAGGACGCCTCCATGTCCGCCGTGGCCAGGGCGAAGGCCAGGGGGTACTGCTGGAGGGCCTGCCCCACCATCCGGTCGTCCTCCGGGCCGGAGAAGCCCATGTGCCAGCGGATGGCCATGGCCTCGTCCCGGGTGAGGCGCATGAAGCCCGAGATAATGTACACCGACTTCTCCCCGTGGCCGTAGGGCAGCTTGTCCTCGTAGCTGTAGGAGGGCACCCGCTCCCACTTGCCGGTGGCGTCGTCCTTCACGTTGCGGAACCCCGGCTTATACAGGCCCACCTTGCACACATCATGGAGCAGGGCGGCGATGGCGGCGGACTCCATGGGGTAATCCACCCCGTAGACCTCCTTCACCCGCTCCCGGGCCAGGTAGGCCTCCAGGCAGCGGAACACGTTGACACTGTGCTGGCACAGACCGCCGGCGCAGGCGCCGTGGAATCGGGCGGAGGCGGGGGCGGTGAAAAAGTCGCTCTTGTTCTCCAGGTAGTCCAGCAGCTCGGCGCTGCCCTCCCGGTGGATGTGCTCCTGATAGATCTGGATGAATTCCTCTTTTCCCGGCATGGCGCGGCCTCCTAATCATAGCGGAATATTTGTTCTCCCCGCCCCGGGGCGGAGAGAACCTCTTACTTTTATTATAGCAAAAAAAGGCGCCGGGGGCAACCCCGGCGCCTCGTTTAGTCCTCCAGCGTCTTTTGCAGGTTTTCCATGATCTCCGCCATCTTGGCTTCCTTCTTTTCCGGATCGGTTTCCTGGACGGCATCCTTCAGGCTGCCCAGCAGGAAGCGCACCCAGCTTTGGAATTGTTTATCTGTCATGCCCATGGAAAGCACCTCCTTCTGGCTCCATTATAGCACAGCCGAAGGGGAAGCGCAAGGAGTTTCCGTCACCCCGCCTCGGTGGCCGGGAAGCCGTCCATCCAGCCCCCCTGCCCGTCCCCCTCGATGCGATCCGCCATTCCCTCCAGCGCCGCCCGGGTGCTGGAGGCCGTGTCCTGGAGGGCGATCTGCACGGTGTAATACCCGCCCTCCGGCGCGTCGCCGGAGCAGAATTCCAGCGAGTCCTCCTCCGGCCCGCCGTGCCAGCGCGCCTCGTCGTCCACCCGGCGCACGCCGATGCGGCCCGCGAAGAAGTCCTCCTTCACCGCCGCCAGCAGCGCCCGGGCGTCCCCGGCGTAGAGGTAGCCGTCCGTCTTCATCCCGGTCTCCTCGTCGTAGCGGTGCAGCTCCACGCGATCCAGCCGCACACCGCCCGCCATGGCCTCCTCCAGCTGGGCGAAGCCGTAGACCTCCCAGTACAGCTCATGGTTGTCGTAGAATTGCTGGATGGCCCAGGCCGCGGTGCCCTCCTGATCCGCCTCGTCCGGGTTGATCCACAGGCTGTACCGCCGGGACAGGGTGCCGCCCCCCTTCAGGTGGTAGTCCAGCATCAGCTGGGTGCTGACGCCGCCCAGCTGAGCCTGGGTCTGCCGCTCCTCGTCCCGCTGGGCCACCGCCTCCTTGTGGAGGAGGTTCACCAGCTTGAGCAGCTCCGGGTCGTCCAGCTCCTGCCCGAAGCTGTCCCCGCTGTCCCCCAGGTACACCGCGTGGAAGCCGTAGACCTCCACGCTGGCCACGCTGTCCGGGCCGGGGACGCGGGTCTCAAACCCGGTGAGGTCGAAGCCCACCACCAGGAACAGGGCCGCGAACACCGCCGCCACCGCCACCGCGCCCTTCCACTTGCCGAACACCTTAAAGGATTTGTCCAGCAGCATCTGGGCGGCGAAGTACCCGATGAGCCCCCACACCACGATGGCGATCATGAGCATGATCTCCCCGCCGCCGGTGAACATCACGGTGGCCATGCCGAAGGCCAGCCCGGCGCACAGGGCCACGCCGTACTTGAACACCGGCCGCATGGGCCGCACCGACACCACATCCCCGGCGCTCTCCAGCCGCCGGGCCCGGTAGAGGAAAAACGCGCCCACTGTCAGCGCCAGGGCCGCGGCGGCGTACACGCCCACCGTCCCCAGGCCCTGGAGCTCCAGCACCCGCTCGCCGCCGGACACCTGGGCGGCCTCGTCCACCCAGTGCCAGAAGGCGGACACCTTCTCCTCCAGCTGCACCACCGGCGTGAGCCACTTGACCACCATGCCGGCCCCCTCCGTAAAGCCGCTGAAGCCGTAGTAGAATGCGTGGAACACCACCTCCATCAGAGTAAACACCGCCGCCACCAGGGCGTTGACGATCCCATAAAAGACAGGCAGGGCCAGAATGTGCCCGGTGAACATGGCGCAGAACACCGCCAGGGAGTAGAAGAAGAACGATTCGCCGCAGGTCACCGCCAGCCAGAACAGCAGCCCCGGCCAGAACACCGCTGCCCCCGCCGCCTCCACCAGCAGGGTGAGCAGGAAGATCACCACGTTGGGCACGAGGAGGAAGGACAGCCCCGCCAGGTAGTGGGTGAGGAACAGCCCCTCCCGCCGGACGGGCAGGGCGCCGAAGAAGTTGGCCGGCCGGGCGTTGTACAGGTGGCTGAACACCGCCATGGCGCACAGCACGCCGAACACCACCGCCATGGTCAGGCCGAACTCCTCCGCTGTCTGGGGCACCCGGTTGTAGGCGAAGTCCCGCACATACCCGCCGCTGTAGCCGTTCAGGTCGTAGGCGTCCATCCGCAGCAGCATCACCCCGTTCAGCGGCAGGGCGATGAGCCAGATGACCAGATACGCCCCCCACAGGGGCCAGAACCGCAGGATGGTTTTCTTGAAAATGGTTTTGTCAAAGAACGATGTCCCGGACCGCATAGTCCTCACCTCCCAGTTCATAGATAAAGATCTCCTCCAGCGTCAGGGGCAGAGCCTCCAGAAACAGCGGGTTCAGGGGCTTGAAGCGGGCCTCCACCTCCTCCGAGCCTCCCCGGACGATGTAGGTGTACACCCGCCCCGTGTGATCGGTGTGGAGCACCTGCACCCCCTCGGGCAGGGCGGGGGGATCGTCCGTGGGGAAGGCGATCTGGAGCTTCACCGTGCCCCCCTGCAGCTCGGACAGGGATCGCTCCAGCGCCACCCTGCCGTGGTTCAGGATGCCCACGTGATCGCACACATCCTCCAGCTCCCGCAGGTTGTGGGAGGACACCACCACCGTGGTGCCCCGCTCCGCCACGTCCCCCATGAGCAGCGACCACACCTGCCGCCGCATCACCGGATCCAGCCCGTCCACCGGCTCGTCCAGCAGCAGGTAGTCCGGCCTGCAGCTCAGGGCCAGCCAGAAGGCGGCCTGCTTCTGCATCCCCTTGGACAGGCGGCGGATGGGCCGCTTCTCGTCCACCTCGGGGAAGGCCGCCTTCAGCTTTTCGTACCGCTCCCCGTCGAAGGAGGGGTACATACCCCGGTAAAACTTCATCATGTCCCGGGTGGAGGCGGAGTTGAAGTAGTACAGCTCGTCCGGGATGCCCGCCATGCGCCGCTTCACGGCGGGGTTTTCGTAGATGGGCGCCCCCTCCAGCAGGATCTCGCCGGAATCCTGCCGGTAGGCCCCGCACAGGTGGCGCAGGATGGTGGACTTGCCCGCCCCGTTGGGGCCCACCAGACCGTAGATGGCCCCCTTGGGCACCGTCATGGTGAGCCCGTCCAGGGCGTGGAAGCCGTCAAAGCTCTTGACCACGTTTTTCACTTCAATCATTGCGGTTCCTCCTCTCCCCGCCCGGCGCAGCGGCGGGCCACGTCCTCCCGGCTCATCCCCAGGTAGTCCAGCTCCTGCACGATGGCGTCCAGCTTTTCCAGCAGCTCCTCCCGGCGCTTGTCGGTGACATCCCGGGGCAGGGCGGCGAAGCTCCCCTTCCCCGGCACCGAGTAGGCGTAGCCCTCCTGCTCCAGGGACTCATAGGCCCGCTGGATGGTGTTGGGGTTGATGGCCAGCTGGCCCGCCATGGCCCGCACCGAGGGCAGCTTATCCCCCGGCGGGATGGCCCCCGTGATGATGAGACGGCGCAGCCCGTCCCGCACCTGTTCGTAGATGGGGCGGCTGTCCCGGTAGTTCAGGCTGAGCATGGCCCCGCCTCCCTTCCATAGTGTCCTATCTGTATTAGTACAGTTATCATACCATAGGAGCACTGACCTGTCAAGGGAGGAAATTTTCGTCAAAAATTCCTTTTAAAACATGGGAAAAGACTGCTGACAAAACGGATCCGGCCTGCTATAATGTCAATGTACGGCCTGACAGACGCGGGCCAAGTGTCAAGATACAGATGCGACCTCTCCCCTTTCCATAGGGAAGTCTTTTCGCGATACCAATTAAAGGAGTTTTTCTCTATGTCCAAACACGATTTGAATACCGCCGCCTTTCTGGAGTGCGTGGCCCCCCTGCTGGACACCCGGGAGGTGGCCTCCATGAAGCAGTGGCAGCGGCACTACTCCACCACCTGCTTTGACCATTGCCTGTTTGTGTCCTATGTGGCCTTCCGACTGGCCCGGTACTTCGGCTGGGATTACCGGGCCGCCGCCCGGGCGGGCCTGCTCCACGACCTGTACCTCTACGACCCCGCCGACCGCTCCGCCCACCCGGGGAACCAGTGCCTGGATCACCCGGAGTTCGCCCTGCGCAACGCCGCCGCCCTGTGCCCCGATCTGAGCGAGAAGGAGAAAAACGCCATCGTGTCCCATATGTTCCCCCTGGCGGTGCACCTGCCCCGCTCCCAGGTGGCGGTGGCGGTGAATCTGGCGGACAAGTTCTGCGCCACCCTGGAGGTAGTGCACCTCCACCGGATGCGTCGCATCCAGCGGTGGCTGCCCGCCGCCGCCCGGGGCTGATCCCCGGAATCTCGACATTTTCACCGCTTCCTCCCCTTTTTTCGGCAGGATTTTGGTGAAATGGGACATTTTGGCCAAAATCTGAAAAAACCTTTCAAAACTTCTGGATATCTGATATAATGCTTCCGACGGCACCCAACCTTCTTTTGTGCTGAAATCCGGCTTGGATTGACAATATTCCCACTCAACAAAGACGACTGATTTAAGAGAGGAAGTTGCGAAGCATGATCTCACACGGCAAGGATTTGAAAATTTTTTCCGGCAGCTCCAACAAGGCTCTGGCCCAGGGCATCTGCAAGGAGCTCAGCATCCCCCTGGGCAACGCCGAGACCGGCGCGTTCTCCGACGGAGAAAATTTTGTCTCCATCTTTGAGACGGTTCGGGGCTCCGACGTGTTCGTGGTGCAGTCCACCAGCACCCCGGTGAACGACAACCTGATGGAGCTGCTGATCATGATAGACGCCCTCCGGCGGGCCAGCGCCGGCCGGATCACCGCCGTGGTGCCCTACTTCGGCTACGCCCGGCAGGATCGCAAGACCAAGCCCCGGGATCCCATCTCCGCCAAGCTGGTGGCCAACCTGATCACCCGGGCGGGGGCGGATCGGGTGCTGACCATGGACTTGCACGCCAACCAGATCCAGGGCTTCTTCGACATCCCGGTGGACAACCTGATGGGCTCCCCCGTGTTTGTGGATCACTTCTTCCGCCGCTTCGCCCCGGTGCACGAGCAGACCATGGTGGTGTCCCCCGACGTGGGCAGCGTGGCCCGGGCCCGCTCCTTCGCCCAGAAGCTGGATATGCCCATGGCCATCGTGGACAAGCGCCGCCAGAAGGCCAACTCCTCCGAGGTGATGAACATCATCGGCGACGTGACGGGCAAGAACGTCATCCTGCTGGACGACATGGTGGACACCGGCGGCTCCCTGTGCCACGCGGCCAAGGCCCTGGTGGAGATCGGCCACGCCCAGTCCGTCACCGCCTGCGCCAGCCACGGCGTGCTGTCCGGCCCCGCCATCCAGCGCATCAACGACTCCGTGCTGGACGAGGTGGTGTTCCTGGACACCATCCAGCCCAAGGAGAACATCGCGGAGCTGTGCCCCAAGATCAAGTACCTGTCCGTGGCCCACCTGTTCGCCGAGGCCATCGAGCGGATCTATGAGGAGCGCTCCGTGTCCAAGCTGTGGTGCTGACGCTCCGTCCGGCTCCAACCCATATAGAGAGAAAACCCGCTCCGGGGCGCAAGCCCCGGAGCGGTTGTGCCCTTTTCAGGAGGTTGATTCCCATGCTGTTTCAAAAAAAGCGCCCGGTGTCCTGGCTCATTGTGGGCCTGGGCAACCCGGGGGACAAGTATGACGGCACCCGCCACAACGCGGGCTTTCTGGCCGTGGACGCCCTGGCGGACAAGGGACAGTTCCGGATCAGCCGGGTGAAGTTCAAGGCCCTCACCGCCCAGGCGGAGGTGGGGGGCCAGGGGGCGCTGGTGATGAAGCCCGCCACCTATATGAACCTGTCCGGCGAGGCGGTGGGCGAGGCCGCCCGGTTCTACCACATCCCCCCGGCCCAGGTGCTGGTGATCTCGGACGACGTGGATCTGCCCCTGGGCAAGCTGCGCCTCCGGACGGGGGGCTCCGCCGGAGGGCACAACGGCCTGAAAAGCGTCATCCAGCACCTGGGCACGGATCAGTTCCCCCGGATCAAGATCGGCGTGGGGGGCAAGCCCCATCCGGACTACGACATGGCGGACTGGGTGCTGGGCAGGCTCCAGGGGGAGGATCGGAGGGTGCTGGACGAGGCGGCGGAGCGGGCGGCGGAGGCCGCGGCCTGCCTGCTGAAGGACGGCCCCCAGAAGGCCATGAACCGGTTTAATTGAGGTCGCCTCCATGAAAGAGCTTCTGAAAATTTTAGAGACGGTGCCGGAATACCAGCGGCTGGAGGCCGCCCTGGAGGGCGGGCGCTCGCCGGTGGAGGTGTCCGGCCTGTCCCCCGTTCACCGGGCCCACTTCGCCGCCGGGCTGCTCACCCGGCTGGGAGCGCCCGTGGTGCTGGTGTGCGCCGACGAGGGGGAATGCCAGCGTCTCGCCGCCGACGTGACGGCGCTGACCGGCGTGCCCGCCACGTTGATCTGCGCCCGGGAGTTTTTGTTCCACGAGGGGGCGGTGGCCTCCCGCCAGTGGGAGCACCAGCGCATCGCCGCCTTCCGGGCCATGGCCCGGGGGAAGGCCCCCCTCATCGCCGCCACGGTGGAGGGGCTGCTCCAGCGCACCCTGCCCCCCGGGGAGCTGGCCGCCCATGTGGTGGAGATCGACGTGTCCGCCAGCTACGACCCGGAGGAGCTGGCCGACCGGCTGGCGGCCCTGGGCTATACCCGGTGCCAGCAGGTGGAGGGCCCCGGCCAGTTCGCCCTGCGGGGGGGCATTTTAGACGTGTTTTCCCCCGGCCTGGACAGCCCGGTGCGGGTGGAGTTCTGGGATCGGGACGTGGACTCCATGGGCCTGTTCGACGTGTCCACCCAGCGGCGGACGGGCAGGCTGGACAAAGCGGAGTTCCTGCCGGTCAGCGAGCTGCTCCCCGTGAAGGACGAAAACGGACAGTGGCAGCGGCTGGGGGACAGCCGCCTCCCCGCCCGGTACAAGGCCCTGGCCACCGCCGCCCACCACCTGCCCACGGACGCCATCGTGTGCCTGTCCGAGTCCAGCCGGGTGGCGGAGCGGGGCAAAAACTGGCTGTGGCAGCTCAACGAGGACGTGAAAACCCTGCTGGAGAGCGGGAAGGTGGAGGGGAAGCACGCCGTCTTTGCCGCCGGCATGGACGATCTGATGGCCCAGCTGTCCGAGCACGCCCTGTGCTTCCTGGACTCCTTCACCACCTCCGCCACCCCCCTGCCCCCCAAGGCGGTGCTCACCGCCCAGGGGCGGCAGCTCCCCTCCTTCGGGGCCAGCCTGGACGCGGCGTGTGCCGACCTCACCCAGCTCCAGTCCGCCAACACCGGCGCGGTGGTGCTGGTGGGCAGCGAGCAGCGGGCGCTGAATTTGCAGGCCCTCCTCCGGGAGCGGAAGATCCGCTCCGCCGTGGACTTCCAGCTCCACGCCCTGCCCCAGCCGGGAGGGATCACCATCGCCGTGGGGGGGCTGTCCGCCGGGTTTGACTACATCGGCTGCCCCTACGCCGTGCTCACCGAGGGGGGGAACGAGCCCCGGCGGAAGGGCAGGCGGCTGAAGCACGCCGCGGATCGGCGGAAGGTGGACTCCTTCACCGACCTCACCCCCGGGGATCTGGTGGTGCACGAGCACCACGGCATCGGCCGCTTTGTGGGCATGGTGAAGATGCAGGTGGACGGGGTGGACAAGGACTACGTCAAGCTGGCCTACGCCGGCACGGACACCCTCTACGTCCCCGCCACCCAGCTGGACGCCATCTCCAAATACATCGGCGGCGGGGACGACCCGGAAAAGAAAAAGCTGTCCAAGCTGGGGGGCACCGACTGGGAGAAGGCCAAGGCCCGCACCCGGAAGGCGGTGAAGGATCTGGCCAAGGGGCTGATCCAGCTCTACGCCCAGCGGCAGCGGCAGCCGGGGTACGCCTTCGCCCCCGACTCCCCCTGGCAGAAGGAGTTCGAGGACGACTTCCCCTACGATGAGACGGAGGATCAGCTCCGCTCCGTGGGCGAGATCAAGCGGGACATGGAGGCCCCCCGGCCCATGGATCGGCTGCTGTGCGGCGACGTGGGCTACGGCAAGACGGAGGTGGCCCTCCGGGCCGTCATGAAGTGCGTGCTGGACGGCAAGCAGGCCGCCATTCTGGTGCCCACTACCGTGCTGGCCCGGCAGCACTACCTCACCGCCCGGGGCCGGTTCGCCAAGTACCCGGTGGAGATCGACCTGGTGAGCCGCTTCCGCACCCCCGCCCAGATCAAAAAGACCCTGGCCGGGGTGGAGGACGGCTCGGTGGACGTGCTCATCGGCACCCACCGGCTGCTGCAAAAGGACGTGCGGTTCAAGGATCTGGGCCTGCTGGTGGTGGACGAGGAGCAGCGCTTCGGCGTCACCCACAAGGAGCGGCTGAAGGAGATCTCCCGGCAGGTGGACGTGCTCACCCTGTCCGCCACCCCCATCCCCCGGACGCTGAACATGGCGCTGTCCGGCATCCGGGATATGTCCGCCATCGAGGAGCCCCCCGCCAGCCGCCAGCCGGTGCAGACCTACGTGCTGGAGCACGACTGGTCGGTGCTGTGCGACGCCATGCGCCGGGAGCTGGAGCGGGGCGGGCAGGTGTACTACCTCCACAACCGGGTGGACACCATCGGCCGCACCGCCGCCCGCATCAAGGAGATGCTGGGAGGCGATGTGGAGATCGCCGTGGGCCACGGCAAGATGAGCCAGGAGGAGCTCAACGACGTGATGACCCGGGTGTCCGACGGCGAGGTGGACATTTTAGTGTGCACCACCATCATCGAGACGGGCATCGACATCGCCAACGTGAACACCCTCATCATCGAGGACGCGGACAAGATGGGGCTGGCCCAGCTCCACCAGATCCGGGGGAGGGTGGGCCGCTCCCCCCGGCGGGCCTACGCCTATATGACCTACCGGGCGGGCAAGGTGCTCACCGAGGTGGCGGCCAAGCGTTTGAGCGCCATCCGGGAGTACGCCGAGTTCGGCTCCGGCTTCAAGATCGCCATGCGGGATCTGGAGATCCGGGGGGCGGGCAACCTGCTGGGCCCGGAGCAGTCCGGCTTCCTCATGAGCGTGGGCTACGACCTGTACCTCAAGCTGCTGGAGGAGGCGGTGCTGGAGGAGAAGGGGGAGGCCCCCGCCCACCGGGCGGAGTGCGCGGTGGATCTGACGGTGGCGGCCTCCATCCCGGACAAATACGTGCCCTCCCCGGAGCAGCGCATGGATCTCTATCGCCGCATCGCCCGCATCCGCACCCCGGAGGACGCGGACGACATGACCGACGAGCTCATCGACCGCTTCGGCGACCCGCCCCGGCAGGTGAACAACCTGATCTCCGTGGCCCTGCTCCGGGGGCAGGCGGCGGCGTGCGCCATCACCGAGATCACCCAGAAGGCGGGGGCGCTGTCCTTCCTGCTGGACAGCTTCGACCTGAAGGCCATCGCCGCCCTGGCGGGGCAGTACCCCGGGCGGATGGTGTTCGTCCCGGAGGAGAAGCCCGCCCTCAGCCTGAAGCTGAAGAAGGGGGAGGATCCCCTGCGGGTGGCCGCCCAGGCGGTGGAGCGGTACGCAGCCCTGCTGGCCGCCGCTGAGCCCTGAGTTGCAGTTTCCGGCCCGGTGGTGTATAATTGCTGTGTCCGCTGACACCTGACAAATCTATGATCTCACGATTGGAGTATGAAATGAAAAACTGGAAACGTCTCGCGGCCCTGGCTCTGTCCGGGGCTCTGGCCCTGTCCCTGTGCGCCTGCGATCTGTCCGGCAAGCCCACGGGCGGCGACCCCGCCGGCTCCCCCGGCCTGCCCTCCGCCCAGCCCTCGGGGGATCCCTCCCCCACCCCCACCATTGAGGTGGATCTGTCCCAGGACGCGCTGGCCTTCTCCGCCGGACTGTCCGGCTCGGACACCCTGCTCACCATCAACGGCACCCAGCTGCCCGCGGATCTGGTTTTGTACTGGCTGGGCATGAGCTGCGGCAACTTCATGTCCCAGTACGGAATGTTCGGCCTCCAGCTCACCGACAAGCCCGACCCCAACGGGGAGGACACCTTCGCGGATCTCATGGTCAACAGCGCCGCCAATATCGCCGCCTACTACACCGTCCTGCGGCAGCGGGCGGCGGAGCTGGGCTGCCTGCCCACCGACGCCCAGGTGCAGGCCGCCAGGGACGCCATGAAGCAGGACGGCGAGGACAACTACCAGCTGCTGAAGGACGCTTTCGGCCTGTCCGACGAATCGCTGGAGTACCTGTTCCTCACCGGCGCCTACTATGACAACGTGGAGGAGGCCCTCATACCCGCCGCCAGCGACGAGATGCTGAACAACTACGTCTACCAGGTGAAGCACATCCTGTTCAAGACGGTGGACGACAACCGCCAGCCCCTGCCCGCGGAGCAGGTGGCGGAGAAAAAGAAGCAGGCGGAGGAGATCCTGGCCCAGCTCCAGGGGGCGGACGACCTGGCCGCTGAGTTTGACCGGCTGATGAACGAGCTCAGCGAGGACGGCCGGGACGAGAGCGGCGCCCTGGGCGCCCCCGACGGGTACACCGCCGTCCCCGGCGATATGGTGCCCGAGTTTGAGAAGGCGTCCTTTGCCCTGAAGCCCGGGGAGATGTCCGGGCTGGTGGAGTCCAGCTACGGCTACCACATCATCCTCCGGGGGGAGGTGGCGGATCTCCAGAGCTACGCCGACGAGTGCCGCCAGTACCTGCTGGATCAGGAACTGGCCCCCCTGGCGGAGGGGGCGGAGCTCACCTGGGCCCCCGCCATGGACGGGCTGGACGTGGCGGACTTCTACACCAAATACTCCGCCTACCAGAGCGCGCTGGCGGTTCAGCGCCAGCCCCAGCCCACCCCCGGCCCCGTGGAGAGCGGCGGGGTGGGGTAAGGCCCCATCCAGTCCGCGCCCCTTTTTGCGGGGGCGCGCCCTCCTTCGATGGAATCCGCCTCCCTGCGGGCGGTATGATGGGGACAAGCCCACATACTAAAGCAGGGAGGCGGTTTTTATGTCCCTCTTTCCCAAGATGTCCAAGCGGCAGGTGCTGGATCTGCCGGTGGGGGCCATCCGGCCCAATCCGGGTCAGCCCCGGCGGGAGTTCCAGCCCGACGAGCTGGCGGAGCTGGCCCAGTCCATCCAGCAGGTGGGGGTGCTCCAGCCCCTGTCTGTCCGGCGCACCCCCACCGGCTGGGAGCTGGTGGCGGGAGAGCGCCGCCTGCGGGCGGCCAAGCTGGCAGGCCTGCCGGCGGTGCCCTGCCTGCCGGTGGAGGCGGACGGGGAGATGTCGGCGCTGCTGGCCCTGGTGGAAAACCTCCAGCGGAAGGATCTGGACGTGTGGGAGGAGGCCGCCGCCCTGCGCCGCCTCATGGAGCAGGGCGGGCTCACCCAGGAGGAGGCAGCCCGGCGGGTGGGCAAGAGCCAGTCGGCGGTGGCCAACAAGCTGCGGCTGCTCAAGCTGCCCCAGGACGTCATCGACACCCTCCGCTCCCACCACCTCACTGAGCGCCACGCCCGGGCGCTGCTCCGGCTGGACAGCCCGGAGCGGCAGCGTCTGGCGGTGGAGTACATCCTGAAGCACCAGCTCAACGTGGCCAAGACGGAGGAGTACATCGACCGGCTTTGCGGCGGGCGGAAGCTGCCGAAAAAGGCCACGCCGGTGTATAAGATCCGGGACGTGCGGCTGTTCCTGAACACGGTGAACCGGGGGCTGGCGGTGATGAAGTCCGCCGGGGTGGACGCGAAATGCGGCCGGGAGGAGACGGACAGCGAGATCACTTTGACCATCCATATCCCCAAATGACAACGCACTCGGCGCCGTAACCGGCCGCACGGTAGGGGAGGGGCTTGCCCCTCCCGTCTTGAAGGGTCAGAAACCCTTTTCCCGGGAGGGGCAAGCCCCTCCCCTACACCCGTGGAACGACCCCGCGGATTGTCGACCTCTACACAAGAAGAACCCCCGCCGATGGCGGGGGTTCTTACGGTTTCAGAAAAATGCTTTAATCAACCATGCTCTTGGGCTCACCCTTGACGATGAGGGTGGCCTCGGTGGCGGCCTGCACCTGCTCCACGGTGAACTCGGGGTTGATCTCCACCAGCTCCAGGCCCTCGGGGGTGACGTCAATCACGCACATCTCGGTGATGATCTTGGTGACGCAGGTCTGGGTGGTCAGAGGCAGGGTGCACTCCTTCAGGATCTTGGGGGCGCCCTTCTGGGTGTGCTCCATGGTGACGATGACCTTCTTGGCGCCGGCGCACAGATCCATGGCGCCGCCCATGCCGGGCACCATCTTGCCGGGGATGATCCAGTTGGCCAGGTTGCCCTTCTCGTCCACCTGGAGGGCGCCCAGCACGGTGGCGTTGACGTGGCCGCCGCGGATCAGGCCGAAGGAGGTGGCGGAGTCGATGAAGGCGCCGCCCACGGCCACGGAGGAGGAGGATCCGCCCGCATCGCACACGTTGAAGTCGTTGATCTCGGGCTTGGTGCCCGCGCCGGCCATGCCCAGCTCGGCCTCCAGGATCACGTGGACGTCGTCAGGCAAATAAGAGGGGATCATGGTGGGCAGGCCGATGCCCAGGTTGACGAAATCGCCGTCCTTGAACTCCTTGGCGGCCCGCTTGGCGATAAAGCCCTTAATCATTCCCTTTTCCATTAGTTCTTACCTCCCACAATATAGTCCACCAGGACGCCCTGGATCAGAACCTCGTCGGGATCGATCATCTCGACAACCTCGTCGGCCTGGCAGATGACGGTGTCGGCGGCGGCGGCCATCACGGTGTTGAAGTTGCGGGCGGTGCCGTGGATCTTCACGTTGCCGTACTTGTCGGCCACGGAGCCGTAGATGCAGGCCACATCGGCGCGGATGGGCCGCTCCAGCAGGTACTCCTTGCCGTCGATGGTGATGGCTTCCTTGGTGCCGGTGCCGGAGGCATCCTCAGCGCCCACGCCCACGGGAGTGCCCAGGCCGGTGGGGGTGAGCACGCCGCCCAGGCCGTAGCCGCCGGCGCGGATCTTCTCCGCCAGGGAGCCCTGGGGCACCAGGGTGACCTTCATGGTGCCCTCGTTCATCATCTGGCCCACTTCCTTGTTCATGCCGATGTGGGTGGCGATGAGGTGCTTGACCTGGCCGTTGTGGATCAGCTCCTGCACGCCCAGCAGGCGCCCGCCGGGCAGGCCGCCGTCGTTGCAGATGACGGTGAGATCCTTCACGCCGGACAGGGCCAGAGCGTGCATCAGCTTGTCCGGGCCGCCGCAGCCCAAAAAGCCGCCCACCATAACGGTCATACCGTCCTTGATCAGGGCAGCGGCTTCGGTGATAGATGTAATTTTAGCCATGATTGAAACTTACCTCCCAAAATATATTTTATTGCGGCCTGGGCGGGCCTGCGCCCGCCCAGGCTGAAGGGACTACTTTTTCACAACCGCAATCTGGTCGAGGAGCTGCAAAAGCTCCTCCTTGGTATAGTCCGTCTTGTCGCTTTCGGAAATGGTCAGGCGGAGCTCATACAGGGTGGCCAGCTCAATCTTTTTCATTTCGTTCTCAGAGGGCATTTTACAGTCTCCTTTCTGTGGCGGATTGGTCGGTCGGTGTGGGATTACACCTTCTCGAAGATGGTGGCGACGCCCATGCCGCCGCCGATGCACAGGGTGGCCAGGCCCCGCTTGGCCTCGGGCCGCTTCTGCATCTCGTGGAGCAGGGTGACGATGATCCGCGCGCCGGACGCGCCCACGGGATGGCCCAGAGAGATGGCGCCGCCGTTCACGTTGACCTTGGACATATCGAAGTGCAGCTCCCGGGCCACGGCGATGGACTGGGCGGCAAAGGCCTCGTTGGCCTCCACCAGGTCGATGTCGTCGATGGTCAGGCCGGCCTTCTTCATGGCCTCGCGGGAGGCGGGCACCGGGCCCACGCCCATGATCTTGGGATCCACGCCGCCCTGGCCCCAGCTCACCAGCTTGGCCATGGGCTTCAGGCCGTACTTCTCCACCGCTTCGCCGGAGCACAGCACGATGGCGGCGGCGCCGTCGTTGATGCCGGAGGCGTTGGCGGCGGTGACCCGCTGGACGTGCTTGTGGGCGTCGGCCTCATGGACGCCGGTGAGCTCGAAGGTGTGGACGACCTCGTCCTCCACGCCGTCGGGGCCCACGGGGAAGGCGCCCCGGAGCTTGGACACGGACTCCTTGGTGACGCCCGCCTTGGGGTACTCGTCCACCTTGAACTCCACCATTTCCTTCTTCTTCTTCACCATCACGGGGACGATCTCGTCCACGAACTTGCCGGCGGCCTGGGCGGCCTCGGTCTTCTGCTGGGAGGAAGCGGCGAACTCGTCCAGCTCCTCCCGGGTGATGCCCCAGATGTCGCAGATGTTCTCGGCGGTGGTGCCCATGTGGTAGTTGTTATAGGCGTCCCACAGGCCGTCGTTCACCATGGTGTCCACCATCTTGGTGTTGCCCATGCGGGCGCCCATGCGGGCGGCGGGGACGGAATAGGGGGCCATGGTCATGTTCTCGGTGCCGCCGCAGACGATGACGTCCGCGTCCCCGGCCAGGATGGCCCGGGCGCCCTCGATGACAGACTTCATGCCGGAGCCGCACACCATGCCCACGGTGTAGGCGGGCACGGAGAAGGGCAGGCCGGCCTTCACGCCCACCTGACGGGCGGGATTCTGGCCCTGGCCGGCGGTGAGGATGCAGCCGAACATCAGCTCGTCCACCTGCTCGGGCTTGAGCCCCGCGCGCTCCAAAGCGGCCTTCACCACCACGGCGCCCAGATCGGACGCGGGGGTGTTGGCCAGGGAGCCCTGGAAGGAGCCCACCGCCGTGCGGCAGCAGCTTACGACGTATAAATCTTTCATGAACGTTGACCTCCAAACAGAAATGTAAATTAGGGATGGAAAGAACCATACAAAAGTATATACTCATCCGCCCAAAAAATCAACAGGAAAACGGATGCTTTTGTGAAAAAAACCCATCCGGAGGAGGCGGGTCGGAAAAAACTTCTTGTATCCGCCGATTTGATAAAGTATAATAATGGCAGCAGGCGCCCGCCGCCGCGTCCATGGACGCGGCGATGGGGGTCGAGACCCTGACTGTTGTATGGGAAAGAGGAGAGGAGCATGAAAAAACGGATTCTGGCATTTTTTCTGGCGTTCAGCCTGTGCCTCGGCCTGAGCGGGCAGGTTTTTGCCGCTCAGGGGCCCCGGGGAGAGCTGCTGGAGGAGTATGGCGGCATAGACTGCGTGGATCGGGAGGACAGCACAGCCTATTCCGGCGGAAAGCTGAGCGCCGCGGAGCGGGGCCTTTACAACCTGCTGAAGGAGAAATTCCGCCAGGTGGCCGACGGGCAGCTGGACAGTTCGGTATTTACCCTCGATGTCAGCGGCCTGGGCATCTACCGCACAGGGCCCAGCCGGATCTCCATCAATACCGAGGCCATCCTGCTGGCCCTGCTGCTGGAGTGCCCCTATGAGCAGTACTGGTTTGAAAAGACAAAGGGCTGGGCCAGCAGCTACCGGTATAACAGCAGCGGCAGGCTGAGCGAGATGACCTTCCAGTGCCACACCACCGAGGACTATGCCCAGGAAGGCAGCAGCCCCAACACCTACCGCCCCAATTCCCCCGACACCAACAAGACGAGGGCCGCCGCCGCCGTCATGGGCAACGCCCGGGCTCTGGTGGCGCAGAACAGCGGGAAATCCGACTACGAGAAGCTGGCGGCCTACCGGGATTACATCTGCGCCCAGGTGGAGTACGACCACAACGCCGCCAGATCCAGCAGCTATTACGGCGCGCCCTGGCAGCTGATCAACGTGTTCGACAACAATCCCCGGACCAACGTCGTCTGCGAGGGCTATTCTAAGGCGTTCCAGTACCTGTGCGACCTGTCCTCCTTCTCGAATGATATTGAGTGCTATCAGGCCACCGGCCGCACCACCGGCGATCATATGTGGAACACCGTCCGGGTCAACGGCCAAAGCTACATGGTGGATCTGACCGCCTGCGACAGCGAGCGGGGCCAGTCGGGGGACTGGTTCCTGGCCGGATCGCCCAACGCCACGGGGAACGGCTTCACCATCTACGCCCCGCGGTACAATTTGCCCAACGGGTGGTACTATAATGCCACCACCGACGCCTACACCTATGACAGCGACACCAAATCCGCCTATGACAGCGGTATCCTCACCCTGGCCCCCACCGGGCTGAAGCCCGCCGACCTGTCCGGGCCCGCGCCCACCCCCACCCCGGAGCCGACGCCCGCCCCCACCCCTGCGCCCACCCCCACTCCGACGCCTACCCCGACCCCGGAGCCGACGCCCACCCCCGCCCCGGCTTCCGGTCTGAACACCGACTTTGCCAACCTGACCGTCCACGAGCTGGCCCCCAGCGGCTACAGCTTTGACGACCGGGAATACACCCTGGGCGCCACCGAGGCGGACGTGTCGGTACTGGTGCTGGGCAGCGTGGGCTGCGGCATCACCCTTCGCACACTCAAGGCCGCCCGGACGGAGATGGCGGATCTGGGCGTGCGGGACGGCAGGATCTATCTGATGGAGATCAAGCTGGACGGGACGGCTGGGGTCAATCAGGTGCGGGAGTATGTCTCAGCCAACCCCTCCTACGTCCATGTGGCGGCCACCGCCACCAGCGCCAGCCAGAACCCCTATAACCTGGCCTTCTGGGACATCACCTACGCCTGCGACGGGCGGAACGGTCAGAGTTCCGCCACCATGCCCGCCGTGGTGGTGCTGGACAAAAACTGCCGGCCCATCTACTATGCCTCCTACCATACCTTTGACCAGAACAGGCTCCGCGCCGCCCTGTCCGGCTATGCCGGGAGCTTTTCCGATGTGGACGCCGGGGCGTTCTATGAGGAGGCGGTGAACTGGGCGGTGTCCGGCAATATCACCACCGGCACCTCCGACACCCAGTTCTCCCCCACCCGGAGCTGCACCCATGCCCAGATCCTCACCTTCCTGTGGCGGGCCATGGGGGAGCCGAAGAATTCCCAGTATGTGCCCCCCGCCTGGGTGGGCGTTCAGCCCGGGAACTTCGCCTATGACGCGCTGGGCTGGGCCTACGCCAAGGGGATGCTCACCAACCTGAGCGCCAACGGCGGCCCCGACGGGTTCTGCACCCGGGCTCAGGCCATGGACTACATCTGGGCGGCCTTCGGCAGGCCTCAGGGGGGTAGCGCCGGCTTCTCCGACATTCCCGCCAGTATGTACTACGCCAACGCGGTGTCCTGGGCGGTGGATCTGGGGATCACCAACGGCACCGGCGGCGGCAAATTCAGCCCCGACACGGTTTGCAACCGGGGCACTATCGTCACCTTCCTCCACCGGGCCTTCGTGGAGGAGGCCCGCGTGAAGTGACCGGGAGGGCCTGAATACAACCAAAGCGGCGGGAGGAAGCATTCCTCCCGCCGCTTTTGCGTGCGGCTGCGGCTGCAGGGTGGGACGGTCTGGCCGACGAGGCACACACCGCCCCGGCCCGCCGCCGTTTGGAACCCGGACGGCTTATCCGCGGGCGCGGGCCCGCCGGACGGCCTTCTCGATCTCGCAGATCGCCAGCGGCACCAGGGACAGGCCCAGCACCACCAGCCACTCCACCCCGGTGAGGGAACACACCCGGAAGATGGCCTGGAAGGGCGGAACCAGCAGCACGATAAGCTGCAAGCCCATGCCCACCAGGAACGCCTTGTTCATGGCCGGGTTGGACAGCAGGCCCAGGTGGGCGATGGACTGGGTCTCGCTTCGCACGTCGAAGGCGTGGAACAGCTGGCAGAAGGTCAGCGTGGCGAAGGCCATGGTGTTGGCGGTGGCGTCCGCCAGGTTGGGGTCGCTGAGCACGTACTCCCCCAGCCAGTAGGCTGCCAGGGTGAGCAGGCCCACCATCACCCCCTGCCACGCCAGCCGGAAGGAGAACGCCCTGTCAAACAGGGGCTGGGAGGCCGGGCGGGGCTTTTCCTCCATGACGGTGGACTCCACCGGCTCCATGCCCAGGGCCAGGGCGGGCAGGGAGTCGGTCACCAGGTTGAGCCACAGCAGCTGCACAGCCACCAGGGGCTGCTGGTGGAAGTTGAACAGGGTGGCCAGGAACAGGGTGATGATCTCCCCGATGTTGCAGGACAGCAGGTAGTGGATGGCCTTCTTGATGTTGGAGTAGATGCCCCGGCCCTGCTCCACGGCGCTGACGATGGTGGCGAAGTTGTCGTCGGTGAGGATCATGTCCGCCGCGCCCTTGGCCACGTCGGTGCCGGTGATGCCCATGGCGCAGCCGATGTCGGCGGCCTTCAGGGCGGGGGCGTCGTTCACCCCGTCCCCGGTCATGGCCACCACCATGCCCTTCTTCTGCCACGCCTTGACAATCCGCATCTTGTGCTCCGGGGACACCCGGGCGTAGACGGAGAATTTGTCCACGTCCTGCTCCAGCAGCTCCTGGGGCATGAAGTCCAGATCCTCCCCGGTGATGGCCAGGTCGCCGTCCCGGAAGATGTCCAGCTCCCTGGCGATGGCCACGGCAGTTAGCTTGTGATCCCCGGTGATCATCACCGGGCGGATACCCGCCCCGTAGCACTGGGCCACCGCGTCCTTGACTTCCATGCGGGGCGGGTCGATCATGCCCACCAGCCCCACGAAGGTGAGATCCGTCTCCAGCGTCTCCGAGGTCAGCGCCCCGGGCAGCGCGTCCATATCCTTGTAGGCTACGCCCAGCACCCGCAGGGCGTGCTCGGCCATGTCGGCGTTGGCGGCGGCGGCGTCCCGGGCCAGGGCCGCGTTCAGGGGCGCCTCCCCCCCGGACAGCGCCCGGGTGCACCGGGACAGCAGCACGTCGGGGGCGCCCTTCACCATCACCCGGTACTTCCCGTTCAGAGGGTGAACCGTGCTCATCAGCTTCCGGTCGGAGTCAAAGGGCAGCTCCGCCACCCGGGGCAGCTCCCGCTCCAGGGCGTTTTTGTCCAGCCCCTCCGCCAGGGCCGCGTCCACAAAGGCGGTCTCGGTGGGGTCGCCGGCGGTCTTGCCGTCGGGGGAGAGCACCGTGTCGTTGCACAGCGCCCCGATGGTGAGCGCGTCCCGGCGGTATTTGTCCCCGGGGGTCCACACCCGCTGGACGGTCATGCGGTTCTGGGTCAGGGTGCCCGTCTTGTCCGAGCAGATCACCCCGGCGCAGCCCAGGGTCTCCACGGCGGGCAGCTTCTTCACGATGGCGTTGTGTTTCACCATCCGCTGCACGCCCAGGGCCAGCACGATGGTGACGATGGCGGGCAGCCCCTCCGGAATGGCGGCCACCGCCAGGGAGACGGCGGCCATCAGCATCTCCAGGATGGGCCGGTGGTAGAGCAGGCCCACCCCGAACATCACGGCGCACACCGCCAGGCACACGAAGGACAGGGTTTTGGAGATCTCCGCCATCTTCCGCTGGAGGGGGGTGTCCCCGTCCTTCTCCCCCAGCAGCATTCCGGCGATGCGCCCCACCTCGGTGTTCATGCCGGTGTCCGTCACCACGCAGACGGCCCGGCCGTTGGTGATCACCGTGGACGAGATCACCATGTTCACCCGATCCCCCAGCACCGTCTCCTCCGGCAGGGCGTCCGCCGCCTGCTTGTTCACCGGCACGGACTCGCCGGTCATGGCGGACTCGTCCGCCTTCAGGTTGGCGCACTCCAGGATGCGGGCGTCGGCGGGCACCAGATCCCCCGCCTCCAGCACGATGATATCCCCGGGTACCAGGGCGTCCGTCTCCAGCCGGATCTGCTCCCCGCCCCGGATGACCTTGGCCAGGGGGGCGGACATCTTTTGCAGGGCCTCCAGCGCCTTTTCCGCGCTGTTCTCCTGGGAGATGGAGATGACGGCGTTCACCAGCACGATGACCAGGATGATCACGGCCTCCACCCAGTCCTCCCCGCCGGAGGAGATCAGGGACAGCACCGCCGCCGCCAGCAGCACCAGGATCATGGGATCCCGGAGCTGGTTGAGGAAGCGGAGCCAGAGGGGCTCCTTTTTGGCCCCGGACAGCTTGTTGGGGCCGTACCGCTCCAGCCGCTCCTGGGCCTGCCGGGGGGACAGGCCGGACTGGCGGTTGGTGTCCAGCTCGGACAGCACCTGCCGGTCGGACTTGGCGTACCATTGGCTCATGTGGGCAACACTCCTTTTGATCCATCTAATGATACCAAAGAACCGGGTCGAATGATCGGGAAGGGACAAGCGATAAAGAAAAAAGACCTACCCGCAGCCTTAAACTGCGGATAAGTCTCATCATTTCATACCAGGCCAGGCGGAATGCCGCCATGCTGTTGGCGCAGGTAACGGGGAAGCCCCGCTGATTACTCCCTTATCGCAGAAAGGATCATACCAGAAACTGGGGCGGCTGTCAAGGGGGGCGGGCTGACAGTTTCGGAGGAAGTGACAAAGGGACAAAAAATCCCCCGCCCAGATGGGCGGGGGATTGGTTTGCGCTGTGCGTCAGATTACTCGGCCACGTCAATGACGACGCCGGAGCCGACAGTCCTGCCGCCCTCGCGGATGGCGAAGCGCAGGCCCTTCTCGATGGCGATGGGGGTGATCAGCTCCACGTTCATGTCCACGTTATCGCCGGGCATACACATCTCGGTGCCCTCGGGCAGAGTGATGACGCCGGTCACGTCGGTGGTACGGAAGTAGAACTGGGGACGGTAGTTGTTGAAGAAGGGGGTGTGACGGCCGCCCTCGTCCTTGCTCAGCACGTACACCTGGCCCACGAACTTGGTGTGGGGGTGGATGGAGTTGGGCTTGCACAGCACCTGGCCGCGCTCGATCTCGTCCTTGTTGATGCCGCGGAGCAGGCAGCCCACGTTGTCGCCGGCCTCAACATAGTCCAGGGTCTTGCGGAACATCTCCATGGAGGTGACCACGGTGGACTTCTTCTCCTCGGACAGGCCCACGATCTCCACGGTCTCGCCCGCCTTCAGCTGGCCGCGCTCCACACGGCCGGTGGCCACGGTGCCGCGGCCGGTGATGGTGAACACATCCTCCACGGGCATCAGGAAGGGCAGGTCGGCCTTGCGGTCGGGAGTGGGGATGTAGCTGTCAACAGCGTCCATCAGCTCCTTGATGCAGGCGAAGTCGGGGTCGTCGGGGTTGCCGGACTCGTTGGTCAGGGCGTTCAGAGCGGAGCCCTTGATGATGGGGATGTCGTCGCCGGGGAACTCGTAGAAGGACAGGGTCTCGCGGACCTCCATCTCCACCAGCTCCAGCAGCTCCTCGTCGTCCACCTGGTCGCACTTGTTCAGGAACACCACAATGGCGGGCACGCCCACCTGACGGGCCAGCAGGATGTGCTCCTTGGTCTGGGCCATGGGGCCGTCGGTGGCGGCAATCACCAGGATGGCGCCGTCCATCTGAGCGGCACCGGTGATCATGTTCTTGATATAGTCGGCGTGGCCCGGGCAGTCCACGTGGGCGTAGTGACGGGTCTCGGTCTGGTACTCGATGTGGGCGGTGTTGATGGTAACGCCGCGCTCGCGCTCCTCGGGGGCGCTGTCGATGCTGGAGTAGTCGCTGTAGTCAGCGAAGCCCTGGAGGGCCAGCCACTTGGTGATGGCGGCGGTCAGGGTGGTCTTGCCGTGGTCAACGTGGCCGATGGTGCCGATGTTGACGTGGGGCTTGGTACGCTCAAATTTTGCTTTGGCCATTTTGGGTTTCCTCCTTAATCTGGTTAAAGTTTGGAATTGTGAAAGAAAAAACTATGATGGGATTATTCTATCCCATAGCGGGGGAAATTGCAACTACTATTTTACGCAATGCGTGACGCCGACAAACGCGGCGTGATTAGTCCTCTTTCCGCCCGCGCTGGGCGATGATCTTTTCCGCGATGCTCTTGGGGATCTCCACGTAGCTGTGGGGCTCCATGGTGTACTGACCGCGGCCCTGAGTGCGGGAGCGCAGGTCGGTGGCGTAGCCGAACATCTCGGACAGGGGAACCAGCGCGTCCACCTGGGTGGCGCCGGGCCGGGCCTCCTGGCCCTGGATCTGGCCGCGGCGGCTGGTGAGGTCGCCGATGACGTTGCCCAGGTACTCGTCGGGGGCGATGACGGACACCTTCATGATGGGCTCCAGCAGGCAGGCCCCGGCCTTGCGGCAGGCCTCCTTGAAGGCCATGGAGCCGGCGATCTTGAACGCCATCTCGGAGGAGTCCACCTCGTGGTAGGAGCCGAACACCAGGTGAACCTTCACGTCCACCACCGGGTAGCCGGCCAGCACGCCGGCCTGCATGGCCCCCTGGATGCCCGCGTCCACGGCGGGGATAAACTCCTTGGGAATCACGCCGCCGGTGATCTCGTTGAGGAACTCGTAGCCCTTGCCGGGCTCGTTGGGCTCCACCTCCAGGACGACGTGGCCGTACTGGCCCTTGCCGCCGGACTGACGGGCGTATTTGGTGTCCTGCTTGACGGCGGACTTGATGGTCTCCTTGTAGGCCACCTGGGGGGCGCCCACGTTGGCCTCCACCTTGTACTCGCGGAGCAGGCGATCCACGATGATCTCCAGGTGGAGCTCGCCCATGCCGGCGATGATGGTCTGGCCGGTCTCCTCGTCGGTGTAGGTCTTGAAGGTGGGATCCTCCTCGGCCAGCTTCATCAGGGCGATGCCCATCTTCTCCTGGCCGGCCTTGGTCTTGGGCTCGATGGCCACCCGGATCACGGGCTCGGGGAACTCCATGGACTCCAGGATCACCGGGTGCTTCTCGTCGCACAGCGTGTCGCCGGTGGTGGAATTCTTCAGGCCGATGACGGCGGCGATGTCGCCGGCGTACACGGTCTCGATGTCCTCCCGGTGGTTGGCGTGCATCTGAAGAATGCGGCCGATGCGCTCCTTCTGTTTCTTGGTGGAGTTGAGCACCTGGGTGCCGGTGTTCAGCGTGCCGGAATAGACCCGGATGAAGGACAGACGGCCCACAAACGGGTCGGTGGCGATCTTGAAGGCCAGGGCGGAGAAGGGCTCGTCGTCGGAGGACGGGCGATCCTCCTCCTCCTCGGTGTCCGGGTTCACGCCCTTGATGGGCGGGATGTCGGTGGGAGCGGGCATGAAGTCCACAATCGCGTCCAGCAGCTTCTGCACGCCCTTGTTGCGGTAAGAGGTGCCGCAGGTGACGGGCACCAGCAGGTTGTCGATGGTGCCGCGGCGCAGGGCCTTCCGGAGCAGCTCGGTGGGGATGGGCTTCTCGTCCAGGGCCAGCTCCATGATCTCCTCGTCGATGTCGGCGCAGGCGTCCACCAGCTTGGTGCGGTACTCCTGGGCCAGCTCCATCATGTCGGCGGGGATCTCCTCCACACGCATATCCTTGCCCATCTCGTCATAGTAGACGTCGGCGTCCATCTCCACCAGGTCGATGATCCCCTTGAAGGTCTCCTCCTTGCCGATGGGGAGCTGGATGGGCACGGCGTTGGCCTTGAGCCGGTCGTGGATCATGTGCAGCACGTTGTAGAAGTCGGCGCCCATGATGTCCATCTTGTTGACGTAGATCATGCGGGGCACCTTGTAGTGATCCGCCTGGCGCCACACGGTCTCGGACTGGGGCTCCACGCCGCCCTTGGCGCACATGACGGTGACAGAGCCGTCCAGCACCCGCAGGGAGCGCTCCACCTCCACGGTGAAGTCCACGTGGCCCGGGGTGTCGATGATGTTGATCCGGGTCTGGGGGAACTGATCCTTGGTGCCCTTCCAGTAGCAGGTGGTGGCGGCGGAGGTGATGGTGATGCCCCGCTCCTGCTCCTGGGCCATCCAGTCCATGGTGGCGGTGCCGTCATGGGTCTCGCCGATCTTGTAGTTCACGCCGGTGTAGTACAAAATACGCTCCGTCGTGGTGGTCTTGCCGGCGTCGATGTGGGCCATGATGCCGATATTTCTGGTATTTTCCAGAGAAACTTTTCTTGCCATGTTGGTCTGTGTCCTCCGTCCTTACCAGCGGTAATGGGCGAACGCCTTGTTGGCCTCGGCCATCTTGTGGGTATCCTCGCGCTTCTTCACGGCGGAGCCGGTGTTGTTGGCCGCGTCCATGATCTCGCCGGCGAGGCGCTCCTTCATGGTTTTCTCGCCGCGGTTGCGGGAGTAGGTGGTCAGCCACCGCAGGCCCAGGGTCTGCCGGCGCTCGGGCCGAACCTCCATGGGAACCTGGTAGGTGGAGCCGCCCACACGGCGGGACTTGGTCTCCAGAGACGGCATGATGTTCTCAATGGCGGTGGTGAACACCTCCAGAGGCTCTTTGCCGGTCTTATCCTTGATGATGTCAAAGGCACCGTAGACGACCTTCTGGGCCACGCCCTTCTTGCCGTCCAGCATGATGCTGTTGACGAGCTTAGTGACTAAGACGGAATTATACAGCGGGTCGGGCAGAACCTCCCGCTTGGGTACGTTACCACGTCTGGGCACTTCGCTTCCCTCCTTCTATATAGAATTAGAATTCACAGGTACTCGAAGTTTTTCAAGCGGCGCGCGGTGCGCGGGCTCAAAAACATCTCCGTACAATGCCTGTCCGAGGTCTACCCATATTATATGGAATAAACGCCCGGCAAGGCTTTCGGCCTTGCGCGTGTGCGCAAAACTCGTTGTGGGTCGGGCCGGCACAGCATCCGCGCGGCCTGACGGCAGGCGGGCCGATGGGGACATCGGCCCCTGCGGAAATAATTTTCTTTGAAAATTATTTCTTCTTGGCCGCCTTGGGCCGCTTGGCGCCGTACTTGGAGCGGGCCTGCATCCGGCCGTTGACGCCCTGGGTATCCAGAGTGCCGCGGATGATGTGGTAACGCACGCCGGGCAGATCCTTCACACGGCCGCCGCGGATCATCACCACGGAGTGCTCCTGCAGGTTGTGGCCCACGCCGGGGATATAGGCGGTGACCTCGTAGCCGTTGGTCAGGCGCACACGGGCGATCTTACGCAGCGCGGAGTTGGGTTTCTTCGGGGTGGAAGTACGAACGGCGGTGCACACGCCCCGCTTCTGGGGAGAGGGCAGATCGGTCTCCTTGTTCTTCAGGGTGTTCAGACCGTGCTGCATGGCGGGGGAGTTGGACTTGTAGGTGGCCTTCTCCCGGCCCTTGCGAACCAGCTGGTTAAAAGTAGGCATGATGTTCCTCCTTTCAATAGATATATATTTTAACGAATGATCCGAGGATTATTCGCTAAAACCGGAAAAAGTTGGCGCGCTTCAAAGCTCAGCCGCGGCTGCCGCGCCCACGGCGATGCCGCAGTCCCGGCCCAGCTCCCGCATGGAGCCGAGCCAGACCGTCTCCACGCCCTGGCGGCCGGCCTGCTCCTCCAGGGCCCGGGTGAGGTGGGGGTCGGCGTCCCGGGCCAGGTACAGCCGCCGGGCTGTGCCGTTGGCCAGAGCCCGGCGAACCTGCTTGACGCCCACGACCTTGGACGGATGCTCCAAATCGTTCCGCATCAAAACGGCCCCCTTTCGCATACCAACGCAATGTTGAATTATACCATAGCAAAATCGGGCCGTCAAGGGCGAACTTCCCGATAAAATGCTTTTTTCAGAGAAAAAACCGCCTCCGGCGGAGGCCGGAGACGGCAGAATGACCGAACAGGGGCGAAAACGGGGCGCGGATCCCCTCACCGGGCGGCGGGCTCCACCCCCACCACCGTCAGCACCCCGTCCCCGGCGGTAAAACGCACCTCCAGCCCGGCGAAGCCGAAGCCGTACACACGCCGCGGATCCCGCTGGTAGGGCGGCCGGGGATCCTGGGCCAGCACCGCCAGCAGCGCCTCCCGCTCCCCCTGGGGCACCCGCTCCAGCAGGGCGGGCGGGAAGTCCACCCGCAGGGGCTCCGGGGCCTGACCGGCGAAGCCGCCCACCGCCTCCGGGCGGCAGTCGGCATAGGGCAGGTAGGGCTTGATATCCAGGATGGGGGTGCCGTCCACCAGATCCGCCCCGGAGACGTGAAGCACCGGGCCGTCCGGGGTGGACAGCTCCACCTGTTCCAGCTTGACGCAGGACAGGCCGATGGGGTTGGGCCGGAAGGGGGAGCGGGTGGCGAACACCCCCACCCGCTGGTTCCCCCCCAGCCGGGGCGGCCGCACCGTGGGCGACCAGCCCGCCTCCTTATTCTCGGAAAACTCCCAGATCAGCCACAGGTGGGAGAAGCCCTCGATCCCCCGCAGAGCCTCCGGGGCGCGGAAGGGCGGCTCGAACACCACCCGCCCCCGCAGTTCCGGCACCAGCCCCGCCTGCCGGGGTACGCCGAATTTCCCGGGAAACTCCGTCCGGATGTGGGCGACGGGTTCCATCGCGGATGGCTCCATCTCAGTCCACGTTGGGGCTGGCCCGCATGGCCTGGAGGGTGCGATCCATCAGGTCGTCCAGCTCCCAGCCCAGCAGCTCCGCGCCCTTCTGGATCACGTCCCGGGAGCAGCCCGCCGCGAATTTTTTGTCCTTGAACTTCTTCTTCAGCGACTTGAGCTCCATGTCGTCCACGCTTTTGGAGGGGCGCATCATGGCCGCCGCCCCGATAAGGCCCGTCAGCTCGTCCACGGCAAAGAGCACCTTTTCCATCTCCAGCTGGGGCTCGATGTCCACGCAGTCGGGCCAGCCGTGGCAGGCCACCGCCCGGATCAGGGACTCGTCGATGCCCTTCTCCTGCATCAGCTCCTGGCACTTGACACAGTGCTGGTCGGGCCACTGTTCAAAGTCCAGGTCGTGGAGAATGCCCACGGCCTCCCAGTAGTCGGCCTCGTCCCCGTGGCCCAGCTCCACGGCGTACCAGCGCAGCACGTCCCCCACCGTGCGGGCGTGCTTGCGGTGGAAGTCCCCCTCGTTGTAGTCGCACAAAAGCTCCCAGGCCTGTTCCGGAGTGGGTATCATGGCGGATCTCTCCTTTTTATGATGATAGAAGGATCATACTACCCGCCCCGGCCCTTGTCAAGGCTTACGCCGCCCCGTCCAGTCGGAGCATACGGCCCACGTAGATGCCGTAGCCGCTGGTGGGGTCGTCCACCATCACGTGGGTCACCGCCCCCACAATTTTCCCGTTTTGCAGGATGGGGCTGCCGCTCATGCCCTGGACGATGCCGCCGGTGGCGTCCAGCAGCCGCTGGTCGGTCACCTTGATCAGGTAGTCCCGGCAGTCGCCCTCCCGCTCGGCGAACACCTTGGCGATCTCCACCTGGAATTTGTCCACCCGGTCGCCGGAGATGTTGCAGAGGATCTGGGCGGGGCCGGGGGAAACCTCGTCCCGGGCCGCCACCTCCACCGCCGCGCCATCCACCCAGCGGCCGTCGGTGAGGGTGCCGAACACGCCGCCGGCGGTATTGGCCCGGAGCAGGCCCAGGGTGGACGCGGTGTCAAACACGCCCTTGAGCTGCCCCGGCGCGCCGCTTCTGCCCTTCTCCACCCCGGCCACGGTGGCCGGCAGGATGGAGCCGCTCTCCAGGGGCATGAGCAGGGCGGTGTCCGTGTCGTTGATGCCGTGGCCCAGGGCGCCGAAGGCGCCGGTGGCCGGGTCGTAGAAGGTCACCGTGCCGATGCCCGCCATGGAGTCCCGGATCCAGGCCCCCAGCTTATAGGCCCCGTCGGCGGGGCACAGCACCGGCGTGGCGGTGAGCTGCACCTGCTTCTCGTCCCGGATGGCCCGGATGCTCATGGTCTGGCCCTCCAGCTCCTGGAGGAGGGCGGATACCTCCTCAATGGTGTCCACTTCGGTGGAGTTGATGTGGGTGATGATGTCCCCCTCCCGCAGGCCGCAGTCCTTGGCCGGGTTCACGTTGCCGCCCTCCGACGCCACCTCGGAGGTGCCCACCACTACCACGCCGTCGGAAAAGAGCTTGATGCCCACCGCCCGGCCCACGGGCACCACAATAGCTGGGCTGGCCCAGGCCGTGGCCACGGTGGGCCACAGGGTCAGCACCGCCGCCAGCAGCAGCGCCGCGCCCCGCAGCGCCGCCGCCCCCACAAATGGTCTTGCTTCTTCATTCAAATCCATTCACCGCCTTTTTTTCGTGCGCGGTATTGGCTGATATTCCCGCCCCTGCCGGGGCTGGAATACGCTTGACCGCGCGTTTTTGAAACCGGCGGGCGGAGGGACAGCGGCGGAAAAAAGAACCGCCGCCGTCTCAGCGCCCGCCCTTTTAATATGGCGGCGGAGCAGGATTTTCACCGTGGCAAAGTAAGGCGGCTTTGACAAGGGCGGCGGAACCAATGCCCCAACGGGGCGGATTTTCGGGGCCCGCGCTGGGGGAGGATGGGAATTTGCCCCGGATTTGGACAGGGCGCCTGTTCGTTCCAAATTTGAAATACATGATCTTCACAGGCGTTCGGTTGTGTAGGGGCGGGCATTGCCCGCCCGCCGGGCGGATTCCTTGCGCGTTTGCGGGGCGCACCGTTCCCCTTTTGCATAAACGGGATTTCCCGCATTTTTTAAGTTGGACAAACATAGTTTGCCCTATCCTGGGCATATCTTTAGTATCAAAGCGAGGTGTGGTCATGGAAAAAACAACCAAAAAATTGCTGCTGGCCTACGCCCTGGCCGCCGTGGCCGGGGTGCTGCTCCACTTCCTGTACCAGTGGCTGCCCAACCCGGTGTTCGCCCTCATCTCCCCGGTGCGGGAGAGCGTGTGGGAGCACGTGAAGCTGATCTATTTCCCTCTGCTGGCCGTCTCCCTGATCCTGGGCCGGGGCAAGGGGCTGGGGCTGCCCGCCTGGCTGTTGTCCACGGTGGTGGCCTGCGCGGTGATGCTGGGGGCGGGCTACCTGTACCACGTGGTGTTCCGGGGGGAGTCCATGATCGTGGATCTGATCCTGTTTTTCCTGCCTCTGGCCCTGGGGTTCCTGCTGCCCCGGACGCTGTGGCTGCTGTGCGAGTGGCCGGGAACCTCCACGGCGGCGTGGATCCTGACGGGTCTGCTGGGGGCGCTCATCGTGTGGTTCACCTTCTTCCCGCCGGACGCGGCGCTGTTCGCCGATCTCAGCCAGGGGCTGCGGACGTTTTTGACCATTCCCGTATAAGAAATGTAGGGGAGGGGCTTGCCCCTCCCGCCTTGGAGAGTCAGAGACCCTTTCCCACGGGAGGGGCAAGCCCCTCCCCTACAGTGCAAAAAAACGCAGACCTGCGGAATTGCCGCGGGTCTGCGTTTTGTGTTTGTTTGGTTATCGAACCTGCCCCGTCCCCCGGATCACGTACTTGTAGCTGCACAGCTCCGCCAGCCCCATGGGGCCCCGGGCGTGGAGCCGCTGGGTGGATATGCCCATCTCGCAGCCCAGGCCGAACTCCCCGCCGTCGGTGAACCGGGTGGAGGCGTTCCAGTACACCGCCGCCGAGTCCACCAGGGCGGTGAACCGCTTGGCCGTGTCGGCGTTTTCCGTGACGATGGCCTCGCTGTGGCCGGTGGAGTGGGCGGCGATGTGGGCGCAGGCCCCGTCCACGCCGTCCACCACTTTGACGGCCAAAATGTAGTCCAGAAACTCCGTGTCGAAGTCGTCCGCCCCGGCGGGTTTGCCGGGGATGAGGGCGGCGGCCTGCTCGTCCAGCCGCAGCTCCACCGGGGGCAGGCCCTTTTCCCTCCGGTTCTCCACCAGCCGCGCCCGCAGCCGGGGCAGGAAGGCGGCCGCCGCGTCCCGGTGCACCAGGCAAACCTCGGCGGCGTTGCACACGCTGGGCCGGGAGCACTTGGCGTTCTCCACGATGGACAGCGCCATGTCCAGATCCGCGTCTTTGTCCACATAGATGTGGCAGACGCCGGTGCCCGTCTCGATGACGGGGACGGTGGCCTGCTCTACACAGGCCCGGATCAGCCCCGCGCCCCCCCGGGGGATGAGCAGATCCACCAGCCCGGACGCCTGCATCAGCTCCACAGCGGACTGGCGGGAGATGTCGTCCACCAGCCCCAGCGCGTCCTGGGGCAGTCCCGCGGCGGACAAGCCCTCCCGCAGGGCGGACACGATGGCGGCGGCGGATCGGTGGGCCTCCTTGCCGCAGCGCAGCACACAGGCGGAGCCCGCCTTCAGGGCTAAGGCCGCCGCGTCCGACGTGACGTTGGGGCGGCTCTCGTAGATGATGGCGATGACCCCCATGGGGACGGCGGTTTTTTCAATCACCAGGCCGTTGGGCCGCTCCTCCCGGCGCAGCGCCGCCCCTACCGGGTCGGGGAGGGCGGCCACCTCCCGCATCCCCTGGGCCATGCTCAGGATCCGCTCCTCGTTCAGCGCCAGCCGATCCAGCATTACGTTGGACACCGTGCCCTTGGCCTCGATGAGATCCAGGCCGTTGGCGGTGAGGACGGCCTGGGTGTTGTCCACCAGCGCGTCCGCCATGGCCAGCAGCGCCCGGTTTTTTGTCTGGGTATCCGCCAGGGCCAGGGCGGGCTTGGCCCCCTTGGCCCGCTCCAGCAGCTCCCGGGTGGTCATACGCCCTCCCTCCTTCCAAGAAAGCGGGTGCCCACGGGCAGCCCCGCCGCGATGTCGTACAGCAGCTCCGGACGCCGGCCGTTGGCGATCACCATGTCGCAGCCGCAGGCCATGGCGATGTCCGCCGCCTTCAGCTTGGTGGCCATCCCCCCGGTGCCCAGGGCGGAGCCGGGATCCCCCGCCAGTGCCCGCAGCTCCGGCGTGATCTCCCCCACCTCCGGGATGAGGGCGGCGTCCGCGCTCCGGTGGGGGTCGGCGGTATATAGCCCGTCGATGTCGCTGAGCAGCACCAGCAGATCCGCCCCCACGCACTCCGCCACGATGGCGGCCAGGGTGTCGTTCTCCCCGATGGTGGTGGCCTCCCCCACCTCGTCGGTGGCCACCGCGTCGTTCTCGTTGACCACGGGCAGCACGCCCAGATCCAGCAGGCGCTCCATGGCGTTGACAAAGTTCTGCCGCCGGTGGGGGAAGCGCACGTCCTCCCCGGTGAGCAGCAGCTGGGCCACAGTGTGGTTGTACTCGCCAAACAGCTTGTCGTAGGTGTACATCAGCTCGCACTGGCCCACGGCGGCGGCGGCCTGCTTGGTGGGCATATCCGCCGGACGGCCGGGGAGGTTGAGCTTGCCCACCCCCATGCCGATGGCCCCGGAGGACACCAAAATGAGCTGTTCCCCCTGGTTTTTCAGGTCGGACAGCACCTTCACCAGCCCCTCCACCCGGCGGATGTTCAGCCGCCCGGCGGCGTGGGCCAGGGTGGAGGTGCCGATCTTCACCACAATCCTCATATGCTTTCCCTCGCTATCCTACGAAAGTGAGGATTAATTATATCACAGGAACTGGAAAAAGGGAAGCCCCCGGAGCAAATCCGGGGGCTTCTCTTTCCTCGTGCGCCGTATCTGCGGTGTACCGGGTGTAGGGGAGGGGCTTGCCCCTCCCGCCGTCCCGATGTGCTCTCTGTTCCCCGGGAGGGGCAAGCCCCTCCCCTACGTTACCGCTTCCACCGCTTCAGCATGGGGAAGAACTGGTGCATCTGGGCCTTGGCCTGCTCCTGGGTCATGCCGGGGTTGGCCTGGGCCATCATGGGGGCGCAGAAGTCGATCATCTCGTCCATGGTCATCTCCCCCGCGAACTTCCCGTCCTTGTAACAGTAGGAGCAGTAATCCGCGCTGGGGGAGCCGTCCGCCTCGGTGCCGTGGGCGGCGTCGGGGCCCAGGGGCATCCCGCAGGACTGGCAGAACTTCATGTCTTTGTATTGTTCCATGGCTGGAACCTCCTTTGTTTGGGATGGTTCCATGGTATCATCCGGAACCTGACAGGGTGTGTCAGGTTCCGAGGCGTGGGCGAAATAAATTTCCCGGCCCAGGGCGGCCAGCCGCCGGCGCAGCGTGTCCGGCGAGAGCACCTCCACCGCCGCCCCGAAGCTGAGCAGGTAGCCGTACAGCCACTGATCCTCGGGGAACACCGTCTCCACCAGCAGGGAGCCGTCCGGCTGGACGGACACACAGCCCTGATCGAACTCGTCGTACACCCGGTAGGCCATGCAGCGGGCGAAGCGCAGCCGGACGGACACCCGGAACAGGGGCGGGATCTCGCCGGAATAGTCCACCTCCGGGGGGTTCAGCGGCTGGTGGAACCCCTCCCCGGTGAGCTCCGGGGACAGGATGCGGGACAGGCGGAAGGTGCGGTAGCCCTCCCGCTCCGGGTCGTAGGCCTGGAGATACCACCCCTGGCCCTTGAACACCAGCCGGGCGGGCAGCACCCGCCGGGGCCGGGTGGAGCCGTAGGAGCTGGCGTAGTCAAAGCGGAGCACCCGCCGCTCCAGCACCGCCCGCTTCAGGAGCTGGAACTTCTCGCTGTCCGCCGTCCCCGCCCCCCAGCGGGACAGGTTCACCTGGAGCCAGTCCTCCGGCTCCCGGCGGAACAGGGCGGACAGCTTGGTGAGGGCCTGCTCCCCCTCCCCGCCCGGCAGGCTTTGCAGGGCCAGCAGGAGCTGCCGCTGCTCCTCGTCGGACAGGGCGGCCTTGTCCAGCACGTGGCCGGGGAGGAGGGCCACCCCGCCCCCGGCCCCCTGGGCGGTGTAGACGGGCACCCCGGCGGCGGACAGGGCGTCCACGTCCCGCAGCACCGTGCGCTGGGACACCTCCAGCCGCTGGGCCAGCTCGGCGGCGGTCATGCGGCCCCGCTCCAGCAGCAGGTAGACCATCTGAAATTGACGGCTGACCACGGACATGGGCAAAGCCCCCTTTCCCCGGTTTTTCCCCATTTTACCACATAGTATGAAGAAGGGGAAGCCCCGCGGGGCCTCCCCTTTTGGCCGGTATTCGGTTTAATCCGCTAACGTGATGTCCTCAACATTCACACCCAGGGAAGATAGCTGCGCGACGGTCAGTTTCAACGCATAGTCAAGGGCCGCATTTTCGTGTCCGCCGTTTGCCTTCTTGATCCGTTGGAGGTCTCCGTAATGCTGAATTGTAATGGTGACTAATTCCTTGTCCGACATGGTAGCACCTCCTTCCATCCAAAAATCTGGCTGAACTGTTAAAACCATTATAGCAGAGGCGCCGGCGGATTACAAGACTGATGAGGCTCCATTCAATCCAATTCAAACTGCCCGGTGTAGAGCTGGTAGTACCGCCCCTGCTCCTCCATGAGCTGGGCGTGGCTGCCCTTCTCCATGATCTCGCCGTGCTCAATGACCACGATGCAGTCCGCGTTGCGCACGGTGGACAAACGGTGGGCGATGACGAACACCGTCCGCCCCTCCATCAGGGCGTCCATGCCCTGCTGGATGTGCCGCTCGGTGCGGGTGTCGATGGAGGACGTGGCCTCATCCAGCACCATGATGGGCGGATCCTTCACCGCCGCCCGGGCGATGGACAGCAGCTGCCGCTGGCCCTGGGACAGGTTGGCCCCGTCCCCGGTGAGCATGGTCTGGTAGCCCTCCGGCAGGCGGCGGATGAAGCCGTCGGCGTTGGCGGTCTTGGCGGCGGCGACGCACTCCTCGTCGGTGGCGTCCAGCCGGCCGTAGCGGATGTTGTCCAGCACCGTGCCGGTGAACAGGTGGGTGTCCTGGAGCACCGCGCCCTGGCTCAGCCGCAGGGAGTCCTTCTCGATGTCCTTCACGTCGATGCCGTCGCAGGTGATAAGGCCCCCCTGGATCTCATAGAAGCGGTTGATCAGGTTGGTGACGGTGGTTTTACCCGCGCCGGTGGAGCCCACGAAGGCGATCTTCTGCCCCGGGTCGGCGTAGACGGACATATCCTTCAGCACCGGCTTGCCCTCCACGTAGGAGAAGTCCACATGGCTCAGCCGCACCGCGCCCCGCAGCTCGGTATAGCAGAATTCCTCGCCGGGCACGTTGCGCACGGCCCCCCGGATGAGGTGGTAGCCCATGGCTCCGTCGGGGCCGGGATACTTCCAGGCCCAGCGGTGGGAGGCCATCTCCTCCGCCGTGACGGGGGTGAGGGTGCCGTCGGAGCCGATGCGCACCCACAGGCCGGTTTGGGAGTCCACCCCCGGGGGCAGCAGCTTCAGCGCGCCGTTCTCCTCGTCCGCCTGGCCCAGCTCGGTGACGGCCTCCTGCGCCCCCACCAGCACGGGGGCCAGGATGAGCCCGCAGTTCCGGGGCACCTTCCAGGCCCAGTTCCTGGGCCGGCCCTGACCGGTGAACTTGGACAGGGAGCCGTTGGCGTCCTTCTCCACCGGCACCAGGGTGACCTGGCCCCGATCCACCTCGGGATCGGTGTCCATGACGGCGAAGATGCGCTCCGCCCCCGCCATGGCGGACAGCAGGGAGTTCATCTGCATGGAGATCTGGTTGATGGGCTGGGTGACCTGCTGGTTGTACTTCAGGTAGGTCACCAGGGAGCCCAGGGTGAAGCCCACGTTCACGCCGGCGCTCATGGCCAGGGCGGCCCCCAACACGGCGGTGACGGCGTAGCCGATATAGGTCAGGTTGGAGGCCACCGGCATGATGGCGGAGGAGTAGAACCCCGCCTGGCTGGCCGCCGAGCGGTACTCCTCGTTGAGGGCCTGGAACCGGGCCTTGGCCTGCTCCTCGTGGTTGAAGGCCTTGACCACCTTCATGCCCTCGATCATCTCCTGGATGTTGCCGTTCACCGCACCCAGGGCGGCCTGCTGCTTGGCAAAGTACCTCCGGCTGCGCTTGCCGAACACGGTGAACACCGACATGACGGCGGCCAGCATCACCACCGAGGCCAGGAACAGCAGCGGGGACAGGGTGATCATCATGGCCACCACGCCCACAAAGGTGACGGCGCTGGAGATGAGCTGCACCACCGACTGCTCCAGGGCGATCTGCACGTTGTCGGCGTCGTTGGTGAAGCGGCTCATGAGCTCGCCGTGGGTGTGGGCGTCGAAGTAGCTCAGGGGCAGCTCCTGGAGCTTGTCGAACAGCTCCTTGCGCATCCGGTTGCAGCCCTTCTGGGCCAGCTGGGCCATCAGGTTGGACTGGACGTAGGAGCACACCGACGCCAGCACATAGGCGGCCATGAGCCGCAGGCAGCAGGCGGCCAGCTCAGGCCACTGGGCCTCCCCCGCCGCCCAGGCGCTGGTGATCCCGTCGATGATGGGCTTTTGCAGGTAGGTGGCCGCCACCCCCAGCAGGGCGGACGCCACCACGCTGACCAGCGCCGCCGCCAGCAGGACGGGCCGGTTGGCGATATACTTCACGGTGCGCAGCATGGTGCGGCGCAGATCCTTGGGCTTGCCGTAGCCGCCCCGGGGCCCGCCATGGGGCCCGCCGGGGCCGTGAGGGCCCTTGTGCTCAGCCATTGCCGTCCCCTCCTTCCTGCTGGGAGTCGTAGATCTCGCGGTAGATTTTGCTGGTTTCCATCAGCTCGTCGTGGGTGCCCACGTCGGCCACGGTGCCCTCGTCCAGCACCACGATCTTGTCGGCATACTGCACCGAGCTGATCCGCTGGGCGATGATGATGACGGTGGTGCCCCGCAGGTTGTCCCGGAAGGACTCCCGGATGCGGCCCTCGGTGGCGGAGTCCACGGCGGAGGTGGAGTCGTCCAGAATGAGCACCGCCGGCTTTCGCACCATGGCCCGGGCAATGCAAAGGCGCTGCTTCTGCCCGCCGGACACGTTGACGCCCCCCTGCTCCAGGTAGGTGTCGAAGCCCTCGGGGAAGGACATGATGAAATCGTAGGCCTGGGCGTCCCTGGCCGCCTGGATCAGCTCCTCCTCGGTGGCGTTCTCGTTGCCCCAGAGGAGGTTTTCCCGGATGGTGCCGGAGAACAGCACGTTGTTTTGCAGCACCATGCCGATGCGGCCCCGGAGGCCGTCCAGCGGGTAGTCCCGCACGTCCAGCCCGTCCACCAGCACCTGGCCCTTGTGCACGTCGTAGAACCGGGGGATCAGGTTCACCAGGGAGGACTTGCCCGTGCCGGTGCCGCCCACGATGGCCACGAACTGGCCGGGGCGTATGTCCAGATTGATGTGGTGCAGCACGTCCTCCCCGGCCCCCTCGGTCTGGTAGCGGAAGGACACGTCCTTGAACTCCACCCGGCCCTGGGGGGCGGGCAGGCTCCGCTGTTCTCCGTCGGTGACGGAGGGCTGGGCGTCGATGACCTCAAACACCCGGCGGAGGGAGGCCTGGGTGCGGGTGAGCTGGAGGACGGCCATGCCCACCATCATGATGGACATGAGGATCTGCATGATATAGTCCAGCACGGTCTGGAGGTAGCCCAGATCCATCTCCAGCCCCAGCACCATCTGGCCGCCGAAGTAGAGCACCAGCACGGTGGCAGCGGACATACAGATCATCATCACGGGCTGGATGGCCACCATGCGGAGCACCGCCCGCAGGCCGGCGGCGGTGAAGCCGTCGTTGGCGTCCAGGAACTTCTCCCGCTCCCGATCCTCCCGGACGTAGGACTTCACCACCCGCACGGCGATGAGGTTTTCCTGCACCTGCTCGTTGAGGTGATCCAGGGCCTTCTGCATCTTCTCGAACAGGGGGAAGCAGATCTTCATCAGGATCAGCAGCGCCACCGCCATGATGGGCAGGATCACCAGCACCACCAGGGCCAGCTTGGGGTTGATGGACAGGGTGAGCACCACGCTGGCGATGAGCATGGTCACCGCCCGGATGAGGATGCGCAGGCAGATCATGGACGTGTTCTGGATGTTGGTCACGTCATTGGTCATCCGGGTGATGAGGGAGGAGGAGGAAAATTTGTCGATGTCGGCGAAGGAGAAGGAGGCCACCCGCTCAAACTCCGCCCGGCGCAGGTTGGCGCCCAGGCCCTGGGCGGCGTTGGTGGCGCACTTGGCCGCCGCCGCGCCGGTGAAGGTGGCCGCCAGGGCCACCACCACCATCAGCGCCCCGGACTGCCAGATGGGGGCCATGTTCTCCTTCAGGATGCCCTCGTTGATGATACGGGCCATGAGCAGGGGGATGATCAGCTGGCAGATGGTCTCCACAATCACCAGCACGGGGGAGCCGATGACATACCGGTCATAGCCCTTCATGTAAGAGGCGATGCGTTTTAACAAGTCCTGCACTTCCTTTCAAAGGGGTCTGGGGGAGGGCCGTTTGGCGGGCCCAGGGGATCGTGGGGCGGATCCTGCCGCCTGTCCCCGCCGATCTGGTACAGATTGGCCAGCATCCGGCTGTGAAGCTGCCGCATCAGCGCCCGCTCCTCCTGGGTGAAGCCCGCGTACATATGGGCGTCCACCTGCCGAAAGGCGTCCATCCCCTGGGTGATGGCGTCCCGCCCCTTTTGGGTGATGGAGATCCGGTTGCGCCGGGTGTCCTTCTCGTCGGTGCGGCGCTCCACATAGCCCTGCCGCTCCAGCGCCTTCAGCGAGGCGGCAATGGTGGGCGGCGCGCTGTGGAGCCGGTCGGCCAGCTCCCTCTGGGTGGGGGCCTGGGCGGGATCGTCCGGGTAGGTGGACAGCTCCCACAGCAGCCGGGGGGAGCCGATGTCCCGCAGGCCCAGGGCGTTGAGGGCGGCGGTGCAGGCGTTGTGGTGGGCCCGCATGAGCTGGTGGAGCAGCAGGCCGGACGGATCGTCCATAGGGAACCCTCCTAAATCGTTCGCACACTAATGATTAGCGTGCTCTCTATTTTACCCGGTACAGCGGAAAAGTCAACCCCCAAAATAAAAACAATGTAATAATTTTTCCCAGCCCCCGGCCAGGGGATGCAAAACAGCCCTCCGGCATGGCCGGAGGGCTGTTTTATGGGGTCAAAATTCCGCGTTGCCCACGGTGCGGGGGTGGAGCTCCACGTCCCGGATGTTGCTGACGCCCGTCAGGTACATCACCATCCGCTCGAAGCCCAGGCCGAAGCCCGCGTGGCGGCAGGAGCCGTACCGCCGCAGATCCAGGTACCACCAGTAGTCCTCCGGGTTCAGGCCCAGCTCCGCCATCCGCTGTTCCAGCACGTCGATGCGCTCCTCGCGCTGGGAGCCGCCGATGATCTCCCCGATCCCCGGCACCAGGCAGTCCGCCGCCGCCACCGTCTTGCCGTCGTCGTTGAGGCGCATATAGAACGCCTTGATGTCCTTGGGGTAGTCGGTAACGAACACCGGCTTCTGGTACACCTGCTCGGTGAGGTACCGCTCGTGCTCGGTCTGGAGGTCGCAGCCCCAGTCCACCTTGTAGTCGAACTTGTCGTTGTTCTTCTTGAGGATCTCCACCGCGTCGGTGTAGCTCACCCGGGCGAAGTCGGAGGAGGCCACGTGCTGAAGCCGCTCCACCAGCCCCTTGTCCACGAAGGAGTTGAAGAAGGCCATCTCGTCGGGGCATTTCTCCATCACGGTGTTGATGATATACTTGATCATGGCCTCGGCCACGTCCATGTCGTCCGCCAGGTCGGCGAAGGCCATCTCCGGCTCGATCATCCAGAACTCGGCGGCGTGGCGCTGGGTGTTGGAGTTCTCCGCCCGGAAGGTGGGGCCGAAGGTGTACACGCTGCCGAAGGCCATGGCGAAGTTCTCCGCGTTGAGCTGGCCGGACACGGTGAGGTTGGCCCGCTTGCCGAAGAAGTCCTTCGACCAGTCCACGCTGCCGTCCTCCAAACGGGGCGGGTTGTCCATGTCCAGGGTGGTGACCTGGAACATCTCCCCCGCGCCCTCGCAGTCGGAGGCGGTGATGATGGGTGTGTGGATATACACAAAGCCCCGATCCTGGAAGAAGCAGTGGATGGCGTGGGCGGCCACGGAGCGCACCCGGAAGGCGGCGGAGAACAGGTTGGTGCGGGGCCGCAGGTGCTGGATGGTGCGCAGGTACTCCACGCTGTGGCGCTTCTTTTGCAGGGGGTAGTCCGGGGAGGAGGGGCCCTCCACCGCGATGGAGGCGGCCTTGATCTCCAGGGGCTGCTTGGCCTCCGGCGTGAGCACCACGGTGCCGGTGACGATGAGGGCGGCGCCCACGTTCTGGCCGGCGATGTCCTTATAGTTGTCCAGGGCGTTGGCGTCCATGACCACCTGGAGGTTCTTGAAGCAGGAGCCGTCGTTGAGCTCGATGAAGCCGAAGGTTTTCATGTCCCGGATGGTGCGGGCCCAGCCCATGACGGTGACGGTCTGGCCGCTTAGGCGTTCGGCGTCCGCGAAAACGGAGGCGATGGTGATGCGTTCCATATGCGTTCCCTCAATTCCTGATAGTCTGGGGAGCCGCCGGCGCCGGGGCGGGCGCGGCCGGCAGGGGCTCCCCGGCCCCGCCTGGGGAGGCGGGGATCAAACGTGGATATAGTATATCATTTTTTCCGGGATTTGCAAGGGCACACAGAAAAAAGGAGGCCGAAGCCTCCCTTTTCTCAATACAGCGGGATGAAGAACAGCCAGGGCGCGGTGATAATCGCCATCACCAGGGCGACGATGTGCCGCTGCCTGCCGTCCAGCAGCTCGCAGGAGCCCATGGCCCGCTTGTCGAAGAAGTAGATGCACACACCCGCCAGCGCCACCCCTGCCAGCGTCCACAGGAAGGCCACGGGATGGCGGAAGGCGTTCGTCATCAGGGAGTGGCCTATCTCCCAAATCCACTCGGCGTCCGCTCCCATCCAGTCATAGGCATAGGCGGAGGACAACCAGCCCAGGATCATCCACACGATCCCTATCGCGTCGGCGGCAAAGCCCAGCAGCCAGAACTTCCACCACAGCTTTTTCACCACCGCCCCCTTCTGGGCGTGCTTCAGGGCCAGCAGGGTGAGGAACAGCACGGCGCAGTCCACCGCCAGGTTGGCGGGGATGACGAACACCAGAAGCTGCGGGAACAGGATCAGGATCCAGATGGGAAAGATCACGTTGTAAATCCGGGTCTGCTTTTTCACAGGAGTTTCAACCCCTTTCGTTTTTGATACCGGGCCGCGTACACCGCCGCCCAGCCCGCCGCCGACCCGGCGAAGGCCCCCTCCGCCCAGTACACCAGCACCTGGGCCAGCAGCACCCGCCAGCCGGACTGGACGGATCTCACGTACAGGGCCAGCCCCAGCGCCAGCCCGGAGGAGGCGGGCAGGGCGAAGGCGCAGGGGTTGAGCCGCTGGGCCAGCCGGAGCTGGGCCAGCCCGCAGGCCGCCATCAGGGCGGTGGGCACGCCGAACACCACAACCAGCCCCGCCAGGGCCAGATAGGAAACACCGCTCATTCAAGACGCCTCCTTGTCAACCGTGTTCTCCGCCCGCTGCTTCCGCTGGTGGCAGGCCGCCCCGGCCAGATTGCCCGCCAGCGCGGAAAGGAGCGCGATGGGGATCAATGCCCCGTCCGCCATGTTGGTGAACAGGCGGGCCAGGGGGATGAAGATCAGGATAAACCCCACACACGCCGCCGGGTAAATGGGGCAGAAGCCGTGCCGCCGTCCCAGGGACAGCCCGGACATGAACCCGCCCACGGGCAGCAGCAGCCAGCCGTACAGCACGCTTAGCAGGGGGGTGGGGTCGTCCAGCAGCCGCAGGGCCAGGGGCAGCGCCAGACACAGGAAGGCCGCGAAGCCCACGTAGGGCAGGGATTCCCGCCAGTGGAGGGGGGAGGGCCCGGGGGCCAGCCCCAGCTTTTCCCGGATGGCGGCCACCTCGGTGTACCATCCCACCCAGCGGCCCAGCCAGACGATGAGGTACACCAGGGTCAGGGGCACCAGGAAGGTGAGGTAATCCGCCGGGGTGGAGCACACATTCAGCCCCGCCCACAGGCAGACGGTGGCGGCGGTGACAGCGTAGTGGATCAGCGAGCGCGCCACCAGTTCCCGGCCGCTGTCGGCAAAGGGGAGGGTGGCGACGCCCACCTCAGCGCCGAACAGGGCGAACAGGGCGAAGGACAGCAGCACCCCCAACGGCTCGATCTCATCGGGGAACTTACAGTATGGGAATATAAATCCGCTGAAATGGGACGGGCCGAACAGGCTGAAGCTGCCCAGCAGGTAGCCCAGCAGGACGTGGGCCGCAATTCCCACGCACCCGCCGATGAGCGCCCGGGGAAGCCATTGTTTCTTGATTTCTTCCATAAAACGTCCCTCCTGTAGGGGCGCACAGCGTGCGCCCGCTGTCCATGACGTGCGTCCGGGGGCGTGCGGGCGCACAATGTGCGCCCCTACAGCCCCAGGGCCTGCTTGATCTTCTTCACGTACCGCCGGGACACCCAGCACACCGTCCCGCCCTCCAGGGTCATCTTGATGGTGCCCGCCAGGGTCAGATCCAGCGCCGCCACCCGATCCAGGTTGACAATCTCCGAGTTGGACACCCGGACGAATTTCGTCCCCGCCAGCGCCTCCTCCAGCTCGTACAGCCGCGCCCGGACGGTGAAGATTCCCTTCCCCGTCTGGCAGAACACGCCCTTGTCCTCGGTGTAGAACCGCAGCACCATGGCCCGGCTCACCCGCACCGCCTCCCGCTCGGTGTAGACGGTGAAGGGCTGGGGGAGGGCCGCCCCCCGGAGGCGGCGGGCCAGCTCCTCCACCTCCGCGGTGGGCATGGGGGCCCGGAGCACCACCACCGGTTCCTCCAGGGTCGGATCGATCTGCACCTCCACCTTCAACGGTACCCCTCCCCTCTTGTCATGCCCAGTATACCCAACCCGGCCCCAAATGTCCAGCGAACCGGGACGGACGGTCGTTTTGGACGGACGGACGGCAAAAAAGGCCCCGCTCGAACGAGCGGGGCCCCTGTCCTCAGTATCGGATGACGAAGTAGATCACATACACCCAGCTCAACAGCCCGTGGATGATGGCCCAGCCTACGGAGTGCCAGGTGGTATAGCTGATCACCATGGCCAGCGCGCTGCCAAAGCTGATGCCGGCCTTTGCGGCGCTGCCCGCGTTCAGGCTTCCTCTTTTATCCTCCATGATTCCGCCCCCTTTACAGCAGGATCACGCCCGCCTCTTTGCAGGCCTCCATGGTGCGGGGATCCCAGATGGACGCCTGCACCTCGCCGATGTGGGCCTTGCCCAGCAGGTACATGGACACCCGGCTCTGGCCGATGCCGCCGCCGATGGTCAGGGGCAGCTCCCCCGCCAGCAGGGCCTTGTGGAAGGGCAGCTCCCGGCGCTCGTCGTGGCCGGAGAGGGACAGCTGTTTGTCCAGCGACTCCGGGCTCACCCGGATGCCCATGGACGAGATCTCAAAGGCCCGGCCCAGCAGGGGGTTCCACAGCAGGATGTCCCCGTTCAGCCCCCAGTCGTCATAGTCCGGGGCCCGGCCGTCGTGGGGCTTGCCGGACTTCAGCGCCCCGCCGATGCCCATGAGGAAGGTGGTGGGGTGATCCTTCACCCAGGCGTCCTCCCGCTCCCTGGGGGACAGCTCGGGCCAGCGATCCTCCAGCTCCTGGGCGGTGACGAAGGCCACCTCCCGGTCGATCAGCGGCAGGGGGGTGAGCTGGGGGTACACCGAGCGCAGGGTGGCCTGGGTGTTGGCCAGGGCGTTGACGATGGTGTTCACCACCGACTTTAAGTAGTCCACCGTCCGATCCCGGGGGGCGATGACCTTCTCCCAGTCCCACTGATCCACGTAGACGGAGTGGAGGTTGTCCAGCTCCTCGTCCCGGCGGATGGCGTTCATGTCGGTGTACAGCCCCTCCCCCACCGAGAACTGGTAGCGGTGCAGGGCCATGCGCTTCCACTTGGCCAGGGAGTGCACCACCTGGGCGTCCCGGCCCGCGTCGGGCACGTCGAAGGACACCGCCCGCTCCACGCCGTTCAGGTCGTCGTTCAGGCCGGTGGACGCCTCCACAAACAGGGGGGCGGACACCCGGCGCAGGTTCAGCGCGCCGCCCAGGTCGTCCTCAAAGAGGCGCTTCAACAGACCGATGGCCTTCTGGGTGTCGTACAGGTTGAGCAGGGGGGCGTACCCCTGGGGAATGACGGTGGTGAGCATAGGCGGTGTCTCCTTTTTCCCTGTTTCCCGGCCCGCCGGGGCGGGAAACGCAGCGTTAGGCTATATTATAGTACGGCCCAGAAAAAAATGCAAATCGAATTGTGTTTCCCCCTTGAATATGGTATACTTTCCATATATCATGGGACAGAGCGAAAAATTTCCGGCACACTGCCCAGAAGCGCGGAGAAGCGGACGGCGGATATGACCAGGCGCCCCAGCCGCTTCGCGGCGTGACAACCTATCGCCAAAGGAGACGATACCAATGGTTCCAGAGTTTGACGCCAAGCTCAGCGAGTACGCCCGCCTGCTGGTGGAGGTGGGCCTGAACGTCCAGCCGGGGCAGACCCCCAGCATCGAGAGCAATGTGGAGTACGCCGCCCTCACCCGCAAGTGTGTGTCCGCCTGCTTCGACTGCGGGGCCCGGAACGTGGCGCCCTACTTCGGGGACGACTTCACCACCCGGGAGGCCTTCCTCCGGGCGGACGGGGCCGTGTTTGACGAGTACCCCAGCTATATGAAGGCCCGGGTGGATTGGCTGCTGGAGCAGAAAAGCCCCCGGCTGTCCTTCACCGGCTCCAACCCGGAGCTGCTGAAGGGGGTGGATCCCGCCCGGATCCAGGCCCGCCGGAAGGCCAGCAACCAGCCCACCAAGCCCTATTTCGACGCCATGATGGCCAACCGCTTCCAGTGGTGCGTGGGGGCCCACCCCACCCTGGCCTGGGCGGAGAAGGTGTTCCCCGACAAGAAGGGCGAGGAGGCCATGGACGCGCTGTGGGACGCCATCTTCTCCGTGTGCCGGATCACCGGGGACGGCAAGGCGGTGGAGCGGTGGAAGGAGCACGTGGCCGCCACCGCCAAGCGCTGTAAGGCGCTGAACGAGTACCAGTTTACCTCCCTGCGTTATGCCAACTCCCTGGGCACCGACCTGACGGTGCGCCTGCCGGACAACCACGTGTGGGCGGGGGGCAGCGAGTTCACCCCGGAGGGGGTGGAGTTCGTGGCCAACATCCCCACGGAGGAGATCTTCACCGCCCCCCGGTGGGACGGGGTGGACGGCCGGGTGTACTCCGCCCTGCCCCTGGCCATGGACGGCAACGTGATCCGGGACTTCTGGATGGACTTCAAGGACGGCCGCATCGTGGATCTGCACGCCCAGGCCGGGGAGGAGTTCCTCCGCCGGGCCATCGAGGTGGACGAGGGGGCCCGCTGCCTGGGCGAGGCGGCCCTGGTGCCCTACGACTCCCCCATCCGGAACACGGGGCTGCTGTTCTACAACACCCTGTTCGACGAGAACGCCTCCTGCCATCTGGCCTTTGGACACGCCTATCCCAGCTGCGTGAAGGGCGGCGAGGAGATGAGCGAGGAGGAGCAGAAGGCGGCGGGGCTGAACCAGTCCATGACCCACGTGGACTTTATGGTGGGCACCCCCGACCTGTCCATCGTGGGGACGACCCGCGACGGCAAAGAGATCCCCGTGTTTGTCAACGGCAATTTCGCGTTTTGATGATGCCCGCCTGCGGCGGCGCGCCCGCAGGGGCGGATGTCCTCGTCTGCCCTCTGTTCCCCTTTTCGAGGGCCGATGAGGACATCGGCCCCTACAATGAAGAATACCCCTATTTTAATATATCAGGAGGAACAACCCAATGGACTACAAAAAAGCGTATGAACAATGGCTCAACTCCCCCGCCCTGTCTGAGGCGGAGAAGGCGGAGCTGGCCGCCATCGCCGGGGACGAGAAGGAGATCGAGTCCCGGTTCTTCTCCCAGCTGGAGTTTGGCACCGCCGGCCTCCGGGGCACCATGGGGGTGGGCCTGTACCGGATGAACATCCACGTCATCCGCCACGCCACCCAGGCCTTCGCCAAGGTGATCCTGAACGAGGGCCCTGAGGCGGCGAAGAAGGGCATCGCTGTCTGCTTCGACTGCCGGAACAACTCCGACGTGTTCGCCAAGGAGGCCGCCTGCATCATGGCCGCGGCGGGCATTCCCGTGCGGCTGTTCGAGTCCCTGCGCCCCACCCCGGAGCTGTCCTTTGCCATCCGGGAGTACGGCTGCATCGCCGGCATCAACATCACCGCCAGCCACAATCCCAAGGAGTACAACGGCTACAAGGTGTACTGGTCTGACGGCGCCCAGCTCCCCCCCAGCCACGCCGATCAGGTGGCCAAGATCATGCGGGAGTCCGACGTGTTCGACGTGAAAGTCGCCGACTATGACAAGGCGGTGGCCGACGGCCTCATCACCCTCATGGGCTCCGAGACGGACGAGAAGTTCCTGTCCAATGTGATGGGCCAGGTCAACGACAAGGCGGCGGTGGAGGCCGTGGCGGACACCTTCAAAATGGTGTACACCCCCTTCCACGGCACCGGCTACAAGCTCATCCCCGAGGCCCTGAAGCGGCTGGGCATGAAGCACGTGATCTGCGTCCCCGAGCAGATGGTCATTGACGGCAACTTCCCCACCGTGGCCTCCCCCAACCCGGAGAACCCGGAGGGCTTCTACCTGGCCGTTGACCTGGCCAAGAAGGAGGGGGCGGACTTCATCCTGGGCTCCGACCCCGACGCCGACCGGGTGGGCATCATGGTGCGCACCTCCGATGGCGAGTTCAAGGTGCTCACCGGCAACCAGACCGGCGTGCTGCTGCTGGACTACCTCATCGGGGCCAAGCAGCGCACCGGCAAGATGCCCAAGAGCCCCGTGGCCCTGAAAACCATCGTCACCACCGAGATGGCCCGGAAGGTGGCGGAGGTCAACGGCCTCAAGTGCTACGACACCTTCACCGGCTTCAAGTTCCTGGCCCAGAAGAAGGATCAACTGGAGAGTTCCGGCGAGGGCAATGTGATCATGTCCTACGAGGAGAGCTACGGCTATATGCTGGGCGACTATGTGCGGGACAAGGACGCCGTCACCGCCGCCGTGGCCCTCACCGAGATGGCGGCCTACTACGCCGGCAAGGGCATGACCTTGTATGACGCGCTGATGGCCCTGTACGAGAAGTACGGCAATTACGGCGAGCGCACCATGAACCTGGTGATGCCCGGGCTGGACGGCCTGAAGAAGATGGCCGACCTGATGGCGAACCTGCGGGCCAATCCCCCCAAGGAGATCGGCGGCGAGGCCGTCAAGACCTGGAAGGACTACAAGGACGGCAGCGTGGTGGACGCCGCCACCGGGGCCAAGACCTCCATGGAGCTGTCCGGCTCCAACGTGCTGCGGTACGAGCTGGCGGACGGCACCTCGGTGATCGTCCGGCCCTCCGGCACCGAGCCCAAGGTGAAGGTGTACATCCTGGCCCAGGGGGCCAGCCGGGCGGACTGCGACGACAAGGTGGCGCGGTACTCCGCCTGGGCGGAGGGGCTGAAGAACTGACCCCGCGTTGAAGCGCGAAGAACCCCCGGCGGATCACGTGTCCGCCGGGGGTTATCCGTCCGCGGGCAGGGCCGCGTCGTGCCAGCCCTGATTGTACATAAGGCGCGCGATGAGCTGGTTCAGCCGGTCATAGGCGCTGACAAGCTCCAGCAGATCCTTGTCCTCGAAGTCCAGCCCGGCCCGGCCGCACAGCCGCAGCCTGTGCTGGTAGATGACGTCCACCAGGGCGTCCACCTTGGCCCGCTCCCCGGCGACAAGCTCTGAGGGCGGGCCCCCTTCCAGGTATCCGTTCAGCAAGTCATAGGCCGCCTCCCGCCTCACGGGATCCGGCGCTTTCTTTTTGTCCACAGCGATCCCTCCGAACTGCGTAGTTTCTTCATCTCATTATAGCCCACATAGAGGCGATTGTCAATATATAGGCACCCTGTTTTGTGTCAATTGACTGAACAAGGGCAATTACCGCTAATTTGGCAATACTATATGATGAAGAAAACTCGTAAAAAGGAGTCGTATTAAAATGATCGTCTATGACAAGCTGTGGGCCACCATGAAGGAACGGGGCGTCTCCCAGTACCGCCTGATCCGTGAATACCAATTCAGCAACGGCCAGCTTGACCGCCTGCGCAAAAACCAGAACATCAGCACCTACACCATCAACCTGCTGTGCAAGATCCTCCACTGCCGGGTGGAGGACATTCTGGAATACGTCGAGGAGGAGGAGCCGGAGGACGACGCGTAGCCTGCCTGCGGGAGCTGGGGGAAGCGGCGCTGTTTTTCGCAAATCTTAAATTGTATTTTGCCGCCCGCGGGTGTATCCTTTTCCCAAAGGGGCCCGCGCCCCGGTATGAGAAGGAGGAATACTTATGCGCTATAATATCACCGGCGAACCCATGCCCGTCGTCATCTGCGACGTGGAGGCCAACGAGTCCATGATCACCGAGAAGGGCTCCATGTGCTGGATGTCCCCCAACATGGAGATGCAGACCAGCGCCGGCGGCATCGGCAAAGCCTTCGGCCGGATGTTCTCCGGCGAGTCCATGTTCCAGAACATCTACACCGCCCAGGGCGGCCCGGGCATGATCGCCTTCGCGTCCAGCTTCCCCGGCTCCATCCGGGCGGTGGAGATCACCCCGGAGCACCCCATCGTGGTGCAGAAGTCCGGCTTCCTGGCCTCCGAGGCCGGGGTGGAGCTGTCCATCTTCTTCCAGAAGAAGGGGATGTCCGGCTTCTTCAGCGGCGAGGGCTTCATCTTGCAGAAGCTGTCCGGCCACGGCACCGCGTTTTTGGAGATCGACGGCTCCGCCGTGGAGTACGACCTCGCGCCGGGCCAGCAGATCGTGGTGGACACCGGCAACTTGGCCATGATCGACGCCACCTGCACGGTGGACGTGAAGTCGGTGAAGGGGGTCAAGAATGTGCTGTTCGGCGGCGAGGGCCTGTTCAACACTGTGGTGACCGGCCCGGGCCGGGTGGTGCTCCAGACCATGCCCATCAGCAACTTCGCCGGGGCCATCGCGGCGATTCTGCCCTCGAAATAAGAGAACGGCCCCCGCTCGTGAGAGCGGGGGCCTCATTTTTTACTCAGCTCAGGTGCCAGATATCCCGGTTGTACTCCGCGATGGTGCGGTCGCTGGAGAAGTAGCCGCTCCGGGCGGTGTTCACCAGCATCTTCCGGGCCCAGGCGGCGCGGTCGCCGTAGTCGGCGATGGCCCGATCCCGGGCGGCGCTGTACGCCTCCACGTCCAGCAGGGCCATGAACCAGTCCTTGGTGGTGAGATCCGTCCACAGGGCCTTCAGCGCCGCCTCGTCCCCCAGGGCGGTGAGGGCGGGATCCAGCAGGAAGTCCACCAGCGGCTTCACCGCCGGGCGCTCATAGTACACCTTGGGCTGATAGCCCTTCTTGCCGTCCTTGGCCTTCTGATCGTACAGCTCGATGACGTAGTTGCTGCCCGCGCCGAAGGTGTAGATGTTGTCCGGGCCCACCAGCTCGGCGATCTCCACGTTGGCCCCGTCCAGGGTGCCCAGGGTGACGGCCCCGTTGGCCATGAACTTCATGTTGCCGGTGCCGCTGGCCTCCTTGGACGCCAGGGAGATCTGCTCGGAGATGTCGCAGGCGGGGATGAGCCGCTCCGCCCAGGTGACGTTGTAGTTCTCCACCATGGCCACATGGAGCCAGGGCCGCACCTGGGGATCGCTCTCGATGAGCTTCCGCAGGCACAGGATCAGGTGGATGATGTGCTTGGCCATCACATAGGCCGGGGCGGCCTTGGCGCCGAACACCACGGTGACGGGCCGCTCCGGGATCTTCCCGGCCTTGATCTCCAGGTATTTGCGGATGATATACAAAGCGTTCATCTGCTGGCGCTTGTACTCGTGGAGCCGCTTCACCTGGATGTCGAACACGGCGTCGGGGTTGAGCCGGATGCCGTACTGATCCCGGGCGAACAGCTGGTCGGCCCGGCGCTTGTTGGCGGCCTTGATGTCCAGCAGTTTGTCCAGCGCCGCGCTGTCGTTGTAGAAGTCCATCAGCCTGTTCAGCCGGGTGGGGTCGGTGCGCCACTCCGGCCCCACGCACTCGTCCAGCAGGGCGGCCAGCCGGGGATTGCACACCTCCAGCCAGCGGCGCAGGGTGACGCCGTTGGTCTTGTTGTTGAACTTGGCGGGGTAGATGTCGTAGAAGTGGCGCAGCTCGGAGTTCTTCAGGATCTCCGTGTGGAGGGCGGCCACGCCGTTCACCGAGTAGCCGTAGTGGATGTCCAGATGGGCCATGTGGACGATCTCCTGGGAGGTCTCCCTGCCGTCCTTGTCCTTATGGGTGACGGTCTGGAGGATGGCCACCTTGGGGTCGGCGTGGGCGGCCTTGGCCCGCGCGTCCAGCTCCCGGAGGATGGGCACCAGCTGGGGGGCCACCCTCTCGATGAAGGTGAGGGGCCACTTCTCCAGGGCCTCCGCCAGGATGGTGTGGTTGGTGTAGGCGCAGGTCTTGGACACCTGCTCCACCGCCGCGTCCATGGACAGGCCCCGCTGGGTCAGCAGCCGCACCAGCTCGGGTATGACCATAGAGGGGTGGGTGTCGTTGATCTGGATGGCCACGTGCTCGCTGATGGTGTCCAGGGCAAAGCCCCGCTCCTCCAGCTCCTTCAGGATGAGCTGGGCCCCGGCGGACACCATGAAATACTGCTGGTACACCCGGAGCAGCCGCCCGTTTTCGTCGCTGTCGTCGGGGTAGAGGAAGGAGGTCAGCCGGGCGGGCAGGTCGGTCTTGTCGAAGTCGATGCCGTCGGCGGGGGCGGGGGCGGGCTGCTCCACGTCGAACAGGTGGAGCCGGTTGGCCACGCCGCTGTTGGCCCCGGGCACGGCGATGTCAAAGAGCTTGGCCTTCACCGGGCCGAAGCCGAAGGGCACCTCAAACGTCACGCCGGTGGGGAGCAGCCAGCTCTCGTCCTCGATCCAGGGGTTGGGCTGCTCGTACTGGCGGCTCTTGTGGAACTCCTGCTTGAACAGGCCGTAGTGGTAATTGAGGCCCACCCCGTCCCCGGGCAGGCCCAGGGCGGCGATGGAGTCCAGGAAGCAGGCGGCCAGCCGGCCCAGCCCGCCGTTGCCCAGGGAGGGCTCGGGCTCCACGTCCTCAATGGCGGACAGGGACTTGCCACACTGGGCCAGGAGGCTGTTCACCTCGTCGTAAACGCCCAGGGCCAGCAGGTTGTTGCTCAGCAGCTTGCCAATGAGGAACTCGGCGGAGAAATAGTACAGCTTGCGCTCCCCCTTGGGGGCGGGGCGGGGGTTGGACAGCTCCTGGGTGAGCTGAAGCAGGGCGTGGTAGAGCTGGCTGTCGCCGCACTGGGACAGCTCCAGGCCGTACCTGGCCCGGGTGATCTCCTGGAGGCGGTTTTTCACGTCCATGGGAAACGTTCTCCTTTCCAAAAATCGTGCCCTTCGGCACAGTCATATCACAATTCGCGGCAAGTATACCCCGCTTTGTCCGGCCCGTCAACGGGCAAAATGACCAAATTCAGCGGGTTCTGCCCTTCCGCTTGGCCCGTTCCGGCGTTTTCTCCTGATTTTGGGCCTTCTTCGGGGCCGCGGGGGCGGGCAGCCGGTGGTAGAGGGCCATGGACTGCCGCAGCCGGGCCGCCAGCGCCCCGTCCGCCTGGCCGGGCAGCATCCGCCACTGCCAGTTGCCGCCTAACGTGGAGGGGATGTTGATCCGGCCCTCTGCCCCGATGGACAGCAGATCCTGCATCTGCATCACCGCCAGATCGGCCACGCTGGCCCAGCCCCCCCGCATGACCCCCCAGGCCCAGCCCTCCCGCCGGGTGAGCTGGAAGTACCCCTTGGCATAGCGCCGGGTCTTGGCAGGGGCGGCAGCCAGCCAGCCCTCGATGGTCTCGTTGTCGTGGGTGCCGGCGTACACCACGCAGTTGCGGGGGTAGTTGTGGGGCAGGTACTCGCTATCCGAGCCCTTGGGGTCGAAAGCGAACTCCAGCACCTTCATGCCGGGGTAGCCCGTGTCCCGCAACAGCTTGCGAACCGACGGAGTGAGAAAGCCCAGATCCTCGGCGATGATCTGGCGCTTGCCCAGTTCTTGATTGACCGCCTTGAAGAACTCCAAACCCGGCCCCGGCTTCCAGCGGCCGTTCCGGGCGGTCTTGTCCCCAAAGGGGATGGCATAGTATTCGTCGAAGCCCCGGAAGTGGTCGATCCGCAGCACGTCGAACAGCCGGAACTGAAAGCCGATCCGCCGCAGCCACCAGCGGTAGCCGTCCTCCTTCATCCGCTCCCAGTCAAAGAGGGGGTTGCCCCACAGCTGACCGTCGGCGGTAAAGGCGTCCGGCGGGCAGCCCGCCACCTCCACCGGGTTCAGATCGGCGTCGGTCTGGAACTGCTTGGGGTCGGCCCACATATCGGCGCTGTCCCGGGCGGCGTAGATGGGCAGATCCCCGATGATGGAGATCCCCTTGGCCCCGGCCAGCGCCTTCAGCGCGTCCCACTGGCGGAAGAACAGGTACTGCACCCCCCGCCAGAAGTCCAGCTCCCCCGCCAGCCGGGCTTTGGCGGCAGCCAGGGCGTTGGGCCTGCGAAGCCGCTCCCCCTCCGGCCACTGATCCCAGGAGATACCGCCGTGCTCCCCCTTCAGGGCCATGAACAGGGCGTAGTCCTCCAGCCAGTGGCCGTTCTCCTCCAAGAAGGCGGCGTAGTCCGCCGGGGGGGCGGCCAGCAGCCGCTCCACTGCGCGGCGCAGCACCGGGTAGCGCTTTTCGTACAGCAGGGCGTAGTCCACCCGCTCGGGGCTTCCCCAGTCTATGCCCCGATAGTCCGCCGGTTCCAGCAGGCCGTCCGCCGCCAGGTCGTCCAGGTCGATGAAGTACGGGTTGCCCGCGAAGGAGGAGAAGGACTGGTAGGGGGAGTCCCCGTAGCTGGTGGGCCCCACGGGCAGGAGCTGCCAATAGCTCTGGCCCCCGGCCTGGAGGAAGTCCAGGAAGTCCCGGGCGGCCTGCCCCAGCGTCCCGATCCCGCAGGGGGAGGGGAGGGAAAAGATGGGCATCAAAATGCCGGCGCTTCGCTTCATGTTCTCTCGTCACCTTTCTCATAGCCTATGGCCCGCACCCCGGCCGCGGGCTCCACCCGCAGGGTGCCGCCGCAGGCGCAGCGGTACCGCCCGGGGTAATCCACCAGGGGGGAACGCTTCATCCGGGGGATCCGCCGCCCGCACCGCTGGCACACCACATAGTACCGCACCGGGCGGTCGTCCTCAATGCCCAGGGCGTCGTAGTTGTCGGTGCGCTGTATGTCGTAGCCGTAGGCGGCGTTCATCCGCTGGGCATACCCCCGCCACCGGGGGCCGTGGTTGGAGCAGCCGCAGCAGGTGTGGAGCACCTCGTGGCACAGCACCTGCATCACCGCCCGCTCCGAGCCCTCCCGGGCCAGCTGGGCGGACAGCTCGATGGTGTACCGCCCCTCCCGGCGGACGCAGCAGCCGAAGCGGGTGCGGGCCCTTTGGTTCAGCCGCACCCGGGGGCAGATATGCGGGGACACGGGGATGTTCACCGCCCGGGCCTGGGCCACCGCCCGGGCCAGCAGCCTGTCCACGTCCTCCTGGGTCATATCCCCACCCCCCTGTCGATTTTTTAACATTGCCCACTATATCACCATGGCGCATAAAAATCAAGGGAGGGCGGAAGCCCTCCCTCTCCGGTCACAGCACCACGGGCACAGGGGCGGTCATGACCAAACTGTCCGGCGTGACGGCGCACTCCACCGCCAGCACCTTCACCCCCGCTGCCGCCGCCTCCCGCAGGGCCGCGCCGAAGGCCGGGTGGGTGCGGTCGTTGGGGGAGAAGGCCCCCATCCCCGCCATCTGGATCACAAAGCACACCGCCGCCTCATACCCCGCCCCCCGGCAGGCCATGAGCTCCCGCAGATGCTTCACCCCCCGCTCCGTGGGGGCGTCGGGGAACAGGGCCAGGCCGTCCTCCTCCAGGGTGCAGCCCTTGACCTCCACAAATCCCCGCCGGGGCGGGGAGCTGCCCGCCGCGTCCGACAACTCCCAGTAGAAGTCAAATCGAGAATTCCCCCAGGTTGTCTCCGGGCGGAGGAGAGTGGGTTCAGGCAGGCCCAGCTCCGCCCCCTTCCCCGCCGCCATCCACGCCCCGAACACCCGGTTGGGGGCCTGGGCGTCCATGTTGATCAGCAGGGGCGGCAGGCCCGGGCGGGCCTTTTCCACCGCCACCAGATCGTACTTCGTTTTGCGGGCCGGGTTGGCGCTCCCCTCCAGGTACACCGTGCACCCCGGCACCAGCAGCTCCCGGCAGCGGCCAGTGTTTTTGACGTGCACCGTCTCCTCCCGCCCGTCCACCTCCACCTGGGCGATGAAGCGGTTGGGCCGGGACAGGAACACCGCCCGGTGGATGTCCCGATAGGTCATGGCAGATCCTCCCCGCCGTCCGCTCGGGGAACCTCCGGGGCGGCGTCCTCTGGGACGGGCTCCCCGCCCTCCGGGGCCGGGGGCGCGTCCGCCGGGGCTTCCTCCGGGCTGCCCGGAGCCGGGGCGTCCGGGGCGGCGTTCTCCGGGGCCGCCGGGGTTTGGGCGGGGGTATGGTAGGGCAGCAGAATGTCCACCCCGCAGGCCAGCGCCACGCCGATCAGCGTCTCAAACAGCCGATCAATGGAGTAGATCACCGGGGTGTCGTCCACGCTGTGGTTGACGGTGACGCACAGAAACACGATGCAGGCCATGGCGGCGCACCCCGGCTTCTTGATCCACAGGCACAGCTCGATGATGGGGATGAGCAGCAGGGCGGACAGGGTGTACCGGGCCAGCTCGACATATAGAATCCCCAGCGCGTCCATGGCGTATACCATCACCACCCCCGCCACGCCGCCGATGAGGGTGCCGATCATCCGGTTGATGGACGATTCAATGGTCTTGCCCGCCGTGTTCTGCACGCACACCACGGCGGCGATCATGGAGTAGAAGCCGGACTGCCCCCGGGCCCAGGCCAGCACGCCGCAGACAAACACGGCGATGACCGTCTTGACAATGCGCATTCCGATGTGGCGGCGGTGTTCGGGGGGTACGGCGGGTTTCTGGTGTTCCATGGCGCGCCTCCTTTTGAGTTTGGATTAAGATAGGACTATCATACCATACGGAAGGCGGCGGGCGCAACCGTTTTCCCCCGGTGGAAAAGTTACGTTCCGCGGGGAGCGGCGGGTAGGGGCCGGTGGGGACACCGGCCCCTACCCGCACCCTGTCGGGGCCCTACCCGCACCCTGTCGGGGCCCTACCCGTAGGGGCCGATGTCTCCATCGGCCCACCCTGCATTGCGTACAGGAATTTTGCATAGAAAACTTTGCAAAATATGTTGACAAGAAAACTTGGCGGTGCTATGATAAAGATACCAAGTAAACTTGGCGATACGGTTTGGGAGGTTCCCACTATGGAGAAAGACGAAATTTTGAAAAAGAGCCGGGAGGAGAACAAGAACCGGGACTTTGTGGAGGAGGAGGCCGTCAACAGGGCCAACGCCGTTGCTTTCTCGGTGGGAATGATGGTGTGCGGCCTGCTCAGCGTGCTCCACGGCATCTTCCGGGAGAGCGTGGAGTTCAGCGTGTGGGTGGTGATGTGGGCAATCTCGGCGTCTGTGTTCCTGGTGAAGTACCGCCGCCTCCACAAGCGGCATGAGCTGGTCTTCGGACTGTTTTATGGGGCGCTGGCCATCTTCTTTTTCGTGCTCTACCTCCGCCGGACGCTGGGGGTATTTTGATGGACGAGAGCCTGATCCTGAAAAACCGCCTGAAGGAAGCCCGCACGGAGGCGGGCCTGTCCCAGGCGGCGCTGGCGGAGCTGGTGGGCGTGTCCCGGAACACCATCAGCTCCATTGAGACGGGGCAGTTCAACCCCACCGCCAAGCTGGCGCTGATCTTGTGCGTGGCGCTGGACAAGAAATTCGAGGAGCTGTTCTACTTTTGAGCGCAAGAAGCCCCCTCCGCCCGGTGGACGGAGGGGGCCGCTTCGTTCAAATATCCTGGTTCCCGTAGAAGTGCCGGGACAGCAGGAAGGATGGGGCCAGCAGAACCAAGCCCGCCAGGGCCGCCGCGGCGGGAACGACGACCGCCTGCGCGAAGGTGGGCTCGGCGATCTCCAGGGTCTTGAGCCAGTCCAGCCCGCCCAGGGGGAGCAGGGCCACGACAAACAGCAGGAAGATCCCGCCCATGATGCCGAAGAACATCATCCGGGCCCGCTCCGGGCCGAACTTGTACAGGAAGGGCAGCAGGATGGCGTTGACCAGTACGGACATCAGCCCCATCACCGAACAGGTCACCATGAACTCCACGGGCTCATCCACCCGCCCGGCGGCGTACAGCGCCGCGCCCAGAACAGCGGTCAGCGCCACGCTGAGCACGCATAGCAGCAGCACGCACAGATACCGGGCGGCCACGGTTTTGGTGCGGCCCACCGGCAGGGCCAGGCCGTAGGTGTCCCACTGGCACTGCTTGTCGTAGGCAAAGATGTTCATGGGAAGCATCATCAAAACGACCACCATGAGACCCCCCACGATGTCCGCCGTCCACACCCCGCTGAAGGCGATCGCCGTGTATACAATCATGATGAACAGATAGGTGCGCAGGGTCTTGCGCAGAATGAGAAAATCCTTCAAAATCAGCCCGGTCATGCCTGTTCCCCCTTTACGATAAATACCATCAGCTCGTCCAGCGTCACCGGCTCCACCGTCAGCCGGGGATAGAGGCGCTGGAAGTCGCCCCGGCGCCGGATGAGGGCCTCGGTGGAGAACTGGCTTTTCCGGGTGGACACGAGGTAGCCCCGATCCACCTGCTCCAGATCCGCCCGGGTGCACACCAGCCGGCCGTAGCTCTCCAGCAGGCGATCCTTCTCGTCGCACAGCAGCAGCTTCCCCTGATGGAGATAGGCGATGTAGTCCGCCACCTTCTCCAGATCCGAAGTGATGTGGCTGGAGATGAGGATAGCGTGATCCTCGTCGGAGACAAAGGCCAGGAACTCGTCCAGAATCTCGTCCCGCACCACCGGATCCAGCCCCGCCGTGGCCTCGTCCAGCAGCAAGAGCTTTGGCCGGTGGGCCAGCGCCGCCGCCAGGGACAGCTTCATCCGCATTCCCCGGGAAAGCTCCTTGATGTTCTTCGTCCCGGACAGGCCGAATTTGTCCAGATAGTCCCGGTACAGCCCCTTATCCCAGGTCTTGAACACCCGGCACAGCACCGTCTCCACATCCTTGACGCGCAGGTACTCGGAGAAGAAGCAGTCGTCCAGCACGATGCCGATGTCCTCCTTGGCGTGATCCGGGTCGGTGCCCAGCAGGGTGACCGCCCCGGCGGTGGGCCGGGTGATGCCCAGCATGGACTTGATCAGGGTGGTTTTGCCCGCCCCGTTCTCCCCGATGAGGCCCAGAATGGTGCCGCCGGGCACCTGGAGGTCGATGGGCCCCAGGGTGAAGGTCTTGTACTCCTTGACAAGGCCCTTGACTTCAATACAATTTGTCATAAGTCATCCCTCATGATACAGTGTGTTAAGCATTTCGGTGAGCTCGTCCAGGCCCACGGCCCCGGCCTTCGCCGCGTCCACCGCCTGGGACAGATGCTCCTCCACCTGGCACAGCACGGCCTCCCGCCGGGTCTCTCGGTTCTGGGCGGCCACAAAGCAGCCCTTGCCGGGGACGGTGGTGAGAAAGCCCTCCCGCTCCAGCTCCTCGTAGGCCCGTTTGGTGGTGATCACCGAGATCCGGAGATCCCGGGCCAGCAGCCGCATGGAGGGCAGGGCCTCGCCCTCGGGCAGCGCGCCGGAAAGGATGAGCCCTTTCAGCTGGCGGACGATCTGCTCATAGATCGGCGCCCGGTCGGAATTGCTGATGATGATGTCCATGGTGCACCTCATTTCGGCTCCGCTCGTCAGCGGGGCCGATATTTTGTATATATACGATATACACAGTATAAACGGTATACACGCCCTTGTCAAGGGGGTGGGTAAAAAAATTTCCCCGGGCCCGGGGAGGGGGCAGGAAGCGTCCTGCGGGGGCGTTCCTTTCTGCTCGTGCAGAAAGGAACCGAAAGACACGCTTAGGGGGTGGCCACCGGTTCGACTCCGGGCCAAAGGACGGCCCTGCGCTCACAGGATGGCCACCCCCTAAGAACCCCCTTTTACGGGGGCTGTCAGATCGGTGGGTTGGGTGGTTACCCTTCCGGCGCGGAGCGGATACCGACGCGGGAGCCCCTGTCGCCGCTGCCGCTGAGGGTGTGGGCACTGAGAGGTGGGTGGGATCCACGTCAGATGCGCCTGGGTGTCGTGTGGTGCTTCACGGGTGCGGATTGGGTGCGCTGTCTGCGGCGGGGCGGTTAGCCTGAGAAGCTTAGGCGCTGGAAAGAGAACCCCATGTTTTCAGTGTCTGCGAAAGTCAGGCCCGGTGTGGGCCGGAAAAAGAAGTGGAACCCATTCGTAACCCGCAATAGCCGGTTACTCTCCCACAACCTGAAATCGACGGTGCACCTCCCACCACCCCAGAGCATCCACCGCACCACCCAGGCGCCAACCGAGGGCACCGCCTGGAAGTTGTCCCACACACGAGCGGCAGCACCAATGGGAAGTACACCAGTCCAGCCCCCGCGCGCCGGTCACTCCCCCGCCCCGCAAAATCGACGTGCCCTTGATCTTAACGGGGGTTCTTAGGGGGTGGCCAACCTGTGAGCGCAGGGCCGCCCTTCGGCCCGGAGACGAACCGGTGGCCACCCCCTAAGCGCGCTCTTTGGTTACTTTCTCTCGCGCGAGAGAAAGTAACGCCCCCCGCAGGGGCGTACCCTGCAGGGGGCGTCGATTACCGGTGCTTACCGGTAAAGAACAGCGATACGCACCCCGGGCCGGTGTGGGCTCCGATCACCGGGCCGATGGGGTTGATGATGATCTCCTTGACGCCATAACGCTCCTTTACCTGATCGGAGATATACTGGGCGTCCTCCAGGCAGTCGCTGTGGCAGATGAACATGGTCTGGGAGGCGGGATCCTCCCCCAGCTCGGCCACCTTGTCGATGATGGCCCTCAGGGACGCCTTGCGGCCCCGGGCGGTGTCCACCTTGATCAGATGGCCCTCGTTGTCCACGTGCATGACGGGCTTGATCTGGAGCATGGTGCCCACCACGGCGGTGGCGGCGGACACCCGGCCCCCCTTCTTCAGGAAGAACAGGTCGTTCACCGTGAACCAGTGGCACTGGTGGAGCTTGTTGGCCTCCACCCAGTCCCGCACCTCCTCGATGGACTTGCCCTCCTGGCGCAGCTTAGCCGCCTGGTAAACCAGCATTCCCTGGCCCAGAGAGGCGCACAGGGTGTCCACGGCGTACACCTTGCGGTCAGGGTACTTCTCGGACAGGTCGTCCGCCGCGATCTGGAAGGAGTTGTAGGTGGTGGACAGCCCGGAGGAGAAGGCCAGCACCAGCGCGTCCTTCCCCTGCTTGAGCACGGCCTCAATGGCGTCGGTGGCCTCACCCACGTTGACGGCGTTGGTGGTGGCCATGAGGCCCTCCCGCTCCTTGTTGTAGAACTCCTCGGGGGACATCTCCCGGTTGTCCGGGTAGTTCCGGTAGGTCTTGCCGTCCATGATAAACGCCAGGGGGAGCACCTCCAGCTCCAGCTCCTTGACAATGCTGTCGGGCAGATCGCAGGACGAATCGGTGATGATGACATAGCTGCTCATGGTTCAGTTCCTCCAAACAACAAAATTGGTTTTTGCGCCGCGCGCGGCTTACTTCTTCTTGTTCAGCAGATCCTCATGGCCGGTGCGTTGGGCCAGGATGGCCAGGGCCTGGTGGCAGGCCAGCATATTGGCATAGCTGCGCATGGCCAGATCCAGCACCAGCTTGGGCAGGTCGTGGTCGGTGGTGTTCTCGTCCAGCCGGTGGGCGGCGTCCGACATGGCCTGATCCAGGTACTTGCAGAAATACTCGTACTGCTTTTCCGGGGCCCGCATCTCCCGGCCCACGGTGGTGAGCACCTTCATCTCCCGGACGCTCATCACCTGCTTGAGGGCGCTGATGGCGGTGAGGTAGGCCAGATGCTCCTGGCCGTATTTCTTGCCGTTGGCCCGCTCCAGCAGGCCGTCCTTGATATAGTTGTTGATCATGGCGGAGGTAAGCCCGTCCCCGTCGCCAAAAACCGCCGCCTGCCGGGCCAGATAGCCCACCACCTGATCCATATACAGCGGGATATCGGGCAGGCTGTCCCACCCCGCCGGGCGGGCCTCCATCAGCTGCCGCTTCAGCTCGGCCAGCTCCTCCATGTTGATCCCCCCAATCGTGATTTGCGCCGCAATGTGATATAGGGAATTATATCATATCATCTTTGAGACGTAAAGGGGGGACGCGAAAAAAAGCCGTCCCGCATCGGTGCGGGACGGCTTTTGAGACTGTATATCACTTCAGGCGGGCCGCCGGGACGCAGGCTCGATGGAGAAAGGTGACGATGTGGCCCCGGGTGCACACCTTGTTGGGGCTGAACTCGGTCTGGGCGGCGTTGTCGCCGTTGGTGATGCCGTTGGCCACCGCCCAGTCCACCGCCTTGGCGCAGCTGGCGTTGGGATCCACGTCGGTGAAGCTGCTGGCTGGGGCGTCCTCCTTGCCCAGGGCCTGCCAGATGTAGCTCACCGCGTCCGCCCGGGTGCAGGGCTTGCTGCCGTCAAAGCCGGCGTCAATCATGCCCTTCCCCATGGCCCAGGACACGGCCTTGTCCATGTCGGCGGCCTCGGCCTTGCCCTGGCCCCGATCCGCGCGGTAGAGGAAGGTCAGGATCTGGGCGTGGGTGCAGCTCTCAGCGGGGGCAAAGGTGGTGGGGGTGGCACCGTTGGTGATGCCCCGCTCCACCGCCCAGGCCACGGCGTCCGCGAAGTAGTCGCCCGGCTTCACGTCGGTGAAGCCGGCGGGATCCCCGGGGGGCTCCGGCATGGGGGCGCCGCAGTGGATGGCGGCGCTGGTCAGGTCGCGGTTGGAGCCGTGTATGTCAATCTGCTTCCACTGCGCCTCGCTGCCGCCGTAGTAGACGTCGGTCAGGCTGGAGCAGTCCCGGAACGCCTCCTGTCCAATTTCGGTGACGCTGGCGGGGATGGTCACGCTTTTCAGGCCGGAGCAGCCCTCGAAGATCCAGTTCGGGATACGGGTGACGCCGGCGGGGATGGTCACACTGGCCAGGCTGACGCAGTCCTCAAAGGCCAGAACTCCAAGGCTGGTGACGCTGCCGGGGATGGTCACGCTTTTCAGGCCGGCGCAGCTCTGAAACGCGCGCTCGCCAATGCTGGTGACACCGTTGGGGATGGTCAGGCCGGTCAGGCTGGTACAGTCCTGAAACGCAAAGTTACCGATGCTGGTGAGGCCGGCGGGGAGGGTGACGCTGGTCAGGCCGGCACAGCCCGCGAACACGGCGCTGCCGACGCTGGCGACGCCGGCGGGGAGAGTGACGCTGGTCAAGCCGGTACAGCCCCCGAACGCGTTCACTCCAATGCTGGTGACACTGGAGGGGATGGTCAGGCCGGTGAGGCCGGTACAGCCGGAAAACGCGCTGTCCCCAATGCTGGTGACGCCGTTGGGGATGGTCACACCGGTCAGCTCCTCACAGCCGAAGAACGCGCCGGCTCCAATGTGGGTGACGCCCGCCGGGATGGCGGCCGTGCCGCCGCCGCCCTGGTACGCCAGCAAAACCCCGTTCACCACCGGGAGCTTCCCCAGGCCCGCCAGCCATGGCGTGCCGTCGAAGGCGTGCCCCGCGATATCGGTGACATCGCCGGGGAGGGCGACGCTGGTCAGAGCGGTGCAGCCCTCAAACGCGTACCCGGAAATGGAGGCGTGTTCCTTGATGGTGACGCTGGTCAGAGCGGTGCAGCCCTCAAATGCGCGCCCGCCAAGGTAGACGGGCCCGGGGAGGGTGACGCCGGTCAGAGCGGTGCAGCCGGAAAACGCACAGTCTTGAATGAAGCCGACGCTGCTGGGAAAGGTGACGCTGGTCAGGCCGGAGCACTCATAAAACGCGTGGTGCAGGATGAGCATGACGCTGTCCGGGATGGTGACGCTGGTCACATCCTTGCGGTGGGCGAACGCCATCGACTCAATTTTAACGACGCCGCTGGGGATCACCACGTCCCCGCCGGGGCCGTCGTACAGATAGAGCACGCCGTCCTTGATGCTGAAGCCGTCGTCCGCCGCGAACGCGGATAAGGGAAGCAGGGTCAGGCACATTGCCAGCGCCAGCGCCAGGGAGAACAGTTTTTTCTTCATGGTTCCTTTCCTTTCTGTTGGTGGCTGTGGAAGCGGCGCCCAGGGAGCGGAACCACCTGCCGCGCCCTGCACCCTTTCAGTGTACCGGATCGGGCCAGGAAATGCAAGGGATTTCCCAAAACAGCGGGGGCGCTATTTCCCCACGCAGAACCGTTCAAAGATCCGGGCGGTCACGTCCTCCCGCACGGTGCGGCCCGTCAGCTCGCCTAACGCGGACAGGGCCTCCTCCACGTCGGCCACCACCGCGTCGGGGGGCATCCCGGCGTTCAGCGCCTCCGCCCCCCGGCGGACGGCCTGCCGGGCCCGGTTTGCCGCCTCCGCCTGCCGGGCGTTGGTGAGCATACTCCCGGCCTCGCTCCGGGGCGGCTGGGGGAACAGGGCGGCCACTGCCTGCTCCAGCTTGTCCAGCCCCTCCCCCGTCCTGGCGGACAGGGAGATGGAGGCGGCGGGGGCGTTCCCCTTCCAGCCCGTGTGCCACAGGGCGCTGGGCCCCGTCAGATCCCGCTTGCTCACCACCCAGATCCACGGCCTGCCCGACTGGCTGGCCAGCCGGAGCACCTCCGTGTCCTCCGGGGTGAAGTCCGCCGCTCCGTCGGTGACGGCCAGGATCAGCTCCGCCCCCTCCAGCGCCGCCCGGGAGCGTTCCACGCCCAGGCGCTCCACCGCGTTCTCCGTCTCCCGCAGGCCCGCCGTGTCGATGAGCCGGAGCAGCACGCCGCCGAAGTTGACCCGCTCCTCCACCGTGTCCCGGGTGGTGCCGGGTATGTCGGTGACGATGGCCCGCTCCCGGCCCAGCAGGGCGTTAAACAGGGTGGACTTGCCCGCGTTGGGCCGCCCCACGATGGCGCAGGGCACCCCCTCGTTCAGCAGGCGGCCCCGCTTGTAGGTGTCCGCCAGCGCGTCCAGCTCCGTCGCCGCCCGGGACAGCGCCTGGGACAGCTCCGCCGCCTCGAAGGGCTCGATGTCCTCGTCCGGGTAGTCCAGCACGGCGTGGAAGTGGGCGCACAGGCCGGTGAGCCGGTCATAGATTCCATCCACAATCCGGGCCAGCGCCCCGCCCAGCTGGCCCGCGGCCTGATAGACGGCGGCGGGGCTCTCGGCGTGGATGAGGTCGGCCGCCGCCTCGGCGCCGGTGAGATCCAGCTTGCCGTTCAAAAAGGCCCGCTGGGTGAACTCCCCGGGGAGGGCCTGCCGGGCCCCGGCGGCAAACAGCGCCTCCAGCCCCAGGGCCAGCGCCGCCGGGGAGCCGTGGCATTGCAGCTCGGCGGTGTCCTCGCCGGTGTAGCTGTGGGGGGCCCGGGAGACGGTGCACAGGCAGTGGTCGATGACGCCGCCGTCCCTATCGTGGAGGGCGCCGTACACCAGCGCCCGGTCGGGGCGGGTGGACATGGGCCCGCCGTGGAAGGGGGTGAACACCCGATCCGCGGCGGCGGCGGCCTCCGGCCCGGACAGGCGGAGGATGCCGATGGCGGAGGGGATGGGCGGGGTGGCGATGGCGGCTATGGTGTCGGTCATAGAGGTCACCTCGGGGGGAAAGTTTTCCCCAGTTTAGCACAAACCGGGGCGGGTTTCAACGAAAAAAGGCCCCGTCCCCACAGCGGGGGACGGGGCTTTGCCGGGTTACTTCAGACGGGCCTCGGGGACATAGGCCCGGTGGAGGAAGGTGACGATGTGGCCCCGGGTGCACACCTTGTTGGGGCTGAACTCGGTCTGGGCGGCGTTGTCGCCGTTGGTGACGCCGTTGGCCACCGCCCAGTCCACCGCCTTGGCGTAGCTGGCGTTGGGATCCACGTCGGTGAAGCTACTGGCCTTGGCGCTCTCCTTGCCCAGGGCCTGCCAGATGTAGTTCACCGCGTCCGCCCGGGTGCAGGGCTTGCTGCCGTTGAAGCCGCCGTCGATCATGCCCTTCTCCCTGGCCCAGGCCACGGCCTTGTCCATGTCGGCGGGATCGGCCGCGCCCTGGCCCCGGTTGGCGCGGTAGAGGAAGGTCAGAATCTGGGCGTGGGTGCAGTTCTGGGTGGGGGAGAACTTTCCGTCCCCGGTGCCGTTGGTAATGTCCTTGGACACCGCCCAGTCCACGGCGTCGGCATACCACGTTCCGGCGTCTACGTCGGTGAAGGTGGGGGTGGGCGTTGACGGCTGGCTGTCCGGCGTGTAAGGCGTGGAGCTTATGGGCAGGAAGCCATCGGTGAACAGGCCCTCCTGATCGTCGCGATAAGTGTAGGTATACCGCTGGTTGCCGGCGGAAACGACGTACTTCCGCCCATTTCCGGAGGCATTGGCCATAAACACGCTGTCTTTCCCGATCCGGCTGTTGTCACTGTAGGTGATGTCCGCTATGTAAAACTTCTCGTCCTCCATGCGAACCACGTTCCACATATGATTGTCGTTGCCTTCAGTGCCTTCGGCAATGTAGCAGGCCACGTCCCCGTCAAAATCAGACAGGTCACATAGATATTTAAACGCTTTGGCGTAGCCCTCGCACAGCACGTTGGTTCTGGGATTGCCATCAAAGACGTAAATTAACTGCCAAGGATTTCCATATACAGAATCGTCTTTCATCAAAGCGTTGTAAGCGTCGTCGTTATAGGTATTCAGTGCGCAGATTTCGTCCCGGTAGGCTACCAGCTTTTCATAATCGGACTTGCCCGCGTTCGCCCGGACGATGGATTCCGCCTTCCCTTTGACCGCATTGGCCTGGGCAATCTTAGCCGGGTCTACCGTGGTCTTGCTGCTGCCCCGATAATCGGGAGACACATCAAAGGAAACGGTTAGGCTCGTGATCCAAACGGTGCTGTCGGTATGCTGCTGGTACCAATACCAACTCCAAGAGTTATTCGCCCAAAACATCTCAAAGGGGAGATCCATCTCTAAGCAGGTATAAACCTTATCCAATACTTCATTGACTTTTTTGTTCAGCGCGTCTTCCAGTTTCTCATCATCAACGCTGGAAAGGCCCAACTCCTGCACCGACCACTCCATTTCCCCCTTCTCCATTAGGAGGTCGGTTTCTGTGCTGGTTTGCTTCCCCCCGGCCACCTTCTCGACAACGTCTTTCATCTCCTGATAGATCCGCTGGTTCACCCCGCTGAGCTTTTCCCCCGCCACAGACGGGACTGCGGACGCGAAGGCCGGAACAATCAGCCCGATACACAAGGCCAGCGCCAGGAAAATTGCCGCAAACCGTTTTTTCATGCATCCTCTCTCCTTCACAAAGTTATGTCTCCAACAGACCGGCCCGGGACAGGCCGTGCGCCCGCCCCCGGCAGCCTGCCGGAAACATAAAAAGCGGTGTCGAGTTTGAATACCCAACACCGCCTTGAAAATCAACGCGAACACAAAGCCTATCCCAATTTCTCGCCTTGCCATTCCGGCGGAAAACGGATATAATAGGCCCGTGGTACGATCCAAGATCGCTGTGTTGAGTGGGTGCCTCACTCGCGCAGGGCCGTGGGGTGTTCCCGCACCCCATGGCCCTGCCGCCTTTTATGCTTCCGCCCCCATTTTATCCGATCCGCCTGGAAAATGCAAGGGCTTTTTGCCTTTTCCCACACAAAAACGCCCCGCCGGCCGGCGGGGCGCGATGCTGTCAGCTTTTCTCCTCAAAGGCCGCCCCGCAGGCGCGGCAGTGGACGGTGATCCGCCCCTTCCCCTTGGGCACCCGCATCAGCTGGCCGCAGTTGGGGCATTTGAAATAGCGGTGCTCCTTGTCGTGGGCCCGGGCCCGGAAGGCGGCCCACTTGCGCCAAATGGGGCGGACGATCTGGAGGAAGCGGTTGTTCTCCGCCCGGCGGCGCTCCAGGTTCCGGGACAGGCAGCGGAACAGGGTGAGCACCAGCACCACGGTACCCAGCAGCTCAAACACCAGCAGCCGGCTAAACAGAAAGACCACATAGAGCACCAGGTACAGCACGATCAGGAACAGGTTGAGCTGATCCCCTCCATAGCGCCCCGCCATAAAGCGGGCCAGAGAACGGCGGATCATGGGCGCTCACCTCCTATGCGGCGGAAATTTCGGAATATACCTATGATAGCGCGGCAATTTGGCCGCGTCAATGGGGTAAGCGTAAACAAAATGTGAATTTCCGCCGGAAATAGCCTCCCAATTTTGCTTGACACCCCCCGGGGGCCGTGATAATATAATGAAACAGCGCCGGAAGCGCGGAGAGGCGGCCCAACGTCCTGGCCGCTTCGCGGCGTGACGACAGCGTGAAAACCAAATATCGCGGGGAACGCTCAGGCGGGGCCGTCGGCTGGCCCGCCTGAAAGTAGTCCGTTTTGGAACCGGCAGAGAGGGGCGGCCATGGGCTGAAAGCCGCCCTGGGGGAAGATCCGGGCGAACTGCAAGCGGGAGCGAGGGGGACTTGGGAGCCCTCCGTCCGGCCACGTCACGGCCAGGAGCGATAAACGAGAGTGGAACCGCGGTACCGCCGCCTCTCATGCCATCGGGCATGGGGGGCTTTTGTTTTTTATCTGGACAAGGAGGAACCTTTTTATGACCCGATTAGGGGAAACCCTCCGGGCCTACCAGGCCCGGGATCCGGCGGCCCGGAGCAGGCTGGAGATCTTCCTGCTCTACCCCGGGGTGCACGCCACCCTGTACCACCGATTGGCCCACGTTTTATACCGCCATCGCCTGAAATTCCTGGCCCGGTGCGTCTCCCAGTGGAGCCGCTTCTGGACGGGCATCGAGATCCACCCGGGGGCGAAGATCGGCCGCCGCCTGGTGATTGACCACGGCATGGGCATCGTCATCGGCGAGACCGCCGAGGTGGGGGACGACTGCCTGATCTACCACGGCGTCACCCTGGGGGGCACCGGCAAGGATCAGGGCAAGCGCCACCCCACCATCGGCAGCAACGTGCTCATCTCCACCGGGGCCAAGGTGCTGGGCCCCTTCAAGGTGGGGGACAACGCCCGCATCGCCGCCAACGCCGTGGTGCTCAGCGAGGTGCCCCCCGACGCCACCGCCGTGGGCATCCCGGCCCAGATCGTGCGCATCGCCGGGCGCTCCACCCACTACGCCGACGAGGTGGATCAGACCAGCGTGAAAAACCCCACCCTGGAGCGGCTGGCGGCGCTGTCCGATCGGGTGGAGGTTCTGGAGAAATTGTTGGACGAGAAATACACCACATCCCACCCGTAGGGGCCGATGTCCCCATCGGCCCGGCGTGGGAGGATCCCGGGGGGATTGATACCCCCATCGGCCCGCACGGAAGGATCCCGGGGGCGATGGAGACATCGCCCCCTGCACACAGACACGAAGAAAATGGAGGACAATATCATGTATCTTTACAATTCCGCCACCCACAAGAAAGAGGAGTTCAAAACCCACACCCCCGGCCGGGTGGAGATGTACACCTGCGGCCCCACCGTCTACCACTTCGCCCACATCGGCAACCTGCGCTCCTACATCATGGAGGACGTGCTGGAGAAGTTCCTGCGGTACGAGGGCTATGACGTGAACCGGGTCATGAACATCACCGACGTGGGCCACCTGGCGTCGGACGCCGACACCGGGGAGGACAAGATGCTCAAGGGCGCCAAGCGGGAGCACAAGTCAGTGATGGAGATCGCCAAGTTCTACACCGACGCCTTCTTCGCCGACTGCGCCAAGCTGAACATCAAAACCCCCGACGTGGTGCAGCCCGCCACGGGGCTGATCGACCAGTTCATCCAGGTGGTGTCCGGCCTCATCGACAAGGGGTACGCCTATGTGGCGGGGGGCAACGTGTATTTCGACACCTCCAGGCTGGAGCACTACTACGTGTTCAACGACCACGACGAGGAGGATCTGGCGGTGGGCGTCCGGGAGGGCGTGGAGGAGGACGCCAACAAGCGGAACAAGAACGACTTCGTCCTCTGGTTCACCAAGTCCAAGTTTGAGGATCAGGCGCTGAAGTGGGACTCCCCCTGGGGGGTGGGCTACCCCGGCTGGCACATCGAGTGCTCCTGCATCTCCATGAAGTTCAACGGGGAGTATCTGGATCTCCACTGCGGCGGGGTGGACAACGCCTTCCCCCACCACACCAACGAGATCGCCCAGTCCGAGGCGTACCTGGGCCACCCCTGGTGCGCCCAGTGGTTCCACGTCCACCACCTGAACACCAACTCCGGCAAGATGTCCAAGTCCAAGGGGGAGTTCCTCACGGTGTCCCTGCTGGAGGAGAAGGGGTACGACCCGCTGGCCTACCGCTTCTTCTGCCTCCAGAGCCACTACCGCAAGGGGCTGGTGTTCTCCTGGGAGAACCTGGACAACGCCGCCGGGGCCTACAATAAGCTGATCAAGAGGATCGCTGCCCTGACCGATACCGAAGGGGCGGTGGACGAGGAGGCCGCCGCCCAGATGAAGGAGAAATTCCTCACCCAGGTGGGCAACGACCTGAACACCTCCATGGGCATCACCTGCCTGTACGACGTGCTCAAGGCCCCGGTGAACGACGTGACCAAGCGGGCGGTGCTGGCCAGCTTTGACAGCGTGCTGTCCCTGTCCCTGCTGGAGAAGGCGGCGGCGCTGCGGGAGAAGGAGGCGGCCCAGGCCAAAACGGCCAATGCCTCCGGCGGCTTCACCGTCCAGGGCGAGGGCGACCCGGGGATCGACGCCCTGGTGCTCCAGCGGGCGGAGGCGAAAAAGGCGAAAGACTTCGCCCAGGCCGACCGCATCCGGGAGGAGCTGAAGGCAAAGGGCGTGGAGATCACCGACGTGCCCGGCGGGGCGGTTTGGAAGCGGATTTGACGGAGAAACGGGCGGGGATTTGAATTCAAACCCCCGCCCGTTTCCCAACCTGTTGACATCGGCGGGCAAACTTGATAAAATGCCCATGACTGTGTAATTTTCCCCCGCCGACAGGGGGACAGGCGGCGCGGATCGCGCCGCCCCTGGGAGGATTCAGCGAAATGTATCACTGTCATCTCCGGTTTTATCTGATGGGCCGGGATCGCGGCCTGCTGGACGCCGTGCGGGGGGCGCCGCCCCTGGAGCGGTTCACCCACGCCTTTACAGAAAGCGAGCACCCCGACGCCGCCCTGTGCGCCGGGGCGGATGTGATCCTGCTGGATCTCCGGGGCATGGACGGCCCCAACCTGCTGGACGCCCTGCTGCCCCACGTGAGGGAGGGGGCGGAGGCGCTGGCCGTGGCGTCCCGGGATCAGCTGCCCGGGCTGGCCCCCTGGCTGCCCCGGCTGCGGGATCTGTGGATCGACCCCGCCCCGGAGGAGATCCCCTTCCGCTTCCTGCGCTGGCAGGAGGGCCGGAAGCAGAGGGTGGATCTGTGGGAGCGGGAGCACTTCCTGGAGGCCGCCGTCAACGGCGTGCCCAGCCTGATCTGGTTCAAGACGAAGGACGGCGTCCACGAGCGGGTGAACGACAGCTTCTGCCGGACGGTGAAAAAGACCCGGGAGCAGGTGCAGGGCCAGCGCCACGCCTACATCTGGGACGTGGAGCAGGACGACCCCGCCTGCATCCAGTCCGAGCGGGAGGTCATGAAGAAGCGGAAGACCTGCGTGTCCGAGGAGACCATCGAGACGGGGGAGGGCCAGCGCACCCTCACCACCTACAAATCCCCCCTGTACGACATAGACGGCTCCGTGATGGGCACCGTGGGGGTGGGCATCGACGTGACCCGGGAGCGGGAATACCAGGGGGAGCTGATCCGCAAGACGGAGATGCTGGAGTCCCTGTTCACCACCATGGACTGCGGCGTGCTGACCCACTCGCTGGACGGCAGGCAGATCCTCAACGTCAACCGGGCCGCGCTGAACATACTGGGCTTCAACAGCCGGGAGGAGCTGCTGGCCGGCGGCTTCGACCTCATCGCCTCCACCGTGGAGGAGGACGACAAGCCCCGGCTGCGCTCCTGCATCCGCTCCCTGAAGGAGGAGGGGGACAGCGTGGGCATCGCCTACCGGGTGCGCCACCCGGACGGGCGGCTGCTGCATATCATGGGCAACGTGAAGCTGGTGCGGCACAACGGCGCGCTGGTGTGCCGCCGCTTCCTGCTGGACTGCACCGCCCAGAAGGAGCAGGAGCAGCGGGAGCGGCTGGAGCAGGAGCGCCGCCAGATGGAGCTCATACAGGCCCTCAGCATGGACTTCCGCCTGGTGTACTTCCTGGATCTGGACACCGGAAGCGGCTACCCCCTCCAGATGGCGGAGGGTGTGGAGGAGGCCCTGCGGGCCTTCCGACGGGGCCGCTCCTTCCAGAAGGGGCTGGAGGAGTACATCGACCAGGCCGTCTGCCCCGCCGACCGGGAGGTTCTGCGCAGGGCCTGCACCCTGGAGGCCCTGAGAGAGCGTTTGAGCCGGGACAAGACCTTCTACCTCAACTACCGGGCCATGTCCCGGAAGGGGGCGGCCTATTACCAGCTCAAGGCCGTCCGGGCGGGGGCCTGGGACGGCAGGCGGGGCATCGTGCTGGGCGTGCGCAACGTGGACGACGCCACCCGGGTGGAGCTGGAGCAGAAGACCCTGCTGCGGGAGGCGCTGTCCCAGGCCAACCGGGCCAACGAGGCGAAAAGCGCCTTCCTGTCCAATATGTCCCACGACATCCGCACCCCCATGAACGCCATCATCGGCTTCACCGTGCTGCTGGCCAAGGACGCGGAGAACCCGGACAAGGTGCGGGAGTACACCCGGAAGATCACCGCCTCCAGCCACCACCTGCTCAGCCTCATCAACGATGTGCTGGACATGAGCAAGATCGAGAGCGGCAAGACCTCGCTGAACGTGGCCCCCTTCAGCCTGCCCGAGCTGATGGAGGAGCTGTACACCATCCTGCTGCCCCAGACCCGGGCCAAGGAGCAGTCCTTCGAGTTCCAGGTGAAGGGCCGCCCCGCGGAGCAGCTGCTGGGCGACAAGCTGCACGTGAACCAGATCCTGATCAACCTGCTGTCCAACGCCATCAAGTACACCCCCAGCGGGGGCGCCATCTCGCTGACGGTGGAGGATCTGGCCCCCACCGCCCCCCAGTTCGCCCACCTGCGCTTTGTGGTGCGGGACAACGGCATCGGCATGAGCCCGGACTTTTTAAAGACCGTATTCGACCCCTTCAGCCGGGAGGAGAACTCCACCACCAGCGGCATCCAGGGCACCGGCCTGGGCATGGCCATCACCAAGAACCTGGTGGATCTGATGGGGGGCGTGGTCCGGGCGGAGAGCCGCCAGGGGGAGGGCAGCGTGTTCACCGTGGAGCTGTCCTTCGCCCTGCCCGCCTCGCTGGACGAGGGCGACTTCTGGAGCCGCCGGGGGATCTCCCGCATCCTGGTGGCGGACGACGAGGAGCAGGTGTGCCTGGATATCCGGGAGATGATGGAGGACACCGGGGTACAGGTGGCCTACGCCACCGACGGCCCCTCCGCCGTGGACGAGGCGGAACGGGCCATGGCCCGGGGGGAGGAGTTCCACGCCATCCTGCTGGACTGGAAAATGCCGGGGCAGAGCGGCGTGGACACCGCCCGCCAGCTCCGGGAGAAGGTGGGCCGGGAGATCCCCATCCTGGTGCTCACCGCCTACGACTGGAGCGCCATTGAGGAGGAGGCCGTGGCCGCCGGGGTGGACGCCTTCCTGCCCAAGCCCTTCTTCGTGTCCACCTTCCGGCAGACGCTGGAGGGCCTGGCCGCCGGGCCGGAGGACAAGGCCGCCCCCGCCCCGGAGGACGCCTTGCAGGGTCTGTTCTTCCTGGTGGCGGAGGACAACGAGCTCAACGCCGAGATCCTGTGCGAGATGCTGGACATGGAGGGGGCCCGGTGCGAGGTGGTGCCCAACGGGGAGCTAGCGGTGGAGCGGTTCCTCCGGGAGCCCCCGGACAAGTACGACATGATCCTCATGGACGTGCAGATGCCGGTGATGGGGGGCTACGAGGCCACCCGGAGGATCCGGGCCTGCGGCCACCCCCGGGCCAAGGACATCCCCATTGTGGCCATGACCGCCAACGCCTTCGCCGAGGACGTGCGCCACGCCCTGGACGCGGGGATGAACGGCCACCTGTCCAAGCCCATCAACATGGACGCGGTGCGGGAGCTTCTGGGCCGCCTGCGGGAGGAATAATATAGGAACAGGCCGTCCGGCTTTGCCGGACGGCCTGTTTTTTCGCGGATTACGGGCGGGGCATTCCCCAGACGTACCGGAACAGCAGCCGCCGCCACCACGCCGGCCCCACCGACAGCCGGACGCGCTCCCCGTCCAGCAGCCCGGTGAGCCGGGCCAGCTCCTCCTCGGTGAGGGTGTGGGCGCTGTACTTGGCCTTTTCCGCCAGCTCCACCGCCTGGGGGTCGATCCGGCCGCCCCAGCGGGACAGCCGCTCCAGGCAGCGGTAGGCGTACAGCGCCGCCCGGTTCCGATCCGGATCGGCCAGCCGCTGTGTCCGATGGCGCTTGAGGGCGAACTGGAGCAGCCACAGCAGGCCGCACAGGCCCGCCAGCGCCGCCAGCCCCTTCAGAACCGGCAGCAGCGCCGCCCCCAGGCTCCCGGCGGGATCGTCCTCCCCTTCCCCGGGCCCCGCCGGGCCCCCCGGCCCCTGGGAGGGAGCGGGGGTCTCGCCGGGGTCGTCCGTGGGCTGGGGGGTGGGGGTGGCGTCCGCCGAGGGCAGGGGATCCGGGTTGTCCCCCCCGGGCTGGGCCAGCTGCTCGAAGGCGGCGGCGGGGGTGACCTCCACCGGATACCAGCCGAAGCCGTCCAGCCACACCTCCACCCAGGCGTGGGCCGCCCGGTCGGGCACGTCCACCTGCCGGCCGGGCTGGGGCAGCGCCGTGAACCCGCTGACGTACCGGGCGGGGATGCCCATGGTTCTCAGCAGCAGGGTGGCGGCGGAGGCGTAGTGCATACAGTAGCCCCGGCGGCTCTCATTGAGGAAGTAGAGCACCGGATCCGTCCCCTCGGGGGCGGCGGGGGCGGACTGATCGTAGGCGCAGAAGGTGCTGAGGAAGTCGGCCAGCTGCCCGGCGTAGCGGGGGGCATCCCCATTGGAGAAGCTGGGCGCGCTCAAATAGCGATCACCCAGCGCCCCCGCCGACCAGGCCATCCGGATCAGCTCCTCCAGCTCGCCCCGCAGCTCCTCCGGCACGTCCAGGTAGTGGGCCTGGGCAAACTGCCTGTATTCATCCGCGCTCCCCCGGTAGAAGGGATAGGAGACGCCTGCCGTCGTATGTGCCACATACCCCGTATCATTCCGCTCCACGCTGTACCGGCTGATCTCCACGAAGGACAGGGTGTGGCTCCACTGGCCCTGCCTCCGGGCCAGGTAGGCGTCCTCCACCGGCAGGAAGCCCAACTCCTCCGCCCCCTCCTCCGGCAGGGTGAGGTGATAGGGAGCGTAGACGCAGGTTCCCACCGCCCCCACGTTGTCCACCATGGCGGTGTAGACCTGCCGCTCCCCCGCCGCCAGGGCGGGGAAATACAGGGGGAACAGCCGGGGGCTGTCCGTGGTGCTGTATTCCTCATAGGTTCCCTCGGGCAGGGCCTTCCACACCCCGTCCTCATAGATCGCCAGGGACGAGCCCCGCAGGTAGAGCAGCCTGTCGTAGTCGGAAGTGACCCGCAGCACCGTCCGGCCGGAGTAGTTCAGCGGCCCGGCGTGGGCCAGATCCGCCTCCTCCGCCGAGCCCACGAAGGTGACGGTGGTGTGGAAGGGGCCGTCCTCCCACCGGGGGAGCCAGTCCGCCGCCCGGTTGGCCAGGTTGGCCAGATCCTCCTGGGCCTTCAGCGCCCAGGGGGGGCGGGTGTAGCCCTCCCGGGGGAAGATCAGGGTGATGGCCGCCAGCGCCAGCGCCGACGCCCCCAGGGCGGCCAGGGTGAGCCGTCCCCGGGGGTCGGGCGCGGCCCACCGGCACAGGGAGGAGATCAGCATGGCGCACCAGCAGGCGCACAGGGCCAGGAAGGCGGGCCAGCTGGGGTAGAGATCGGCCAGCAGCCCGGGCAGCAGAGGGGGCAGGGTGATCAGCGCCGCCATCCACCACCGGCGGGCCCGCACCACCACCCAGCCAAGAACCAGCGCCAGCAGGGCCAGGGCCAGGATCAGGAACAGCCGCACCGCCTCCCGCTGGGCCTGGAGGAGCAGGCCGGAGTCGTAGGTAAAGGTGCGGCCCCAGACCACCCGGGAGGCGAACAGGTCGGCCACCGACTGGACGGTGAGGACGGCCCCGGCGGACACGGCCTGCCAGTTTCCCCACAGGGCCAGCCCCCACAGGGCGGCCAGCCCCCCCGCCGCCGTCCACCGGAACCGGGGCAGGCTCCACACACACAGCGACAGCAGGGCGAACAGCGCCGCCAGGAGCAGGAGCTGATCCCCCTGGGCGGCGGCCCAGTCCAGGGGCTCCATGAGGGCGGGGGATATCCCGGTGCGGCCGTACAGGGACAGGAAGCTGGCCGTCAGCCCCAGCAGGGCGCACAGCAGCAGCAAACCGTCCCCCAGCACGGACAGGGGGGAGAGGCGCTTTTCCTGCTCAGCCATGGCCGTCCCCTCCTTCCCCGGCGGCGATGTGGATCCGGAAGGCCGGGACGCCCGCCCCCAGCAGCTCGGGATGATCGTCCAGGGCGGGGCCCGCCTCCCCCGCGGGGCCGGTGAGCAGGGCGGTGAGCAGCAGGCTGTACTCCCGCTCGTCGGACACGGGGTGGAGCTGGGGCTCCCCCGCCCCGTCCAGCCACAGCACGGCATGGGGCCGCTGGGCTGACAGCAGGGCGCGGCTCATCCCCGCGGCCCGATCCAGCAGCTCGTCCAGCGCCTCCGGCGATCCGAAGCGATCCAGGGTGAGCAGGGGCAGGGGGGTCACTGTCTCCCCCCGCTCCTTGACGATGAGCTCGTCCCACTTGGAGGACAGCTTCCAGTGCACCGAGCGCAGGGGGTCGCCGGGGCGGTACTCCCGGAGGTCATAGTCCTCCCCGGGGCCCCGGCGGGCGGCGTTCTGGGCCGCGGGACGGGCTCCCATCCCCTCCGGGATGCGGGGGGCCTCGGCCTGGGCGGGGATGGGCCGGCACAGCAGCCGGGCCGGGGCCGGGTCGGGCAGGCGCAGGCTGAACAGCCCCAGGTAGTCGCACACCCGGGCCCGCTCCGCCCGGAGCTCCAGCAGGCCGCAGTGATCGGTGACGGCGTCCGCCCGGGCGGGGCGGCGGCGGGCCACCCCGGTGAGCTTGAGCTTTGCCCGCTGGATCTGCCCGGTGAGGAGGTTTTCCTCCGTCAGCCGCAGGGTGAGCCGGGCGATGGGCAGGCTGCCGGGTGTGTCGATCTCCACCGCCCACTGGGCCTTGCCCCCCCGATCCAGACTGGCGGGGTCGGCGGACAGGGTGAGGCGGCAGCGGAGCATCCCCGGCAGGGACAGGGCCAGGGACAGCAGGGGCAGGGCGACGCACAGGGCGGTGAGGAACTGCCCCAGATAGTTGTTGTTGGTGATCTGGAACAGCAGGGCGGCCGTCAGCGCCCCGGCCCAGATCAGGCGCCGGATCCACATAACGTCACCGCAGCCGGGGCGGGCGCACCGAGTCCAGCACCTCCCCGGCGATGTCCGCCGCCCGGGTTCCAACCTCCGCCGTCCCGGCGGGCAGCACCAGCCGGTGGGCGATGGCGTCCGTCCAGATGTAGCTCACGTCCCCGGGCACCACGTAGTCCCGGCCCCGGAGGTAGGCCACCCCCCGGCACAGGGCGCACAGGGAGATGGCGGCCCGGGGGCTGGCGCCCTGGGCCAGTCCCCGGTGGCTCCGGGTGGCCCGCACCAGCTGGAGAATGTACTGCAAAATCTCGTCGTCCAAAAAGACCCGCTCCACCTGGGCGCGCAGCTGGGCCAGCTGGCGGGCGTCGGCGGCCTGGGCCACCTCCCCCATGGCGTCCCCCCGGAGCTTGCGCTGGAGCAGCTCCAGCTCGTCCGCCGGGGCGGGGTAGCCCATGGACAGCCGCAAGGCGAACCGATCCAGCTGGGAGTCGGGCAGCAGCTGGGTGCCGGAGGCGCCGGCGGGGTTCTGGGTGGCGATGACCAGGAAGGGGTCGGGCACCGGGCGGGACACGCCGTCCACCGTCACCTTCCCCTCCTCCATGGCCTCCAGCAGGGCGGACTGGGTGCGGCTGGTGGCCCGGTTCAGCTCGTCGGCCAGGAACAGGTTGCACAGCAGCGCCCCGGGCTGGTACTCCATCTGACCCGTGGCCTTGTTATAGAGGGAGAAGCCCGTCAGATCGGAGGGCATCACGTCGGGGGTGAACTGCACCCGGTTATATTTCAGGCCCAGGGCCTTGGAAAAGGCGATGGCCAGGGTGGTTTTGCCCACCCCGGGGATGTCCTCCAGCAGGAGGTGCCCCCGGGCCAGAATGGCCAACAGGGCCTTGATCACAATGTCGTCCTTGCCCACCACGGCCTTTTTGACCTCGGTGACCACCTGGGCGGCAAGCTGCTTTTCCATCATCAGTGTCACTTCCTTGGTAAACTGGGATGAGCTATTATATCAAAAAAAGGGGGGCTTGAACAGCCCCCCTTGCGGTTTGACAAAATTCGTGATAAAATGACGATGGCCCCGTAAAAAGGGCTGGGCTATGCACATCAACAAGTAGTTGACAGGCGGTCGGTCACATAACCCCGAAAGGGGGTGACTATATGCGGATCACGCTCCATATCGGACAGTATACTGTTACGATAATTGTGAAAAGCAGAAACCGCCACTCCCACAAGTGACGGTTTCTCGTACGTTGAGTAAACCCAATCCTTCGTAGGGCCGACCGCTTGGTGCATAGCCCTTCTATTTGTCATTATAGCCTGCCGCCCGGGATTTGTCAAGGCGTATCCCCGCGATCTGGTTCCGGCAGATCCACAAGCATATGCTTCACCAGCCCCTCGGGGGTTACAATCCGCTGAACTCTCTTTCCGGGCGGGATGACGGGATCGGTGAGCAAAAACTTTGTGCCAGATCCGATGTGACTTGTGCAGTCCCTTGCCTCATTGCTTTTGCGCTGGGGATCCTGATGTTCATAGTCAATAGACATTTTGAATAAGACCTCCCTTCTATGAGATATACTATAACACAAAGAATAAAGACTTTCAATCTATATATAAGATTTTATGTGCGTTCCGAATTGCCCGCCTTCTCTGTAAAATACATATACAGAGGGAGGTGGCGGTTTGAAGGCGGAATATGAAAGTCGCTACATTCAATTTGGGCTGAATGTGGTCTATTACCGTAAGAAAAATCGTTTGTCGCAATCTGTGCTGGCTGAGTTTATTGATGTGCACCCCACCTATATCAGTAGGATTGAACGGGGGTTGGTAGGCCCCTCCTTCGATGTGCTGTTCAAATTGTGTGACGTGCTTCGGATTGAACCCAAACAACTCTTTGACTTCAGGGAAGATTAAAAGGACGCGGGGGCAGCTCCCTCCGCGTCCTCTTTTTTGTGTTCCTCAGCGCTCTACCACATACTCCCCCACCCGTCCCAGGGTCTTGGGGGTGCACAGGGCGGTGACCTCGATCACCTCGCCGTACTCCACCTTTTCCACCTTGGCCTCCCGGTACAGCGCGTCCAGCACGCCCCCCTTATCGTAGGGCAGGCGCAGCTCCACCCGGCGCACCCCGGCGTCCAGCCGCTTCCCGATGGCGGACAGCAGCCCGTCCAGCCCCGCCCCGGTGCGGGCGGATATGGACACCATGTCCTCCCCGTGGGGCAGCAGGTCGCCCACAAACTTGTCGCACTTGTTGAACACCTCCAGCCGGGGGGTCTCGGCGGCCCCCAGCTCCTGCACCAGCCGATCCACCACCGCCGCCTGCTCCCGCCAGTTGGGGTCGGAGGCGTCGATGACGTGTAAGAGCAGATCGGCGAAGGTGAGCTCCTCCAGGGTGGCCTTGAAGGCGTCCACCAGCTGGTGGGGCAGCTTGGAGATGAAGCCCACCGTGTCCGAGATGAGCACCGTGCAGGTGTCGGAGACGTACAGCGTCCGGGTGGTGGTGTCCAGGGTGTCGAACAGCCGGTTGTTGGCGGGGATGTCCGAGCCGGTGAGGGCGTTGAGCAGGGTGGACTTGCCCGCGTTGGTGTAGCCCACGATGGCCACCACGGGCACCTCGTTCTTCTCCCGGCGCTCCCGCTGGGTGGCCCGGACGCGGCGCACGTCCTTCAGCTCCTCCTCCAGCTTGGCGATCTTCCGGTGGATGTGCCGCCGGTCGGACTCCAGCTGGGTCTCGCCGGGGCCCCGGGTGCCGATGGCGCCCTCCTGCCGCTCCAGGTGCTTCCACATACCGGTGAGCCGGGGCAGCAGGTACTTGTACTGGGCCAGGGCCACCTGGAGGCGCCCCTCGCTGGTGCGGGCCCGCTTGGCGAAGATATCCAGGATGAGGGCGGAGCGATCCATCACCGTCACCCCCAGCTCCTCGGTGAGCACCCGCTGCTGGGAGGGGGACAGGGGGTTGTCGAAGATCACGATGTCCGCGCCTAAACGCTGGACAAGCTCCTTGACCTCCGCCGCCTTGCCCTCGCCGATGAAGGTGCGGGGGTCGGGGGCGGACTTGTTTTGCAGCACCGTGGCCAGACACGTCCCCCCCGCTGTGTCCAGCAGGGCGGCCAGCTCGTCCAGGGAGCCGTCGTCGGCGTTCTCCTCCCGGGTGAGGCCGGGGGCGTTCAGGCCCGCCAGCACGGCGCGGTTGATCTCTTTTACTTCGGTTTTGTCAAACATATGGGGTAAATTACCTCGTTTTCTTTGGGATTATACCTGTTTCAGCGCCTCCACGATCTCGCCCCAGTACATGGTGTGGTAGTCGCCCTTGTACCACTTGTCCTTCACGTCCTCCGGCATGAGGGCGGGATCCATGGGCATGGACATCCGCTTGCGGCACACCAGCACCAGCTGGGCCTGCTCAAAGTAGGGGGCGTTCCCCGCCCCGGCGGCCACGGTGAAGCCGCACTCCTTTACCTTGTCCACGTCCCGGCCGCTCTTGGAGCCGCACAGGCTGAGCTGGGGGCGGTACTCCTCCCCGAAGAAGGACAGGGTGAAATATCCGGCTCCGTCCACAAACTCCTTGGTGTACCGCTGGGGGCGGAGATAGCAGGTGGCCATGGGCGCCCCCCACAGCACCCCTAAGCCGCCCCAGGAGGCGGTCATGGTGTTGAGCCGCTCCGGGGTGCCGGCGGTGATGAGCATCCACTGATCGCCGATGGCGGCGAAGGGGTTCAGGGCCAGGGACTTGGGATCGACCTTCTGGAACATGATGGGATACCTCCACAAAAAATAATGAGTAGGGGAGGGGGCGATGAGCGCCGGCGGCGCTCGTCCATCGCCGACCGAGCCGAAGGCGAGACATTGCCCCTCCCGGGGAAAGGGTTTTTGCCCCTTTAAGGCGGGAGGGGCAAGCCCCTCCCCTACAGGGTTTTCCTGTGTAGTATATGCGGGACAGGGTGAAAAAAGAGAAAGACCCGCTGCCGTGTGCAGCGGGTCTTGGAGTGACAGGGTTTCAGCCCAGGCCGAACTTCTTGTTGAAGCGGCTGACGCGTCCGCCGGTATCCACCATCTTCTGCTTACCGGTGTAGAAGGGGTGACACTTGGAGCAGACTTCCACCTTGATGTCCTTCCTGGTCGAGCCAGTCTCGATGACGTTGCCGCACGCGCACGTAATGGTGGTGTGGTTGTAGCTGGGATGGATGCCTTCCTTCACGGGGATTCACCTCTTTCTGTCGATGAAAAGTCCGGAAGCCGCGAGGGCTTCTTTTAAACGCAAACCGTATCTTATCATGTCCCGGGGGAAAATGCAAGTACTTTTTTTCATTCCCAGGATCTTTCTTTTTCAGCCGTCCCCGCGGCCGGAACGCCGCGGGAGAAAAGTATTTTCCCGAATTGACCGCCACGCCCTTGCCTTTGCCGCCGCGATTTGGTATAATCTTTTATCTATGGGAAAATGGGAAACGAGGTGTGCGCGGTGTATCAGAAGCTGACCCGGATGCTGGCCCCCCGGATCGGGCTGTATTTCGCGGTGCTGCTGGCCTTCTGCGGCGTGACCGGCCTGCTGGGCCGGTGGGACGCCGCCGCCGTGGAGCTGGCGGCGGCGGCGGCGCTGTTCGCGGCCTACCTGGCCGACCGCCTGCGCCGCCGGAAGGCGGCCAACCGCTATCTCAAGGAGCTGCTGGACAGCATGGATCAGGCCACCCGGGACGGCACCCTGAACTGCCCCCTGCCCCTGGTGATCTTCCGGCCGGAGACGGACGAGGTGGTGTGGTCCAACGAGCGGTTCCTCCGGCTCACCGGAGACCGGGAGGGCCTGTTCGACACCAAGCTGGCGGATCTGGCCCCCGCCTTCGACAGCCGCTGGCTGCTGGAGGGCAAGACCGAGTGCCCGGAGGAGGTGGAGCTGGGGGGCCGGCGCTACCAGGTGTTCGGCGACGTGGTTCGCTCCGCCGCCGGCGGGGAGGAGGCGGTGCTGGCCACCACCTACTGGCTGGACGTGACGGAGCTGTTGGACACCCGGGACGTCTACCACGCCACCCGGCCGGTGCTGGCCCTGCTGCTGCTGGATAACTACGAGGACGCCATCAACGGCCAGGACGAGAACATCCGCTCCGCCATGCTCAGCCAGATCAGCCAGCGGCTGTCCCAGTGGGTGGAGGACTCCAAGGGGATCTTCCTCCGGCTGGATCGGGATCGGTTCCTGTTCCTCTTTGAGGAGCAGTACCTGGCGGGCTTCAAGGCGGAAAAATTCTCCCTGCTGGACAGCGTGCGGGAGGTGGTAAACCCCGCCGGCATCGCCGCCACCATGTCCATCGGCATCGGCGTGGACGGGGACACCTTCGACGAGCTGTACCGCTTCGCCAACCTGTCGGTGGAGATGGCCCTGTCCCGGGGGGGCGATCAGGCGGTGATCAAAAACCGCTTCACCTTTGAATTTTACGGCGGGCGCAGCAAGGAGGCGGAGCGCCGCACCAAGGTCAAGAGCCGGGTGATGGCCTCCGCCATGGGCGAGCTGGTGGCGGACGCCTCCCAGGTGCTGGTGATGGGCCACAAGTCCCCGGATATGGACGCGGTGGGGGCGGCGGTGGGGGTGTGCGCCATCGCCCGGATGAAGGGGATCCCCCACTACATCGTCCGGGAGCCTGGCTCCACCCCCGCCGACGAGCTGTACGACCGGGTGGCCAGGCTGCCCCAGTATGAGGGCGTGCTGCTGGATCCCCAGGAGGCCATGCTCCGGGCGGACTCCCAGTCCCTGCTGGTGGTGGTGGACACCAACCGGCCCGAGCAGGTGCAGGATCGGGAGCTGCTGGCCTCCTGCAACAAGGTGGCGGTCATCGACCACCACCGGCGGGCGGCCACCTATATCGAGGGGGCGGCGCTGAACTTCCACGAGCCCTACGCCTCCTCCGCCTGCGAGCTGGTGGCGGAGCTCATCGCCTACCTGATGGAGCCCACCGACCTGCTGCCCGGGGAGGCCCAGGCCATGATGGCGGGGCTGATGCTGGACACCAAGAACTTCACCATGCGCACCGGGGGCCGCACCTTCGAGGCGGCGGCCATGCTCCGCCGGGCCGGCGGGGACACCGGCGAGGTGCGCAAGCTGTTTCAGACCGACTTTCACGACACGGTGGCCAAGTACGGCGTCATCCAGGCCGCCAAGCTCTACCGGCCGGACATCGCCATCGCCGCGGTGGACGCCGCCGTGGGCCGGGTCACCGCCGCCCAGGCGGCGGACGAGCTGCTGAACATCGCGGGCATTTCCGCCTCCTTCGTCCTCTACCCCGACGGGGATCGGGTGGTGCTCTCCGCCCGGAGCATCGGCGCCACCAACGTGCAGGTCATTGTGGAGGCCCTGGGCGGCGGCGGCAACGCGGCGGCGGCGGGGGCCCAGATCCCCGGCCGGACGGTGGACGAGGTGCGCCGGGAGCTCACCGCGGTGCTGGACAGCTATTTTGACAACGGCAAGGAAAAACAAGACGAAACGTAAAATAAAAAATAGGTAGGGGAGGGGCTTGCCCCTCCCGGGATAAGGGTTTCTGCTTCTTACAGGCGGGAGGGGCAAGCCCCTCCCCTACGGTGCGGTATATACCCGGATTTCACAGGAGGTAACCAGTCATGAAGGTAATTTTACAGCAGGACGTAAAGGGCCAGGGCAAGAAGGGCCAGATGGTGGAGGTGTCCGACGGCTACGGGCGGAACTTCCTCCTGCCCCGGAAGCTGGCGGTGGAGGCCACGGCGGAGAACGTGAACACCATGAAGATGCAGGACAAGGCCAAGGCCGCCCGGCTGGCCGAGGAGAAGGCGGCGGCCCAGGCCCTGGCGGAGCGGCTGGAGGGCGTGCAGGTGAAGATCAAGGCCCGGGCGGGCCAGGGGGGCAAGCTGTTCGGCTCCATCACCAGCAAGGAGATCTCCGAGGAGCTGAAAAAGCAGTTTGACATGGACGTGGGCAAGAGCAAGATCGTGCTGGCCGAGCCCATCAAGTCCTTCGGCGCCTTTGACGTGAAGTGCAAGCTGGGCAGCGAGGTGTCCGGCGTGATCCACGTGCTGGCCATCGAGGACAAGTAGATGGCGAAGAAGGAAAAAGCGCCCCCCGCCCCCCGCCGCTGGACGCCCAAGCAGGCCCAGGGCATCATCGGGCGGCTGCTGGTGCCCGCCATCCTGCTGGGGGTGCTGGCGGTGTCCATCCGGCAGGTGTGGCCTCTGTACCTGGCCTTCGGGCTGTGGGTGGTGATGGCCCTGATCCTCTATAAATACTGGCGCTGCCCCAAGTGCGGCAAGACCCTGCCCAAGACGGGCAAAACCTTCGAGTGCCCCAGGTGCGGGGCCAAAATCGATTGAATACCCCATCCGCTGAAAGGAGGCCGGCCCCATGCCCGTGGACGAGCTGATGGAATTGCAGCTTCCCCATTCCGTGGTGGCGGAGCAGTCGGTGCTGGGATCCATGCTCATCGACGAGCGGTGCGTCCCCGCCGTCATGGAGCGGCTGCGGCCCGACGACTTTTATATGCGCCAGAACCGGGCGCTGTTCGACGTGATGTTCACCATGTTCAACCGGTTCAAGACCATCGACCTGGTGACGGTGGTGGATCAGATGAAGCAGGCGGGGGCCTATGACGACAGCACGATGCCCTACCTGCGCCAGCTCATGGAGATCACCCCCACCGCCGCCAACGTCATGGACTACGTGGACATTGTGCTGGACAAGGCCCTGCTGCGCCGGGTGGGGGAGGCCGCCGCCGAGCTGGGCGAAATGGTGCGCGCTGAGTCGGGCACCTCCGCCCAGCTCCTGGAGGCGGCGGAGCAGCGCATTTACGCCATCCGGCAGGGCCGATCCGCCCGGGAGCCGAGCCACATCTCCGCCGTGATGAGCGAGGTGTGGGAGACCATCAAGGAGCGGCAGGCCCAGGGGGGCGAGTTCCCCGGCATCTCCACGGGGCTGGTGGATCTGGATCGGCGGATCTCCGGGCTGAATGACTCCGACCTCATCATCGTGGCGGGCCGGCCCGGCATGGGCAAGTCCTCCCTGGCCATGAACATCGGGGTGGAGGCCGCCAAGCACTCGGGGAAAAGCGTGGCGGTGTTTTCCCTGGAAATGAGCAAGGCCCAGCTGGGCCTGCGGCTGGTGGCCACCGAGGCCCTCATCGACAACAAGAAGCTGACCACCGGGCGCATTGTGGGGGAGGACGAGTGGGGCCGGGTGGCCCTGGCGGTGGCCAGCCTGAGCCAGGCCAAGATGTACCTGGACGACGACGCCTCCCTGTCGGTGGCGGAGATCAACGCCAAGTGCCGCCGCATCGACGATCTGGGGCTGGTGATTGTGGACTACCTCCAGCTCATGACCTCGGCGGGGGGCCCGCCCAAGAACAATGAGAACCGGCAGCAGATCGTGTCCGATATGTCCCGCTCCCTGAAGCTGATGGCCAAGGAGCTGAACGTGCCGGTGATCTGCGCCTCCCAGCTGTCCCGGGCCAACGAGAGCCGCAGCGCCGGCCAGCGCCGGCCCATGCTGTCCGACCTGCGGGAGTCCGGCGCCATCGAGCAGGACGCGGATATCGTCATGTTCATCCACCGGGAGAGCTACTACGAGGACGACACGGAGAACCCCAACCTGGCCGAGTGCATCGTGGCGAAAAACCGCCACGGCGAGACGGGCACCGTCATGATGGAGTGGCGGCCGGAGTTCACCGTGTTCCGCAATCTGGCCTACCAATATGACGACGAGGATCTGTGAGATGGGCGACCCCTTCCGCTTTGACCTGATCCCCCCGGGGACGGGGGTGCTGTGCGCCCTGTCCGGCGGGGCGGACAGTATGTACCTGCTGTGCCGCCTGCTGGAGGGGCGGGAGAAGTACGGCTGGACGATCCAGGCCGCCCACCTGAACCACGGCCTGCGGCCCTCCGCCGCCCGGGACGAGGACTTCGTCCGGGACTGGTGCCGGCGGCAGGGCGTGCCCCTGTCCGTGGGCCGCGCCGACGCGGCGGCCTTCGCCGCCCGGGAGGGCCTGTCCATCGAGGAGGGGGCCCGGACGCTGCGCTACGCCTTCCTGAAGGGGGCGGCGGAGCGGGAGGGCCTGGCCCTCATCGCCACCGGGCACCACGCCGGGGACAACGCCGAGACGGTGCTGATGAACCTGATCCGGGGCTGCGGCCTCCGCGGGCTGACGGGCATTCCGGAGCGCCGGGGGAACATCGTCCGGCCCATGCTGAACGCCGTCCGGCGGGAGATTGAGGACTATCTGGAGGAACACAGCGTCCCCCATGTGGAGGACGAGACCAACGCCGACCCGGCCTACACCCGCAACCGGGTGCGCCTGGAGCTGCTGCCCCTGCTGGAGGAGCTGAACCCCCGGGCGGCGGAGCACATCTGCGCCGCCGCCGCCCGCCTGCGGGAGGACGAGGAGGAGCTGTCCCGGCAGGCGGCCCGGATCAGCGGGAAGGGGCTGGAGGTGCCGGGGGGGCTGGCGGTCAACGTGGACGATCTGCGGGAGGCGCCCCGGCCCATCGCCCTGCGGGCCTGCGGCCAGCTGCTGGAGCAGACGGGGCTGGGGGGTGAGGCCGTCCACCGGGAGGGGATGCTGGCCCTGGCCCTGGGGGAGGATCCCTCCGCCGCCCTGGACGTGCCGGGGGGGCGCGTCCAGCGCAGGTACGGCCTGCTGGCCCTGTCCCCCCTGCCCCAGCGGCCGCCGCCGGAGGAGGCGGCGCTGACGGAGGGGGAGCTGCGCTGGGGGGACTGGCGGATTACCTGCGCCCCGGCCCTGTGCCCCGGCAAGGCGTATGTGAGCCCCGGGGAGTTCTACCTGAAGCCGGGGGCGTACACCGTCCGCCCCCGCCGGGAGGGGGACGTGATCACCCTGGGGAAGCGCCCGCCAAAGACGGTGAAAAAGCTGATGATCGAGGGCCGGGTGCCCGCCTGCCGCCGGGGGCTTGTCCCTGTGCTGGACGCTTCGGGGCGGGCGGCGGCCCTGGGGGGCTTCGGCCCCGGCTGGGAGTTTCTGGCCCAGCCGGGAGAACCGGCCCTGCATATTATTTTAAGAGCAGAGGAGAATGAACATGATCCATCCAGACATTGAACAGGTGCTGTACACCGAGGAGCAGCTTCGGGATCGCGTCCGGGAGGTGGGACAGCAGATCGCCGCCGACTACGCGGGCCGGGAGCCCATGCTGATCTCCGTGCTGCGGGGATCCTACATCTTCATGGCCGACCTCACCCGGGCCATCGACCTGAACGTGACGGTGGACTTCATGGCCGTGTCCTCCTACGGGGCGGGCACCACCAGCTCCGGGCAGGTGGAGATCAAGAAGGATCTGTCCGACTCCATCGAGGGCAAGGATCTGATCATCGTGGAGGACATCCTGGACTCGGGCAACACCCTGTACTACCTGATGGATGTGCTCCGGGCCCGGAAGCCCGCCTCCATCCGCATCTGCGCCCTCATGGACAAGCCGGAGCGCCGGGCCAAGCCCATCACCGCCGACTACGTGGGCTTCACCATCCCCGACGCCTTCATCGTGGGCTACGGGCTGGACTACGCGGAGAAGTACCGCAACCTGCCCTACGTGGGGATCCTGAAGCCCAGCGTCTACGGGGCGTAACGACGGGGCGGGCCCGTTGCGGGGCCCCCGCAAAGCCGGCCTTTGGCTTTGTGGGGAGAGGAGGGGCAGCGAAATGAACGAGCTTTCGCCGCAGGCGGAAGCGAGCGATATGGAGCTTGCCCCGACGATGAGAAGGAGAAAAAACGTTGAAGCAGCAAAACAGATTGGTAAGTATCCTATTTTATGTGGCCATCCTGGCCGCCCTGCTGTGGGGGCTGGCCGCCTTCACCGGGGCGGGCCGGGGGGGCCAGGTGACCTACTCCGCCGCGCTGGGCTACTTCCAGCGGGAGCAGGTGTCCCGGTTCGTGGTGGACGGCAGCGGCCTGCTCACCATGGAGCTGCGGGACGGCAGCGTGCGCCGCCATGAGCTGGCGGACGTGGACGCCTTCCGGCAGGAGCTGGAGCCCCTGATCCAGGAGCAGACGGAAAAGGGCATTCTGGAGGAATACGACTTCCGCAGGCCCTTTGAGCTGCCCCTGTGGCTGGTGGTGCTGATCCCGTGCCTGGCGTCGGCGGTGCTGGCGCTGGTGCTGTGGATGATGCTGAACGCCCGGCAGCAGAGCGCCTCCCAGGGGGGCGGCGGCCCGGGGATCAGCCGCTTCGGCCAGGCCCGCACCGTGGAGGGCGGCAAGGACAGCGCCGTCACCTTCGACGACGTGGCCGGGGCGGACGAGGAGAAGCAGGAGCTCCAGGAGCTGGTGGACTTCCTCAAGGATCCCCAGAAGTTCATCGACCTGGGGGCCCGCATCCCCAAGGGGGTGCTGCTGGTGGGCCCGCCGGGGACGGGCAAGACCCTGCTGGCCAAGGCCGTGGCCGGGGAAGCGGGGGTGAAGTTCCTGTCCATCTCCGGCTCCGACTTTGTGGAGCTGTATGTGGGCGTGGGCGCGTCCCGGGTGCGGGATCTGTTCGACCAGGCCAAGAAGGACTGCCCCGCCATCGTGTTCATCGACGAGATCGACGCCGTGGGCCGCCAGCGGGGCACCGGCCTGGGCGGCGGCCACGACGAGCGGGAGCAGACCCTGAACCAGCTGCTGGTGGAGATGGACGGCTTCTCCGCCAACGAGGGGGTCATCGTGCTGGCGGCGACAAACCGGCAGGACATTCTGGATCCCGCCCTGCTCCGCCCGGGCCGGTTCGACCGGCAGGTGTACGTGGGCCGGCCGGACATGAAGGGCCGGGAGGAGATCCTCCGGGTGCACACCCGGAAGAAGCCCCTGGCGGAGGACGTGGATCTGCGGGAGATCGCCCGGGAAACCACCGGCTTCACCGGGGCGGATCTGGAGAACCTGATGAACGAGTCCGCCCTGCTGGCCGCCCGGAAGGACGAGCGGTTCATCACCCTGGCGGACGTGCAGGAGTCGGTGATCAAGGTGCTGGCGGGCCCCGAGAAGCGCAGCCGGGCCCGGATCGAGGAGGATCGGCGGATCACCGCCTATCACGAGGCGGGCCACGCCGTGGTGAGCCACGCCCTGCCCACCCAGGATCCGGTGCAGCAGATCACCATCGTCCCCCGGGGCAACGCCGCGGGCATGACCATCAACCGGCCCCAGGAGGATCGGGATCACGTGACCCAGCTGCGGCTGGAGGAGACGCTGGCCACCCTCCTGGGGGGCCGCTGCGCCGAGGAGACCGCCCTGGGCTTCGTGTGCACCGGCGCGGTGAGCGACCTGGAGCGGGCCACCTCCATTGCCCGGGACATGGTGACGAAATACGGCATGAGCGGACGGCTGGGCCACACCGCCTTCGGCGGGGGCCACGACGAGGTGTTCATCGGCCGCTCCATGGCCCAGGCCAAGCCCTATTCCGAGGAGACCGCCGCCCTCATCGACCGGGAGGTGAAGGCCCTGCTGGACGGGGCCTATGAGAAGTGCCGGGAAATATTGCGGCGGGATCGGGACAAATTAGAGACGGTGGCCCAATTCCTGCTGAAGCACGAGAGCATGGACGCCGCCCAGTTCCAGCTGGTGTACGACGATCCGGCGGCGCTGGAGGCGGGGGAAGGCTGAACCATGGAAAGGGACAATCGGATGGATGATAAGTTAGACGAACTGCGGGACACGCCCGGCCCGGAGGAGGGGCAGGATCCCGCCGGCGGCAGGGCCAAACGGGACGGCTCCGCCAGCCGGGATCTGTACCTGAATGTGCGGGTGCTGGTGGGGATGATGGCGGTGTTTGTGCTGCTGTTTACCTTTGTGGCCCGGGTGATCGTGGTCAGCGGGCCGTCCATGGAGAGCACCCTGTGGGAGCGGGATCTGATCTTCGTCTGGGCCCTGGGCTACGAGCCCAGGCAGGGGGACATCGTGGTGCTCACCCAGGAGCACTACCAGGAGGACTCCATCATCAAGCGGGTCATCGCCACCGGCGGCCAGCGGGTGGACATCGACTACAACACCGGCACGGTGTACGTGGACGGTCAGGCCCTTCAGGAGGACTATATCAACGAACCCATGCGCCTGCCCGGCTGGGGGGAGGGGGTCAACCATGTGGAGGTGCCCGAGGGGTGCATCTTCGTCATGGGAGACAACCGGAACCACTCCGCCGACAGCCGCCATCCCGACATCGGGATCGTGGACACCCGGTGCGTCATCGGCCGGGGGCTGGCGGTGCTGTTCCCCTTCAGCCACTGGCAGGGATTATGAGGTGGAAGCGATGAAAAACAGCGTATCCGGGCGGACATCCTGGCTGATCTCCGTGGGGGCGGCGGCACTGGCCGCGGCCCTGCTGCGGCGGTGGCAGCTGGCCTCCGCCTTTGAGCCGGACACCGGCCTGGCCACACCGGGGGCTCAGGCCAGCGTGATCCTGATGTGCCTGCTGGTGATGGCGGGGGCGTGGCTGATCCTGCTGGCCATGGGCCGGGCGGGGGGGCCGGATCCGGCCCGCCGCTGGGACATGGTGTTCGTGACCCGGGGAGATCCGGTGTTCCCCGCCCTGGCGGTGGGGGCGGCGGTACTGGCGGCGCTGGCGGTGCCGGTGCTGTTCGTGGTGGGGGTGGATCAGTTCCAGCTCTACCAGATGGCCCGGGAGGCCGGCGTCCAGCCCCCCAGCAACAACGGGATGCTCACCCTGGCCACGGCGGCGGGGGCGCTGCTGGCGGCCCTGGGCCTGCTGCAGATGGGCCGGGACGGGCTGCGCCCCGGCAGGCGGGGCAAGGGGGGCTTTTCCGCCGCCCTGCCCGGGGCGGCGGGCTGCGTGTGGCTGATGGAGAGCTTCCGGGCCCACGCCGCCAACCCCGTCCAGTGGGACTACGCCCCCCAGCTCATCGCCATTGTGGTGGGCATGGGGTTCTATATGGACTTCGCCGGTATGTCCGCCGGGGCCCCACGGCCCCGCCGCCTGCTGTGGATGGCGGGCATGACCGTGATCCTGTCCGCGCCGCCGCTGGCCACCGTGCTGGCGGAGCTGTCCGCCCGGACAGCCGCGGGGAGCTCCCTGCTGGCCGCCGAGACCGGGGACGCGCTGCTGCTGCTGTCCCAGCTGCTGGCGGCGGCGGGGGTGCTGTGGCGGCTGCCCCCCTATTTGGAGCGTTTAGACCGGTCCGGCCCGGATCGATCCGGCGGCCTGGAGGAAGCAAGCATAGAGGAGGAAACCACCGATGAATGAGAAAAAGAGCTACTATATCACCACGCCCATCTACTACCCCTCGGGCAAGCTGCACATCGGCCACGCCTACTGCACCGTGGCCACCGACGCCATGGCCCGGTACAAGCGGCTGTGCGGCTATGACGTGATGTTCCTCACCGGCACCGACGAGCACGGCCAGAAGATCGAGGACAAGGCCAGGGAGGCCGGCGTCACCCCCCAGGAGTTCGTGGACAACATCGTGGCCGCCCCCGGCGGCGTGCTGGATCTGTGGAAGCTGATGAACATCAGCTACGACCGGTTCATCCGCACCACCGATGATTACCATGTGGAATCCATCCAGAAAATATTCCGGAAAATGTACGACAACGGGGACATTTACAAGGGCTCCTACAAGGGCAAGTACTGCAAGCCCTGCGAGTCCTTCTGGACGGAATCCCAGCTGGTGGACGGCAAGTGCCCCGACTGCGGCCGGGAGGTGATGGACGCGGAGGAGGAGGCCTACTTCTTCCGGGCGTCCAAGTACGCCGACCGGGTGCGGGAGCTGCTGCTGAACACCGACTTCTTGGAGCCCAAGAGCCGGGTGCACGAGATGGTGAACAACTTCATCGACTGCGAGGGCGGCCTCCAGGATCTGTGCGTGTCCCGCACCTCCTTCACCTGGGGGGTGCCGGTGGACTTCGACCCGGGCCATGTGGTGTACGTGTGGCTGGACGCGCTGTTCAACTATATGACCGCGCTGGGTTATCAAAACGAGAAATATGACGATGTGGAGAACTTCTGGCCCGCCGACGCCCACTTCGTGGGCAAGGAGATCGTCCGCTTCCATGCTATCTACTGGCCTGCCTTCCTCATGAGCATGGGGCTGCCCCTGCCCAGGAAAGTGTACGGCCACGGCTGGCTCAACTTCAACGGGGATAAGATGTCCAAGTCCAAGGGCAACGTGGTGGATCCCCACCTGCTGTCCCAGCGGTATGGCGTGGACGCCCTGCGGTTCTTCCTGCTGCGCTCCTTCCCCTTTGGCTCCGACGGCAACTTCACCAACGAGCTGCTGATCCAGACCATCAACAACGATCTGGCCAACGACCTGGGCAACCTGGTGAGCCGCACCACCGCCATGGCGGAGAAGTACTTCGGCGGGAACTTGCCGGAGGGCTGCGGCGCCGACGAGGTGGAGACGCAGGTCGCGGAGTTGGTACGGAGCAGGGAATCTTCGGTGGGGGTGATGTCCAAGCATGGTGGACGCCCCGAGCTGCTGATTGACCTGGAACTGGTGCGGGAGGCAGCGGGCTTGCGGGCCGCCTACGAGGGGCAGATGGAGCGGTTCCAGTTCCAGAACGCCCTGAATGCCGTTTTTTGCGTCATCCAGCGGGCCAACAAGTATATCGACGAAAACGCCCCCTGGGCGCTGGCCAAGGACATGGAGGCCAACGGAGCCCGTTTGGCCCATGTGCTCTACAACCTGCTGGAGGCCGTCCGGGTGTGCACCGTACTGCTGATCCCCTTCATGCCCGAGAGCTGCGAGAAGATCTTCGCCCAGATCGGCGCGGACGAAGGGGCCCGCACCTGGGACAGCGCGGCGCAATGGGGGGTACTGCCCGCCACCGTGTCCGTCACCAAGGGGGACAACCTGTTCCCGCGGATCGACATGGACAAGGAGCTGAAGGAATTGGACGCCATCATGGAGGAGGCCAAGAAAGCCGCCCTGCCCGCCCTGGAGGTGGAGCCCTTCCTGGAGGAGCAGGTGGACTTCGACACCTTCTGCAAGTCCGACTTCCGGGCCGTCAAGGTCAAAGCCTGCGAGAACGTGAAGAAGTCCGCCAAGCTGCTGCGCTTTACCCTGGACGACGGCACGGGCACGGATCGGCAGATCCTGTCCGGCATCGCCATGTACTACAAGCCGGAGGAGCTGGTGGGCAAGACCCTGGTGGCCATCGTCAACCTGCCCCCCCGGAAGATGATGGGGCTGGACAGCTGCGGTATGCTGATTTCCGCCGTCCACACCGAACAGGGGGAGGAGCGGCTCCACCTGCTGATGGTGGACGACGCCATCCCCGCCGGGGCCAAGCTGTGCTGACGGGCTGTTATGCCTTTTGGCTATGATGGGATATTCGTTTTAAGCATTTGCATTTCCCCGGCGGCGGGGGTATATTTAGGGGGCGGCGAAAGCCGTCCCCTAAAGTAAGGAGTGACCCCCATGGGACATAGACAAGCACACCGGAGGAGGATCCCCCATGGATAGCCGACTGCTGGATATCCTGGTGGATTCCTTCCCCAAAATCCTCATACCCGGGCTGACGGTGACCCTGCCGCTCACCGCCATCGCCTTTTCCATCGCCATGGTGATCGCGGTGGCGGCGGCGCTGGCCCAGTTCGCCCGGGTGCCGGTGATCACCCAGATCTGCCGGCTGTACATCTGGATCTTCCGGGGCACCCCTTTGCTGGTGCAGCTCTTTGTGGTGTTCTTCGGGATGCCCAAAATTGGGATCACCATCGCCCCCTTCCCCGCCGCCGTCATCGTGTTCTCGCTGAACGAGGGGGCCTACTGCGCGGAGACGGTGCGGGCCGCCCTGGAATCGGTGCCCTCCGGGCAGCTGGAGGCGGGGCTGTGCGCGGGGCTGAGCTATTTGCAGACCATGAGGCGGATCATCCTCCCGCAAGCCATGCGAACCGCCTTCCCGCCCCTGTCCAACTCCCTCATCGCCATGGTGAAGGACACCTCCCTGGCGGCCAACATCACGGTGGTGGAGATGCTCCGGGCCACGGAGCAGATCAACGCCCGGGTGTACGAGCCCCTGGCGCTGTACATCGAGGTAGGGCTGATCTACCTGCTGTTCTCCACCGTGCTGACCTGGCTTCAGCGCGTCGGGGAGAAGCGGCTGGGCGCCTATGAGAACCGGGGGGTGTAGCCGATGCTGCTGCGTGTGGAAAACGTCCACAAGTCCTTCGGGGCGCTGGAGGTGCTCCGGGGCGTGGAGCTGTCGGTGGACAAGGGGGACGTGGTGGCCATTCTGGGCCCCAGCGGCTCGGGCAAGACCACCCTGCTGCGGTGCGTCAACTTTCTGGAGCGGGCGGACGAGGGAATCCTCACCTTCGACGGGGAGCGGTTCGATTTGGCCCGTATGTCCAAGCGGGACGCGGCCCGGCTGCGGAAAAAGACCGCCTTTGTGTTCCAGAGCTACAACCTGTTCCTCAACAAGACCGCCCTGGAAAACGTCACCGAGGGGCTGATCACCGGCCGGAGGATCCCCAAGGGGTCGGCGGTGGACGCCGCCCGCCGGGCCCTGGACAAGGTGGGGATGCTGGACCGGGCGGATCACTATCCCAGCCAGCTGTCCGGCGGGCAGCAGCAGCGGACGGCCATCGCCCGGGCCATCGCCGCCCAGCCGGAGATCGTCTACTTCGACGAGCCCACCTCCGCCCTGGATCCGGAGCTGACGGGGGAGGTGCTGTCCGTCATGCGGCAGCTGGCGGAGGAGGGGATGACCATGCTGGTGGTGACCCACGAGCTGGGCTTCGCCCGCACCGTGTCCAGCCAGGTGGTGTTCATGGAGGGCGGCGTGGTGGTGGAGGCCGGGCCGTCCCGGCAGATCTTTGAGGCGCCCAGGCAGGCCCGCACCAGGGCTTTCCTGCAAACCGATCAAGCGTAAGGAGTTTTTGCCATGAAGTTCAAGCGTTTCGCCGCGGCGGTGTCCGCTGTGGCGGTTGTTGTGCTGGGCCTGCTGCTGCTGACGGGCTGCGCCCCCAAGGGGGAGGACAAGGGCGGCGACCTGCTGGCCCGCATCCAGGCCAAGGGGGAGATCACCGTGGCCCTGGAGGGCACCTGGGCCCCCTGGGGCTACCACGACGAGTCAGGCGAGCTGGTGGGCTACGATGTGGAGGTGGCCCGGCTCATCGGGGAAAAGCTGGGGGTGAAGGTGACCTTCGTGGAGGGCGAGTTCACCGGCCTGCTGGCGGGGCTGGAGGCCGGACGGTACGACGTGATCATCAACGGCGTGGACATCGACGACAGCCGGCGGGAGAAGTACGACTTCACCGTGCCCTACGCCTACAACCGCACGGTGGTGGTTGTCCGGGCGGACGACGACTCCATCCAGTCCATGGAGGATCTGGACGGCAAGTCCACCGCCAACACCCTGAACAGCACCTATTCCAAGGTGGCGGAGGGCTACGGGGCCACCGTCACCCCGGTGGACGACTTCATCCAGACCATCGAGCTGCTGACCTCGGGGCGGATTGACGCCACCCTCAACGCCGAGGTGAGTTACAACGACTACCTTGTCCAGCACCCGGAGGCCCCCATCAAGGTGGCCTGCGTGGATCCCGCCGTCACCCAGACGGCCATCCCCCTGCGGAAGGGGGCGGACAGCGACGCCCTGCGGGCAGAGCTGGACAGGATCCTGGGGGAGCTGGCGGCGGACGGCACCCTCACCGAGCTGTCCGTGAAGTATTTCGGCCTGGACATTTCCAAGGGGGATTGACATGGATCCGCTGACGCTGGAGAGCGCGGCCCTGTCCGCGGACGGACGGGCGCTGGTGATACTGGATCAGACCCTGCTGCCGGGGGAGGTCAAGTACCTGTCCCTGACGGAGACGGACGAGATCGTGGAGGCCATCCGCGCCCTGCGGGTGCGGGGGGCTCCGGCCATCGGGGTGGCGGCGGCCTACGGGCTGTACCTGGCCGCCCTGGAGCTGGACGGGTCGGACAGGGACGAATTCCTGTCCGGTCTGCGGACGGCGGCGGACAAGCTCAACGCCTCCCGGCCCACCGCCGTCAACCTGTCCTGGGCGCTGGCGCGGATGCTGGGGACGGCGGAGCAGAACCGGGCCCTGCCCGTGGCGGAGCTGAAGGCCCTGCTGCGCCGGGAGGCGGACGCCATCCGGGAGGAGGACATCGCCATCAGCCGGGAGATCGGGCGGCTGGGGCTGGGCCTGCTGCGGCCCGGGGACGGCATCCTCACCCACTGCAACGCCGGGACGCTGGCCACCGCCAGGTACGGCACCGCCCTGGCCCCCATTTACGCCGCCCTGGAGGCGGGGTGGACGGATCTGCGGGTGTACTGCGACGAGACACGGCCCCTGCTCCAGGGGGCGCGGCTCACCGCCTTTGAGCTCCAGTCCGCCGGGGTGGACACCACCCTGATCTGCGACAACATGGCCTCCGCCACCATGGCAAAGGGCAAGGTGGATATCGTGTTCGTGGGCTGCGACCGGGTGTGCGCCAACGGGGACTTCGCCAACAAGATCGGCACCAGCGGCGTGGCCATCCTGGCCCGGCACTACGGCATCCCCTTCTATGTGTGCGCCCCCTCGTCCACCATCGACATGAGCTTATCCCGCGGGGCGGAGATCCCCATCGAGGAGCGCCCGCCGGAGGAGGTCACCGAGCTGTGGTACGCCCGCCGGATGGCCCCGGAGGGGGTGAAGGTGGACAACCCCGCCTTCGACGTGACGGATCACAGGCTGGTGACCGGGTTTATCACCGAGAAGGGGATCGCCTATCCGCCCTTTGACAAGGCGTTTCGGGCGTTTGGGTTTTGACGGGGCGGCTGACCCGGCCACTTTAGACAGACAGGAGCCTTTCCATGAGAGAATACCTGAAGGGCCGCGTCACGCCCTATTATGAGACGGACAACGAGCTGCTGCTGCTGGGGGACACCCTCGCCCTGCTGAAGAAGATCCGCCCCGGCAGCGTGGATCTGGTGTTTGCCGACCCGCCCTACTTCCTGAGCAACGGCGGGATCACCTGCCAGGGGGGCAAAATGGCGCCGGTGGACAAGGGGGACTGGGACAGGGCCCCCGCCCTGGCGGACAAGCACCGCTTCAACCGGCGGTGGATCAAGCTGTGCCGTCAGGCCCTCGCCCCCGACGGCACCATCTGGATCAGCGGCACCCTCCACAACATCTACAGCATCGGCATGGCGCTGGAGCAGGAGGGGTTCAAGATCCTCAACAATATTACCTGGGAAAAGACCAACCCGCCCCCCAATCTGGCCTGCCGGTGCTTCACCCACAGCACGGAGACGGTGATCTGGGCCCGGAAGGACGAGAAGGGGGCCAAGCACCGGTTCAACTACGAGCTGATGAAGGAGCGCAACGGCGGCAGGCAGATGAAGGACGTGTGGACGGGCCCCCTCACCCCGCCGGGGGAGAAGCGGCAGGGGCGGCACCCCACCCAGAAGCCGCTGTACCTGCTGGAGCGGATCCTGGAGGCGGCCAGCCTGCCCGGGGATCTGGTGCTGGATCCCTTCTGCGGCAGCTCGTCCACCGGGGTGGCGGCCAGGGCCCTGGGGCGGCGGTATATCGGGATTGACCGCGAGGAGGCGTACCTGGAGCTGTCCCGGCGGAGGCTGGAGGAGCGGATGGCGGGGGCGTGATTGGGTTCGAAATTTGGATTGGGATTTTGGATTGGGATGAAAAGAGCGCCGGGAGGCTTCAGCCTCCCGGCGCTTTTGCGGGCTTATGTGGATACATGAATTTGTTTTCCGCAAGAACAGGTAATGGTGTCATTACCCAGACACATTGCGGAACACATCCTTCCGCAGTTTGGACACCTGACAGTGACCCGCTTCGCATGGCTCATTACTTGATCGTGGAGCTTTTTGTTGCTATTTCCAAACAATCCCATTACCCTGCCTTCTTTCGTATTGATTTGAAACGACACATAATAAAAGCTCTTGTAGGCGATAAATCTATTATAAATATCATTAATACAATTGTCAAGCCTTTTTATATGTTTGAAGATTGTTTATTGTGGAGAATAATTTGCTATGATGGAGGTGAAAGAATGAGAGGGATCATATGGAACTGGATTATACCGAGATAGGCCGGCGGATTGCGGCCCGCCGCAGAACGCTGAAGCTCAAGCAGGCAGAGGTCAGTGAGCGTGCAGATATCAGCGTGACCTATATGTCCAGCATTGAACGCGCGGTGTCGATTCCTTCTACCGAGGTTATCATGCGCTTGGCCATTGCGTTAGAGACAACGCCGGATGAATTTTTGGTCGGAACAGCCCACGGTACAGGCGAGGTTTGGCAAGATGTGGCGCAGCTTTTGCGGCCTTTGAATGAAAAGAAATTGCGTTTTGTTCGCAGTTTTTTGCTTTGGCTCAACGAAAACGAGTTATAAAGGAGGGCCCGGACGAAATTTCGTCCGGGCCCTTTTTTACCACTTGTTCTCCACCTTTTCCGCAAAGCCCATCAGATCCTTGACCTCCAGCCGTGTCCCGTCGTCCAGCACCGCCGTGCCGGTGAACCGGCCGAACACCTGGTGCTGATCGCTCTTGATCAGCTTCACGTCGGTGCAGGAGGCCCGGTCGATGACCGGGACGAACTCCATCTCAAACCGGCCGTCGTCGCTGGTCATGTTCCACGCCCGCATCCAGCACTCCTTGCCGTTTCGCAGGGGGATGCCGAAGTCCACCTGGGACAGCTTGTGGGCCCTGCCCTTGTAAAAGAGCATATTCTCTGTGGCGGCGGAGGTGTCCCCAAAGCCGTACCCGATGTTGAAGCCGAAGTCCGCCCCGTCCACCAGGCCGGAGGCGGAGCCCCAGTACCAGGTGTTGTGGTACGTCCACACGCCCCGGCCCCAGTCCAGCACGGCGAAGGAGTCCGACCGGTTGAACAGGTACAGATCGTCCCCGATCCGCACCGTCCCCTGGGCCCGCATACAGTTGATCTTCTGGTTGTAGTAGAAATGCCCCGGCTTGCCGAAGGGGGTGCAGATCACCATGGACTCCTCCGGCTCGTCCGTCAGGGTGAGGTGGACGTCGATGGGCTCCCGGCCCCGGAAGTGATCCATGTGGGCGGTGAGGTTGCGCTGGCCGTCCGCCGTCTGGAACAGCAGGGCGTGGCGCTTGCCGGAACTGGCCGTGATCCCTTCCGCCGAGTTGGACGGCAGGCCGGTGCGGCCCATGGGGAAGGGGGACATGGGGCTCTTGGTGATCTCCCAGGGCCTGCCCTCAAAGGAGAGGAAGGAGATGGAGTCCAGCCCCATATAGCTGTTGTCCGCCACGGTGAGGGCCACGCCGTAGCGGTCGTTGCCCACGTAGTAGTAGTCCCACTCCTTCAGGCGGGTGAGGCCGCCCTTCACTTTTTTCCGGTCATACACCGGCAGCAGCCGTTTGGCATACCCCGGCTGGGTGAGATTCCCCTGTTCGTCCAGCAGGGGGATGGCCTGCGTGATCTCGACCTGCATCAGAGCACCTCCTAAAGAATCAAAGTCCCGTCAAATCGAAGGCGGGGATACACTCCTCCCCGGCGGAGGACAGCTCCTGGACATAGCCCGCCAGCCCCAGGTTCTCCATGTATTCCCGGGCGGCGCGCAGCTCGGAGGGGCGCAGGGGGCGGCGCAGCTCCGGGAAGCCGTCCAGCGCCCCCACCGGGGTGTACTGGGCCATGAGGGAGAACAGCACCGCCCCGGCCGGGAGAGTTTCCGCCACCCAGTCCATCACCCGCTTGGCCTCGCTGGCCTGTCCGGGCAGGATCAGGTGCCGGATCAGCACGCCGCTTTTCAGCAGGTTCCCCTCAAAGCGGACGGGGCCCCGCTGGCGATACATCTCCAGGATGGCGGCCTGGGCGGCCTGGGGGTAGTCCGCCGCCCCGGAATATTTCCCCGCGATGGCGGGGGTCACGTATTTCAGATCGGGCAGGTACACGTCCACCTTGCCCTCCAGGGCGCGCAGCGTCTCCGCCCGCTCGTAGCCGCCGCTGTTCCACACCACGGGCAGGCCCCTGGGGACGGGCCGCTCCAGCACCCGGGCCAGGGCGTGGGTGAAGTGGGTGGGGGTGACCAGCTCGATGCAGGCGGCCCCCTGATCCGCCAGCCGCTGGAAGACGGCGTACAGATCCCCGTCGGTCAGGGGCCTGCCAAAGCCCTCCCGGCTGATGGAGGCGTTCTGGCAGAACACGCACCTTAGGGTGCAGCCGGAGAAAAACACCGTCCCCGCCCCGGTTTCCCCGGAAATACAGGGTTCCTCCCACAGGTGGAGGGCCGCCCGGGCGCACACGGGCCGATGGGGCATTTGGCAGAAGCCCTCCCCATGGGCCTCGTCCCGGAGGGCTCCGCATTGCCGGGGGCAGAGGGAGCAGATCATAGGGCCTTCTTCCAGTCCGGGCCCAGATTTCCTTCCTTCCAGTGGCGGCGGCACAGGCCGATGTAGCAGTCGTTGGCGCCTAAAACCACCTGCTCGCCCTCCTTGAGCACCGTGCCGTTGGCGTCAAACCGGGCGTTGCAGGTGGCCTTCCGGCCGCACCAGCAGATGGTTTTGACCTCCTCGATGATGTCCGCCCAGGCCAGCAGGGCCTCCGAGCCGGGGAACAGATGGCCGCTGAAGTCGGCCCGCAGGCCGTAGCAGATCACCGGCACGTTCAGCCCGTCCACCAGCTCGGTGAGGAAGTGCACCTGTTCCCGGGTGAGGAACTGGGCCTCGTCCACGATGACGCACTGCCAGCCCTTGATCTCGTCGGGGGGCATCTGCTCCAGTTCCTCGAACCAGACGCAGGGGTAGCGCAGCCCCATCCGGGAGTTCACCACCCGCTCCCCCTCCCGCTGATCCAGGGCGGGCTTCACCATCAGGGCCCGCTGGCCCCGCTCCTCGTAGTTGTACCGCACCATCAGCGCGTTGGCCGACTTGCTGGAGCCCATCACACCGTAGCGGAAATACAGCTTTGCCATGTCAATCCATCCTCGTCTCTTTGATTTGTTCCCGGGCCAGCTCCAGCGCCCGGGCGAAGGCGTTGGGGACGGCGTAGGTCTGTTCCAGCTCCCCCCGCCCCGCCCACACCCAGCCGGGGGGCAGCTTGTCCGACTCCGTTCGGACGATCCGCAGAGTCATGCGCCACTCCACGTGGGTGAAGATGTGTTTAGCCTGCCCCCCGTACTCCTCCCACAGCGGGACGATCCCCCACTCCGGGGGCAGGGGACCCTCCCCCAGCGCATGGGGGAACTCCCACAGCCCCGCCAGCAGCCCCTTGTCCGGGCGGCGGCGCAGGGCCACGCTGTCCCCCGAAAAGATGAGCCACACCGTCCGCTCCTCCACCCGGCGGGGCTTTTTCGGGGCCTTGACGGGCAGATCCCCCACCCGATCCTGGGCCAGGGCGGCGCAGAAGCCCTTTGCCGGGCACCGTTCGCACAGGGGCGCGCCGTTGGGCAGGCACACCGTGGCCCCCAGCTCCATGAGGGCCTGATTGAACGTCCCCGGCGCGTGCAGGGGGATCGCCTCCCGGATGGCCTGGGTCACTTTTTTCTTCATCTGGGGGCTGGCGATGTCCCCCCCGTCCCCGCAGATACGGGCGTACACCCGCAGCACGTTGCCGTCCACGGCGGGGACGGCCTGCCCGAAGGCGATGGAGCAGACGGCCCCGGCGGTGTAGTCCCCCACCCCGGGCAGAGCCCGCACCGCGGCGTAGTCCGACGGGAACACGCCGCCGTACTGATCCACGATCACCTGGGCGGCTTTTTGCAGGTTCCGGGCCCGGTTGTAGTAGCCCAGCCCCTGCCACAGCTTCAGCAGCCGATCCTCGGGCAGCGCGGCCAGGGCGGGCACGTCGAGGGCCTCCGCCAGAAAGCGGCGGTAGTAGTCCAGCACCGCCGCCACCCTTGTCTGCTGGAGCATGATCTCCGACAGCCACACGTGGTAGGGGGTGGGGTCGTCCCGCCAGGGCAGGGCGCGGGCGTTGTCCCGGAACCACTCCAGCAGGGGAAGGGGCAGCTTGTCCAATGGGTTCACGGCGGGCCTCCTTGGGTTGTTTGAACCCAGTGTATCATATTTGGCCGGGGGTTTCAACGGCGGAATGGGCGGGCGAAAAAAAGAATGACAGGGCCGGGGGTTGGGTGTATAATGGGAAAAAGGAGGGCGCGCCATGAAAATCGGAATGTGGGTATTCATGCTGATCTGCAATCTTCTGATCCCGGCGGTGGCCATCTGGTACGGGCGGCGGTTTCAGGCCAACCCGCCCAGGGAGCCCAACGGCGTGTTCGGCTACCGCACCGCCCGCTCCATGAAAAGCCGGGACGCCTGGAACTTTGCCCAGCGGAAGATGGGTCAGGTCTGGGGGCGGTGGGGGTTTGTGATGCTGCCCCTGGCGGTGGTGTGCCAGGCGCTGACCCTGCTGTGCCCCACCGTGGACGGGATGTGCCTGTGGAGCCTGCCCATTACGGTGGTGGAAGCGGCCTTGCTGCTGCTGTCCATGATCCCCGTGGAGCGGGCGCTGAAGGAGAATTTTGACGAGAACGGGCGCAGATTGTATAAGGAGGATCAGCCATGAGAGCGGTTGTGACCCGGGTGAAGAACGCCCGGGTGGAGATTGAGGACAAGGTCAACGGGGCCATCGACCAGGGCTTCCTGGTGTTGCTGGGCGTGGGGCCGGAGGACACGGAGACCCAGGCGGACAAGCTGGCGGACAAGGTGTGCGGCCTGCGGGTGTTCGACGACGAGAACGGCAAGATGAATTTGAACCTGGCGGCGGTGGGCGGGGCCCTGCTGGTGGTGAGCCAGTTCACCCTGTACGCCGACACCTCCTCCCGGCGGCCGGGGTTCTCCCACGCGGCCAAGCCCGACCTGGCCATCCCGCTGTACGAGCGGTTCATGGCCGCCTGCCGAGACAAGGGCTTCCGGGTGGAGCACGGCGAGTTTGGGGCGGAGATGCAGGTGTTCTCCCAGAACGACGGGCCCATTACGATTTTACTTGAGGTATAATATGGCGGAGATAAAACAATTAGACCCCCACGTAGCGGATCTCATCGCCGCCGGCGAGGTGGTGGAGCGGCCCGCCAGCGTGGTGAAGGAGCTGCTGGAAAACGCCATCGACGCGGGGGCGTCCGCGGTCACGGTGGAGATCGCCCACGGGGGGATGGCGCTGATCCGGGTCACCGACGACGGCTGCGGCATCCCGGCGGCCCAGGCCCCCACCGCCTTCCTGCGCCACGCCACCTCCAAGATCTCCAGCGAGCGGGACTTGGAGGCCATCGGCACCCTGGGCTTCCGGGGGGAGGCGCTGGCGGCCATCTCCGCCGTGTCCCGGGTGGAGCTGCTGACCCGTACCGACGACGAGGCGCTGGGCGCCGCCCTCACCGTGGTGGCCGGGGAGGTGACGGCTCAGGAGGAGGCGGGCTGCCCCAAGGGCACCACCATGACGGTGCGGGAGCTGTTCTTCAACACCCCCGCCCGGCTGAAGTTCATGAAGAAGGACGCGGCGGAGGGGGCGGCGGTGTTCGCCGTGGTGCAGCGGGCGGCCCTGTCCCACCCGGAGCTGTCCGTCAAGTTTCTCCGGGACGGGAAGCAGGAGCTGCTCACCCCCGGGGACGGCCAGCTGAAAAGCGCCGTCTACGCCGTCATGGGGCGGGACATCGCCCTGGGCTTCCTGCCGGTGCAGGGCAGCGGGGAGGGCGGACTGTCCGCCCAGGGCTTCACTTCCCTGCCCACCTGCTGCCGGGGCACCCGGGGCTACCAGCACTTTTTCGTCAACGGGCGGTACATCAAGAGCCGGATCATGACGGCGGCGGTGGAGGAGGCCTACAAAAACCAGAAGATGGTGGGCAAATTCCCCGGCTGCGTCATCCACCTGACGGTGAAACCCAGCGAGGTGGATGTGAACGTCCACCCCACCAAAACCGAGGTGAAGTTCCAACGGGAGCAGGCGGTGTTTGCCGCCGTGTACGGCGCGGTACTGTCCGCCCTGGATCGGGATCACACCCGGCCCCAGGCCAGCCTGCCAGGGGTGCGTCCCACGGACACCGTCACCCCCAACCAGACCAGCCTGCCCCTCCACGACGTGGCCGGGGGACCGAACGGAACCCAGTTTATGCCTGCCTTCCGGTTTCGGCCCGCCGGGGTCATGGCCCCAGGGAGACAGCCGGAGCCCCCGGCCACCTCCACACCCGCGAAGGACAAGCCCCCCGCGGCGGAGCGGAAACAGTCCCCCTTCCGCTGGGTGGAGCCCCTGCCGGAAAAGGAGCCGGATCAGAAGCGTCCGGCCCCCGTCAGGGCGGAGCCGCCCGACCCGCCCCGGCGGGACGAGGGATCGGAGCCCGCGCCCAAGCCCGTCCGGACGCAAAAGCCCAAGTCCGCCCCGGCGCGGGAGGAACCGTCCATCCCCGCTCCGGTGGAGCGGCCGGAACCTGCTCCCACCCCGGCGGAGGAGGGAAAAGCGGAATCCGCGCCCGCTCCGGAGCAGCCCGTCCAGCCGGAGCTCCAGGAGGAGCCTTGGGTCGTCCGGGGGGAGCTGTTCCACACCTACATCCTGGTGGAGCAGGGGGACAAGGTTCTGCTCATCGACAAGCACGCCGCCCACGAGCGGGCCAACTTCGACCGGCTCAAGGCGGCGGATTACCGGCCCATGGTGCAGGAGCTGCTCACTCCGGTGACCTTCTCCCTGCCGCCGGAGGAGCGGCAGATCCTGCTGGAGCAGTCCGAGCTGCTGGCCCGGTTCGGCTTCGAGGTGGAGGAGTTCGGATCCAACGCCCTGGCGGTGCGGGCGGCGCCGGACTACCTGGAGACGGGGGACATCGAGCCCGCCCTGGGGGAGCTGGCCCGCCGCCTGCGGCTGACGGGGACGGCGGATCCCGCCGCCGCCCGGGACGAGCTGCTCCACACCATGGCCTGCAAGGCGGCCATCAAGGGCGGCTGGCGCACCGGGGGGTCGGAGTTGGAGGAGGCGGCCCGGCTGGTGATGAGCGGGGCGGTGAAGTACTGCCCCCACGGCAGGCCGGTGGCCATTGAGCTGACCCAAAAGCAGCTGGAAAAGCAGTTCAAGCGGGCATAGGAGGACGCCATGGACGAGCTGATCTGTGTGCCCTTGACCCGGGAAAACTTCGGGCCCCGCTCCCTGGACAAATTTATCCGCCGCCAGCACGTCCGGCAGTGCTGGCGGCGGGAGGGCGGGGCGCTGGTGCTGCGCCCGGTGGAATATGTGGAGGACTGGGATATCCCCCAGCGCCGGGGGATGGCCGGGTCGGTGCTGGCGGCGGTGAGCGCCGGAGGCGCGGCCTTCGGCGCCCTGGCCGGGGGAGAGACGGTGGGCTTTGCCGTCCTGTCCGGCAAGCCCCTGGGCAGCCGGGGGCAGTACGCGGATCTGACCCTGTTCTACGTGTCGGAGCCCTTCCGGGGCCGGGGCGTGGGCGGGACGCTGTTCCGCATGGCCTGCGCCCACGCGAAAAAGGCGGGGGCGGAAAGGCTGTACATCTCCGCCCACTCCGCCGCCGAGGTGATGGCCGTCTATCGGGCCCTGGGCTGCGTGGAGGCGGAGGAGCCGGATCCCCGCCACGTGGCGGAGGAGCCCTGGGACGTGCAGCTGGAATTCCGGCTGTGAGGGAACGGCGTCACCCCTTTTTCCGCTCCTGCCACACCCGGGCCAGGATGTCCTTGAGCACCAGCATGGCGTCCAGCTCGCTGTAGCCGTAGTCCCGCTTGAGTCCGTCCAGCAGCTGGGCCAGCCCCTGGGCGTAGGGGGCGGCGTCCACCTGCTCCCGGTAGGCCAGCAGGATGGGGTACTTCTTCCCCCAGGCGCGGTTCCAGTCCACCTTGTCCGCCACCGCGTCGGGGGTGCGGTCGATGGCCCGCTGAATCTCCTGCACGTCCAGGTCGAAGTCGATAAGCTCGTCCAGCGACAGGCCATACAGCAGGGCCAGCCGCTTGGACTGGCGGATGTCGGGCAGGCTCTCGTCCGTCTCCCACTTGGAGACGGTCTGGCGGCTCACCCCCAGCTTCTCCGCCACCGCCTCCTGGGACAGGCCGGACTTTCTCCGGGCGGCGGACAGGCTGCTTCCCAAGTTCATAAAACCAGCTCCTTTCCTGTGGCCTATTATAGCCCCGGCGGGCGGGGAAGTCCAGCAACAGGGGGCGGCAGTTTCGCCCGGAATTTGTCCATCCGGGACAGGGAGGGTGGAGAGCCCCGCGCTCCAGGCGCGCGGACGGCCGCGCCGCCCCCGGCAGGGCTCCGGCATCCGCTGTTCTCAAAATCCGCGCTCAGCGGGGCGAAAAGACTTTTCCGACACGCTGAGGGCCCGCGCCGTGCGGCGCGGGCCCTGCTCTGGTTCAAACATTGGCGAAACAGTGGAGGAGTAGTCCAGACGGGGAGTTCGCCCCCGCTAACTGATATAAGGATAGCATAGGCTAACTCATTTGTCAAGGGGGATTTCCTGCGTCCTGCCGCCGGATTTTCCATTGCGCTCCCCGTTCCTTTGTGATACAATACCGGAAAAAGCCGCCTGGGGCCCCATTCCCCCCTCCGGCGGCGCAACCCCAAAGGAGACTTGCGTATGCGTTCGGACAACGTGAAAAAAGGCGTGCCCACTGCCCCCAACCGCTCCCTGTTCTACGCCCTGGGCTATACCAGGGAGGAGCTGGAGCGGCCCCTCATCGGCGTGGTGTGCTCCTATAACGAGATCGTCCCCGGCCACATGAACCTGGACAAGATCGCGGAGGCCGTCAAGGCGGGCGTGCGGGCCGCCGGGGGCACCCCCGTGGAGTTCCCCGCCATCGCCGTGTGCGACGGCATCGCCATGGGCCACGTGGGCATGAAGTACTCCCTGGTCACCCGGGATCTCATCGCCGACTCCACCGAGGCCATGGCCATGGCCCACCAGTTCGACGGGCTGGTGATGATCCCCAACTGCGACAAAAACGTGCCGGGGCTGCTGATGGCCGCCGCCCGGGTGAATATCCCTACCATCTTCTGCTCCGGCGGGCCCATGCTGGCGGGGCGGCTCAACGACGGGCGGCGCACCTGCCTGTCCCATATGTTTGAGGCGGTGGGGGGCTACTACGCCGGCAAGCTGGACGAGGCGGGGGTGGAGGAGTACGAGGAGAACGCCTGCCCCACCTGCGGCTCCTGCTCCGGTATGTATACCGCAAACTCCATGAACTGCCTCACCGAGGCCATCGGCATGGGGCTGAAGGGCAACGGCACCATCCCCGCCGTGTGGTCGGCCCGGCTGCGGCTGGCCAAGCACGCCGGGATGCAGATCATGGAGCTGGTGAAGCGGGACATCCGCCCCCGGGACATCATGACGGAGGCCGCCTTCCACAACGCCGAGACGGTGGACATGGCCCTGGGCTGCTCCACCAACACCATGCTCCACCTGCCCGCCATCGCCCACGAGTGCGGCATTGAGCTGGATCTGGACATGAGCAACGAGATCTCCTCCAAAACTCCAAACCTGTGCCACCTGGCTCCCGCCGGGGACACCTACATGGAGGATCTGGAGGGCGCGGGGGGCGTCCACGCCGTCATGGCGGAGCTGAACAAGAAGGGCCTGCTGGACACGTCTGTCATGACCTGCACCGGCAAGACCCTGGCCGAGAACCTGGAGGGCGTGGTCAACCGGAACCCGGAACTGATCCGGCCCATCGACAACCCCTACTCCCCCGACGGCGGCATCGCCGTGCTCAAGGGCAACCTGGCTCCGGAGGGCTGTGTGGTGAAGCGCTCCGCCGTGGCCCCCGAGATGATGCGGCACGAGGGCCCCGCCCGGGTGTTCAACTCCGAGGAGGAGGCCATCGAGGCCATCTACGCCGGGAAGATCGTGTCAGGCGACGTGGTGGTGATCCGCTGCGAGGGCCCCAAGGGCGGGCCCGGGATGCGGGAGATGCTCAACCCCACCTCCGCCATCTGCGGCATGGGGCTGGGGGAGTCCGTGGCCCTGATCACCGACGGGCGGTTCTCCGGGGCCACCCGGGGGGCCTCCATCGGCCACGTCTGCCCCGAGGCCGCCCAGGGCGGGCCCATCGCCTTCGTGGAGGAGGGCGACCGGATCGCCATCGACATACCCGCCTGTAAAATCGAGCTGCTGGTGGACGAGGACACCCTGTCCAGGCGGCGCGCCGCCTGGACGTGCCCCGAGCCCAAAATCAAGACCGGCTACCTGGCCCGGTACGCCAAGCTGGTCACCTCCGCCGCCCGGGGGGCGGTGTTAGAGTAATCCACTCCAATTCCCGCAGGGCGGCTTTCCCGGCCGCCTTGCGGGATTTGGCCGCGTTTTCCCGATTTTTTAACGAATCGAGCTGATCGCTTTGAATATCATCATTGCCGGGGCGGGCAAGGTGGGCGGCACCGTGGCCGAGCACCTGTCCGGCGAGGGGCACAGCGTCACCATTCTGGACAAGACGGACGCCGTGCTGGAGCGGCTGTCCAACCAGCTGGACGTGATGTGCCTGAAGGGGAACTGCGCCTCCCGGGATCTGCTGCTGGAGGCGGGGGCCCGGGAGTGCGACGTGCTCATCGCCGCCACCGCCTCCGACGAGATCAACCTGCTGTGCTGCCACTGCGCCCACAACCTGGGGGTGCCCTACACGGTGGCCCGGGTGCGGGGCACGGAGTACGCCAACGATCTGGACACCTTGAAGCGGGATCTGGGCGTCACCATGCTCATCAACCCGGAGCTGGCCTCGGCGGTGGAGATCTCCCGGCTGCTGCGCTTCCCCTCCGCCGCCAACATCGACACCTTCGCCCGGGGCCGGGTGGAGCTCATCTCCTTCCACATCCAGGAGACGGACTTCCTGGCGGGCCGCTCCCTGGCCTCCCTGTCCTCCAAGATCCAGGATCTGCCCATCCTGTTCTGCGCCGTGGAGCGGGGGGACGACGTGTTCATCCCCAACGGCTCCACCGTCCTGGCCCGGGAGGATCGGGTGTACGTGGCGGGCACCCCCAACGGCGTCCACCAGTTCTTCAAGCTGCTGGGGCGGCAGACCCACCGGATCAAGGACGTGTTCATCATCGGCGGCGGCCGCATCGCCTTCTACCTGCTGGTGCAGCTGGAGCGGCTGGGCATGAGCTGCAAGGTGGTGGAGAAGGGGGACGACCGCTGCCGCCAGCTGGCGGAGGAGTTCCCCCACTCCCTGATCATCCACGGGGACGGCACCGACCCGGAGCTGCTGGAGGAGGAGCGCATGGCCGCCAGCGACGCCTTCATCGCCCTCACCGACCGGGACGAGGACAACCTGATCATCTCCCTCTACGCCCACCAGGCGGGGGTGTCCAAGGTGGTGGCCAAGTCCAACCGGCAGAACTATACCTCCATCGCCCACTCCGCCGGGGTGGAGTCGGTGGTGTCCCCCAAGCTCACCACCGCGGGGCAGATCCTGCGGATGGTGCGGGGCCTGCAAAACTCCAAGGGCAGCGCCATGATCGCCCTGTACCGCATCGCGGAGGGCCGGGCGGAGGCCATGGAGTTCGTGGCGGCCCCCACCACCCAGCATTTAGGGGTGCCGCTGAAGGATCTGAAGCTGAAAAAGGGCGTGCTCATCGCCGTCATCGTCCGGGGGGCGAAGGTGATCATCCCCGAGGGCTCCACCACCCTGGAGAGCGGGGACAACGTCATCGTGGTGGCCCGGGACAGCGGCATCCTGGATCTCAACGACATCTACGAGGGCGGCGGCCTGCGGGCGGGGGGCTGAGGGCATGAACTTCAAACTGGTGCTGCGCATCACCGGCTTTACCCTGCTCATCGAGGCGGCGGCCATGCTGCTGCCCATGGGGGTGGCCCTGATCTACGGGGAGAGCCCCATCCCCTTTCTGTCCTCCATCCTGATCATTCTGGCGGCGGCCTGCGTGCCCGTGTTCCTCCTCAAGCCCAAGAAGGACTTTTTCGCCCGGGAGGGCTTTTTCACCGTGGGCCTGATCTGGGTGCTGTTCGGGGCCTTCGGGGCGCTGCCCTTCTGGTTCTCCGGGCAGTTCGGGCCCTATGTGGACTGCTTCTTTGAGACCATCTCCGGCTTCACCACCACCGGGGCCACCATTTTGACCGAGATCGAGGGCCTTCCCATGGGCCTGCTGTTCTGGCGCTCCTTTACCCATTGGCTGGGGGGGATGGGGGTGCTGGTGCTCACCGCCGCCCTGCTGCCCTTTTTGGGCATCAGCTCCAACTTCCTCATCCGGGCGGAGAGCCCCGGGCCGGTGAAAAGCAAGCTGCTGCCCCGGGCCTCCCAGTCCTCCAAGATCTTGTACGCCATCTATCTGGCCCTGACGGTGCTGGAGACGCTGCTGCTCCGCATAGCGGGGCTGAACTGGTACGACGCGGTGACCCACGCCATGTCCACCGCCGGCACTGGCGGCTTTTCCCGCATGAATTCCTCGGTGGGGGCCTTCGGCAGCCCGGCGGTGGAGATCATCATCACCGTCTTTATGCTGCTGTTCTCGGTGAACTTCGCCGTCTACTTCCTGATTCTCACGGGGAAGGCCAAGCAGGCCCTGAAAAGCGACGAGCTGCGGTTCTTTCTCATTATGGTGGCGGTGTCCACCGCCGCCATCGCCTGGAACATCCGGGACATCTACAACGGCGTGGGGGAGTGCGTGCGGTACGCCGCCTTCCAGGTGGCGTCCATCGTGTCCACCACCGGCTTTTCCTCCGCCAACTACGACCTGTGGCCCGAGTTCTCCAAAATGCTGCTGGTGGTGCTCACCCTCATCGGGGCCTGCGCCGGCTCCACCGGCGGCGGCATCAAGTGCAGCCGGATCCTGATCCTCATCCGCTCCGCCGCCCGGGAGGTGCGTTCCATCATCCATCCCCGGGCCGTGTCGGTGGTGCGGCTGGACGGCGCGCCCCTGCCCGAGGCCACCCTCCACACCACCCAGTGTTACTTCATCATCAACCTGTTCCTGGTGTTCGGCATGGCCATCGTGGTGGGGCTGGACAACTTCTCCTTCGGCACCACCCTCACCGCCGTCATCACCTGCATCAGCAATGTGGGGCCGGGGCTGGAAATGGTGGGCCCGGCGGGGAATTTCGCCGCCTTTTCTGTGCTGAGCAAGCTGGTGCTGTCCTTCCTGATGGTGCTGGGGCGGCTGGAGATGTTCCCTATCCTGGTGCTGTTCAGCCGGAGCGCCTGGAAGCGTTCCTGAGGGGATTGTGAAAAAAATATCGTTCTTTTGTATGCGCCTTTTCGCTTTTTGGCTGAAAAGGCGCATTTTTATCTTGCAAAACGCATCCAGCTTGTGTAAAATATGGAATAGAACGATGCCGCCGCCGGCGGCCAAGAGAGGAGCAATGCCGTTTTGGGTACGCAGCAATTATTCTGGCTGGGTCTGGCGGCGGGGATTGCCGCCCTGCTGTTCGCCATCTTCCAGGCCAAACGGGTGCTGTCCTTTTCCGAGGGCAGCGACGCCATGAAAAAAATCGCCTCCGCCATCCGGGAGGGGGCCAACGCCTACCTGCGCCACCAGTACGCCACCGTCTTTAAGGTGTTCGCGGTGGTGTTCGTCATTCTGATCCTGCTGTGCGTGTTCCACCAGCTGGACAACTGGTTCATCCCCTTTGCCTTCCTCACCGGCGGGGTGTACTCCGCCCTGGCGGGCTTTGTGGGCATGAAGGTGGCCACCGCCGCCAACGCCCGCACCGCCCAGGCCGCCTCCGAGAGCCTGAACCGGGGGCTGAACGTGGCCTTCTCCGCCGGGTCGGTGATGGGCTTCACGGTGGTGGGGCTGGGCCTGCTGGACGTGTCCATCTGGTTCCACATCCTGAAGTACATCGCCGGCTACGACGCCCCCCAGATTGCCCAGACCATGGTGATGTTCGGCATGGGGGCCTCCTTCATGGCCCTGTTCGCCCGGGTGGGCGGCGGCATCTTCACCAAGGCCGCCGACGTGGGCGCCGACCTGGTGGGCAAGGTGGAGGCGGGCATCCCCGAGGACGACCCCCGGAACCCCGCCACCATCGCCGACAACGTGGGCGACAACGTGGGCGACGTGGCCGGCATGGGAGCCGACCTGTACGAGTCCTACGTGGGCTCCATCCTGGCCACCTTTGCCCTGGGCGTGGCGGCCTACTCCGGCTCGGATAAGGCCTGGGAGGCCATGCTGCTGCCCATTCTGCTGGCCGCCGTGGGCATCGTGTGCTCCATCCTGGGCTCCTTCCTCATCAAGACGAAAGAGGGGGCCACCCAGCGGGAGCTGCTGGGCACCCTCCGGAAGGGCACCTACACCGCCGCCGTCCTGGCCGCCATCGCCGCCGCCCCGCTGACCTGGTTCCTGCTGGGCAATTGGGGCGTGTACATCGCCATCCTGTGCGGGCTCATCGGCGGCTGCGCCATCGGCTACTTCACCGAGTACTACACCTCCGACACCTATAAGCCCACCAAGGGGCTGGCGGACGCCACCGAGACCGGGGCCGCCACCACCATCATCGGCGGGCTGTCTCTGGGGATGCTGTCCACCATCGCCCCCATCCTGATTGTGGGCGTGGCGGTCATCGTGTCCTTCATCGCCGCCGGCGGCTCCCTGGCCACCGCCTCCGACCACTACGCCGCCAGCTTCTCCCAGGGGCTGTACGGCATCGGCATCGCCGCGGTGGGGATGCTGTCCACCCTGGGCATCACCCTGGCCACCGACGCCTACGGCCCCGTGGCGGACAACGCCGGCGGCATCGCCGAGATGTCCGGCCTGGGGGAGGAGGTGCGGGAGCGCACCGACGCCCTGGACTCCCTGGGCAACACCACCGCCGCCACCGGCAAGGGCTTCGCCATCGGCTCCGCCGCCCTCACCGCCCTGGCCCTGCTGGTGAGCTATGTGGACATCGTGTCCGCCAAGGCGGAGGCCATCGACCTGTCCCTCACCAACCCGGCGGTGCTGGTGGGGCTGTTCATCGGGGCCATGCTCACCTTCGTGTTCGCCGCCTTCACCATGAGCGCGGTGCAGCGGGCCGCCCAGTCCATCGTGGTGGAGGTGCGCCGCCAGTTCCGGGAGATCACTGGCATCATGGACGGCTCCGCCGACCCGGATTACGCCTCCTGCGTGGCCCTGTGCACCAAGGGGGCCCTGCGGGAGATGGTGAAGCCCTCCCTGCTGGCCATCATCGTGCCCATCGCCACCGGGCTGATCTTAGGGGTTGAGGGCGTGGTGGGCCTGCTGGGCGGGGTGTCCGTCACCGGCTTCGCCGTGGCGGTGTTCATGTCCAACGCCGGCGGCGCCTGGGACAACGCCAAGAAGTACATCGAGTCCGGCCACCACGGCGGCAAGGGCTCCGAGTGCCACAAGGCCGCCGTCATCGGCGACACCGTGGGCGATCCCTTCAAGGACACCTCCGGCCCCGCGCTGAACATCCTCATTAAGCTGGTGTCCACCGTGTCCATCGTGTTTTCCGGCCTGGTGGTCAGCTTCCACCTGTTGTAATTTCATTGGGAAAGGATCCTCCATTGCTATGAAGTACGACTTTACCTCCATCCTGGATCGCCACGGCCGGGACGCCATCGCCCTGGACGGCATCGGCCAGCCCGGCCGCCCCGGCGCCCCCCGGGAGGGCTTCGACGCCATCCCCATGTGGGTGGCGGACATGAACTTCCCCACCTTCCCCGGCATACCCGCCGCCATGATAGAGCGGGCCCAACACCCCGCCTTCGGCTACTTCTCCCCCACGGACGGGTACTATGACGCCATTATCCGCTGGCAGTGGGCGCGCAACGGGGTGACGGAACTGAAGCGGGAGCACATCGGGTATGAGAACGGCGTGCTGGGCGGGGTGATCTCCGCGCTGAACGTGCTGTGCTCCAGGGGGGACAGCGTGCTGCTCCACTCCCCCACCTATATCGGCTTCACCCACGCCCTCACCGACAACGGCTATCATATCGTCCACAGCCCTCTGGTACTGGACGGGGACAACCTGTGGCGGATGGACTTCGACGACATGGAGCGGAAGATCGTGGAGCACCACATCCACGCCGCCGTGTTCTGCTCCCCCCACAACCCCTGCGGCCGGGTGTGGGAGCGGTGGGAGCTGGAGCGGGCCATGGAGCTGTTCCGCAAGCACGACGTGTACGTGGTGTCCGACGAGATCTGGTCGGATCTGACCCTGGAGGGATACAAGCACATCCCCACCCAGAGCGTCAGCGACGACGCCCGGCAGCGCACCGTGGCCCTGTACGCCCCCTCCAAGACCTTCAATTTAGCGGGGCTGGTGGGCAGCTACCACGTCATCTATAACCCCTGGCTCCGGGAGCGGGTGGACAAGGAATCCTCCCTGTGCCACTACAACGAGATGAACGTGCTGTCCATGCACGCCCTCACCGCCGCCTACTCCCCAGAGGGGCAGGCGTGGCTGGACGAGCTGCGGCAGGTGCTGACGGGCAATGTGGACTTTGCCTGCCAGTATATCGCCAAGCACTTCCAGGGCGTAAAGGTGTCCAAGCCCCAGGGCACCTATATGCTGTTCCTGGACTGCACCGACTGGTGCGCCGCCCACGGCAAAACCATCGATGAGCTGGAGCGGATGGGCTGGGACGTGGGGGTGGCCTGGCAGGACGGGCGGATGTTCCACGGCCCCTGTCACATCCGAGTAAACCTGGCCCTGCCCCTCTCCCGGGTGGAGGAGGCGTTCCGCCGGCTGGATCAGTACGTGTTCAACGCCTGACAGATAAAAACCAGCCGTCCGCGGTGCGGACGGCTGGTTTTTTACGCCTTGCCCTTGGCCTGGGCCCGGGCCACAAACTTCTCGGGCTTGATGATAAACCGCTCATGGGTTCCTCCGCCGATCTGCTCCCGCTCGTCGTAGGCGGCCACGGCGAAGGTGAGCTTCCGGCCCTCCACCGCCGTCAGCTCCGCCTCCGCCCACACCTTCAGGCCGATGGGGGTGGCGGCGTCGTGGGTCACGTCCAGCCGGGTGCCCACCGTGCCCTCGTCTGCCGACAGGGCCGCCTGCACCGCGTTGACGGCGGCGTTTTCCATCAGGGCGATCATGTACGGCGTGGCGAACACGGGCACCAGCCCGGAGCCCACCGCCTGGGCGGTGTTTTCCGGCGTGACGGTGGTTTCGGCGCGGCCCTTCAGGCCGATGTTCAGTTCCATTACAATTCCTCCAATCCTTGGGTTGAAGATAGTTTATACCATTTTCCCCGTTCCGGCAACCCAAAAATGGGGGACAGCGCCTATTTCCATTCCACCCCGGCCATGCTATAATATTGACAAACGCCGTGTGATACACGGCGGCCCGCAAGCCGCTTGGCGGCTTGCGGCTGTGCTATAATGGAGAAAACAAAGCTTGCTGGAAGCAGTCGAGGTGCAGCGATGGAACACACCGAAAAATCAACCCTGTTTGAAACCATGCCCATCCCCCGGGCGGTGCTGACCCTGGCCGTGCCCACGGTGATCAGCTGCCTTGTGGCCATTTTTTACAGCATGGCGGATACCTACTTCGTGGGACTGCTCAACGATCCCATCCAGACCTCCGCCGTCACCCTGGCCGCGCCGGTGCTGCTGGCCTTCAACGCGGTGAATAACCTGTTCGGCATAGGCTCGTCCAGCCTCATGAGCCGCGCCCTGGGGGCGAAGGACTACGCCACCGTGCGGAAAACCTCCGCGGTGGGCCTCTACTGCGCCCTGGCCAGCGGACTGATGTTCTCCCTGCTGGTGACCGTGTTCCGGGGCCCCCTGCTGGTGGTGCTGGGGGCGGACGCCGCCACCAACGCCGCCACCGGAGACTACCTGTTCTGGACGGCGGCCTGCGGCGCGCCCCCCGCCATCCTCAACGTGGTGATGGCCTATCTGGTGCGCTCCGAGGGGGCCTCCCTCCACGCCAGCGTGGGCACCATGAGCGGCTGCCTGCTGAATATCGTGCTGGATCCCATCTTTATCCTCCCCTGGGGCCTGGGCATGGGGGCGGCGGGGGCGGGCTGCGCCACCTTTTTGTCCAACTGCGCCGCCTGCGGGTATTATCTGGTGCTGCTGGCCGTGCGGAGGGGCAAGACCTGCCTGTCCATCAACCCCGCCCTTCTGCCCCACAGCGGCAGGATTCTGACGGGGATCTGCGCCGTGGGGGTGCCCGCCGCCATCCAGAACCTGCTGAATGTGACGGGCATGACGGTGCTGAACAACTTCACCGCCGCCGCGGCGGGCCCCGACGCCGTGGCCGCCATGGGCATCGCCTACAAGGTCAACATGATCCCCATGCAGATTGTCTTTGGCCTGTCCCAGGGGATCATGCCCCTGATCAGCTACAACTACGCCAGCGGCAACGTAAACCGGATGAAGGACACCCTGATCTTCAACGTCAAAATCGCCGGCGCCTTCCTCCTGGCCATCACCGCGGTATACTACGCCGGGGCGTCGCCCATTGTGGGCCTGTTTATCGACAACGAGGCGGTGGTGGGCTACGGCGCCCGGTTCCTCCGGGGGATGTGCCTGGCCCTGCCCCTGCTGGCCCTGGACTTTCTGGCGGTGGGCGTGTTCGAGTCCTGCGGCCTGGGGCGGTACTCCCTGCTCTTTGCCGTGCTGCGCAAGATCGTGCTGGAGATCCCCGCGCTGTTCCTGCTGAACCGCCTGTTCCCCCTGTACGGCCTGGCCTACGCCCAGTTCCTGGCCGAGTCGGTGCTGGCCGCGGCGGCGGTGGTGATTCTGGTGCGGCTGTTCCGCCGGATGTACACCGAGGGCACGCCGCTGACCTTCGGGCGGCGGTGAGCCGGGGCGTCCCCACAAATTTTTCCGGATCCCCTTTCCCACGGGCCCTTTTCTGCCGATAAATATGGTGTAGGCTGTAAGGAAAGGGGGTGTCCCGGTTGAGTACCGCGCCAATATCCGCCATTACCCGCGAGGATCAGGTGACCATCGGCCAGCAGGAGGAGGACTATTTCGGCTACTCCAGCCCGCTGGCCCAGTCCATGAAGAAGCAGCGGGAGGAGGAGGGCCCCACCCTGTCGGAGCTGCTCCGGGACGCCCGGGAGAAGGCGGACGCCCATCAAAAGGAGCTTGACAAGCTGAAGAAGGTCACCCCCCGGTACGGGGACGCGCCGCTGGAGGCCTACGCCCGGATCAGCCGGGCCCGCACCCCGGCCCAGGCGGGCTCCGCCGCGGGGTACGCCCGCCGCCGGGCCATGCAGCTCAAGGCCGCCCTGCGCACCGACCCGGAGCACGCCGACCAGATCAAGGCCGCCGCCGGGCAGCTGGAGAAGGCGGTGGGCCGGGCCAACCGGAAGAAGCTGGAGCTGAACCGGGAGCAGCTGTCCCGGGCGCGGATGAAGCGCATGGTGAAGGAGAACCGCCGCCGGGAGGAGCAGCGCATCCGCCAGGAGCTTCGCAAGAGCCAGACCATGCGGGCCATCCGGGAGTCGGGCTACTTCAAGGAGACGGAGATCGCCAACCGTCAGGCGGATCAGCTCACCGCCACCAAAATGGAGCTGAAGGCCCAGGCGGAGCAGCTGGGCGCGGTGTCCCAGCGGGACATCGACGCCGCCATTCAGGGGTACTCCGAGGGCACCCAGCTGGCCACCGTGGACGTGGACGCCCCCATGCAGTTCCCCCAGGTGGACGTGCAGGCATAGATGATTTGTTTGAAAAGAGGGTCTGCCGCGATGCGGCAGACCCTCTTTTTCACCGCCTTACCATGAGCTTTGATCCATATTCGTCCTCGCCATCGTCAGCAAAGCCGTTGGACAGCCAAAACCTCCGGGAATCCTCTTTCGTGTAGTTCAAGGCGTAATAGGCCGCGCCATCCGCTTTTGTATAAGCGGCCAGCGTCTCAAAGCAGGCATGGCCCGTGCCGCCGCCACGGTGCTCCGGGAACACCCAGAAGTCCAGGAGAAAGCACTTGCCGTCCTCGCTCTTGAAGGTGCAGTACTGGCAGGCCCCGATGCGGACGCCGTCCCGGACAAAGTAGATCATGTGGAGCCGGTCGGGCTCCCGCCTCATCAGCGCCTCGATGTGGCCCCGGTATTCTGAGCCGGAAAAATATGCCCGTTCCTCGTCGCCGGCGATGATCCCGTCGTCCACCAGATACTGAAACTGGATGGCCCAGAACTGGCCGGCCCGCTCCGCGGGGATTTCCTCAATCGTGATCATGGCGGCACTCCTTGCAAAGGGCGGTGAACGCCCGGAAAATTTTTGCTGTGGCCGTCTCTCAGGGGGAATGGGCTTACGTCCCCCAGACCTTGGCCGCGTTCTCCTCGGCGAATTGCTTGCTGTAGAGGTCGTGGTAGTAGCCCCGCTGGCGCAGCAGCGCCTCATGGGTGCCCTGTTCCACGATCTTGCCGTCCCGCACCACCAGAATCAGATCCGCCTTGCGGATGGTGGACAGGCGGTGGGCAATGAGAAAAGAGGTGCGATCCTTCAGCAAGTGGTCGATGGCCTGCTGGATGAGCTGCTCGGTCTGGGTGTCGATGGAGGAGGTGGCCTCGTCCAGCACGAAGATCCGGGGGTCGGCCAGCACCGCCCGGGCAAAGGAGATGAGCTGCTTCTCCCCGGTGGACAGGCGGTCGCCCCCCTCGCCCACGCTGCTGTCCCAGCCCTTTTCCAGCTTGGCCACCACCGTGTCGGCGGAGACGGCCCTGGCCGCCGCCTCGATCTCCGCGTCGGCGGCGTCCAAGCGGCCGTAGCGGATGTTTTCCCGGACGGTGCCGGAGAACAGGTGGGGGCTTTGCAGCACGTAGCCGATGGAGGAGTGGAGCCACAGCTGGCTGCGCTCCCGGTAGTCCCGGCCGTCGATGAGGATCCGGCCCTCGGTGGGCTCGAAGAAGCGGCAGGCCAGGTTCACCAGGGTGGACTTGCCCGCCCCCGTCTCGCCCACGATGGCCACCGTGGTGCCGGCGGGAATTTTCAGGTTGAAGTGCTCCAGCACGTTGTCCCCGCCGTCGGGGTAGCGGAAGGTCACGTCGTCAAATTCCACGTCCCCCCGGATGGGCTCCCAGTTCTCCCGCTTGGGGTGGAAGGCGTCGCCGTACTTCTCGATGACCTCGGGGGCGTCGGTGATCTGGGGCGCCTCGTCCAGCAGGCCGGTGACCCGCTCGATGGACGCCTGGACGGCGATGAACTCCGCCAGGTTGGCCGTCATGGACTGGATGGGCTCGAAGATGTTCATGGCGTAGGAGATGAAGGCGGACAGGGTGGCGATGTCCAGCGCCTGCCCCACCGTCAGGTAGCCGCCCCGCAGCAGCACGATGGCCACCGTCAGGGACGAGAAGAACAGCGTCACGGGGATATAGACCGCGTTGAGTCGGGCGGCCCGCACCGCGGAGCGGTTCATCTCGTCCGTGAGCCCCCGGAAGCCGTGGATGCTCTGATCCTCGATAACCAGGGTTTTGGAGGTCTTGGCCCCGGTGATGCCCTCGTTGAAGGCCCCGGTGATCTTGGAGTTGATCTTCCGCACCTTCCGGTTCCAGTGGAGGATGCGGGGCTGGAAATATCCCGTCAGCACCGCCACAAAGGGCACCACCAGCATGACCACCAGGGCCAGCTGCCAGTTGAGGGCGAACATGATGGCAAAGGAGCTGACCACGTACACCGCCACATCGACCATGTCGTTGAAATTCCAGGCCAGGTTGCCGGCGATGCGGTTGGTGTCGTTGGTGATCCGGGTGAGCAGATAGCCCACCGGGGTGACGTTGTAGAAGGACAGGGACAGGGTTTGCAGATGCTCAAACAGATCCCGGCGCAGATCCCGGCCCAGGTACATCTCGATATACATCGTCTGCCGGGTGCTGGCCACCACCAGCAGGGCCAGCGCCGTGATGGCCAGCAGATAGGCCGCCGAGAAGGGGACAAGGCCCTCCAGCGTGCCCGCCTGGATGAAGTGGCTGATGGCGTACAGCTGGAACAGGGGCAGCAAGGAGTCCACCAGATCGGCGCAGGCGGTGAACCCGATGAGCTTGAAGTAGCGCCCCTTGAACCGCGCCAGGATGGGCAGCAGCCGCTTCCAGATGGACAGGTCAAAGGACTGGGTATATTCTTTTTCGTCAAAGGCGGCCATTACGGGTTCCCCCCTTCCTCGATCAGCGCACGGTCGCCGCTGCTAACTTCTTGTGAGCTCTCTCCCCGCCTCCGGCGGGGAGAGAGCCCGTCAGGGTCTTCAGCGTCCTCCACCAGAGCGCGGTCATCGCTGCTCATCTGGATGTCATAGATTTCCTTATAAATGCCCGGACGGGAGATGAGCTCGGCGTGGGAGCCCACGTCCGCCACCCGGCCGCCGTCCAGCACCAGGATCCGGTCGGCCTGCATCAGGGTGGTGACCCGGTGGGAGATGAGAATGACGGTGGCGTCCGCCATCCGCTCCTTCAGGGCGGCCCGGATTTTCGTGTCCGTCTCCGCGTCCACGGCGGACAGGGAGTCGTCGAACACCATCACCGGGGCGTTTTGCAGCAGCATCCGGGCGATGGCCACCCGCTGCTTCTGGCCGCCGGACAGGGTGACCCCCCGCTCGCCCACCACCGTCTCCCAGCCGTTGGCCAGATCCGCGATGGCCTCGTCCACGCAGGCCACCCGGGCGCAGGCGCGCAGCTCCTCCTCGGCGGCGTCCGGCCGGGTGGCGGCGATGTTCTCCCGGATGGTCTGGGAGAACAGGAAGGGCTCCTGGAGCACCAGGCCGATCTGGCGGCGCAGATCCTCCCGGCGTATGTCCCGGATATCCACCCCGCCGATGGTGATCCTGCCCTGGCCCTCCTCCAGGTCATAGAGGCGATCCAGCAGGTGCACCAGGGTGGACTTGCCGGAACCGGTGCCGCCCAGGATGGCGAAGGTGCCGCCCCAGGGGATGGTGAAGGACACGTCCCGGAGCACCTCCTGGCCGCCGTAGCCGAAGGTGACGTGATCGAACACGATGTCGCCCGCCAGCTTGACGCTCTGGGCGGAGGGGCGGTCGCCCTCCTCAGAGGACTTGATGATGCAGCCCACCCGATCCAGGGACACCCCGGCCTTGCTCATCTCGGACAGCACCCGGCCCAGGGAGCGCACCGGCCAGGCCATGGCGCTGTTGTACAGGACGAACACCTGGAACTCGCCCAGGGTGAGGGAGCCGTTCACCACCGCCGCCGTCCCGGCCACGATGACCGCCATGATTTGCAGGCACACCAGAAACACGCCGGAGGCCCAGTACACGCTGAGCACCTTGCCCAGCTCCACCCATAAAGCGGAAAAGCGGTCGTTTTTCTGGGCGAAGCGGTCGATCTCAAACCGCTCCCGGCCGAAGGCCCGCACCACCCGCACGCCGGTGAGGTTCTCCTGGGCGCAGGTGGTCAGCTCCCCCTCCGCCTCGTCCGCCGCCTGGAAGCGGGTGGAGATCTTGCCGTAAAACACCCCGGAGGCCAGCCCCGTGATGGGGATAAAGGCCAGGGGCACCAGGGCCAGCCGCCAGTTCATCACCAGCATGATGCCGGTGTACAGCGCGATGAGGAACACCGTGCGCAGCACCTCCATGAGCTGGTTGCACACGAAGGTGCGGATCACCTCCACGTCGGAGGTGCACCGCTGGATGATGTCGCCGGTGGCGTGGGCGGTGTGCCAGTCAAAGCTCAGGCGCAGGATGTGGCTGTACAGGTCGTCCCGGATCTTCTTCACAAAGCCCTCCGAGCCCTTGGCCAGGTTGATCCGCATCCCGTAGATGCACACGCCCCGCACCGCCGCCGCCAGGGCCACCGCCCCCGCCGCCAGCCACAGGGCCTTCAGGGGGTCGGCCCGCAGCGCCTCCAGCGGCAGCAGCCCCAGCAGGGCGGCGGGCAGGCTGGGCTCCCCGTCGGCCAGCACCGAGTCCACCGTCACCCGGATGATCTGGGGGATGACGGCGTTGCAGATGGTGTTGCCGTAGGCCAGGGCGATGGCCGCGGCGAAAAAGCCCCAGTTCCCCCGCAGGTAGCGCAGGATGATGCCGGTTTTTTCCCGCCCCGGCAGCTTGGCTTCCGTCTCCATAAAAACTCCTCCCTTCCGCATATGGGCACGAAAAAAGCGCCCCTCCATAAGAGGGACGCCGCAGCCCAAAACATCGCTTGAAGCGGGCGATCAGCCCACCTCAAGGGCGCGCAAATGTCCCTCGCGGTACAAATTCAGCTTCTTGCCGTTGTTAAACTCTGCGGTCTTAAACATTCTGCGCGCCTCCTTTCGTTGTTAAATGCCTGTTCAGTATATCCTCTTTAAGACGGGTTGTCAACCTTTTTTTGACGGGAAAGGAAAATGGTTGATTTTGCGGGGGAAACGGCGGTTCTGCGCGGCCCGGGAAAGGGCGGAGGCGGGGCTGCCCATTGGCAGCTCCGCCTCCGCCCCGCATGATTCCGGGTTTGCCGGGGTATGCTTACTTCAGGCCGTTCTCGTAGGCCTCGATCATCTTCTTGAACGTGTGGCCCGTACGGCGCTTGAGTTTTTCCAGCGAGCGCGCGGTGCTCTCGCCGGTGAAGATCTTCACATCCAGGCGCAGGGTGCCGTCCTCCTGGGGGGTGACGTAGATCTTGTCGATATACTGCTCCACGAATTCCTTGCCGATGAGGCCCTGGGCGGCGCTGTCCTGGGCGGCCTTCAGGGTACGGCGGATGTCGTCGATGTGCTTTTTGTAGTCGGCGCTGGACTCCAACTGTTCCTCCAACTCTTGAATGGCTTCCTCCGCCGCCTCGATCTCCTGGTTGCACCCGGCTGTCATGGACAGGAAGTCGGCGTCGGATATCTGGCCCGTCACGTTGTACTCCAGCAGCTTGGCCTTTTTCTTCCGGGCCAGCTCCGCCGCACGGCGGTGCTCCTCGATGCGCTTTGGCAGCTCCCCATTGTCGGACAGCTCCTTATACATTCGGATATACTCCTCTACCATGGCGTCGGCGTCGGCCTTTGTCTCCCTGAACACGTCAAACAGCAGGGGTTTCAACTCCTCCTCGTAGATGGCGAAGGAGGGGCAGGAGTCCGCCCCCGCCTTGATCTTGCCGGAGCACACCCACTTGCTGTTTTTGTGCCCGGCCCGGTCTTTGGACTCCCGGCGGTAGTAGGGGGCCCCGCAGTGGGTACAGAACAGCTTGCCGGTGAGCAGGTTGTCGTGATTGCAGATGCCCTGGCGGGCTTTGACGTCCTCGCTGCGGCGGCGGAGGACGGCGTTAGCCCGCTCCCACAGCTCCTCGGAGACGATGGCGGGGACAATCTCCCCGGTCTCGTCCTTGAACATCACCCACTCCTCCGGGGGGAGGAATTTCTGCTTTTTGGTGAACATATCCACCACCCGCACCTTGTTGCCCACATAATATCCCTTATACTTGGGGTTGGCGATCATATTGGACATGGTGGAGTGGGCGATTTTGTTGCCGTTCAGGTTGCGGTAGCCCTTATCCCAGAACATGGTCTCGATCTGCTTCATGGAATACTGGTCGGTGGCGTACAGCTCGAACAGCTCCCGCACCATGACGGCCTGGGCCTCGTCGATGACCAGCCGCTTGTTCTCCTTGCGGTAGCCGAAGATGCGGTCGTTGCCCAGCACTACGCTCTGCTTGATGGCCTGTTGGTGGCCGAACTTCACCCGGCTGGACAGCTTGCGCAGCTCGTCCTGGGCAATGGAGGACATGATAGACAGCCGCAGCTCGCTGTCCTCGTCGAAGGTGTTGATGTTGTCGTTCTGGAAGAACACGCCAACGCCGCTGGACAGCAGCTGGCGGGTGTACTGGATGGAGTCCAGGGTGTTGCGGGCGAAGCGGGAGATCTCCTTGGTGATGATGAGGTCGAATTTGTCCGCGCCGGCGTCGTCCACCATGCGGTTGAAGTTCTCCCGCTTGCGGGTGGAGATGCCGGATAATCCCTCGTCGATGTAGCCGGGGACAAAGGTCCAGGCTTTGTTCTTGCGGATGAGATCCTCGTAGTACGAGATCTGGTTGCCCAAGGAGTTGAGCTGCTCGTCGCTCTCGGAGGACACCCGGGCGTAGTAGGTCACTCGCAGGGGGATGTCGTAGACGGCATGGGTGCGCAACTCCTGGCGGATGGTATGTAGATCCATGGTGTGTCCTCCTTAAATTTCGTTATATCATGTTTTATTTGCATCATATCACATGGAATGAAAAAAATCAAGGGGCCGCGGAATATTCCGCGGCCCCTTGCTCTCACATGGACGGCCCCTTCCAGCCGTTGATCTTCAACGCCATTTTATTGCGCTCCCGCTCGGTGATCATGCCCTTCTCATACAGGGTTTGATTGTAGTAGGACAGCCAGAGGCGGCCACCCAACTCCCGCTTCTTCTGCGCGTCAGATGCAGCCGTCTGCTTTGTCATAGGCTTGCCGCCTCCTCTCAGTGAAAGGATTTCCAATTTTGGATACCGCTATTCGTTTAAAAATGGCCCGCTCCTCTCTCCCGGGATGGCCCGGGACACGAAAAAAGCAGACCTCACAGGGTCTGCTCCATGGTGGGTTCTTCATGGTCGTCCGCCTTATGTCCGGCGGCAATTTTCTTCTCCCGCTCGCGCCGCAAGGTCTTGCTCTCGCTGTGGGGGCGGGTCACGTAAACAGGGCGCTGAGCCCGCTCCAGAGCCGCACCGATGTCAACAGCAGCCCCAGCAATAGCAGCAGCCCCAGCGGCAGAAACAGCCACTCCGGCTGAAACGGGGCCAGCGGGACGCTGGGCCAGCAAGGCAAAAAACGCCGCCCGTTCTTCCTCCCAGCCTGTTCCCGTCTCTGTCGTTCCTCCTCCAGCAGCTTCCGGATCGTCTCCGTGTCCCGGCCCATCCGCTCCAGCAAACCGCGGCAGATCGCCGCGTCGCTGCCCATTGTGTTCAGCCCCGCCAGCGGCGGCAGGCGGCCGGACAGCTCCTCCAGGATCACGGTCTGCGTCCCCAACATCTCGCCCATGGCCCACAGCATCCGGTGCAGTTCCTGCCACTCCTCCACAGTGGGATGGGTACTCGTCCCCACGCTGTGCGGCTCCGGGGCTTCGGGCGGCAAGTCGTTGCGCCGCTTCAATGCCTCCAGCGATTGCCTGTTGTCTGAGTTCAAATTCACGTTCCATCCGCTCCTTCCAATATTTCTCCTCGTGGAGCTTGCGGTCCCGCACCTTTTTCCCGTTGGGATGGGTGTAGGTGATGTTCCGCCGTCCCGGCTCCCAGCGCACGCCGTAGCCCAGACGCTCCATCTCGCTGACAAACTCCTCTTTGCCGGCGGCCCGCCTCATGCACCGGTCGATGGCGTTCATGGTCTGGAACTTCCAGCTCTCGCCCTTGACGGCGGAGCGGTACTCGGCGTCGGACATGGGCCGCGGCCTGCGCGCCGGGTTCGGCTGGAACACCGGCAGGCCGAACTCCGCGCAGACCTCATCGCTGCGTTGGCGCAATTCTTCCAGCTCCCGCTTGCCCACGTGGAGCTTCTTGCCGTCCTCCAGGCTGACGCTGTTGATGATCAGGTGGGAGTGGATGTGAGCCCGATCCGTGTGGGTGCATACCAGCACCTCCCGCCCCTCAAACTGCTCCGCCAGCTTCAGCGCGGCGGCGTGGGCGGAGGCCGGATCTACCGTTTCCCCTGCCGGGAAGGACTGCACCAGGTGGTAAAACAGCGTCCCGCCGTCTTTGTGGTAGAGCAGCTTGGTGCGCAGAAAGTCATCATACGCGCTCTCCGGGCGGCAGTTGTACCCGCTGACCAGCTGCCGGTCGCCCCACCGGGTCTTTTCCTCCTGTTCCGTGTAGCGCATCACCCCTCCCATGCAGGCCCGGTTCTGCCCCTTGGGATAGTTGACAAAATGGACGATGGCTATGGCCTCCACCTCCTGCGCTCCTGGAGCTCCCGCAGGGCGGCGCTGACGCCGGCCAACTCCTCCGCCGTGCGGCTCAGCCCCGTTGCGTTGATCCGGCCCATGTTGGCCAGCACCGTCAGCTGGTTCAGGTTGTTGCCGATGGCCCGGAGCTGCTTGGCGGCCTCTTTTAGATCCTCGATCACCACCACCTGCCGGCCCAGGCAGCAGCGGGTGATATAGTCACTCTGGGACATCCGGGCCTGCTTTGCCCTGCCCTTGATTTGCTCCAGATCTCCCGTGGAGATGCGGATGCTGAGTTTCGCGTCTTTGTTCATGCTTCCTCCTGTGATACGGGGTATGGGGCAGCGCCCCACTTTTGTGTTTGGCGGGGCGGCGGCGGAAGCCGACGTCCAGACAAACGCGATGCTGGCATCGTCGGAAGAAATTCCGCTCCGCTGCGTCCCCGCCTGCGGCGAGGACTTCGCACGCTCCATTCCTTCCTCCTCTCCCCACAAAGCCAAAGGGCGGCTTTGCGGGGGCTCCCGTTGGTGCTCCCCACGGACGGCCCACAAAGGGCGCACAGCGTGCCCGTGCTTGCTCCGTGGGTACATTCCCGTCCCGCGCCGCAAGAGCGGACATGGAGCCCCCACACGGGCCAACACGGCGGTCACATGGCCAGAGGGTCGACAGGGACGATGGTTCCGGCCCCGGCGTTACTGGCACTACCGGCACGGTGCAGCTCGATCAGGCGCTTGCCGTTGCTCCTGCGCACCACCGCCGTGATGCCCAGTTCATTTAGGGCCGCAACGCTTTGCAGGATTTTTCGGGACACATTTTTCGGTGTAATACCCTCCACCCCGTCAGGGTCGATGCGCAGTGCCAGCTCGGTAGGAGTGCCGATAAATTCGGAGCTGCTGCGCAGCAATTCAGAGAGGAGAAAGATGATGCGGCCGCCCAACAGCTCCGGTTGCTGGTAGCTGTCCGCCGCCACCTCCCACACGTTGTCGGCGTTGCGGCGCAGCTCCAGTTCCCGGTATTCGATGTCCCGGCCGATGCAGGACAGCCGTGCCCTGCCGCTGCCCCGCTGCTCCTCCACCAACGTAAAGCTGGCGTCCACCGCGCCGCTGATGGCGGTGGTGCCGGAGATGCGGTTGAACACATCGTCCGCCTTTTCCTTGCGCAGATGATGGATCAGCAGGATGGCGATGCCGTGGGCGTCGGCGAGCCTTTTCAGCGCGGACAGGTCGCGGTAATCGTTGGCGTAGGTGTTGTCGTAGGTTGTGCCCCGGATCATCTGGAGTGTGTCGATGATGATCAGTGAGGTGTCCGGATGCTCCATCAGAAACTGCCGGAGTTGCTCCTCCAGCCCATCACCCAGGATGCGGCTCTCCGTGCAGAAGTGTACGTTGGGCGGCGCGTCCTCCGTTACATCGAACAGCCGGTTCTGGATACGGAGCTGGGAGTCCTCCAGGCAGAGGTACAGCGTAGTACCCTGCTTCACCGGCAGGCCCCAGACGGGTTCCCCTTTAGCCACGGTGACGGCCAGCCACAGCGCCAGCCAGGATTTGCCCACCTTGGGCGACCCGGCCAGGATGTGCAGGCCCTGGGAGATCAGCGTGTCCACCACAAAGTTCAGCGGCTGGAGCGGTTTGCTCATCAGCGTCTCGCCGTCGATGGTGGGCAGGCGGTTTGAAATTGCGTTATTCATGTGCTATCCTCCTTCTATGTGTATTGAGAGGATCGTCCCCTCATTTACACAGGACACTCAAACACAGTTTGTAAACCAGGAAAAGCAAAAAAATTGAACCGCGCCGTCAACAGACAGCGCGGTTCAATTTTTGGCACAGCTTTTTCAGTCGCTTTGAGATGGCCATTCTGGACACGCTCAAGCGCCTGCCGATCTCCTCCATAGACAATTCCTCGTCATACCGGAGGGAGATCAGCACTCGCTCCCGTTCGTCCAGTCCAGCCATGGCTTCCCGCAGTGTTTCAAGCTGGAGGTTCTTCAGTGCGGTATCTTCCGTCACGCGCGAGGCGTTCCCAGAGCAAGACATCGCCGTTTCAAAATCCATTCTACTCAGGTGCCGTTGATCCTGCTTGTACTGCGCCCGCATACGGCGGCGATCCCGCTCTAAAAAGTCTGCGACCTCCTTTGGCACTGATACTTGCTGGCCTTGATAAGTAACGACTGTGTCGTTCATTGACGTCCTTTCCGCTTACACGAAAAGGCGCACACCCGCGCTGCCGGCACAGCGCCAAATACTGTGGAGCACTCATGGATATTTCATCGTACAGTGGGGTTCAAAATGCCCTGTGCGGCCCATGAATGTCAGAGGTCACACATCGGTGTGAACCTCACCGGAAAGCTGCAGATATTGGCTTCCGCCTACTTGGTATTATATTCGTACCGACAAAATTTGTCACGAACAACTTTTCGACATGGTTCGACATCTATGTCATCCCCATTATTACAGAACCCGCCCAGTCTCATCAACTGGACGGGTTTCATCATATAAGTTCAGCTCTGCAGACAACTTCCACGCCAGTTCAAAACCGCAGATGAAACTGTCGATGGAACGCGTCTCAGCAGCACGGTCTTTTGCGTCAATGATACGCAGGATAAGCTTCCGCTCTGGCTTATTCAGCCGTTGGATGAGCTGATGGTGCGCGTCCTCAATTTCCCGTTTGGTTTCGGACTCAGCCGGTGGTGTATAGAATTGAGTGTAGAGATTTTTCAGTGTTTCGTTCATGTGTCCCGCCTCCTGCCAGCATGACACAATAGCACAGTCCACGGGAAATAGCTACATATTTTTTGCGCCCAGCGCATTGGAGTTGATCCTGTCAATCACGGCCCGGATGCCCAGCCAAACAGACAGGTCGGTAAACACCTCCACCACACTGCCCTGGTCAGTGAACGGGGGCTCTTGGAGGACAGACAGATCCGTCATCATGCCATTATGGACAATGTACTCGATAATCTGGTTCACAAAATAGATTTGCCTGCTGTCCAGGCTGGCGTCGTTGAGATAGTCTGAAAAGGCCAGCTTTGCCGCGTTCATGTCCAGCCCCACGATCTCCCGGACAAACTCGCCCAGGGGCTTCTGGCCGCAGGAGTCCTCGTATTCCTGCTGAGTACCCACTTCGCTCCAAAGAATATGCTCTAAAGCGTCCACATCCTCAGCGGTCAGCGGGACGTTTCCCCGCAGCTTGGCAATGGCGGCGTGATCCTGATGCTGGCGGACATAAAATTCCGCCTTGGCCTTGTAGTTTTTCAAATCGTCATTTTCCAGCTCCGCTTCCCGCCACTCCACAGACAGGATGTCATCCGTGAAGTTGGTGGTGTAAATCTCACCGCCGTGGGGCAGATACTTCATCAGCCCCCGCAGGCACTCCCGGATATGCTCGAACTCGTTGATCCCGGCGGTGTCCAGATAGCTTGTGTGCAAGATCTGCTCGATCAGCTCCGACTGGGCCCAGATCTCTGGGATGTTGGCTGCTACGCTGGCGATCCCACTGACTTTCTTGCATAGGTCGCTGCGGGCCCGGGTGTATTTCTTTCCCACCAGACAGGCCAACTCAATGCCGTACATCAGGGCGTCGAACCGCACGGCGCTGGCCTCGTCCACGTCGGGCTGGAGCAGCGGAGCCACCTCGTCCCGAAGGCGGAGGGTGTCCTCATAGCTGAGGGCGGTGTAACTGTTCGGAGCGGAAAATTTTTCCACATATCGCAGGTGCTGGCGCACCGCGAAATTCTCCCGGTTCAGTTCGTTTACCTTTGCCAGCATCTCCTCTACCAACCGTGCCCGGAAGGGGATCAACTCCTCCGTCTGATAGGCCAGATCCTGGAGCTTATAGACGATTCGGGCCTTCAGATAAAAAATGGCGCTCTGCAGGGGCATTTGATTGGCGGTAGCCTTGCCCTTATTTATGCGGAAGAACTCAAAATTTCCGCACAGGTCGAAAATATAGAACTTTTCCTTGTCCGCGCCGTCCAGCAGCCTCGGACACAGCCGGGTGCCCCGGCCAATCATCTGCCAGAACTTGGCGCGGCTCAAAACCTTTTTGAAGAACACCAGGTTCAGCACCTCCGGCACGTCAATGCCGGTGTCCAGCATATCGACAGAGATGGCGATCTGGGGCAGCTTCTTCGCCTCGGAGAACTCGTCAATGGCGCTTTGCGCGTAGTTTGTGTAGTTGTCGATGACCTTGGCATAGCCGGTCAGATGGGGGTACTCCTTACCAAACACCTCCAGGATCTTCTCCGCGTGGTGGTGGTTCTTGGCAAAAATGATGGTCTTGCCCAGCTTTTCGCCGTATTCGATCTTCAGGCCGCTCTCCATGAGCAGCTGGAGGGCCTTGCGGATGGTGTCCTCGTTAAACACCCACTCGTTCAGCGCGGAGGAGGAAATGCGGTCAGGCGCCTCGCCGTCCCGGCCAAAGGTGTCCTCATAGGCCGCCTTGTCCTCCTCGGACAGGTCGTCGTAGACAATGCCCTCCTCCAGAAATTTCAGCTTGCTCTCTACGGAGAGAAAGTCCACCAAAAAGCCGTCCGTCACCGCCTGGGCCAGCTCGTAGCCGTAGGTGGGCGCGCCGCTCTCCAGCTCGAAAATCTCGTAGGTGTTCTTGTCAATCTCGTCCTTGGGGGTAGCGGTGAGGCCCACCAGCGGCGCGTCAAAATAGGTAAAAATGTCCCGGTACTTGTTATAGATGGAGCGGTGGGCCTCGTCGCAGATCACCAGATCGAAGTGCCCGCAGGTGAACAGCTTGCCCGCCTCATCCCGCACCCCGTCGATGCAGTTCATCATGGTCTGGTAGGTGGAAAATACGCAGTGGGCCCCGTAGTTGTCCTTTTCCTCGCACAGGTTGGTCACCGACAGGTCAGGCAGCAGGTTGGCAAAGCTTCGCTTAGCCTGGGTCACCAGTGAATTGCGGTCGGCCAGGAACAGGATGTTTTTCACCCAGCCGTGGCGCAGCAGCACGTCGCACAGGGCGATGACCGTTCGGGTCTTGCCCGAGCCGGTGGCCATCACCAGCAGGGCCTTCCGGCGGTTTTTGCGGTCGAAGCTGTCGCACACCGCCTTGACGGCCCCCTCCTGGTAGTACCGCCCGGCGATGTCCTTGCGCACCGCCACGTTTTTCAGGCTTGTCCGCATGGTTTGCAGATTAAACCACTTTTCCAGATCCCGCTTGGAGTAGATCATGGCCACCTTCCGCTCCGGGTAGCGTCCATCGTCGATGCGGGTGTCGAAGCCGTTGGACAGGAACACCACCGGGCGGCGGCCGTATTTCTGCTCCAGCAGGTCGGCGTACAGCTGGGCCTGCTGGCGGCCCTTGGCCGGATCCGCGCAGGTGCGTTTGGCCTCGATGACCGCCAGCGGGCGGTGGGTGTCATCGTAGAGCACATAGTCCGCATAGCCCACCCCGGATTTGTTGGGCATACCGGGCAGCTCCACCTCGTTGAGCCAGTCCTTCCCCTCGACCCAGCCCGCGTCCAGCAGCATGGCGTCAATGTAGATCTTCCGGGTCTGGTACTCGGTGAGCTCCAGCGGCTTGGGCACATAGGTGGGCTGCTGCTCCTCCCGGCGGGCGGTGAGCTGGGCGCGCAGGGCGCGGTTCTCCTCCATCAGCCGCTCCAGCTCCACCTCCGGCACGGGGGCTGGGGCCGGCTCGGGTGTGGCGTCCAGCAGGGACGGGTCGAACTTCCCCTCGATGTAGTCCCTGGCGTAGAAATAGGCCAGCTGATCCAGGAATATGTAGAGGTTTTCCAGGCATACCGCCGCCTGCTCCCGGGTGAGCTTTTTGCCCCCGTGGGCGGCCTGGTTGCCCAGCACCCTGACCAACTTCATCCGCTTCCAGACGTCCTCCCCCACGATGCCCCGGAAATCCCCGCTGTCCATGAGCGCCGCCAGCCGGTTGTCAACGGGCAGGGCGAGGCTGCCGTCCACGGAGTACATCCATTTGACGGCGGCTTCCATGGCCCGGCGGCAGGACAGGATGCAGGCGGCGGGGTCGATCTGGTAGATTTTTTCCGCCGCTATTGCCGCTTGAGCAAAGGAGGTGAATTGGGGGTCGGAGAGGAGGAAGTCGAAATTAGTCATATATATCTCTCACAATTCCTATCCATTTTTTATAAATACATCCCTCTGCATCTTTTACATATGCATACACGTTTTCCTCCGGTAATACAGTTTGTGGGAGAACCTGTCGCAATTCAGAAAGCAGCATATGATGTTCAGTCGTTTCTCCAGTATGTATAATAATTTGATTCGCAGCTATTTGGTCATATGTAAAATACTGTTTCCCAGCTATCATAAGTCCTATCATACTAATTTTTATAGGGCGATTCCCAGTATTGATAGCCGTAACGTATATCCCGTCTCCCATCCCACTAATTTCATTTCCTGCCAAAACCATCATAGCTTTCTTATATGGAAGTTTAGCCGTACGGATTGAAACTACGATTGCCACAACACTCAATACTATCGTAAAAAAGGATAATAGTGCAGAAACAAAACCTACATTCTGATTGAACCACGCTATCATCCTCTCACCTCACCCAAAATATTCCTGCATCAACAATTTCTTCAGTACTTCCAGTTTATCCAAACTCTGCTGGATTGTCAACTTTTGTCGCCCCACATTCTCGACAAAATTAGCAAACATTTTCTGGACCTCAATAGGCGGCAATAAAACTGGCAATGCCCGGAGTTGCTTCATATTGATACTTGCAATTCCTGTCGTCTGCTTGGCACACCTCAAAAAATATTGTTTTGCTTTCTGATGCTGCAAATATTCAGAAAAAAACTCCGGTAAAATTGTTCCTCTATCAAGTCTAACCCGGAAAATGTGATTTTGGTGAATACAATTCTCCAGCAGCTCCCGAATAATAGCACCACGGCCCAGCTTATCAGGGTCGCCTCCTTCTGTCATAAGCACATCTTTAGGCAATATACGGTACTGGTCAATCTCTGATTGCGTTGCCATAATTGTTTTTACTGTTGTCCAATCAATATAACCGTCCTTAACATTAGAAACCGCCATATAAGGCACTTCAAACAGTTCTGTGCTTTTCGTTTTTCGCCCTTTGGTAATACCTGAAACAATACCTGCCATACTCTCAAGCGGCTTTTCAGGCCATATCAAGGGATTTAGCAGCATATCCCCAAACATCTCCACAAACCGCGCTTTGACCAGTTCGTCCAGCTTGACAAGCTGCTGTTTGCGGAGGAAGATCAAGTTGCTGAGCTTGTCCAGCTTGGTGGCGATCTTATCTTGCTCGTCCAATGCTGGAAGTGGAACATAAACATTTCTAACCATTTCGCTATTTAGATTATTTACTACTCCACCAACTGCAAGAGACTTGAATTTTTGATATGTGCTTGGCGCACTCAAATAGTAGTACAAGAATCGCTTGTCAAACAGTCCGTTATTATCCCGTAATACTAACCAGCCATCGTGAATACAACCATCGATTTTTAAGATATATGGACGCCCAAAACTCATAGAATTTGATAACAGAAAATCTCCAGACTGGACATAACGAGATTTTTTTGCGCCTTCTGGAATGATTTTCTGTGCAGTCGATGTGATATACATGGAATCATCTGTATCACCTATTTTAATCCAGTTAATTCCATTCTCTGAATTTGTAATATATTTGTCGATTGGCCGAGGAGAGCCACCGCGCTCAACAATACAAATATCTCCAATTTTAACTTGTGGCCAGTGTTCCATCACACCATCCCCTCCAGTTCCTCCAGCCCCCTCTGGATCTCCGCCTCCAGCGCCCGCAGCTCGGCAAAAATCTCGCTGGTTGGCGGATACTCCACCGGCACATACTCCGCCTTTTTATACTTGTTGATGGACAGATCATACCCGTTCCCCACAATCTCCTCCCGGGGCACCAGGAAGGACTGCTCCGTGCGCTCCCGCCCCTCCTCCGCCCCCAGGTCGTGGAACCGGGCCACAACGTCCGGGATGTCGTTTTCCGCCACCGGGACGCGCTTGTCGTCCAGACTGAACCCGTCGGCGCGCATATCGTAAAACCACACCTTGTCCGTGCCGCCGTGGCCGGTCTTGGTGAACACCAGCACCCCGGTGGACACCCCGGCGTAGGGCTTGAACACCCCGGAGGGCATGGAGATCACCGCCTCCAGCCGGTTGTTGTCCACCAGCTCCCGCCGGATGTCCTTGTGGGCCTTGGACGAGCCGAACAGCACCCCGTCCGGCACGATGCAGGCGCACCGCCCGCCCACCTTGAGCATCCGCAGGAACAGCGCCAGAAACAGCAGCTCCGTCTTTTTCGTCTTGCACAGCTTCAGCAGGTCGGTGGACACGATATCCGCGTCCAGGCTGCCCTTGAAGGGCGGATTGGCCAAAATAAGGGAGTATTTCTCCCGATCCGGGTTCTGGTCTGACAGGCTGTCCCGGTACTCGATAAAGGGGTTCTCCACCCCGTGGGTCATCATGTTCATGGCCCCAATGCGCAGCATGGTGCGATCCATGTCAAAGCCGTGGAACATATGGTTCATGTAGTGGGCCTTTTTCTGCCGGTCGAAAAAGATTTCCTGTTTATGGCGCTCCTTGAGGTACTCCCCCGCCGCCACCAGGAAGCCAGACGTGCCGCAGGCCGGGTCGCAGATCACCTCGTCGGGGCCGGGGGCCATGAGCTCCACCATCATTTTGATGATGTGCCGGGGAGTGCGGAACTGTCCGTTTACCCCGGCGGTGGCGATTTTGGACAGCAGGAACTCGTACACATCGCCCCGGACGTCGCCCTCCCGCACCTGGGCCATTTGCTCATAGATGCCGTCCAGCGCCGTGATTACCTTGTCCAGCATCAGCGGCGTGGGGATCTTGAAGATGGCGTCGTCCATGTACTTGGCGTAGGCGCTGGCCTTGTCCCCGTGGAGGTTCTTGATGAACGGGAACACCTGCTCCTGCATGAGGTTGTACATCTTCTCGGCGGGGAAGTCGTGGAACACCGACCACTTGAGCTGTTTTCCCGGGACAGTGCGCTCCCCAATCCGCACCTCGTCCGCGAAAATGCTCTGATGCGCCAGCCCCAGCATAGCCGCCTCCCGGGCGCGGAGGTTGTCCGTCTCATCCAAATCGTGGATGAACATGAGATAGGTCATCTGCTCCACCACGTCCAGCGGGTTGGTGATGCCGCCCGTCCAGAAAATTTCCCACAGGCTGTTGATCCTGTTTTTCAGTTCGCCGGTAATCATGAGCCTCTCTCCCTGTTTTCAATTTAAGCGGTACATCTTTTACCGCAGGATTCGACGTATTCCCTGTTTTTTAGCATATCATACACAATTTTCTTCGTCAATCCTCCGCTTTCTCAGTTTGATCCGGCTGCTTGGGCGGAAACATCGGCACAGGTTCGCAAAACAGCGGATAAAAAACGCAGAAATCAACATTTTTCACTTGCTGCTTTAGTTCTTATGAGTTATACTTACAGCAAGTGAAAAATAGTGAGACTTTATATCAGAAACTCAAGTTCTATTTTAGATGTTTGGGAAGGAACTTAAATTATTTCACATTCTTTTGTAAAATCAAGGTGATTTTTATGATGCCGGTGGAGCTGGAAAATCTAATCGACTATGTACAGAGCTTAAAAGCCGAAACGCAGACCCTGGAACTGAAGGCCGCCGCCCAAGGCTGCCCTACCCGCCTCTATGACACATTGTCCAGCTTTTCCAACCAGGACGAGGGCGGAACCATCCTGTTCGGCGTGGATGAACAGGCGGGCTTCCGTCCTGTGGGCGTCTATGACCCGCAAGACCTGATGAAGCACGTGACGGAGCAGTGCGGCCAAATGGCGCCCGTGATCCGTCCGGTGTTTACCACACTGCTGAAGGACGGAAAAGCCTTTGTGTCGGCGGAAATCCCCGGCATTGACGTGGCGGATCGCCCCTGTTTTTACGCCGGAAAGGGACGCTTAAAGGGTTCCTATGTCCGGGTGGGCGACGCTGACCAGCCCATGACGGAGTATGAGATTTACAGCTATGAGGCATTCCGGCGCAAGTACCAGGACGACATCCGCACTGTGGAGCAGGCCGGGTGGAACACCTTGGATCGGGACAGTCTGGATCGCTACCTGGACAAACTCAAGGCCGGACGGCCCCACCTGTCCAAGCTGAAAACCGCGGAGATCTGCGAACTGGTGGGGCTGACCCGGGAGGGTGTCCCGACCTTGGCCGCCGTCCTGCTGTTCAGCCTGTTCCCCCAGGGGTATTTTCCGCAGCTGTGCATCACCGCCGTCTCCGTACCGGGAGCGGAGGTTGGAACGCTCGGTCCGGAGGGGGAGCGTTTTCTGGACAACCGGCGCATCGAGGGAACCCTGACGGAAATGCTGGAGGACGCCCTGGCCTTTGTCCGGAAAAACATTCGGATCAAAACGATCATCGACCCGGAAACCGGCAAGCGGGCTGACCGGGAGGACTACCCCCTGACCGCCGTCCGGGAGGCAATTCTGAATGCCCTGATCCATCGGGACTACAGCCTTTATACAGAGGGGATGCCCATTCAGCTGCTGCTGTTTGAGGATCGCTTTGAGGTGCGCAGTCCCGGCGGATTGTATGGGCGGCTGCGGATTGACCAGTTGGGGAAAACCCAGCCGGACACCCGGAACCCGGTGCTGGTGGTGGCCATGGAAATCCTTGGTGAAACTGAAAACCGTTACTCCGGCATTCCCACCATTCGCCGGGAGCTGGCACAGGCTGGGATGGACGAGCCGGAGTTCCGGAACGAGGGCGGGACTTTCGTAGTTTGTTTCCGCAAGGGAGCAAAGGCGCCTCGCCCGCAAGCCCAAGTGTCAACCGCAGAGCAGGGCAGTGGCACCGCAGAGGAAAAGCTGCTTCGTTTCTGCGAGGTTCCCCGTACCCGGCAGGAGATCGCGGCGTTTCTCGGCATTCAATCTGTTCCCTACGCGATCAAGACTCATGTCATGCCGCTGGTGCGGCAGGGACGGATCGCGCTGTCTCTGCCGGAGAAGCCCAAAAGCCCAAAGCAGCGTTACACCGCAACATAAGCAGAATAACAAGGGCGGAACCTCCAATACCGCAGAGGTTCCGCCCTTATGTCTTTTCTATAGATATAATCCTGCCCGATATGTAACCGTCACCCGATGCCCCGCTGCCGTCCGATCCGCCCGCTCAAATCTCGCAGTTCTTATGGGTATCATCTTCTTGACCATCTGGCCGCCCACGGAGCCGGCCTGCTTGCTGGTCAGGTCGCCGTTGTAGCCCTGCTTCAGGTTGACGCCCACCTCGTTGGCCGCCTCCATCTTGAACTTGTCCATGGCCTCGCGGGCGCCGGGAACCACCAGCCGGTTGGAATTATTCGTGTTAGACATATCCTTATTCTCCTTTTGAATCGTTGTCGTTTGTTTTCTTTCTTGGATCGGGAATCCGAGCATAGTTTGAGCCGCCCGCATTTTTCTATGCGGACGGCTCGCTGGTAAGTTTAGGCTGAACCATACGGGGACTGCGAACAGGAAGGGCGGGAGGAACGCTCCCGCCCCGCGGCGTTATGACAACGCCTGCCCAAATACCTTCAACAGCTGCTCCTGATGGAAGGGCTTATCCACAAAGCCCCTGGTGCCGATGGCCTTTGCCCGTTCAAACGTATCGTCATAGGCCAGGGAGGACACCATCACGATCCGGGCGTCCGGATTGTTTTTCAGAATGATTTCGGCGGCGTCCAGCCCGTCCATCCCCTGCATAATGATGTCCATCGTCACCAGGTCGGGCTGCACCGCGGCGTACTGCTCGATGGCGTCCTCTCCGCTGCGGCAGTAGGCCGCCACCTCATATTCCGTGCCTTTCAGAACGTCCTCCAGCTGAACCCTGACCAGACGGGAATCGTCCACCACCATGATCCGCTTGCTCATTTGATATACCCCCTCCTGTTAGCTGTGGTTTGGAGCGGCCCCGTCCTCATGAACCCGGGGCACATGGTGGATCAGCTGCGCGCCCTCGCTGTGCTCGTCGGAGTACGTGAGGATGAACTGCACGTCCTGATCCTCCGGCTCATAGCGCCCATGGTAGAACACAGGGGCTCCAAAATGGGCCGAGACCTGGGTGGCCCGGAACATGGCCCCCACCACCTTGCCGCACAGGACGTTGAAATATTCCTTGCTGAACTCCTCCAGATCCTCCTGGGACACCGCCTCCTCGTGGAAGGAGTTCTGGGCCATGCGAACCAGCAGGGCCGTGTCGGCGCAGAGGGTGAGGCTGGTGTCGAAGCCCTTGTCAAACGTGATGTGGACGGTGCAGAGATCCTCGCCCAGGGGCTGGTTCCCCTGGTACAACCGGACGCCGGCGGTGCGCTCCGTCACATCTTGCAGGGCCTGATCCAGGATCTGCTCCAGTCCTTCCTTTGTCATGGCGCTGTTCATGGGTCACGCCTCCTGTTCGTCTTGAGGTGCACCGCTCTGAGGCTGGGCGCTTCCGGGCTCGCCGCCCTGGGGTTCGCTGTTCTGGGGCTGGGCGCTCTGAGGCGGTGCGTCCAGCACCCGGCGGATCCGGTTGAGCAGATCGTCGGGGGCGAAGGGCTTCAGGATATAGTCCTGAATGCCCAGGGTGATGCCCTCCAGGACGGAGTTTTTATCCTCCATGGCGGTGAGCATAATCACCGGGACGTCGGCCCGATCCGGCATATCCCGGATCTCCCGCAGGGTCTCATACCCGTTTTTGGGGGCCATCCGGATATCCAGCAGAATCAGATCCGGCTTCACCTTCTCCAGATACCGCAGGGCCCGGGCCCCGGAGTTCACCGTGACCACGTCATAGTGCTTCCCCAGGGTGTCCGCGATCCGGAGCAGCACCGTGGCCGCGTCGTCCACCGCCAGGATGCACTGGCGGTTTGCCTGCCTGCTCGTATGTGTTGGAATCATGTCATCCAGCCTCCTTATCAAGCGCGTCGATCAGCTTGGCCAGCAGCGCCTCCGCGTTGTCGTCCTCAAACAGCTTCAGCTGTCCCTGAATCTCCCGCAGGGCCTGCTCCGCCGCCGGGGGGAGGTCGCGGCTCAGCAGCTCCTCCACCATCCGGGCACACTCCTGGGATCGGAAGTCCTCCAGCTCATGGAGGGCCGCCTCCACCTGCTCCCGCAGCTCCTGGGGGGACAGGGCCGGGAGCTTCTCCGCCTGGGGCTGCGCCTGCCGCCGCCGCTCCAAAAAGGCCCCGATCCGCTCCAGAAGGGCCTGGTGGGCGGCGAGCAGCTCGGGGAACTGCCGGGCGATGAACTCCCGATCCCCCTGGGCGGCGGCGTTCTCCTGGGCCCGGGCCAGGTTGGACACCTCCATGGCCCCGATGTTGGCCGCGGCGCTCTTGAGGCCGTGCACCTCCGTGCGGTAGCCGGACAGGTCGGCCTGCGCCGCCAGCTCCCGCAGCAGCTCCGTCTTGCGCTGCCCGTCCATGTGGTACAGCTCCAGCAGCTCCACGAAGCCCTCCTCGCCGCCGGTGTAGTAGCGCATGGCCACGTCCATGTCGATCCCCTCGATCTGGAAGGCGTCCGGATCCAGGGGGGCGGCCTCCTCCTCCCCGGCCCCGGTGTCCGCCTGCCGGCGATCCTCCGGTACCCAGCGGGCCAGCAACTGGCCCAGCTCCTTCCGATCCAGGGGCTTGGCGATGAAATCCTGGAAGCCGCAGCTCAGGAACTTCTCCCGCATCCCCTCCATGGCGTTGGCGGTGAGGGCGATGATGGTGGGGGACGTGCCGTTCTCCCCGCAGTCCCGGCGGATGATCTCCACCGCCTCGATGCCGTCCATCATGGGCATCATATGATCCATGAAAATGATATCATACCGGTTTTCCCGCACCAGGTCGATGGCCTCCGGCCCGCTTTCCGCCTCGGTGAGGTCGAAGTTGTACCGCTTCAGGAAGCCCCGGGCTACCTTGCGGTTGATCACGTTGTCGTCCACCACCAGCACCTTCACGCCGGGGGCGGTGAACTGCTCCGTGCCCTCCAGCTCCCGGGCGGAGGAGTCGGGAACCTCGGCGATGGTGCGGCTGTCCACGATCCGCTGGGGGATGGTGATGGTGAACACGGTTCCCTCCCCGTAGACGCTGGCGACTTCGATGTTCCCCCCCATCATCTCCACCAGGTGCTTGACAATGGCAAGGCCCAGGCCGGTGCCCTCCACGCTGCGGTTTTTCTTGGAGTCCACCTGGCGGAAGTCCTCGAAGATCTTCTCCAAATCCTCCTCCCGGATGCCGCAGCCGGTGTCCTCCACCCGGAAGGTGAGCAGCTCCTCCCCTTCGTTGGGGCCGGGCCGGCCGGTGACACTGGCCCGGACATAGCCCTCCTTGGTGAACTTGATGGCGTTGTTGATGATGTTGATGAGGATCTGCTTGATCCGCCCCTCGTCGCCGTTGTAGCGGCAGGGGAGGGTTTCGTCGCAGTCGTATTTCATGATGAGCCCGCGCTTGGAGGCGGCCATGTCCATCATGCCCACCACCTCGCCCACCACGGTTTTCAGGTGGTAGTCGGTGTATACCAGCTCCATCTTGCCCGCCTCAACCTTGGACAGATCCAGGATGTCGTTGATGATGGCCAGCAGGTTTTTGGCGGCGGACTGCACATCCTTGGCGTGGGCATAGAGGGAGGCGTCGGTGCACTCCTCCATGATGATGTCGTTGAGGCCGATGATGGCGTTCATGGGGGTGCGGATCTCGTGGGACATATTGGCCAAAAATTCGCTCTTGGCGATGTTGGCCTTTTCCGCCTGCTGCCGCACCCGCTTGATCTCGTTGATGTAGGCCTTGATGTCGGTCATGTCCAGCACCAGGATGACGCAGCCCTGCCTGCGGCCGCTGTCGTCCATGATGTGCTTGCTGTGGCACTCGTAGTTCTGCCCGTTGATGGAAAAGCTCCAGGGGATGTTCTCGTTGAGCATCTCCTCCCGGAAGTCCTCCACCACCCGGATGTTCTCCCCCAGCTTGTGGGCGGGCAGGCTGGTGAAGATGCGGGCGGCGGCCCGGTTGTAGCTCACCAGGCGGTCGTGATCGTCCAGGGCGATGACGCCGTCCCCCAGGCTTTCCAGCACCTTCTCCGCCGCCAGGTGGCGGAAGTCGTAGTTCCGGCGGCTCCACACCACAATGACCACCATGGCCATAGAGATGGCCAGCGTCACTGGCGTCAGGTCAAACACGTTGGCCAGCTTGAACACGTAGGCCACCAGCACGATCACGGGGAGGGTGGAGATGATCAGGATCGTCTGGTACTGGCGGTTGACCTGCTGATCCGAGCGCTGGCGGATGGCCCGCACCAGGGTGGCGAAGCACAGGATATAGGGGATGATGATGCGGGTGAGCATGAAAAGGGCGTACAGGGGGCCGTAGGAGATGCTGACATAGTGGAACCCGTCCGTGGTGGACAGCCACTGGAATTCCTGGTAAAACAGGCCGTTCCAGTTGAAAAACACCGTGGGCAGCACCAGGAAGTCCATGGCGGCCAGGATCTGCAGGAACCGCTTTGGGGGGCGGGCGTAGCAGTAGGTGTAGATAAACCAGCAGTAGCACAGCGGCACGAAGGTGGAGCCCACGTTTTCTATGGTCACCGCGGTGATGGCGGCCTCCACCGTGGGGGCGGTGAGCTCCAGCAGGTAGCCCACGTTCTGCACCAGTGAGCCGGACATGATGAAGATCAGCAGCTTCTGCTCCCGGGCGCCGTCCCCGTTGAGCAGGAGGATCAGGGCCACGAAGGTCAGCCCGATGCCGAAGCATTCCAGCAGTATGACAGCATTTACCATGTTACCATCACCCGTTTACAGGACGTCCTCCGGCCCCGGGGAAAGGGGGGCGGAACGCGAAAGTTTTGTACCCATAACAATAGTACATTTTCACCATATTGTCAAGGAATAGCGCCCCGTATTTCTCAACTGGCCGGGTGTTTCCCAGCGGCTCCGGCGCTGCCGGACGGGGCCCCGCAGGTTTGCGCGGAGACAAAAAAGGAAAGACACGCTTTTCAGCGTGTCCTACCTGTTGGCTCAATGTGGCAAAATCACTATCCGGAATTCAACGCATAGCCGCCCGCAGGGCGGCCCCAACCGCGAGCCCAACGAAGTGGGTCGCGGTTGGAAGCGAAGAAATTCCCGCCAGAGTGCAGTTTTCGGCGAAGCCGGAAACGGAACGGTGACGGGAATTTCTGAGCTGGTGCGCGAGGCGGGAGTCGAACCCGCACGCCCTTGCGAGCACTGGCACCTGAAGCCAGCGAGTCTACCAATTCCACCACTCGCGCAAATGGTTTGGCGCTCAACGCAAGACTTATCATAGCACGGCCTCCGCCCGTTGTCAACAGTTTTTTTCGTCCTCCTCCGCAAAAATAATGATGGCAATCCCGCTCCGCCTGTGGTACAATACTTCCATTATTTGCCCCACAGCCCATATTTAAAATGACGAGGACTCTGTTTATGGAATACGAACCCGTAAAAATCGGCCTTCCCCGGGCCCTGCTCTACGCCCGCTGCCGGGTGCTGTGGCGGGCCTTTTTTCAGGAGCTGGGCGTGGACACCGTCACCAGCCCCCCCACCGACCGGGAGATCCTGGAGCGGGGCTCCGCCCTGGCCATCGACGAGGCGTGCCTCTCCCTGAAGATCTACCTGGGCCACGTCCAGGCCCTGCTGGGCGCCTGCGACTACATCCTGGTGCCCCGGGTGAGCAGCTTCGGGCGGCACCGGAGTATGTGCACCCGCTTTGAGTCCACCCCCGACCTGGTGCGCAGCGTGTTTCGGGGCAGCGATCAGCAGTTCCTCTCCTACGACGTGGACGAGGAGATGGAGGGCAAGTCCGAGGAGGCCGCCTTCCTGGAGCTGGGCCGGGCCCTGGGCCGTCCGCCCAAGGCGGTGAAGAAGGCGTACAAGGCGGCGAAAAAGGCGGAGCTGGGCCATCACAGGGAGCGGGTGCGCAGGCAGGAGCAGCTCCTCAAGCGGGAGGGGCTGAAGGTGCTGCTGGCCGCCCACAGCTATGTGGCGGAGGACGCCTCCATGGGCCGCACCGTCACCGACTACCTGAAAAAGGCGGGGGTGATCCCCCTGCGGGCGGATCTGGTGGATCGGGACGCCGCCCTCAAGCGCAGTAAGGAGCTGTCCCCCACCTGCAAGTGGGAGATCAGCCGGGAGATCCTGGGCGGCATCGCCCTGCTCCGGGATCAGGTGGACGGCATCATCCTGCTCAGCGCCTTCCCCTGCGGCCCCGACGCCATGGTGAACGAGCTCATCACCCGCCGGGTGAAGGGCGTGCCCATCCTCAACCTGGTGATGGACGCCCAGAGCGGCACCGCCGGGGTGGAGACCCGGCTGGAGAGCTTCATCGACATCATCCGGTTTCAAAGGGGGGAGCTGTAAATGGCGGAGGCAAAGACAAGGAGCGTCTCCTTCCCCCGGTACGCAGAGTACAACTGCGCCTTCAAATACATTGTGGAGCAGGCCCTGGGCTGCAAATACGTCATGCCCCCGCCCCTCACCAAGCGCACCATGGAGCTGGGCGCCAAGTACAGCCCCGACTTCGTGTGCACCCCCTTCAAAACCATGCTGGGCAACCTGATCGAGGCCTTGGAGGCCGGGGCGGACACCCTGCTCATGACTCACGGCCTGTGCCGTTTAGGCTACTACGGGGAGCTGCTGGAGCAGATCCTGCGGGATCTGGGCTATCAGTTTGAGTTCATCAACCTGTCCGAATACGATATGTCCAAGAAGAAAGAGTATCTCCGCATCGTCCGCCGGTTCAACCCCAAGGTGAACCCCGCCCGGTTCCTGGCCCGGTTCCTGGAGGGGGTGCGTATGGTGGAGTATCTGGACGAGATCACCGCCCTGTACTATCAGAACTGCGGCTTTGACGCCATGGACGGGGCCTACCGCCGATCCTGGCAGGACTTCCTCACCGCTATGTATACCGCCCAGGGCCGGGCCGATATCGAGTCTGCCTACCGGACGGTGCGCCGGGCCTTTTCCTCCACCCGGCTGGACAAGCCCCAGCGGCCCCTGCGGGTGGGCATTGTGGGAGAGTTCTACACCGTCATGGACGCCTTCTCCAACCTGGAGCTGGAGCAGAAGCTGGCGGACATGGGGGTGGAGGTGCACCGCTGGATGAACGTCACCAACCAGTTTCTGCGGTACGGCAGCGGGCAGAAGAACCTGCGGGTAAAGATCCGGGATCTGTGCCAGTACGACATGGGCCCCACCTCCACCGCCAACATCTGGTACGCCCGGGAGTGCGCCGAGCGGGGCTTTGACGGCATTGTCCACGTGAAGTCCGCCGCCTGCACCCCGGAGATCGACGTGATGCCCGTCCTCCAGAACATCGGGGCGGACTACAAGATCCCCGTGCTCTACCTGACCTACGACGCCCAGACCAGCGACGTGGGGCTCATGACCCGGCTGGAGGCGTTTTACGACATGATCCACATGAGAAAGAAGGTGCTTTGACTTGGAACACGCGTATTTAGGGGTGGATGTGGGCTCCATCTCCACCAAGGGCGTGATCATCGACAAAGAGAACAACATTCTGGCCAGCCAGTATATCTGGACCCAGGGTAACCCCATCGGCGCGGTGAAGGAGCTGGTGGGCCTGCTGGAGGAGCAGTTCGACAAGTCTTCCTATGAGATCGTGGCCACCGGCACCACCGGCTCCGCCCGGAAGCTGGTGGGGGCCATCCTGGGGGCCACCATGGTGAAGAACGAGATCACCGCCCACGCCGTGGGCACCACCGCCTTCTACCCAGACGTGCGCACCATCCTGGAGATCGGCGGCCAGGACTCCAAGATCATCCTGGTGGAGAACGGGGTGGCCGTGGACTACGCCATGAACACCCTGTGCGCCGCGGGCACCGGGGCCTTCCTGTCCAGCCAGGCCAAGCGGCTGGGCATCGAGGTGGAGGAGATGGGGGACTACGCCCTGCGCTCCACCCACCCCACCCAGATCGCCGCCCGGTGCACCGTCTTCGCCGAGTCCGACCTGGTGCACAAGATCCAGATGGGCCACCCCCGGGAGGACATCATCGCCGGGGTGTGCAACGCGGTGGCGGCCAACTACCTGAACAACGTGGGCAAGGGCAAGAAGATCGTCTCCCCGGTGGTGTTCCAGGGGGGCGTCAGCAAGAACAAGGGCGTGGTGGCCGCCTTCGAGCGCACCCTGGGCTGCCCGGTGATCGTGGATCCCAACGGCCACCTGATGGGGGCCCTGGGCGCGGCCATCCTGGCCAGGAAGGGCAGCGGGCGCAAGACCTTTGACTTCAACCTGGTGAACATGGACTTCCGCACCCGGGAGGCCAGCTGCGGCGGCTGCCCCAACCAGTGCGAGATCATCTGCGTCTACCGGGGGGACGAGCTCATCGACTCCTGGGGCAACCGCTGCGAGCGGGGGGCCGCGGTGCGGTGACCGCCTTGACAAGGGGTACTGGAACGTGGTATTCTATAGTGTAAATCCCGCGAAAAAGGTTGTGACTATCCGCCCCTTGGGGCGGTTTTTCAGGAGGGTTACCCATGCAGGAATTTGAAAAGAGATATGACGGCCTTGCAGTGGAGAAATCCATGCAGGAGTTCTGGCAGGAGAACGAGGTCTATAAATTCACCCCCGACGCCTCCCGGCCCATCTACTCCATCGACACCCCGCCCCCCACGGTGAACGGCAAGCTCCACATCGGCCACATCTTCAGCTACACCCAGGCGGAGATGATCGCCCGGTACCGCCGTATGCGGGGGTTCAACGTGTTCTACCCCTTCGGCTTTGACGACAACGGCCTGCCCTCCGAGCGCTTAGTGGAGCAGGAGAGCGGCGTGAAGGCCAAGGAGCTGCCCCGCAGCGAGTTCTGCGAGAAGTGCGTGGCCACCACCCAGAAGTACGAGGCGGAGTTCAAGGAGCTGTGGCAGTCCATGGGTTTCTCCTGCGACTGGAATTTGCAGTATTCCACCGTCAGCCAGGAGGTACAGGCCCTGTCCCAGAAGTCCTTTATCGAGCTGGCCAAGGCGGGCCGGGCCTATATCAAGGAGTCCCCGGTGCTGTGGTGCACCGAGTGCCAGACCTCCATCGCCCAGGCGGAGCTGGAGACAAAGGATCTGGACTCCTCCTTCAACTACATCCCCTTCGTGGGGGAGGAGGGCACCATTGAGATCGCCACCACCCGGCCCGAGCTGCTCTACGGCGTGGTGTGCGTGTTCGTCAACCCCGAGGACGAGCGGTACAAGAAGTACGTGGGCAAGACCGTGAAGGTGCCCCTCTACAACTTCGAGGTGCCCGTCATCGCCGACGACAAGGCCGCCATCGACAAGGGTACCGGCGCGGTCATGTGCGCCACCTTCGGCGACACCACCGACGTGGAGTGGGTGGAGCAGTACGGCCTGCCCTACAAGAAGGTGGTCATGCCCGACGGCCTCATCGCCCCGGAGGTGCCCTTCGTGGGCGGTATGCACGTGAAGAAGGCCCGGAAGGAGATCATCCGCCTGCTGGACGAGGGCGGCCTGCTGCTCAAGACCGAGCCCCTCACCCATACCGTGTCCGTCCACGAGCGGTGCGGCACCTCGGTGGAGATCATCCCCTCCAGGCAGTGGTATATCGACATCCTGTCCATGAAGGACGAGCTGCTGGCCGCCGGGGACAAGATCAACTGGTATCCCGCCTCCATGAAGAACCGCTACGTCAACTGGGTGGAGAACCTGAAGTGGGACTGGTGCATCTCCCGGCAGCGGTACTTCGGCGTGCCCTTCCCCGTGTGGTACTGCAAGAAGTGCGGCAAGGCCCACTTCGCCGATCTGGACAGCCTGCCCGTCAACCCGCTGGAGACTCCCTACAATGGGACGTGTGAGTGCGGCTGCACCGAGTTCGTCCCCGAGTTCGCCGTGCTGGACACCTGGGCCACCTCGTCCATCACCCCCCAGATCAACAAGCACGCCGCCGCCAAGTACGGCGTGGACGGGGACTTCCTCCCCATGGGTATGCGCACCCAGGCCCACGAGATCATCCGCACCTGGGCCTTCTACACCATCGCCAAGAGCCTGTACCACACCGGAAACATTCCCTGGAAGGACATCATGATCTGCGGCTTCGTGCTGGCCAAGCCCGGGGAGAAGATCAGCAAGTCCAAGGGCAACGCCAAGCTCACCCCCCAGGCGCTGATCGAGACCTACTCCGCCGACGTGATCCGCTACTGGGCGGCCAGCGCCCGGCTGGGCACCGACACCTACTTCGACCAGAAGGAGATGCAGGACGCCTCCAAGCGCACCATCACCAAGGTGTGGAACTCGTCCAAGTTCGTGCTGTCCCACCTGTCCGACTTCGACCCGGCCTATGTGCCCCAGGTGGAGGTGCCGCTGGACAAGTGGCTCATCGAGCGCACCAACGAGACGGTGCGGGAAGCCAGCCGCCTGCTGGATCAGTACGAGATCGGCCTGGCCCGGAAGGTCATCGACGACCTGTTCTGGAAGGATCTGTGCGACAACTATATTGAGATCGCCAAGGAGCGGCTGTACGAGCCCGACGTCCACGGCGTGGAGGAGCGGAAATCCGCCCAGGCGGCCATCTACTACTGCCTGCTGAACGTGCTGAAGCTGTACTCCATCTATATTCCCCACGTGACGGAGTATATCTATCAAAAGGGCCTGCGGGAGTTCGTGGGCACCACCTCCATCCACCAGACCCTGTGGCCCCAGGTGGACAGCGTGGACGGGAAGCTGATCCGCTTCGGCGAGCAGATCAAGGACGCGGTGTCCCTCATGCGCAAGTACAAGTCGGAGAACAACCTGTCCATGCGCTCCGACGTGGACGAGTTCGTGGTGGAGGGCTCCAGGGAGTTCGAGGACTGGTTCAAGGCCACGGAGAAGGATCTGTACGCCTGCTCCCACGCGAAAACTGTGATTTTCAAGTATACCGAGGAATAATTGGCGCGTCAACAGGCCGTCCCGTTTGGGACGGCCTGTTTGATCCGCTATTTACTTATTTGGGGCAAAGTGGTATAATGCGTTCAGTGTTCTTAAATGAAGGAGGATGTTTTTATGAAGCGCGAAATCAAATCCCTGGCACGCCGCGCTCTCAGCCTGGCCCTGTGCGCGGTGATGGCGCTGTCCCTGCTCCCCGCGGCTTTCGCGGCCGATCTCCAGCCGGCCGCGTCCCAAAACATAAATGACCAGGACTACCCCTACTATGACGCCAACTATGCCACTCCCATCCAATCCTACTTATATGAAAACCAAAGCGGCGGGCTCACCCGGGTGGAGTGCATCGAGGACGCCCTGCTGGTGGAGGACTATGATAGCCAGTTCCAGATTCAGGCCAGCCGCTCCCTGCCGCTGGAACTGCCCCGCTGGGGCGGGTTTTTCGCCGGGGCGGACTACAACTTTGTGGTGGTCGGCCAGAACAACAAGGAGGAAAACAACAGCACGGAGGTCGTCCGCGTCATTCAATACTCCAAGGACTGGCAGCGGCTGGGCTCCGCCAGCTTGCGGGGGGCCAACACCACCTACCCCTTTGACGCGGGCAGCCTGCGTATGGCCGAGTACGGCGGATACCTGTATGTCCGCACCAGCCACACCTTGTACCGCTCCGACGACGGGTTGAACCACCAGTGCAACATGATGTTTTCTGTCCGCCAGAGCGATATGACGGTCACAGATGGCTTTTACTCCCCCACGTATATGGATCACGGCTATGCCGCCCATTCCTTTAACCAGTTTGTTCTTGTGGATCAGTCCCAAAATATTGTCACCCTGGATCATGCGGACGCCTATCCCCGGGCCCTCACCCTGTTCCGGCACAACACAAAGGCCGGACAGAACAGCTTCCTCAGTGGCGGTGGCGCCCGGAAGAACCTGCTGACATACTCCGGCGCCATCGGCGACAACTACACCGGCGCGGGGGTGGGCGGTCTCGCGGAGACCTCCAACGGCTATGTGGTGGCCTATGACTACGATGGCCGCCTTTCCGTGGACAAGACTCATTTTCCGGACAGGGATATGTATCTGGCCTTTGTGGATAAAGGTCTGTCCAATGTCAAGACCAGCAAGCTCAGCAGCGGCTATAACACCACCACCCCCGTGCTGGCCCCCACCGGCCTAAGCGGCGGCTACATCATGTGGAACAGAAAGTTCCCGGGCGCTCCGTTTGAGTACGGATATGACAACGACCTCTACTACGCCCGCTATGACGCCAACGGCAATGTGGGCCCGGTGCAGACCGCCACCGCGTCCCTGTCCGACTGCGCCCCCATCTACTGGAACGGCAAGGTGGTGTGGTACGTCACCGACGCTTCCGCGCCCATCTTCTATTTCCTGGATGACAGCGGCGTCACCATCAAGGCCGCCACTGGAATGAACACCACCCCCGTCATCCCCGGCCAGACCGCCTACGCAAACACCCAGACCGTCCTGCTGGACGGCAAAAGCGTGGAGTTCCAGACCTACGCCCTGAAGGACAGCGCGGGCGGCGTCACCAACTACATCAAGCTGCGGGATCTGGCCTACTACCTCAACGGCACCAGGGCCCAGTTTGAGGTAGACTGGCAGCCTGGGCGGGGCATTTCCCTCACCAGCGGCTTCGCCTACACTCCCAGCGGCAGCGAGCTGTCCACCCCCTTCTCCGGCAACCGGCCGTACAGCCCGGGGAAGAACCAGACCATTGTGAACGGCAGCCCCCGGGCCATCTCCTCCATCGTCCTCACCGATGACAACGGCGGGGACTACACCTACTACCAGCTCCGGGACATGGGCCGCAATCTGGGATTTAACGTGTCCTGGCTCAACGGGCAGGTGGTGATCAACACCAACAAGCCCTATTCCGACGCGCAATGAGCAAGAGCGCCGTCTCTCAGCGTTGAACACGGGTTTCGACAGCCTTGGGCCGTCCCCCACGGGGGACGGCCCTTTCCGTATGGTGCCGCCCTCCGGCGGGGCGGGCAAAAAATTTCCCTCCGCTGCAACAATCCGCCCCGCCCGGGCGTGTTATAGATGAAGGAGCGGAAGGGGGCCCCCGCAAAGCCGCCCTTCAGGCTTTGTGGGGAGAGGAGGAGCAAGGGAGCGAACGGAGTTTTCGCCGCAAGGCGGAAACGCAGTTGAGCGGACTTTGCGACGACGACATGAGCCACTCCAACCGGTTGGAAGAATTGGTAACCAAACATGAACACACCCTGTACCGCGCCGCCCTGGCCATTTTAGGCGATCCCCAGGAGGCGGAGGACGCGGTGCAGGACGCCTACCTGCGCTATCTGGAGAAGCGGCCGGAGCTGCGGGACGAGGGGCACGAAAGGGCCTGGCTGCTGAAGGTGACGGCCAACCGCTGCAAGAGCATCCTGCGCCAGCGAAAGCGCCACCCGGCGGTGGAGCTGCTGGACGTGTACCCCGCCCCCGACGGGGAGAGCCGGGAGGTGGCGGAGGCGGTGCTGTCCCTGCCCGCCAACCAGCGCACGGCGGTGCACCTGTTCTACTACGAGGGCTACACCTCGGAGGAGATCGGGGCCATCCTGGGCCAGCGGCCCGGGACGGTGCGCTCCCACCTGAGCCGCGCCCGGGAGGCGCTGAGGAAGTATTTATCTGATGACGAAAGGGGATAACTTCATGAAACAATACAACAAGTATATGGACAATATCCAAGCATCCGACACCCTCCACCAGCGGCTGCTGAACCTGGAAGCGCCGGCGAAGCGTCCGGCGGCGTGGAAGAAGTACGGCACGGCCGCGGCGGCCCTGGTGCTGGTGGCGGGCGTGGGGGGCTTCGGGGCGTGGGCGGCCCACAACAACAACCTGGAAAAGCCCCTGCCTCCCTATCCCGCCGGCTATCAGGAAAACAGGCCGGAGATGGATCAGCCCGACATCGCCGTGGCGGATCCCGGCGAGAGCCTGGAGCCGGGGATGAAAACCATCGGCGGCTACGAGGTGCGGCAGGGGGAGATGATGGCCTATTATATGCTGCCCTATATCGAGTTCGGCATGGCGGACGATATGACCCAGATGGCGCTGGATTGGGACGTGCCTCCCGGCAGCGTGAAGCGGGATCTCACCCAGGCGGACTTTGCCGCCCTGTTCGGCGGGGAGGACGCCCTGTCCGTCCACCTGGGCTGGGGGGATTACGAGATCACCGGCTGGGCGGCGTGGACGGCGGACGGCTCCTTCTGGGGGGCGTTTATCAACGGATACAAGGGCCCGCTGGATCATTTTGAGTTCGCCTTCACCGCCGGGGACGTGCTCCCCCCCACCTGCGTCGCCTACGGGGAGGACGGCGTGGTCAACCAGATCTGGGATGTGCCCGTCACTGCCTGGGGCCACGACGGCAAGGACGGCTGCGGCCGCCGGGTGGAGCTCCTCCACGACGGGTACGGCTTCCGCTTCGACCTCACCGCCACCGGCGCGGGGCAGGCCGAGGAGCTGGTGAGCCGCGCCACCCGCTGGATCATTGTGGAGGGGATGGCGGCGGACAGCATCACCAACCACGGCGCGGTGCTGGCCCACCCCTGGGAGGCCGACCCCAACTACAGCGTGGGCGAGCCCAACTGGAACGACGGCGCGGACGAGTATGACAGTGGCTGCCCCTACTGCGTGGAAGGCGCCGCCCACACCCATCCCTACGACCCGGGCCTTCCCGCTGCCGGCCCGGACAGCCCCGCCACGGACGGCTGCTCCGGCGGCGCGGATCCCGCTCCCGCCAAGGGTCCGGACGACCCCGCCGCGGGGAACCTCCCCGATGGGGATCCCGCCGCCTATGAGCCCCAGGCGGAGCTCCCCTCCTGAACCAAAGAGAAACGAAACTCCCCCCGGAGCATTGCTCCGGGGGGAGTTTGTCTGCCGGTCAGTCCACCTGGGGCTCGCAGGCCACCACGCCCAGCTCCGCCAGCTGGTCGATGCCCTTCTGCACCCAGGGGCGGAAGTCGATGGAGTAGGGCACGGGATCGTCCACGGTGTACTCGCTCCGTGTGGTATATCCCCCGGAGGGGGAGGGGGCGGGATCCTCCGCCGCAACGGCGCCGGTGCCGCTGCTGGCGCCGCCGGCCTGCCCCACCGAGAAGGAGTTGGACTGGTTCCTCATGCAGTTCTCCGCGTGCCAGAACCAGTCGCCGTCCATCTGGAACCACTCCATCCAGCCGAAGTCGTCCACCGTGCCGCCCAGCATCAGGTAGCCCTTCTGGCCGGTGGCGGGGTCGGTGCGTTCATAGAGGTAGGGGGTGTCCTCGCTGATCTTGCCGGTGATGTCCAGGCGCTGATCGTCCACGGTGAGCCACAGCCGCCCGTTTCCGTCCACCTCGGCGGGGGGGACGGCGTTCAGACGGTCGTAGTAGGCGGTGTTCGTGTTGGGATCCACCGTCACCGACCCGCCGCCGATAAAGTGGTACACCTGGGCGGGCAGGCCCGCCGCGATGGACAGCGCGCAGCCCACCGCCAGCGCCGCCGCCAGCGCGATGACGCCCGCCTTGGGCAGGCGCCGCTTCCCTGTATCCGTATGCGCCATCATGTTCATGATTTCCTCCTTTTTCTGGTCACTCAGCGCGGCCTGTTCCATCATGTGCCGGTATTCCCTCCGCATTGTCACTCAGCTCCTTTTTCAGCATGGCCCGGGCGCGCTGCATCCGGGTCTGAACGGCGGTGCGGGACAGATGCAGGATGTCCCCGATCTCTCCCTGGTCATAGCCCTCCCAGTAGTAGAGGTGAACCACCGCCCGGTATTTGGGGGGCAGGGCCTGCACCGCCGCCCACACCGCCCGGTCGCCCTCCTCCCGGAAGGGGACGCTCTCGTCCAGCTCCCCCACGTTTCTGCGCCAGAAGGAGCGCAGCTGGCTCCGGCACAGGTTGGCCGCGCAGGTGAGCAGCCAGGATTTTTCCTTTCCGGGCAGCAGGGTGGCTTTGCCCTCCGCCAGCTTGAGAAAGACGCTTTGGCACACGTCCTCCCCGTCGGTGCGGCTGCCCAGGTAGCTGTACGCCAGCCGGAACACGTCGTCGCCGTATTGGCGGAACAGCTCCGCCAGCTTTTCCTGATCCATGGGCTTGCCCCCCTTTGTTGGCTGTGCCTGGTTTTATGTCTGTGCTTTGTGGCCACACCTATAAAACGATTTAACACCCGAACTTATCACAACGCAAGCGAAAATTTTTGGCAGGGGGCGCCCTGCCGGGGGCGTTACTTTCTCTCACGTGAGAGAAAGTAACCAAAGAGAACGCTCAGGGGGTGGCCGCCGGTTCGCGGGGGCCCCAAGGGCGGGCCCCCGCTCTCAGGACGGCCTCCCCCTCTCGGTTGGCGCCTGAGTGGTGCGGTGGATGCTTCGGGGCGGTGGGAGGTGCACCGTCGATTTCAAGTTGTGGGAGAGTGACCGGCTATTGCGGGTGACGAATTGGCTGTCCTTCTTTTTCCGGCCCACACCGGGCCTGCGTGTTTTGGGTACTGAAAAGCCCGGGTTCTCTTTAGAGCGCCTGGGCTTCTTGTTTGGACGGCCGGGGCGGGAAATGCGAACCCCGGCGCGTTATGCGCCGGGGTCTGAAGTTTGGGGATGGCTTTCGTAGTCCTTCAGGCACTGCTCAATCATGCTTGCTACGATGGCGTTAAAGCTGGCTTTGTTCTCCACCGCGATTTTTTTAATTTGGTCAATCTGCCGTTGGTGTAGATAGATTGTTTTATATGCGGCCCCTTCCTTTCGTTGGATGTTATCCAGGCTGAACTTCATTTCTCTCACCTCATAAAATATTTTAATGTATAATCAATGATATTGATATCTGAGAATTTTATCTTGTATTTTTACATGATAAAAGGTGTAGTGTCCTTATTCTGATGTACGAGACAACCAAGGCCATCAGCCTATTAAAAAAGCCCACCAGGACTGTGAGGAAATGTTTCTAAGCGCCCGGAAGCCCCCATCATCCTCCTGGATCCGACGGGGGACAAAGACAAAAGTTAAGAGAAACAAAGACGGGCCCGCCCAACGCCCGCCGCGTAAGGCACCCCCGCACACCCAGGCGCACAGAATATGGATCCCACCCACGTCTCAGTACCGACCCACTCAGCGGCAGCGGCGACAGGGGCCCCCGCGTCCGTATCCCCACCGCGCCGGAAGGGTCACCACCCAACGCCCCGATCTGACAGCCCCCGTAAAAGGGGGTTCTTAGGGGGTGGCCATCCTGTGAGCGGAGGGCCGCCCTTCGGCCCGGAGTCGAACCG
>JAETQF010000043.1 GCA_021770845.1 Oscillospiraceae bacterium
CAGGAACTGCCGGAGGAGCAGCGGGAGGAGGCCGCCGCCCTGGCGGTGGAGCTGGAAAAGGCGAAAAGGGAGATCCGGCAATCAGACGCGGAGGCCGACCGGCGGGGCAGGATCGCCGGCTTGTTCTGTAAAGCCTTTGAAAAGGCCGTGCTGCTGACCCCGACAGAGGAAAACGTGCGTATCTGGACGGAGTGTACCCGCATGACGCGGGAGGAGATCGAGGACAGCGTGAAGGATGCCCGTGAGCTGGCGGAGGTGTTCGCCGCCATCGCCGGCATTCTGGAAACGCTGCTGCCGGGAGGTGACGGCGATGCCGGATGAGCTGTCCGTCCGCCAGTGGCAGGAGCAATTCCGGGCCGGGGCCTTTGAACGCTCCGACCATACCACACAGTGTGCGGCAGGCTGGTACGATTGGTTCTGCCAGGACTCCGCCCTGGCCAGGCGGCTAAAGAAGATTGGCAGGGTGGTCATGGGCATCACCGACCCCTTCATTCTGGACAATTATTACGTCTGGTTCAAAAACAACTGCCCATTGTCCGGGCCGCTGTATGACGATGCTCGTTTTGTGCCTCTGTCCGGGGAGCGCGGTGGGAAATATTTTGTGGTTTCGCTGGACAGCCCCCATGAGCGATTCAAATGGGCGCTGGTCACAGAGAGGTATGGCTTTGACGCGCCGGAGTTTGACTGCCGGGACATCCGGGAGATGATCAAGTACATCAACAGCATCGGCCCCGAATTGCGGCAGGGTATTGTTCCCCCGTTCATCGCGGAGAAGGACGCCGTGACCGCCTATGCCCAGCAGCGCGGGGAGCCGGAGGGCATCCACATCTACCGGGACTGGAACCACCACTACAGCTACACCTCCCGCCAGGACCGGCGCAAGCGGACGGTTCTGGCGGTGGCCAGCCTGAAGGATGCCCCACCCGGTTTTGTTTCGGAGCAGGCGCACTTCATCAAGGGAATGTATGTCTACTGCCCGGAGGATGCGGGGCTCTCCCTGCCTGATCTGGCGCCGCGGGACACCAAGTCTCAGAAAAGAAAGGAGCCGGAACGATGAGCAAAGAACACGCCCCACGGGCGGCGGGGCCTCCTAAACCCCTTTTACCTCCAGCGGCGGAAAGCGAGATCATGGACGTGCTGTCCGCCAATATGCGGATTAGCTCCGGGGAGATCGCCGCCATTTTGAAAAAGCACGGCGTGTCCGGGGAGGCGGAAGCCCTCCAGAACAGCTACCGGAAGCGGCTGGGCCAGCGGCTGATGGCCAGCATCCGGGATGAAAACGGCAGGCGGGAGGTGCTGGCCCGCGGCAGCGAGTACATCGTGATAGAGTGCTGCGCCGACCGGCGGGATCTCAAAGCCATCCGTTATCGCATTCGGAGCCAGATGAAAGGGCTGGACGTATCTTCCGGGAAAGTGCGGGGCCGCATCCGTGTGCTGGAGCAACTGCTCTCCCGGTTTAGAAAGGCGGGATGACCATGGGCCTGAGAGATTTCATCCGGGCCATCCGGGAGTACCCTGCCGCCCTGGCCGAGCTGCGGCGGACTCAGCAGGCGCTGGAACGGAGTGAACAGACCTGTGCAGCCTTGCGTGACGAGGCTGGGGAACGTGCTGACCACGAAAGGTTCCTGACCAGCCAACTGGCGGCGGTTCAGACTGCCTTAGTGGGATTCTGCCCCCGGCTGTCCTCCCTGGAGGATATGAAACGGTTTTACGACACGGTCTCCCCCAGCGCCTGTTCACAGAGGCGGATGGCCGCCAGCTTTTGCGCTGGCTGACCGCCGCCCATTTTCATGCTGTGGATTGGAGCATTGTTCCCGGCACTACTTATGAGCGGGCCGCATTACGGGAGGTGGATACCGCCGCCCCGGAATACCGGGAATTTGAACGGCAGCTCTATGAGAAGGTGCTGGAACGCATGGGTTTTCAGGACCTCTTGACGCCGGGTCGGGATAAGGCTGCGAGGGCGCCCAGCCATCCTTTGCCCCAACCGAAACGAGGTAACACACGATGAATAACATCACCGAGATCAACAAGGATACCTTCTGGGAACTGATCGCCCAGGCGAAGGAGCATCCGGGCGGCCCCAGCGAGTGGCTGATGGAACAATTGATGGACTTAGGATCGGAACAGGCGAAAAAGTTCGATGACATCGCCTGCGCCTACACCAGCTTGGCCTATCAGTACGGCCTGTGGACTGCCGCCTCCGTCATGGAGCGCGGCGGCTGCACCGATGACGGCTTCATTGACTTCCGGGGCTGGCTGATCGCCCAGGGCCGGGAGGTGTATATGGCGGCGCTGAAAGACCCGGACTCCCTGGCGGACGCGCCGGACTATCAGGATCAGCGATTTGCCTGTCTTCCCCACATGGGGGATCGCGCCTATGAGGAACTCACAGGCCGGGAGATATACGAGGAGTTTGACCCGGCGCGGTATGACACGCTGAAAGCGGAATTGAAGAAGGATATCGTGTACGGCGATGGGATCGGGTATCCCTACGGCTGGTGGGACGTTCCAGCCTATGTCCCCCGGCTGTGCGCCAAATACTTGATGCCGGGGGAACTGACGCGGTTGGCGGAGGGGCGGGTGGACACCTGGAACCGCACCAGCCCGGAGATCCGAGCGGCCCGCGCCACGGCTCAGAAAAGCAAGAAGATAAAAAAGGATCGAGGTGACACCAGATGAGCGATACCATCATCATCGGGGCGGATCACGGGTATGCCGCCATGAAAACAACGCACTTCTCCTTCCCCACCGGGCTGGTGGGATACGAGCATGAACCCTATACCCAGCAGGATGTGCTGGAGTATGGCGGCAGGTTCTATGTGGTGGGCAGCGGCCGCCAGCCGCTCCAGAAGGACAAGACCGCCACGGAGGACTACTACCTCCTGACCCTGGCCGCCATCGCCAAAGAACTGGCCTTCCGGGGCGCGGGCCCCACCGCCGCTGTCCATCTGGCGGCTGGCCTGCCCCTCACCAGCTTCGGGCGGGACAAGGGGAAATTCAAAAAATATCTGTTTCGGGACGGGCAGCCGATGACCTTCCGCTACGAGGGCATCGCCTACACCGTCACCATCACGGAGGTGTCCCTGTTCCCCCAGGGCTACGCCGCCGTCCTCACCCAGCAGGAATTGCTGGACGAACCCTCCGTCATCGTGGCGGACATCGGGGGCTGGACGGTAGACCTGATGCGGCTGGACAACCGCATCCCCAACGCCGCCACCTGCCGCAGCCTGGAACTGGGCATGATC
>JAETQF010000012.1 GCA_021770845.1 Oscillospiraceae bacterium
CGGGAAGCCGGTACTGCTGATTTGACAGGGGGGGGTGACAGCCGTGACCATTGCGGAACTGGAACAGCGTGTCATGGAACTGCGTTCCCGTCCCCTGGTGCTGCTCTGTCGAACTCCAAAGGGGAAGGAGCAGGTCATGTCTGTCCGGGAATGCATGGCCACCGGCAGCGTATACATCCACATTGCCGCCGATGAACTGGATGAGCTGCTTTCCGCTGAGCTGGGCGAACGCACAAAGAGGCCCGCAGATGGCCCGTGAAGCGTTGCCGGATCGAAGTGGTGTAGTTACATCACCCAACCGAAAAAGCGTCGTATATGCGGCTTAAAATGGCAACGAAATGGGCCGGGGAACGCTCCCCGGCCCTCCTGTTTTCCACCGAGCGGGAGCGGCGAAAAATCACAGTGGGCAAAAAGCGCAAAAGTGCGAGAAAACGCGAACATAAAAAAGCCGGAAAGCGCCAAGAACTTCCACCTAAAAAAGGGGGGCGGTTACTTGTGAAAACTTGGGGCAATCGGACATTTCGGAGTCCCTAAAAAGGATGGAAACCCGTCAAAACTTGACAAGGGGGCGATGGTGTGGATTTTGCAGAATTGGAAGCACGAGTGGAAGAACTGCGCCGCCGCCCCCTTATGGTGATTTGCCGCACCCCGAGCGGGCGCGAGTGCGTCTTGTCTGTTCGGGAGTGCATAGACACTAAAAGCGCCTATATCCATATTGCCGCCGATGAATTGGATGCACTGCTTGCGGCGGAGTTGGGCGACAGGTACGCCCCAAATTATGGAGACCTTCAATCAGCTCAAATTTGAGCCGATTTCAATGCCGCCAATTTGGGCGGTATCTGCGGTAGAAAGCCCGTAGGGCCGCGCCCGCTCGAAGGAGTATAGAGATTTACCCCGAGCGACACAAAACGCCGTACAGGGCTGTTTGCGGGGCAAATAGGAGGGCCGGGGGAATCACCACCCGGCCCATCCATGCTATCTGAAGCCCTCCTTCGCCAAACTGTAGAACCCAACCGCTACCAGCGCCCCTACCGCCCAGGCAATGGCCCATGTACCTACCATGTGTACCATGCCCAGCAGCACCACGCCGCCGATCATGGCTCCGGCCAGCTTGCAAAGGGCGGTGAACCTCTCCGGGGGCATGGATTTGCGCTCGAACTCGACTGTGCGGTCACCGTGTTTCCATGTGATTTTCATGCTGCGCCTCCTCTCTGAGCTTGCCCAACACCCCAGACTTCGCCAGCGCCAGCAGGGCGGCGTATACGGCTTCGGGGTTCTGGCAACTGTTCAGAAGCTGGCAGAATTTTTCATTATTATTCATGGATGGAGTTCTCCTTCCCATTACAATCATAAGTAGATAGAATTGTTTTGCATTCTTCTTCACTCAGTTCCGCTATGGCAGAAATAAGTTCTTTTTTCAGGTCATTGTTCGTCATGGTTGTCCTCCTTATTCTGCGTTGACCCCACCAGGGCCAGGAGCATATCGAGGGCTTTATACGGATCATCAAACTTGCTCAGTTCAAGGGCTACCTGATACAGACGGGGCTTCCTTTGGTACAGCTCTTTGTCTGAACTCATGCCGTCACCTCCCTGTGCAGCCAAACCCGGCGGATATATCCGATGGCTTCTTCATACAGATCCGCATATTCGGGATGTTTCCCTTGAAGCACTCTCAGCTGCTTGATGGCCCTTTTGAAGTCAGAGCGGGTGCAGCTTTCCAACATATCAAGGCCATCTTGCCCGCTTCCGCTGGACATAATAGCGACTGTCGCAATTTTTTCAGCGGTATCCGCTTTGCGAAACCGATTCAAAAATTTGCGCTCATCTTCGGTCAGTTCATTTTCGCTCATATTTATCCCGCCTTTCCTGGTTGCGTGTAAGTCGTGCCGTTTTGACTGCGCGTCCACCAAAGCAAACGCAAGGGAATCAACTTTGCGCTTGTTTTCCGGGGTCAGTCTGTTGTATTTGCTGAGGGTGCAGTCGCAGAACTCGCCGGGATCCAGGTACGCCCCGCAATAGGGACAAGTATAATAGTTCATTTTTCCTCCTCTTGATTTCTACCGGGAGGGGCGGTATAATAGCTGTACCAGCCCCTCCTGGGCTGTGTGTGGGCTTCTATCCTGTTGGCTGTGGCGGCGTTCAGGATAGGGGCCTTTCCTTACGCCACGCAGAAACGGCGCGTGGTAGTGGTTTTGATGAACGCTTGGGCCACTTCCGGGAAAGCCTGCTGAAACGCCTTGCCGTCAATGCGGGTGGTGGTGATGGGCTTCCAGCTTACCCGGTACTCCCCGGCCCGCAGCTCGTCCACCCCCTGGGCGGTGAGATGGGCCTTGATGCTGTCCTTGATGGCCTCCGCCTCCTGCTGGGCTTCCTCGATCAGGTTCTGGAGTTGCCGCAGATCCCGGCACTTGCCCTCCAATTCGCTCATGCTCATGATGTGTACCTCCTTGATTTTTAGGTGATTGACCAGGCGGCGGGGGGGCTTCTGTGTACTCGCTCCTATGGCTTTCTAAATCCCGTTCCGCTCTTGCCTCTGGTTCTTCCCCACATAGTGGACTTCTCCAGTTGGCCCAGTCTGTGGTGGGCTGTCTTGCCCTCCTGACATGATTATAATAGCATATCTACAATTAGATATCAATAGGCATAGTAGCCAAATATCTAACTGTAGATTTGTGTATTATGTATCTATAATTAGATTATGCTTTGTGGTATACTATGACCATATAAGGAGAGATGCGCCCAATTTTGGACACATCCAATCAAAGGAGGGAACGCCATGCCTGAGAAAACAGAGGCCCAAAAAAAGGCCCAAAAGAAATACATGGAGAAATTCATGGTTGCCCAAGTAAGAATGGAACGGGCAAAATATGAGCGTGTTCAGGCCCACGCCGAAGCCCGGGGCGAGAGCGTCAACGGATTTATCAACCGTGCCATAGACCGCCAGATATCCCAAGACCGCGATAAAGGCCCCTGTGAGGCTCAACAAGGCACGCCTGGGGGTGAGGGTATATCCTTACACCCGGAAGCCATTCAAACGGCCCAGAACGCCGCACAAAAGGCTGGAGAGACGGTTTCCCAATTTGTCGAGCGGGCGGTGGAGACACAAGCACAGCGAGACGAAATGGCCCGGAAGATGGAGGGCGTACAATGAGGTACGCATAAAGAAAAGGTCGGGGAAATCTGCTCCCCCACCTTGCTGTTTGCCAATGAAATAAAAATTGTTTACCTTTTCTGTTTACCCCCGCCAGGATGCCAAAAATCAAAAATCGATAAAAAGCTATCAGAAACAAAGATTTAAGGCTTGAAACAATGCGTTTCAAGCCTTAAAAGTTGGTCCGAGTGACAGGACTTGAACCTGCGGCCTCTTGACCCCCAGTCAAGCGCGATACCAAACTTCGCCACACCCGGATATAAAGTTGTTTCATGAACCTCAAATATACTACCACACCCCCCGGAAAAAATCAAGAGGGAATTTAAAGTTTTTTCTCAGTTTTCCAATCGCGGCCAATCGGAGAATTGGAGCAGCCCACCGCAGGGGGGCGGTGGGCTGCTGCCGGTCGATTCAAGAAAAGAGAGAGGGAGGAGTTGTCATTGCATCTGACAGTGTTAAGGATACCAGATTCCGGCCCAAAGTGGTGTATAGACTTTGAAATATCTTTGAACAATTTGTAAAGCTCAGACGGAGTCCATCCCCGGCGGCAGGGCCGCGTCCTCCGGAGACGGAACCGACTGGAGCAGCTCCAGCGCCCGCAGGGCGGCGGGGAGATCCCCCGCCGGCACCCACACATGGCCTTTGGGCAGGCGGGCCGATGTGGGGGCGGTTCCCTGCACGGGCTCAGAGCAGGGTGATGAAATCGCTGTTGGCATAGCCCTCGGCGCCGTCGAAGGACACCAGATACCAGCCCTGCCACTGGTTTAGGATGGTCAGCCGCGCGCCGTCATAGGCCTTGGCAATCACCGGGGCGGAGGTGGACGGCCTGGCCCGGATATTCAGATAGCCCCAGTCCACGTCCACCACGCCCTGCCGGGGGGCGACCCCGGGGGCCAGGAACGGGATGCCGAAATACTCGGTAAGGGCCAGCACGATGGTGCGGGCGATCTGGTTCAGGTTATTCTTGATCCAGGCGGCGTCGTCCTCATTGTCGTGGTAGCCCAGCTCAATGAACACCGACGGGGCCCGGGGCTGCCGCACCTCGCCGATGGAAGTGGTGCCCTCCGCCCGTACCTTGTCGGGCAGAGGATAGATGGCCCTCAGATTGTCCGCCATGATCTCCGCCGCCCGCTTGCCCTTGGTGCTTCCGGGGTAGTAGAACACGATGATCCCCCGGGTGCCGCCGTAGTTGCTGGGGGCGGAGGCGTTGGAGTGCAGCGCCAGGTGCAGGTCATAAGTACCGGCGTTAGAGGCCCGGATGGAGGACGCGGCGGTCATGTCCGGCGTGTTGCGGGTATAGCGGATGCCGGACGCGTCCAAATAGGGGATCATGGCGTCGGCCAGCCGGTTCATCCACTCCTCCTCACTGCCGCCGGTGACATACATATTGGACTCTTGCGTAGATGGGGACAAATATATGATAGGCATAAGGAAACCCTCCTTTGACCCATCCTATGCGTTGAAGCCCCTCCGCGTCCCTGCCTGCGCCGCTCAGGCCGCCTCCTCAGGGGATGACCGCCGTCCAGTAATGCTGTCCATACAGATCCGTAAACCGGTAGGTGGCCCGGGTCTCGCCCTCGATGGGCACGTCGGTGACGGCAAGCCCGTCCTCCCCCACGGTCACCGGGTCGCCCAGCAGATAGCTGTCCTGATAGGTTCCGTCATAGCCGTAATAGTCGCACAGGAACTCCAGGACGTCCCCGGGCTGGAGCGACTGCTGGCTCTTGGCCACCGTGTCCGTCTCCCCGTCAAGGTACACCGCCTGGATTCCCGCCACATAGCCGCCGGGGTGCTCATTGTCAAAGGTCAGCAGCAGCTCCGCCCGCACGCCGTTGTGGAGCACCGGCACCCGGCCCGTGATGGAATAACGCTCCCCGTCGTCCACGGTGGCGGTGTGGTAGTAGGCCACCGGCTGGCCGTCGATGGCCAGCCAGGCGTTGTCCTTCACCCCCAGCAGGCCGCCCTCGTCGTCAAATTGGAACACGTTGTCCAGACCCAGATCGATGTAGCCCTCCCCGTCGTCATAGAACAGGTTGAGCTCCAGGTTCTGCACCAGCCCCCACTGGGCCTCGGTGAGCCGGATCACGCTCGTCCCGTCCGCCTCCTGCCGCCACAGCAGGGCCTCGGCGGGGAAGCGGTTGTCGGTCAGGTACTGGAGCAGCTCCTCGTCCCCCAGGGCCCGGTCGCTGAGGAAGCCGGTATTTTCCCCGTCCAGCCCCTGGAAGCGGCCGAAGGAGCCCCCCAGCAGCTCGCCCAGCAGGGCGGAGATCTGATCCGCCCCGGCGCCGGAGCCGCCCAGATTGCCCAGCAGGGAGGGCAGGGGGGAGGCGGTGCCGCCGGAGGCCGCCTGTCCGCTGACCTCCAGGCTGGCAAACTGCCGGATGCACTGGATATACCCCTGATCCAGGCCGATCTGGCCGAAGGTGGACGCCGCCTTGTCCACATTGGAGGACTTCCGGTAGGGGAAGTAGATGGACAGGCCGTAGGCGTTGGTCATGTTGGAGGAGGTGCGGTTATACTTCACTGACCCCAGCAGGGCGTCAGCCAGGGCGTCCCCCTCCTTGGTGCCCAGGTTTTTGGCCAGGTGCACCAGATCCACCTGATCGATCCGGCTGGACTGGGCGAACTCCCGGGCCCCGCTGCGGGCGTTGGAGACGGTCTGGTACTCCTTCTCCCGGAGCAGCTTGACAGTGGACTGGGAGAAGTCCGCCAGCGCCTGGGGCAGAACGGTTTCCAGCTCCGCCAGATCCACCACCGACAGGGTGGTGAGCTGCCCCCGGCATTGCTCCGCGCAGGTGTCCACGAAGCTGTCCACAATCTGCTTGCCCAGCTCCACGGTGGGCAGGGAGGGGTTCTCCCCGAGGGCGGTGAGCCAGTCGGTATAATACCAGCCCACCCCGGGCTCCGTCTCCTCGGAGGCGATGAGATAGTCGGCGTACTGTGCCATGGTGAGGGCGGTCTCCGCCGTGGCCATGAGGCAGGCGTCGAAGCCGATGAAGTCAAACTTCACCCCCGCGTCCTTCAGGGCCTTGTCCAGCCCCGCCAGGCTCATGGAGCCGGAGGAGGCGAATTTCTCGTCGTAGCCGTAGCCGCTCACCGAGCCGCCGCCGTGATCCCAGAGGATCAGCTCATACCGGCTGGCGGGGTAGTTCTTCACGCACCATTTGATATAGCCGGACAGGACGTCGGGCTCCGTCATGGATTTGCTGCCCAGATTGTCCTGGAGGCAGACCATTTTCCCGTCCCGAACCTGCCAGATCTGGTTGGTGGAGCTGGACACCAGATTGTTTTTCCAGCCCTTGCAGCCCCCGGTATACACCAGCAGGTTCAGCTCGTCCCCGAATTTGGCCCCCAGCATCTCCTGGAGGTCGGCGGTGCCCATGCCGTTCCGGGACTCCAGATCGGTGCCGCACATATAGATCATGATAGTGGCGGTGTCCCGGCCGCCGCCCTTTAACTTGGTATACTTGGCCCGGGCGCCCTTGGCCACGGAGCTGTCCAGCCGCCCGGTGTTGGCGGGAAGCTGCCAGCCGGAGGACACGCTGCCGCCCCCCAGCCCGCTGAGCAGCTGGGCCCAGTTGGTGCCGGAGCTCCCGCCCCCCTGGGTGGGCTGCTGCTGGGTATGGGCAGGGGGCTGGGTTGTGCCGGACTGTCCCCCGAGGAAGGCGGTGAGCCCCCCGCCGCCCCCCACCAGCAGGGCCAGCAGCAGAAGGATCAGCTTTACGCCGCCCCCCTTGCCCCCGGGGCCCCGCGGGCCTGCGCCGGAGGGCTGCCCGCCGCCGGACTGCCCGCCGCCTGCGCCCACCGGCCCGGTGCCCAGGCCATCCCCCCGCTTGTGTACCGTCTTGCCTGGGCCGGTGACGTTTCGCTCCCGGCCTCTGGGCCTGTTCTGATCTGCTGCCATGCCATCCCGCTCCTTCTCGATCCGGCCCTCCGCGGGCCGTTGGTTTTCCCGCACATTATATCGAATGCCCCGCCGAAAGGCAAGGGGATTCCCAAGAAAACCGGGGGCGGACGCGCCCTGCGCCCACCCCCGGTTCAACAGTTCCTTATGAGCCCGCCAGCGCCGCGTCCTGGAGCCTGTCAAAGGACGCCATGCACTCATCCACTGTGGCGCCCCCCAGCAGCTCCCGCACGATCAGGCAGGTGTTGCCCCACTGCTCCACCCGCATTCCCGCGTTGGAGCCCAGCACGTAGACCCCCTCCTCAATCCGCTGGTTCAGCGGCCGCAGGGCGGGCACGCAGTCCACCTTCACGTTTTTGGAGGGGGAGATCACCCGGTTCGTCTCCGCGAACAGCTGGAGCGCCTCGTCAGAGGTGATCACGTTCATCACCCGCAGGGCGTCCTCGGCGTGCTCCGCCTCAGCCCCCACGGCCCACCCCGTCATGGGCATCACCGGCATCTGGCCCCGGCTGCTGGGGAAGCCGATGACCTGCATCTCAAAGTCCGTTTTGCCGTAGGCGGTCTCCGTGTTGGCCGCCCCCCAGTAGGCCATGACGATGGGGGTTTTGCCCGCCAGGAAGTCCGCGCCCTCCCCCTCGATGGCCTCGCTGACCAGGGCCTTCTCCGCGTCGATGTAGCCCCTGTCGATCAGCGTCTGGAGGAATTCAAAGCCGGGGCGCATATAGTCGCTGTACCGGGCCTCGCCGCTGTTGAGGGCTTTGATTTCCGCCTCCGTATTTCCGCCGTTGTACAGATCGGCATAGGCCTGGGCGAACACAAAGGTCTCCAGCCACCAGCGGTTGGCGCCGATGGGGGTCTCGATCCCGTTCTCCTGGAACACCCGGCAGCACTCCAAAAACTCCTCCGGGGTGTTGGGCAGATCCAGCCCGTACTGCCGGAACAGATCCACATTGACAAACAGCCCATAGGCCACCACCTCCTGGGGGATGGCCACCAGCTTGCCGTCCACGGTGTTGGCCACGCGGATGATGTCCCGCAGGTTCTTGACGCTGTCCAGCCCGGACAGATCCATCAGCTTTCCCTCCGAGCCAAGGGCCAGGACGACGTCCGGGTTGAGCAGATACAGATCGTCCATGTTGCTGCGGGCCCGATCCAACGCCACGTCGTCATAGGTCTTGTCCTGGTAATCCTCGGCGGTGTAGGTCCAGTAGGCCACGCTGACCCCCAGCTTCTCCTCCGCCATGGCGATGGTTAAATCCGCCGCGGTTCGGGCCACGTTTTCCGCGTTCGGGTCGGTCTTTTCCATGGGGCTGAACAGGTTGACCACCGGTACGCTCACCTGATCCGACGGCAGCAGGTTCTGGCTCGGAGTTCCGCTGCCGCAGGCCGCCGTCAGCAGCAGCATCCCCGCAAGCAGGGCCGCCGCCCACCGGCGGGAGCCTCTGGCGCGCTGTTTTTTCATGATTCATCCTGTCCTTTCTTAATAACATACTGGCGGATCACCCGCTTCAGCAGCTCCACGTCCAGGGGCTTGGCCACATGGGCGTCCATGCCCGCGGCCAGCGCCGCCTTTTCGTCCTCCGCGAAGGCGTTGGCGGTCATGGCGATGATGGGGATCCGCCGGGCGTCCGGCCGATCCAGCGCCCGGATGGCCCGGGCGGCCTCGTGCCCGTTCATCACGGGCATCTGCACATCCAGCAGGATGGCGTCAAACTCGCCCTCCGCCGCGTCCTGGAACCGTTCCACCGCCAGCTGCCCGTTCTCCACCAGCTCGCAGGAGGCCCCCTCCATGTCCAGCAGCTCCGCCAGAATTTCGGCGTTGATCTCGTTGTCCTCCGCCGCCAGGAAGTGCAGCCCCTCCAGACTGCTGCCCGGCCCGGACTCGGGGCCGTCCGAAGCTCCGGAGGCCAGCAGCTCCGCCGCCCGTTCCCGGAGGGCGGACACCAGGAAGGGCTTGGCCAGCGCCCCGGTGTGGGCCATTTGGAGGGCGTCCTCCAGGCCCTGGGCGCCGTGCTCCGCCAGCAGCAGCAGGGGCACGCCGTCCGGCAGGGCGCCCCGCAGGGCCCGAACCGTTTCGGGTTCGTCCAGCCCCGGCCCGTCCCAGTCCACCAGCGCCAGCTGGTACGGCCTGCCGTCCGCCAGCAGGGCCCGGGCCTCGTCCACACCGGCGGCCGTGTCCACCTGGACGCCCATGTCCCCCATGAGGCTCTGGATGGCGTCCAACGTCTCCGGCTCGCCCCCCACAGCCAGCATTTGGGACACGCCCCGCTCCGCCCAGAACTGCCGCTCCACGTGGTTTTCCTGGATGCGCAGCTCCAGATCCACCCGGAACAGGGAGCCCTGGTTGATCTGGCTGGACACGTCGATGGTGCCGCCCATCAGCTCCACAATGCTCTTGGTGATGGCCATGCCCAGGCCGGTGCCCTGCACCTTGTTGGTGGTGCTGTTCTCCGCCCGGGTGAAAGCGTCGAAGATGATTTTCAGATACTCCGGCGTCATGCCGTAGCCGTTGTCCTCCACCTCGATGCGGATGTGCTGGTACTGGCTGGAGCGCTGCTTCAGCCCGATGATCCGCAGCTGGATGCGGCCCCCCTCCGGCGTATATTTCACCGCGTTGGACAGCAGGTTGATGAGAATCTGGTTGATCCGGGTCTCGTCCCCGATGAGGTACTCGTGGCGGACGCCGGACACCTCCACATGGAACTCCTGCCCCCGGCTTTTAGCCATGGGCCGGATGATGGCGTCCACCGAGGACACCACGTCGTTGAGGGAGAACTCGTCAAAGGTGAGCACCACCTTGCCGCTCTCGATCTTGGACACGTCCAGCACGTCGTTGATGAGGCTCAGCAGGTGCTGGCCGGAGGCGGTGATCTTCCGGGTGTACTCCCGCACCTTCACCGGATCCTCCGCGTCCCGGGCCAGCAGGGTGGTGAAGCCCAGCACCGCGTTCATAGGTGTGCGGATGTCGTGGGACATATTGGACAGGAAGGTGGTTTTGGACTCGCTGGCGATCTGGGCGGCGCTGAGGGCCTCGGCCAGCTGCTGGCTGTGGATCCTGCGCTCCTCGTCCCGCTCCTTCCGCACCCGCTCCTGCTGCCGCCAGCTCAGGTAATAGAGGCTCACGCACAGCAGGAAGGCCGCCAGCATGGCCAGCACCACCATGGCGATGTTCTGGTTTACGGTGCGCCCCTCCTGCTGGATGGCGGCCACCGGCACGTAGCCCACCAGAAACACCGTCCCGTCGTTCACCGACCACATATAGTTGAGGGCGCTTTGCCCCCGTATATCATGGTAAAACAGAATATTCCGCCCGTCCCGCAGGCATTGGGACACCTCCGCCCGGATATCCGGATCCTGGACGCTGTTGGCCCGGTAGAAGTCGTCCAGGTTCAGATGGCCCGCGCTGCGCTGGCCCATGCCCTTGGGCTTGAGGACGAAACGCTGGCTCTGGGCGTCCATGATATAGAGGGAGGCCTGCTTGTTGTAAAACCCGTCTGTGGGGAGGGAGCGGTCAATGGTGTCGTAGACGTATTCGACGTAAAGGGTGCCCAGGGTCTGTCCGTCCCGCTCCACGGGGCACTTGATGGTATACGACCAGGTGCCCATATAGTTTACATAGGACTGGGAGACGGGCATACCGGCCACCTGGCCGCCGGCGGAGAAGTCCAGCCCCTCCTCCGTGAAGGGCTCCCCGGTGTTGGAGACGCCCTGCGTCCTGCCCTTTAGGATCAGGGACAGCTTGACGATGGAGCGGCTGCTCTCATAGGAGTGGATGAAGGCCTCCGGATCCTCGGCCTGGGCGATCTCCCGGGCGATGAGGTTCTGGAACTCGGCCTCGCTGTTGAGAATGGCCTCGATGGTGCACTGGATCAGATCCAGGCTTTCGCTGAGGTTCTGAATGGCGGCGGCGGACATCTCCCGGGTGGTGCGCCGGGCCACCATATATACGATTGTGCCAAACACGCAGAAGATCAGAACAATGGAGAGGGGCAGGGAGAGCCTCCTCCAGCGTTTCCGCTTTTTCGACGTTTCCTTCATGCCGTCATCGATCTCCATTCCGCGCCCCGGGCGGGGCAGCTCAGCCGCAGAAGGAGAAGCGGCTGTTGCTCAATTATACCATTTGCTTCATTTTAGTGTCAATAGCGGGCAGAGATTCCGGCCGGGACGGAATGCCGGCCGGGGAAGCGCGGCGGCTTCGGCCGCGGCGCCGGCCAAAAAACGGCAAAAAAGTGAAGTTGGCAGATTTCTCATTGAAATCTGCCAACTTCACTGGTACGGCTGAAGGGATTCGAACCCCCGACCTTTTGGTTCGTAGCCAAACACTCTATCCAGCTGAGCTACAGCCGCGTATCGCTCCCTTGAGCTTGTTTATCATACCACACTGTTCCGGGAAATGCAAGTGTTTTTTTCAAGTTTTTTTGATTTTTTTATTTTTGCTGTTTGTTTACAAAAATCCGTAGGCAGAGCGGGAAATTTGTGTTATAATAACTCCTAACCGTCCGCGGCGGGCGCGCCCCGCTGCTGCGGGAAACTACTTTGGCGGAGAAAGGAGGCCGGGGGCCATGAGGCGCAGGATTCGGCAGGGGCTGCTGGTGGCGATGGCCCTGGGGCTGACGGCTCTTTTGAGCGGCTGCGTGTTCCAGCCGGTGGACAGGCTGTATGCTCTGCCTGTGCTGCCCCAGGAGTATAAGGATCTCCAGGCCACCATCGAAGCCACCATGAGCGAGCTGGGGGCGGAGTACGCCACCATCAACTACGGCAGCAACACCTCCACCATCCAGCTGCTGGACTTGGATGGAGACGGGGAGCAGGAGACCGCCGCGGTATTCCTCCGGGTGACCTCCGTGGAGGAGCAGCCCATGCGGGTGTGCCTGTTCCGGCAGGGGGGCGGCCAGGGCGGCGACCACACCTACCGGCAGGTTCATATGCTGTCCGGGGAGGGGAACTCCATCAACTCCGTGGCCTATGAGGATCTCACCGGGGACGGGAGCCGGGAGATCATCGTCAGCTGGCAGCTCAGCGGCGGGGTGCACATCCTGTCCGCCTACAGCCTCATCGGCACCGAGGCGGATCAGCTGATGAACACCGCCTATAACGAGTCTTACCTCGTGTCCGACCTGAATGGGGACGGCAAGCAGGAGATCATGGTATTCCAGCAGGACAGCTCCGGTGAGGGGAACAACCAGGCGGAATACTACGAATATGTGGACGGAGCCATGACCATCACCTCCAACGTGGCCCTGTCCGACGGAATGCGGGATGTGGTTGCCGCCGAGGTGGGCCGCCTGGGGGACGGCCGGCTGGCGGTGTATGTGGCGGTGGAGCTGGAGGGCGGTATGCTCACCGACATCCTGGTGCTGGACAAGGACGGGCTGAAGAACATCACCCGGGACGTGGAGAGCGGGGCCAGCCTGGCCACCGCCCGCTCCTATACCGAGGTGGGCGCCGCCGACATCAACAGCGACGGGGTGCTGGAGATCCCCCGGCCCCAGCTTCTGACCCCCATCGACCCGGAGAACGACTCCGCCCAGTACTTCATCTACTGGCAGCAGTTCGACTCCGCCGGCAAGGGCAGCACCAGCTGCGTCACTTACCACACGGTGACGGACAGCTGGTACCTGAACCTGCCCAACGGCTGGGACACGGGGAACATCGCCGTGGCCAGGGACGACAGCCTCAGCAGCCGGGGGGAGCGGTCGGTGGTGTTCTACTACTGGCCCAAGCGGGAGGAGGGGGATCCGCCCCCGAAGAAATTCCTCACCATCTACCGGCTCACGGGGAGCAACCGGAACGCCCGCTCCAAGCTGGCGGGGCGGTTTACCTTATATACAGACAGTAACGCCACCTATTGCGCGGTGCTGGACGACAGCGTATGGGACTGCGGCCTGGATGAGGAGGGGCTGATCCAGCGGTTCAGGCTCATCACGGTGGAGTGGGCCACCAAATAGCGGCCCATCCCATGACGACGAAAGCGGGGAGACGACAGTGACAAGGAAGGTTTTGGTGCTGGAGGACGAGGCCAACATCCGCAGCTTTGTGGTGATCAACCTGAAGCGGGCGGGGTACGACGCCATCGAGGCGGGCACCGGCGAGGAGGCCCTGGCCCTGATCCAGCAGAACCCGGATATCCAGGTGGCCCTGCTGGACATCATGCTGCCCGGGGAGATGGACGGCTTCGAGGTGTGCCGCCGCATCCGGGCGGGCAATTCCCAGATGGGCATCATCATGCTCACCGCCCGCACCCAGGAGATGGACAAGGTCAGCGGCCTGATGACCGGGGCGGACGACTACGTGACCAAGCCCTTTTCCCCGGCGGAGCTCACCGCCCGGGTGGACGCCCTGTTCCGCCGCACCGGCGGCGGGGCCATGCGGGACGCGGACGAGATCGAGCAGCCGCCCTTCCTGCTGAACACCCGGAACCGCACCCTGGAGAAGAACGGCAAGCGGGTGAAGCTGACCCAGGTGGAGTATTCCATCGTGAAGCTGTTCATGGAGAACCCGGGCAAGGCCCTGTCCCGGGAGGAGATCCTGGAGGCGGTGTGGGGCACCGAGTTCCTGGGCGAGCTGAAAATCGTGGATGTGAACATCCGCCGCCTGCGGATCAAGCTGGAGGACGACCCCCAGAACCCGTCCTTCGTGATCACGGTCTGGGGCTTCGGCTACAAGTGGGAAGCGTAATCGCGGGATAAGGGGGCGTCCTCCCGCCGCGCAAGCGGCGCCGGCGCGAGTGCGCCGCACAAGCGTTTTCGCGGAGCGAAAACCTTGAAATCGACGGGATTCACTCCCGGCGATTTGAGTAAAATCCGGGGCCCCGCAAAAGCCGCCCTTTGGCTTTTGTGGGGCGGACGACCCCCAGAACCCGTCCTTCGTGATCACGGTCTGGGGCTTCGGCTACAAGTGGGAGATCTGAGCAGGTAAGGCAGAGCCCGGAAGTGAGAGGGGAGGTGGCGGCATGGAGCAGGAAAACCGGGGCAAACGGAAGAAAAAGAAGCCGGTAAAGCCGGAACCGGCGGCGGAGGAGGTTCAGCCGGCGGCGGACAGGCGTCCCCGGGGCAAGCTGCGGTGGCGCTGGCTGTTCAACACCCTGGGGGCCACCCTGGTGGTGGTGGCCACCGCGGTGACGGCGTTCTCGCTGGCCATGTACAGCTACTACACCTCCACCATTCTGGCCACCCTGGAGAGCAAGGCCCAGACCGCTGCCGGGATGTTCCGCAACTATACGGAGACCACCTATCTTTACACCGCCCGGCAGTTCGTCAACCAGTTTGAGGAGAAGAACTACATCGAGGTGCAGATCCTCAGCGCCGGCGGCCGGGTGCTGATGTCCTCCATGATGGACATATCCGGGGCGGGGGTGGAGACCCCGGATGTGCCCAAATCCATTGAGAGCAAGCGGGTGGAGGCCTACACCGGGCCCGATCCCAACACCGGCGACCACATCATCGCCGCCTCCGCCCCCGTGGTGTACAACGGCACGGTGGTGGGGGTGGTGCGCATGGTGACCTCCCTGCGGCAGGTGGAGAACCAGATGTTCCGCATCATCGCCATCACCTCCGGCTTGGGGCTGGTGATCCTGATCGTGATGGGCGTCACCGCGTCCTATTTCATCAAATCGGTGCTGGATCCGGTGATCCGGGTGACGGAGACCGCCAAGCGGATCGCCACCGGCAGCTACGGCGTGCAGATGGAGTCCCGCTCCAACGACGAGATGGGGGATCTGGTGGACGCCATCAACGATATGTCCATGAAGATCGATCAGGCGGAGCGCACCCAGTCGGAATTCATCTCCTCCGTGTCCCACGAGCTGCGCACCCCCCTCACCGCCATCAGCGGCTGGGCGGAGACGCTCTACAACGGCGAGGTGCGGGACGCGGCCGATGTGAAGAAGGGCATGGGCATCATTGTGTCCGAGGCCCAGCGCCTCACCCGGATGGTGGAGGAGCTGCTGGAGTTCTCCCGGATGGAGACGGGCCGGTTCAACCTGTCGGTGGAGCCCATCGACATTCTGGCGGAGCTGGAGGACGCGGTGTACACCTACCGGGAGTTCTTCCGCCGGAAGAACCTGGAGCTGGACTATACCGAGTGCGACGAGGATCTGCCCATCATCAGCGGCGACCCGGAGCGGCTGCGGCAGGTGTTCTGCAACCTGCTGGACAACGCGGACAAGCACGGCGGCTCCGGCGGGCGCATCGAGGTGTCGGTGGGCCGGGAGGAGGACGATGTGGTGATCCGCATCCGGGATCACGGCCCCGGTGTGCCGGAGGACGAGCTGCCCTACATTAAATATAAGTTCTACAAGGGCTCCTCCAAGGCCCGGGGCTCGGGCATCGGCCTGGCCGTGTGCGACGAGATCATCAACAGCCACAACGGGACGCTGGACATCGGCAACGCCCCCGGCGGCGGCTGCGTCGTCACCATCCGCCTGCCCATCGGGGTGGAGAACGTGTAGTAAGTCGAACAAAAGTTTCAAAACGGGTTGCAATTCTCCAGCCGTTGTGGTATAGTCAGCCCACGTGAAAAAGCGGGCGGGCGGCGCGGAATGGGCGGGCGGCCCCGGAGACAGACCATCAAAGGAGACAGATCCATGGCAAAAGAGGAATTCCACAGTACCCCATTCAAAACCACCTGCGGCGGGCAGGCCCTGCTGGAGGGCATCATGATGCAGGGCCCCGGCAAGCGGGCCATCGTGGTGCGCAAGCCGGATGGGGAGCTGGACATCACCGAGGAGCCCATCAAGCCCCGTTCGGGGCTGGCGAAGCTGCCCTTCATCCGGGGAATCTTTATTTTCTGCGGCTCCATGGTGCACGGGATGCGGGCGCTGATGCACTCCGCCGAGGTGTCCGACGACGGCACGGGAGAGACGGAGGAGCTGACCGGCATCGACAAGTGGCTCAACGACCACCTCAGCGAGGACAAGGCCATGACGGTGATCATCACCCTGGGGGCTATTTTAGGCATCGCCTTCTCCATCGGGCTGTTCATCCTGCTGCCCACGGCGCTGACGGGGCTGCTGGGGCTGGTGTGGAAAACCATGCCCCTGTGGGTGCGCTCGGTGATCGAGGGTGTGCTGAAGGTGGCCATCTTCATGCTCTACCTCTATTTGTGTTCCAAAATGAAAGAGATCCACCGGGTGTTTCAGTACCACGGCGCGGAGCATAAAACCATCTACTGCTACGAGAACGGCTTGGAGCTGACCGTCGAAAACGTCCGCAAGCAGCCCCGGCACCATCCCCGGTGCGGCACCAGCTTCCTGTTTGTGGTGATCGCGGTGTCCATCTTCCTGTCCATCGTGATCTTCACCCCGCTGGAGATTGAGAATACCTCCCTGCGCATGGCCCTGCATCTGCTGATGCTGCCCGTCATCGTGGGGGTGACCTATGAGTTCAACCGCTATGTGGGCGGGCACGACGGGGGGATGTGCCGCGCCCTGCGCTCGCCTGGTATGTGGATGCAGAACTTCACCACCTTTGAGCCGGACGACTCCATGATCAAGGTGGGCATTGAGGCGCTCAAGCGGGTGCTGCCCGAGGAGAAGGGCGCGGATCAGTGGTGATTGAGAAGCGCGGAAAAGCGACCAAGCGGCGATGTTTGCCAGTGGCAAACGTCCATCGCCGACCGAGCCAAAGGCGAGAACCTGGCCGCTTTGCAGCGTGACAAGGAGACTGACAGAGAGAAGGTGAGAGGCCATGCCCGCAACCTACAACGACCTGTATCTGGACGCCCGGAAGGCTCTGAAGGGGATGGGGGTGGAGGCCGCCCAGCTGGAGGCCCGGGAGCTTTTATGCGCCGCCTCCGGCAAGGATCGCACCCAGCTGATCCACGACCTGCCGCTGTACGCCTCCGACGGGGTGGAGCAGCGGTTCCGGGGCCTGCTGGAGCGCCGGATCAAGGGGGAGCCGGTGGCCTATCTTTTGGGGGAGTGGGAGTTCTACGGCCTGACGCTGGACGTGTGCCCGGACGTGCTCATCCCCCGGCCGGACACCGAGACGCTGGTGGAGCGGGGCATCCTGTTCCTCCGGGATCGGGAGGAGGCCCGGGTGCTGGATCTGTGCGCGGGCAGCGGCTGCGTGGGTCTTGCCATTGCGGACAACTGCCCCGAGGCCCGCGTGATCTTAGGCGAATGGCAGCCGGACGCCCTGCGGGTGTGCCGGCAGAACATCCGCCGCTGCGGCCTGACGGAGCAGGCGCAGGCCGCTCAGGTGGACGCGCTGGATCCGCCTCCCCGCGTTCTGCGGGACTTTGATTTGATTTTGTGCAATCCTCCATATATCCCCACGCTGGAGATCGCGCGGTTGGATCCGTCGGTGCGGGACTACGAGCCCCATATCGCCCTGGACGGGGGAGAGGACGGGCTGAAATTCTACCGGGCGGTGGCGAAGAAGTGGAAGCGGGCGCTGAAGCCGGGGGGCAAGCTGGCCTTTGAGGTGGGCTATGATCAGGCCCCGGCGGTGGAGGAGATCCTCCGGGAGAACGGCTACCAGGGCATCCAGACCACCCTCGACCCGGGGATGCACTGGCGGGTTGTGGAGGGCAGCGCGGAGGAAACCCCCACTTAATGTCCGGTTTATGGGACACATAAAGGGGTACTATATGGGACAGTAAGAGGCCGGCGGCCCTTCCAAACACGCCGGCGGGAAAGGATGATCGTACATGGCAGACAAGAAAAAGACGGTGGAGGCCGCCGCCCCCGCCTCGGACAAGAAAAAGGCCCTGTCCACCTGCATTGCCCAGATCGAGAAGGACTACGGCAAGGGCTCCATCATGCGCCTGGGCGAGAACTCCCACATCGTGGTGGAGGCCATCCCCACCGGCTCCCTGTCCCTGGACATCGCCCTGGGCATCGGCGGCGTGCCCAAGGGGCGCATTATCGAGATCTACGGCCCCGAGTCCTCCGGCAAGACCACCCTGGCCCTGCACATCGTGGCCGAGGCCCAGAAGCGGGGGGGCGAGGTGGCCTTCATCGACGCCGAGCACGCCCTGGATCCCACCTATGCCCGGGCGCTGGGCGTGGACATCGACTCCATGCTGATTTCCCAGCCGGACACCGGCGAGCAGGGGCTGGAGATCTGCGAGGCCCTGGTGCGCTCCGGCGCCATCGACGTGGTGGTGGTGGACTCGGTGGCGGCGCTGACCCCCCGGGCGGAGATCGAGGGCGACATGGGCGACTCCCACGTGGGCCTGCTGGCCCGGCTCATGAGCCAGGCCCTGCGGAAGCTGGCGGGCTCCATCTCCAAGACAAACTGCATCGTCATCTTCATCAACCAGCTCCGGGAGAAGGTGGGCGTGGTGTACGGCAACCCGGAGGTCACCACCGGCGGCCGGGCGCTGAAGTTCTACGCCTCTGTGCGTATGGAGGTGCGGCGGATCGAGGCCATCAAGAACGGCGCCGAGGTCATCGGCAACCGCACCCGGGCCAAGATCGTGAAGAACAAGGTGGCCCCCCCCTTCCGGGAGGCGGAGTTCGAGATCATGTACGGCGAGGGCATCTCCAAGCTGGGCGAGCTGGTGGATCTGGCCGTCCGGCTGGACATCGTGCAGAAGTCCGGCTCCTGGTTCTCCATGGGGGAGACCCGGCTGGGCCAGGGCAGGGACGCGGTGAAGCAGTATTTCCAGGAAAACCCGGAGGTGGCGGAAAAGGTGGAAGCCGAGGTGCGGGCCAACTCCTTCAAGCTGATGAGCCGCCAGTCCCAGGTGGCGGCCAAGGCCGCGGGCCGGGCGGTGGACGTGTCCGCCGACGAATTTGAAGGGTGAAAATCAAGAAGCTGGAGCCCTCCCGGCATAAACAGGGCCGCTGGCTGGTGTGGCTGGACGATGCCTCCCTTGTCCGGGTGGGGGAGGGGGATGTGGTGTCCCTGGGCCTGTACGCCGGCAAGGAGCTGACCGACGCCGAGGGGGAGGCCCTGGCCGCCGCCGGGGAGCAGTCCCGGCTGATGGAGCGGGCGGTGGGGCTGCTGGCCCAGCGGCCCATGTCCCGGCGGGAGCTGCTGGACAAGCTGTGCGCCCCGCCCCGGCCCAAGCGGGGAAAATACCCCTATGACAAGCTGGACGACGGGCCCGATCCGTCGCTTTTACAGGCCCAAAAGGAGGCCCTGCGGGAGCGGGCGGAGGGGGTGGCCGACCGGCTCGCCGACCTGGGCCTGCTCAATGACGAGGAATACGCCCGCACGGTGGTGCGGCACTACGCCGCCAAGGGCTACGGCCCCCGGAAGATCCGGGACGAGCTGTACCGCCGGGGGGTGCCCCGGGAATACTGGGAGGAGGCCCTGGAGGAGCGGGAGCCGGACAGCAGCCAGATCGAGAAGCTGGCCCGGCAGAAGCTCCGTGGGGCCGAGCCCACCCGGGAAAACCTGAAAAAAGTGTCCGACTATCTGGCCCGCCGGGGCTATGGGTGGGACGAGATCTCCGGGGCGCTGGAGCGCCTCCGGGAGGAGGAATGGGAGTAGATGGGATATAAGGTGGCGTTCCAGTCCCTGGGCTGCGCCAAAAATCTGGTGAACACCGAGCAGATGATGGCCCTGTGCCGGGAGGCGGGCCACACCGTCACCGGCGAAGTAGAGGGGGCGGACGTGGCGGTGCTCAACACCTGCGGCTTCATTGAGTCCGCCAAGAGCGAGGCCATCGACGCCATTTTGGAGCTGGGGGCGCTGAAGCAGGCGGGGAAGCTGAAAAAGCTGCTGGTGGCGGGCTGCCTGAGCCAGCGCTATCCCGACGAGATCCGGGCGGATCTGCCCGAAGTGGACGGCCTGCTGGGCACGGGGAGCTATACCGACGTGGTGTCCGCCGTGGAGGAGCTGATGGCGGGGGAGCGGCCGGAGCATTTCGGGGAGATCGCCCAAGCCTATGACGACGGAGAACGGTGGGTGACCACCCCGCCCTGGACGGCCTACCTGAAAATTGCCGAGGGCTGCTCCAACGGCTGCGCCTTCTGCATCATCCCCAAGCTGCGGGGAAGATACCGCAGCCGCTCCATGGCGGCGCTTTTAGCGGAGGCCAAGGGGCTGGCGGACAGCGGGGTGAAGGAGCTCATTGTTATCGCCCAGGACATCACCCGCTATGGGCTGGACTTGAAGGACGGCTCTACGCTGGCGGGGCTGCTGACGGAGCTTTGCAAGCTGGACTTCCACTGGATCCGGCTGCACTACCTCTACCCGGAGGCGGTGACGGACGAGCTGATTCAGGTCATTGCCCGGGAAAAGAAGATCGTCCACTATCTGGATATCCCCATCCAGCACGCCAACGACGGCATTTTGAAGGCCATGCGCCGCCGCAGCACCAGGGCGGAGATCGAGGCGCTGTTTGCCAAGCTCCGGGCGGCCATGCCCGACGTGGTGATTCGCACCTCCCTGATCTGCGGCCTGCCCGGGGAGGGGGAGGCGGAGTTCGAGGAGCTGTGCGAGTTTCTGCGGGAACAGAAGCTCCAGCGGGCGGGGGTGTTCCAGTTCTCCCCGGAGGAGGGCACCCTGGCCGCCGCCATGGGCAGCCAGGTGGATCCGGACGTGGCGGAGCGCCGGGTGGAGCTGGTGGTGGATCTCCAGTCCCGGATCATGGACGAATACAACGAGCAGCGGCTGGGCTCCTGCATGGAGGTACTGTGCGAGGGTTTTGACGTTGAGGCGGGCTGCTACGCGGGCCGCACCTATGCCGACTCGGTGGATATCGACGGCCGGGTGCTGTTCACGGCGGCGGGGCTTGTCCCGGCGGGGGAATTCGTGTGGGTGCGGATCACCGGCGTGTCCGACGGCGACCTCACCGGCGAGATCGAGGACTGAGGAAAGGAAGAAAGGGAATGAATACGGCAAACAAGCTGACCATGCTGCGGGTGGTGCTGATCCCGGTGTACCTCATCCTGTGGCACATTGACGCTCCGTGGAGCATCTACGCCGCCCTGGCGGTATTCGTGATCGCCAGCCTGACGGATCTGCTGGACGGCTACATCGCCCGGCACTACAACCAGGTCACCGACTTCGGCAAGTTCATGGATCCCCTGGCGGACAAGGTGCTGGTGCTCACCGCCATGGCCTGCTTCTGCGGGGCGGGCCGCTTCCCGGACTGGGCGCTGGTGATCGTCATCGCCCGGGAGTTCGCCGTGTCCGGCCTGCGGCTGGTGGCGGTGGACAACGGGCGGGTCATCGCCGCCGGGTGGTCGGGCAAGGTGAAAACCGCCTCCACCATGGTGTGCCTGTGCCTGATGCACCTGGCCGCGCCTATCCTGAGCGGCCTGCCCAACTATCTGGACTGGGCGTGCGTCATCATCATCGCCGCCACCACCCTGTACTCCGGCATCGAGTATTTCGTCCTCAACCGGGACGTGCTGAACTGGAACAAGTGAGAACAAGTCCGGCCCGCGCGCAGCGCGGGCCGGACTTTTATCCCGTCATGAACCGCGCCAGCAGGAAGGCGATCCCCCCGCAGGCGGGGAAGGTGAGGATCCACGCCCCCGCCATCTGGCCCATCACCGCCCCGCTGGCCCCCCGGCCCGCGCCGCATACGGCGGCCACCTTGGCGTGGGTGGTGGACACGGGCAGCCCCAGGGCGGAGCAGGCCAGCAGCACCGCCCCCGCCCCCAGATCCGCCGCCAGCCCCTCGGCGGGGGAGAGTTGGGCCAGCTGGGTGCCCACCTTTTCCACGATGGGCTTCCCGCCCAGGGCGGTGCCCAGGGCCATCACCCCGGCGGTGAGCAGGGCCAGCCCCAGCCGGGAGGGCCCGCCGTCCGGGCCAAAGCCGTGGATCAACAGGAGCAGGGCCAGGAACTTCTGCCCGTCCTGGGCCCCGTGGAGCAGGGCGGTGAGGGCGGCGGCCCACCGCTGGCCCCGGTCGGGGCGGCGTATGCGGCCCTCCAGCCCCCGCCGGAGGATCCGCCCCGCCAGCGCCCCGGCGGGCAGGGACAGCCCCAGCCCCGCCAGCGCCCGGATCCACGCCCCGGCGTTGAGCTGGGCCAGTCCGCCGCCTAAAGCCAGCGCCCCGCCGGACAGGCCCGCCAGCAGGGCGTGGCTCTCGCTGGTGGGCAGGCCGAACCGCCAGGCCGCCACCGCCCACAGCACGATGGCCAGCAGGGCGGCGTTCAGGGCGATGACCCCGGAGCGGGGCTGGGCGAAGGACACCAGCTCCCCCACCGTGTCCGCCACGGCGGGGAAGCACAGGCAGGCCAGCGCCGCCCCGGCGAAGTTGCACACCGCCGCCAGCGCCACCCCCCGGCGGAAGGACAGCGCCCCGGAGCCCACGGCGGTGGCGATGGCGTTGGGCGCGTCCGTCCAGCCGTTGACGAAGATCACCGCCAGCACCAGCAGACGGGCCAGACCCACAGCCCCCTCCATGGCGTTCCCCCCTCTTATATGGTCAAACTGCTGTCTGAGTATACGGGAGAGCGGGGGCGGATATGACGAAGCTGATAAATTTGAAAATCTTTCAAAATAAAAAAGGTTTTTTCCCGCCGCCCGGGTATAAGAGCGTAGACAGAAAAAACGCCTATGGGGCGTGCGAGGAGGGACGGCACATGGATCAGAGCATACGGGAGCGCACCGAGGCGCTGGAGCGGCAGACCCTCTCCCCCCGGGCCTGCCTGTCCGCCCAATCCAAAGGGCGGGCGGTGGACATCCCCCCCTGTCCCATGCGAACCTGCTTCCAGCGGGACATCGACCGGGTGGTGCACTGCAAGTCCTTCCGGCGGCTGAAGCACAAGACCCAGGTGTTCCTCCAGCCCGAGGGGGATCACTACCGCACCCGCATGACCCACACCCTGGAGGTGTCCCGCATCGCCCGCACCATGGCCCGGGGGCTGGCCCTCAACGAGGATCTCACCGAGGCGGCGGCCCTGGCCCACGACCTGGGCCACACCCCCTTCGGCCACGCCGGGGAGCGGGCCCTGTCCCGGATGGTGGAGGGGGGCTTCCGGCACTACGAGCAGTCCCTGCGGGTGGTGGATCGGCTGGAGAACGACGGGGCGGGGCTGAACCTGTGCCATGAGGTGCGGGACGGCATCCTGTGCCACACCGCCGGCCGGCCGGCGGACACCCTGGAGGGCCAGCTGGTGCGCTTCGCCGACAAGATCGCCTACATCAACCACGACATCGACGACGCCATGCGGGGGGGCATCATCTTCCCCACCGACATCCCCGCCCACATCTCCGAGGTTCTGGGCTACACCCACGGGGAGCGCATCGAGGCCCTGACCCTGGACGTGATCCGCTCCAGCGGGGAGGGGGACGAGATCCGGCAGTCCCCCACCGTGGCCCAGGCCATGGCGGAGCTGAAGGCGTTCATGTTCGAGTCCGTCTACTTCAACCCCCTGGCCAAGGGGGAGGAGGGCAAGGCGGAGGACATGATCTGCCTCCTCTTTGAATACTATTGCAAGCACACGGACAAGCTGCCGCCGGAGTACCAGGACATCCTCCTGCGGGAAGGGGTGCAGCGGGCGGCGCTGGACTACATCGCGGGCATGACGGACACCTACGCCGTGGAGCAGTTCGGGGATCTGTTCATTCCGAAGGGGTGGGTGGTGAAATGACCGAGTACCTTGTCCCCACCCGCGCCTCGGAGACAGAGTTCACCGAAAAGCGATCCACCTTCATCGGCCGCGTCTTTCCCGTGGAGACGGAGGAGGAGGCCCGGGCCCGCATCGACGAGGTCAAAAAGAAGCACCACGACGCCCGGCACAACTGCTGGTGCTACCTGATCCAGGACGGCCCGGTGCGCTACTCCGACGACGGGGAGCCCCAGGGCACCGCGGGCCAGCCCATGCTGGGGGTGTTCCAGAAGGAGGGGGTCACCAACGTGTGCTGCGTGGTGACCCGGTACTTCGGCGGGGTGCTGCTGGGGGCGGGGGGCCTGGTGCGGGCCTACACCCAGAGCGCCAAGGACGCCCTGGACGCGGCGGGCGTCTCGGCGGTGCGCCGCTGGCTGGAGCTGGCGGTGGAGTGCCCCTACAGCTTTCTGGAGCGGGTGAAGCTGGCCTGCGCCGCCCAGGGGGGCGCGGTGGGGGAGATCGAGTACGCCGCCGCCGTCACCGTCCACGCCCTGCTGCCCGAGGAGGGGGCGGAGGCGTTCCGGGCGGGAATCACCGAGCTGTCCGCCGGGGCTTTTTCCGCCGTGGAGCTGGGCGAGGTTTTGAAAGCAGTTCCCATTGACCAATAAATTCCCAAAACAGTGTAAAACAGGGCAAATTTGGCTATGATGCGGAGGTGGAACCATGCCGATACCCGAGCCCTTTCTGGACGACCTGAACAGCAGGCTCAATATTGTGGACGTGGTTTCCGCCTATGTGCCCCTGACCAAAAAGGGGGGGAACTACTGGGGGCTGTGCCCCTTCCACCACGAAAAAACCCCCTCCTTTTCCGTCAACGAGTCCCGGCAGATCTTCCACTGCTTCGGCTGCGGCAAGGGGGGCGGGGCGGCCCGGTTCCTCATGGAGATGGAGAGCCTGTCCTTCCCGGACGCGGTGCGCAAGCTGGCGGATCAGGCGGGGCTTCAGATGCCGGAGGACACCGGCGGCGACGGCCGGTGGCGGGAACGGCGGGCGCGTATTCTGGAGCTCAACCGCGAGGCCGCCCGGTTCTACCGCTCCATGCTGTCCGACCCCCGGGGGGCGGAGGTGGCGTCCTACATCCGGGACAAGCGGCGGATCAGCCCCAAATTTTCCGCCCGGTTCGGCCTGGGGGCGGCCCCCGACGCCTGGGACAGCCTGATCCTGGCCATGCGGGACAAGGGCTACGAGAAGGCGGAGCTCATTGAGGCGGGCCTGGCGGTGGCGGGCAAGGGGGGCGGCGTGTACGACAAGTACCGCAACCGCCTGATGCTGCCCGTTATCGACGTGCGGGGGGACGTGATCGGCTTCACCAGCCGGGTGATGGACGACTCCACCCCCAAGTACCTGAACACGCCGGAGACGGCCATCTTCAAAAAACGTTCCATCCTCTACGGGTTGAACTACGCCAAAAAGACCAAGCGGCCCAACTTCATCCTGGTGGAGGGGAACATCGACGTCATCACCCTGCACCAGGCGGGCTTTGACAACACGGTGGCCACCATGGGCACCGCCCTGACGGAGGAGCACGTGCGCCTGCTGGGGCGGTACACGAAAGAGCTGGTGCTGTGCTACGACAACGACGCCGCCGGGGAGGACGCCACCCAGCGGGCCATCGCCCTGCTGCGCGGCTCGGAGATCGGGGTGAAGGTGCTGCGCCTGCCCCGCCGCCGCACCCAGTCGGGGGAGCTGGTGAAGCAGGACGCGGACGACTATATCAAGAACTGCGGCCCCGCCGCCTTTGAGGAGCTGATGAACGGCAGCGCCAACTCCGCCGAGTACCGCCTGAGCGTGGTGCGGGATCAGTTTGACCTGACCCGGGACGACCAGCGGGCCCAGTACCTGCTGGCGGCGGCGGAGGTGGTGGCCGGCCTGTCCAGCCCGGTGGAGCGGGAGATCTACGCCGGCCGGTGCGCCGAGACGGCGGGGGTGTCCAAGGAGGCGGTGCTCCAGGAGGTGGAGCGCCAGCGCCAGAAACGCCGCCGGGAGGCCCGCAAGCAGGAGGAGCGCCGGAACCTGGCCCCCGTCCGGGAGCTCCAGCCCAGGAGCCGGGAGCTGCGGTACGAGAACGTCCGCTCCGCCCGGGCGGAGGAGGGCGTGCTGCGGATCGTGCTGCTGGACGGCGACTACTTCCGGCAGATGGAGCCGCTGAGCGAGGAGCACTTCACCTCGCCGCTGCTGAGAAAGGCGTTTGTGCTGCTGCGGGACAGGTGGAAGGCGGGCAAGAGCGTCACCCTGCCCGCCCTGGAGGGGCAGCTCACCCCGGAGGAGATGGATCAGCTCTCCGCCGCCGTCCAGGAGAACCAGCCCCGGACGACGGCGGCGGCGGCGCTGGAGGACTGCAAGCAGGTGATCCTGCTGGAGCACAGCAAAAGGGACATATCGGACGAGAGGGATCTCAGAGCCTTGAAGGATGTACTCAAACAGAAAAAAGCCTATGGAGGATGAAAGACCAATGAGTGAAAAGAAAAAGACCGGCAAAAAGGCGGACACCGCCCCCCACGTCCAGGTGAGCCCGGAGAAGCTGGAGGCCGCCAAGGCGGAGCTGAGCAGGATGATCGAGGGCGTCCAGGGCGGGGAAAAGCTGCTGGAGCTGGTGGAGACGGGCTGCAAGAAGGGCAAGCTGTCCTCCAGCGAGATGATGGAGGTGCTGGAGTCCATCACCCTGGAGACGGATCAGCTGGACAAGGTGTACGACGTGCTGGAGAACCTGGGGGTGGACACCGCCGGGGACGACTTTGTGCCCGAGCTGGACGACGACGTTCTCCCCTCCACCGACGAGCTGGAGGAGCTCCCGGAGGAGGAGATCGTGGATCCCAACACCCTGGTGGACTCCTTCGCCATCGACGACCCGGTGCGGATGTACCTGAAGGAGATCGGCAAGGTGGATCTGCTCACCCCGGAGCAGGAGGTGGAGCTGGCCCAGCAGATGGGGGCCGGGGCCGCCGCCAAGGAGCAGCTGGCCGAGCTGGAGCAGTCGGGGGAGGAGCTGCCCGACGAAGTGCGGCAGGAGCTGAAAAAGACCATCCGGAAGGGCGAGCGGGCCAAGCAGCAGCTGGCGGAGGCCAACCTGCGGCTGGTGGTGTCCATCGCCAAGCGGTACGTGGGCCGGGGGATGCTGTTCCTGGATCTGATCCAGGAGGGCAACCTGGGCCTCATCAAGGCGGTGGAGAAGTTCGACTACACCAAGGGTTACAAGTTCTCCACCTATGCCACCTGGTGGATCCGGCAGGCCATCACCCGGGCCATCGCCGATCAGGCCCGCACCATCCGCATCCCGGTGCACATGGTGGAGACCATCAACAAGGTGATCCGGGTGAACCGCCAGCTTTTGCAGGAGCTGGGCCACGACCCCAGCCCGGAGGAGACGGCGGAGGAGATGGGGATGCCGGTGGAGAAGGTGCGGGAGATCCTGAAGATCGCCCAGGAGCCCGTTTCCCTGGAGACCCCCATCGGCGAGGAGGAGGACAGCCACCTGGGCGACTTCCTGCCGGACGAGGGGGCGTCGGAGCCGTCGGAGGCGGCGTCTTTCACCCTGCTGAAGGAGCAGCTGGTGGAGGTGATGTCCACCCTGACCCCCCGGGAGGAGAAGGTGCTGCGCCTGCGCTTCGGCATTGAGGACGGCCGCAGCCGCACTCTGGAGGAAGTGGGCAAGGAGTTCAACGTCACCCGGGAGCGGATCCGGCAGATTGAGGCCAAAGCCCTGCGGAAGCTGCGCCACCCCAGCCGGAGCAAGAAGCTGAAGGACTTCCTGAGCTAAATTTATTGGAAAAGCCCGTCTCCGGGTTCGGAGGCGGGCTTTTGCCGGCTTATCGGAACACCCGGTTAAAATCCCGGGGCATTTTGGCCCTGAAGGTGACAGGTTCCCCGGTAGCGGGGTGGATGAAGGACAGCTCGTTGGCGTGGAGGCACAGCCGCCCGATGGGGTTGGTGCGGGCTCCGTACTGCTTGTCCCCCGCCACGGGGCAGCCCTTCTCCTTCATGTGCACCCGGATCTGGTTCTTCCGCCCCGTCTCAATGGAGATGTCCAGCAGGGCGTATCCGTTCCCGGCCTTGACGATCTGGTAGCTGGTGACGGCCTCCTTGGCCCCCTTCCCCGGCGCGCCGGAAAAGCTCAGGTGGGTGTCCGTCTCCACCAGCCAGGAGCGGATGGTGTCCTGGGTGGGCTTGGGCACCCCCTCCACCACCGCCAGATAGCCCCGGCGGGTGACGATCTCGTTCCACCGGGACTGGAACAGCTCCTTCGTCTCCGCGTCCCGGGCGAACATCAGCACCCCCGACGTGTCCCGATCCAGCCGGTGGAGCACGAAGATCCGGTCGTCCACCCGCCGGGCCTTCACGTAGTCGGTGACCATATGGTAGGCGGTGCGGGTTTTCTCCCTGTCGGTGGCCACGCTGAGCAGCTTGGCGGGCTTGTTCACCACGATCAGGTGCTCGTCCTCATAGAGGATGGGGAAGGGCAGCGCGTCCGCCCTGGGGGCGGAGGAGGGCAGTATGGCCACCTGCTGCCCGGGCAGCAGCGGGGTGTCGAACTGGGAGAGGGGCACGCCGTCCACCGCCACCAGCCGGCGGGAGAGGAGGGATTTCACGTTGTTCCGGCTCTTGCCCTTCACGTGGGCCAGCAGGAAGGGGAGCAGGGTGTCGGGCTCGGTGACCGTATAAACCGGGGCGTCCCGGTGCTGTTCGCTGCGTTCCATAGAAACCGCCTTTCCTGGCCCTCCCGCCCGCAGGCTGGGGGGCCGCGTCATTTGGGATATCATATCATATCCCGGGGAAAAAGTCCACGAAATTCCAGCGGACAGGCAAGCCGGGCCGGGCGGCCGCATATTCTTGCCAGAGGTGATTGCTGTGGGGGAAAAGGAGGGCCTGCTGGCCCGGGCCTCCCGGGTGTTCGACCTGCCCGCCGACGCGGTGGCGGGGGCGCCCCGGGTGGAGATCATAGGGGACGGGGAGCTGCGCATGGCCCCCCACCGGGGCATTCTGGCCTACGGGGCGGAGGAGATCCACATATCCGGGGGGAAGATGGTGGTGCTGGTGCGGGGCCAGGGCCTGGAGCTGCGGGCCATGACGCCGGAGGAGCTGCTGATCACCGGCGAGATCCGGGCGGTAGAGTTTATGAGGTGACATCATGAAAAAACTCATCAATCTGCTGCTGGGCTATGTGGAGATCGCCGTCACCGGGGCCTTCCCGGAGCGGCTGCTGAACCTGTGCGCCCAGAACCGGCTGCCATTCTGGCGGCTGCGCTGGACGGACGAGACCAGCTTCACCTTCCGGGTGGCCCTCCGGGATCGCAAGCGGCTGGACGAGCTGGCCCGGCGGGCCATGTGCGATCTGGAGGAGCGAAGCCGCCGGGGGGCGGCGGTGGCGGCGGAGCGAATGGTGGAGCACCGCTGGGGCTTCCTGCTGGGGCTGGGCTTTTGCGTGCTGGCGGTGAGCTTCCTGTCCCGGTTCCTGCTGGTGATCGAGGTGACGGGCAACGAGCGGGTGCCCACCGCCGTGATCCTGTCCCAGCTCCAGCGGGCGGGGGTGCGGCCCGGGGCCTTCGGCCCCGCCATCCGGGAGCGGGAGGCGGCCAACACCGCTCTGCTGGGCCTGCCCGAGCTGTCCTACCTGGCGGTGAACATCTACGGCACCCGGGCGGAGATCATTGTCCGGGAGGTGGAGAAGGCCCCGGAGCTGCTGGAGGAGGACGTGCCCGCCGACATTGTGGCGGCGGCGGACGGCATCATCGAGGACATTCAGGCCGACTCCGGCCGGGCCATGTTCCAGGACGGCGACGTGGTGGCCAAGGGGGAGACGCTCATATCCGGCGTGCTGGATCTGAAGGAGCCGGAGGGGGGGACGGTGGATCTGGGCAGCCTGGTGGTGCACGCCGCGGGCAGCGTCACCGCCCGCACCTGGCGCACCCTGGAGGAGACCGTCCCCCTCACCGGGCAGGTCAAGGAGTACACCGGGGAGGAGGCCCGGGCGTACCACATAAAAATTTTGTGGTTTGAGCTGGATTTTTTTGAAAACAGTAGCATTTCCGGTGGGAGATATGATAAAATAATAGAGACTGCGGATCTGACCCTGTTCGGGCGGCCCATGCCCGCCTCCCTCACCACCGTCACCCGCCGGGGCTACACCCTCCGGGAGGAGCCGGTGGACGCAGAGGCGGCGGCCGGGGAGCTGAAGGAGCTGCTGCTGTTCCGGCTGGAGGAGCTGATGGAGGAGCGGAAGGGCGAGGCCCTGCGCACCGACTTCGTCACCCGGCAGGAGAACGGGCGGCTGACGGTCACCCTGCTGGCGGAGTGCCGGGAGGAGATCGGCCGCACCGTGGAGCGGGACGGGGAAGTGGGGCGGGTGTACGGAGGAAGCGCCGCAACCCCGCCGGAGGATACCAAAGACAACGGCTGACAGGCCGTTTACGAAGGAGAAGCGATCCATGACAGAACAGACCATCAGCATCGAGCGGATGGAGGAGGCCGTCAACCTGTTCGGCCTGTTTGACGAGAACATCCGCCTGATTGAGCAGGAGCTAAACGTGTCGGTGGTGAACCGGGAGTCCAACCTGAAGATCTCCGGCGAGGGGGAGAACGTCATGCTGGCGGTGAAGGCCATCCAGGGCCTGCTCACCCTGTCCGCCCGGGGGGAGGCCATCGGCCAGCAGAACGTGCGGTATATCATCGAGCTGGTGCGGGCGGGCAACGAGGGCAAGATCGCCCAGCTGGCCGGGGACGTGGTGTGCGTCACCGCCAAGGGCAAGCCCATCAAGGCCAAGACCATCGGCCAGAAGAAATACGTGGACGCCATCAAGGCCAGCACCGTCACCATCGGCGTGGGCCCCGCCGGCACCGGCAAGACCTACCTGGCGGTGGCGGCGGCGGTGGCGGCCTTCCGGGAGAAGCAGGTGAACCGGATCATCCTCACCCGGCCCGCCGTGGAGGCGGGGGAGCGGCTGGGCTTCCTGCCGGGGGATCTGCAATCCAAGGTGGATCCCTACCTGCGGCCGCTGTACGACGCGCTGTTCGATATGCTGGGGGCGGAGACGTACCAGAAGTACCTGGAGCGGGGCAACATCGAGGTGGCCCCCCTGGCCTATATGCGGGGGCGGACGCTGGACGACAGCTTCATCATCCTGGACGAGGCCCAGAACACCAGCCGGGAGCAGATGAAGATGTTCCTCACCCGCTTAGGGTTCGGCTCCAAGATCGTCATCACCGGCGACGCGACGCAAATTGACCTGCCGGCGGACAAGGTATCGGGCCTGAAGGAGGCCATGCGGGTGCTGAAGGGGGTGGAGGATATCTCCATCTGCCAGCTCACCGGGGCGGACGTGGTGCGCCATGTTATCGTCCAGCGGATCATCAAGGCCTATGAGGACGACGAGAAGCGGCGGGCGGCCAAGCGGGAGAGACGGTAGGGACAGCGGGAGAGGAGCGGCAGGCCAGGGCTCTCTCTACAGGCCAGCCCAAGGCTACGGGGCGCTGAGGACTGGCCCTCCGGTCGAGCCCTGGCCTGCCGCTCCACGAGACGGATCGCGTTAGACCTTTTCCAGGCAGGCGTCGGTCAGCTGCATCCCGAGACATAGACCCTGGTAGAATGACCAGAGGCCGTGGCCCTGGATGGGGAGATCCCGAAGGTAATCGGGCCAGAAGCAGGGATCGGGTTCGGTGACGAAATAGCGGTAGAGCTGTTCCACAATGACCGGGATAGTAGATTCCATCGAAAGCTCCTCCAAATATGTCAGGCCAATAGTTGCAAGCCAATATTTATCTGTATTATAATGCGATGAAGAACATTTGTCAATAGGAGTGCGCTATGATTTTTAACGAAAGATTGAGAATTCTGCGGGAAGAACATAATTGGACGCAGGAGAAGGTGGCCCGAGCCGTAGATATGCCGCTGAGGACATATAGCCGCTTGGAAGCGGACGGCGCCAAAACCCACTATGATACCCTTATCAAACTCGCGGATTTTTACGATGTATCGGTAGACTGGCTCATGGGCCGCACAGATAAAAGGGAGGTCAACCGGTAATGCCAAAGCATGAAATGATCGTTTCCACCGACGTTGACGACGTGAGCATACTTGTGCTCCCCTTCCTGAAAAAGGCGATCTGCAAGACCCTGGACGCGGAAGGGGTGGAGGTGCCCTGCGAGATCAACGTGCTGCTCACCGATGACGAGGGCATTCAAGAGATCAACTGGGATATGCGGAAGGTGGACGCCCCCACCGACGTGCTGTCCTTCCCCATGTTTGACCTGGCCCCGGGGGACAAGCCGTCGGAGGCGGACGCCGACCCCGCCACCGGCCTGGTGCCCCTGGGCGATATGTGCATCTCCCTGGAGCGGGCAAAGGCCCAGGCGGAGGAGTACGGCCATTCCGTGGAGCGGGAGCTGGCCTACTTAGCGGTTCACTCCGTGCTCCACCTGCTGGGCTACGACCACCTGGACGAGGGGCCTATGAAGGCCCAGATGCGGGCTCGGGAGGAGGCCATCCTGGCGGAGCTTGGCCTGGAACGAGATTGAAGCATAACCACAAAAAAGCTCAAGAAAGTTGAGGATCACCTATGAACATCAAGAAAAGCGGCATCATCACCATCTGCGGACGGCCCAATGTGGGCAAGTCCACCCTGACCAACACCCTGGCGGGGGAGAAGATCGCCATCGTCTCCCCCAAGCCCCAGACCACGCGGAACCGGATCTGTGCCGTCCTCAACCGGGGGGACAGCCAGTTCGTCTTTGTGGACACCCCGGGGCTCCACAAGGCCCGCACCCGGCTGGGCGATTACATGGTGAAGGTGGTGCGCCAGTCGGTGGCGGACGTGGACGGGGTGATGCTGCTGGTGGAGCCGGTGGATCACATCGGCCCCCCGGAGCAGGAGCTCATCGACCGCATCAAGGCCCTGGGGGCCCCCGCCGCGCTGGTGATCAACAAGATCGACACGGTGGAGAAGGAGAAGCTGCTGGCGGTGATGGCGGTGTACGGCGCGGCCTTTGATTGGGACGCGGTGGTGCCCATCTCCGCCAAGACCGGGGAGGGCGTGGACGAGCTGCTGGAGGTGCTGGGCGGCTGGCTGCCCGAGGGGCCCCAGCTGTTCCCCGACGGGGCGGTGACGGATCAGCCGGAGCGGCAGATCATGGCGGAGATCGTCCGGGAAAAGCTGCTGCGGGAGCTGGACAAGGAGATCCCCCACGGCACGGCGGTGGAGGTGACGAAATTCTCCCAGCGGGACAACGACATCATCGACTGCCACGTGACCATCTACTGTGAGAAGGCGTCCCACAAGGGGATCATCATCGGCAAGGGCGGGGCCATGCTGAAGAAGATCAGCACCCAGGCCCGGCGGGACATGGAGGCCTTCATGGGGGCCAAGGTGTACCTGGAGACGTGGGTCAAGGTGAAGGAGAACTGGCGGGACAACCCGGCGGCCATCCAGAACTTTGGCTACACGGAGGACTGAGCTATGGTGGAGATTGAGCGGTGGATGGCCGGACTCCGGGAGAAGCTGACTGAGCGGTTCGGCCCCCGGCTGCTGTTCCTGGGGTTACAGGGCAGCTACGGCCGGGGAGAGGCCACGCAGGACAGCGACATCGACGTGGTGACGGTGCTGGATCGGGTGGAGCTGCCCGATCTGGACGCTTACCGGGCCATTGTGCGGAGGATGCCCGAGGGGGAGAAGGCCTGCGGCTTTCTGTGCGGGGCGGCGGAGCTGAAAAGCTGGCCCAGGTATGACCTGCTGGCGGTGGCCCGGGACACCCGGGACGTGTACGGAACGCTGACGGAGCTGCTGCCGTCTTTTGACCAAGGCGATGTGGCGGAGGCCGCCGCCATCGGCGCGTCGGGGATCTACCACGCTGCCGTCCACACCTACCTGTACGCGGACAGAGAGAGCTGGCCCGGCTTTTTAAAGGAGGCCCACAAGGGGGCGTTTTTCACCCTCCGGGCCCTGCACGAGCTGCGCACCGGGGAGAACGTGCGGGCCAAACGGGATCTGCTGCCCCTGATGGAGGGGGACGAGCGGGCGCTTTTGGCTTACGGGCTGTCCCCCACGGACGAGCCGTTGGAGGATATTTTTGCCCGCCTGCTGCGCTGGAGCGCTGCGGTTATGGTGGAAGCGGAGGACTGGAGGGATTGAGATGGAGTACACGGCGAATCAGGTGACGTTGAAAAACGGAAAAACCTGTGTGATCCGCCGGGGGGAAGAAAAAGACGCGCAAACGCTGCTGGACTATTGGGAAGCTACCGCCAGGGAAACCCGTAATCTGGCGCGGGAGCCGGAGGAGTATGGGCTGACGCCGGAGGAGGTACGGGAGTTGATCCGTGAAAAAAACGGATTGGATGAGGCGTTGAACCTGCTGGCGTTTGTGGATGGGCGGTGCGTCGGCAGCGGCGCCTTCAATCCGGCGGACGATGGAAGCCGGACGCGGCACCGCTGTTCTGTGGGGATTGTGCTGTACCGGGAATTTTGGGGCTTGGGCATTGGTACGGCGCTGCTGGGCGAAGTGCTTGCCTGCGCCCGAAAAGCGGGGTATGAGCAGGCCGAGCTGAATGTGGCGTCCACCAACGCCGCGGCCATCGGGTTGTACGAAAAGCTGGGCTTTGAGACGGTTGGGACAATCCCCCGCGCCATGAAGTACCGGGATGGGAGCTACGCGGATTTTCTGCTGATGGTAAAATCCCTGCTTTGATGGAACCGGACGAAAAATTTTCCTGACATAATCGCCGCCCTGCCGTCCATGCTAACAGGGATGGGAGGGACGGCATGAGCATTGATTTTTGGAATCTGTTTTGGACCACCGGGATGCCGGAGGCCTGGCTGATGAGCCGGAACGGGGAGAAGCCCGCCCCCGACCGGCCGGAGCCCACAGGGGGAACAGGCCCGCTGGCCTTTCCCCCCAGCCGGCAGAGCGTCGCCCCCGGCGGCCTGGAGTGGATGTATTGACTTGAACACGCCCCGCACCGGGGCGTACATAGGAGCGGTGTTATGCACCTGACCACCAACGCCCTCGTGCTGCGCGAGGTGAACTACAAGGAATCGGATAAAATCCTCACCCTGCTGACGGAACAGGAGGGCAAACTCACCGTGTCCGCCCGGGGGTGCCGGAAGAAGGACAGCCCCATTGCTGCCGCCTGCCAGCTGCTGGCCTGGGGGGAGTTCACCCTGTATGAGTTCCGGGAGATGTGGTCGGTGAAGGAGACGGCGTCGGAGCGGCTGTTCGAGGGCGTCCGGACGGATCTGGAAAAGCTGTCCCTGGCCAGCTACCTGGCGGAGGTCACCGAGGCGCTGGCGGAGGAGGGCCAGCCCGATCCCGGCCTGCTGTCGGTGACGCTGAACTGCCTCCACGCCCTGGATAAGCTGCCGACGCCCCTGGCCCAGGTCAAGACCGCCTTCGAGTGGCGGGCCATGGCGCTGGCGGGGTATGAGCCCCAGTTGGAGCGGTGCGGGGTGTGCCTCCGGGAGAAGCCGGTGGAGCCCCACATCCACCTGGGGGAGGGTACCGTCCACTGCGCCGCCTGCCGGGACAGGCTGGGGGAGGGGGTGTCCATGCCGCTCACCGACTCGGCGCTGGCCGCCCTGCGGCACGTGGTGTGGGGCCCCCGGAAGCGGCTGCTGTCCTTCCGGCTGGACGGGGAGGGCATGAAACGATTGGGCGACGCCTCGGAGGCCTATCTCATGACCCGGCTGGAGCGGGGCTTCCGGACGCTGGACTTTTACAAATCCATCACGTATAAACCGATGGGGGCGCCGTCCTGACGGGCCCCGAACCTACATTGAGGAATAAGACTATGACACAGCTGTTTGAAAAATCTATTGAAACCCTGGAGCTGCCCCGGGTGCTGGCCCTGCTGGCCAACGAGGCGGTGACCGAGGAGGGCAAGGAGCGATGCCTGGCCCTGCGGCCCGTCCCCGTACAGAACGACGTGAACCGCCTGCAAAAGCAGACCTCCGCCGCCTTTGACCTGCTGGTGAAGCACGGCACCCCGTCCCTGTCGGGCATCCGCCCGGTGGCGGCGGCGCTCCAGCGGGCGGATCGGGGGGGCGCGCTGAACACCCGGGAGCTGCTGGACATCGCGCTGGTGCTGCGGTGCGCCCGAAATGTCCGGGAGTACGGCTCCGGGAACGGGGAGGTCAAGACCGTCCTGGACGGCTACTTCGAGAGCCTCACCGCCAACCGCTTTTTAGAGGACAAGATCACCGGCTCCATCCTCAGCGAGGAGGAGATCGCCGATGCCGCCTCCCCGGAGCTGGCCGACATCCGGCGGCACATCCGGGCGGCGGCGGGCAAGGTACGGGATGTGCTGAACCGGCTCATCTCGTCCAACCAGTCCAAGTATCTCCAGGACGCCATCATCACCATGCGGGGCGGGCGGTACGTGGTGCCCGTCAAGAGCGAGCACAAAAACGAGATCCCCGGCCTGGTGCACGACGTGTCCGGCTCCGGCGGCACCTTCTTCATCGAGCCCATGGGGGTGGTGAACGCCAACAATGAGCTGCGGGAGCTTGAGGTCAAGGAGCAGAAGGAGATCGAGCGCATTTTAGCGGAGCTGTCCGCCGACTGCGCCGGCTTCAAGACCGACATCGAGGACGACTACCAGACTCTGGTGTCCCTGGACTGCATTTTTGCCCGGGCCAAGCTGTCCTCCGCCATGGGGGCCATGGAGCCCGCCCTGGGGGATCACATTGAGCTGCGGAAGGCCCGCCACCCCCTGCTGGATCCCAAGACCGCCGTGCGCAACGATCTGAAGCTGGGCGGGAGGTTCGACACCCTGGTGATCACAGGCCCCAACACCGGCGGCAAGACGGTGACGCTGAAAACCCTGGGCCTGCTCACCCTGATGGCCCAGTGCGGCCTGCACATCCCGGCGGCGGACGGATCCACCGTCAAGGTGTGCTCCGCCGTGCTGGCGGACATCGGCGACGAGCAGTCCATCGACCAGTCCCTGTCCACCTTTTCCTCCCACATGACTAACATCGTGGCCATCCTGGAGCAGGCGGATGACGAGACGCTGATTTTGTTCGACGAGCTGGGGGCGGGCACCGACCCGGTGGAGGGTGCGGCCCTGGCCGCCGCCATCATCGAGTCCGCCCGGGCCATGGGGGCCCATGTGGCCGCCACCACCCACTACGCCGAGCTGAAGGTGTACGCCATGACCACCAAGGGGGTGGAGAACGCCTCCTGCGAGTTCGACGTGGAGACCCTGGCCCCCACCTACCGGGTGCTCATCGGCATCCCGGGCAAGTCCAACGCCTTCGCCATCTCCCGGCGGCTGGGCCTGCCCGACTATATCATCCAGAAGGCCGCCGACCGGATCGACGCGGAAAACGTGCGCTTTGAGGACGTGCTCAGCCAGCTGGACATCCAGCGCCAGGCTATGGAGAAGGAGAAGGAGCAGGCCGTCCAGCTGCGCCGGGAGATGGAGGAGGCCCGCGCCCAGGCGGAGCAGTACCGCCAGCGGATCGAGGAGGAGCGCCGGAAGGCCACCGAGAAGGCCCAGGCGGAGGCCCGGGCCATTATCGAGCAGGCCCGGGACGCGGCGGATCAGACCTTCAAGGAGCTCAACGAGATGCGCCGCCGCCAGGAGCAGAGCCGGGAGTGGATCGACGACAACGAGGAGCGGGCGGAGCTGCGCCGGAAGCTGAACGAGGCGGACGCCGCCCTGGGCGGACAAAAGGAGGAGCTGCCGCCCCCGCCCCCCACCCGGGAGGCTGTGTTGGGCGACACGGTGGAGCTGCTCAAGACGGGCACCCAGGCGGAGGTCGTCGGGGTGAACAAGGACGGCACCCTCCAGCTCCAGGCGGGCATTTTGAAGCTGAAGGCCAGGCAGGAGGAGGTGCGGGTGCTGGAGGACGTCACCGCCCGGAAGAAGCAGAGCGCCAGGGACAAGGCCCGGGCCGCCTCGGTGAGCCGGCCCTTCCGGGCCTCCGCCGCCAAGGGGTCGCTGGATCTGCGGGGCATGATGGTGGACGAGGCCATCGGCGCGGTGGATCTGTTCCTGGACAACGCCCTCATGGGCAAGCTGGAGACGGTGACCATCATCCACGGCAAGGGCACCGGGGCGCTGCGCAAGGCGGTGCGGGAGCATTTGAAAAAGAGCCGTTACGTAAAGGAGTACCGCCCCGGCGTGTACGGAGAGGGAGAGGATGGGGTGACGGTAGCCACGCTGAAATAGTAAATTGTAGGCGGTTTTACCGAAAGAGTCTGTGAGAATTTGGTGAAAATGCTCTTGACGTTTGGGGGCTAAATTTGGTATCCTATCAGCGTACAAAGATTCGGGGCGGGGGCAGGAGCTGTCCAGAGCCGAAACTTTTATGATGGAGGGGAACGCTCATGTTCATGAAAGAGACTACGGTAAACAACCAGGTCGGCCTGCACGCCCGTCCGGCCACGTTTTTTATTCAGAAAGCCAACGAGTTCAAAAGCTCCATCTGGGTGGAGAAGGAAGACCGCCGCGTGAACGCCAAGAGCCTGCTGGGGGTGCTGTCCCTGGGCATCGTGAAGGGCACGGCCATCAACCTCATTGCCGACGGCCCCGATGAGGAGGCCGCCATCAACGCCCTGGTGGAACTGATTAACTCCGAGTTTTCCGAGTGACCCACTGCTGAGTAACAAAAAGCGCCGCGGATGCGGCGCTTTTTTCATAGGGGGGTGAGCCGTTATGACATTTGAGGAACTGCGGGACAAAGCCCACGCGCTGCCGCTGAAGCCCGGGGTGTATATCATGCAGAACGCCGCCAGCGAGGTCATCTACGTGGGCAAGGCCAAGGCGCTGAAAAACCGGGTGAGCCAGTACTTCCAGGATCAGTCCCGGCACAACGAAAAGACCCGGGCCATGGTGAGCCAGATCGACCACTTCGACGTGATCGTGGTGCAGTCGGAATTTGAGGCCCTGGTGCTGGAGTGCGCCCTCATCAAGCGGCACCAGCCCCGGTATAATATCCTGCTCAAGGACAGCAAGGGCTACCCCTACATCCGGCTGTCCCCGGGGGACTATCCGAGATTTTCCCTGGCCGCCCGGGCGGAGGACGACGGGGCCCGGTATTTCGGCCCCTACGGCTCCCGGTTTGCCAGCCAGGGGATCATCGACGCCCTGCGGGAGGCCCTGCGCCTGCCCGGCTGCCGCCGGAAGTTCCCCAAGGACATCGGGAAGGAGCGGCCCTGCCTCAACTTCCACATGGGTGTGTGCGACGGCTACTGCCGCCCCGAGATGGATCAGTCCCAGTACAAGCGCTCCATCGATCAGGCGGTGCGGCTGCTGGAGGGGCGGCTGGACGAGGTGGTGGACGAGCTGACGGCGGAGATGGATCTGGCGGCGGAGGAGCTGCGGTTTGAGAAGGCCGCCCAGCTCCGGGATCGCATACGGGCCATCCAGCTGCTGTCCACCCGGCAGAAGGCGGTGGCGGGCTCCCTGGCGGACACCGACGTGGTGGGCTACCACCGGGGGGAGGCCAAGAGCTGCTTTGTGGTGCTGCACTACATGGGCGGCGAGCTGGCGGCCAAGGACTGGGAGCTGCTGGCCGTCCCCATGGAGGACGAGCAGACCACCGTGTCCACCCTGGCGGCCCAGTATTACGGCGGGCGGGGCCAGCTCCCCCGGCAGATCCTGCTGCCCTGCGACATCGACGAGCAGGTGGAGCTGGCCCGTATGCTCACCGAGGCGGTGGGCCGGAAGGTGGAGGTGCTCACCCCCCAGCGGGGGGCCAAGATGGAGCTGGTGCGCCTGGCCAACGAGAACGCCGCCGAGGAGGTGCTCCGGGCCACCACGGCGGAGGAGCGCCGCTCCAAGCTCACCGAGGCCCTGGGGGCCCTGCTGGGGCTGGACGGGCCGCCCCACCGGATCGAGGCCTTCGACATCTCCAACACGGGCAGCTCGGATATCGTGGCGTCTATGACCGTCCACATCGACGGCAGGCCGCTGAAGCGGGACTACCGCCACTTTAAGCTGAAGGATATGCCCCACGCCGACGACTACGCCTCCATGGAGCAGGTGGTGGAGCGGCGGTTCCGGCGCTGGCTGGACGGGGACGAGAGGTTTGCCGACAAACCCGACCTGCTGCTCATCGACGGCGGCGCGGGGCAGGTGAGGGCGGCCCGGGAGGCGCTGGACAAGCTGGGCTTAGGGGACATCCCGGCCTACGGCATGGTGAAGGACAACCGCCACCGCACCCGGGCCCTCCAGGCCGGGGACGGCCGGGAGATCGGTATTCAGTCCAACCAGGCGCTGTTCGCCATGATCGGACGGATCCAGGAGGAGACCCACCGCTTCGCCATCGAGTTCCACCGGCAGCAGCAGGCGGGGCACCTGAAGGGCTCGGCGCTGGACGGTATCCCTGGGGTGGGGCCCGCCCGGAAGGCCCAGCTTCTGAAGGCGTTCAAGAGCGTGAAGGCAGTCAGGGGGGCCTCGCTGGAGGAGCTGACGGCGGTGGTGCCGAAGAATACCGCCCAGGCGGTCTATCTGCACTTCCACTCCCAGCAGAAGGAGACGGAACAGGAGGAAACGCCATGAGAGTGATCACGGGAACCGCCCGGGGGCGGCGCTTGGCGGAGCTGCCCGGGCTGGACACCCGGCCCACCACGGATCGGGTGAAGGAGGGGCTGTTCAGCGCCATCCAGTTCGACATCGAGGGCAGGCGGGTGCTGGATCTGTTCGCCGGCACCGGCCAGCTGGGCATTGAGTGCCTGAGCCGGGGGGCGGCCTTCTGCGACTTTGTGGACAGCGCCCCCAAGGCGCTGGAGGTGGTGCGGAAGAATATCCGCACCTGCGGCTTTGAGGGACGCTGCGCCTGCCACGGGAAGGATTTCGCCGCCTATCTCAACCGGTGCCGGGAGAGGTACGGGCTGGTGTTTCTGGATCCCCCCTACGCCTCGGGGAACCTGGAACGGGCGCTGGAGCTCATCGCGGCGATTGACATTGTGGTAGAACATGGTATAATAGTTTGCGAAAGTCCGGCGGATCACCTCTTGCCGGAGCTCCCCGCCCCCTATGAGAAGGGGAGGGAGTACCGCTATGGGAAGATCAAATTCACCCTGTATCGCAGGAGGACAAGCCCATGAGACGCGCCATCTACCCCGGCAGCTTCGACCCGGTGACCCTGGGCCACCTGGATGTCATCAAGCGGGCCGCCGCCATTTTCGATGAGCTGATCGTGTGCGTCAGCGTAAATTCCGCCAAGAATTCCGGCCTGTTCTCCCCGGAGGAGCGGGTGGAGCTGATCCGGCGGGTGACGGAGGATCTGCCCAACGTAAAAGTGGACTGCTCCCGGGAGCTGGTGGCGGAGTACGCCCGGAAGAACCGATCCCGGGTGCTGGTGAAGGGGCTGCGGGCGGTGTCTGACTACGAGGCGGAGATCCAGATGGCCATGATCAACGCCAAGCTCTATCCCAAGCTGGACACGGTGTTTTTGTACACCCGGCCCAAATATGCCTACCTCAGCTCCACGGTGGTGAAGGAGATGGCCCGGTATGGGGCGGATCTGTCCGACTTCGTGCCCCGGCAGATCATCGAGGAGGTGCGCGCCAAGGTGGCGGGCGCCGCCCCCCGGGAGGGCTGAGCGCTTCCCGTTTGCAACCCATTGATAAAGGAGAGGATCCAAGATATGGCGACTGCTGTAGACGAACTGCTGGATATGCTGTTCGACATGATTGACGAGGCGAAGAACGCCGCGTTCAGCGGGGACAAGTGCGTGATCGACCGGGACAAGGCGCTGGATCTCATTGAGGACGCCAAGAAGCAGCTCCCGGTGGATCTGGCCGAGGCCCGGAAGATCCTCAGCGCCCGGAACGAGTATATCGCCACGGCCAAGCGGGAGGCGGAGGAGATCCGCAAGCGGGCCGAGATCGAGGCCAACCAGATGGTGAGCGAGGCCCCGGTGATGAACCAGGCCCGGCAGAAGGCCCGGGAGATCGTGGCCCACGCCGAGGAGGAGGCCAAAAAGACCTGCCGGGAGACCAACGAATACTGCGTGGATTTGCTGCGCCGCACGGAGGACGCCCTGGCCGCCGCCCACGCGGAGATGCGCCAGGTGCACAATCAGTTCCGCTCCGGCATGGGCTCCACCGGGGGCGGGGGCTCCTCCTCCGGGAGCAGCAGGATGTACGACGCCGAGGCCGACGAATAATACCCAAAATATAGGACAACAAAAACAGGGAAAATCCCGCCGTGTATGGACACGGCGGGATTTTTTGCGCACAATTTCAGAAAAGAAGCGGGCCGGGGCGGATGGACAGGATTCGCATAAAACAAATGTTTGTGCGAACAAATGATTTATAATAGCCAAAAAAAGCCAATTCAGAAGGAAAAAAGTTCTTGCTTTTTCCCGGGGGGTAGAGTATACTGAGAGCACAATGGAGTGAAATGGAGGAAATCTTCTATTTCATGGAGCGGATTGGAGGGAAAGAGATGACCGGCACCTATGAGCACAGCATCGATGCCGCCGGCCGTCTCATCGTCCCCTCCAAGCTGCGGGACAAGCTGGGCGCCGCCTTCTATCTGGCGGTGGGGGTGAAGGAGAACCTGACCCTCTACCCCATGGAGGCGTGGGACAAGCTCCGGGCCAGGGTGTCCGAGCTGTCCACCACCGACGCGGCGGCCATGGATCTGTTCTTCGCCAGCGCACAGCTGTGCGAGGTAGACAAGCAGTGGCGGTTCCAGATCCCCTCCTACCTGAAGGATTACGCCAAGATCGACAAGGACGTGGTGGTGACGGGCAACAACGACCGGGCCCAGATCTGGAGCGCGGAGAACTGGAAGGCCAAGACCCGCCAGCAGCTCAATCCCGAAACCATCGCCAACCTGATGAAGAACCTGGGGATTTGATATGGAATATACCCATAAGCCGGTGCTGTTAAACCAGTGCCTGGACGGTTTGAACATCCGCCCCGGCGGGATCTACGTGGACGGCACCCTGGGCCGGGCGGGCCACTCCCGGGAGATCGCGGCGCGGCTCACAAAGGGACGGCTTATCGCCATCGACCGGGACAAGGCCGCCCTGGACGCCGCCCCCGCCCGGTTCGGGGAGCTGATGGATCGGGTGACCCTGGTGCGGGGGAACTTCGGGGAGCTGCCCGGTATCCTCGCCCGGCTGGGCGTTGCCGGGGTGGACGGGATGCTGTTTGACTTCGGGGTGTCCTCCCCCCAGCTGGACGACGGCAGCCGGGGGTTCTCCTACCTCCAGGACGCAACCCTGGATATGCGCATGGATCAGTCCGCCCCCCTCACCGCCCGGGAGGTGGTGAACGGCTGGGACTATGAGGAGCTGCGCCGGATCCTCTGGCAGTACGGGGAGGAGCGGTACTCCGGCCCCATCGCCGCCGCCATCGTCCGGCGGCGGGAGGAGCGCCCCATTGAGACCACCGGGGAGCTGGCGGAGCTCATCCGCGCCGCCATGCCCGCCAAGGCCCGGCGGGAGAAGCAGCACCCCGCCAAGCGCTCCTTCCAGGCCATCCGCATCGCGGTGAACGACGAGCTGGGCGAGGTGGAGCGGCTGCTGGACGGTGTTCTGCCCCTGCTGAATCCCGGGGGACGGCTGGCCATCATCTCCTTCCACTCCCTGGAGGATCGGCTGGTGAAAACCGCCTTCGGAGACTGGGCCAGGGGCTGCACCTGCCCGCCGGATTTCCCGGTGTGCGTGTGCGGCAAGACCCCCAAAGTGAGGCTCATAGGCAGGCGGCCCATCACGGCCTCTGAGGAGGAACTGGACGAAAACCCCCGCGCCCGCAGCGCCAAGCTGCGAATCGCGGAAAAGCTATAAACCCCGAACCCCGCGGGCGTGCGGCGGGAAGCAGGGGGCCACACAAAGGAGACGTGTCCCATGGCAGAGCAGAGGAGAAACAGAAGATACCGCACCAGCGGCAACGTGGCCTACCAGCCCGAGGTGGAGCAGGAGCCCCTGCGGGCGGAGCCTGCCCGCCGGGAGCGGATTCACGGCAATACCGTCCGCCGTCAGGAGCCTGCCCGCCGCCCGTCCATCCAGCCCCGCCGCCGTCCGGCCCGTCGGCCCGACGTACAGGTGCGCACCCAGACCGCCGTGGCGCCCTTCGCCGTGGTGGGGGGATTCGCCGTGCTGGTGTGCACCCTGCTGCTGGTGGTGAGCATCGCCCAGCTGGCGGTGGCCAACAACGACATGGTGGAGCTGCGGGGCGAGCTGGCCGATCTCCAGGACGAGGGCCGGGTGCTCCAGGCCAAGTATGAACTGGTTTTCGATTTGGAGGCCATTGAGAAGCAGTTCCTGTCCAACGGCTCCATGGTGCGGGCCCGGGCGGGGCAGACGGTCTATCTGGATCTGTCCGAGCCGGACAGCGTGGTGTACTACGACGGGGCAGGGGAGGGCCTTTCCGCCCTGCTTCAGCGGGCGGAGCAGTACCTGGCAAATCTGCTGTCATAAGCGGACAGGTACGGCACATAAACTTGCCATAGACAGAGACGCCGGGGCGCGAGAAATGATACGTTTCCCGCGCCCCTCTTTCCCATATTTGTGGAGGTAAACCCCTATGCAGGATCCCAAACGAACGCCCCGGAGCCGCGACCACGGCCGGAGCAACCGCAGCCTGTTCCGACGCACCATCGCCCTGATGCTGGCGCTGGGGATCGGGCTGTTTATCCCTCTGGTGGGGCAGCTCTACAAGCTCCAGATCGTGGAGCACGCCCAGTGGGAGGAGAAGGCCGCCATCCAGCAGACCAAGAGCATCTCCGTCAACGCCAACCGGGGGGCCATCTACGACCGGGAGGGCCGCACCATGGCCATGTCCGCCACGGTCTACAAGCTGATCCTGTCCCCCCTGGATCTGTACAACTCGGTGGAGCAGGAGGACTACAAGGACAAGGAGGGGAAGCCGGATCCGGACGCCTACAAGCAGGCCCTCTACGACCGGCGGAAGCTCATCGTAGACTGGCTGGTGGAGACCTTCGACTACGACGAGGACTGGCTCTGGAAGCAGATGGAGAAGACCAACAACGCCTGGATCGAGCTGGAGACCGAGATGGAGGAGGAGGACGCGGAAAAAGTCCGAACCTTCACCAGCAAGAACCGGATCACCGGCCTGCTCTATCCCACCCCCTCCAGCAAGCGGTACTACCCCTTCTCCTCGGTGGGCTCCCACGTGCTGGGCTATCTGTCCAAGAACGAGAACAGCGGCGACCGGAAGGTGGGCGCCCAGGGCATCGAGGCGGTGTACGAGGACGTGCTGTCCGGGGATCTGGGCCGGGTGGTGACCTCCAAGAACGGCGCGGGCATGGAGATGATCTCCGGCTACGAGATGATCTTCGACGCGGAGGACGGCTGCGACGTGACCCTCACCCTGGATGAGCGCATACAGGCCATGCTGGAGCAGACCCTGGAGGAGGGCATCGAGACCTACGATGTGCAGAACGGGGCCTTCGGCCTGGTGATCAACCCCAAGACCGGGGCGGTGCTGGCCATGGCCAGCAGCCCGGACTTCGACCCCAACAACTACTCCAAGATCCTCAACGAGGATCTGCAGCAGGAGCTGGCGGAGGTGGCGGCGGAGAAAGGGGAGGACAGCGAGGAGTACGGCAAGGCGTGGAAAGAGACCTGGGATAAGCAGATGAGAAACCGCACCCTGTCGGAGGCCTACGAGCCCGGCTCCGTGTTCAAGCCCATCACCGTGTCCATGGCGCTGGAGGAGGGGGTCATCTCCATGAACGACCACTTCCAGTGCAACGGCAGCAAGGTGGTGGGGGATCGTACCATCAGCTGCCACAAGCGCGGCGGCCACGGCGACCAGGTTCTGACCAAGGCCGTGGGCAACTCCTGCAACGTGGCCCTGATGAATATTGCCGAGCGGATGGGCCCGGACATTATGTGGAAGTATTTCGGGGACTTCGGCCTGTTCGACCACACCGGCATCGACCTGGCCGGGGAAGGGGAGGACGTGTTCTGGCCGGAGAGCTCCTTCAAGGGCCCCTACGGGGCCCAGTCGGTGGCGGTCAGCTCTTTTGGCCAGCGGTTTAAAGTGACCCCCATCCAGATGATCACTGCTTTCGCCGCCGTCATCAACGGCGGGCACCTGCTCCAGCCCTATGTGGTGCAGTCCATCGCCGACGGGGACGGGAACACTGTGTTCTATCATGAGACCACCGAGGTGCGCCAGGTGATCAGCGAGGACACGTCGGATAAGGTGCGGGGCATCCTGGAGAGTGTGGTGGCCAACGACTCCGGCCACAACGCCAGCATGAACGGCTACCGCATCGGCGGCAAGACGGGTACGTCGGAGCTGCTGGATCGGGAGAACAACCCGGACTATCCGGATTACAATAAGGACGTCATGTGTTCCTTCATGGGCTTCGCCCCGGCGGACGACCCGGAGGTGCTGGTGCTGCTGGTGTACGACACCCCCAAGCGGGACGGCCCCGGCTCCAGCTATACGGCGTCGGGCACTTATATCAGCGGCGGCAATATCGCCGCCCCCATGGCGGGCCAGCTCATCGCCAGCATTCTGGACTACATTGGCATCGAGCGGGTCTATTCTGAGGATGAGCTGTCCGGGCCGGACACCCCCATGCCCAAGGTGACGGGCAGCGAGCTGACGGTGGCCAAGGGCACGCTGCAAAATGCGGGCTTTGAGTGCCGCACGGTGGGTACGGGCAGCATCGTCCAGGGCCAGGTGCCGGCGGCGGGCGTGTCCATCCCCGGCGGTTCCACGGTGGTGCTCTACCTGGGGGAGGACGCGCCCACGGAGCAGGTGGCGGTGCCCAGCCTGGCAGGTCTGACGCCCACCCAGAGCAAGAACAAACTGGAGGAACTGGGCCTGTTCATGCGGGCCAGCGGCGTGGTGGACTATAACGATCCCAGCGTGGAGGGGGCCAGCCAGTCCATTGACGAGGGCACCATGGTGACCTCTGGCACCGTGGTGGAGGTGCGGTTCGTGAGCAGTGTGGAATATGGTGACCAGGGCAGAATTGGCGACTGAAGGATATCGGATATGAAAACGGATCAGAGCTTGGAAAGAACCCCTGTGGCGGTGGTAGGCCGGGGCGGGACGATGACGGCCCAGCTCCTGCGCCGCCTGCTGCCCAACCCGGTGGTGGAGCTCACCCCCTGTCAGGCGGCGTTCTATGAGGGACGCTGCCGGGCGGTGGTGGTGGAAAACTATGACCTGCCCCCGTCCCCCGGGGGGCTGAGTGGCTGCGCCGCCGCCCGGTGGGAGCTGTCCCGCCGGGCAGGGGTGACGGTGGTGGGCCTGGACGACCCGGAGGGAAGACGGTTCGCCGCCGCGGGAGGCGGCGAGGTGTATGCTTACTCCGACGGCAGGCCCCAGGCGGATCTGACGGCAAAGAACGTCCGCCTGCGGGGGGATCGGCTGGAGTTCGAGGCCCTGGCGGGGACGGAGCTGCTGCGGGTGCGGGTGAGCGCGGGGGAGGAGCCCCGGCTGTACGACCACCTGGCGGCCCTGGCGGGGGCGCTGGCCCTGGGGGTGCCGCTGAAGGAGGCGGCGGCCCGGCTGGAACAGTGAGACACAAAGGAAAAGAGAGTTGGAGGGAAAACCATGCGGATACTGTTGGCGGCGCTGGCCGCGTTCGCGATCTCTGCGGCGGTGGGATGGGTGCTCATACCCGCTCTGCGGGCCCTGCACGCGGGCCAGTCCATCAAGGAGATCGGCCCCAACTGGCACAAGAACAAGGAGGGTACCCCCACCATGGGGGGGATCATGTTCATCGTGGCGGCGATCGTCGCCGTGACGGCCTTCGGCTGGCAGGACATGGCGGAGGGGAACTGGCAGGCGCTGTTTGTGCTGGCCTTCGCCCTGGTGTGCGGGGCCATCGGCTTTGTGGACGACTACGCCAAGATCCGCAAGCACGAGAACACCGGCCTCACCGCCGGCTGGAAGTTCCTGCTCCAGCTGGCGGCGGCCATCGCCTTCCTGGCCCTGTTGCGGTGGCAGGGGATCCTGTCCCCCACCCTGTACGTGCCCTTCTTCAACGTGGAGCTGACCCTGACCTGGGGGGTGTACCTGGTGTTCGCCGCCTTCGTCATGGTGGGCTGCGTCAACGCCGTCAACCTCACCGACGGGCTGGACGGGCTGGCGGGCTCGGTGACGCTGGCGGTGTGCGTGTTCTTCGCCGTGCTGTCCAAGTGGTGGGAGATGGGCGCCGTGGGCGTGTTCGCCGGGGCGCTGGGCGGGGGGCTGCTGGGCTTCCTGCTGTATAACTTCCACCCCGCCAAGGTGTTTATGGGGGACACGGGCTCCCTGTTTTTAGGCGGCGCGGTGTGCGCCATGGCCTTTGCCCTGGACGTGCCGCTGGTGCTGGTGCTGGTGGGGATCGTCTACATCGCGGAGACCATGAGCGACATCATCCAGGTGGGCTACTTCAAGCTCACCCACGGCAAGCGGATCTTCCGCATGGCCCCCCTCCACCACCATCTGGAGCTGGGGGGCTGGAGCGAGGTGCGCATCGTGCTCACCTTCACGGGTATTACCATCGCGTTCTGCCTGCTGGCCTTTGTGGGCGTGATGTACCGGTACGCCATCTGAGCTTCATTTTATGAAAAAGGGGGGGTGAGTCCCATGGCCAGAAAAGCGAAGCGGGATCTGACCATCGAGCAGAAGCTGGCCCGGGGGCCCATCGATCTGCCCTTCCTGGCACTGGTGATGCTGCTGACGGGCGTCGGGCTGATCACGCTGCTGTCCGCCTCCTTCCCCTCCGCCATGTATAACCTGTCCCCCAACGTCACCGACACCGGGGGCGACCCGCTGTATTATTTCATACGGCAGGCCAGGTTCGCGGCGGTGGGCGTGGTGGCCATGTTCATCATCTCCAGGATCGACTACCAGCAGTTCCGCTGGATGTCCATCTTTGTGCTGATCGGATCCATTCTGCTGATGCTGCTGGTGTTCGTCCCCGGCATCGGCAAGTCCGGCGGCGGCGCGACGCGGTGGATCAAGCTGGGCCCCGTCCGCTTCCAGCCCTCGGAGATTGCCAAGGTGGGCATCATCCTGTACTTTGCCGCCGGGCTGTCCAAGCGGAACAGCCAGCTGGGCCCGCCTCTGGAGAAAAAATGGAACCGGCGCACCCTGCTGGGACGTACCTGCGAGCGGCTGGACAGGATCGGCTTCCTGGAGCTGATCCCCTACGGCATTGCCCTGGTGGCGGTGCTGGGGGTTATCGCCCTGCAGGGGCATATGTCGGCCATGGTGCTGGTGGTGGTGGCGGCGGGCTCTGTGCTGTTCGCGGCGGGCATCCGGCTGGGCTGGTTTGCCGCCGGCGGGGCGCTGGTGGGGGCGGCACTCTGGTTCATCATCACCAAGACAGACTACATGACCGAACGGATTAAGATCTGGCAGAACCCCCTCAGCGATCTGCAAGACGGCGGCTACCAGCCCTGGCAGGGCCGGATCGCCATCGGCTCCGGCGGGCTGCTGGGGGTGGGCCTTGGGAACAGCCGGCAGAAGTACCTGTTCCTCCCGGAGGAGCACAACGACTACATCTTCTCCATCTGGTGCGAGGAGATGGGGCTGGTGGGGGCGGTGGTGCTGATGGCCCTGTTCGCCCTGCTGATCATCCGGGGGTTCTGGCTGGCCCTCCACGCCCGGGATCGGTTCGGCACTCTGCTGATCGTGGGCATCATGTCCCTGTTTGCCTTCCAGGTGTTTTTCAACATCGGCGTGGTGACCGGCTTCCTGCCCCCCACGGGCATCTCCCTGCCTTTCTTCAGCTACGGCGGCACGGCGCTGATGATCACCCTGGGGGAGATGGGAATTGTGCTGAGCGTATCCAGACAGATCGCCGCCCCCAAGGCGGAGTAGGAGGAAAGGGCCTGTGAAAGTGATTTTTACCTGCGGCGGCTCGGCGGGCCACGTGAACCCGGCCCTGGCGGTGGCCCAGCAGTTTGAGCGGCACCACCCCGGCTGTGAGATCCTGTTCGTGGGGGCGGAGAAGGGGATGGAGCAGCGGCTGGTGTCCCAGGCGGGTTATCCCATCAAGACGGTGAAGGTGTCTACCTTCGAGCGCACCTGGAGCTGGGCCCATGTGAAGCACAACCTGAAAAGCGCCGTCAAGCTCCCTGTGGGCCAGCGGGAGGCGGCGGCCATCGTGAAGCAGTTCAAGCCCGATCTGGTGGTGGGCACCGGGGGGTACGCCTCCTATCCCGCCGTCCACGAGGCGGCCAGACGGCATATCCCCTGCGCCATCCACGAGTCCAACGCCTACCCGGGGCTGACCACCCGGGCGCTGGCCAACAAGGTGGATCTGGTGATGGTGGGCTTCCCCGAGGCGGCGGACTATTATAAGGAGGCCAAGCGGGTGGCGGTCACCGGCACCCCGGTGCGGGGGGAGTTCTTCACCCTGGATCGGGAGCGGGCCCGGCTGGAGCTGGGGCTGGCGGACAGCCAGCCCCTGGTGATCTCCTTCTGGGGCTCCCAGGGGGCGGGGCACATGAGCGCCCGCACGGTGGATTTCGTGGAGCGGTGGGCGGCGGAAGGGCGCCGGTTCCACTACATCCACGCCGCCGGCCGGGACATCGACGAGATGCCCGGCGAGCTGAAAAAGCGGGGGATTGCGGTATCCGATCAGGAGATCCGCCCCTACATCGACAATATGCCGGTGGTGATGGCGGCGGCGGACCTGGTGATCTGCCGGGCGGGGGCGTCCACCATCGGGGAGCTCACCGCCCTGGGCAAGCCCGCCATCCTGGTGCCCTCCCCCTTTGTGGCGGCCAACCACCAGTATAAGAATGCCAAGGTGCTCTACGACCGGGGCGGGGTGGAGCTGGTGGAGGAGAAGGACTGCACCGGCGAGGGGCTGTACCGCATGGCGCTGGAGCTGCTGGCGGACGGCAGCCGCCGGGCGGCCATGGGCCGGGCGCTGAAGGAGCTGGCGGCGCCGGACGCGGCGGGGAAAATCTATGAAAATCTGATGGAACTCATCCAAAAATAACGGCGGAAGGGCCATCCGCATAGAATGGGGGGAAATCTCTTTCTATGGGGAGGCTTTGCCATGAGCGTGATGTACATTCGGGGGGGCGGCCCCCTAAAGGGCGAATTGGCCGTCCACGGGGCGAAGAACAGCGTGCTGCCCATTTTAGCGGCCTGCCTGCTGGCCCGGGGGCCGGTGACGCTCCACAACTGCCCCCGGCTCACAGACGTGGACGCCGCCCTGTCCATCCTGCGCCGCCTGGGCTGCCGGGTGGAGCAGGAGGGCCGCACCATCACCGTAGACCCTTCCGGGGCGTCGGGGTGCTCCATCTCTGAGGAGCAGATGCGGGCCATGCGCTCGTCCATCATCTTTCTGGGCCCGCTGCTGGCCCGGGCGGGGGAGGCCCACCTGACCTACCCCGGGGGGTGCGAGCTGGGCCCCCGGCCCATCGACCTGCATCTGTCCGCCATCCGCGCCCTGGGGTGCCAGGTGACGGAGGATCGGGGCATCCACTGCCAGGGGCGGCCCCGGGGGGGCGAGATCCAGCTGGCCCTGCCCAGCGTGGGGGCCACGGAGAACGCCATGCTGTGCGCCGTGGGGGCGGACGGCCCCACCACCATCACCAACGCCGCCCGAGAGCCGGAGATCGGGGATCTCCAGAGCTTCCTCAACCGGCTGGGGGCAAACGTCCGGGGTGCGGGCAGCTCCACCGTCACGGTGGAGGGGGGCCGCGCCCTGTCCGGCGGAGAGTACACGATCATGGGCGACCGGATTGTGGCGGCCACCCTGCTGTCCGCCGCGGCGGCAGCCGGAGGGCGGGTGCGGCTGAGCGGGGTGGACTGGCGGCATCTGGCCACCGTCCTGTCCGTGTTCCACCAGGCCGGGTGCCGGGTGGAGAGCCGGATGGAGTACGTGGAGCTGGCCCGGGACAGGGATGTCCCCCTGAAGGGGGTGCCCACCATCCGCACCGCCCCCTATCCCGGCTTCCCCACCGACGCCCAGGCCCCCGTCATGGCGGCGCTGGCGGCGTCCCAGGGGTGCACCCTCTTTGTGGAGACCATGTTCGACAGCCGCTACCGCCACGTGCCCGAGCTCATCCGCATGGGGGCGGACATCACCACCGAGGGCCGGGTGGCCCTGGTGCGGGGGGTGGAGCGGCTTCGGGGGGCCAGGGTGGAGGCCGCCGACCTGCGGGGCGGCGGGGCGCTGGCCGTGGCGGCGCTGGGCGCGGAGGGTGCCACCGTGCTGTCCGGCCTGCACCACATCGACCGGGGCTACGAGGGGCTGGAGGGGATGCTCCGCTCACTGGGCGCATGGGTGGAGCGCCGGGAGGAATAGACACAAAAGATCAGAGGTGAGTGACCGGTGGCACGACAGCGCAGACACCCCCCGAGAAGGCGGCGCCGGGGCCGGTTCAGTGGACTTTATAAGCTCCTGTCCATCCTGCTGGTGGCGGCGGCTGTGGTGCTGGCCTGCGTGGTGTTTTTCCGGGTGAACTCCGTGGAGGTGACGGGCAACGCCCGCTACACCGCCGCGGAGGTCATCAAGGCGTCGGGAATTCAGATGGGGGACAATCTCATTGCGCTGCCCCGGAGCCGGGTGTCGGCGTCCATCTGCGCCCAGCTGCCCTATGTGGAGAGCGTGTCCATCCGTAAGGCGCTGCCCGACGGGGTGGTGCTGTCGGTGACGGAGCGGGTGGCGGCGGCGTCGGTGGAGTCCGCCGAGGGCCGCTGGCTGGTGTCCGCCCAGGGCAAGCTGCTGGAAAAGGACAAGGGCGGCGTGGACGTCATTCGGATCACCGGCCTGACGGCGGCGGGGCCCTATGCGGGAGGCATGATCCAGGCGGCGGAGGGGGAGGAGACCACCCTGCGCTACGTGGGGGAGCTGCTGGCGGAGCTGGAGAGCCGGGGCTTGCTGGGCCAGTGCGCCGCCCTGGACTGCTCCGCCGCCACCTCCATGACCCTGGATTGGGGGATCTACCGGGTGAAGCTGCCCCGGGGCGGGGACTATAGCTATTATTTGAGCCTGACCCAGGCGGCGCTGGACAGCGGGAAGCTGCCCGAGGGGGTGGCCGGGACGCTGGATCTGACGATCACGGAGGGAAAGGTCAATTTTAAGCCCGGAGTGTGACAAAGGAGCAGGAAAAATTTCCCCGTGCCCAAATTTTCTATTGACCGTCTCGGGAAAAAAGAGTACAATAAACAAAATATAGGCACCTGATCTGAATGAGACACATTTTATCTGTTTTACATAGGAGGACTTGGCTATGGCGTTTGTAATGGATTCCGCCGCGAAGAACGATGACGTCCTGAAGGTCATCGGGGTTGGCGGCGGCGGCAATAATGTGGTAAACCGTATGGTGCGGGCCGGGATGCAGGGCGTGGAGTTTATCGCGGTGAACACCGACCGGCAGTGCCTCAACGCGTCCGAGGCCACCCAGAAGCTGGCCATCGGGGAGAAGCTCACTGGCGGCAAGGGCGCCGGGGCCAACCCCGAGGTAGGCCGGGAGTCTGCCCGGGAGAGCAAAGAGCAGATCACCGCCCTGCTGGAGGGGGCGGACATGGTATTCGTCACCGCCGGCATGGGGGGCGGCACCGGCACCGGCGCGGCCCCGGTGGTGGCGGAGATCGCCAAGGAGAAGGGCATCCTCACCGTGGGGGTTGTCACCAAGCCCTTCAACTTTGAGGGCCGCCGCCGCATGGAGCAGGCCGCCCGCGGCATTGAGGAGCTGCGCCAGAAGGTGGACTCCCTGGTGATCATCCCCAACGACCGGCTCCAGTACGCCACCGACGAGAAGATCACCTTTGCCAACGCCTTCGCCATCGCGGACGACGTGCTGCGCCAGGCGGTGCAGTCCATCTCCGACCTCATCAAAACCACCGGCCTCATCAACCTGGACTTCGCCGACGTCACCGCCGTCATGAAGGACGCGGGGCTGGCCCACATGGGCGTGGGCCGGGGCTCCGGCAAGAACAAGGCGGAGGACGCCACCCGCATCGCCATCAACAGCCCCCTGCTGGAGACCTCCATACAGGGGGCCAAGGGCATCATCGTCAACATCACCGGGCCCATGGACATGGGGCTGGAGGAGGTGGAGCTGGCCGCCGAGATGGTCAAGCAGGTGGCCGACCCCGACGCTTTGTTCATGATGGGTACCGCTTTCGACGACTCCCTGGAGGACGAGCTGCGGGTCACCGTCATCGCCACCGGCTTCGGCGAGGTGGACAACCCGGTGCCCGGCCAGGAGGAACCCAAGCAGGAGGTCAAGCAGGCGGCGCCCCAGCCCGGGCCCGCCAAAGAGAAGGAGGACAAGCCCGACTGCGTGCCCGCCGGGGTGGGGGCCGTCATGCCCCCCAAGCCCCTGTCCAGCGCGGCGGCGGAGCCCCCGGAGGCGGATCCCTTCGACGATATCTTCCGGATCTTTAATAAGAAATGAGCAGCACCCCCTCCCGGGCCTGGGCCTGGGAGGGGGTTGTGAGCATCAGAGGAAAGGGGGGAGGGCGCATGGGTGTGCGGGGACGGTTTGCCCCCACCCCCAGCGGGCGGATGCACCTGGGCAACCTGCTGGCGGCGCTGCTGGCCTGGCTGGACGCGCGCAGCTGCGGAGGAGAGCTGGTGCTGCGGATTGAGGATCTGGATACCCAGCGGACAAGCCCCGAGCTTGCCGCACAGCTGATGGAGGATCTGCGGTGGCTGGGGCTGGACTGGGACGAGGGCGGCCTGGAGCCGGACTATATGCAGAGCTGCCGCACGGCCTGTTACGAGGAGGCGTTCCGGGCGCTGGGAGAGCAGGGGCTGCTCTACCCCTGCTACTGCTCCCGGACGGAGCGGATGGCGGCCTCCGCCCCCCACCGGGACGACGGGGCGGTGGTGTACTCCGGGAAGTGCTTCCACCTGACGCAGGAGGAGCGGGCCGCGCTGGAGCGGCAGGGCCGCCGTCCGGCGTGGCGGGTGCGCTGCCCGGATCTGTCCGTCACCGTGGAGGACGGAAACTGCGGGACGTACACCGAAAACCTGGCCCGGGACTGCGGGGACTTTATCGTCCGGCGCTCCGACGGGGTGTTTGCCTATCAGCTGGCGGTGGTGGTGGACGACGCCCTCATGGGGGTGAACCACGTGGTGCGGGGGCGGGATCTGCTGTGCTCCGCCCCCCGGCAGGCGTGGCTCCACCGGGTGCTGGGCTATGAGCCGCCCCGGTTCTTCCACACGCCCCTGCTGCTGGCCCCCGACGGGCGGCGGCTGGCCAAGCGGGATCGGGATCTGGACATGGGCGCCCTCCGGGCGCGGTACACGCCCCAGGAGCTCACCGGGCTGCTGGCCTGCTGCGCGGGGCTGCTGGACAGGCCGGAAAAAGTCACAGCGCAAGAGCTTGTCCGGCAGTTCTCATGGGCAAAAGTGCCGAAAAATGACGTTGTAGTTGGTTGTCCTTGACAGGAGGACGGGTTGATCGTACAATAGAAAAAATCCAAATTTTACGAAAGTGGAGGAGTGGACTATGGCCCAATTCGCCTGGAATGAAAAGTTTGTCAAGACTGGCCTCACCTTCGATGATGTGCTGCTGATCCCCGCGGAGAGCAACGTGCTCCCGGCGGACGTGGATCTGCACACCCGGCTGACCAAAAAGGTCACCCTGAACATCCCGGTGATGAGCGCGGCCATGGATACGGTGACGGAGTCCCGCATGGCCATCGCCCTGGCCCGGGAGGGCGGCATCGGCGTGATCCATAAGAATATGTCCATCGGGGCCCAGGCCGAGCAGGTGGACATCGTGAAGCGCAGCGAGAACGGGGTCATCACCAACCCCTACTGGCTGGGCCCGGGCCACACCCTGGCCGAGGCGGACGAGCTGATGGCCAAGTTCCGCATCTCCGGCGTGCCCATCTGCGACGGCGGCAAGCTCATCGGCATCATCACCAACCGGGACATGAAGTTCGAGACGGACATGAACCAGCTCATCGACAACGTGATGACCCGGGATCACCTGGTTACCGCCCCGGAGGGCACCACCCTGGATCAGGCCCGGGAGATCCTCCGCCAGCACAAGATCGAGAAGCTGCCCATTGTGGACGACCAGTTCCACCTGAAGGGCCTCATCACCATCAAGGACATTGAGAAGGCCCAGGTGTACCCCAACTCCGCCCGGGACGAGAAGGGCCGGCTGCTGGTGGCGGCGGCCATCGGCGTCACCGCCGACGTGCTGGATCGGGTGGCGGCGCTGGTGGAGGCGGGGGCGGACGTTTTGTGCCTGGATTCCGCCCACGGCCACTCCCGGAACATCCTGGAGTGCGTCATGCGCATCAAGTCCCTGTACCCCGACGTGCAGCTGGTGGCGGGCAACGTGGCCACCGCCGAGGGCACCCGGGCCCTCATCGAGGCGGGGGCGGACTGCGTGAAGATCGGCATCGGCCCCGGCTCCATCTGCACCACCCGGGTGGTGGCGGGCATCGGCGTGCCCCAGGTCACCGCCGTGTTTGACGCGGCCCAGGTGGCGGCGGAGTACGACGTGCCCATCATCGCCGACGGCGGCATCAAGTACTCCGGCGACATCGCCAAGGCCATCGCCGCCGGCGGCAACGTGGTGATGCTGGGCTCCCTGCTGGCGGGCTGCGAGGAGTCCCCCGGCGACACCGAGGTGTACCAGGGCCGCCAGTTCAAGGTCTACCGGGGCATGGGCTCCCTGGGGGCCATGTCCCAGGGCTCCAAGGATCGGTACTTCCAGCAGAACAACAAGAAGCTGGTGCCCGAGGGCGTGGAGGGCCGGGTGCCCTACAAGGGCCCGGTGGCCGACACCATCTATCAGATGATGGGCGGCCTGCGGGCGGGCATGGGCTACTGCGGCTGCGGCACCATCGACGAGCTGCGCACCCGGGCGCAGTTCACTCAGATCACCGCCGCCGGTCTGAAGGAGTCCCACCCCCACGACATCTATATCACCAAGGAAGCCCCCAACTACACCCTCAATCCCCAATAAGGTGGTTACAAACTCCCCCGGCATAGCCGGGGGAGTTTGTGTCAGCATAGGAAGCCCCAGCTACGCCCCTAATCCCCAATAAGGAGAACGGCCCCCCGGCGAAAGCCGGGGGGCCTGGTTTATGGGCGGAAGTTTTACAGCGTCAGCCTCACGGCGTCAGCCTCCGGGCGGAGGGGATCCAGCAGGAGGATGTCCAGCCCCTTGTCCATGGCATAGTTCAAGGTGTACTGGGTGCCTCCCGGCGTGCCGTCAAATACCGCCAGCACCGCCGCCGCCCGATCCACCAGATACCGATCCCGGCGGTGCATACAGTAGCGGTCATAGTGCTGCTGCACCACCGTCTCCAGGTCGCAGCGATCCAGGATGGAGCGCCAGCGGCGGCGCTGCCCCTCCGGCCAGCGATCCGCCTGGGTGGGGCAGGGCACCGCCCCTTCCACCGTGAGGCCGGGGAGGCTGTCCCGCAACTCCAGGGCGGCCTCGGCAAAGTAGAGGTCGCAGCCCATGGCCATGCCGGAGATGAAGTGCCGATAGCCCCGGCAGTACAGCGCCCGGATCTCCCGGCGCAGTCCGTCCTTCAGGGCGGCGCAGCGGGGGTCGGTCTCGTCATCCCCCCAGGGCAGCTTGTCCGGGCGGTGGCCCGTAAAACAGCAGGTGCGGCCGGATTCTATGGCCACGGGACTCCCCCCTTCCTCTGATTAGTACAATTGTATAATATCAGCGGGGAGCCGTCAAGGGAAAAATAGAACGTTAGTTTTAAAAATTTCGACAGAAGGCGACAAAAAAGGGGCTTGCATTTTTTGCCGGTTGGGCCTATAATAGGGCACGGAACAAGTGAATGAGTGTCTTCAGGGCGGGGTGAAAGTCCCCACTGGCGGTACAGTCCGCAACCCGCGAAAGCGGTGGATCCGGTGAAACTCCGGAACCAACGGTTACAGTCCGGATGGAAGAAGACGCGCGGCCCCTCTTGAGGTAGTGTTGCGCCTGGAAGACAGTCTTTTCAGGCGTTTCAGACTATTTCAGGAGGTTTTTGTTATGTTGGAAAATCTGTCAAAGCTGTGGGCGGCGGTGCAGGAGAACGTGATGTTCCTGCTGATGTGCCTGCTGGTGTTCGCGGGCATCTTTGTGGCGGCCCTGCTGCTGGAGAAGCTGTGGCTCAAGCCGGTGAAGCAGTCCCCGGCCCGCCGGGTGGCCTATGTGGGCATCTTCGCCGCCATCGCCGCCGTGCTGATGTATCTGGAGTTTCCCCTGCCCTTCGCCCCGGCCTTCTATGAGATCGACTTCAGCGAGATCCCGGTGCTGATCTGCTCCTTCTCCATGGGCCCGGTGGCCGGGGTGGTGTGCGAGTTTCTGAAGGTGGTGCTCAAGCTGTTCCTGAAGGGCACCTCCACCGCCTTTGTGGGCGATCTGGCCAACTTTGTGGTGGGCTGCGCCCTGATCCTGCCCGCCTCGGTGGTGTACTTCGCCAATAAGACCAAGAAGGGCGCCGTCATCGGCATGGCCGTGGGCACCGTGTGCATCACGGTAGTGGGCAGCCTGTTCAACGCGGTCTACCTGATCCCCGCCTTTTCCGTGCTGTACGATATGCCGCTGGACGTGATCATCGGCATGGGCACCGATATCAACCCCAGTATCACCAGCGTGAATACATTGGTACTGTTCGCCGTGGCGCCCTTCAACCTGCTCAAGGGCGTGGCGGATTCCATCATCACCTTCCTGCTGTATAAGCACATCGAGCGGCTGCTGCGGATGCGGTAAGACAGAGCGAAAGCGCCCCTCCGGTTCATCCGGAGGGGCGCTTTTTAGTCCGCGTAGTAGTTGATGAGGCAGCCCGCCAGAATAATGTCCCGCTCCTCCCGGGTGAGGCCGGGCAGGGACAGGGTGACGGGGGTTTCGCCGCCGCGCCGCAGAATTGCGGCGGTGATGGTTTCGCCGTCCCCCTCCAGCAGGGCGCGGATGCCCGGGAGGTACACCTGATCCCCGGGCTGGAGATCCAGCTGCTTCAAATCCGCCGCCACAAAGGGCAGCATCCCCCAGTTTACCACGTTGGAGCGGTACCGCTTGGTGGCGTACTCCTCAGCGATGTTGGCGCAGCCCCCCAGCACCCGCTGGCAGGAGGCGGCCTGCTCCCGGGCGGAGCCGTCCCCGGGCTTCAGGGCCATGATCAGGGAGCCCAGGCCGGTGTGGACGGGATCGAAGTGTCCCAGGGCCTTCTTCACCTCGGGATCGGCGGGGTCGGCGCGGCGCAGGCGCTCCGTTGTCTGGACGGCCTTGGCCCGGGGGACGTACTGGGGATCCTTCCGGGACAGGGCGAACTCGGACAGCAGCAGGGGGTTGGAGCGGTAGGAGGAGGTCTCCCCGGAGGGGATGAGCTCGTCGGTGGTGGTCACCGGGTCGTAGATGGCGGAGCACACCGTCAGCAGCAGGTTGTCCGGCAGGGGGATCTGCTCCGGCCAGTCGGCGATGTTGGGGCCGAACACCAGCTCCGCCTCGGGCTGGGGGTTGCCCACGCCGAAGTAGACCCGGGACTGGTAGGGGTGATCGTCATAGACCCAGTGCTCGTCGGGCCGGTCGGCGGGCACGTCGGGCAGCTCGTCCGCGCCGGTGAGGACGCCGCCCATCCGGGCGGTGGCGGCGATGGAGCGGGCGTCCATCAGGGCTACGTAGGAGATCTGGCCGTTCCCGGGCTTGGAGCCCTCCCGGTTGGGGAAGTTGCGGGTGGAGTGGCGGATGGAGAAGGCCCCGTTGGCGGGCACGTCCCCGGCGCCGAAGCAGGGGCCGCAGAAGCAGGAGCGGATGGACGCCCCCGCCGCCATCAGCTGGGCGATGGCGCCGTTCCGGGTGAGCTCCAGGTTGATGGGCATGGAGCCGGGGTAGCAGGACAGCCAGAAGGCGCCGGAGCCGGTGGAGCAGTCCTTCAGAATTTCGGCGGCCCGCGTCAGGTTCTGGAAGGTGCCGCCGGAACAGCCGGCGATGACGCCCTGATCCACCCGGAACTGGCCGCCGATGGCCTTGCGCAGCAGGGAGGGGGCGTTTTTCGCGCCCAGCTGCTCCGCCGCGTCCTTGTCCACCTGGTGGAGGAGATCCGCCATGTTGGCCTTGAACTCCCGGATGGGGTAGGCGTTGGAGGGGTGGAAGGGCAGGGCGATCATGGGCTCCACCTTGTCCAGCTCCACGGTGACGACGCCGTCGTAGCAGGCGCCTTCCGCCGGGGCCAGTTTCCGATAGCCGTCCACCCGGCCCAGCAGGGCCAGGGCGGTTCTGGTCTGCTCGTCCGTCTGCCAGACGGAGGACAGGCAGGTGGTCTCGGTGGTCATCACGTCGATGCCGGAGCGGTAGTCCATGGAGAGGCTGGCCACGCCGGGGCCGAAGAACTCCAGCACGGCGTTTTTCACCGCGCCGCTTTTGAAGGTGGCCCCCACCAGGGCCAGGGCCACGTCCTGGGGCCCCACGCCGGGCCGGGGGGTTCCGGTGAGGTAGACGGCGATGATTTTAGGGAAGGCAATGTCGTAGGTTTTGCGCAGAAGCTGCCGGGCCAGCTCCGGGCCGCCTTCGCCGACGCCCATGCAGCCGTAGGCCCCGTAGCGGGTATGGGAGTCGGAGCCCAGGATCATCCTGCCCGGGGCGGCGTACCGCTCCCGCATATAGGAGTGGATGACGGCCTGATGGGCGGGGACGAACTCGCCGCCGTACTTCTTGGCGGCGGACAGGCCGAACACGTGGTCGTCCTCGTTGATGGTGCCGCCTACCGCGCACAGGGAGTTGTGGCAGTTGGTGAGCACGTAGGGCAGGGGGAACTCGGTCATGCCGGAGGCCCGGGCGGTCTGGATAATGCCCACGTAGGTGATGTCGTGGGAGGCCATGGCGTCGAACCGGAGGGACAGGCGGCCGGGGTCGCCGGATGTATTGTGGGCCAGGAGGATGGAGCGGGCCATGGTGCCCTCGCCGCCCGGGGCGGCGCCGGCGGGGAGGAAGCGGCCGTCCTGCCAGCGGACGGGCGTATTCTGTATTGTAATCATACTGTTAAGTACCTTTCTTTGAGGATTGGCAAATGATATTTCAGTGTAACAGATTACCGGGGAAAAAGCAAGAAAACCGAGGGACTTTACAAAAGAAAAATAGGGGCGGCCGGCGGGAGGAAAATATATTTTTGAAAAAGGGCTTGTCTTTACCAGTTCATTCCGGTATAATAACTCTAATGCCGTGAGACAGAAGGGCCGCAAGCCGGCCCGCATCTTGACATAGGAGGAACTCATATGCTTAAAATCGCAGCCGCCGCCGCTGGCCCCGGATCCATGCTTCCGTCCATTCTGATGATCGTGGTCATGATCGGCGTCATGTACTTCCTGCTCATCCGCCCGGAGAACAAGAAGAAAAAGGCCGCCGAGGAGATGCGCAGCAGCCTGAAGGTGGGGGACGAGATCACCACCATCGGCGGCATTGTGGGCACCGTGTGCGCGGTGAAGGAAAAGACCGTGGTGCTGGAGACCGGCGCGGATCGCGTCCGGATCGAGTTCACCAAGTGGGCCATCTCCAGCAAGGGCACCCAGAGCACCGAGGAGCCCGTGGCTGAAAAGCCGGAGAAAAAGGACAAGAAGGACAAAAAAGAGGACAAGTAACGGCATTCCCAGGCATGACAAGCACCCCTTTCGCATATGGTATATCACCATAGGAAAGGGGTGCTTTTGTATGCGGAAGGGGGAGGCCCAGGGGGCCAACGCCGCCCAGATGGTGACGGCGGTGGCGCTGGGCGGCCTGCTGGCCCTGGGGGTGGAGCTGATGGTGCTCCTGCTGGGGGCGGTGGCGGTGTCCAACGGGATCCTGAAGGAGGACGCGGCGGCCCAGGTGACGGCGGCGGCCTGCGTGCTGGGCTGCCTCATCGGCGGGCTGCTGGCCTGTTCCCGGTGGAGCGCCCGGCGGCTGCTGGCTGGCCTGGCGGTGGGGGCGGTGTGCTGCCTGCTCATTCTGGCGGTGAGCCTGCTGATGGGGGAGGGCTTTCAGCTCGGATCCCAGGCGCTGGTGGAGCTGGCCGGGTGCCTGTGCGGCGGGGCGGTGGCCGGGGTGTTCGGCGGCCGGAAGGGCAAGAAGAAGCGGACGTCCGCCCGGAAGAAATGACAAGAGAAAACCCATCCGACGCACGGAAGGCCGCGGCCCCAAAGGGGCCACGGCCTTTGCCGGCTGTGTGGAGCAGAGCGGGGGAGGGCTCAGGGCTTCAGCTCGCGCAGGGGGAGGGTGTCCACGTCCACCGGGCAGGGCGCGCCGCCGTCCAGGGGATAGGCCATGCCGCCGAACACCACCGCCTCCATCTGGGAGAGATCCTGGATGGAGTTCAGCGTCCAGGTTTCATCCAGCTGCCAGAGCTCACCGGCACCGACATGGCGGTAGCCGGAAGCGCCGCCTCGGATCCCCAGCTGGCGGGCGGGAGACACACTGCCGTCCTTCCAGAGGAAGTGCAGGAGGGGGATGGGCGGGGAGTCGTCGGGGCTGGTAAACTCCGCCCGGAGGGACAGAGGGGACAGGGTGATCCGGTTCAACGTGACAGAGCCGGCAATGCTGTCCTCAAGGACGACCGGATCCAGCCCCGGGGCGTTGGCCCACAGGGCCACGAACACGTCGGCGCACAGCTCCTCCACATCCTCCCGGCAGGCGCGGCCCGCCAGCGCCCGGAGAATGACCGCGCTGACGTAGGGGGTGAATCGCTTCACCGCCGCGTCCAGGGCGCTCCTGCTGCCCCTGTTCAGTTTTTTGACCAGCGCGCGCTCGTCCATGGGCGTACCTCCAAAGCTCTGTGAGGTGGGTTCCATTAGTATATACGAAAAGGAAGGGGCGCGGTTACGGGAAAAGACAATTTTTTCGGGGAAAATTTTAAGGGGGAAAATGGAAATGATACATTGGAAAAAATCGCTTGACAAAACGCTTTTTCCGGTGCTACAGTTTGGATGATCCCCTGGAGGGGAACTTTTAAGAAAGAAGGAACGAACATGAAGCATTGGAAACGGTTGGGCGCGGTGGTGCTGGCCGCTGTACTCACGGTGAGCGTCACCCTTTCCAGCGCCAGCGCCTGCACCAGTCTATTCGTCGGCAGCGAGCTGACTGAGAACGGATCCACTTTCTTTGGCCGCGGTGAGGACATCGGCGAGCATTACGCCAAGATCTTCCAGGTCATTGAGGCCGCGGATCATGCCGAGGGCGAGATGTATGAGGACTCGTATGGCTTCACCATGCCCTGGCCCGCCCACACCTACCGCTACACCTACGTCCGGGACTCCCTGGAGTACGGCGAAAATATCGTAGACGACGACGGCAATGTGGTCATCCCTGCCTACGCCCAAGCGGGCATCAACGAAAATGGCGTGTCCGTCACCGCCACCGTGTCCACCATCTATAACCCGGTGCTGGACGAGTTCGATCCCCCCGCCGATGAGGGCATCTGCGAGCTGTCCATCGCCGGGGTGATCCTCCAGTCCGCCACCTCTGCCCGGGACGGCGTGCAGATCCTGGCCGACATCTTGGACGAGTACGGCGCCGGGGAAGACGGCGATTACTATAACTCTATCCTCATCGGCGACACCGAGGAGGTCTGGAATTTCCTGGTTGTCTCCGCCCACAACTATGTGGCGGTGAAGCTGCCCGCCGACAAGGTGTCCATCAACCCCAACATTGTCACCATGGGCGAGATCGACACGGCGGACACGGACAACGTGGTCGCCTCCAAGGGGCTGATCTCCCTGCCGCTGGAGAATGGCTTCCTGGTGTCCTCCCAGTACGACGCGGACAAGTACAAGGAGGGCGACAAGATCACCAAGGTCAACATCCGCGAGACCTATGGCACCGACGACGGGAACAGCCAGTACACCCGCTTCTGGCAGGGTGTGCACTACCTGAATCCGGCCATGGCCGCCGAGCTGGATATCAGCGGCTATGACGGCGAGGAGATGCTCCACAGCGCGGAGCTGGGCGGCCCCATCTCCTACCTGTTCGACACCGACCGCAAGCTGACCACCTTTGAGGCTATGCGTTTCTTTGCCGCCCGGGGCGAGGGCACCGACTACGACTCCAATAAGGACGACGGCATCTGGTCTGTGGGCAATGAGCATCAGGCGGAGGTGCACCTCTTTGAGGTGCGCCATGACGACACGCTGCCCGCCGAGCTGGCCACCATCGAGTGGCTGGCGATGAACCGCTCGGAGTACTCCGTGTTCCTGCCCTTCTACTCCGCACTGATCAGCGAGACGGACAGTGTGTATCACTGCGACTGGACAAACAATGACGGCGAGAACTGGGCGTACTATAATCCGAGGGAGGATATGGAGCTGTTCGGTGACGTGGTGAACAGCCCCGCCGATCTGCCGGAGAACTCCATGTTCTGGGTGTTCGCCGCGCTGAACGATATGTGCGACAATGATCGGGAGCACTACGGCGTCAACGTCAAGGCGTTCTGGGAGGAGTACCAGACCGCGCTCATTGAGAAGCAGGCCGCCGTGGACAAGGCTATGCTGAACCTCTACAAGGCGGATCCCGCCCTGGCGCAAGCGAGTGCCACCGCCCTGGGCAAGGCCATTGCCCGGGAAACCTATGGCTATGCCAGGCAGATCATGGAGGAGCTGTGGGCCTTCAGCCAGGACTACGAGGCGGGCAAGATCGACAAGGACACGGTGTTCAAGCCCTCCGTCATGGGCAAGCTGCCGGATTATTCCATTATTATGGCCTTTGACGATGTGGACTCCGACGCGTGGTATGCTCCCAACGTGGCCTACGCTGTGGAGAACAACCTGATGCTGGGTAAGAGCGCCGCTGCGTTTGATCCCGGTACCCCTGCCTATGGGAGCCAGGCCGCGGTGATTCTGGCCCGGCTTGCAGGCGCGGAGCTGAAGGATACCGGCGACAACTGGTTTGCCGAGGCCCTGGCCTGGGCGGAAGAAAAGGGCTATTCCGAAGGCCTGGAGCTGGTGAACGGCCCCATCACCCGGGAGGATTTGGCCATTCTGCTGTGGCGGTTTGCCGGATCCAAGACTGTGGAGCAGGATCTCAGCAGCTTTGCCGATGCGGATCAGATCTCCGAGGAGGCCCTGGCGGCTATGAAGTGGGCTGTCAGCGTCAAGCTCTATGAGGGCTATCAGGAGGACGCCACGCTGCGGCCTGCCGGACAGACCACCCGCGCGGAGCTGGCCAAGCTGCTGAATGTGCTTTGCGAGACCGTTTTGAAGTAAGAACGCCATAGCGGCGCATTCTAAATTGTTTTGCCCCACCCCCGGCAGGGAGCAGTGCCGGGGGTGGGGCGTTTGAATGGGAAAAAAGAGGGAAAGGCAAGATCCGCTTTTACAGAATTCCCGGGGAATTTGACCGTTGACAAACGGGCGGGGATATGCTATGATACTACTTGCGTTTGGACGGTTTTCCGATAGGGAGAGATGTCCGAGTGGTTTAAGGAGCCGGTCTTGAAAACCGGTGACCCGCAAGGGCCGTGGGTTCGAATCCCACTCTCTCCGCCAGATTACAATTTCATCATGTTTGATGTTTTCGACACGCGGAAGTACCCAAGAGGTCGAAGGGGCTCCCCTGCTAAGGGAGTAGGCGGGTAAAACCGTGCGAGGGTTCAAATCCCTCCTTCCGCGCCAAAAGAAATCCCTGTATTCGTTAAGAATATAGGGATTCTTACTTTCTACTTGAATATTTCTGACTTAAAAAGTTCTTTTTCTGAGCGGTGGAAATCTATTTGACCCCTACCTTTACCCCTACCAGCCAAATTTATCCCTTTGCGGCCAGCCCGTCATAATAGCTCTGCATCCGCGCCGCCGTGTCCTTCATCATCTGTTCGGAGGTATGGGCATAGACATTCAGGGTAAATGAGGCTGTGGCATGGCCCAGCAGGTCTTGGACGCTCTTAATGTCCGCGCCGCTGGCAATGGCAACGGTGGCCGCTGTGTGCCGGAGGTCGTGGGGACGCGCGTCTGGGCGGCCAATACTGGCCGCAATGGTCTTGAAACGCTTGTAGAAGGTGTGGATGGCATAGTGGCCCCCGGCTTCATCTGTGAACACCAAATCGTCCGGGTTGCTCCAGATGGGCCCAGCTTTCAGCCGGTTCTCCATCTGCTTCACCCGCTCGGCCCGGAGGTATTCAAAGGCGATGGGTGGCGGCTCAATGGTGCGGGGCTTGCCGCTTTTGGTGCTGGGTGCGATATAGTATGTGCCGCCTTTAACCTTCTCCCGTTGGAGCTGCTGGCTCACCGTGATCCGGCCTTTCTCAAAATCCACTTGCTTCCAAGAGAGGCCCAAGCACTCCCCCTCCCTCAGACCCGCAAACAGGCACAGGGCATAGGCGTTACGCATAGGGGATTTGTCTATAGCAGACAAGAACAAGGGAATTTCATCGTCCGCGAGTGGGCGGATCTCTTTATGCTCCGCTTTGGGCAGCTCCGCCGCGTCACAGGGGTTGGCGGCTATGATCCCCTGCTTCAAGGCTGTGCTGAACGCCTTGTGCAGCACGGCGGACACATTCTTGGTTGTTTTCCCGGATAGGCCCGCTCGCGTCATGGAGTTATACAGGCGCTGGACGTGAGTGCCCTTGACGGCCTGGAGCTCCACAGCCCCGATAGCTGGAACAATGTGGTTTTTGATAATGCCCTGGTAGCTCTGGAAGGTCAGGAGCTTTACCTTGCCCGCACAAAAAGTATTCAACCATTCCTCCATCCACACTGATACAGTGATCTTGTTGGGGGGCTGATATGTCCCTCTGTCCAGTTCCCGGAGGATGGCGGTCATTTCTTTCCTGACCGCCGCCTGAGTGTTGCCGTATATGCTTCGCCGGATTGGCTTTCCGGTGCCGGGGTTGACGCCGGTGGTGACCCTGGCCTCCCAGCGTCCATCGGGACGCTGCCGGATAGTGCCGCTATTCTGGGCGTTTTTCTTTGGCATTGATTTTTCCTCCTGTCATGTGTTATGATAAGAGGGCAACAGGCAGTCAAAGTTTGTTGCCCCTATAGCCGTCCCTGGTGTGTCAGCACTGGGGGCGGTTTTGCCGTTACACATTTCTTGAAAATTGGTGTCGCACTTCTTTCGCACAATCCATGAACCTGTCAACAGCTTGGCTCAAAAACATATCCGACGTTGCACCTGTGGCCCACACGGAAGCGCCCATCTGCTGGAGTTCCTCGCGGTGTTCTTTTTCAAATTTTTCGATTTTCTCAATGTCCCCGGGCCCATCATATTTATATTCCAAGTTACAAGCAAGAGCAATACCGCCAAGTATCTGAAGAAAACGATAATTTTCCAAAATTAGTGATAATACAAGTGGTAGCATATCACTTTTCGGTTCTTCTGGATTGTCTGCAATATATTTAAGAAATTTAACAGCATCTTCGGATAGTTTTGTAAAATTACACACTTGCCGGAACTCTCCATCGAATGTCTTTGTGTCAGACAACCCAAGCAACCAGTCAGCAGACACATCACACTTTTTTGCAATGTCCCGTACTCCGATGGCATCTGGCACCCTATCCCCGTTACAGTAGAAGCCTACTGTTTGCCGCGACATTCCCAAAAAGTCCGCAAACTCAGTGTTTGTGCGGGTTCCTTGCAGCTCGCGAAACCGCTCTCTAAATTCTGGAAAGCGGTCTTTTTCTTTCCTTGATTGCTTCATTCGTAATCACCCCAAACAAAAATGCAACATACGTGTAAATTCGTGTTGAAACATTTGTGCGAACTATTGACGCTCTTGTTGTTGCCATATATAATTATAGCAGACGATTTTTGAAGCGTCAACAACAACTTTTAGGAGGTGCCAAAATGAAGAATCAGGACATCCGAAGAACCGCTGCGGGATCCGGGGTGAAACTCTGGCAGATTGCGGAAGCCCTGGGGATTGCGGACTGTTCGCTGTCCCGCAAGCTCAGGAAGGAACTGCCCAATGATGAAAAGGAGAAGATTTTCTCCATCATCGACCAGCTGGCGAAGGAGGCGGGATGATGGTGGACAAGCTCACGTATTCCGCCGCCGAGGCCGCCGAGGTATTGGGGGTGAGCCGCCCCGTAGTTTACACGTTGATGAGGCGGGCGGATTTCCCGGCATTTAAGGTTGGTGCGCGAACCCTTATATCTGCTGAGGGGTTACGGGCGTGGGTGCGGGCTCAGTGCGGCACGGGAGGCGCGGAATGATTCGTGGTACAAGGAAAGCCGCCCCGGTGTTGCAGCACCAGGACGGCAAAGTGGAAACGGAGCCAGCCTCACAAGCAGGGCCACATCTCCACCAACAGTTTATCACAGACGCTTCGTCGAGGCAAGCGGTACATATCGCTGATTTTCTCCTCCACGGCGAAGAACGCGCAATCCCAATGCGCCACCTCCGAGAGCTGTTGCACCTGCCCAACCGAACAATCAGGCTTATGATTCGGCAAGAACGGCTTGGAGGTGTTCCAATTTTGGAAAGCAGCAGGGCAACAGGCGGCTACTACCTACCCGGCAATGACCACGAGCGGGCGCGGTGTGTTCGTAGTATGCGTAAACGGGCGGCGGAGATCGTCGCGGTTGCGGACGCAATTGAAAGGGCCGGTGGATAGCGCTTGGGAGAATTCAAACCAACCGACTTTTCTGATGCCGGAAATGCAGCCTTGTTGGTTTCTGCGTATAAGGGCGTGCTGTGCTGGTGCGATGCCCTGGGGTGGTTGTACTTCAATGGCCAGCGATGGGAACAGAACGAGCACAAGGCCACGGATGCCGCCATCGTCCTGACAGATGCCATGCTGGACGATGCGCGAGCCGACTATAGCGAGGCCGTCCATCAAGAAGCAGACGCAAAAGAGCAGGCTTCCAATGAAATGCCGGGGGCAGCCGAGGAATTGAAAAAAGCAAAACAGGCGGTGAGGTCGGCAGCGGAATACCTTGACCATGCCAAAAAGTCCCGGAGCGCAGCCCGGGTGCGGGGTATGCTGGATCTGGCAAAGCCATCCCTTGTTGTTCGGGCAGGCAAGCTGGATGCTGATCCATTCTTGCTGAACACCCCCGGCGGGATCATCGACCTGCGCACCGGTGCTATCAAGCCCCACGATATCGACAGCCCCTATAAGTTCTGCACAAAGATCACCGCGGCCACGCCGGAGGTTGACCCGGAAGGTGCACAACTTTGGGTTGAGTTTATGCAAACAATCACCTGCAACGACGCCTCGTTGTATACCTTCCTTCAAATGTTGGTTGGTATGGCCGCAATCGGCCACGTCTATCACGAGGGGATCATCATCTGCAACGGTAGCGGGCGCAATGGGAAATCCACGTTCTGGAATGCCATATCCACCGCCCTTGGGGATTATGCGGGGAGTATCGACCCGGACGTGCTAACCACCGATAAGCAGCGCCGGGGCGCGTCCCTGGCCACGCTGAGGGGCAAGCGGTTGGTTGTTGCCGCCGAGATGGAGGAGCACCAGCGATTGAGCACCAGCACCTTAAAGCGGCTGGCGTCTACGGACAGATTGACCATTGAGGAGAAGTACCGGCAGCCCGAGGACATCGTACCCTCGCACACGTTGATTTTATTCACGAATTTTCTTCCCCGCGTAGGTAGCACCGACAGCGGAACCTGGAGACGGCTGTGTATCGTACCCTTCAGCGCTGTGATCCCGGAGGACACCGGACGGCAAAACTATGCCGACTACTTGGTGGAGCACGCAGGCCGATTCATCATGTCGTGGATCATGCAGGGTGCCAAGATGTTCATAGAGAACGACTTCAAGCTGACCGTCCCGGACGTGGTAGCGGAGGCCACCGAAGTGTATCGGGATCGTGAGAACTGGCTGGAGCGGTTTATCGCAGAGTGTTGCGTGCGTGAACCGGGGGCCAGGGTTGGGGCACGGGAACTGTACACACGTTTCAAAGACTGGGCAGTGGAGACCGGGGAATATGTACGCCGGGAAAATGATTTTGCCGATGCAATGGAACGGGCGGGGTATCAAAAAATTACGCCGAAGAACAGAAAAACATGGGTTGGGTTACGCCTGCAAAATTTTAGTGGAACTGAGAACCATTGGGGCGCAACGGATTGAAAGCACAGGTTACGCCTGGTTACGTCTGTGGAGCAACTTCTTAAATATTCAATTTTTATCTCTCATATGCGAAAGTTGTGTATTAGGTGTAACCAGGCGTAACCCGCCAAAACGTGAAAGGAGAAAAATGGGTAAATCACAGCAGAAAAAGGGTAGGGGTGGTGAATTGGAGATTTGCCGCATACTCCAGGCCCACGGTATACCAGCAGAGCCGGGGAAACCCGTTTCTTTCGGAGAAACGCCGGATGTAATCGGGATCCCCGGCGTACACCCGGAGATCAAGCGCGTGGAGAGGTTGAATGTCCCGGAGGCTATGGCCCAGGCCGTCCGGGACAGCGAGCAATTCAACGATGGGACGCCGGTACTGTTCCACCGGCGCAACCGGCAGGAATGGCTATGTACTATGAGACTGTCGGATTGGATTGCCTGGTACTCGCGGGCCACGTCCTGCAAGTGCGGCGGGGATTGCAAAAAAGACGCAGGAACCTAACGAACTACCAGCGGGCGGATCTGGCCTTTGTTTTGGAGCCGCTGATTGCGGCGAAGGCAAAGGAGAGACAAGTTGCTGGGCTCAAGCAAAATCAAACCGTTCGTGAGAATTCTCACGAACGGGAGCAACAATCCCGCACCGATGAATCCTTAGCTCAAATCGCCGGAATCTCCAGCAACACTATCCGCCGGGCCAAAGTTATCAAAGAGCAAGGAACCCGGAAATCCCATATAAAGTAAAACAAATGGAATTCACTGACAAGTGGGCGGCTATTGCCTGGATGTGCCGGAACCAGCTCGGGCGGCGCAATCTCACGGATGAGCAAAAGACTTATCTTACCGGGAAGCAATATGAGGCAGAAAAAATGGCCGCCGGCGGGGACAGGAGGTCTGAGGAATTTTCAAAAGACCAAATTGGTCTTTTCAGCCTGTCGAAAAGCGGCCTGCCTGGGAAATATCCAGGCAGGCCGCAAAGCATAAAATGATACATCCGGGCAGAAAACAGCAGGAAAGAGAGACGCGATTGGCGTTTTGTTTTCC
>JAETQF010000013.1 GCA_021770845.1 Oscillospiraceae bacterium
TTCACCTCCAAGCTGGCCGGCACCGAGCGGGGCATCACCGAGCCCACCCCCACCTTCTCCGCCTGCTTCGGCCAGGCCTTCCTGGAGCTGCACCCCACCAAGTACGGTGAGGAGCTGGTGAAGAAGATGGAGAAGTCCGGCGCCAAGGCCTACCTGGTGAACACCGGCTGGAACGGCACCGGCAAGCGCATCTCCATCAAGGACACCCGCGGCATCATCGACGCCATCCTGGACGGCTCCATCCTGAAGGCCGAGACCAAGACCATCCCCTACTTCAACCTGGCGGTGCCCACCGCCCTGCCCGGCGTTGACCCCGCCATCCTGGATCCCCGGGACACCTACGCCGACGCCTCTGAGTGGGACACCAAGGCCAAGGATCTGGCCGGCCGCTTCGTGAAGAACTTCGTGAAGTACACCGGCAACGACGCCGGCAAGGCCCTGGTGGAGGCCGGCCCGTCGGTGTAACAAAGTCCGCTCTGCTGCGCTTCCGCCTGACGGCGAAAGCTCCGCCCGCTCCCTTTGTTCCACCTCTCCCCACGCGACCCGCTTCGCTGGGCTCGCGCGGGGGCCCCATTGAACTGCATAGACCGGGCGAACGAGGGCGCCGTGCTTCGGCGCGGCGCTCCGTTTTCCCGCCCCCGACCGGAACCAAGCCAAGAGAAATTTGGAGGTGTATCCAATTTGAAGAAACAGGTTCAGTTCACGGAGACCGTGCTCCGTGACGCAAACCAGTCCCTGATGGCCACCCGCCTGCCCTACTCCGACTACGCCGACATCCTGTCCACCATGGACAAGGCCGGCTACTACTCGGTGGAGTGCTGGGGCGGCGCCACCTTTGACTCCTGCCTGCGCTACCTGGGAGAGGATCCCTGGGAGCGGCTGCGCAACATCCGCAAGAATATGCCCAACACCCGGCTGCAAATGCTGCTCCGGGGCCAGAACCTGCTGGGCTACAAGCACTACCACGACGACGTGGTGGAGAAGTTCGTGGAGCTGTCCATCAAGAACGGCATCGACGTGATCCGCATCTTCGACGCCCTCAACGACTTCCGCAACATCACCACCGCCCTGGAGGCCACCAAGAAGTACGCCAACAAGCGCACCGTGGCCTCCGGCTGCATCTCCTACACCCAGAGCCCGGTGCACACCGTGGCCAAGTACGTGGAAATGTGCAAGGAGCTCAAGAACATGGGCTTCGACACCATCTGCCTGAAGGACATGGCGGGCACCATGAGCCCCAACGAGGCCGAGGGCCTCATCAAGGGCATCAAGGACGCCATCGGCGATATGCCCATCATCCTCCACACCCACTGCACCACCGGCATGGCCTACATGACCCTGATGAAGGCCATCGACTCCGGGGTGGACGTCATCGACACCGCCACCTCCTGCTTCTCCAACGGCACCAGCCAGGCGGCCACCGAGACCATGTTCTACGCCCTCCAGCAGTACGGTGTGGACACCGGCCTCAACGAGGACGTGATCAACAAGGTCAACGACTACTTCAAGCCCATCAAGCAGAAGTATGTGGATTCCGGCCTCATCAACCCCAAGAGCATGGCCACCGATTCCCAGGCCCTGGTGTACAAGGTGCCCGGCGGGATGCTGTCCAACATGATCGCCAACCTGAAGGATCTCAACGCCATGGACAAGTTCGACGCCGCCCTGGCCGAGATCCCCAGCGTCCGGGCCGACCTGGGCTATCCCCCGCTGGTGACCCCCCTGTCCCAGATGGTGGGCAACCAGGCCGTCACCAACGTGCTGATGGGCGAGCGGTACAAGCAGATCTCCAAGGAGATCAAGAACTACTTCAAGGGCGAGTACGGCATCGCCCCCGCCCCCGTCAGCCCCGAGCTGGAGGCCAAGATCCTGGGCGAGGGCGGCAAGCCCGTGGACTGCCGCATTGAGGACTCCAAGCGCACCGGCGAGGAGTTCAAGGCCGCCCGGGAGGCCCTGGGCGACCTGTGCCGCTCCGAGGAGGATGTGATGAGCTACATCTGCTTCCCGGATCAGGCGGAGAAGTTCTTCCAGGATCGCAAGGCCAAGGAGGAGAACGTGGCCACCTACACCATCACCGAGGCGTAAGGAGGGAGACGTATGAATACTCTCGCGCTTACCGCCGGCAGGCTGAACGTGGGCGACGCCGGCGTCACCGCCGTGCTGGGCTACGCTGTGGTGTTTTTCGGGCTGGTGCTGCTGATGTGCGTGATCATGATCATGGGCAAGGCCATGGCGAGCTCCGGCAAGAAGGCCGACACCAAGGCGCCCGCGGCTGCGGCCCCGGCTCCGGCGGCTCCTGCCGCGCCTTCCGCGCCCCCGGCCCCCGGCTCCGCCGGCGAGATCAAGCTGTTCGACGTGCCCGACAAGGAGGCCGCCATGATCATGGCGATTGTGGCCGACCAGATGGGCAAGCCGCTGAACGAGCTGCGCTTCAAGTCCATTAAGGAGGTCAAGTGAAATGAAATATAAAGTGACCCTGAACGGCCGCACCTACGAGGTGGAGGTGGACGCCGGAAAGGCTATGCTGACCGACGAGTACGAGGCCTATGCCCCCGCCCCCGCCGCTCCTGCCGCCCCCGTTGCTGCGGCCCCTGCCGCTGCTCCCGCCCCGGCCGCGGCCCCGGCGGCCCCCGCCGTCACCGCCGCGGGCGAGCCCGTGGAGTCCCCTATGCCCGGCACCATCCTTCGGGTAGAGGTGGCCCAGGGCGCCGCCGTCAAGGAGGGCCAGCTGCTGGTGGTGCTGGAGGCCATGAAGATGGAAAACGAGATTCTCGCCCCCAAGGACGGCACCGTCGCCCAGGTGGTGGTGCAGAAGGGCAGCCATGTGGAGACCGGTTCGCCGCTGATCATCCTGGCGTAAGGAGGGGCTTCTATGAATATCTTGGAAACCCTGTCCAAGCTGGCCACCGAGTCCGGCTTTGCCGGGTTCTTCGCGGCGGGCGGCTGGAAAAACCTGATCATGATCGCCATCGCCTGCGTGCTGCTCTACCTGGGCATCGGCAAGAAGTTCGAGCCGCTGCTGCTGGTGGGCATCGCTTTCGGCGTGCTGCTGACCAACATCCCCGGCGCGGGGCTGTACCACATGGGGATGTGGGACGCCTACGTGTATGAGTGCGCCTATGACCCCGTCAACGACTACGCCCTCTACAATACGGCGCAGGAGCGGGCCTATGACGAGATGGAGATGAACTATTATATCGTAGCCCGGGCCAGCGGCCACACCACGGAGCAGATCGAGGACTACTTCGAGCAGCAGGCCGGGGCAGACGTCACCAATGACTTCCTGGCCCTGTACGCCACGTGCGACCAGAACGCAGCCAACGACCTGGCGGGCAAGCTAAAAGGAAGCCTGTCCTTCACCGACATCATTCATCTGGGCGGCCTGCTGGATATCCTGTATATCGGCGTGAAGGCGGGTGTGTATCCCTGCCTGATCTTCATGGGCGTGGGCGCCATGACCGACTTTGGCCCCATGATCGCCCGGCCCTCCTCCATGCTCATGGGCGCGGCGGCGCAGCTGGGCGTGTTCTTCGCCTTCTTCGGCGCCTGCCTGCTGGGCTTCGCCGGCAACGTGGCCGCCTCCATCGGCATCATCGGCGGCGCGGACGGGCCCACGGCCATCTACCTGACCACGAAGCTGGCCCCGGCCTTCCTGGGCCCCATCGCCATCGCCGCCTACTCCTATATGGCCCTGATCCCCATGATCCAGAAGCCCCTGATGCGGGCGCTGACCACGGAGAAGGAGCGGAAGGTGAAGATGGAGCAGGCCCGGAACGTGTCCAAGGTGGAGAAGATCATCTTCCCCATCGTGGTGTCCGTGTTCGTGATTCTGCTGATCCCCTCCACCGCCCCCCTCATCGGCTGCCTGATGTTCGGCAACCTGCTGCGTGAGACGGGCGTCACCGAGCGCCTGTCCGATACCGCCCAGAACGCCCTGATGAATATCGTCACCCTGTTCCTGGGCATCAGCGTGGGCGCCACCACCGTGGCCGCCCGGTTCCTGTCCCTCCAGACCCTGATGATCGTGGGCCTGGGCGTCATCGCCTTCATGTTCTCCACCATCGGCGGCCTGCTGATGGGCAAGATCATGTACAAGGTGTCCGGCGGCAAGATCAACCCGCTGATCGGCTCCGCCGGCGTGTCCGCCGTCCCCATGGCGGCCCGGGTGTCCCAGGACGTGGGCCGGGAGTCCAACCCCAACAACTTCCTGCTGATGCACGCCATGGGCCCCAACGTGGCCGGCGTCATCGGCTCCGCCATCGCGGCCGGCTTCCTGCTGGCCCGGTTCGGCGGCTGAGCTGCCCGAACAAAGTCCCCCGCCCATCCCGGGCGGGGGACTTTTTGCCTGCCCCCGGGGCTTTTCTTTTTCCCCCGACTGTGATATAATCCCCTCAAAAGGAGGGAGGGCCCATGACTCCTCAGGAACAGCTGCAGCAATGGATTGCGGACAGCGGCAACATCGTCTTTTTCGGCGGGGCGGGCGTGTCCACCGAAAGCGGCATCCCGGACTTCCGCAGCGTGGACGGCCTCTACAATCAGAAGTACGACCAGCCGCCGGAGACCATCCTCAGCCACACCTACTTTGAGGCCCGGACGGAGGACTTCTACCGCTTCTACCGGGACAAGATGCTGTGCCTGGACGCCCAGCCCAACGCCGCCCACAAAAAGCTGGCGGAGCTGGAGCAGGCGGGCAAGCTGAAGGCGGTGGTGACCCAGAACATCGACGGCCTCCACCAGGCGGCGGGCAGCCGGACGGTGTACGAGCTCCACGGCTCCGTCCACCGGAACTACTGCACCAGGTGCCGCGCCTTCTACGGCGTGGACTTCATCGCCGATGGCCAGGGCGTGCCCCGGTGCCCCGTGTGCGGCGGGCTGGTGAAGCCCGACGTGGTGCTCTACGAGGAGGGGCTGGATCAGGACACCATCGAGGGCGCCGTGCTGGCCATCAGCCGTGCGGACGTGCTCATCGTGGGGGGCACCTCCCTGGTGGTGTACCCGGCGGCGGGACTCATCAACTACTACCGTGGGAACAAGCTGGCCCTCATCAACCGGGATCCCACCCCCTATGACGGGCAGGCGGATCTGGTGATCCACGACTCCATCGGAAGGGTGCTGGGAGGGATCGGGCTGTGAGAGACCAGCGAGTGGCCCGGGCCATGCCGGTGCTGGCGGCTCTGGGCAAGTCTGTGTGCTACCTGGCGCTGTTTGTGGGGATGCAGGTGGCCATCATGCTGCCGGAGACGGTGTATATCGGCGTAATGGCCGCCCTGGGGGGCGACGTGGAGGAGCTGTACGACCAGCTCATGGCCAGCGCCATGACCTACACCATGATCTCCGGCCTGCTGACCATCGCCATTGTCATCGCCGTTTACCGCCTGCGCCGCAAGCCCATGGCGGAGGCGCTGTGGCTCCGGGGGGTGGACGGCCCCACCCTGCTGACGGGGGCGGCCCTGGCCCCGGCGCTGTACCTGATCGTGGGCGGGGCGCTGGCCCTGCTGCCGGAGGCGTGGCTGGAGAGCTACAACGAGGCCTCCGCCGGCATTGACAGCGGCACCCTCACCGGGGTGCTGGCGGTGGCGGTGGTGGCCCCGGTGGTGGAGGAGCTCATCTTCCGGGGGCTGATGCTGAACCGCCTGAGCCAGGTGATGCCCGGGTGGCTGGCGGCGGTGCTGTCCTCCGCCGCCTTCGGGGTGTGCCACGGGCACCCGGTCTGGTTTGCCTACGCCTTTGTGCTGGGGGCCTTCTTCGCCCTGCTGGATCTGCGGGCCCAGTCCATCCTGCCCTCCATCCTGGGCCATATCGCCTTTAACGCCATCAGCCAGATCCTGTCCTTCGTGCCCGAGGAGGGGGAAGGGGCGGCGCTGGTGGTGCTGATCCTTGCCGCCATCGCGGCCCCCATCCTGAACCGGAGGGGCGTGGCGGCCCTGTTCCGGCGCAGGCCCAGGCAGGCGGCCCTGCCCGCCCCGGACTGGGATCTGCCCACCCAGCCGGGAACCTATGACTACAACCCCTGGGACGAGTGAACCGCGCCCCGCTCCGAAAGGAGCGGGGCGTTCTGCTGCCATGATTTTATCGAAAAACAATAAAAAATGCTTGACAAACGATATTACCCGTGGTATGCTCTGGGGCAAGAGGTGGTTGAGATGGAACGAACTTCCGTACAGAAGCTGGCCCGGGTGCTGCGGGTCATGGTGATCATGGTGTTCATCTGTAATCTGATTGTCCTGCCCATCGCGCCCTCCCTGGTCTATTGGTACGCCAACCAGTGGGAGCTGGCCTACCGGCTGGAGATCGGAAACAGCGTCCTGAGCCTTTGGCTGCACGGGCTCTCCCGCGTGTGGAAAAACAGCCCCTACACCCTTGTTCTGGCCCTGTTTCTGGTGGTTTGCGGAATCTGCACCGCCCTGATCCTGTGGCAGGGCAAGCGGGTGCTGGACACGATTTTGAGGGGGGAGCCCTTTTCCCTTGACAACGCCGCCAATCTGCGGCGGGCGGCGGTATGCTGCTTCGTCATTTCGGGGATGGCGCTGGTTCGGCTGATCTGGGGGTTGGCCGATTACGGGAATATCGGCCCACTGCTCAGCTACAACGCCCTGTTCGTCCCCATCTTCCTCATGGGCGGGCTGCTGTTCCTGGTGATGTCCGCCCTGTTCCGGCAGGCCGCCGAGCTGAAGGCGGAAAACGACCTGACGATTTAGGGGGCGGGCGTATGGAAACGGTAAGCCGTCCCCGCCCCCGCAGGGGGCAGGGACAGGAAGGAGGGCGGGGCGTATGGCGATAATCGTCAACCTGGACGTGATGATGGCCAGGCGGAAGATGTCCCTGGGGGAGCTGTCCCAGAAGGTGGACGTGACCATGGCCAACCTGTCCATTTTGAAGAACAACAAGGCCAAGGCGGTGCGCTTTTCCACGCTGGCCGCCATCTGCAAGGCCCTGGACTGCCAGCCGGGGGACATTTTGGAGTATGTCCCCGACGGGGAGGACTGACAACCCAACAGACGCAACCGCATGACCGCCCCGGCCATGGGGCGGTCTTTTGCAGCCCAATTTGGAAAGGAGAACCGAATATGAAACGGTTTTTGACGCTGTGCCTGCTCCTGCTTCTGGCGGCGGGCTGCACCGTGGGCAGGCCCTCCGGCAAGCTGGAGCGGATCGGCCGGGCGCTGGATCTGGATCTGTCCGGCGGCACGGTGGCGCGGTTTGAGGACAGCCACGGCGGCTTCCTCGGCGACGGCCTCACCGCCGCGGAGGTGGAGATCGACGGGCTGGCGGAGACCCTGGCCGCCGCCCCGGGCTGGCGGCCCCTGCCCCCGTCGGAGAGCACCGTCCAGGCCCTCCGGCTGTGCGGGCTGGAGGAGCTGCCGGAGGAGGGCTGCTGCTACCTCTATGACCGCCACAGCGAAAGTACGGATCCCTATGACGACTCCCGGCTGCACCAGCGGTACTCCTGGAATTTCACCGCGGCGGTGTATGACAGCGGGCGCGGGCGGCTCTATTACTACAGATTTGACACATAGGAGGAATTTGCGATGAAAAAAGTGTTTGCGGCGGGGCTGGCGGCCCTGTGGCTGACCGTCCTGACCGGCTGTAGCCGAGGCGGCGATATCGAGGCCGACCTGGTGTTCGTCAACCAGTCGGACGCGGTGATCGTGGAGGTGGTGGTGGCGTTCCAGGATCAGAGCGGGGGAACCCGGAACGCCGACAGCTCCCCCCTGAAGCGGGGGGAATCCTTCGGCTTCGAGGCGGGGGAGTACCCGGTGACGGTGTATGTGTACGACAAGGCCGTGGGCGATGTGGCGGAAGGGGCGCTGGCCCAGCTCACCATCCGGGAGGCCCCGCCTGAGGGAGAGCGGTGGTACGTCGCCGCCCGGGACGGGACGAGGGGCCTGACCCTTCTCACCAGCGATCATCTGCCGGATCCGGACGAGGCGGGCTGAGCCCGGGCGCGTTCGCCTTGCCTTTCCGGGAAAACTGTGCTATCATAAAGGCAGTTTAAGGAAAAGAGGTGCGGCCATGATCGCGTCGGAGCGTCAATTCCACATCAACTGCAAGGCCGGGGACGTGGGCCGGTACTGTATCCTCCCCGGGGATCCGGGGCGGTGCGAGAAGATCGCCCAATACTTTGACCACCCCGCCCACGTCACCACCAACCGGGAGTACGTCACCTATACCGGCACCCTCCTGGGGGAGAAGGTGAGCGTCACCTCCACCGGCATCGGCGGGCCCTCCGCCGCCATCGCCATGGAGGAGCTGGCCAACCTGGGGGCGGACACCTTCCTCCGGGTGGGCACCTGCGGCGGCATCAAGCTGGATGTGTCCAGCGGCGACATTGTGGTTGCCACCGGCGCGGTGCGCATGGAGGGTACCAGCCGGGAGTACGCCCCCATCGAGTTCCCCGCGGTGCCGGACTACGGGGTGCTCACCGCCCTGGTGGACGCGGCGAAAGCCTCTGGCCGCCGGTGGCACGCCGGGGTGGTGCAGTGCAAGGACTCCTTCTACGGCCAGCACTCCCCCCAGGTGATGCCGGTGTCCTACGAGCTGCAAAACAAGTGGGAGGCGTGGAAGCGGCTGGGCGTGCTGGCCTCCGAGATGGAGAGCGCGGCACTGTTCACCGTGGCCGCCCACCGGGGGGTGCGGTGCGGCTCCGCCTTCCACGTGATCTGGAACCAGGAGCGCAACGCCGCCGGCCTGGATCAGACCCGGGACGAGGACACGGACTCCGCCATCCGGGTGGGGATTGAGGCCGTCAAGCTGCTCATTGCCCGGGATCGGGAGAGCCAGAGCTGACGAGCCAACAGACGCCCTGAGCAAGGCCACGGCCTTGCCCAGGGCGTCTTTGTCACTTCAGTCCGGCCAGCACTGACCCGATATCCCCGTCGATGCACAGGGATCGCTCCCGCAGCTCCCGGGGGACGGCGGCCTGCCCCCGGTTGACGCAGGCGTACACCGCCCTGGGGTTCCGGGCCGTCAGCCTCCAGAAGGGATATTTGATGATGCCCGGGGTGTTGCAGCCCACCCCCAGCTCCAGGAACACCACCCGCTGCCCCTCCAACCGCCGGAGGAAGTCCTGATACCGCTCCCGGGCCCGGTGCCAGCCCTCGTCCTCCACGAAGGTGTTGTCCGAGCGCAGATTCATGGTCATGGGCCTGCCGCAGACGGGGCAGCGGGGGATCAGCGCCGACGGGATCCTCATGTCCCGCTGCTCCGCCACCATACGGCGCACCGTCTCCTCGTTGTCGTAGGTGCGGGCATGGCAGGGCCGGGAGCACTGCCACAGCCCGTAGTCCCCCTGGGTATAGAACAGCCGCTTCTTGTCAAAGCCCGCCAGCTGGAATTGGTGATCCACGTTGGTGGTGAGCACGAAATAGTCCCTGTCCGCCACCAGCTCCAGCAGATCCTCGTAGACCGGCCTGGGGGCCCGCTCATAGCGGTTCACCATGATGTGGCGGCTCCACCACGCCCAGTATTCCTCCAGCGTCTCAAAGGGGTAAAAGCCCCCGGAGTACATATCCTGGATGCCGTATTTTTTCTGAAAGTCGCCGAACTGCCGCTCAAACCGCGCCCCGTCGTAGGTGAGCCCCGCCGAGGCGGACAGGCCCGCCCCCGCGCCGATCACCACGGCGTCGGCCCCATCAAGCGCCTCCCGCAGCTCCTCCGTCCGGGGCCAGCAGGCGGCGGTAGATTCCCTCGTCAAGCTCCTTGTACACATTGAAGATCACCTTCCTGATGGATGTTTTTTGCCGGAGGAACTGCGTCACCGTCTCCACGGCGATCTCCGCGGCCTCCTGGTTGGGGAAGTGGAACTCCCCGGTGGAGATACAGCAGAAGGCCACGCTCTCCAGCCCGCGCAGCCCCGCCAGCTCCAGGCAGGCGCGGTAGCAGGAGGCCAGCTCCTCCCGATCCCGGCGGGTGATTTCTTCCCGGACGATGGGGCCCACCGTGTGGAGCACGTACCGGGCGGGGAGGTTGTACCCCGGGGTCAGCTTGGCCCCGCCGGCGGGCTCCGGGCAGCCCTGGGCCTCCATGATCTGTCTGCACGCCTCCCGGAGCTGGAGGCCCGCCGCCGAGTGGATGGCGTTGTCGATGCACCCGTGGCAGGGGTGGAAACAGCCCAGCAGAGCGGAGTTGGCGGCGTTGACGATGGCGTCCGCCCTCAGCCGGGTGATGTCCCCCCTCCAGAGGGAGATCTGGGGATGGGGGCCGGCGGCGGGCAGGGCCGCCCCGTCCACCACCCCCCGCTCCTCCCGCTCGGCGGACAGCAGCTCGTCCTGGGCGGCGAGAAACTCCCGGCTCAGCGGCATGGGGGGCCGGACGTTCATCAGGCTGCGCAGCAGCCGTCGCTGGCTGGTTTCGTCCGGCGGGAATTTCCGGGCCTGGGCCCGGTATGCGGGCAGCTCCGCCAGCAGCATGGCGTTGAGCCGCCGGATCTGTTCGATGCGCTCCATCAAGGCCACTCCCCTTTCACAGCCCCTATGATAGCAAAGCCTTGCCGCCCTGTAAAGTACGCACAAGGTTGTGGCATAGGCACCGGGCGGTAACCGTCCGCCCCGCCGCCTTGACCTGGGCGGAAAGATGGAGTACAATGAAGCAAAAGGAGGCTGCCGCCATGGAGACAAAGACCCTGCCCGCCTGCCCGGTGGAGACTACGCTGACCCTCATCAGCGACAAGTGGAAGGTGCTCATACTCCGTGATCTGCTGACGGGCACCAAGCGGTTCGGGGAGCTGAAAAAATCCATCGGCGGCGTGAGCCAGAAGGTGCTCACCGCCCAGCTCCGGCAGATGGAGGACAGCGGGCTGCTGACCCGGACGGTGTACCCGGAGGTGCCCCCCAGGGTGGAGTACGCCCTGACGGAGCTGGGGCTCAGCCTGAAGCCCGTGCTGGACGCCATGCAGATCTGGGGGGAGCGGTACAAGGAGACAGCGGGCGGACGAACCGGCCGCGGAACGGCATAAAATCACCCCGGGCGGAGCCGCGGCTCCGCCCGGGGTTTGTTCTGAGGGAAAGCGGGCGTTACTTCGTGCTGATGGTGGCCGTCCTGGTCTCTCCGATCCAGCCCACCGTGAAGGTGCCCATGGCCTCGGCCAGGTCACGCAGCCGGTAGTAGCTGGTGTCGCCGCCGTTGGCGTCGGTGATCATGAAGTACCGGATCCCCTTCTGCACCCCGTTCACCAGCACCGGAGCGGTGCCCATGCGGTAGGGCTGGGGGCCCACAAAGCGCAGCTGGCACTCCACGGCGTTGTTGTGGTTGGGATAGGGGGCGTACCGCTTGCCGGTGACCAGATTGATGGATCCGTTCCAGGACACGTCGAAGATCCCCTTCTGATCCCACAGCGCGTCAGTCATGAACCAGGCCAGATCCCGCACCGCCACATAGTTCTCACCGTTGAGCATATAGGTATAGAGGGTGAAGGCCCTGGACTCGTCGCCGTTCACCACCACCCGCTGCACGTTGGGGTTGACCCGCTGGGGCTCCTGGGTGGCCTGGCCGGGGTTCACGTCGTAGGCGCACACGCCGTAGTGCAGGGTGTTCACCAGGATCTCCGGCCTGCCATCGCCGTCGATATCGGTCACGGTGGGGGCGGCATAGGAGCCGTTGTCCGTCTTGACCGCGTCGTACTCATAGATGGAGGGGTGAAGCTTGTGCTTGGTGATCAGCTTGCCGCTGCCGTCCAGCACGTAGAGGGAGCCGTCCACCCCGGTTCTGGTGCCGGCGGCGTTGGAAGTCCAGGAGGCAAAGACGACCTCCTTCTTCCCGTCGCCGTTGAGGTCGGCGGCCACCGGCTCGCCGGCGATCTCGTACACGGAGCCGTTGGTGCCGGGCAGGACGTAGGGCCAGCCCTCCAGCTCCCGGCTGCTGTCCCGCAGGGAGTAGCAGTGGATCTTGCCGTCGAAGGAGTTAAACAGGATCTCGTTCACCCCGTCGCCGTTGACGTCGGCCACCAGGGGCGCCAGCTGCACGCCGCCGCTGACGCTGTTGGCGTTCTGGTTCAGGGGGGCGCCCAGGCCGGGGTTGGTCAGGTTGGTGGGGATAGTCTCCCAGCCGCTGAACCGGGTGTGATCCTGGTTCAGGATGTACACGGTGGCGTACTTGGTGTCCCGGACGGTGAAGGGATTCCGGCTGCCGGGGTTCTGGAAATAGACGGTGCGATCCGCCATCAGGGCGGACACCACCACCTCGGACTTGCCGTCCCCGTCCACGTCCACATAGCGGGCGATGGAGGCGGTCATGGAGGGGCCATAGGTGCCCGCGCGGCCCTTCTGGGCCAGGGACTCCCAATCCAGGCCGATGCCCCAGCCGCCGTTGTCCCGCTTCAGCTCGCGGCTGTAGTCCTCATAGAGGCCCACGGCGCCCCAGGGGATCCGCCCGCCAAAGCTGAACTGATCCTGCTGGCTGCTCTGGAAGCTGCCGCCGGCCATCACGGGGGTGCCGTCGCCGTTGAAGGCGTTGACGAAGAAGTTGTCGGTGGGCATGATGATCTCGGGCAGGCCGTCGCCGTCCAGGTCGCCGGTGGCGATGCCGTTGGCGTAGATGCCGTCCATATAGGAGTAGGGCAGGGCCCCGCCCACCTCCGCCTTGGGCCAGCCGGGCTTCAGATTGCCGTCACAGCCGTAGACGTACAGGCTGACGGAGTGGGCCACGCCCAGGCCGGCGATGATCTCCTGCCTGCCGTCGCCGTCCACGTCGGCCGCCGCCAGCGCCCAGACGGCGCCGCCGGTGCTCTTGGGCCAGCCGGACAGGAAGTAGCCCTGATTGTTCAGCACGGAGATGGTGCCGTTGGCGTAGGCCACGGCGATCTCCAGCTTGCCGTCGCCGTCCAGATCCTTGACGATGGGGGTGGTGTACACCTTGCCGTCCGCCGCGTTCCCGCCCTTGTCATAGCGGGCGTAGGGGGTGGAGCGATCCCGGCCGGCGTTGACCTGCCACTTCACCTTGCCGGTGGCGGCGTCCGCCACGGTGAGGGAGTAGGCGGCGGTGACCACCTCCAGCTTGCCGTCGCCGTCCAGATCCACCACCACGGGGGCGGCGTAGTAGGACTCCTCTACGTACTCGATGCCGGAGTGGGCCTCAAGCACCTGCTGGCCGCCCACCAGGGTGTACTTTTCCTTCAGCCCGATCACCGAGGGCTCCGCGGCGTAGGCCGCGGGGACGGCCAGCGAACAGAACAGCGCCAGGGACAACACAAGGGACAGAGCTTTCTTCATCTGATACACACCTTTCTCAAATGACCTTCCGGGCCATGCCCGCGGACAGAAGGCGGGCACAGGCGGAAAACAGCCGCCCATCTTTTGAGCAGATTGGAGCTTTCTCAAAAAACGAGGGCGATATCTACAGCAAAGTATAGCATCTCCCACAAACGCTGTCAAGGGAGAGCGCCGGGGCGGTTTTGCCTCCGCGGCTTGACTTTTCGCCTGCAAGAGGGTATGCTGTTGCCGGGAAGAAAGGGCGGATCGGAGCATGGAACTCAGAAAAAAAGGGGGCGGAGGCCGGTGAATATGCGGGACTGGTTTCCCATCTGGGATCAGCTGACGGACGCCCAGCAGGGCCGCATTCTGGACAGCCTGATCCCCCGCCGGATCCAGGCGGGCACGGTGATCCACAACGGCAGCGCGGACTGCGCGGGGCTGCTGCTGGTGGAGTCCGGCCGGCTCCGGGCCTATATCCTGTCGGACGGGGGCCGGGAGATCACCATCTACCGGCTGTTTGACCGGGACATCTGCCTGTTTTCCGCCTCCTGTATGCTGCGCAGCATCCAGTTCGACGTCACCATCCAGGCGGAAAAGGACACGGATCTCAGGGTGATCCCCACGGAGGTCTACCAGCAGATCATGGCGGAGTCCGCCCCCCTGTCCAACTACACCAACGAGATCATGGCCGCCCGGTTCTCCGAGGTCATGTGGCTGCTGGAGCAGGTCATGTGGAACAGCATGGATCGGCGGGTGGCCGGCTTCCTGCTGGAGGAGTCCGCCATCCAGGGCGGCCCGAAGCTGGCCATCACCCACGAGGCCATCGCCAACCACCTGGGCACCCACCGGGAGGTGGTGACCCGGATGCTGCGCTACCTCCAGGGCGAGGGGATGGTCAGGCTGTCCCGGGGGACGGTGGAGCTGCTGGACGCCAAAAAGCTGCGGGCCCTGGGCCAGGCGTAAGAAACCCCCTCCCCGCTTCCAACCGGAGGCGGGGAGGGGGTTTGCTCATCGATCCATCCCGCAGGCCGTGGCCGATTCAATGAGGCGGCGGTCGTTTGCCACCGCGTCGTAGAACCGGAAGCCGCCGGAGAAGTTGCGGCACTCAAAGCCGCGCTCCGCCAGAATCCGGCAGGCGATGTAGCTGCGCAGGCCGCTCTGGCAGATCACGTACACCGGCTTGCCGGCTTCCAGCTCGCCCAGCCGATCCCGCAGCTCATCCACCGGGATATTGCGGAAGCCCTCCACCCGGCCCTGGGCGTACTCCTGGGGGGTGCGCACGTCCAGCAGGGTCACGCTGCCGTCCCGGGGCAGGGCGGCCAGCTCCTCCAGGTGGAACTGCCTGACAAGGCCCCGGGCCAGATTGTCCACCAGGAAGCCCGCCATGTTCACCGGATCCTTGGCAGAGGAGTAGGGCGGCGCGTAGGCCAGATCCAGATCCTTGAGCTGGAGGGCGGTCAGCCCGGCCCGCAGGGCGGTGGCCAGCACGTCGATCCGCTTGTCCACCCCCTCGTAGCCCACGATCTGGGCCCCCAGCAGGCGGTAGGTGCCCTTCTCAAAGACGACCTTCATGGTCATCACCTTGCCGCCGGGGTAGTAGCCCGCGTGGCTCATGGGGGAGAGCACCACCGTGTCCACGTCCAGCCCCGCCCGCCTGGCGGCGGCCTCATTGAGGCCGGTGGCCGCCCCGGTCATGTCGAACACCTTGATCACCGAGCTGCCCTGGCTGCCGGAATACCGGCTGTCCCCGCCGCAGATGTTGTCCGCGGCGATGCGGCCCTGCTTGTTGGCGGGGCCCGCCAGGGCGATGAGCGTATCCTGCCCGGTGACCCCGTGCTTCACCTGCACCGCGTCCCCCACGGCGTAGATGTCCGGCAGGGAGGTCTCCATCCGGTCGTTGACCACGATGCTGCCCCGCAGGCCCAGCTCCAGCCCCGCCTCCTTGGCCAGGGCGGTGTCCGGGGTGACGCCGATGGCCAGCGCCACCAGGTCGGTGTGGAGGGACGAGCCGTCTTTCAGTTGCACGTCCACGCCGCCCTCCCGCTCCTCAAAGCCTGCCACAGCCCGGCCCAGGGCCAGCTTCACCCCGTGCCTGCGGGCCTCGTTGTGGAGAAAGGCCGCCATATCCGGGTCGAAGGGGCTCATGAGCTGGTTGAGCTGCTCCACAATGGTGACCTCCAGCCCCAGCTCCCGCAGGTTCTCCGCCAGCTCCAGGCCGATGAAGCCGCCGCCCACCAGCACCGCGGATTTGGGGCGGTTGACGTCGAGATACGCCTTGAGGCGGAAGGTGTCCTCCACCGTCCGCAGGGTGAAGATCCGCTCCAGATCGATGCCGGGGATGGGGGGCCGGGTGGGCTTGGCCCCGGGGGAGAGGATCAGCTTGTCGTAGCTCTCCTCAAACTCCGCCCCGGTCTCCAGGTTTTTGACGGACACCGTCTTGCGCTCCGGATGGATGGCCGTCACCTCATGGCGTACCTTCATCTCCACCCGGAAGCGGGCGTAGAAGCTCTCCGGGGTCTGGAGGGTCAGCTCCTCGGGATCCTCAATGGCCCCGCCGATATAGTAGGGCAGGCCGCAGTTGGCGTAGGAGATGTAGCCCGACCGCTCGAACACCACGATCTCCGCCCCTTCGTCCAGCCGGCGCAGCCTTGCCGCCGCCGTGGCGCCCCCCGCCACGCCGCCGATGATCACAACCTTCATGTCAGCACTCCACCTTTCCCTTGTAGGCGGCGATGCCGCCGATATTTTTTGCGTTGGTATAGCCCATCCGCTCCAGCAGCCCTACCGCCTGACGGCTCCGGGCGCCGCTGTGGCAGTAGACGAACAGGGGCGCGTCCTTCCCCGCGGGGACGGGCTCCGCCCCGCCCAGGGTTTGCAGCGGCACGTTGACGCTGTTGGGGATGTGGCCCTCCCGGTACTCCTGGGGGGTGCGCACGTCCAGCAGCACCGCGCCGGGGGTGGCGCCGTATTCGCTCACGCCCTGGTTGATGTCGGGCCCTCTCAGAAAGTCAAAGAATCCCATGGCGCGCCCCCCTCACAGCAGGGCCAGGATCTGGCTTTTCGGCCGGGCGCCCATGGACTGGTTCACCACCTGGCCGTCCCGCACCACCATCAGGGTGGGGATGCTGGTGACGCGGTACTGGGCCGCCAGCTCCGGCTGCTCGTCCACGTTCACCTTGCACACCTTGATGTCGGGGCGCTCCGCCGCGATATCCTCCAGGATGGGCCCCACCATGCGGCAGGGGCCGCACCAGGGGGCCCAGAAGTCCAGCAGAACGGGGCGGTCGGCGTTCAGAACCTCCGACGAAAAATTGGCTTGACCGATATTGATAACAGACATAACGTTGGTCTCCTTTTCTTTATTTGATGGCCCTATTATACCCAAAGCCCCCAGGCCCTTCTGTGACAATGTCACCCTTCCCGCTCCCAGTTGAAACAAAAAAGCCCCGGGCAAAGCCCGGAGCCCGGCCGCGGGCCCAGTACAGCGGGCCGCGATCCCCCGCCCCTCTCCGCCCCGCGGGTGGCGGGAATTTCTGAGCTGGCATAATGTGGGAAAATCGCTATTCAAACTTCATCGCATAGCCGCCCGCAGGGCGGCCCCCCAACCGCGAGCCCAGCGCAGCGGGTCGCGGTTGGAAGCGAAGAAATACCCTGCATAGCGCAGTTTTCGGCGAAGCCGAAAAGGTCGCGGTGCAGGGTATTTCTGAGCTGGTGACCCAGCGGGGACTCGAACCCCGGACCTTCGCCTTAAAAGGGCGTTGCTCTACCAACTGAGCTACTGGGTCATATTTACTTGTGTAAAGGGACACAGCGGAAGGAAATCGAGGCGGCCCAGCCGCAGGCGCAGGCCGCCGCTCCGATCTCGACGGGGCCCCCGCAAAGCCGCCCTTCAGGCTTTGTGGGGAAGCGAGGAAATTTCCCGTCCGGCGCAGCTTTCCGCCGCCCTTCAGGCGGGAAGCGGAGCGGTAAGGGGAATTTCCGAGCTGGCTGGGATGGCTGGACTCGAACCAGCGAATGCGGGAGTCAAAGTCCCGTGCCTTACCACTTGGCTACACCCCAATATAGAAGTGAGGCAAGGGCCGGAGCGGACGCTCCGGCCCTCAGCCACGGTATGGGGTGGGTAATGGGGCTCGAACCCACGACACCCGGAACCACAATCCGGTGCTCTGCCAGCTGAGCTATACCCACCATATGCAATTGGAACTGCCAAAACGAGCCTCCGCAAAGCCAACAAACGAAACCCCACGGAGAAAGGGCGGACTTTGGCCCAACGGGGCCCCCGCAAAGCCGTCCCTTGGCTTTGTGGGGAAAGGAGGAAGGAATGGAGCGGGTGGAGTCCTCGCCAAAGGCGGGGACGGAATGGAGCGGAATTTCTTCCGACGCCGTGGCACGCCTGAAGGGACTCGAACCCCTGGCCCACTGCTTAGAAGGCAGTTGCTCTATCCACCTGAGCTACAGGCGCGTATCAAAAGAGAAAACGGGGCAGGGAAACGGAACCAAGCGGACTTTGCGTCCAAACGGGGCCCCCGCAAAGCCGCCCTTTGGCTTTGTGGGGAGAGGAGGAAGGAATGGAGCGGGTGGAGTCCTCGCCGAAGGCGGGGACGGAACAGAGCGGAATTTCTTCCGACGTGGAGCGGGTGATGGGAATCGAACCCACGCGACCAGCTTGGAAGGCTGGGATTCTACCATTGAACTACACCCGCATAAAGGGCGCATCCGCAAATGTCAGCCTGGATATGATAGCATAAACCCCATCCGTTGTCAATCCCCTCACACAAAAAACCCGGAAAAAGGCCCGCGCAGCCGCCGCGCGGGCCCATGCTCACAGGCGCAGGATGGGCAGCCCCTCCGGATCCTCCCCCGCCAGGGGCAGGGTCACCGTGGCCTTGAACAGATCCCCGTCTATGCTGATCTCAAATTTCCCGTGCTGGAGCTCCGTCAGCGACTGGGCAATGGACAGCCCCAGCCCGCTGCCCGAGGCGTTGCGGGACTCGTCCCCCCGGACAAACCGCTCCATCAGCCGCTCCGCCGGAATGTCCAGCGGATCCCGGGAGATGTTCTTCACCGACAGCACCGCCCGGCCCCCGTTCTCCCGCAGCTCCACGTACACCCGGGTGCCCGGCAGGGCGTATTTGGCGCAGTTGGTCAGCAGGTTGTCCAGCACCCGCCACAGGTGCCGGCCGTCCGCCTCCACCCAGACGGCCTCCTCCGGCAGGGTGCGCACCACCGTCAGCCCCTGGGCCTCCAATCGCTCGCCGCACTCCGCCAGGGCCTGATCCGCCAGCTGCTTGAAGTCCAGCCGCTCCCAGTTCACCGTCAGGTTGCCCGTGGACGCCTTGGACGCCTCCACCAGATCCTCCGTCAGCTTCTTCAGCCGCTGGCTCTTGCGATCCAGCACCTCGATATATTCCCGGGCCTTGGGATCCTGTATGTCCACCTTTTTCAGCAGATCCACGTAGTTGATGATGGAGGTCAGCGGCGTTTTCAGATCGTGGGACACGTTGGTGATGAGCTCCGCCTTGAAGTGCTCGCTGCGCATCCGCTCGTCCACCGCCGTGGAGATGGCGTGGCCCAGGTTGTTCAGCTCGTCGGCGTGGCCCCTCAAGTCCGGCAGCATCCGCTGGGTGTCGATCTGGTAGCCGGGATTGCCGCCGATGATCTCCTGGGTGCCGCGGCGGATCTTCTTCCACTGGTAGGCCCAGGTACACAGGTAGGCCGCCGCCAGGAGGGTTCCCAGCAGCCACGGCCCGGCGGCCCACCGGATGGTAGCCAATGTGAAGATCGGGTATGCCATACAGCCTATCACCGCCTTCCAAATCAGAGGGATGGCCTGAACGGCCCGTCCCAATGCCCCGGCCAGCCGCCACAGCGTATGCCAGCACCACGCGCAGACTGCCCACGTCCAGGTGTTGCGCAGCAGGGTGTGGGCCTTGGCCCGGGCGCACACCGTCACCAGCGCCGCCAGGCCCATGGCCGCCGCCGCGGCCACCCCCAGCCCCACGCCGATGAGCTGCATAAACATGGGGAAGTCCCCGTAGGCGTCGGCCACAATGACGATGCCCAGCGCCACCGCCCCCACGCCGCCCAGCAGCAGCAGGGTCAGCAGCACATCCCCGGGCATCCGGTGGAACCAGTTGAGGTAGACCCCCTCCACCCCCCGCTTGCGGCCCGCGCCGCAGCAAAGGTACACCGTCAGCAGCACCCCCAGCGTGCCCAGCATGATGGTGGCGGCCAGATATCCCTCCCGGGCGGCCTGCCACTCGGCCAGCTTGTCGGCGGCCCGCTTGTACTGATCGTCCACCCGGAGGGCTTTGTCCACCCAGAAGATGAGGCTGGCGTTGGCCTCCTCCGCCTCCGCCTGGGCCTCCGGGGTGAGCATCCAGGTCAGGCTCTCCGGCTCGAAGATATAGCCGAACTGGTTGGCCTCCAGGCAGGCCCGGATGGTGGGGTAGTAGATGTAACGCTCCCCGTCCGCTTCCACCACCCGCAGCGCATAGGTATCGCCGTTCTCGTCGGCCAGGATCTGATCTCCCCCAATGGCAACGGGGTCGCCGCCGCTGTCCACCAGTTGGGCGGACACACCCTCCTCTTTCGCCTTTCGGGCGGCATCCACCCAGATGGGCAGCAGGCCGCGCCAGTCGGAGTGATAGCGCACGCCGGCGTAGTCCTTGGCGTTGACGCTGCTGGCCGGGTGCTCCTCGTTATAATATTCCCAGCCGGTACTGATGCTCTGGGTTTTGCCTGTTCCCCGGCGGTAGTCCACCCAGTAGTCGATGTCCGCCTGGGCGCCGTTCTCCCGGGTGTTGCCGTAGATGATATTGCCCTCCCTGTCCAGCAGCTGCCAGCGCAGATTGGTGGCCCCGGCGTCCAATTCCGCCTCATACCACTCGATGGCTCGCCGGTTCGCCAGATCCAGCGTCTCCCCGGCCGCCTGCCGATCCTTCAGCTCCACCAGCTCCCGCACCCTGAAGTAGTCCTGCCGCACCAGATATTTCTGGGTATAGCCGCTGCTCTCGTCATAGAAGTAGGCGTCGCCCCACAGCGCGTCGAAGTTGGCCATCTGGTACCAGGACATGATTGCGGTGGCGGTGAAGGCCGCCACCGCCGCCATGAAGGCCAGGGCCTTCATGGCCATATTTTCCCGCCATTTCATGACATTTTCTCCATTTTGTACCCCAGCCCCCACACCACCTTGAGATACCGGGGATTGGCGGGGTCGATTTCGATTTTCTCCCGCAGGTGCCGGATGTGGACGGCCACGGTGTTCTCGCTGCCCAGGGCGGGGTCGTTCCACACCTGCTCGTAGATCTGGGCGGTGGAGTACACCCGGCCCAGGTTCTTCATCAGCAGCCGCAGGATGTTGTACTCAATGGGGGTGAGGCTCACCGGCTCGCCGTCCACCGTCACCGCCTTGGCCTCGTCGTCCATGACGATGGTGCCGTTGCGCAGGGCGCCGTCCTCCGTCTCCGCCGCGGCCTTGCCCCCCAGGGTGGTGTACCGCCGCAGCTGGCTTTTCACCCGGGCCAGCACCTCGATGGGGTTGAAGGGCTTGGTGATATAGTCGTCCGCGCCGATGTTGAGCCCCAGCACCTTGTCCGTGTCCTCGCTTTTGGCGGTGAGCAGGATGATGGGGATGTTGCCCTCCTCCCGCAGCTTGGCGGTGGCCCGGATGCCGTCCAGCCTGGGCATCATCACGTCCATGAGGATGAGGTCGATATTCTCCGTGCGCACCGCGGCGATGGCCTCCTCCCCGTTGTAGGCCGACACCGTGCGGTAGCCCTCGCTGGTGAGGTAGATCTCCAGCGCCGAGACGATGTCCTTGTCGTCGTCGCAGATCAGAACCGTATACATTGGCGCCTCACTCCCGTTATATGTATCGTAGGGGAGGGGCCTGCCCCTCCCCTACCCTCATCCTTATTGTACCTGCCGGCCAATTAAGTTGCAACCGGGAAAATCTTTAAATTCCGTTTAAGGCGGAACCTTGCCGGGGGAATTGGGCTCAATCGTACCACCCGATCTCGCTCAATATCCCCATGTTGGGGTAGCGGGCGTGGAGCACGCCGTCGGGAAAGGCGGCGTCCAGAAAGCGGCTGACGGCCCCCAGGGCGGGCTCCCCCTCCCGGCGGCGCTCCATGCGGCCCAGGGCGGCGGCGGTGACAACAGTGCTGAACATCAGGAAGGCCGCGGCGCCCATGGCGATCCGCCGGCCCTGTTCCCGGGGGATGCGGCCCACAAGGCGGCACAGCGCGGGGCAGACCGTCCGCACCCACAGCACCGCCGCCGCGCCCCAGAACAGGCAGAACACCAGGTTCACCCGCCCGTTCAAATTCAGCGGCAGATGCCGGTAGTCCCAGAAGCAGGCCCCGAACAGCACCTCCTGGATCAGGGAGCATATGTACTCGTATACGCCGCCCAGCACCGTTCCCGTCAGGAAGATCTGGGCGTTGGATCGCTGATCCATCCGGTGGAACACCAGGGTGAGCAGCACCGCCCCGGCCCCCCAGACAATGCTGAACTGACCGTAGAGCAGGCTGCTGCGGCTGGTCAGCTCCCCCCGGGTCACCAGCCAGAACACCACCTCCACCAGATCCCCCGCCACCCCGGCGATGAGGAACAGCCAGAACACCCAATACAGGGTAAGGGGGCCGTGTCCGGTATTCAGCGCGTTCTCTTTTTCACGCTGTTGGGCGGCTTCTCTGATCATGGTATTCCTCCTTGGGATGGGCCGTGGCTTTATATTGTCAGCATAGCACAGGCCCAGTTGAAAAATGCGAAAGGAAATCTAAAAAATTTTTTAAATTTGTGTCAGCAAGGCCCGCGCCCCAGCGGAGCGCGGGCCTTTACCAAAACGGGGCCCCCGCAAAGCCGTCCTTCAGGCTTTGTGGGGAGAGGAGGGGCAAGGGAGCGGGCGCAGCTTTCGCCGCAGGCGGAAGCGGAGCTTAGCGGACTTTGCCCCGACGTCAGCCGGGAGGCCAGGTCATATCCCGGCCCGCCAGCACGTGGAAGTGCAGATGGGGCACGGACTGGCCCGCCTGCTCGCCGCAGTTGGACACCACCCGGAAGTCGGTGACGCCCAGCTCCCTGGTCACCTTGGCGATAACCTCAAAGATGTGGGCCGTCACAGCGGAATTCTCCCCGGTGATCTCCCCGCAGGAGCCAATGTGGGTTTTGGGGATCACCAGGAAATGGACGGGGGCCTGGGGATCGATGTCATAAAAGGCCAGGCATTGCTCGTCCTCATAGACCTTTTTGGAGGGGATCTCCCCCTTGACAATTTTGCAGAACAGGCAGTCGGGCATAGTGGATCCTCCTTTACTGTTGGGGTACGACGGCGAAGAACTCCAGGTCGCCGCCGCTGTCGTTGATGAGGGAATGGGCCTGCCCCTTGGGGCAGTAGTGGCAGTCCCCGGGCCGCAGCGGCTCCTCGCCGCCCTCCACCTTCACCTTCCCCGTGCCGGACAGGATATAGACGATCTCGCTGCTGGTCTCGTGGGTGTGGCAGCCGATGGAGGATCCGGGGGGCAGAATGCCGTGGAGGATGCGGTTCAGGCCGTCCACGTGCATCTGGGCGTGGATCTCGCCCTCGCCGCCCAGGAAGTGGGGGATGGTCTCCACATCCATCTTGGAAAAGTCGATGAGCATGATGGTTCTCCTCTCAAAGGGGTTTGAATTGGTTGACGGCGGGGTCGTAGGCGTACCCCGCCCCGGCCAGCTTCTCCGCCAGCTCCGCCTCGCTCACATCCAGCCCGCCGCACAGGGCGGACAGGCTGGGGTACTCGTCCCGGAGCTTGGTGTTCACATAGCTGAGCAGAATATAGGGATCTTGTGGAAGCATCGTAAAACCTCCTTTGCGGGTCTGTAGGGCGTGACCACCGGACACGCCGCTTTGTGGGATGGAACGCACCGGGTGGTTATAATGGGGGCGCGGCGCGCCGGGTCGTCGCGCCCTACCGGCTTACACGCCTAATTTCATGGCCACCACGTTGTCCACCATAGCCAGCGCGTTGTCCAGCATGAGCACGTCCTTGCCGCCGCCCATGGCGCTGTCCGGCTTGCCGCCGCCGGAGCCGCCGGCGATGGCGCACACCTGCTTGATGATGTCCCCGGCCTTGACGCCCTTTTTGACGGCCTCCTTGCCGCAGGCGCACAGGAAGGTGATCTTGCCGTCGTTGACGGCTGCCAGCACCGCCACCACATTGGCGTCCTTCTCCCGGAGCAGGTCGCCCATCTGGCGCAGCCGCTGGCCGTCCGCCTCGGGCACGGTGGCGGTGAGCACCTTCAGCCCGCCCACGTCGTGGGCGGCGAACAGGATGCGGTCGGTCTCGCCGGCGGCCTCCTTGGCCTTGAACTTCTCCACCATCTGGTGCAGGTTCCGGATCTCGCCCATGACGGCCTCCGCCTTCTCCCGCAGCTCGCCGGGCTTGGCCTTCAGCGCCGCCGCCGCCAGGGCCACCCGCTCCTGGACTTCCTCAAAGAAAGCCAGGGTCTCCCGGCCGGTGGTGGCCTCGATGCGGCGCACGCCGGAAGCCACGGAGAACTCGCTCTTGATGCGGAAGGCCCCCGCCATGGCGGTATTGGACAGGTGGGTGCCGCCGCAGAACTCCACGGAGTACCCGTCCCCCATGTCCACCACCCGCACGGTGTCGCCGTACTTCTCGCCGAACAGGGCGATGGCGCCCTTCTTCTTGGCCTCCTCGATGGGCAGCACCTGGGTGTCCACCGGGTAGCCCGCCAGGATGGCGTCGTTGACGGTGCGGCCCACCTGGGCCACCTGCTCCGGGGTCATGGCCTCGAAGTGGGTGAAGTCGAAGCGCAGCCGGTCGGGCTCCACCAGGGATCCGGCCTGGTGCACGTGATCCCCCAGCACCTCCCGCAGAGCCTTGTCCAGCAGATGGGTGGCGGTGTGGGCCCGGGCCACGGCCCTCCGGCGCTCCAAATCGATCTGGGCGCACACGGTGTCGCCCACCTTCAGCACGCCCTCGGTCATCTTGCCGTAGTGCATATATTTGCCGCCCTTGTTCTTCTGCACGTCGGTGACCTCGAAGCCCACCTTGTCGGCAAAGATCATGCCCCGGTCGGCTATCTGACCGCCCATCTCCGCGTAGAAGGGGGTCTTGTCCAGCACCACAATGCCCTCCACGCCGGGCATCAGCTCCTCGGCCAGCTCGTTCTCCACCACAAGGGCCACCACTTTAGCGCCCTCAATGGCGGTGTGCTCATAGCCGTCAAACTCCGTCTCGGGCACGTCCTTGCCGAACTCCACCCCGGCCCAGCCCAGGTCGCCCAGGGCCTCCCGGGCCTTCCGGGCCCGCTGGCGCTGCTCGTCCATCAGCTTGTGGAACTCGGCCTCGTCCAGCTCCAGGCCCTGCTCCTGCGCCATCTCCAGGGTCAGATCCACGGGGAAGCCGTAGGTGTCGTACAGCTTGAAGGCATCCGCGCCGGAGAAGGTCTTTTCCCCCTTCTCCTTGTGGCCGGCCAGCATCTCGTTGAAGATCTTGAGGCCCCCGTCGATGGTCTTGGCGAAGTTCTCCTCCTCCACCCGGATCACCTTGGTGATATAGTCCTGCCGCTCCCGCAGCTCGGGGTAGTGACCCTCGTTCTCGTGGATCACAGTGTCGCACACCTGATAGAGGAAGGGCTCGTTGACCCCCAGCAGCTTGCCGTGGCGGGCGGCCCGGCGCAGCAGGCGGCGCAGCACATAGCCCCGGCCCTCGTTGGAGGGCAGCACGCCGTCGCAGATCATGAACACGGCGGAGCGGATGTGGTCGGTGATGACCCGCAGGGACACGTCCTTCTCCCTGGTCTCGCCGTAGTGGGCGTGGGTGATCTCGGACACCTTGTTGGTGATGTTCATCACCGTATCCACATCGAACAGAGAGCCCACCCCCTGGCACACGCAGGCCAGCCGCTCCAGGCCCATGCCGGTGTCGATGTTCTTCTGCTTCAGCTCGGTGTAGTGGTTATTCCCGTCGTTGTCGAACTGGGAGAACACCACGTTCCACACCTCGATATAGCGGTCGCAGTCGCAGCCCACGGTGCAGCCGGGCTTGCCGCAGCCGTACCTCTCCCCCCGGTCGTAGTAGATCTCGGAGCAGGGGCCGCAGGGGCCGGAGCCGTGCTCCCAGAAGTTGTCCTCCTTGCCGAATTTGAAAATGCGGTCGGCGGGTATGCCGATCTCCTCGTTCCAGATGCGGAAGGCCTCGTCGTCGGCGGGGGTGGTCTCATTCCCCGCGAACACGGAGGGGTACAGGCGGCTGGGATCCAGCCCCACCCACTCCTTGGAGGTCAGAAACTCCCAGGCCCAGTGGATGGCGTCCTTCTTGAAGTAGTCGCCAAAGGAGAAGTTGCCCAGCATCTCGAAGTAGGTGCCGTGGCGGTCGGTGTGGCCGATGTTCTCGATGTCGCCGGTGCGGATGCACTTCTGGCAGGTGGTGACCCGGTGGCGGGGGGGCTCCTGCTCCCCGGTGAAGTAGGGCTTCATGGGGGCCATGCCCGAGTTGATCAGCAGCAGGGACGCGTCGTTCTGGGGGATGAGGGAAAAGCTGGGCAGGCGCAGATGGCCTTTCGTCTCGAAGAACCGCAGGAACATCTCCCGCAGCTCGTTCAGGCCGTAGGGTTTGGGATCGTACATGGGAATTACCTCCATCTATGTTGATTTGTCTGATCACGGATAAAAAAGAAAACGCCCCTGCCAAACTCAGGGGTGAGCCACACGCCCACGGTACCACCCTGATTTCCTTCTGGCAAGGACACTCAATCGCCCGGTAACGGGGGCGGCCGCCCCGGTCGTCCCGGGGGCGCTCGGGAGTGGCTTGTCCGGCGGCACACGCGAGGGCTTGCACTGTCCCCTCTCGCTGGGGCGCGGCGGGCCGGACTTGGCTCCGTCATTGCCCAATTATTTTATCATATTTTTTGCCGTTGTCAACGGGGAATGTTGACAAACAGGCCCCGGAGGAAGTCCTCCGGGGCCCCGTTTGTATTATTCCGGCGCGTATTCCAGCAGGGCGGACAGGTTCAGGCTGTCCAAAATGTCGTGGAGCGCGTCCACCTCCATCTGGGTTCCAAACATGGAAAACGAGTTATGCCCGCCCCACACCGATGCCCAGAACACGCTTTTCCCCGTGTCGGAGGTATCCATCTCAATGGCAACCTCCACGCCGTCCGGGGTGGTGTACAGCTCGGCATACTCCTTGTTTCCGGTTACCCGGTACTCATCCTCATAGGCAAAGGATCCGTTCCAGGAAAAGCCAATATTAAACCGGGTTTCCCCGTCCTGATACTCCCCGCCCAGCGCCAGAAACCGCAGCTTGTCCCGATAGGTGATGGTGCGGGCAAAGGTGCCGTAGGGGTTGGCGGCATAGCGTTCCTCCAGCCAGGACAGATCCCAGAGTCCCCAAAGACTGCCATAGTCGGACGCCCGTTCCGCCTGGTATCTGGTCTCCTCGTATGTCTGGCCCCGCCGGAGCCCGTAGCTGGTGCTGCTCAGATTGCTCTTGAATACCCGCTTGGCCGTCCAGCCGTCCCCGGCGGTTCCGGCAATTTCCTCCACCAGCTCCGCGTCCGGGTTTTGCCACCAGTCCTCCCAAAACGCCGCGTCCCACCCCCTGAAATCACTCCCGGTGTAGTGGCCGTCACTATATTGGGAGGAGCTGTGGCCGTGTTCCTTCAGGTACTCGTCATACTCTTTTGTAAATCGATCCCTGTCAAGATAGGTAATACGGGCCTGCCGCGCCGCCGCGGCCGCCGCGAAGGCCGTCCCCGCCAGCGCCAGACACACCGCCGCCGCGATCAGCGCCGTTCTCAGGGGCCGGAACCGTTTTCCCTTTACAGTCTCCCGCTCCTGCCGCTCCATCAAATTCTTCATGATACGCTCCTTTCCCTCGCCGGAAAAGCGCAGATTGTCCAACGCCTCCCGGTAGTCCTGTTCAAGTCGTCCCATAGCGCTCGCCCTCCAGCATGGTTTTCAGCTTCTTCCGCCCCCGGCTCAGGTGGGCGGACACCGCCGCCCCGCTGCGCCCCGTCAGGGCCGCGATCTCGTCAATGGAATACCCCTCGTAATAAAACAGATAAATCGCCTCCCGGTAGTGCTCCGGCAGGGCCATCACCGCCTCCAGCACCTCCGACCGGGGCGGCTCCGGGGCCGCCGTCTCCGCCGCCTCCTCCAGGGGCACCGCCCTGCGCCGGAAGGCCCGCAGCTCGTCCTTGCAGGCGTTGGCCGTGGCCCGGATCACCCACGCCTTCTCGTGTTCGGAGCTGTGGAAGGCCCGCTCCGCCGTCAGCAGCTTCAGCAGCACCGTCTGGCAGATGTCCTCCCCGTCCTGGGTGGATTTCAGGTAGGTGTAGCTCAGCCGCAGGATCAGGTCGGAGTAGGTATTCACCAGCCGCTCCGCCTCCCGCGGGTCGATCTCTCTCATGGGTATCTCTCCTTCAAAGGCGCCTTCACTGACAATACGATTGAGGGGGGCAGATCCTGACAGGGCGGGCGGATTTTTTCCATCCGGGATTAACAAACCCGGAACATCCGCCGATAACATTAATATAAAATACGAGTTGGAACGGAGGGGCAGGCATGGAACTGCGAAGCACACGGGAGATGCGCCGGAACGAACAGCTCGCCCGCGCCCAGACAAAGCGGACGGATCGCTCCCCCGCCCCGGCGGAGTCCGCCCGGACGCGGCCCCAGGGGGATCGGCTGTCCCTGTCCCGGCAGGCGGTGAACTTCCTGGAGGAGCAGAACCGCCGGATGTGGCAGTACCAGCAGGAGCGGGAGCAGAGGCGGCAGTCCCGGCTGGACAGCGAGCTCTCCGCCCTGGACACGGCCAAAAGCCGTCTGAAGCGGATGGAGGATGAGCTGGACATCCTGAGCAAGTGCCAGAAGATCGCCGCGTCCATCATGAAGGGCAACCGGGTGCCCCCGGAGGATCTGCGCTATCTGATGGAGCACGATCAGGCGGGCTACAAGCTGGCCATGGCCATGCGGCGGCACAACCCGGATCCGGAGGACGAGGAGAGCGTGCTGGACGACGAGGACAGGAACGGCGCGGCGGAGGCGTCCGGCGGCGGAGAGGCGTTCCCCAGGCCTTCCGCCCCAGCCCCAGGCGGTAAAAGCCCCGATACAGACACAGTGAAATGAACGAAACCCCCGTCCGGCATCTGCCGGACGGGGGTTTTGCTTTACATAATCGCCAGCTCGCCGCCCACCGCGTCCACAGTGAGGGTGGACTCGGGTGCAACCTCCCCGGCGATGATCTTCCGGCCCACCAGGTTCTCCACCGTGTGCTGGAGATACCGGCGCAGGGGCCGGGCCCCGTACATGGGGTCGTAGGCGGCGTCCAGGATCAGGGACTTTGCCCCATCCGTCAGCTCCACCTTCAGCCGCTTGTCCGCCAGCCGGCGGTTCAGCCCCGCCAGCAGCAGGTCGATGATGTGGTAGATGTTTTCCCTTGTCAGCGGCTTGTAGAACACGATCTCGTCCAGCCGGTTCAGGAACTCGGGCCGGAAGGAGCGCTTCAGCAGCTCGTCCACCTGGGCCCGGGCCTCAGCAGACACCTCGCCGTCCGCCCCGATGCCGTCCAGCAGGAACTGGCTACCCAGGTTGGAGGTGAGGATGATGACGGTGTTCTTAAAGTCCACCGTCCGGCCTTGACTGTCGGTAATTCTGCCGTCATCCAAAACTTGCAGCAATACGTTGAACACATCCGGGTGGGCCTTCTCCACCTCGTCGAACAGGATCACGGAGTAGGGGTGGCGGCGCACCGCCTCGGTGAGCTGGCCGCCCTCCTCATAGCCCACGTACCCCGGGGGGGCCCCGATGAGCCGGGAGACGGAGAACTTCTCCATATACTCGCTCATGTCGATGCGAACCAAGTTTTTCTCGCTGTCGAACAGGGCCTCGCTGAGGGCCTTGGCCAGCTCGGTCTTGCCCACGCCGGTGGGGCCCAAAAACAGGAAGGATCCGATGGGCTTATCCGGGTCTGCGATGCCCGCCCGACTTCTCAAGATGGCCTCGCTCACCAGCCGGACGGCCTCCTCCTGGCCCACCACCCGCTGGTGCAGAATGTCCTCCAGGTGGAGCAGCTTTTCCCGCTCACCCTCCATCAGCTTGGACACCGGTATTCCCGTCCAACGCTCCACAATGCGGGCGATCTCCTCCTCGGTGACCTTGTCCCGGAGCAGGTTGTCCTCCTTGGACTGGGCGGCGCAGCGCTCCTGCTCCTCCAGCTGCTTTTTCAGCTCGGGGATGGCGCCGTACTGGAGCTGGGCGGCCTTTTCCAGGTCGTATTCCCGCTGGGCCTTCTCCAGGGCGGCGTTGGCCTGCTCCAAGTCCTCGCGGAGCTTCTGTACCTTGCCGATGGCGTTCTTTTCGTTCTCCCATTTGGCCTTGCCCGCGTTGAACTCATCCCGCAGCTCGGCCAGCTCCTTCTGGATGTCCGCCAAGCGGGACTGGGACAGCTGGTCGTCCTCCTTTTTCAGCGCCGCCTCCTCGATCTCGCACTGGATGATCTTCCGGGAGATCACGTCCAGCTCAGTGGGCATGGAGTCCATCTCGGTGCGGATCAGGGCGCAGGCCTCGTCGATCAAATCAATCGCCTTGTCAGGCAGGAACCGGTCGGTGATATAGCGGTTGGACAGGGTGGCGGCGGCCACGATGGCCCCGTCGGTGATCTTCACGCCGTGGAACACCTCATAGCGCTCTTTCAGGCCCCGCAAAATGGCCACCGCGTCCTCCACGGTGGGTTCGGACACCATGACGGGCTGGAATCGGCGCTCCAGGGCGGCGTCCTTCTCAATATACTGCCGGTACTCGTTCAGGGTGGTGGCCCCGATGCAGTGCAGCTCGCCCCGGGCCAGCATGGGCTTGAGGAGGTTGCCCGCGTCCATGGCTCCTTCGGTCTTGCCCGCCCCCACAATGGTGTGCAGCTCGTCGATGAACAGGATGATCCGGCCCTCGGACTGCTTCACCTCGTTGAGCACGGCCTTCAGCCGCTCCTCGAACTCGCCCCGGTACTTGGCCCCGGCAATCAGGGCCCCCATGTCCAGGGCAAAAATGGTCTTGTCCTTCAGCCCCGCGGGCACGTCGCCCTTGACGATCCGCTGGGCCAACCCCTCGGCGATGGCGGTTTTGCCCACGCCGGGTTCGCCGATGAGCACCGGGTTGTTCTTGCTCTTGCGGGACAGGATGCGGATCACGTTTCGGATCTCGTCGTCCCGGCCGATGACCGGATCCAGCTTGTTCTGCCTCGCCCGCTCCACCAAGTCGGAGCCGTACTTCTTCAGCGCCTCATAGGTCTCCTCCGGGTTGTCGCTGGTCACCCGCTGGTTCCCCCGCAGGGCGGCCAGGGCCTGCATCACCTGCTCCCTGTCCACGTTGTAGGTGCGGAACAACTCCTTCAGATTCTGCTCCGCCGTGTCGATGAGGGCCAGCAGGATGTGCTCCACCGAGACAAATTCATCCTTCATGCTCCCCGCGATGGTCACCGCCTGGTTCAGCGCCTTGTCCACCCCCGGGGCGATGTAGACCTTGTCCGCCTCCCGGCCCGGGCCGGACACCTTGGGCAGGATCTCCACCTCGTGCCGGGCGGCGGCCCGGAAGGACTCGATGGTCAGCCCCATGTGGGTGAGCAGCTGGGGGATGAAGCCCCCGTCCTGCTCCACCAGGGCCAGGAGCAGGTGGGGCTGCTCAATCTGCTGGTTGCCGTGCTGGGTGGCAAGGTTCTGGGCGCTCTGGATGGCCTCCAGGGATTTCTGGGTAAATTGGTTCATGTTCATGAAGTTCACGCTCCTTTGGGCGGATGGGAAGCCCACCGCCTGTCTGTAGTTTCGGTTTTAGTATACCCCGCCCGCCGGAGATTTCATGAACTGGGTGTAAACAATTAGCACTCTCGGCATCAGAGTGCTAATCTCTTTATCCTTGACACCGGGCGGTTGATCTGGTACTATCAATACAATTCTACACAGAAGGGGGGCGCGCTCCATGGGCTGGACAAACGGCATAATTTTGGAATTTTTTGGCTGCACTTTTGCCGTCCAAGGGGTTGGTGCGCCCTTTTTCAGGAGCTGAACAGCTCCGTGCAAAGAGGCTGCGCCGATCCTGTTCTGTATTTTTCAGAAAGGACGGCGTATTTTTATGCCTGAAAACGGAAGAAATCTCAACTTATCCCGGCAGAGGCGGGCCCTCCTGCTGCTGGAGTGGGCCACCGGCTTCCGTCCGGCGGGCAGCGTGTGGGTGCTGCTGCTGGGCCTGCGGGGGTTCTCCCTGGTGGAGATCGGGCTGGTGGAGAGCCTGTTCCATGTGGTGAGCCTGTGCGGCGAGCTGCCCTCCGGCCTGCTGGCCGACCTGCTGGGCCGCAAGCGCACCCTCCTGCTCAGCCAGACTATGTTCGCCCTGGCCGCCCTGCTGATGGCGGCCTCCAACGGCATGGCGGGTGTGTGTATCGCCATGGCGGCCACCGCCCTGGCCTACAACCTCCAGTCCGGCACCCGGGAGGCCATCACCTACGAATCCATGCTCCAGGCGGGGCGGGAGGAGGGCTACCTGCGCTTCTCCTCCCTGCAAAACGGCCTGTTCCGGCTCAGCGACGGCGGGGCCATGCTGCTGGCGGGGGCCACGGTGCTGCTGGGCTGGCGGGCGGCCTACCTGCTGGACGCCGCCGTGGCCGCCCTGGGCCTGTGCGGGGCGCTGGCCCTGACGGAGCCGGAGCGCCCCCGGGCTGAGCACCACGTCTCGTCCTTCCCCGCCGCCCTGGCGGAGGTGTTCCGGGCGGCCTGGGCCGTGCTGCGGCAGGACAGGATCGCCCGGTGGATCATGGCCCTCAACGCCCTGGTGGGGGCGGGGGCCACCTTGACCAGGTTCTTCCTCCAGCAGCGGGTGGGGGAGGCCGTCCCCCTCCCCGCCCTGCTGGGCCCGGCGCTGTTTGTGCTGGGGCTGGGCGGGGCGCTGGCGGGCCTCATCACCGGGGCGCTGGATCGGCTGTCTTACGGGAGGACGGTGCTGCTCACCGGGGCGGGGGTGGCGGCCTGCGTCCTGCTGGCCCGGGGGCGGGTTCTGCCCCTGCTGCTGCCGGCGGGGCTGCTGGCCGGCCTGCTGGACGACGCCCTCCAGCTGGTGAGCGACAAGCGGCTCAACGCCCACTTCCCCTCCTCCGCCCGGGCCACTCTGGTGTCCGTGTCGTCCATGGTGTTCAGCCTGACCATGATCCCCCTGGCCCTCCTGTTTGGGTGGCTGTTCTCGTGACGCGGCGCGCCGCCGGGAGTCCCCCTCCCGGCGGCGCGTTTTCTGTCTCTCAATCCTTCAGCACTCCTGAATCCGCCATGGACACCATGTCGCCGTCGGCGAAGATGCAGTGATCCACCAGCTCGATCCCCGCCTCCCGGAGCACCCACTTCAGCCGCAGGGTGGTGTCCAGATCCGCGTCCGACCAGAGGGCCACCCCGGACACATGGTTGTGGGCCAGCACCACCCGGCTGGCGTTGCAGCTCAGGGCCGTCTCCAGCACCTTCCGGACGGTGATCTGCACTGAATTCGCGATGCCCTCCCCCAGCTTTCTGGTGACGATCAGCCGGCTCTTGCCGTCCATGCACACCAGATAGGCCAGCTCATTGCGCTGGCCGAAGAACAGCGGGAGCAGCAGGCGTCCAAACTCCCAGGAGGTGAGCAGCTGCTCGCCCACCTTGCCTCTATCCTCCAGATACCGGGCCGCCACCGCCGGGATCAGCCGGAGGAGCACCGCCGTGTTCTCCCCCACCCCGTCCACCTCCATAAGCTGCTCGTGGGTGGCGTGGAACAGATCGGACAGGGAGCCGAAGTGATCCAGCAGCCGGTGGGCCAGGGGGTTCACGTCCCCCTGGGGGATGGCGTAGAACAGCAGCAGCTCCAGCACCCGGTGATCCGGCAGGCCGGACAGCCCGTTGGCCAGGAACTCGTCCTTTACCCGCTTCCGGTGTCCGGTATGGATGCCGGACAGCTTCTTCTCTCCGGCCACCGCCGGTCACCCCCGGGGCCCGTATTGCGCCAGATAGTCCTCCATCCGGCCCAGCATGGCGTCGTCGATGTACACCCTGCCGTCCACCTCCCGGTTGTGGAGGCAGTCCATAATGTCCCGGATGGTGACAATGGGATAGACCTGGATGCCGTAGTCCTGCCGCAGCTCGTCCAGGGTGGTGCACTCCCGGGTGCCCCGCTCCATCCGATCCACGCTGACGAACAGGGCGGCAAATTTCACGTCCGCCACAGATTTGAACAGCTGGATCGTCTCCCGCACGGCGGTGCCCGCGGTCACCACGTCCTCGATGATGGCGATCCGGTCGCCGGCCTGGGGCTTGTAGCCCACCATGGCCCCGCCCTCGCCGTGATCCTTGGCCTCCTTGCGGTTGAAGCAGTAGGGCAGATCCCGGCCATAGCCCCGGTACAGGGAGGACGCGGCGGCCACCGCCAGGGGGATGCCCTTATAGGCGGGGCCGAACAGGGCGTCGATGCCCTGGGGCATATGCTCCTGGATGCAGGCGGCGTAGTAGTCCCCCAGGCGGGCGGCCTGGGCGCCGGTCTTGTAGTTGCCGGTGTTGACAAAGTAGGGGGTTTTGCGCCCCGACTTGGTGGTGAAGTCCCCGAAGGTGAGCACGCCGGAGCGCACCATAAAGTGGATGAATTCCTCCCGGTAGGTCATGCGGATCTCTCCCTTTCTGTAGTTGGGGTATACGTTGGGAAATTATATCATCTTTTTCCGGGGGAGGCAAGGGCATTCAGCCCCCGGGCCGGCGGTACTCCCGGGGCAGGACGCCGAACACCCCCTTGAACGCCGCCGAGAACCGGCTGGGGCTGTCGTAGCCCACGGCCTCGGCGATCTCGGCCACGCTCCGATCCGTCTCCCGGAGGAGCTGGGCGGCCCGCTCCATGCGGTGGCCCTTGATATGGGCCGCCAGGGAGGTGCCGTAGGCCGCCTTGAAGGCCGCCTTCAGCGTAGTCGGGTTGATGTGGTACTGCCGGGACAGCTCCTCGATGGTGAAGCGCCGATCCATGTGCCGGAGCAGCTCCTCGTGGATCTCCCGAACCAGCTCCATCTGTCCCGGCGGGGCGTCCGCCGGCGCCTCCCCGCACGGGCCGCACTGCTCCGGGCAGGTGATCTCCATCACCCGCTCCATCATCTGGTGGAGCAGGCGGCTGCACTCCGTGTCCGCCGCCCGGTAGTAGACCTCCTTGCCCACCCGGCGGCTGACGATGAGGCCGCTGTTTTTTAACGGCCGGAGGTGATGAGAGACCGCCGGACTGGACATCCTCATCATAGCGGACAGGTTGACCACGCACTCCTCACAGTGGCACAGCAGCCAGAAGATCCGCAGCCGCGTGGTGTCGTCCAGCTGCTTGAACACGTCCGCCACCGCCTCAAAGCGGCCCACGCAGTCCAGCTGCTCCTGAAGCGGCCGGGCGTCCCGCCCCTCGCCGTGGCGGTGGGGCAGCTTGATCTCGTCCATGGCCCGCGCTCCTTTCTGTTCGCCCAAACGGAAATTCTTTTCGCCCATTCGGCAGGGAATGGGCCGGGAGCATTGACTTGCGCCCCTGTCCGCATTATACTACGGCCATAATCATTAAGCAAGCGTTTAATAGTTATAAGGAAATATTCTGGGAGGATCGCCGGTATGAAAAAAACGTACAAAATCGAAGTGGACTGCGCCAACTGCGCCAACAAGATGGAGGAGGCCGCCCGGAGCACCCCCGGCGTCCAGGGGGCCACCGTCAACTTCATGACCCAGAAGCTCATCGTGGAGTTCGCCCAGGGGCAGGAGCCCAAGGCCGTGATGGCGGCCGTCCTGTCCGCCTGCAAACGGGTGGAGCCGGACTGCCAGATCTTCCTGTAAGGAGGAACCCTTCCCATGCAAGAACTGATCCTCAACAGCCTGCTGGCCGCGGTGGTGCTGATGGCCCTGGTTCTGCGGTGCTGTGTGGGCACGCGGCCGGACGGCGGCATGACCCAAAAGCAGAAAACCATGCTGACCCGCATCCTCGCCGCCTCCGCCCTGCTGCTGGGCCTGCAGCTCCTTCCGGCGGAGATCTTCGCCGGGCTGGACGGGGCGCTGTTCCCCGGCGCGGGGCGCTGGATCCGGTTTGCCCTGTACCTGGCCGATTATTTGCTCATCGGCTACGACATCCTGCGCAAGGCCGTCCGGGGCATCCTCAACCGGCAGGTGTTCGACGAGAACTTCCTCATGGCGGTGGCCACGGTGGGGGCCATGGCCCTGGCCATCTACGAGAACGGCGACTATCTGGAGGCCATCGCCGTCATGCTGTTCTACCAGATCGGCGAGTGGTTCCAGAGCTACGCCGTGGGCCGGAGCCGCCGGAACATCAGCGAGCTGATGGACATACGCCCCGACTACGCCAACGTGGAGCGGGACGGACGGCTGGAGCGGGTGGATCCCGACGAGGTGGAGGTGGGCACCGTCATCGTCGTCCAGCCCGGGGAGAAGGTGCCCATCGACGGCGTGGTGGCGGAGGGCAGCGCCAGCCTGAACACCAGCGCCCTCACCGGCGAGAGCCTGCCCCGGGAGGCGAACCCGGGGGACGAGGTGATCAGCGGCTGCGTCAACATGACCGGCGTGCTGAAGATCCAGACCACCCGGGAATTTGGGGAGTCCACCGTGTCCAAAATCCTGGATCTGGTGGAGAACGCCAGCTCCCGCAAGTCCAAGTCGGAGGACTTTATCGCCAGGTTCGCCCGGATCTACACCCCCGCCGTCTGCTACAGCGCCCTGGCCCTGGCCGTCCTGCCCCCCCTGGTGCGGACGCTGGCCCTGGGCCTGCCCCCGGACTGGGGCGTCTGGCTGTACCGGGCCCTCACCTTCCTGGTGATCAGCTGCCCCTGTGCCCTGGTGATCAGCATCCCCCTCAGCTTCTTCGCCGGCATTGGCGGGGCCAGCCAGCAGGGCGTGCTGGTGAAGGGCTCCAACTACCTGGAGCTGCTGTCCCAGACCCGGACGGTGGTGTTTGACAAGACGGGCACCCTGACCCAGGGGGTCTTTGAGGTGAACGGCGTCCACCACAGCCCCCTGGAGGAGGAGAAGCTGCTGGAGTACGCCGCCCTGGCGGAGAGCGCCTCCTCCCACCCCATCAGCAAGAGCCTACAGCGGGCCTACGGCCGAGAGCTGGATCGCAGCCGGGTCACCGGCATCGAGGAGATCAGCGGCAACGGCGTCATCGCCAACGTGGACGGCGTGGCGGTGGCCGCCGGCAACGACAAGCTGATGAAGCGGCTGGGCGTCCCCCACATCGACTGCCACCAGACGGGCACCATCATCCACGTGGCCCTGGACGGCAAGTACGCCGGGCACATCGTCATCTCCGACCGGGTGAAGCCCCAGGCCAAGGCGGCCCTGTCCGCCCTGAAGCGGTCGGGCGTGTCCAAGACGGTGATGCTCACCGGCGACAGCCGGAGGGTGGCGGAGCAGGTGGCGGCGGAGCTGGGGGTGGATCAGGTGTGCGCCGAGCTGCTGCCGGCGGACAAGGTGGCCAAGGTGGAGGAGCTGCTGGCGGCCCAGACGGGCAAGGCCAGGCTGGCCTTTGTGGGGGACGGCATCAACGACGCCCCCGTGTTGTCCCGGGCGGACATCGGCGTGGCCATGGGGGCCATGGGCTCGGACGCGGCCATCGAGGCGGCGGACATCGTCCTCATGGACGACGACCCCATGAAGATCGTCAAGGCCATCAAGATCTCCCGGAAGTGCCTGGGCATCGTCTACCAGAACATCGTGCTGGCCCTGGGGGTGAAGGCCGTCTGCCTGATTTTGGGGGCGGTGGGCGTGGGCAATATGTACCTGGCCATCTTCGCCGACGTGGGCGTGATGATTCTGGCGGTGCTCAACGCCATCCGGTGCCTGTTCGTCAGGAAGCTGTGACGGGGCGGAGGAAACCGCGCCTATTTTGAAAGGCCGCCCGGGGTGGGAACGCCCCGGGCGGCCTTTTTTTGCGGGAATCAGCGTACAGCCTGGATGATACCAATGACGAAAAGGTGCAGGGGATAATAGAGATAGAACATCCACTTCATCCATGTATTTGTCCTCTGGTTCTTTCCCCGTTCCCCATTATAGCTGGCCAATATCGGCACCGAGAGGATCACCGCCATTTGAAGAATCCCATAAACTCTGTCAATGGCAAAGAAGTACACGGTGGCGTAGATCGCCACATAAAAGCCCATCCACAGCATTTGTGATTTGAACTTCCCCCGGTTTGTTCCAAAGGCCAAAACGCATAAGCTCGCCACGCAGCTCCAGTCGCTTGGAAAACTGATGGCGCAAATCAGGATGATCAGGATCGCCTTTACGGCGCCGCTGCCTATCTTGCGGCTGTTTTCCACCCTCAGCATAACCAGCCCCCACGCGAGCGGCCACATCACGCTGGTCTGGTTCAGAACGCTTCCATAGTAGAACGGGATAAAGGAGCGCCAATCCACAAAATCCATGGACGCAAACACATAGGCAAAGTGTGAAATAACGGAAAAGGCAAACAGCCTTGCGGTGTATTTCTTGATATCCCTGGTATAGTGATAACCCTCCGCGATGAAATAGCACATAACCGGGCAGGTGATCCGCCCCACAAGGTGCATCAGGATGGGCAGGGGTGCCTTCGGGTATCCGGGAAAAAGCATCCACGCGATATGGTCTATGGTCATGGCCAGAATCGCGATCAGTTTGACTTGGTTCGCGTTCAACGTTTTCCTGCTGTTCACATGAAGCACCTCACTCTCTTTTGCCCTGATTTTACCACAGACAGGGCCGAAGTTCAACAAACGGCGGGTGAACTTGCCAAAACGACAGCCGCCGCGTCTGGATCTGGAGAGACTTTCCCCGCAAGCTCTTGCAATTTCATCTCTTTTCCGTTATAATATCAAAATTGAAAATTGTCGCCTAAGGGAGTGTTCGCATTGAAATACGATTTCGCCGCCATCGAGCCCAAATGGCAGAAGCGCTGGGAGGAGGCCAAGGTGTACACCGCCGAGGACAACAGCGCCAAGCCCAAGTTCTACGGCCTGGTGGAGTTCCCCTATCCCTCCGGCCAGGGGCTCCACGTGGGCCATCCCCGGCCCTACACCGCCATGGATATCGTCACCCGGAAAAAGCGGATGGACGGCTGCAACGTGCTGTTCCCCATCGGCTTCGACGCCTTCGGCCTGCCCACGGAGAACTACGCCATCAAGAACCACATTCACCCCGCCAAGGTGACGAAGGACAACATCGCCAACTTCACCAGCCAGCTGAAAATGCTGGGCTTCGGCTTCGACTGGGATCGGGTGGTGGACACCACCGACCCCAAGTACTACAAGTGGACGCAGTGGATCTTCCTCCAGCTCTACAAGAAGGGGCTGGCCTACAAGGCCACCATGCCGGTGAACTGGTGCACCTCCTGCAAGTGCGTGCTGGCCAACGAGGAAGTGGTGGAGGGCGTGTGCGAGCGGTGCGGCTCCCCCGTCATCCGCAAGGAGAAGTCCCAGTGGATGCTGAAGATCACCGAGTATGCCCAGCGGCTCATTGACGACCTGGACGATCTGGACTTCATCGAGCGGGTGAAGATCCAGCAGCGCAACTGGATCGGCCGCTCCACCGGCGCGGAGGTCACCTTCAAGAGCACCGCCGGGGACGACATCGTGGTGTTCACCACCCGTCCCGACACCCTGTTCGGGGCCACCTACATGGTGCTGTCCCCGGAGCACGAGCTGGTGCGGAGCTGGCTGGAGTCCGGCAAGCTGGCCAACGCGGACGAGGTGAAAGCGTACCAGAAGGCCGCCGCCTCCAAGTCCGACCTGGAGCGCACCGAGCTGAACAAGGAAAAGACCGGCGTGAAGCTGGACGGCGTGGGGGGGATCAACCCCGTCAATGGCCGGGAGATCCCCATTTTTATCTCCGACTACGTGCTGTCCACCTACGGCACCGGGGCCATCATGGCCGTCCCCGCCCACGACGACCGGGACTGGGAGTTCGCCAAGAAGTTCGGCTGTGAGATCATCGAGGTGGTGTCCGGCGGCGAGGACGTGCAGAAGGCCGCCTTCACCGCCAAGGACGACACCGGCATCATGGTCAACTCCGACTTCCTCAACGGCCTCACCGTGAAGGACGCCATCCCCGTCATCACCAAGTGGCTGGAGGAGAAGGGCATCGGCCAGGCCAAGGTGAACTACAAGCTCCGGGACTGGGTATTCTCCCGCCAGCGGTACTGGGGCGAGCCCATCCCCATGGTGTACTGCGACAAGTGCGGCTGGCAGCCCCTGCCCGAGGATCAGCTGCCCCTGCTGCTCCCCGAGGTGGAGAGCTACGAGCCCACCGACGACGGCGAATCCCCCCTGTCCAAGATGACCGAGTGGGTCAAAACCACCTGCCCCTGCTGCGGCGGCCCCGCCAAGCGGGAGACGGACACCATGCCCCAGTGGGCGGGCTCCAGCTGGTACTTCCTGCGCTATATGGATCCCCACAACGACAAGGCCCTGGCCTCCAAGGAGGCGCTGGACTACTGGTCCCCCGTGGACTGGTACAACGGCGGCATGGAGCACACCACGCTGCACCTGCTCTACTCCCGGTTCTGGCACAAGTTCCTGTACGACATCGGCGTGGTGCCCACCAAGGAGCCCTACCAGAAGCGCACCAGCCACGGCATGATCCTGGGCGAGGGCGGGGAGAAGATGTCCAAGTCCCGGGGCAACGTGGTCAACCCCAACGACATTGTGGCCGCCTACGGCGCGGACACCCTGCGGCTGTATATCATGTTCATCGGCGACTTTGAGCAGGCCGCCGTGTGGTCGGACAACGCGGTGAAGGGCTGCAAGCGGTTCCTGGACAAGGTGTGGAACCTGGCGGAGAGCTGCACCGACAGCCTGGACTACACCCGCGAGAACGAGGCGGGCATCCACAAGTGCATCAAGAAGGTGGCGGACGACATCGAGTCCATGAAATTCAACACCGCCATCGCCGCCATGATGACCCTGGTGGGCGACTTCCAGAAGAACGGCTGCTCCAAGGGGGATATGAAAACCCTGGTCACCCTGCTGTCCCCCTTCGCCCCCCACATCGCCGAGGAGCTGTGGGAGCTGCTGGGCGGCACGGGCTTCGTGTGCCAGCAGCCCTGGCCCGCCTACGACGAGAGCAAGACGGTGGCGGACACCGTCCAGATGGCGGTGCAGGTAAACGGCAAGCTGCGGGCCAACATCGTGGTGAGCGCCGGCGCGGACAACGACACCATCGTGGCCGCCGCCCAGGCCGACCCCAAAGTACAGAAGTTCACCGACGGCATGGCCCTGGTCAAGAGCATCGTGGTGCCCAAGCGGCTGGTGAACCTCATTGTGAAGCCGCAATAAGCCTATGGGCACGAAGTATATGCTGCTGGCCATCGTGTTGTGCCTGTGCGGGATCATATTGGCCGCTTTCCCCAGCCCCGTTGCCTGGAGCTTCGCAGGAGGCGGGCTGGTCTTGGCTCTTGTCGGCCTGTACAAAAAGGACTGAGCCGGCGTTAACAGTATGTGCCATGGGATTTTGCAAAATCCCCTATATTTTGCGGTTGACAAAGCGGAGGTTTTCCCATATAATAGTCCTGTTAAAGCCATCGCCAATGGCCCTTAAAGCGTCCTGGAATTAACCGGACGCCTCGGAGGGAGGGAAATCATAGATGTCCGAAGTTCATGTCCGCGAGGGCGAGTCTCTGGAGAACGCGCTGAAGCGTTTCAAGCGTTCCTGCGCCAAGTCCGGCGTGCTGGCTGAGGTGCGTAAGCGCGAGTTTTACGACAGCCCCAGCGTCAAGCGCCGCAAAAAGAGCGAGGCGGCCCGCAAGAACCGCAAGAAGTTCTACTAAGACGGTGAAAACAGCGTTCCGTGAAAGCGGAACGCTGTTTTTCTGAGAAGCGCGAAGAAGCGTAACCATTCAAAGGAGGGGTCGTCATGGCCCAGCTCACCAAAGCCGCCATCATCGACGCCTTTGTCCGTCTGCTTCAGCAGACGCCCATGGATCAGATCACGGTGCAGGCCGTCACGGCGGAGTGCGGCATCAGCCGCAACACCTTTTATTACCACTACAGCGATCTCTACGCCCTGCTGAAGGCCATGCTCCGGCGGGACATGGACGAGCTGCAGCGCCAACGCCAGCCGGGGGAGCACGCCAGCGAGGGCCTGCGGCGGCTCATCGGCTACCTCTCCGCCCGGCAGAGGATGTTTTCCCACATCTACAGTGCCGTGGGCCACGCCGCCATGGAGGACTACCTGCTGGAGACCTCCGGGGATCTGTTCATGGCCTACCTGCGGGACGCGGCGGAGGGCCTGTCCCCGTCGGAGGAGGATCTGGATTTCATCTGCCGCTCCTTCCAGTTCATGCTCATCGGCATCCTGCTCAGCTGGGTGCGCCACGGGATGAAGGGGGACGTGGCCGACCTGCTGGAGCGGGCGGAGCGCCTGTTCTTCCACGGCACCCGGCGCCTTTTGGAGGAAAACAGCCCTACTTTTTCTTGAAAGAAAAAGTAGGCAAAAAGAACTTGATGCCCGCTTCCAACCGTGCGGGTGGATTTAACATATCCGCCCGTTACGGGGCGGGGCGCTGGGCGGAAACGGAATAGGGCGGGAGGGCGTTCGGCGTCCTCCCGCCTTTTCTTTACCAGAGCACGAACCCGATGACAAGCAGCACGGCGGCGATCCCCCGGATGATGTGGTGGGAGAGGTGGACGTTTCCCGCATACCTCCCGTTGGCATAGGCCGCGGCGCAGATCAGCAGACAGCCCACGCCGGCAGTGGAGGCGTCCGACACATTGACGCTCAAGGTCAGATGAAAGATGGCCGCAAGGATCACGCAGAGGCCGCCGCAGGCCATCGCAACGGCAAAGCCCCGGGCGGCGGGATCCTCGGAGTTGAACCGAGCGGCCGCCGCGATGAGATGTAACAGTCCGAACAGAATAGCCAACACGCTGACCGCCATATACATCGCAATTCCCCCTTACAGTTTTTTCATGAGCTGGGCGGTGAACTTCAGCATCAGCCGCTTGGTGCCCACCCCGTCGAAGGCGATCTCCAGCAGGGTGTCGCCCCCCACCTTTTGAGTGGACAGCACCATGCCCCGTCCAAACGCCTTGTGCTCCAGCATATCCCCCTTCTGGTACTCCGGCAGGCCCGCCCCTGGGGCGGACACCGCCGACTGGAAGGCGGGCCGGGCCGCCGCCTTCTGGGGCCGCCCCGGCGTGTAAGTGCTCCGCCGCTCCCCAGTCCCGTAGGCGCTCCCGCCCTGGCGGTAGGGCTCCCGGTAGGTGGACACCCGGGGCGTCTGGTCGAACTCGTCCCAGTCCCCGCCTGTGGGGGTGGGGTCTAAGTAGGAACGGCCCGACTGCTCCAGCAGCTCCGCCGGGATCTCCCCGGCGAACCGGGAGGGCCGGTTGGTGCTGGTGCGGCCGAACAGCATCCGCTGGCCGGCGCAGGTGAGGTACAGCCGCTCCCGGGCCCTTGTCAACGCCACGTAGCACAGCCGCCGCTCCTCCTCCATCTCGTCCGGCTCCCCGATGGCCCGCAGGCCGGGGAAGATGCCCTCCTCCATGCCCACCACGAACACCGTGGGAAACTCCAGCCCCTTGGCGGAGTGCATGGTCATCATCACCACCGCGTCCTCGTCGGGGTCGTGGCTGTCCAGGTCGGTGTACAGGGCGATCTCGTCCAGGAAGCCCGCCAGGGTGAGCTCCCCGTCGGCGTTCTCCAGGTAGCTGTTGATGGAGGTGAGCAGCTCCCGCACGTTCTCCAGCCGGGAGCGGCTCTCAAGGTCGTTTTTGGCCTGGAGCATGGCGGCGTAGCCCGTCCGGGCCACCACCTCCTCGTAGAAGTTGGGCAGATCCATGGTGCGGGACAGCTCCGTCAGCTCCTCCATCATGGCGGTGAACTGGCCCAGCTTGTTGGCCGCCTTTTGCAGCTCCGGGTAGTCCCCGGCATGGGCGATCACCTCCCACAGGGACAGCCCCCGATCCGCCGCGATGGCCCGTGAGCGCTCCACGGTGGCGGGGCCGATGCCCCGGGGCGGGTTGTTGATGATCCGGGTGAGCCGCAGGTCGTCGGCGTGGTTGTGAAGGACGCACAGGTAGGCCAGCATATCCTTGACCTCCGCCCGGTCGAAGAACCGGGTGCCGCCGATGACCTTGTAGGGGATGCCGCCCCGCTTGAAGGCCACCTCCAGCTGGTTGGACTGGGCGTTCATCCGGTAGAGGACGGCGTGGGTGTTCCACTTGATCCCGTCCCGGAAGTCCTCCATCAGCCGGCCGGCCACGAAGCGGGCCTCGTCGTTCTCGTTCATGGCGGTGTAGAGGTGCACCTTCTCCCCCGCCGCCCCCGCCGTCCACAGCTCCTTGCCCTTGCGGCCCTGGTTGTGGCGGATGACGGCGTTGGCCGCGTCCAGGATGTTCTTGGTGGAGCGGTAGTTCTGCTCCAGCCGGATGGTGCGGCAGTCCTTATACTGATCCTCGAAGGACAGGATATTCTCGATGGTGGCCCCCCGGAAGCGGTAGATGGACTGGTCGTCGTCCCCCACCACGCAGATGTTCTCCCGTCCCCCCGCCAGCAGGGAGGACAGCAGGTATTGCAGGTTGTTGGTGTCCTGGTACTCGTCGATGAGAACGTAGCGGAATTTTTTCTGATAATATTCCAAAACGTCGTCATGCTGCTGGAACAGCCGGACGGTGTGGAGGATGATATCGTCAAAGTCCAGCGCCCCCGCCTCCCACAAACGCTTTTCGTAGGCGGCGTAGAGCTGGGCGATCTTGGTCAGCCGGAAGTCGCCGGACTGCTCGGCGTCCTCCAGGAACTCCTTGGACAGCCGCAGCTTGTCCTTAGCGGCGGAGATCGTCCCCAGCACGGAGCGGGGCGGGAACTGCTTGTCGTCGAAGCCCAGCTCCTTGATACAGTCCTTCATCACCCGGATGGAGTCGTCGGTGTCGTAGATGGTGAAGGAGGAGGGGAAGCCCAGCTTCTCAATGTCCCGGCGGAGGATACGCACGCAGGCGGAGTGGAAGGTGGATGCCCACACGTCCCGGGCGGAGGCGCCCAGCATCTTCTCCAGCCGATCCTTCAGCTCCCCGGCGGCCTTGTTGGTGAAGGTGATGGCGATGATGCTCCAGGGGGCGGCGGGCTCCAGGGCGCACAGGCGGTCGGCCTGGAGGCGTTTTCCCTTGTCAGGGCTTGCTGCATAGGCGCGGAGGAAGTCCAGATCGTCCTCGTTCACCCACTCCGGCACCTCGTCGCTGTCCGAGCCCCGGCCGTAGCGGATCAGGTTGGCCACCCGGTGGATCAGCACGGTGGTCTTGCCCGAGCCCGCCCCCGCCAGCAGCAGCAGCGGCCCCTCGGTGGCCAGCACCGCGCGGCGCTGCTCGGGGTTAAGGTTTTGATAGTTTAAGCCAATGACCTCCCGGCGGAGGCGGCAGAATTCCAGTTCCTGTGACCGCGTCAGCATTGGTATCAGTCCTTTTTATCAAGTGCCCCACATTATATCAGAGTTGGAGTAAAAAGTACAGCCCGCCGGATCACGCTCCGGCGGGCTGGTTCGCTTATACCTCCATGATAACAGGAAGTATCATGGGATTCCGTTTTGTCTTTTTGTAGAGGTAGTTGGACAGGGTGCCCTTCATCTCCGACTTGATGGTGGCCCAGTCCCGGATGCGCCGATCCTGGCAGCGATCCAGGGCGTCCACCGCCACCTGCCGCAGCTCCTCCATCAGCTCCTCCGACTCCTTGACGTACACGAAGCCCCGGGTGATGATGTCCGGCCCGGAGATCACCGAGCCGTCCTCCCCGGACATGGACACCACCACCACGATCATGCCGTCCTGGGCCAGGTGCTGCCGGTCGCGCAGCACCACCGCCCCCACGTCGCCCACGCCGTAGCCGTCCACAAACACCTTGCCCGCGGGCACCGTGCCGTTGAGCTTCACGCTGTCCCGGGTGAGCTCGATGACCCGGCCCACGTCGCTGATGACGATGTTCCGGGGATCCATGCCCATCACGTCCCGGGCCAGCCGGGCGTGGGTTTTCAGGTGCCGCTGCTCCCCGTGGACGGGGATGAAGAACTTAGGCCGCACCAGGGCGTGCATGATCTTCAGCTCCTCCTGGCAGGCGTGGCCGGACACGTGGAGGGGCAGCTCCCGCTCGTTGACCACCTCCGCCTCCCGGCGGTACAGCTCGTTGATCACGTTGCCCACCGAGTCCTCGTTGCCGGGGATGGCGGAGGCGGAGATGATCACCCGGTCGCCGGGCTGAATGTCCACCTGCCGGTGGGTGTTGAAGGCCATCCGGGTGAGGGCGGACATGGTTTCGCCCTGGCTGCCGGTGCTGATGATGCACACCTTGTTCTTGGGCAGGGTCTTGATCTGGGCCAGATCCACCACCGTCCCGGCGGGTATGTTCATGTAGCCCAGCTCGGTGGACACCTTCATGGCGTTCTCCATGCTCCGCCCGGTGACGGCCACCTTCCGGCCGTACTTGGCCGCCACGTCGATGATCTGCTGGATCCGGTCGATGTTGGAGGCGAAGGTGGTGACGATGATCCGCTCCTCGCAGCCCCGGAACAGGGCCTCGAAGGAGGCCCCCACGCTCCGCTCGCTCTTGGTGAAGCCGGGGCGCTCCACGTTGGTGGAGTCGCACAGCAGGGCCAGCACCCCCTCGTTGCCCAGCTCGCCCAGCCGGGTCAGGTCGGCCATGCCCCCCTGGATGGGGGTGGGGTCGATCTTGAAGTCGCCGGTGTGGACGCACACGCCGATGGGGGTGCGGATGGCGAAGGCCACCGCGTCGGCGATGGAGTGGTTGATGTGGATGAACTCCACGGAGAACTTGCCCGCCTTGACGGTCTCCCCCGCCTCGCAGGTGATGAGCTTCACCTTGTCGGTGAGCCGGTGCTCGTCCAGCTTCAGCTTGATGAGCCCCGCCGACATCCGGGTGGCGTAGATGGGGGCGTTCACGTCCCGCATCAGGTAGGGGATGGCGCCGATGTGATCCTCGTGGCCGTGGGTGATGAAGATGGCCCGGATCCGATCCCGGTTCTGGATCAGGTAGGTAAAGTCGGGGATCACCACGTCGATACCGTACATATCGTTGTCCGGAAAGCCCATGCCCACGTCCACCACGATCAGGTCGCCGCCGTACTCGTAGACGGTGAGGTTCTTGCCGATCTCGTTGAGACCGCCCAGGGAAATGATTTTCAGTTTTTCTGCCATAATAACTCCTTTATAAGTTTGGTAAAGTTTTTTTGCGCAAGACACGGAGGGCGGATCAAACTGTCCGCCCTGCCGTCCCTATGTAGATGGCGGAGGAAGCTGGGCATAACAAAAGTCCGGCGCGAACCTGCCGCGCCCGGCCCGCGCGGGCGGCGGACAGCTTCCGGTTCGCCCCCACCCGGCCCTGTCTCGCCGGGATGGAGCGTCCGGGCCGTCCGGCCCCGCGCCCTGTGCCCATCCGCTCTGCCTATCAAACACCGCTGCCACCAGCGGTTTACGCCTCGTCGGCACAAGCTGCGCTCATTCGCTTCCACCTGCGGCGAAAGCTCATCCGCTCCGCTGTGCCTCCTCTCCCCACAAAGCCTGAAGGGCGGCTTTGCGGGGGCCCCATAAGGGCAAAGTCCGCTCGACTCCGTTTCCTTGCTTCTCCCCTGCCCACAAAAGTAAAGGGCGCTTTTGCGGAGCCCCATTGGCTGGAGAGGAACCGTTTCCGGCAGTATACCACACCCCGGGGGAAAAGTACAGCTTTTTTTGTCGAACGGCAGCCCAATTCGGCGGGCCGTATCGGCGGCGCCTTTGGGCAAATTATCCTCCCCGTTTCAAAAAATGTAAAATGTGCTTGACACAGAATGTAAAGCGTGCTATACTTCAATCGTAAAGCGAACTTTACATCACTTCCACCAAGGGGGAACTCATCATGGCGCACACAACCTGCGCCGTCAGGAGGGATGACATGGAAAACCGCATCGCCGCCCTGCGCAAGGAGCGGCGGATCTCCCAGGCGGAGCTGGCCGAGGCGGTGGCCGTCACCCGGCAGACCATCATCTCGCTGGAGAGCGGGCGGTATAACGCCTCGCTCCTGCTGGCCCACAAGATCGCCCAGTATTTCAATACCACCATTGAGGACATTTTTCTGTTTGAGGAGGAAACGCCATGAAGCGCAGCTGTAATTTTAACATAAACCCCGCTTTTGCCGTCGGCGTCATCCTGCTGTGGATCGGCATTTTCGTCCGCAGCGTGCTGGAGCTGGGCGGCCCTATGGGCGCCGCGGCCCATTTCCTGTGCGGCGCGGGGTGCGGGCTGGCCTTCATCGGCCTGCTGTACGGCTCCCCCAAGACCCGGCCTCTGTTTGACAGGTTCCACGCCTTCAAGCTGCGGCTCCTGGGGCGGGACGCCGCCAAATGAGGAGGAAGCGCCATGCTGATGCGGATGTTTGACACGTCGGACTACGACCGCTCCCTGCGCCGCCGCCGTCTGATGGCTTTTGGCCTGCTGGCGGTGGGGATCACGGGCCTCCTGTGCTATATCTTCCTTATTCACAACAGCGAAGTGCTGTCCGACTATGCCCGGGGCTTCTATCTGGGCGCGGCCAGCGGTATGACCATCGCCGCGGTGGTTCTCCTGGTTCGGATGCAGTATCTGCTCACCCACCCGGAGGCCCGGAAAAAGGCCAAGATCCAGGAGCAGGACGAGCGGGAGAAGGCCATCATGAACCAGTCCTTCCAATTTGCCGGGATGTTCACCTTCTTTGCCGCCGCGGCCTCCCTGTTTGTGCTGGTGGCGGTGAGTCTGGAGGCCGCCGCCGCGGTGGTGGCGGTGGTGGGCGTGTACTCCATCACCTGGCTGTTCCGGATGCTCTACCTGTCCAAAACGCTGTGAGCGCCCGGTATCTCACCCTGACCATCACCCCCGAGCTGGCGGGGCTGGAGGTAAACACCCTCCTGCGCCGCACCCTGGGTCTGTCGGGCACGGTGCTGCGCCGGGTGAAGTGGCTGGAGGACGGCATCACCCTGGACGGGGCGCGGGTGAACGTCCGCGTCCGGGCGCGGGAGGGGCAGACGCTGGCGGTTCGCTTAACCGACCCCATCCCCCCCGCCGAGCCAGTTCCCACAGAGGGCCCGCTGGATATCGCCTATGAGGACGCCGACCTGGTGGTGCTGAACAAGGCCCCCGGGGTGCTGGTGCACCCCAGCCACGGCCACTTTGACGATACGCTGGGTAATTTTTTGATGTATCATTACCAGCAGGCCGGGGACGAGTCCGGCTTCCACCCCGTCCACCGGCTGGATAAGGGCACCTCCGGCCTGCTGGTAATCGCCAAGCACCCCCACGCCCAGGAGCAGCTGAAGAACCAGCTCCACACCGGGGACTTCCGGCGGGTGTATCTGGCGGTGTGCGACGGCGCGCCGCCCGCCCCTTCTGGCACTGTGGACGCCCCCATCGGGCGGGCGGAGGGCTCCCTCACCCGGCGGGCGGTGCGCCCGGACGGACAGCCCGCCCGCACCCATTATAAGGTAGTGAGCCGCCTGGGCCCCCGGACGCTGGTGGGGCTGGAGCTGGAGACGGGCCGCACCCACCAGATCCGGGTGCACATGGCCCACCTGGGCTGCCCCCTCACCGGGGACTTCCAGTACGGAACGGAAAACCGGGCCCTGATCAGCCGCCCCGCCCTCCACTCCGCGGCGCTGGAACTGACCCACCCCATCACCGGGGAGCGGATGCGCTTTACCGCGCCCCTGCCCGATGATATAAGACAACTCATAGAAAAGGAGCATTGACATGGCAAAAAACGACCGCTTTCAAGTCATCCAGACGGAGGGCAACGGCCTGACCGCCCCCCAGCGCGTCATACTGCTGGACACCGCCACCGGCGTACAGTACCTGTTCGCCTCGTCCGGCAACGCGGGCGGGCTGTGCCCCCTGATCGACCGGGACGGCAAGCCCATGACCTGGGACACGTAAAGGAAAAAGCCTTTCCCCTTTCTCGGAAGGGGAAAGGTTTTTTTATTCCCCCTGTGACATTCCCCGCCAAACCGCGTCTTTATGGGTGAAGGGCCTTTCTTAGGAGTTGATACCATGGAGGACAACCAGATCATCGCGCTGTTTCTCGCTCGGGACGAGGACGCCATCCAGGCCGCCCAGCGGCAGTACGGCGCCTACTGCGCCGCCATTGCCAACGGTATTTTGGACGACCCCGGCGCGGCGGAGGAGTGCGTCAACGACACCTGGCTGAAGTGCTGGCAGTCCATCCCGCCTCAGCGCCCCCGGTCGCTGAAGGGCTACGCGGGGCGGATCGTCCGCAACCTGGCGCTGTCCGTCCGGCGGGCGGACAGCGCCCAGAAGCGGGGCGGCGGGCAGGTGCAGCTGGCCCTGGACGAGCTCAGCGAGGTGGTGTCCGGCGGCGAGACCCCGGAGGGGGCGCTGGATCGGCAGGCGTTCCGGGCGGCGCTGGACGGCTTTCTGGCAAATCTGCCGGAGGAGCGCCGGAACCTGTTCCTGCGCCGGTACTGGTATCTGGACAGCGTGGAGCAGCTGGCCAAGCGGTTCTGCATGAGTAAAACCCAGGTGACCACCACGCTCCACCGGCTGCGGGTGAAGCTGCGCGCCCATCTTGAACAGGAGGGATTTGAAGTATGAAAAACCACGAACTTTTGGATATGATCGGCGACGTGAACGAGGACTATGTGCTGGAGGCGGGGAACAACGTGGGAAAGCCCCGGTTCCGCTGGAAAACCCTGGCGGCCTGCGCCGCCTGCGCGGCCCTGGTGCTGGGGGCTTACTCCGTGTACCGGGCGGCCCACCCGCCCCTGCACGGCTACACCGTGCTGGAGGGCGGCGGTATGACCACCCTGGAGGATGTGAAAGCTCCGGCGGGCGGGGAATCCGACCCCAACACCATTCCCGGCGGGGCCTATGTAGGCGGCGACAAGGGGGAAACGGGCATTGACGGCACCGAATACACCGTCCCCGGCCAGGACGCCCCCGGCCAGGAAAAGGCCGCAGCCCAGTATGATGCTCTCATGAAAAACGGCGGCATCAACGCGGCGGCCCCCAACCAGGACTGGTACGGCGGAGCCTGGATCGACAACAGCTTTTACCCGGAGACCCGGCTGACGGTGGCCATCGTGGACGGCTTCCGCACTCCCGAACTGGAGGCGAAGATCACGGGCTGGTGCGGCGACGGCGTGGTGTTCCAGAGCGCGAAGTACAGCCACGCCTATCTGGACGGCCTGATGGAGCAGGTGGCGCCCCTGCTGGACGGCACGGGGCTGAGCTGCGGCGTCGGCGTGGACGTGATGGCCAACTGCCTGGGGGTTGACCTGTACAGCAACGGGCAGACCATCCCCGACAGCATCCTGGCCCAGCTGGCCAAGCTGGATCCGGCGGGCGACGCCATCCGGGTGCGGCTGTTCACCGGCAAGCTGGACACCTTGACAGACGATATGGTGAAGGGCCCCGCCCCGGCCCCTGTTGACCCGGAGGCCCGGGCCACTCCCGCCACAACGGTGGACGGCGGGGAGACCGTCTACCACGGCGAGGACGCCCCCGCGGACGCCGTCCCCGGCGGTGCCCAGCCCCAGGACGGGGCGCAAAAGTGCGGCGAACCGGAGGAGGGCAAGCTGGCCCATTATGACTTACTCCCGGACGACTAAATTTTGCTTCCCTTTTGGGGCAAAAGCGGTTATAATACGGACAGCCGGAGGCTATGATCCGGCTGTCCGTATTTTTTACCACGAGGTGACCCATATGGCCCGCGACGATATGCACCGCCCCACCATGAAGATCTCCTACAACGCCCCGGTGGCCCTCACCTTCGCCCTGATCTCCCTGCTGGCGCTGGTGGCCAACTACTTCACCGGCGGCTGGGTGAACGCCAACCTGTGCTCCGTCTACCGCTGCTCCCTGCTGGCCGACCCCCTGGGCTTCTTCCGCTTCTTCGGCCACGTGCTGGGCCACAGCGGCTACGCCCACTACATCGGCAACATGGTGCTCATTCTGGTGCTGGGCCCCAACCTGGAGGATCGGTTCGGCAGCTGGAACGTGCTGTGGGCCATTTTGTTCACCGCCCTGGTGTCCGGGCTGGTGCAGTTCATCTTCTTCCCCGGCACCGCCCTTTTGGGCGCGTCGGGCATCGTGTTCATGATGATCCTGCTGTCCTCCTTCGGCGGGGTGAAAAACGGCACCATCCCCACCACCCTGATTTTGGTGGCCATCTTCTATCTGGGCGGCGAGCTGTGGGACGCCATCTTCGTCCGGGACAACATCTCCCAGCTCACCCACATCATCGGCGGGCTGTGCGGCACAATTTTGGGCTTCATTCTGTCGTCTGGCAGGAGATAAGTATTCCCGCCCGGTGGGCGGGGATGCCCTGATGGCCGGCGGGCTGTGCGGCACCATTCTCGGCTTCGTCTTATCCGGCAGGAGATAAAAACAGCGTCCCCATCCAAACCGGATGGGGACGCTGTTTTTTATGGTTCAGACCCGGGCCGCGCCCGTCTCCCGGGCGGCCTGGGCCACCGCCGCGGCCACGGCGGGGCACACCCGCTCGTCAAAGGCGGCGGGGATGATATAATCCGGGGAGAGCTCGTCCTCCCCCACCAGCCCCGCCAGGGCCCGGGCGGCGGCCAGCTTCATCTCCTCGTTGATCTCCGAGGCCCGCACGTCGAAGGCCCCCCGGAACACCCCCGGGAAGGCCAGCACATTGTTGATCTGGTTGGGAAAATCGCTGCGGCCGGTGCCCACCACCGCCGCCCCCGCCTCCCGGGCCAGATCGGGCATGATCTCCGGCGTGGGGTTGGCCATGGGGAACAGGATGGGCTTCGGGGCCATGGAGCGCACCATCTCCTGGCTGACGAGCCCCGGGGCGGACACCCCGATGAACACGTCCGCCCCCCTCAGCGCCAACCCCAGCCCGCCCGCCCGGAGCTCCGGCCGGGTGAGCTCCGCCAGCTCCGCCAGGGCGGGATCGTCCGCCAGATCGGGCCGCCCGGGGTATACAATGCCCCGGATGTCGCACAGGACGGCGTGCCGCAGCCCCATGGAGCGCAGCAGCTTGTAGATGGCCGTCCCCGCGGCCCCCGCCCCGGACAGGACGAGCCTGACCTCCTCCAGCCGCTTGCCCACGATCTTCAGGGCGTTGGTCAGCGCCGCCGCCACGATAATGGCGGTGCCGTGCTGGTCGTCGTGGAAGATGGGGATGTCGCACCGCTCCTTGAGCCTGCGCTCGATCTCAAAGCACCGGGGGGCGGAGATGTCCTCCAGGTTCACCCCGCCGAAGGAGCCCGCCAGCAGGGCCACCGTGTTCACGATCTCGTCCACGTCCTTGGAGCGGACGCACAGGGGCACCGCGTTCACCCCGCCGAAGGCCTTGAACAGCACGCATTTGCCCTCCATCACCGGCATACCCGCCTCCGGGCCGATGTCGCCCAGCCCCAGCACGGCGGTGCCGTCGGTCACCACCGCCACCGTGTTCCACCGGCCCGTCAGCTCATAGCTCTTGTTCCCATCCTTTTGGATCTCCAGGCAGGGCGCGGCCACCCCGGGGGTGTAGGCCAGGGACAGGGACTGCCGATCCCGCACCTCCATCTTGGGCACCGTGTCCAGCTTGCCCCGCCATTCATAGTGCAGCCGCAGCGATTCCGCAGCATAGTCCATTGTGTGATCCTCCCGTCTATTTTGCCTCGAACACCAGCACGCTCCGGGGGCCGATGGCGAAGGCGTTCCCGTTCTGGGGATAGACCCCCTGCTCCTCCTGCCAGGTGCTCACCGCCAGCCGCCAGGACATGGAGGCCGGCAGCTGGGGCAGCTCCGCCCGCAGTTCCTCCCAGTAGGCGTTGGACGCCACGTACACCAGCTGGGGGCCGCTCTCCCGCTCCCAGCCGGCGAACAGCACCCCCACGTACCGATCCTCGGGGCCAAAGCTGCCCTGACCGGGCGCCACGCCGTGGAAGCTCACGTCCGGGAAGCCGCAGGCCCCGTTGCTCACATTGGCCCGGAGCACCCGGTGCTCCTTCCGGAACCGGATCAGATAGCGGAAAAACTGGTACAGCCCCTGGTTTTTCTCCAGCAGGCCCCAGTCCAGCCAGGAGGTGGGGTTGTCCTGGCAGTAGGCGTTGTTGTTGCCGAACTGGGTGTTGCCGAACTCGTCCCCCGCCAGGAACATGGGAGTGCCCCGGGAGCACATCAGCAGGGCGGCGGCGTTGCGGATCATCCGCTGGCGCAGGGCGTTCACCCCGGGGTCGTCCGTCTCCCCCTCCGCGCCGCAGTTCCAGCTGTTGTTGTCGTTGGCCCCGTCGGTGTTGTCCCAGCCGTTGCGCTGGTTGTGCTTCTCGTTGTAGGCGAACAGGTCGTGGAGGGTGAAGCCGTCGTGGCAGGTGAGGAAGTTGATGGAGGCGTTGCGGCGGGCCTGGGTGTCGTACAGATCCACGGATCCGGCCATGCGCAGGGCGGCGGCCTGGGCCAGCCCCCCGTCCCCCTTGATATACCGGCGCATATCGTCCCGGTAGCGGCCGTTCCACTCCGCCCAGCGGTTCCAGGCGGGGAAGGAGCCCACCTGGTACAGCCCCCCCGCGTCCCAGGCCTCGGCGATGAGCTTCACGTCCCCCAAAATGGGGTCGAAGGCCATGGCCTGGAGCAGGGGCGGGGACATCATGGGCGCGCCGTGCTCGTCCCGGCCCAGGATGGAGGCCAGGTCGAACCGGAAGCCGTCCACCCGGTAGGTGGTCACCCAGTAGCGCAGGCAGTCCAGGATCATCTGGTGCACCACGGGGTGGTTGCAGTTCAGGGTGTTGCCGCAGCCGGAGAAATTGTAGTAGTAGCCCTCCGGGGTGAGCAGGTAGTAGATGTTGTTGTCAAAGCCCTTGAAGGAGAAGAAGGGCCCCATCTCGTTGCCCTCGGCGGTGTGGTTGAACACCACGTCCAGATAGACCTCGATGCCCTTCTGCTTGCAGGCCTGGATGAGCCGCTTCAGCTCGTTCCCCTCCCGGTTGTACTCGGTGGAGGCGGTGTAGCTGGTGTTGGGGGCGAAGAAGCTCACCGTGTTGTAGCCCCAGTAGTTATAGAGCTCCTGCCCGTCCACCACCCGGTAGTCCAGCATCTCGTCGAATTCGAAGATGGGCATCAGCTCGATGGCGTTCACCCCCAGCTCCTCCAGGTAGGGCAGCTTTTCCATCAGCCCCTCGAAGGTGCCGGGGCAGCGCACATTGGACGAGTCGTCCATGGTGAAGCCCCGGACGTGGAGCTCGTAGATGATCAGATCCTCCATGGGGATGAGGGGGTTGCGGGTGCTGCCCCAGTCGAAGTCGTCCTTCACCACCCGGGCCTTGTAGTGCTGGCCGTGGGGCTGGCTCTTGCCCCAGGCGCTCTGGCCGGTGACCGCCTTGGCGTAGGGATCCAGCAGATAGCGGCTCTTGTCAAAGACAAGGCCCTTTTGGGGCTCATAGGGGCCGTCCACCCGGTAGGCGTACTCAAACTCCTGGATGTTCAGCTTGAACACGATCATGGAGTACACGTTGCCGATCCGGTAGTGCTCCGGGAAGGGCAGCACGGCGTAGGGCTCGTCCTGCTCCCGGTGGAACAGCAGCAGCTCCACCGAGGTGGCCCCCCGGGAGTGGACGGTGAAGTTCACGCCGCCGGGGATGGCGGTGGCGCCGTTGATGTCGTAGAAGCCGGGGCGCACGTCGAACCCGGCGATGTGATCCAGGGGAACCAGATGGATGGCCCGGGGCAGCACCGCGCTGACGGCGGGCACGTCCGCCCTGGGCGTTTTCTTTTCAGCCATGGGCCGTCCCCCCTTACCCGCGCAGCCAGGTCACCCGGTCTGGCTCATAGAAGCCCCGGGCCGGCGGATCCTCGTCGGGCACGCCCACGGCGATGAGGGCCACCGGCACGGACTGGGTACCCAGCAGCTCCTGGAGCTTGGAAATACGGGGGCTGGGCCAGCAGCCGCACCAGCACGTGCCGTACCCCAGCGCCGCCGCCTGGAGCAGCAGGTTCTCCACCGCCGCCCCGCAGTCCAGCGGCCAGTACCCCGCCACCTTGCCCGCCTGGGCCTCCGGCCGGCCGCACACCACGATGGCCAGGGAGGCGGTGTCCAGCATGGAGGCGAAGGGGTGGGCGTAGCGCAGCTTGGTCTTCAGCCCCTGATCCTCCACCACGAAGAACTCCCAGGGCCGGGTGTTCCGGGCGCTGGGGGCCATCATAGCCGCCTCCAGCATGAGCTTCACGTCCTCCTCGGGCACCGGGGCCCCGGGCTTGTACTTGCGGATACTCCGCCGCGCGCGGATGGTCTGGGTGCAGTCCATGATAATGCCTCCTTTAAAGTTTAAAAAACCGGGCGGGCTTCCGCCCGCCCGGTCAGGGTTCGCTCCCGTGATCTCAGAAATATTTCTTCACGCCCTCGCTGGCCTTGGACGCGTCCTCGCTGATGGACACGGTGTACTTGATGCCGCTTTTCTGGGAGAAGGCCTCCAGCCAGTCCAGGAAGGGCTCCACGTCCTCGTTGCCCACGGTGGGCACCAGCTTGTTCAGGCTCTCGATGAACACGTGGGTGATGTCGTAGTTGCTGGCGTACAGGCCGTACAGGAAGCCCCGCAGGGTGTCGTAGTTGGGGATATTGTAATCAGAGGTATCGACCAGCCGGATCGAGTAATGGATGTCATAGTTCAGCTTAGAATCGTGGGCGATGGCCACAACGTTGCCGTGCTCCGTATCCACCGCGGTATTGATGAGGTCGATCATCTGCTTGGTTTTTCCGGTGCCCTTCTGGCCCATGATTACCTTGACCATTTTGGATCACTCCTTACTTGAGTATAGAGGGGAGTCCCTCTTTGATAGTTCCATGTTACCATGATCCGGCGGAAATTTCAATACAGGAAAACAAAGTTCATGGAAAATTCGGAAAATCCCCGCCGGGGGGCGGCCAGGGTTGCAAGGCCGCGGCAAATGGGGTATACTTGTCCCGCACGCTTCAGCAGACAACACAGGAGGCGCTGACATGAAACGCATTTTACTGCTGTCCACCGGGGGCACCATCGCCTCCCGGCTCACCGACGAGGGGCTGGCCCCGGGGCTGGACGGCGAGGCCCTCACCCACTACCTGGGCGGCCTGCCCGACAGCTACGACCTCACCGTCCGGGACATTCTCCACCTGGACTCCTCCAACATCCAGCCGGAGGAGTGGCGGCTCATCGCCCGCCACGTCTACGACGCCCGGAACGGCTTTGACGGCGTCGTCATCTCCCACGGCACCGACACCATGGCCTACACCGCCTCGGTGCTCAGCTATATGCTGCTGGGTATTCCCATCCCCGTGGTGCTCACCGGGGCCCAGCTGCCCATTGAGCACCCCCTCACCGACGGGCTGGACAACCTGCGCACCGCCTTCGCCATGGCGGCCTCCGGCCGTCCCGGGGTGTTCCTGGCCTTCGACCGCCGGGTGATGCTGGGCTGCCGGGCGGTGAAAACCCACACCACCGCCTTCGGCGCCTTCGACAGCGTGAACTGGCCCCTTGTCGGCCAGGTGAACGGCGCGGGGCTCACCATCCGGGAAGACGCCATCCCGGCAACGGACGGCCCCTGCCTGCTGCGGGACGCTCTGTGCCAGCAGGTGTTCCTCATCAAGCTCACCCCCGGGCTGGATCCGGAGATCTTCGATATGCTGCTGCGGATGCACTACCGGGGGGTGGTCATCGAGGCCTTCGGCGCCGGCGGGCTCCACTTCATCCGCCGGAACCTCATCGAGAAACTCCACGCCGCCGCCCAGGCGGGGATGGCGGTGGTGGTGTGCAGCCAGTGCCTGTACGAGAGCAGCAACTTCACCCTCTACCAGGCGGGGCAGAAGGCGCTGGCGGAGGGGGTCATCCAGGGCTACGACATGACCACCGAGGGGGCGGTCACCAAGCTGATGTGGGCCCTGGGCCAGACGGACAGCCTGGACGAGGTGCGGGCCCTGTTCGCGAAAAGTTTGTGCGGGGAGGTTGGAAGTACGCGGCCGCACTAAACAAACGCGGGGGCGGTTGATATCCGTCCCCGCTGCTCTTATTCCAGCCCCATGTCCCGGTTGATGTGCGCCCGGAGGGCGTCGAAGGACTCCACGCTGAGGTCGTGCTCGATCCGGCAGGCGTCGGCGGCGGCGGTGTCCTCCGCCACCCCCAGGTGGATCAGCCACTTGGTGAGCAGCAGGTGCCGCTCGTAGATCCGCTCGGCGATCTCCAGGCCCTCGCCGGTGAGGGTGAGGAAGCCCCCCTCGTCCATCACCACGAAGCCCCCCTCCCGCAGCAGGCTCATGGCGCGGCTGACGCTGGGCTTGGAGAAGCCCAGCCGCTGGGCCACGTCGATGGAGCGCACCGGCCCCTGCTCCCCCAGGGCCAGGATGGCCTCCAGGTAGTTTTCCGCGGACTCGTGTATATTCACCCAATCCACCTCCAAACCAGGCTCCGCCCGGGCGGGCGGGTTTGCCAATGCTTACCAGGGATAAAGACAGTATATCATATTCCCCCCTCCATGGCAACGGGTATTCTTGCGGCCGTTGCAATTTTTCCCCGAATATGGTATGATGCTTTTGATTTTGATACGGCCCAGGGCCGGGGAGGTTTTTCATGGGAAACGTGAAATTTTTGATCCAGCGGGTGCTGGATATGAACTACAAGGCCATGCTGGACACCATCGGCCAGATCCATGAGCGGACGGGCCGCTCCCGCTGGTGGATCTTCCAGGATATGCGCCGGTGCGCCACCCAATACGGCGCGGGCTACGTGGACTACAACCTGTTCGAGCTGTACGACCTGACCCCGGAGCTGCGGGACACCTACCTGACCCGGGGCCGGAACAACGAGATCGTGGTGAAGTACAACAGCAAGACCGCCATGGACGAGCTGGACGACAAGGCGAAATTCAACGCCCGCTTCGCCGGCTTCCTCCACCGGGACTGGGTGCACGTCACCGGGGAAAACAAGGAGGAGGTGCTGGACTTCCTCCGCCGCCATGATGCCTTTATGTCCAAGCCCACCCACGGCTGCTGCGGCCGGGGGATCGAGAAGCTGAACACCGCCGACTTCCCCTCCCTGGACGCGCTGTATGAGCGCCTGCTGCAGCAGGCCCCGGATCTGGAGCTGGAGGAGCTCATCGTCCAGCACCCCGCCCTGAACGCCATCTACCCCGGCTCCATCAACACCGCCCGGATCGTCACCCTCCGGGGCAAGCAGGGCAAGGTGTACTTCATCGCCGCCCTGCTGCGCATCGGCAACGGGAAATTTGTGGACAACTTCGACAACGGCGGAATGCTGGCCCCGGTGGATCTGGACACGGGCACCATCACCGGGGTGGCGGTGGACAAGTTCAAGAACGTGTACGAGAAGCACCCCGCCACCGGCGCCGCCATCCAGGGCTGCGTCATCCCCGACTGGGACAAGGCCAAGGAGCTGGTGACCCGGGCCGCCCCTCTCATCCCGGAGGTGCGGTACGTGGGGTGGGACGTGTGCTTCACCCCCGACGGCCCCTGCCTGGTGGAGGGCAACCAGTACCCCGCCCACGACCTCTACCAGCACCCGGTGCAGACCCCGGATCGGGTGGGGATCATGCCCCGCTTCCGGGCGGTGGAGGCCGAGGAGGCCAAATTGGACGGATAACGCTTCGGCCCCGGGCTCTTTGCCCGGGGCCGTTTTCCGCCCTTTGGGCGGATCCGTCCGGAAGGTTTTTCCTCTCGCCGGAATTTTCCGCTTCTCCAGCGAAATTTTTGTGAAAATCGCAGAGGAACCCCTTGACAGCCCCGGCGGCTCTTTGTTAGAATTGGAACAGCGAATCCCCAAACCCACCCGGCCCGGCTACTCCCTTGGGCGCAGCACGCCCATAGCCGCGCCGAGGAGAAAAAAGGAGGAAAATCCGCGAACCGGCGGTGCGGCAATGTGGAGACTTGCCGTAATGTCCACGGGGTAAACCCCCCGCGGGCGAGGGCGCGCTGCGGAGGCGGCGTGTCTGCGGTTCACCGCTATGGCAACTTTGAGTTTGAGAGGCATCAAGAAGATCTACGACGGCGGCGTGACGGCAGTCCACGACTTCAACCTGGAGATCGCGGACAAGGAGTTCATCGTGCTGGTCGGCCCCTCCGGCTGCGGCAAGTCCACCACTCTGCGTATGGTGGCCGGCCTGGAGGAGATCAGCGAGGGTGAGCTGTACATCGGCGACAAGCTGGTCAACAACGTGGAGCCCAAGGATCGCGACATCGCCATGGTGTTCCAGAGCTACGCTCTGTACCCCCACATGACGGTGTATGAGAACATGGCCTTCGCCCTGAAGCTGCGCAAGCTGCCCAAGGACGAGATCGACCGCCGCGTAAAGGAGGCGGCGGAGATCCTGGACATCACCCAGTACCTGGAGCGCAAGCCCAAGGCTCTGTCCGGCGGCCAGCGCCAGCGCGTGGCCATCGGCCGCGCCATCGTCCGGGAGCCCCAGGTCTTCCTGATGGACGAACCCCTGTCCAACCTGGACGCCAAGCTGCGTAACCAGATGCGCGCCGAGATCATCAAGCTGCGCCAGCGCATCGACACCACCTTCATCTACGTCACCCACGATCAGACCGAGGCCATGACCCTGGGCGACCGCATCGTCATCATGAAGGACGGCTTCATCCAGCAGATCGGCACCCCGCAGGAGGTGTTCGACAACCCGGTGAACGTCTTTGTGGCCGGCTTTATCGGGATGCCCCAGATGAACTTCTTCAACGCCCGTCTGGTGAAGTCCGGCAGCGGCTACGCGGTGAAGGTGGCTGGCGCCACCATGGAGATCGCCGACAAGATCCAGAAGCAGCTGGCGGCCAAGAACGTCCCCGAGAAGGACATCATCCTGGGCATCCGCCCCGTGCACGTGTCCTTCGCCGAGGGCTCCGCCGCCCACACCATCGCCGCCCGGGTGGACGTGTCCGAGATGATGGGCAGCGAGATCCATCTGCACGTCACCGCTCAGGAGGACAACGGCAGCGAGAAGGACGTGGTGCTGGTGGTTTCCACCACCGACCTGCCCGAGAGCTTCCGGGCCGGCATCCCCTACGGCACCACCATCCACTTCACCTTCCCCGGCGAGCTGGTGCACCTGTTCGACAAGGAGACCGAGCGCAACCTGCTGGCCGACTAAGGGTTCGTCAGCCTACCATAGCAAAAGAGGCCCCGCCGCGTTCGCGGCGGGGCTTTTCTTACTCTACGGTTTTCAGGCTCTCCACCATATCCACCTTTTTCAGCTTGAAGTGGGCCGCGATGTTCACCATCACGGAGAACACCACCGTCAGCGCCGCCGCCAGCACATAGGCGTAGGGGGGCGCGGTGCGGCCGAACATCACGATGTCCACCTCCACCGTCAGCACCATCCAGGCGTGGAGGAACCGGCCCATCACCAGCCCCAGAACGATGCCGAACAGGGTGAGGAACACGTTCTCCCGGTAGACATAGGCGGTGATCTCCTTGTCGAAGAAGCCCAGCACCTTCAGGGTGGCCAGCTCCCGGGTGCGCTCGGTGATGTTGATGTTGGTCAGGTTGTAGAGCACCACGAAGGCCAGCGCCGCCGCCGACAGGATGATGATCACCACCGCGTAGTCGATGGCCTCCATGCTGTTGGTGAAGCTGTCCCGGATGGCGGCGATGTAGGAGTGGGAGGTCACCGCGTCCATGGCCATGAGCTGGGCGGACACCTCGTCCGACTGCGCCCCGTCCCCGTACTTCAGCAGGATCAGGTTCTGGGCCGGGGTCTCGCCCAGCAGCCGCTCATAACAGGCCACCGACAGATAGACGTTGTGCTGGACATAGTGCTCCACAATGTCGTCCACCCGCACGTCCACCCGTCCGTCCTTGTCCAGGGTAATGGTGTCGCCCACCTCCACCCCCAGCAGCTCGGACAGCTTTTCCGTGATGACGGCGCCGTCCTCTGGCAGGGCCACCGCCCCGTCGTCCTGCCGGTGGCGCAGGTTCATGAACCGGGTGAAGCCCTCGAAGTCGTCGATGGCGTACAGCCCCACGTCGTAGGCCACCCCGCCAGCGGAGGCCTCCGCCGTGTGCTGGCTGGTGAGGTGCCACCGCTCCACCTTGCCGCTGTTGTCCAGATAGTCCGTCACCGCCGCCAGCTCGTCCGGGGCCGCGTCCTCGTCCAGCCCCACCGTGGCGTCGTAGAGGGAGATCTCGTCAAACTGCTTGTTGAGGATGGCGAAAATGGACTCGTGGAGCCCGAAGCCGGTGACAATCAGGGCGGTGCAGCCGCCGATGCCGATCACCGTCATCCAGAACCGCCGCTGGTAGCGGAACAGGTTCCGCATGGTCACCTTCCAGGTGAAAGTGAGCCGCTTCCAGATAAAGCCCACCCGCTCCAGCAGCACCCGCTTGCCCGCCTTGGGGGCCTTGGGGCGCATCAGGTTGGCGGGGGTGGCGATCAGCGTGGACAGGCAGGCCCACAGCGCCGCCCCGGTGGTGCACAGCACCGCCGCCAGCACCGCCAGCACGCACAGCACCGTCTGCTCCCGGAACTCCAGGGGGGGCATGGCGTACATGATGTTGAAGGCGTTGGCGATCACCGCCGGGATCAGGGTGCAGCCGATGGCCAGGCCCAGAATTCCACCCAGGAGGCTGGCCAAAAAGGCGTAGCCGATGTACTTTTTGGAGATGGACAGCCGGGAGAAGCCCATGGCCTTCAGCGCACCGATCTCGGTGCGCTGCTCCTCCACCATCCGGGTCATGGTGGTCAGGCAGGCCAGCGCCGCCACCAGGAAGAAGATCACCGGGAAGATGGTGGCCAGATTGCTCACCCGCTCCGTGTCCTGGTCGAAGCCCACGAAGCCCGCGTTGGTGTTCCGCCCCAGGACGTACCACTGGCACTCCTCCACCTTGCCCAGCTCGTCCCGGGCGTCGTCCAGCTTCTGCTGGGCGTCGGCGATCTTCTCGTCCGCCTCGGCCCTGCCGTCCTCGTACTCCTTCAGGCCGTCGGCGTACTCCGCCTCGCCGTCCTCCAGCTTTTGCAGGGCGTCGGCCAGCTCCTGCTCGCCGTCCCGCCGGGCCTGGGCCAGATCGGCCTGCCCGTCTTGGTAGTCCCGGCGGCCGTCGGCGATCTCCCGCTCTGCCTGGGCCAGCTGCCGCCCGGTGTCGTCCAGGGTGGCTCGGGCGCTGTCCAATTCCGCCTTGGAGGCGTCCAGCACTGCACGGCTTTCGTCCAGCTGGGCCTTCACCCCGTCCAGCTGGGCCTTCACCGGGGCCAGCTGGGCATAGCCCTCGTCCAGGGCGGCCTGGGCCCCGTCCAGCTGGGCCTTCTGCTCCGCCAGCTGGGCCTTCACCTGCTCATAGGCCGGGGTGCCCTCCGCCTGCTTCAGCGCCGCCTCATACTGGGCCAGCCCTTCGTTTACCTGGGCCTGCTGGCCGTCCAGGGCAGCCTTGTTCTTCTGGTACTCCGCCAGCCCGTCCTGGTACTGGGCCAGCCCCGCCTGGTACTGGGCCAGCCCGTCCTCGTACTGATCCAGCCCGTCCTCGTACTGGGCCAGCCCGTCCTCATACTGGGCGCGGCCGTCGTCCAGCTCCCTCTGGGCGTCGTTCAGCTTTTGCAGGGCGTCCGCCAGCGTCCGCCGGGCGTCGGCCAGCTCCCGCTCCAGGGTGTCCTGCCCCTCCCGGTAGTCCACCCAGCCGTCGTCCAGCTCCTTCCGGGCGTCGTCCAGCTCCTGTTTGCCGTCAGCAAGCTCCTGTTCCGCGTCGGCTTTTGCGTCGTCAAGCTCTTTCTGGGCGTCGTCCAGCTCCTTCTGCGCGTCCCCGATGAGGGTGTCGTACCGGAGCTGGGCCCGCTCCTCCGCCAGCCCGTCCAGGCTGTCCAGAAGGGCCTCCGCCCGATCCTCGTACTCGTCGCTGTAGCTGTCCAGCTCCTTGAGCCCCCGGCCGGTGAAATAGGCGGCGGTGTAATAGTCATAGGTGAAATTCTCCCCCGGCACGAACAGGAAGGCGTCCACCGATCCGCTGCCCAGGGAGGAGGTGCCCCGGTCGGTGCCCACGTACAGCGGGCAGTTCACCACGCCCACGATGGTGTAGGAGGTGTGCACCAGATCCCCCTCGTGATCCTCGTCCAGCACCAGCTCCACCGTGTCCCCCACGTCCAGCCCCAGCTCCACCAGCAGCAGGCCCTCGGTGACGCACTCGTCGGGGGCCTCCGGCAGGCGGCCCCGCTTCACCTCCAGCAGGTTGAGCCGCTCCGGCATGGAGCGCACGGTGACGATGCAGTCCACCGCCGTGGCGTCCACCGTCCAGGCGCCCTCCACCTGATCCACACCCTCCGCCGCCCCCAGGGCGTCCAGATCCCCCTGGGTCAGCCCCAGGGTGGACAGCACCCAGCCGTCCATGAGGCTGGTGCGGTCGTAGTAGTTGTCGGCGGTGAATTTCATGTCCGGGGCGGTGGCCCGCAGGCCGGACAGGAAGGCCACCGCCAGCGCCGACAGCACCAGGATGGACAAAAACCGGCTGAAGGTATGCCTGATCTCCCGGACGGCGTCGGTGGTCAGGCGGTTTTTATGGGCTACCATTCGATCTCCTCCACGGGGGTGGGGGCGTCGTTGCGCTCCATGGCCGCCACCCGCCCGTTCTTGATGTGGATCACCCGGTCGGCCATGGGGGTGAGGGCGGTGTTATGGGTGATAACGATGACCGTCATGCCCCCCTCCCGGCAGGTGTCCTGGAGCAGCTTCAAAATGGCCTTGCCCGTCACATAGTCCAGCGCCCCGGTGGGCTCGTCGCACAGCAGCAGCTTGGGGTTCTTGGCCAGGGCCCGGGCGATGGCCACCCGCTGCTGCTCCCCGCCGGACAGCTGGGCGGGGAAGTTGTCCAGCCGGTGGCCCAGCCCCACGTGCTCCAGTACGTCCCGGGCGTCCAGAGGGTGGCGGCAGATCTGGGCGGCCAGCTCCACGTTTTCCAGGGCGGTGAGGTTCTGCACCAGGTTGTAGAACTGGAACACGAAGCCGATGTCGTGCCGGCGGTAGGCGGTGAGCTGCTTGGCGTTGTAGCCGCTGACTACCGCGCCGTCCACCGTGATGGTGCCGCCGGAGCAGGCGTCCATGCCGCCCAGCATATTCAGCACCGTGGTCTTGCCCGCCCCGGAGGGGCCCACGATGATGGTAAACTCGCCCTTTTCCACCGCGAAGTCCACCCCGTCCACGGCCTTGATGGTGATCTCGCCCATCCTGTACTCTTTTTTCACGTTCTCAAAGGTTATGTAGCTCAACGCATTTCACCGTCCGTTGCTGTCCCCCGGCGGGCCCTTTTCCGGCCGCCGCGGGACATTGTGATTGTATTCACTATAATCTTTTCGGCAGAGAGAAGCAACCGCCCCGGCAAAAAGTTTAAGGAAAGTTCAAAGATTTCCCCAAAATTTTGCCATTCCGGGCGAACTGACCCAATTTTTTCAGGTTGTGGTTGACTAACTCCCTCCCGGTGGGATACAATGCCGATACCGGTAAGGGAGTAGTCGGCGGTTTTCCGCGGCGCAGTCAACATACTGACGGGTTGACCGTCTGGTTGCGTCTTTCACGATGAGACTTGCCCGCATGATATGCGGGGATAGTCTCTTTTTTTATTGTCCCGCATACCTTCAAACAGAACAAAAGAAGGGATGACGTACAAATGGGATTTTGGGAACTGCTTGTGCTGGCGGTGGGCCTGTCCATGGACGCCTTCGCGGTGGCCGTGTGCAAGGGGCTGTCCATCCGGGAGCTGAAGCTCCGCCACGCGGTCATCGTGGGGGCGTGGTTCGGGGCGTTTCAGGCGCTGATGCCCGCGGTGGGCTGGCTGCTGGGCTCGGCCTTCGCGGATCGGATCGCGGCCATTGATCACTGGATCGCCTTTGTCCTGCTGGCCCTCATCGGCGGCAACATGATCCGGGAGGCCCTGTCCTCCGAGGAGGAGGAGCGGGATCCCTCCCTGGCCCCCATGGCCATGCTGCTGCTGGCGGTGGCCACCTCCATCGACGCGCTGGCGGTGGGGATCACCTTCGCCTTCCTGCGGGTGGATATCCTCCCCGCCGTCACCCTCATCGGGGTGTGCACCTTCCTCCTGTCCGCCCTGGGGGTAAAGATCGGCAACCTGTTCGGCGCGCGGTACAAGTCCCGGGCGGAGCTGGCCGGCGGCGTGGTACTGGTGCTCATCGGGCTGAAGATCCTGCTGGAACACCTGAATATCCTTTAAAAACAGCCCCCATCGCCTGCGATGGGGGCTGTTTTTTTGCCTCAGCCTGGGGTTACTCCCCGTCGATGCCGTCCCCGTCCTCGCCGTCAATGGCGATGGACAGCACCTCGTCGTCGTCCTCCAGCCCGTCCAGATCGTCCAGATCCTCGTCGGACAAGAGGTTTTCCTCCTCCGCCCGCTCCGCGGCCGCCGCGGCGGTCACATCCCGGAAGCGGTTGTCGTCGTGCACCTCGTCCTCGATCTCGTCGAACTTGCGGTAGGCGGCCAGGCCGGAGCCCGCGGGGATCAGCTTGCCGATGATCACGTTCTCCTTCAGGCCCTGGAGGTGATCCACCTTGCCCTTGATGGCCGCCTCGGTGAGCACCTTGGTGGTCTCCTGGAAGGAGGCGGCGGACAGGAAGGACTCGGTGGCCAGCGACGCCTTGGTGATGCCCAGCAGCAGCCGGGTGCAGGTGGGCAGGGCCAAAGGCTCCCCGTCCTCCCGGGTCTCCCCAGCCTCCATGCGCTCACGGAGGCCGGCACAGGCGTCCCGGAACTCCACCAGGTCGATGGTGGAGCCGGACAGCAGGCTGGAATCGCCGGCGTCCTCCACCCGCACCTTGCGCATCATCTGCCGGACAATGACCTCGATGTGCTTGTCGTTGATGTCCACGCCCTGCTGGCGGTAGGGCTTCTGAACCTCCTGAATGAGGTAGTTGTGCACCGCGTCCACCCCCCGGATGCGCAGCACCTCGTGGGGGGACAGGGCGCCGTCGGTGAGGCGCTGGCCCTTCTTCACCTGGTCGCCGTTCTTCACCCGGATGCCGGAGCTGTAGGGCAGGGCGTAGGTGACAACCTCGCCGTCGTCGGCGGTGATGGTGACGTTGCACAGGGTGGCCCGCTTGGTCTCCTCCACGGTGACAACGCCGGAGATCTCCGCCAGCTGGGCCATCTTCTTGGGCTTGCGGGCCTCCAGCAGCTCCTCCACACGGGGCAGGCCCTGGGTGATGTCGCCGCCGGCCACGCCGCCGGTGTGGAAGGTACGCATAGTGAGCTGGGTGCCCGGCTCGCCGATGGACTGGGCGGCGATGATGCCCACCGCCTCGCCCTGGCCCACGGGCTCGCCGAAGGCCAGGTTCATGCCGTAGCACTTGGCGCACACGCCGGAGTGGGCCTCGCAGGTGAGCACGGAGCGCACCTTGACGGACACCTTCCGATCCGGGTCGCCCTCGGCCTCGGCCTGGGCGCGGAGCTTGTACTCGATGCGCTTGGCCAGGTTGGTGTCCACCAGGGTGTCCCGGCCGGCCAGCACCTCGCCGGTCTCAAAGTCGGTGATGTCCTCCGCCAGATAGCGGCCCCGCAGCCGCTCCTCCAGCGTCTCGATGACCTGGCCGTTCTCGTTGATCTCGGACACGGTGATCCCGTCGTGGGTGCCGCAGTCCTCCTCCCGGATGATGACCTCCTGGGACACGTCCACCAGACGGCGGGTCAGGTAGCCCGAGTCGGCGGTACGCAGGGCGGTGTCCGCCATGCCCTTTCGGGCGCCCCGGGAGGAGATGAAGTACTCCAGCACCGTCAGGCCCTCCCGGAAGTTGGACTTGATGGGGATCTCGATGGTGCGGCCGGAGGTGTCGGCCATCAGGCCGCGCATACCGGCCAGCTGGCGGATCTGGGCCTGGGAACCACGGGCGCCGGAGTCCGCCATCATGAAGATGGGGTTGTAGCGATCCATGGACGCCTGGAGGGCGTCGGACACGTCGGCGGTGGTCTTTTCCCAGGCGGACACCACCAGGCGGTAACGCTCGTCGTTGGTGAGGAAGCCCCGCTTGTACTGGTTCTCGATCTTGACGACTTCCTTCTCGGTGGCGGCGATCAAATCCCGCTTCTCGTCGGGGACGGTCATGTCCGCGATGGCCACGGTCAGCGCGCCCCGGGTGGAGAACTTGTAGCCCCGGGCCTTGATGGTGTCCAGCACCTCGGCGGAGCGGGTGAAGCCGTGCTGGTTGATGCAGCGATCCACGATCTTGCCCAGCTGCTTCTTGCCGCACATGAAGTTGATCTCGGGCTCAAACACCTGCTCCGGGTCGCTGCGATCCACGAAGCCCAAATCCTGGGGGATGCCCTCGTTGAACAGCAGGCGGCCCACGGTGGTGCGCACCAGCTTGTGGCGGCTCTCCCCGTCGATGACGGCGGAGCGGCGCACCAGGATGGGCTCGTGAAGATCCAGCACCCCCTCGGCGTAGGCCAGCTGGGCTTCGTCGTCGTCGGAGAATACGCTGTAGACCTCCTCCGCCTTGCCGTCCCTGGCCTCGGCGCACAGGGCGGGGGTGGTGCGGTACCAGCGGTTGGCCTCGTCATCCCGCACCCAGATCCGGTCGTTGCCGCCGACGCTGCCGTCGGCCAGGGCCTTGGCGGCCTCGTCCGTGGTCTGATAGGCAAAATCGGGGTCATAGGCGGGATCCCGCTCGTAGGTCAGGTAGTAGGAGCCCAGCACCATGTCCTGGGTGGGCACGGTGACGGGGCCGCCGTCGGACGGCTTCAGCAGGTTGTTGGCGGCCAGCATGAGGATGCGGGCCTCGGCCTGGGCCTCGGCGGACAGGGGGACGTGAATGGCCATCTGGTCGCCGTCGAAGTCGGCGTTGAAGGCGGTGCACACCAGGGGGTGGAGCTTCATGGCCCGGCCCTCCACCAGCACCGGCTCAAACGCCTGGATGCCCAGGCGGTGGAGGGTGGGGGCGCGGTTGAGCATGACGGGGTGCTCCTTGATGACGGACTCCAAGGCGTCCCATACGGCGGGGGAGCCCTTGTCCACTTCCTTCTTGGCGGCCTTGATGTTGCTGATGCCGCTCTCCACCAGCTTCTTCATGACGAAGGGCCGGAACAGCTCGATGGCCATCTCCTTGGGCACGCCGCACTGGTAGATCTTCAGCTCGGGGCCGACGACAATGACGGAGCGGCCGGAGTAGTCCACCCGCTTGCCCAGCAGGTTCTGGCGGAACCGGCCCTGCTTGCCCTTGAGCAGGTCGGACAGGGATTTCAGCGCCCGGTTGTTGGCCCCGGTGACGGCCCGGCCCCGGCGGCCGTTGTCGATGAGGGCGTCCACCGCCTCCTGGAGCATCCGCTTCTCGTTGCGCACGATAATGTCCGGCGCGTTGAGCTGGATGAGGCGCTTCAGGCGGTTGTTCCGGTTGATCACCCGGCGGTACAGGTCGTTCAGGTCGGAGGTGGCGAACCGGCCGCCGTCCAGCTGCACCATGGGGCGCAGCTCCGGGGGAATGACGGGCAGCACGTCGATGATCATCCACTCCGGCTTGTTGCCGGACATACGGAAGGCGTCCACCACCTCCAGGCGCTTGACAATCTTGGCCTTCTTCTGGCCGCTGGCGTCCTTCATCTGGGCCCGCAGGGTGGTGGACAGCTCCTCCAGATCCAAGTCGGACAGCAGCTTCTTCACGGCCTCCGCGCCCATACCCGCCTCAAAGTCGTCCTCGTAGTACTCCCGCAGCTTCTTATACTCCGCGTCGGTCAAAATCTGGTTTTTGGTGAGGTGGGTGTACTCGGGGCCGGGATCGGTGACGATATAGGCGGCAAAGTACAGCACCTTCTCCAGAATCCGGGGGCTGATGTCCAGCAGCAGGCCCATCCGGGAGGGGATGCCCTTGAAGTACCAGATGTGGGACACGGGGGCGGCCAGCTCGATGTGGCCCATGCGCTCCCGGCGCACCTTGGCCCGGGTGACCTCCACGCCGCAGCGGTCGCAGATCTTGCCCTTGAAGCGGATCTTCTTATACTTGCCGCAGTGGCACTCCCAGTCCTTGGTGGGGCCGAAGATCTTCTCGCAGAACAGGCCGTCCCGCTCGGGCTTCAGGGTGCGGTAGTTGATGGTCTCCGGCTTCTTCACCTCGCCGAACGACCACTCGCGGATCTGCTCCGGGGAGGCGATGCCGATGCGGATGGCGTTAAACTCAGCGTAGCTCATGATCTCACCCTCCCTTCTCAGTCTTCCTCGCCGTAGGAGTCGTCGTCCTCCCCGGCGTCCTCGTCGTCAGCGGCGGCCAGATCGTCGTCGTCGCTGCTCTCCTTCATGGTGAAGCCCGCGTCGGCAAACTCGCTCTCGCTGCCCACGTCCTGATAGCGGTCGTAGTCGTCGTCGCGGAAGCGGCCGGGCTGGTAGTTGTCCTCGTCGTCGTCCTTCAGCTCGATCTGGCTGCCGTTCTCGTCCAGCACCTGGATATCCAGGCACAGGGCCTGGAGCTCCTTCACCAGCACCTTGAAGGACTCGGGCACGCCGGGCTTGGGCACGTTGTAGCCCTTGACGATGGATTCGTAGGTGCGCACGCGGCCCGTCACGTCGTCGGACTTGACGGTGAGGATCTCCTGGAGCGTATACGCCGCGCCGTAGGCCTCCAGGGCCCACACCTCCATCTCGCCAAAGCGCTGGCCGCCGAACTGCGCCTTGCCGCCCAGGGGCTGCTGGGTGACCAGGGAGTAGGGGCCGGTGGAGCGGGCGTGGATCTTGTCGTCCACCAGGTGGTGGAGCTTGAGGAAGTAGACGTAGCCCACGGTGACAGGGGGTTCAGCACAATGTCCAGGGGGGTGCCGTCGGGCAGGAAGGGCATATCCTCCTGGGGCAGGATGCGGGACACCACGCCCTTGTTGCCGTGGCGGCCGGCCATCTTGTCGCCCACGGAGATCTTCCGCTTCTGGGCGATGTAGACCCGCACCACCTGGTTCACGCCGGGGGACAGCTCCGCGCCCTCCTCCCGGGAGAACACCTTCACGTCCACCACGATGCCGTACTCGCCGTGGGGCACCTTCAAAGAGGTGTCCCGGGTCTCGTGGGCCTTCTCGCCGAAGATGGCCCGGAGCAGGCGCTCCTCGGCGGTCATCTCCGTCTCGCCCTTGGGGGTGACCTTGCCCACCAGGTAGTCGCCGGCCCGCACCTCCGCGCCCACGCGGATGATGCCCCGCTCGTCCAGATCCTTGAGCACGTCCTCGCCCACGTTGGTGATGTCCCGGGTGATCTCCTCGGGGCCCAGCTTGGTGTCCCGGGCCTCGGTCTCGTACTCCTCAATGTGGATGGAGGTGAACACGTCCTCCTTTACCATCCGCTCGTTGAGCAGGATGGCGTCCTCGTAGTTGTAGCCCTCCCAGGTCATGAAGCCCATGAGGATGTTCTTGCCCAGGGCGATCTCGCCGTCGGAGGTGGAGGGGCCGTCGGCCAGGGTGTCCCGGGCGTGCACCTGGTCGCCCACCGCCACGATGGGCCGCTGGTTGATGCAGGTGCCGTGGTTGGAGCGCAGGAACTTGGTGAGCTTGTAGTCCTTCTCCCCCTTGCCGTCGTAGCGGACGGTGACGTGGGTGGCGTCCACGGCGGTCACCACGCCGTCCCCCTCGGCCAGCACGGCCACCTCGGAGTCCTGGCAGTTCTTGTACTCCTGGCCGGTGGCCACGATGGGGGCCTCGGTGGTGAGCAGGGGCACGGCCTGACGCTGCATATTGGCGCCCATCAGGGCCCGGTTGGCGTCGTCGTTCTGGAGGAAGGGGATCTGGGCGGAGGCCACGGACACCATCATCTTGGGGGAGATGTCCACGTAGTCCACCCGATCCCGATCCACCTCGATGATCTCGTTGCGGTGGCGGCAGGCCACACGGGCGCGGACAAAGCAGCCGTTCTCGTCCACCGGCTCGGTGGCCTGGGCCACATTGTACTCGTCCTCCACGTCGGCGGTCATATAGTCCACCTGGTCGGTGACCTTGACGGCCACGCACTTCCCGTTCTCGTCCAGGATCTTCTCCGTCCGGCGGTAGGGGGCCTCGATGAAGCCGTACCGGTTCACCCGGGCGTAGGACGCCAGGTAGGAGATCAGGCCGATGTTGGGGCCTTCCGGCGTCTCAATGGGGCACAGGCGGCCGTAGTGGGAGTAATGCACGTCCCGGACGTCGAAGGAGGCCCGGTCCCGGGACAGGCCGCCGGGGCCCAGGGCGGACAGGCGGCGCTTGTGGGTCAGCTCCGCCAGGGGGTTGGTCTGATCCATGAACTGGGACAGGGGGCTGGAGCCGAAGAACTCCTTGATGGCCGCGGTGACGGGCCGGATGTTGATCAGGGCCTGGGGGGTCACCATGTCCAGATCCTGAATGGTCATGCGCTCCCGGATCACCCGCTCCATGCGGGTAAAGCCGATGCGGAACTGGTTCTGGAGCAGCTCGCCCACGCAGCGCAGGCGGCGGTTGCCCAGGTGGTCGATATCGTCCGCGCTGCCCACGCCGAAGGCCAGGCAGTTCAGGTAGTTGATGGTGGCCATGATGTCGTCCACCGTAATGTGCTTGGGGATGAGCTCGTCCATGTGGTCGTGGATCAGCTCGAGGAAGTCCTCCTTGGACAGCTTCTCCGCCTCCCGCTTGGCCAGCAGATCCTTCAGCGCGGCGAAGCGCACCTTCTCGGTGACCCCCGCCTCGGCGGGGTCGAAGTCCACGAAGCCCTTCATGTCCACCATGCCGTTGGAGAACACCTTCACCAGGTGGGTGCCGGTGTGGAGATCCTCCACCTCCACCACCGCCTCGTTGACGCCCAGGGCCTCCAGCTCCCGGGCCCGATCCCGGGTGAGCGTCTCGCCTGACTCCGCGATGATCTCGCCGGTGGAGGGGTCGGCCACCGGGGCGGCCAGCTTCTGGCCGGACAGCCGCGTCCAGATGGCCAGCTTCTTGTTGAACTTGTACCGGCCCACGTTGGACAGGTCGTACCGGCGGGGGTCGAAGAACAGGGCGGTGAGCAGACTCTCGGCGGAGTCCACCGTGGGGGGCTCGCCGGGGCGCAGCTTCCGGTAGATCTCCAGCAGGGCCTCCTCATAGGTCTTGCAGGAGTCCTTTTCCAGGGTGGCGAGAATCCGGGGATCCTCCCCGAACAGCTCCAGGATGCCCGCGTCGGTGCGGGGGCCGATGGCCCGGATCAGGCAGGTGACGGGCAGCTTGCGGTTCTTGTCGATGCGGACGTAGAAGATGTCGGACAGATCCGTCTCATACTCCAGCCACGCCCCCCGGTAGGGGATGACGGTGGAGGCGAAGGTGATGTTGTCCGCCTTGTCCGCGTTTTTGGCGTAGTACACCCCGGGGGAGCGGACGATCTGGGAGACGATGACACGCTCCGCGCCGTTGATCACAAAGGTGCCCGCGTCGGTCATGATGGGGAAGTCCCCCATGAAAATGTCCTGCTCCTTGATCTCGTTGGTGGCCTTGTTGCGCAGGTGCACCTGCACCTTCATGGGGGCGGCGTAGGTCATGTCCTGGGCCTTGCACTCCTCGATGGTGTACTTGGGGGGATCGTCCATGGAGAAGCTGATGAAGGACAGCTCCAGGTTGCCCGCGTAGTCGGTGATGGAGTCCACATCGTTGAACACCTCCTGGAGCCCCGTCTCCAGGAACCAGTTGTAGGACTTCTTCTGGATCTCCAGGAGGTAGGGCATATCCAGGATCTCCTCGCTGCGGGCGAAGCTCTTGCGCATGGTCTTGCCGTACCAGACGTCTTTGACCGCTCTCGCCATTTGCCAATCACGCTCCACTTCGTCAGAATTTCGGGGCCGCCGGTTATGATACGCGCGGGGCTGTTGTCACAGCTTTCCCATTTCCCCTTGCGCTTTTTCCCGCGGCCTGCTATACTGTACTTATGTTGGGGGAGTGTCCTCCCCCCCTCGCTGCATACAAAAGCAGTTTATTGTACCATAAACGCCGCCCCCCGTCAAGAAAAATCTGGCGGGACGCGGCAAAAATTTTGTCCCCCGGCCGAGAGGCCGGGGGACGTTTCTTTTTTCACCGGGCAAACGCCCTGATTATTTCTCCCGGAGCTGCCGGTGGCTCTCGTCGCACCACACCACCATGTTCCGGCCGAAGTTCTTCGCGTCGTAGAGCATGGCGTCGGCCCGCTGGAGGAACTCCTCCGGGCTGTGCCCGGTGGTGGGCACCACGGTGACGCCCCCTACGCTGATGGTGACCCAGGGGCTGACGGGGGAGTTGTGGGGAAGGTGCAGCTCCTCCACCGCCTGGCGGACGGTTTTCAGGAATTCAAAGGCGGTGCGGCCCTCGCTGCCCAGGAACAGGGCCACGAACTCCTCCCCGCCGTACCGGGCAAAGAGGTCGGTGGATCGCTGGAAGTAGGAGGCCGCGGTTTTGGCCACGGCGGCGATGACCTGATCCCCGGCGGGGTGGCCGAAGGTATCGTTATACAGCTTGAACTTGTCGATGTCAAACATACAGATGGAGAAGGGCAGCCCGAAGCGGATGGCCTCCCGCCAGCGCACCGGGTACTCCTCCTCATACCGGCGGCGGTTGGCCACGCCGGTGAGCTCGTCCACCATGGCCTGCCGCCGGAACTGCATCTGATAGTGGTAGAGCTGGATATGGGCGTTCACCCGGGCCTTGATGATCACCGGGCTGAAGGGCTTGGTCACATAGTCCACCGCCCCCAGCAGCAGCCCCCGCTCCTCATACTGGATATCGGTCAGGCTGGTGAGCAGGATCACGGGCACGTACCGGGTCAGCTCCGTGCCCTTCAGCTCCCGCAGAAGGGTGAAGCCGTCCATCTCGGGCATCACCACGTCCAGCAGGATCAGGGAGAAGCCCCCCTCCTTGGCGGCGCGCAGCCCCGCCTCGGCGGTGTGGCAGGCGGTGATCTCGTAGTCGGGCTTTAAGATGGAGGTCAAAAATTCGGTCTGTACAGGGCTGTCGTCGATCACCAGTATCTTATCCACAGCATCCATAAGTCAGGATTCCCCTCATAGTTCATTCTTCCGTCCCCGGGCGGGACGGCCCCATATCGGGCAGCCGGCGGCCGCTGCTGATGTCCTGGGCCACGTACACCGCAGTGAGCGGCTGCTCGTCCTCTCCGGCCCGGGCCAGCACGGCGCTGGCCCGCACCCAGCTCCAACCGTCCGGCTCCTCGCCCCGCCTGCGGTACTCCACCGCCACGCAGGGCTTCCACCAGCGCAGCTCCTGCCGCATATAGCCCACGTTCATCACCCGAAGGTACTCCGGCTGATCGTCGGGATGGACGAAGTACTGGGCATAGATGCGCAGGGCGGAGGTGCAGTTCACCTCGTTGCCCAGCACCTCCCCCACCCGGCGCAGCTGGGTGACGGGGCGGAAGGTGTCCTGTTCCAGGTTGATGTAATAGGTGGAAAAGAACAGCCGGCTCAGGCCGCCGATGATATCGCCCAGTTCCTCCTGGGACGCGTCGGGCCCGCCCTCGGGAACGGCTTCCCAGGGCCCCCCATATGCAGCGGTATCCACAAATACTTCCCCCTCAAAGGCGGCCGCCCTGCCGGGCGGCCCATCACAGGCTGTGTTACCCTTTCTTATTATCATACCACAAATCCACGCAGGAATCAATCGGGGGAGCGGGGGAAATTTTCCAAAAAAACCGCTTGACAGGCGGCGGGCCTGATTGTATACTAATCTACGAAATAAGTTTACAATGGAGGAACCCCTATGACCGCCACAGCAAAAGCCAATGTCCGGCAGCTCGCCCTGTGCGGGGTGATGGCCGCTGTCCTCTGCGTCATCGCCCCCATCTCCATCCCCATCGGCCTCATCTCCATCACCGGGGCCACCTTCGCCATCTACCTCACGCTGTACCTGCTGGGGGGACTGTGGGGGACGGCCAGCGTGCTGGTGTACCTGCTGGTGGGCTTTGCCGGCCTGCCGGTGTTCAGCAACTACATGGGGGGCGCGGCCCGGCTGCTGGGCCCCACGGGGGGCTATCTGGTGGGCTATCTGCCCATGGCGCTGCTGTCGGGCTTTCTCGTCCAGTGGGCCTTCCGCCGCTTCGGGGAGCGGGACGGCAAGGGCTGGATCACCGTGGCCGTGCAATTCCTGGGGCTGGCGCTGGGCACTGCCGTGCTGTACGCCTTCGGCACCGCCTGGTACTGCTTCCAGGCCGGGGTGGATCTGCAAAAGGCGCTGGCGGCCTGCGTGTTCCCCTTCATCCCCTTTGACCTGCTGAAGATGGCCGCGGCCCTGCTGGTGGGCGTCCCCGTCCGCCGCCAGCTGGAGCGGGCCCGGCTGCTGTAATTTTAGTCCTATATTACCTAAATCTCACCGGGTTCATCTGTTCTGTACTATGATGAATCCGGTGATGCTTTATGGAACTGCGGCTCCGACAGCTGCGGCTGGAATGTAACCTGACCCAAAGACAAGTTGCGGACTATCTCGGGTGCGATCAATCAGCATATTCCAAATATGAACGTGGAAGGCGGGAGCTTTCCATCCCAGTTATGATGAAGCTGGCCGATCTCTATGATACCAACATCGATTACATGGTTGGACGTGGAGGCAGGCGTGCGCCCTACCCAAAATTCCAGCGAAAATAGCTTGCATTTTCCCCGTTCTCTGTTATAATTAAGGTAAGAATATTTGCTCATTTCTGAGCCTATGAGGTGATCGTCATGTTGAACGGTATCTCTCCTTACGGCAGCTATGCCGCCTACGGAGCGGCCTACGCCAGCCGCGCCGCCCTGACCCGCGGCCCGGAGCAGGCCCAGGCCGCCCAGCGCTCCGCCCCCCAGTGGGGCCTGCAGAAGGCCGCCCAGCCCGAGACCCCCGTCCAGCCCGTCACGCCGGCCCGCCCGGTGACGACCGACGAGGATCCCGCCGCCTCCGCCCTGCTGCGGTACAACTCCGACCCCGCCGCCATGGCGGTTCGGATGCGGATGCAGCAGCCCGGCGATCCCGCCGCCCAGGCCGCGGGCGCCCAGCAGGCCCAGGCCCCCGCCCTCCCCGGCCAGAAGGACGGCGCCCAGGACGCCAACCCCCTGGCCCAGGAGCAGAACCCCGCTGTGGAGGGCTCCAAGAGCGCCCAGGAGGTGATGGAGGAGGGCGAATGCCAGACCTGCAAGGAGCGCAAGTACCAGGACGGCTCGGACGACCCCGGCGTGTCCTTCAAGACCCCCACCAACGTGGCTCCTGAGCTGGCGGCCTCCGCCGTCCGGGGCCATGAGAACGAGCACGTGGTACGGGAGCAGGCCAAAGCCCGCCAGGAGGGCCGCAAGGTGGTGAACCAGTCCGTCACCTACCACACCGCCATCTGCCCGGAGTGCGGCAAGGCCTACGTGTCCGGCGGCACCACCCGCACCGTCACCAAGGCGGCGGACAGCCAGCAGGCCCAGCAGCAGCCCAAGGAGGAGCAGGATCCCCGAACCCCCTTCTCCGCCGTGGCGTAACTCAGCCTACATAGCAGCAGCCCCCCGGCAAAGCTGGGGGGCTGCTCAGCGTGTCGAAAAAGTCTTTTCGCCACGCTGAGCGCGGATTTTTGGAACAAAGAACGTTCCAAAAATCCGTTGATTGAACGTGAAAGACACCCCTCCTGGGTTTCTTTCACACTATCTTCCTTCCCGTCATCGGGACAGAAGCTGCTTTTCGACAGACTCAGCAGCCCCCCGGCAAAGCCGGGGGGCTGCTTTCCTATAGTTCAAGCTGGTAGTCGCAGCGATCCTCAATCTGGAAGGCGCTGAAGTACCGCTCCTCCAGGGGGATCCACCGCTCCCGGAAGTCCTTCAGCCGATCCGGGCCGTCCCGCTCCTGGAGGCGCCGGAGCTGCTCCTCCGGCTCCACCGTCAGGAACACCCGGCGGGTATAGCAGTCCCACAGCTCCGGGTGGCAGGAATAGGAGCCCTCCACCAGCACCACCGGGGCCGGCTCCACAACCCGCTCCTCCCCCAGCGTCCCGGTGCGGCAGGACCAGGGGCGGTACACCGCCGGCTTCCCCGCCGCCAGGGGCTCCAGCACCTGGGCCAGGAACCGCTCGTGATCCACGTTTTCCCCGGGCTTGGCCAGCCGCTCCCGGGTGCGCTGATCCGGGCGGAGGAAAAAGTCGTCCATGTGGACTGTCGGCAGGCCCAGCCGCGCCCCCAGGCATTTCGCCAGCGAGCTCTTGCCCGAGGCGCACCGTCCGTCAATGGCCACCAGCGCCCGTCCCCCCTGATCCCGGAGCCGTTCCAGCTCCCAGGCCAGGGCCACCAGGGAGTTGCAGCGCTTCACCACCCGGTAGGCGGGCCGGTAGGCCGCCCGGTAGGCGGGACTGTGGGACAGGGGGCGGCAGCCCGATTTGATGTAGCCCTCCAGATACCGCTCCAGCTCCTGCCGGGTGAAGGCGAACAGCCTGTCCTCCGCCAGCATCCGCAGGGCGTCCAGCTTCTCCAGGAAGGTTTTCCGCCGCCCCACGTGGAGCTGGGCGGAGTGGAAAAAGTCCCGGTTCAGGGTGCGCAGGGCGGAGTCGGTGAGCTCCAGCGCCGCCAGCGCCACCCGCACCATGCCGTTTCCGATGTCCTCCACCGGGGACACGGCGGGGTCGTAGGGGATGGAGGCCCGCTCCGCCCGGAGCCAGGCCAGGGTGGCGTTGGGTTCGCTGATCAGGTGCTCCCCGCCGAACTCGTTCTGGAAGATCAGCTTGATCGCGTCCCGGTGATCCATCAGAGGGTAGCGTCTGGCATGGTCGGCCAGCACCTGGCACAGCTCCTCATGACAACCCGCGTCCATTCCAAATCTCCCCCCTGTTCCGGCGGCCCGGGCCGCCAAATTTTCTGCCGCGCCGCCCGCAGGCAGGCGGCGCAAGAACAGCGCGGGAGGGCTTTTCACCTTCCCGCGCTGCCCACCGGAGTTTATTTTAGCAAAGGTTCCCCGCCCCTGTCAAGGCGGTATTCCATCCTCTTTTTGCCTCTTATTGGGTGCTTACGGCAGTCTTGGAAAGGGTTTCCAGGCCCGCGGTGGGGTGCCGCCGCCGCAGGTGGGCAATGCACCCGAGGCAGGCCGGGATCAGGAACAGATCCGCGCAGATCCACGCCGCCGGGGAGCCGAAGCAGGCGGCGGTGAAGCCCATGGTGGGGACAAAGAACCAGCCCACCACCGTCCGGGCGATCATCTCCAACACCCCCGCCAGGATGGCCAGGGCGCTGAAGCCCATGCCCTGGATGGAGAAGCGCAGGATGTTCACCAGGGCCAGGGGGAAGAAAAACGCGGTGAGCACAACGGTATACTGGGCGGTGAGGGCCACCAGGGTATCCAGCCCGCCCTCGGCGGGATCCAGGAACAGCATGGTGGCCTGGGGCGCCAGGAACAGCATGGACACAAAGGCGATGATGGCGTAGCCCAGCCCCAGCAGGGAGCAGGAGCGCACCCCCTGCCGCAGCCGATCCAGCTGGCCCGCGCCCACGTTCTGGCCGCAGTAGGTGGCCATGGCGGAGCCCATGGCGTCAAAGGGGCAGGCCAGCAGCTGCTGGAGCTTGTTGGCGGTGGCCACGGCGGTGACGTACACGCTGCCCAGGCCGTTGACGGCCACCTGCATCACGATGGAGCCGATGGCGGTGATGGAATACTGCAGCCCCATGGGCAGGCCCATGGCGCACAGGGTCTTGCAGGCGTCCAGGCTGGGCTGGCGCTCCTCCCGGGTGACGTGGAGGATGGGGAACCGGCGCACCATGTACACCAGGCACGCCGCGCCGGACACCGCCTGGGACGCCACCGTGGCGATGGCCGCCCCGGCCACCCCCAGGTCGAACAGCAGGATCAGGGCCAGATCCAGCACGATGTTCAGCCCCGCGGACAGGGCCAGGAAATACACCGGGGTGCGGCTGTCCCCCAGCGCCCGGATGATGCAGGCCAGCAGGTTATAGAGGAACACCGCCGGGATGCCCAGGAAAATCACGAAGATATAGGCGTAGGCGTCCGCGTACAGGTCGGCGGGGGTGTCCATGGCGGTGAGGATGTCCCCGCAGAACAGGGCGGTCACCACCGTCAGCGCCAGGGCGATGGCGGCGGACAGGTAGGCGGCGTTGGCCGCGAACCGGCGCATCTGGGGGTAGTCCTTGGCCCCCATCCTCTGGGCCACGGGGATGGCGAAGCCGGAGCACACTCCCAGGCAGAAGCCAATCACAAAAAAGTTGATGGATCCGGTGGAGCCCACCGCGCCCAGGGCCTGGGAGCCCAGCAGCTTGCCCACAATCATGGCGTCCACCAGATTATAGAACTGCTGGAACAGCAGGCCAAACAGGGTGGGCAGCGTGAAGTTCAGAATCAGCCGCATGGGGCTGCCTGTGGTCAAATCTTTCGTCATGATGAGTTTGCCTCCTTCCAAGGCGGGGTAAGTGGATGTCTTGCCCGGGGTGCTCCCCCGGCCCATGGGCGCCTCCCTGCCCATGTTTGCCCTATTATAGCTGTTCCCCCCGCAATTTCAAGGGTTGATTTCCACAATCTTCTTCCCCTATTTTTCTGTGGTTTTGGCAGATGCTCCGTAGATTTTTCCCCTTATCTTTTCTGTTTTCCATTGATAATGTGCAAATTTTCCTATTTGAACCCTTTCCCTTCCGTCAATCTGCCGAATATGCCTCCGGATGCGCAAAAGCGAGGCCCCGCCGGTTCCGGCGGGGCCTCGCTGGCTTCCTCTGTTAAATTCTTTCCGGGCGGCGGGACTACCGCCCCCCCTGCTCCTTCTGCAGCCGGAGCTCCTCCCGCTGAACGGTGAAAATAGCCTGGAGCAGGCGATCCTGATCCTTGGGGTGCAGCGCCTCGAACTGGCAGCCGTACCGGATCAGGCCCCCCTCCCGCCCTCCCGCCCGGCGCACCTGGCACTGAAAGGTAAAGGGCGCCATGGTTCTGGTGAGCTGCACCTCGGCGACGATCAGCCGCTCCCCCAGCACAAAGCTCTCCAGGCTGGCCAGCAGCAGACCGCCGGCGCTGACGTCCAGCACCCGGCAGGGGGTTCCCTCCTTCAGGACGGTTCCCCGGGAGGTGCGGCGGTAGCATTTGCCCAGCACACTGGTGCTGATCCGCTGGCGGAAGAACGCCCTCTGCTCCTTGGCGAACTTGCGCTCCAGCCGATCCACCTTCCAGATCTGGTCGGTGCTGCCGCAGATCTTCCCCTGGAGCAGGGTGCTGTCCGCGCCGCGGAAGAACCGCAGCTTCAGCTCCTGGTTATACACCATCCGGGGCAGATTGTCCCCCTTGGCGTCCCGGAGGGTCACCGCGCCGTTTTGACAGCCCTCCACCCGGGTCATCCGGATCAGGCGGTTTTCCAGGCTCAGCACCTCTACCGCCATTCCGGGCTCCAGGCCGGGATCCATGATCCAGCTCTTTTGGGATGTCTGAGCCATGCCCCAACCTCCTTTCCCACGGTCTGGCGTTACAGCGTCATCAGGCGGTGCATCAGGCTGGCTGTCTCCGCCCGGTTCAGCTGATCCAGGGGGCGCAGCGTGCCGTTGCCGTCCCCCTCCACCACGCCCATCAGGATCAGCGCGCCCAGGGCGGGGCGGGCCTCGGCGGCGATCTGCCAGCTGTCCCGATAGACGCTCAGATCCGCCGTCAGGCCGTTGTTCAGCGGGTTGCCGTCCGCCTTCAGCGCCCGGTACACCATCAGCATGGCCTCCTGCCGGCTGAGGGCCCGCCTGGGCTCAAAGTAGCCGTTGTAGCCGGTGGCGATCCCCAGCTGGTGGGCGACGCTGATGGCCTGGGCGTAGTAGCTGTCGGCGGGCACGTCGTTGAAGCTGACGGTGCCGCTGGCCGTGAACCCGAAGGCCCGCACCAGCATCAGGGCAAAGTCCCCCTTGGTGATCTGGCCGGTGGGGTTATAGCGGCCGTTGCCCACGCCCTGTACCGTTCCGTCCCGGCTGAGGAACTCCACCGCGTCCACCGCCCAGCCGTGGCGGCCCATGTCGTTGTAGAGCTGGGTGGTGGCGGCCCGGGAGATGTTCAGCACGATCTTGCCGCTGACCTGCTCCCCGCCGTTCCTGCTGTAGCCGATGTAGGTGATCTCCGCCTGGCCCGAGTAGCCGCCCCGGGGGACAAAGCTCAGCTGGTCAATGCTGGGCCAGCCCATGTAATAATACCGGTCGCCGATCTTGACCTCGCTTCCCGTCTTGAAGCCCTGGTAGCCGTAGTACAGCCGTCCCTGCTCCGCCTCGGGCAGGCTGGTGATCCGGATATAGGACAGATCCTGATCCATCACCTGGCGGCACGCCGCGCTGATCCCGTAGGAGGACAGGCGGATCTGGCTGGAGCTGTACCCCGACAGGGTGACGTCCGCCGGAGACACCGCCCCCACCTGGATCACCAGCGTGCCCTGGAAGGACTGGCGCCGCCCCGCGCTGTCCGCGGCGGAGTAGCCGGTGAAGGGGATGGTGACGCTGCCCGCGGTGGTGCCGGCGTGGAAGGAGATCAGGCCCAGCTGCTGCTGCCAGCTGTTACTGGGCGACCGGTAGTAGGGCGTGATCGACGACACCAAGCGATAGTTGTTCGTCCCCCGGTAGTCGTAATACAGCCGCCCCCAGTCCACGCTCAGGGTGGGGAACTGGAACGTCACGTATTCCAGGCTGGTTCCCATCTGGTACAGCGCCACGTTGTTGAAGTCGCTGGCTCTAAAGGACACGGACGCACCCTTGGACACCGAGTAGAGGACGTTGGTGCGCTCCTCCTCCCCCAGGGTGATATACAGGGTGCCGGTGAAGGAGGTGCCCCCCTCGCCGTAACCGGTATAGTGGATGGACACCCGATCCGCGTCGTTGCCGGCGGGCACAAAGCTCACGCCGCCGATGCCGGGGGTGCCGCTATAGTAGTAGCGGCTGTCCGTGCTCACCCGGCTGCCGGTGCCGCCCTGGTAGTTGTAGTACAGCGTGCCCTTGTCATAGGCGGGCAGCTGGAAGCGCACATAGGCCAGGGTGTCCCCGATGGTGGCCTGGCAGGCGGAATTGAACAGGCTGGGCTCAAGCTTCACGGGCTGGCCCCACTGGCCGTTCTGGTAGACGTTGCCCTTGTCCCCGGCGGTGCTGGGGGGGGCGACGTTGATCACCACCAGGCCGTTGAAGGATTTCCCCGCCGTGTCCACGCCCCGGAAGCTGACGCTCACCACGCCCTCAAAGGACTCGCTGGGCACAAAGCACACGTCGTCAATGGTATTCTTGCCGGTTCGGCCGTACTGGGTGGTGGTGGACACCTTCCCGGCGTACTGCCCCGGGGCCATATAGCCGTAGTACAGCCCCCCCTGCCCGGATTGGGGCAGATTGAAGGTGACATAGCTCATGTCCCGGCCCATGCGGGCCCGGCAGTAGGCGTTGAAGTCGCTGCCCTGGAAATAGGCGGGCTGGCCGGAGGTGGTCTTGTAGCGGATGCCCTGGGAGCCCTGCACCTCCACCTTGGCGGTGACGGAGAAGGACGAGCCGTCCTTGGCCCAGCCCACAAAGGTGATCTCCGCCGTGCCGTTGAAGCCCTGGCGGGGCACATAGTACAGCTTATCCAGCGTCTCCAGGATGGAGGCGGTGCGCTCTTTCACAAAGCGGTCGGTGGCGCCCACCCCCGCGCCGGTGTTGGACTCGGAGTCGTAGTTGTAGTACAGGGTGCCCTGCTCCACGGGCACCATCACGTTGGTGATGTAGTGCAGGGGCGAGCCGCTGCCAGGGATCACGTTGCCCTCATCGTCCCGCTCTCCGGTTTTATTCTGGGAGATCTCGTTGAGCCGGTCGTACAGCTTGTCGAAGGTCAGCGGCTCGCTGGCGGTGGCGGACAGGCCGCTGATCACCGCCTCCTTGTCCTCCGTCACCTCCACCTTGCAGGTGGCGGTGTAGCCGTTCTTGTTGGCGGTGATGATGGCGGTGCCCAGCTTCCACGCCTGCAGCTCGCCGTTTACCACGGTCACGGTGCTGGGGTCGGAGCTGCTCCACATGATGTCGGCGGCGTTGCCGCTCTCGGCGAAGCCGTACATCTTCTCCACCGCCAGCACCTTGGTCTCCCCTATCAGCATGGTGGTGGACTCGGTGTTGAGGACGATGCCGGACACGATGACCTCCCGGCGGGCCTCCCGATCGTTGCATTTGGCGATGACGTAAACCTCGCCCGGGGCCGCGCTGGTCAGGCGCACCGTCGCGTCGCCGGTGTAGGTGTTCAGCGGCTTGCCGTCCGGGTTACTCGGATCCTTGTCCTGCCCGGGCAGGCGCACGATCACCCGGCTGTCCGACTGATCCTTGTTCCGCACTTCCCAGACAATCTGGCCCTTGGTGTCCGCCCCGGCAGGGATGACGTACACCGTCAGATCCCAGGGGTTGGGCTCGTCCCGGCCCCACACCTTGGCGTTGTCGGTGTTGAAGGTGAGGCCCGTTATGGCCAGCCTCTTTACCTCCAGCGTAACCGGGGTGCTCTCGTAGTCTTTCACATCGTTGCCCTGGCCCACGGTAAGGGTCACTTTGACCTTATACGTCCCTTCCGTCTTTCCGGTGAGGGTGCAGCTGCTGTCGTTTGGGGCCAGGGTGAGCCCATCCGCAGGTGTGCCATCCTCAAGCGTAGCCGCCCAGGCGAAGGTGGATGTCGCCCCTGTGGGGACGTTGGCGGTAGTGGCCCGGAGGGTGATGGACTCCCCCAGGCCCAGGGTGGTGGAGGTGGGCTTGTTGATGGTCACCGTGGGCTCGGGATCTGGATCCGGATTGGAGGTACCGGCGTCCTCCCACTTCACAGTAACCTCGGCACTTTCCGCCACGACGTCGCCGGTGGTGTTATCCTTATACGACACCGAAATCTTGACCTCGCCCGCCTTTAACCCCTTCATAACATAAGTCGTCTTACCGCTGTTCACATCGTCATACTTAAAAATATCCGCGTCCGTATTAGTTATGGCGGGGTTGGTAGTCCAAGAGGCTTCCAAATTATCCAATGTCAAGTTGCTTGAGCTATCGACAGTGGCAGCCAAGGTAATGGTGTCACCCACAGTGGCAGTAATGCCTGGGGTGGCGGTCAGGGTAACCTCGGCCGGATCCGCCGGATCCGCCGCCCACCCCGTCGGAACCAGGGACAGCGTCAGGGCCAGCGCCAGCACCAGCGCCCCCAGGCGGCGCAAACTGTTTCGTTTCATAATCGGTACTCCTTTGCGCGGTTCATGTTGTCGGGGGAGCGGGCGGCAGAGCCGCCCGCTCCCGGGGGGTGGTTAGCCTCTCTCCACAAGGAATGCGCCTTGTGCTATTTCCGCAATACCGCCAAGCTCTTTTGCGGTTATAGTGGGATCAAAGGTCAAGCGAATGACGGGAGTGGTAAAGCTACTGCCATTACAAATCAGGCCGCTGTTAAACAGGGTAATCGTACCGTTTGCTGATATCTGATTGAAGGTCAGTACGATTTCATTTTTAACCTGTTCTTGGGCATTTTTCGTACTCACATTCGCACTGCCGCCAATCAAGCTGCTGAGTACTTTTCCATCGCTGACATTCTGTGGCAGCCTGTAATATATTCCATATCGCCTGCCACCGTCAAGAACAAAAATGGGCTTGTCAAAGGTAATGGTAACCGAACCAGTATAGGTATAATCATATGGATTATTTCTCCAATCCTGGGTATCATTAAGCACACCATTCTTATAAACCTTTTGTATGTCCACTCTGAGATATGTTCCGTTCCTTCCATTTACCACCTTCAATTCCGGCGGCTCCTCATCCTGAGTAAACAGGCTGTTGACCGCGCCAAATCTGAAATCCTCCGCCGCGTCCTCCCCGCCGGAAGGGTGCCTCGCCATCACCAGCAGCACGTATTCCGCACTCTTGGAGGTCATGTAATTTTTGAGCTCCAGCGTCGCCGTTTCTTCCGCCATGAGGCCGTTATAGACCTTATCGTTAAACGTTGTATTGTCGAACAGTTTCGACCTCAGTACCGGCTGGTTGTCGGTGCTCAGGGTATTGGCCCCTGAAATGTAGTCATACACCTGTTTTTTCTTGTCCTTATCTGTCGAAGTATCGAACTGGCTCCCGTACTTTTTCGGCTGATTGATCATCTGATAGATTACGCTATCTTTATCTTCAACAAGCTCACCTTTATCGTTAGTCTTATAATACCTGCCAAAAATTCTCTCGGGCAGGGCGTTTAGCTCAATCAGCGCAAACCAGACATTGGCGTCTTGGTTGGGTGTCACTTCGGCGGTGTCAGTGTTCCCCTGCACATTAAGTTCCGGGGGAATAACCGGCCCCGTTTTCTGGCGGTAGACCTGCACCACCTGATCCGGCGCGCCGTTGCCCTCCAGCACCACAAAGATGTAATACCAGGTGTCGGCCTTCAGCCCCCGCATGGTCTCATGCACCGTGGAACTAACATAGCTGGCAGGCGCCTCCGGCACATACACGTTTGCATTGTCGCCATAGTACTGCTTCGCGTTGGTGATGTAGCCGTAGGACGGATTGGTATATATTTTATTATTTGGGTCAGTATCGCCGCCACTCATATAATAAATATACGGACTGTATGTGTTCCGTCCCGCCCCATCTTCGGGAATGTAGGTTTTGCCGGAAGTCGGAGCATTAGCGGCACCTCCAGTGCCATCCTTGCCGCCACTACCGTCGTTATCGCTGTTGATCACTTCTGTCTTTGTCCCATCCAGAAAGCTCAGGGAGATCTCACCCACTGGGGCCGCCACATAGTACACCGTGCCCGGGCGATCCAGCTGGATATCCATGGTAATGGTGCTGGAGGTCTTATCAAAGTGGGGGTAATCGCCGTTAAAAGAGGGGGCCCGGGTGTCGATGAATTGCTTGGGCACCGTGAGGATATCCGACGTCCCGGCGCTGGTAGACGCCAGGCTGATGTAGCTGGCATACTCAGACGGCACGATCTGATAATTGGCATCAAAATTATTCTTTACATCGCCGGACACCCTCTGCACGCCGCCCGAGCCGCCGGCGATCAGGCCGAACCGCATGGTCACCAAATCGCCCCAGGAGTCGGCATCAGCCGTCTCCGATTTCTCCTTGATGCTCCTCACCTCGGTGATGTGAAAGCCGTAGCGGTAAACATGATCCTCTTGCAGGGTTGTTTGTATGGTCTTATACCGGTCGGTGGTGCTTCCCTTGTGCAGATGCGTCCCCAGGCTGATGCCAGGGTCGTTGAGGCCGGAGTTAATGGGGTACGCGGCCTCGTTCACGCACTCCCACTTCGCAACACTACCATCTTCATACTTGAAGGGATCCCCGTTTTTATCCAGTTCGATACGGTACAGCTTCACGCCGATCCAGGTGTCGCTCCAGATGATCATGTCCCAGACCTCAGTCTCGGGCACCTTCGCGGTGGATTGGGGCTTCACGTCCACCACAACGTCCAGACGGACATCTTTATATTGGCTGTTAGCATCGTCAATCTTCGTGACGGCCGTATTCCACACCAGATCCACCTGGGCATAAATAGTGGTAAAGTCTTTCAGCTTCAGGTTGCCGTTGGGGTCAGCCCGGCCGGTGTCAGGATCCAGGATGCCATTGGGAATAAAGGCGTTGTCGTACACGCTGAGCAGCTGGAAGTAGTATCTGGCCCCGCTGTCCAGCTGGAGGGCGCTTTTGCTGAGATCCGTGTCGTTGGGCAGGATGATCACCATCTTGCCGTTTTCCTGCTCCACCCGGGCGTTGTGGAAGTCGATGACCCAGTTGTCATCGGTCTGGTTGTCGCTCTTGACCGCCACCGGAAACGCCGTCCCGTTCCGGGGCACGGAGTGCAGCCTGATATGGGCGGCCAGCTCCGCGGCCAGGAGGTTCTTGGCCTCCGTCTCGGCGCTGGTTCCGGTGGCGCTGAGCACGGCCTGGTAGAAGTCCAGGAAGGTCTTGCCGTCCGCCTTGTTGTCGCCCTTCACGGTCTCGGAGAATTCCAGCCGGATGTCGCTGCTGGCCCGGGGCTGGCCGTTCACCTCGTCGGTGAACTTCTGCACCACCTCGGGCGGCTTGGTGTCCAGGGTCTTGATGGAGATGGAGCGCACCCGGTCGGAGTAGTTGCCGGCGGCGTCCTTGCCGATGTAGTACATGGTGTAGTTGTTGGTGCCGGTGGTGGCGGTCACCAGCTTGGTGATCTGGAACCGGACGTCGGCGTAGGCTGTGGCGACGGGGGCGCTGCCGCTGGAGATGGCGCTGTCGCCGGCGCCCTCCACCCGGATCTTGGTGCGCAGGTCGGCCATGATCTCGGCGGTCTCCTCGGGGGTGTCGCCGGGGGCGATGAAGGTGGTGTCGCCCTCGGCCACCACGGCCCAGAACAGGGTGGCCGGGGCCTCGTTCATGGAGAAGGAGACGTTGGCGGAGTCCGCGGCGTAGGGCGGGATCTGGACGGGGGCGGTCACCACGGGGGGCGTCTCGTCCGGGGTGGTGAAGGTGAGCTTGAAGGGGGCGTCCATGCTCTGGGCGCCGTTGTGGTCGGTGAGCCACAGGAACAGGTCATAGGTAGTCTTTTCCCGCAGCTTCTGCCGGTTGACGGTGATGGAGATCTCCGCGTTCTTCACCACGCTCAGCGAGCCGTAGCCGTAGTTGCCGCCCAGGGAGCCGGTTTTGAACTCCTGGGGGGTGGGGGCCTGGGCCCCCGTGGGCAGCAGTGCCCAGTACAGCAGGCAGTCCTTATTGGCCATAACGGTGGTCTGGGCCACGTCGGTGGTGGTCTTGGTCATGGTGGGATCCTTGACGAAGGCGGGCTTGGTGTCGTCGGGGGTGGCGAAGGACATGACCTTCAGGGGGCTGTGCTTGCCCCGGCCGTCCACCAGGATGGCGCTGACGTAGTAGGTGCCGTCAGGCTCCAGCTGCTGCACCTGGCTGACGTACTCCGTCTTGGCGCTGGCGGCGTCGATGCTGCCGGCCTGATTCTGGAAGATGTTCCCGCCGTAGGTCGGGTTTTCGATCAGATCCTCCTCGCTCACCGAGCCGTCCGCCACGGCGGAGATGGCCCAGTAGATGGTGCCCGGCTTGCTGCCGCTGAACACGCCGTCCGCCTGGGTGGGGGCGATGTTCTTCATGTAGGGATAGCCCGCCATGAGCCGGGGCTCGGCGGACAGCTCGGCGGCGTCGGAGCTGCCGATGAGCTCGCCGTCGATGTCGGCGTCAATGCCCGGGCGGATGACGATCTGATCGGGGAGCTGCTCCACCACGCTGCCGGCGGAGCCCACGTTCAGCTTGCCGATGTCGCCCTCGCCGGAGACGGTGGTGCCCACGTCCAGGTTCAGCTCGTCCACCCGGGTGTTCTTGTCCACCAGCAGCTTGGAGGCGATGGCGTCCTCGTCCACGGTGACCTTTTCCGCCGAGCCCTTCACGAACTGGAGGTCGGAGGCGGGGGTAAAGTTCATGACTTCCTTGATGCTGCCCGCCAGCTGGAGCTTGGAGCCCGGATCCCCCCGCAGCTCAATCCGGGACAGGCCGTAGCCCTCCCAGGAGGAGTCATCCAGGTAGGCGTTGGTGCGCACCGTCGTCAGGGGGATGTCGGTGACGCCCTGGGCCTTGACGGTGACGAAGGGGCTCCTCAGGCTGTCCAGCACCAGCTCCTCGGCCTCCACGTTGCGCAGCACCACGCTCTCCTGGCCGGAGATGCTCTCGCCCGCGCCGCTGACGATGATCTTGCCCAGCACGGTGACGTTTTCCAGCAGCACATGGCCCAGATCGATGCCGCCGGTGAGGTACAGGTTGCCCGCGATGGTGGTGTCGCGCAGGGTCACGTTGGAGGCGCTGAGGGTGACGTTGCCGTACACGTGGCCCAGGGTATGATCTCCCTCCTCATTCACGGGGGTGCCGATGGCCCGCACCAGCATGGCGGCCACCTCGCCCCGGGTGATGTTGTTGGCGGGCTTGAAGCTGCCGTCGGAGTAGCCGTTGAGCACGCCCTCCTTCACGGCGGCGCCGATGAGGCCCCGGCTCCACTCGCTGAGGGTGCGGGTGTCGGAGAAGCCCAGGGTCTCGCCCACGGTCTCCTGGAGCATCAGGTTTCGGGCCAGGAACACCGCCGCCTGCTCCCGGGTGACATTGGACTCCGGGGACGCGGTGGTGGAGCTGGTGCCCTTGAAGTAGCCCGCGTTATAGGCGATGTCGATATCGTCGGCGTACCATTTGAAGGAGGACACGTCGGTGAAGGGGGTGCCGGCCTTTCGGCTGTAGCCGTAGGCGCGGTTGATCATGGTGACAAGCTCCGCCCGGGTGATGGGCCGATCCAGGTTGAGGTTGCCGCTGATATCGCCCCGCATCACGCCCCACTCCACCAGCTTCTGGCCGTAGGGGTCGGCCCAGTGGGCTGCCCGGGCCGGCAGAACGACCCCCGAGGGCAGCAGGCCCAGCGTCAGCGCCAGGCAAAGCAGACCGGCCATCAACCGGCGGATTGCTCCATGTGTACGATGTTTGCTCATGATGAAGTGACCTTTCCTTTCCGGCCCGCCTCCGGGCGCGCCTGTCCGTATCCTTGGGCTTTGTATCGCTTACCGGTTGGCCGATCTGGGCCGCCCGGAGAGTTGAAGGTTAAACACCGCCTCCCGCAGCAGGGTCTCCTCGTCGTTGCACAGCTCGATGAACTTGGCGGCGTAGAAGGTGTCCTCCCGGCCGTCCGCGGGGCGCTGGCGGAGGATCTGGCCCTTCACCACCAGCGGCTCGCTGGTCACGGGTATGACGACCTCGAACTGCTCCCCGATCTGGAACTCCCTCGTGCAGTAGAAGGCGATGCCGCCGCAGCTCAGATCGTGGGTGTCCACCTCACGGCGGCCCCGCCAGTTCCCGCTCACCGGGTAGGCGAAGCTGTGCACCTCCACCGGCACCCGGAGGTTTTTCCGCATATCGTCGCCGGCGGCGGCGGTCTTGCGCACCTCCAGCTGGATGATGTCGTTCCGGTGGCGCACCAGGGTGCCCTCGTAGGAGGGGCTGCTGTCCTGAATGGAGAGCAGCTTGAACTCCTTGTGCTCCAGCACGTCGTCGATCTTGTCGTTCATCACCACCATCTGCCACAGCGTCCCCTCCGTGGCCGACGGGCCCTGGGGCCGCACCTGGGCCACGGGGACTCCCCGCTCGTCCAGCAGCAGATAGATCATGCTCTGTTCCTGTGCCATCCTCGCTCCTCCTTATTTCTGGGGCTCCCCGCCGTACTGGCTGGGGGCGGGCTTCTCCTCCTTCGTCCCGTTGGGATCGAAGTGGAGAAAATACACGTAGATCTCCACAATAGCCTTATACAGCTCCTCCGGGATCTCCTGGCCCAGCTTGAGCTGGGTGAGGATGGTGGCCAGGGAGTTGTCCTCGTAGATGGGCACGCCGCTGTCGGCGGCCACCTCCACGATCTTTTCCGCCATATAGCCCATGCCGGAGGCCACGATCACCGGCGCGTTGCTCCCGGCCTCGTACTGCAGGGCCACCGCCTTCTTGGACGGGTTCCGTCTGCCGTCATACCTTGACATTGACACTGTTCTTCCCTTCAAAGATTTTGGGGAACACCTCGGTGAGGGTCACGGGGCGCTCCATCCTCCGCACGCTCACCCCCACCGGGGTCAGCTCGTTCCGAGTCAGGATCTGGGAGACGGTCTTTTCAATCTCCCGGGAGAAGGGGGCCACCCCCGCGGGGCAGGCCACCGCCACCTCCACCTCCTTGTCCCGGCTGGTGAGGATCACGTCGAACAGCCCCACCTTCTCCACGTCCAGCTTGAACAAGAAGCGCATACACTTCCCGCCCTCTCCCTTGCCGCCCTTCTTGTCCTCGGCGTCCGCGTCCACCCACAGCTCGGAGAACAGCTTCCGCCCGTCCTGCTCCAGGGGGATGAGGAAGTGGTTCAGGGGCATATACACGCTCTCGTTCACCAGCATGGCGGACACCAGGTTGCGGAAGGTCTGCTGCACCTCGGCGCTGCCCTCCCCCCGGAGGGCCCGGGCGGCGGCGGCGGCCAGGTGGTCGGCGAACCGGGCGGCGCTGGTGCCCTGGGCGAACTGGCTGTTCTGGAGCAGCTTCAGCAGGGCCTTGTCGTCGATGCCCCCCAGCATCCCCTTCAGGGTGCCGTAGCCGGCCAGCTGGTGGAAGGCCTCGGTGACCTTGTCCTCCGAGCCGTTCTCATACCGGGCCACGTCCAGGGCCAGCAGGCTCAGCAGCTCCCGGGGAGTGCCCAGGTCGTGGGTCTGGGTGACGTAGGCGGACATGAAGGGGAACACCTCCTGCTGGAGCAGGTTCAGGTTCCCCTGCCGGTCTCCGGCGGCGATGCCGTTTTCCAGCTGGGCCAGCAGCTCCCGCAGCTTATCCCCCCAGCTGGCGGGCATGGCGTCCGCCATCCCGGCCAGGTTGCGCAGCAGGTTTCCCTCAATGTGGGCGGTGGAGGAGAAGTCGCTGTAGCTTTTCAGAAAATTCAGGATGTCCCCCCGCACCCCGGCGGAATCCGCCCGGGCGTAGGCGTTCCTGAGCAGGGCAAACAGGGCCCCGCCGAAGCGGGTCCCTGCCTTCATCTGCGCGCTGAGAAACTGGAGCAGCTGCCCCTGATCCATTTTCAGCAGCTCCAGCGCCTGGGAAATCTCCCCGGCGATGCCCTCGCTCATGCCGGAGGTCACCACCGTCCCCTCCCGGGTGAGGAGCTGGGCCAGCACCTTTACCCCCTCCGGCCCCTGGCGGAGCTGCTGGATAAAGGTCTGGAAATTGGAGTCGTAGCGGATCTTTTGCCCCGCCTGCCCGGCGTCCTGCTGTTCGGTGCGGTGATCCGCGCCGGTGACCCGATCCAGGTCTGGTACGTTCTGAACCTGGGTATTACCGGGAGAAATTGGGATATTTCGGTTGACGTTTGTATTGTCATAACCCGGCACCGGGTTGGTTGCGCCCAAAAGATCGGCCATATTTCAACCCCCTGAGATAAAAGAGATAAAACTTCTAAGAACCTACTTAATTTTCAGCCGCGTCCTGCCGATAATAGTAAAGATAAAAGATTTTTACTGAGGTGGTGCTTTTTATGGGCAGCGGAAACGAAATCCTGGATATGTACATCTATGAAACCGGCACTCTGCTGGAGCAGCTGGAAACCATCGTGCTGGAGGCGGAAAAGGCGGATACCTTCTCCCAGGAGAACGTAAACGAGATCTTCCGCATCATGCACACCATCAAGGGCTCCTCCGCCATGATGGAGTTCGACTCCCTCACCACGGTGGCCCACCGGATTGAGGATATGTTCTTCATCATCCGGGAGGGAACCATGGACGTGGTGAAGGAGGAGGATCGCCCGGCGCTGTTCGACGTGGTGTTCCAGTCCATCGACTTCTTCCGGGGCGAGGTCGAGAAGGTGGAGTCCGGCGAACCTCTTGATAAAGATATCGACAGTTTCATGGCAAATATTAATACCCTGATCTCTAAAATTAAGGGGGAGGAACCGGCCGAGCCCGAGCCCGCCCCGGCGGCGGCCGCCAGCGCGGCCTCCCCCGCCGCGCCCGCGCCCGAGCCCGTTTCCGCCGCCGGCTTCCCCTTCGGCCTCCAGGTCAATTTTGAGGAGGGCTGCGGCATGGAGAGCCTGCGGGCTTTCATGCTGGTCACCTCCGTCAGGGACGTGTGCGAGGAGACGGACTTCACCTTTGATCCCCCCGATGTGGAGACGAACTCCGCCACCTCGGAAACCATCATCGAGCACGGCTTCCATATGATGTTCCGCTCCGCCCAGGCCCGGGAGAGCGCCGTGGCCGTGATCAAGAGCGCCGGCTCCGTCCAGGGCTACCAGTCCTACGACTGCCCCGCCCCGGAGCCCGAGCCCAGCGCAGCGTCTCCCGCCGCGGCCGCCGCCCAGCCCGTCTCCAACGCGGCCGCCCCCGCCGCCGCTCCGGCCAAGACCGCCCCGGCCCCCGCCGCGGCCGCCGCCCAGCAGCAGCAACAGCACCCCAAGGAGACCCTGATCAGCGTCAACCTGTCCAAGCTGGATCAGCTGTCCGCCGTGGTGGGCGAGATCGTCATCACCGAGTCCATGGTGACCTCCTCCCCCGACCTGAAGGGGCTCAACCTGGACGCTTTCTCCAAGTCCGCCCGCCAGCTGCGCAAGCTCACCGACGAGCTCCAGGACGTGTCCATGTCCCTGCGCATGGTGCCCGTGTCCAGCGTGTTCCAGAAGATGACCCGTATCGTGCGGGACATGACCAAGAAGCTCAACCGCCCCTGCAAGCTCACCCTGGTGGGGGAGAACACCGAGGTTGACAAGACCATCGTGGACAACATCGGCGACCCCATCATGCACATGGTGCGCAACTCCATGGATCACGGCATTGAGGAGACCCAGGAAGAGCGCATCGCCGCCGGCAAGGATCCCGTGGGCGAGATCCTCCTGTCCGCCCGGGACACCGGCAGCGAGGTTATCATTGAGATCATCGACGACGGCCGGGGCGTCAACGACGAGGCCGTGCTGGCCAAGGCCATCCGCCAGGGCATTGCCTCCCCCGACGTGGACTACAGCCACAAGGAGATCCTCAACTTCCTGCTGGCCCCCGGCTTCTCCACCAACACCGAGGTCACCGAGTTCTCCGGCCGCGGCGTGGGCATGGACGTGGTGAAGCGGGGCGTGGAGGAGCTGGGCGGCTCCGTGTCCATCTCCAGCGAGCTGGGCAAGGGCATGACCACCACCATCCGCATCCCTCTGACCATGGCCATCATGGACGGCATGGAGGTGTCCGTGGGCAACTCCATCTTCACCATTCCCATCAACAACATCCTGTCCACCATGAAGCTCTCCAGGGGAGACGTGATCCACGACTCCAGCCAGGGGGAGATCATCAAGGTGCAGGGCAACTTCTACCCCATCGTCCGGGCCCGGGATCTGTACCAGCTCCAGGACGGCTGCACAGAGGTGGAGGACGGCGTGCTGCTCTGGCTTGAGGCGGGGGATCACTCCTACTGCCTGTTTGTGGATGAGCTGCTGGGCCAGCAGCAGGTGGTGGTGAAGCAGCTGCCCGCCTATGTGAACAGCTTCAACGTAAAGAGCTATGGCATCAACGGCTGTACCCTGCGCAGCGACGGCAGCATCAGCATCATCCTGGACGTGGCCAGCCTGTACACGGCCTCCCGGGGTAAGTGAGCCCGATTTGGGAACAAGGAGAGAAAAGCATGAGCAACGAAGTCATGTTCGCCCGTGAGGACGAGTTGGAGGCCCTGAACGTAGCCGACGACGGCGTGGACTCCCAGAAATACCTTATTTTCATGGCCGCCCACCTGAAGCTGGGCGTCATCGCCGAGGACGTGGTGGAGATCCTGAACAACCAGGTCATCACCTATCTGCCCATGGTGCCCGACTTTATCCGGGGCATCATCAATATGCGCGGCCAGATGATCCCCATCTTGGACATCTGCTCCCGGATGGGCCTGCCCTCCCGGGAGGACGACAGCCTGGTGGTGGTGATCAACCTGGGCGACGTGCAGCTGGGCATCCTGGTGGACGGCGTGGATCAGATGCTGGACATTCCCAAGACCAACATCCACCCCCTCCCCGCCAACAGCGCCCAGCTCCTGGTGTCCGGTATGTGCTCCCTGCCCGATGGATCGGGCACCATGATGGTGCTGGACTGCGAGCAGCTCCTGCCCCATGATTAACCCGGGGAAGGGGGACGGCGGCTCCTTTTCCGCCATGACCATCTCGGACAACGATTTCAACCGGCTGGCCAAATTTATTCAGACAAACTACGGCATCGACCTGACCCAGAAGCGCCAGCTCATCACCGGGCGGCTGTCCAACCCGCTGAAGCAGCGGGGCTATACCAGCTTCTCCGACTTTGTGAACCAGGTCATTCAAACCAAGGACAACGACCTGATCACCCTGCTGCTGGATAAGCTCACCACCAACTACACCTTCTTCATGCGGGAGAAGGAGCACCTGGATCTGTTCTGCCAGAAGATCATCCCCGACATCGTCCAGCGCCACCAGCGGGACAAAACCCTGGCCATCTGGAGCGCGGGCTGCTCCACCGGGGAGGAGCCCTACAACATCACCATGTTCCTGTTCGACTACCTGGGGCCCCAGGCCGGTCAGTGGGACACCCGGCTGCTGGCCACCGACATCTCCAACCGGGCCATGACCGCCGCCAAAAAGGGCGTGTACGAGCTGCCGGACACCATCCCCCCGGACTGGAAGAAGAAGTATTTTGTCAAGCAGCCCGACGGCCACTACCAGGTGGCCCCCAAGGTGCGGGACAACGTGATCTTCCAGCCCTTCAACCTGATGGATCCCATCCATTTCCGCCGGAAGTTCGACGTGATCTTCTGCCGGAACGTGATGATCTATTTCGATCAGCCCACCAAGGACGCCCTGGTTCAGCGGTTCTACGACGCCACCGTCCCCGGCGGTTACCTGCTCATCAGCAAGTCGGAGAACCTGAGCACCAATACCCCTTACCGGCGTTTGGCTCCGTCCACCTTCCAGAAATAACGCTGATCAGCCGGGCCGATCCATACACACCGATCGGCCCGGTACCCTTTCAAACAGGAGGATCTTTTTCCTATGACTATCCCTGTCAGCCAAAGCAAAATCCGCGTCATGGTGGTGGATGACTCCATGGTGGCCCGGAGCCTGATCATCAAGGGCCTGTCCGCCCATCCCCGGCTGGAGGTGGTGGGCTACGCCATCAACACCCTGGACGCCAGGAACAAAATCCCCCAGTACAAGCCGGACGTCATCACCATGGACGTGGAAATGCCCGGGCAGAGCGGCATCGACTTCCTCAAGGAGTACCTGCCCACCCACCCCATTCCCGTCATCCTGGTCTCCTCCCTGAACCTGAAGGTGTTCGACGCCCTGGCCGTGGGCGCGGTGGACTTTGTGCGCAAGCCGGACGATCACGGCACCAGCGAAACCACCTTCCTGGCCGCCCTGGCCCAGAAGGTGGTCATGGCCGCCTCCGCCCGGGTGCGCACCTCCGCGCCGGGAGCGGGCCTGAAGCCCGCCGTTCCCGCCGGCCCCATCCCCAAGCTGGGCGCCGCCCCCGCCCTGGATCGGGTGGTCATCGGGCTGGGCGCCTCCACCGGCGGCACCGAGGCCACCCTGGAGGTGATGAAGCGGCTCCCCGCCGACATCCCCCCCATGGTTATCGTCCAGCATATGCCCCCCGGCTTCACCAAGATGTACGCCGAGCGCCTGAATCGCCTGTGCGCCATGGAGGTGCGGGAGGCTCAGAGCGGCGACGAGCTGCACCGGGGCCTGGCCCTCATCGCCCCCGCCGACCTCCAGTGCCGGGTGGTGCGCATCGGCACCCGGTACACCGTCAACTGTACCCCCGGGGAGAAGGTCAGCGGCCACCGCCCCTCGGTGGACGCCATGTTCTACTCCATGGCGGAGACCGTCACCTGCAAGATGGTGGGCATCATCATGACCGGCATGGGCCAGGACGGCGCCCACGGCCTGCTGGAAATGCGCAAGAAGGGGGCCTACACCATCGGTCAGGACAAGGAGTCCTCCGTGGTGTACGGTATGCCCGGCGTGGCCCAGAACATCGGGGCCGTCATGATCCAGGCCTCCTGTGAAAACGTGGCCAGCGTGCTGCTGCGGCACCTGAAAACGCTGGGCTGACCTCCATTCCCATGTTTTTCCTGCCCGGGATCTCTGAAAAGAGACCCCGGGCTCTCTTTTTCGCCCTTTTTAGGCCGTTTTTTCCACCTTTCCGCCCTGGGAACCCTCCCTCGCAAAAGAAATTTCCTACTTTTTCTTATGTCCCTGCCAATTTTGCCGATATAAGTAATGAGACAGCATCAACTGAAACGGATATTGAAAAGGATGTGAGTACTGTGCTGACCTCGTCCGGTTATGGCGCAATTTCTCCTATCGCCCCGCGGAAGGTCTACCGGACCCCCGCCGGGCGTGACAGCCGCGCCCAGTCTGCCCAGAGCGGCAGCAATTACGACAGCGTGACCCTCTCCGGATCCGGCCAGGACAACCGGTTTATGGGGCTTGTGAGCAAGCTCTCCCAGGAGGTGCGCACCGCCACCACCACCGGCGATATCACCGCCCTGCGCCAGCAGGTGGCCGATCACACCTATGTCCCCGATCCCATGGCCATCGCCGCCCGGATCCTGCGGCTGGGGGAGGGCCTGTAATGGAGCAGCTTCACCTGTCCTACCTGAAGCTGCTGGAGGAGCTCAGCTCCAGCCTGGATCGCCTGGCCCAGCTGGCCCAGGAGAAGGCCGCCGCCGTCCGGGCGGACGACCTCATCGCCCTGGACGAAGTGCTCAAGCAGGAGCAGGCCATGACCCTGAACCTGCGGGGCCTGGAGCTGAGGCGGCTCAAGCTGGTGGGCCAGCTGGGGCTGGATAAGGTTCCCCTGGACGAGCTGGAGGGGCGCTGCCCCCCGGAGCTGGCCGACAGGGCCCGGAGCACCGTGGACGCCCTGCGGAGCAGCTACACCATCTACCGGAGCTGCGCGGACATGGCCCGCGCCCTGCTGGAGCTGAACCTCCACCAGATCGAGAAGGTGATCACCGCCTCCGGCGTGGATCCCGCGGTGGCCGCCTCCGGTTACGAGGCCCCCGGCGTGGAGCCCCCCAAACAGATGAAAACAGACTTCCGCGCCTGAGTCCGCGGAGAGCAGCATGGATAAGGAGTAATTGCTATGGGTACGCTTGGCACCTTTGATTCCTTCACCACGGCGCGGCTGGGCATCTACGCCGCCCAGCACGGCCTGCGGGTGACGGGCAACAACATTTCCAACATCAACACCGCGGGCTACACCCGCCAGCGGGTGGATCAGGTGAGCTTCAAAACCGGCGGCAACGACCGCTACGCCTCCTTCCTGGAGCGGCACATCGGCAGCGGCGCCCTGGTGTCCGGCATCAACCAGATCCGGGATCCCTATCTGGACATCCGCTACCGCAACACCTCCTCCAGCACCGCCTATTACGACACCAAGCTCAGCGGCCTGCAGGAGATCGCCTCCATTCTGGACGAGGTGGGCAAGGGCGGCAGCGCCGCCGACGGCACCGACGGCGACGGCCTGCTGTACGCCCAGCTCCAGGATCTGATGAAGCAGCTGCGGGCCTACGGCGCCAGCCCCACCTCCGACAACAACACCCTGGTTCGCACTGCGGCGGAAACCCTCACCATGATGTTCCGCAACTATGCCGGCCGGCTGGAGCAGGTGCGGCTGGACACGGAGAAGGATCTGAAGGCCAACGTGGAGGGGGCCAATGAGGTTCTCCGGAACATCCGGGATCTGAACAAGTCCATCCGGGACGCGGAGCTCCACGGCGACAAGGCCCTGGAGCTGCGGGACGAGCGCAACCGCCAGATCGACGCTTTGTCCGAGTATATGCACATCAAGGTGGAGTACACCATGGAGGACGTGGGCGCGGGCATCCAGGTGGAGAAGCTCACCATCTCCCTGGCCAACGACAACCCGGATCCCAAGGTGGACACGGACACCTCCGTGCTGGTGGACGGCCTGTACGCCACCCAGCTGTCCATCCCGGAGGAGAAGCCTTACCTCAACCCCTATATCATCCCCAGCGCGGATGATATTCAGAATATTCCTAATGTTGAAGCACTGAAGGGCTATCTGTTTTTACAAGAAGTGGATCCAAACAACCTACCGGATGGTTATAAGAACACTGATGTTGTCACCATTGACTGGACTAACCCGGACGGCACCGTTGTCAAAATCGATGTTGTCGGCACCAACGACCCCGCCGCCGAGGGAGTCCTCATGCGGAAGAACGACAACTACACCATCCAGCTGGGCAAGCTGCTGGACGTGAGGGGCGAGGAGTGGAAAAGCTCCAAGTCCACTTGGACGGAGGTTCAGGGCAAAGAGGTTCTCACCAACGCAAAATTTGAAATTTCGGTCAGCGGCAAGAACCTTAAAATTGGTGATGAATTTAAAATAAAGGGTAAGCTTTTCAAGGTTGGCGATCCTCCTGATGGAAATGTTCCGTTTGCTACTGTTCAGGATGACGGCCTATTTGCCGACCTTGTTATGAAGGAGCTCGCGGCATCCGGTGATTATGGAAACTATGCTATCACCTCAGATGCCAACGGCAACATTATCTTCACTGCAAATACCCAGGGCAAAATTGACCCTGCTGACTGGCCTTCCTTGGAGATCAAAGATCCCGACAACACCGGGTGGCTTACGGCAGGCAATATGACCTGTACCGACCCTGGCGTGAAATATGAAAAGCCCGACAACCCCCAGCCTCCCGAGGGCACCGAAACCGACCCCGTCACCGGCAACAAAGTCACCACCGCCTACAGGGAGGTGGAGGGCAAGTGGTACCGGGTCACCATTGAGACGGAGCACACCCGGGAGGTGGTTCTGGACGACAACGACCTCTACGGCTCCCTCCAGGCCCAGCGGGAGATGCTCACCGAGGAGGGCGAGTTCTCCACCGCCGACGACATCACCATCGACGAGAACGCCAAAACCAAGCGGGGCATCCCCTACTACCAAAAGTCCTTCGACCTGCTGGCCCAGCAGATCGCCAAGAGCTTCAACGAGCTCAACCAGGGCTATATGCTGAACCAGAAGGGGAACTACGTGGACAAGGACGGCACAGAGCTTGAGCTGGCCGGTAAACCCGTTTCCAAGTATGAAGGGCTGACTACCGAGCAGAAGGATGCCCTGATTGCTGATGACTGTGTCTTGAAAGATGAAAACGGCAACAACATTTTGGATGACAACGGTGCCCCCATCCCCGATCTGGAGCGTTGGCTGGACGCCAAGGGCGCGGTCAAGATGGGCGGCCCCCTGTTCAGCAACAGCAACGACGGCGACGAAACCGACGGCATCACCGCCTCCAACATCGACATCGCCAACGGCTGGAGCTCCGGCAAGTGGATGGTGATTCCCAAGTTCGAGGTGCTGTTCCCCGACGACGAGAATCCCGACGGCAGCATAGAAGACACCACCCAGCCCAAAAACATCAACCACATGATCTCCCTCATGGATGCCAAGCTGGTGTACGACCCCAGGGACATCGACCCGGACGCCGTGGGCAACAACCTGTTCACCGGCTCCTTCAACGATATGTTCAGCAACATGATGAGCGTGCAGGCCAAGGACGCCAAGGCCACCAACATCGCCCTCAACAACGACTACACCACCCTGGTTGCCCTGGACAGCAGCCGCGAGGGCGTGTCCGGCGTGGATCTCAACGACGAGGCCATGAACATGATGCAGTACCAGAAGGCCATGAACGCCGCCATGCGTCTGATGACCGCCATCGACGAGGCCCTTGACCGGCTGATCAACAACACCGGCATCGCCGGACGCTAAGCAAGGAGGTAAGGCACAATGATTCGCGCCACAACCGGCGGCGTGCTGAAAAGCTACCGCGCAAACCTGATGAATTCCTTCATCGGCATGAACAAGTCCCGGGACACCGTGCTGTCCCAGCGCGTCTTCAATTCCTTCGCCGAGGATCCCGCCGCCGCCGCCAAGGCCTTCCGGCTGCGCAAGTCCCGCATGACGGTGGACAGCCAGCACTCCATCTGCTCCGACACGCTGAAAAAGTATCAGACCGCCTTCAGCTGCCTCCAGTCCATGGACGAGGTGCTGGACACCAAGAACCCCTCTATGAACACCCTCAAGGAGGCCACCCTGGAATGGCTGGACGACCCCAAGGGGGACGCCCGGGAGCAGTTGTCCAAGGTGCTGGATCGGATGTCGGAGCTCCTGGTGCAGGACATGAACCAGAAGTACGGCGACAACTTCATCTTCGCCGGGGCGGACGGCCACAACGTGCCCTTTGAGATCAAGGACAACAAGCTGTACTACCGGGGCGTGTCCGTGGACGCGGCGGTACCGAATGTGATCACCAGTGTGGACGCCAACGGCGATCCCCTTTTGGACGCCAACGGCGATCCGATCCCCCTGGAGATCCACGCGGCCACCAACTTGGCTACGGCCGGCGGCAAGTCCTATGTGAAGATGGATACCTCTGCCCTCATCAGCAGGGAAGAGTATGACGCACTTGCTGACAAGCCTCAGATTCTATACAATAAGCCCCTTCCGGTCGGTAACCCCCAGCTTTTCAACGAAAAGGGTCAGGCTGTGCCGGACGGGGATCCTACCGGCAAGTACTACCTCAACATGGATAAGGTCGAAACTATGACCGTGGAGGAGTACGACGCCCAGAAGCTGGAGGCCGAAAAGCTGGAGTACCTCAAAAACGAGACCTACTATGTGGACATCGGCCTGGGCTTCCAGGAGAACGAGAAAGGCGAGCTGATCCCCTCCAGCGGCTTCAACGCCGCCCTGAACGGCATCAACTTCTTCGGCTGCGGCCTGGACGAGGACGGCGACCCCAAGAACATCTACTCCATCGTCCAGAGAATGACGGAGATCTCCGACAGCGTGCCCGAGGGAGGCAGCTGGAACAGCGTGTATGATGAATTCCACCGGCTGGTGACCAAGCTGGAGACCGCCTCCTCCAACTTCAAGACCGAGTTCACCAACCTGGCCGCCAGCACCACCAAGCTGGAGAACAACGAGAAGCTGCTGGAGGACAACTTCTACAACCTGCAGGAGCAGTACGCCGCCATTGAGGACGTGGACATGGTGGACTCCATCACCTCCTTCATCTGGGCCCAGTACTGCTACAACGCGGCGCTGAAGGTGGGCAACAGCGTGCTCTCCGAGAGCCTGATGGATTATTTAAATTAACCCCGGCATTTTGATTCCCGATTGAGAAAGGAGCAGAAAATGAGACCATGTATCCGCTGATTGAAATCAAAACCGTCCCCATTGAGATTGAGATGAAGGTCTCCCATGCCAAGCTGGAGTATACCCGCGGCACGGCTGATCTGGAAATCTCCCGGGGGGAGGGCGGCCTGAGCATCAAGAGCCGCCCCATCAAGCTGAACATCGACACCTTCGAGGCCCGCAATTCGGTGGTGCCCACCGCCATGCGCTCTGTGGAGCAGTACGCCCAGCAGGGCCAGCAGGCGTCCTACACCGCCACCGCCACCTACGCCCAGCAGGGCCAGATGCTGCTGGAGGCGAAAATCGGGCAGGACATGATCGGGCAGTTCGCGGCGGACTCCACCATGAAGAACTACAAGCCCAACTCGGGCATCAAGTTCCTGCCCTCCGTCCCCCCCGAGATCACCTGGGATCCGGGCGAGATGCACATCCGCTACGAGATGGATAAGCTGAACTTCGACTGGCGCATGAACGAGCCCAAGTTCGAGTTCACCCCCGGGGACATCGAGCTGTCCGTCACCCAGCAGCCCGACGTGATCATCAAGTACGTGGGCGGCCCGCTGTATGTGCCCCCCTCCTCCGATCCCAACTACGAACCGATAGACGTGGAGGCGTAAGCGCCCGCCGGTATGACAGGAGGCAATCTGATTGAAGCTCCAAGCCAAATACTTTGGAGAGATCGAATACCTGGAGGAGGATATCCTCACCTTCCCCGCCGGCCTGTTCGGCTTTGAGGAGGAACACCAGTTCCTGCTGCTCCCCTTTGACGGGAGCGCGGGCTCCCTGCTGTGCTTCCAGAGCGTCCAGACCCCCGCCCTGGCCTTTGTGGCCATGAATCCCTTCGCCCTGCTGCCGGAGTACACCCCTGTGCTCCAGCCCGGCGAGCTGAAGGAGCTGGGGGTGGCGGACAGCCAGGAGCTGGGCTTCTATGTGCTGTGCGTGGTGAAAAAGCCCGTGGCGGACAGCACGGTGAATCTGAAATGCCCCGTGGCCATCAACCCGGACACCCGGGTGGCCCGGCAGGTGATTCTGGAGGCCGACGGCTATGAAATGCGCCACCCCCTGGCCCAGTTTGGAACAGAGGAGGGCGCCCCATGTTGATCCTGCAACGCAAAGCCGGCGAGTCCCTGGTCATCGGGGAGGATATCACCATCCGGGTGGTTTCGGTGGACGGCACGCGGGTGCGGCTGGCCATCTCCGCGCCGGAGGACGTACCCATCCTGCGCAGTGAGCTTGTCATCGCCACCGCCGCCAACCGGGACTCCGCCATGGAGGAATCCGCCCCCGCTGAGCTGTTGGATCTGCTGGGCGGCGTGCTGGACCATAAGACCCAGCCCCCGGAGGATCCGGGGCGAAAGGAGGACTGACCTATGATGGAATCCATCGCCAGCATGGCAATGGGCATGAGCGCCGCTTCCTTTGCCACCAACTACTCCCTCTCCGTCACCAAAAAGATGATGGACAGCCAGGAGTTGGCCGGGCAGGAGCTGCTCAAGATGCTGGAAGCCGTTCCCGCCCCTCCCAAAGGCCAGTACATCGACACCTACGCGTAAGCGGCAAAATAAGCCGATCCTTCGGGATCGGCTTTTTGCTGGTTCCTTTTTCTCGAGAGAAAAAGGAACCGAAAAGGGTCTTAGACCCGCGAGCTTGAAACCGCTACCTTTCGCTCTATTCCGTTAAGTTTCTGCGACGGTGACGGAACGGGAAGCAAATATGCAGAAGTATAGATTTTTTATTCTTTGGAAATAATTGGGCAGATACCATGTAAAGGAGGCGCTTCCCCCTGGAATTTGCCCAATTCTGCGCCTGCGGCCCCTCGGGCTACGCCCAGCTCAAGCAGCGGGTGGACGCCTGCGCCAAGCTGGGGCGCAGCTATGAGTTCGCCGCCTGCCGCCTGCCCGCGGGCTGCCGCCCGGACAGCGCCCAGCTGGGCTTCTGGCGGCACGGGGAGGACTACCTGCTCTACTTCCGCCCCGGGGTGGCCTACGGCGGGGCGGATCCCCGCCTGCGGGCCTTTTTTGGCCGGGGGGCCGTCCAGCGCTACTCCGGCTTTGGGGCGCTGGCGGGCTGTCTCCACGCCCTGGACGAGAACGCCGCCGCCCTGCGCCCGGACGGCCCGCGGCCAGAGGAGCCCGACCTGCTGTCCCGTCTGCACCGGGAGCTGGGCAGCCGGGTGCTGGGCCAGGAGGGAGCGGTGGAGGCCGCCGCCTTCAAGCTGTGGAGCCACATCTCCAAGCGGGAGCCTCTGCGCCCCCTGTCCCTCATCTTCTACGGCCCCACCGGCGTGGGCAAGTCGGAGCTGGGCAAGGCGGTGGCCCCCGCCCTGAACCGCTGCCTGGGGGAGGAACGCTACCGCCTGGTGTGGACGGAGCTGAACACCTTCACCCAGGCCCACTCCGTGTACCGGCTCACCGGCGCGCCGCCGGGGTATGTGGGCTATGACGACACCCCGGTGCTGGAGGCGGCCCGGGACTGGCCCCACACGGTCTTTATGTTTGACGAGCTGGACAAGGCCCACCCGGAGGTGCTGAAGGTATTCATGTCCATTCTGGACGAGGGCCGGTGCGCCGCCCGCCGGGAGGACAAAACCGGTGAGCGGGAGCTGGACTTCCGCCGCTGCGTCCTGCTGTTCACCACCAACACGGATCTGTCCGGCCGGGAGCGGCCCCGGCTGGGCTTCGCCCCCGGCCCGCCCCCGCCGCCCCCCAGCCCCGGCTCGCCACAGAGAAACATTTGTATTTAGCCGGCGGACTGGGTCAGGGTAGCCCAGTCCAGGCTGTCCCAATCGGGCTCGGTAGCGGGACTGC
>JAETQF010000014.1 GCA_021770845.1 Oscillospiraceae bacterium
TGCAAGAATATGCCCTGCGTGTCCGGCTGCCCGGTGAAAATCCACATTCCCGAGTTCATCGCCAAGGTGGCGGAGGGCGACTTCGAGGCCGCCTACCAGATCATCGCCAAGGACAGCGCCCTGCCCGCCGTGTGCGGCCGGGTGTGCCCCCAGGAGAGCCAGTGCGAGGCCAAGTGCGTCCGGGGCATCAAAAACGAGCCGGTGGGCATCGGCCGGCTGGAGCGTTTCGTGGCCGACTGGCACAACGCCAACGCCACCGAAAAGCCCCAAAAACCCGCCCCCAACGGCCACAAGGTAGCGGTGATCGGCTCCGGCCCGGCGGGGCTGACCTGCGCCGGCGACCTGGCCAAGAAGGGCTACGACGTGACGGTGTTCGAGGCCCTGCACCTGGCCGGCGGCGTGCTGGTGTACGGCATCCCCGAGTTCCGCCTGCCCAAGTCCATCGTCCAGAAGGAAGTGGACACCCTCAAAGAGCTGGGCGTGAAGATCGAGACGAACATGGTCATCGGCCGCTGCCTCACCATCGACGAGCTGAAGGAGGAGCTGGGCTTCGAGGCGGTGTTCATCGGCTCCGGCGCGGGCCTGCCCAAGTTCATGAATATCCCCGGCGAAAACCTGAAGGGGGTCTACTCCGCCAACGAGTTCCTCACCCGCATCAATCTCATGAAGGCCTACAAGGACGGGGCGGACACCCCCATCCAGCACAGCAGCAAGGTGGCGGTGGTGGGCGGCGGCAACGTGGCCATGGACGCGGCCCGGTGTGCCCGCCGTCTGGGGGCCGAGGTGTACATCGTCTACCGCCGCAGCGAGAAGGAGCTCCCCGCCCGGGCGGAGGAGGTGGAGCACGCCAAGGAGGAGGGCATCATCTTCAAGACCCTCACCAACCCCACCGAGATCCTGGGCTGCCACAACCCGGACGACCCCCGGGATCCCAAAAACGGCTCGGTGTCCGGCATCCGCTGCGTGGAGATGGAGCTGGGTGAGCCGGACGCCTCCGGACGCCGCCGTCCCATCGTGAAGCAGGGCAGCGAGTTCGAGATCGCGCTGGACTGCGTGATCATGGCCCTGGGCACCAGCCCCAATCCGCTCATCAAGTCCACCACCCAGGGGCTGGACACCGAGAAGTGGGGCGGCATCATCGCCGACGACCACGGCCTCACCAGCCGGGAGAACGTCTACGCCGGGGGCGACGCGGTGACGGGCGCGGCCACGGTGATTCTGGCCATGGGCGCGGGCAAGACCGCCGCCCAGGCCATTGACGAGGCTGCGGGACAGTCAGGCGTTTCTCCCTGAATTGTCCCTTGTCGCGGAACTCAACGGCGAATTGGCCGGGCACATTCTCTTTACCAAAGCCGCCGTGGGCGGCACCGAGGTGCTGGCCCTGGCGCCGCTGTCCGTTGAGCCCAGGTACCAGCGCCAGGGCGTTGGTACCGCCCTCATCGCCAGAGGACACGAGATCGCCGCGGAGCTGGGCTATCCCTACTCCCTGGTACTGGGGAGCAATACCTACTACCCCCGGGCGGGCTACGTCCCCGCGGCCCGGTTCGGCATCGAAGCGCCGGCGGGCTTCCCCCCGGAGCACTATATGGCCGCCAAGCTGCTGGACAGCGCCGGGCCGGTCTCCGGCCCCGTGCGGTACGCAAAAGAATTCGGGCTGTAACGCCCAGGAAGAAAGGCTGATCCCATGCTTTACGCCATCCTCGCCGCCGTCCTGGTGGCCCTCGACCAAATCGTGAAATATCTGGTGCGCGCCAACATTCCCCTGGGGGAAACTGTCCCCTTTATCCCCTATCTCCTGGATCTCACCTATGTCCAGAACACCGGCGCGGCCTTCTCCCTCCTGCGGCAGCACACCTGGCTACTCACCCTCATCTCCGCGGCGGTGGTGCTGGTGATGTGCTGGCTCATCGTCAAGGGCTATTTCAAAAACGCCCTGGGCCGCTGGGCCGCCGCCCTGGTTTTGGCGGGAGGCATGGGCAACCTCATCGACCGGGTGCTGCTGGGCTATGTCACCGATATGTTCCAGACCGTATTCATGGACTTCGCCGTGTTCAACGTTGCGGACTGCTGCATCACCATCGGCGTGCCCCTGCTGTTCCTGTACGTGTGGTTCTACGTGGGCAAGGACGAGAAAAAGGAGGGCGGAGCCGATGACGCTGCCCAGCTTCCCCCTGACGGTCAGTGAACCGGGCCGGGCGGACGCGGTGATCTCCGCCGCCCTGGACGGCCTGACCCGCTCGGCGGCCCAGCGTTGGCTGGAGGAGGGCCGGGTGACGCTGGACGGCAGGCCGTTGAAAAAGAACGCCCGCCTCCAGCCCGGGGACACGGTGCTGATCACGCCCCCCCAGCCCCAGCCCATCGGCCTCGCCCCCCAGGACATCCCCCTGGACGTGGCCTATGAGGACGGCGACGTGATCGTGGTAAATAAGCCGGTGGGCATGGTCGTCCACCCCGCCCCCGGCCACCCGGACGGCACGCTGGTCAACGCTCTGTTATACCACTGCGGCAATAGCCTGTCCGGCATCAACGGCGAGCTGCGCCCCGGCATCGTCCACCGCATCGACCGGGACACCTCCGGCCTGATTATCGCCGCGAAAAACGACCGGGCCCACCTGTCCCTGGCGGCCCAGCTCCAGGATCACTCCCTGTTCCGCCTGTACCACGCCGTGGCGGTGGGCGGATTCAAAGAGGACAGCGGCACCGTCACCGCCCCCATCGCCCGCCACAAGACCGACCGCAAGCGGATGGCCGTCTCCCCCGATGGCCGGGAGGCGGTCACCCACTGGCAGGTGGTGGACAGCCAAAACGGCCTCACCCACCTGACCTGCCGCCTGGAGACGGGCCGCACCCACCAGATCCGCGTCCACCTGGCCCACATCGGCCACCCTCTCTTGGGGGACACGGTGTACGGCGCGAAAAAGCCCGTCCCGGGCCTGGCGGGCCAGTGCCTCCACGCGGCGCAGCTCACCTTCACCCACCCCTCCACCGGGGAGCGCCTGACGGTGGCCGCCCCCCTGCCCGACTGGTTCACGGCAGTTTTAAACCGTTACGGCCTGCAATGAAAGGAGCGGAATGATGAAGCTCCAACAAGCCCGCAAGATCCTTCTGGCCCTCCTGATCGCCCTGGCCCTGTCCCTGCTGCTGGCCGCCCTGCTGGGCAGCCTGCTGCTGGGCCTGCTGGCCGTGGCCCTCCTGCTGGCCTTCATCGCCTATGCCTTTTCCGGCTGGCGCTGCCCCCACTGCGGCGAGTTCCTGGGCTGGAACCTGGGCAAAGGCATCCCCTTCTGCCCCTACTGCCATCAGCGGCTGGATTTATAGCCCCTCTGCAAGCTGCGCGGCATCGTGTCGTGTCAAAAACGTAAAGGTCATAGACCCGTTCGTCAGCGAGCTTCAAGTTCTTTTTGGATACTTTTTCTTTCAAGAAAAAGTATCACCCCTTTCCGTTTGGGCACACTAAGCCCAAAATGGAAGGGGGTTTTCCCATGCTCAACCACCGCAAGGCCGCCGTCATCGGCTGCGGCTTCGTGGGCTCCGCCATCGCCTTCAGCCTGATCCAGCGGGGCCTGTTCAGCGAATTAGTCCTCATCGACGCCAACCGGGACAAGGCGGAGGGCGAGGCCATGGATCTCAGCCACGGCCTGCCCTATATCGCCGCCATGGACGTGTACGCCGGCACCTACGACGACCTCAGCGACTGCGCCCTGGTCATCGTCACCGCCGGGGCCAACCAGAAGCCCGGCCAGACCCGCTTAGAGCTCATCGGCCAGAACGTATCCATTCTGAACTCGATTATCCCCCAGATCACCGCCCGCCCCTTCGAGGGCATCCTGCTCATCGTGTCCAACCCGGTGGACGTGCTGACCTACGCCGCCTTCCGGATCTCGGGCTACCCCGCCCACCGGGTCATCGGCTCGGGGACGGTGCTGGACTCCGCCCGGCTCAAGTATCTGCTGGGCGAGCACCTCAACGTGGACAGCCGGGGCATCCACGCCGTGATCATCGGTGAGCACGGCGACAGCGAGCTGGCGGTGTGGAGCGGGGCCAACGTGTCCGGGGTGCCGCTGGACGATTTCTGCACCATGCGGGGCCACACCAACCACCGGGAGGCGGAGCAGCGCCTCTATGAGGAGGTGCGGGACAGCGCCTACGAGATCATCAAGCGCAAGGGGGCCACCTACTACGGCATCGCCATGGCGGTGGCCCGGATCGCGGAGTGCGTGATGAAGGACGAACGGGCCATCCTGCCGGTGTCGGTGGTGCTGGGCGGGCAGTACGGCCTGCGGGATCTGGCGCTGTCCATCCCGTCCATCGTGGGCCGCCGTGGGGCGGAGCAGATTCTGGAGATCCCCCTGGCGGACAATGAGCGGGAGGCGTTGAATTCCTCCGCCGCCCAGCTCCGGGAGGTCATTGACGGCCTGGAGCTGCCGTAAGGCCAAAAAGCAAACCCCCACGGGGCTGGCCTTGACAAGGGCCGCGCCGTGGGGTATAATCACAATAGAAGGGCGCCGCACATCAGGCGGTTAGTCCTTTCAATGTGGTAACTCAAACGTATGAGAAACCGTCACTTGCCGGAGTGGCGGTTTCTGCTTTTCACAACAATCGTGACGGTATATCGTCCGATATGGAGCGTGATCCGCATATAGTCACCCCCTTTCGGGGTAGTGTGACCAGCCGCCTGTTCTAACTCGATATGTGCAGCGCCCAAGGCCCTTTTGCGGGGCCGACACCAATATACCACGTAAACCGGCAAAAAGCAAGCGCCCCCGGCACAAAACCGGGGGCGCTCCTGTTTCGCTTTAATGGTGTCCGCCGTGGTAGCCGTTCCCGTGGTGGGAATCGCCGTGGTGGCCGCTGGTGACGGGCGCAGCGGAGGGCGCCGGATCAGCCTGGTTCCAGGCCGCCAGGCTCCAGCCCCGGCAGCTCCCGTCGCACACGCCGCCGCTGTGGGCCGTCCCGTCACAGTAGTAGGTCACCCCGTCATGGTCATGGCATACGGGAATGGCGCAGCCCTCCACCGGGCAGATAAGGCCCAGCACGGTGCAGCGATCCTCCCCCCAGTGCTGGTGCATCCGGGTCTCGGTGCAGCCCTCCACCCCGCAGTTGGTGGTGGGGGCGGTGGGATAGCCGCAGACGATATCATCGCCCGCCCCGGCGGAATCTTCCACCTCCGGATCATAATCCGGCACAAAGTCGGGCACGGGCTGTTCCGCGTCCTGCGTACCGGGCGTCTCCTGCTCCCGCAGCTCCGCCGGCTCGTAGCTCACCGCCAGCTTCTCCTCATCAGGCAGGGCCCGATACCAGTCCAGCCACTCCAGCGTCTCCGCCGACAGGTCGGCCCGGTTGTAGGCGCGGCTGCGATACACCACGATTTCGGCCCAGCCGTTCTCCTCCGCCGCAGGGAAGATAAACCCGCTCACCACGGTGGCCGGATCCACGGGGGTCAGCTTGCCGTCCTCGTCCCTATAAAAGATGTTGAAGCCCGGCCGGTAATTGCCGTTTTCGTCCAAGCTGTCATGAACCAGCCCGCTGTCCTCCTGGAACACCCATTCCAATTCCTCGCCGTTCCCGGAGAGCGCCCGGGCCTGCTCCACAATCCGGTCGGCCTCCTCCCGGGTCATGGATCCGTCGGCCACCTGCTTGTTCAGGGACTGCTCAAGATAGTCCAGGTTGAGGGAAAAATACCTCAGCCCGTGGTTGCCATCGGTGGTCATGCTCCACACACTTGTGCTGGGCGCGGTGGACGTGGTGCTGTCCTCATCGGGCGCCTCCCTGGGCCCGCTGGCGAAGGCCACCGTCACCCCCGCCACCAGCATCAGGGACAAAACTACCCCCAAAACGGTGGTTTTCTTAAATTTCATCACGGATAAAATCCTTTCCTCGGCCGCTTTCCGGCCGAACGTCTGGCAGAAGGCGGGCTCCGCCCCCGCGGTGGCCAGGTTCACAAGGGTTTCGGCGTATTCCGCCCGCCGCTCCGCCCCCAGCTTCCGCACCGCCGCCCGGTCGCAGGCCAGCTCGATGTCCCGCCGCAGCAGCCGCGCCATCAGCCACACCGCCGGGTTCCACCAGTACACCACCAGCGCCAGCGCCATGGCGTAGTGCCACAAGTTATCCCGCCGCCGGGCGTGGACGCCCTCGTGGGCCAGCACGCAGTCCAGCGCCGTCCCGGACAGCCCCGGGGACAGCACCACCGTGGGCCGGGCCGCCCCGAAGGTGAGGGGCGCGCCGTCCATGGCCCCCTCCCGGAGCCGGGCGCACCGGGGCAGGAGGGCGTACCGGGGGTCGTCCCGCTCCAGCGGGGCCGCGCACCGCACCGCCCGCCGGGTGCGGGCAAAGGCCAGCGCGTACCGCGCCGCCAGCACCAGCCCCACCCCGATCCACACGGACAGCGCCACCGTCTCCCAGGGGAAGGCGGCCCCGGCGGGCTCCACCGCCGCAAGGCCGGGGTTCATCGCCCCGGACGCCGGGACATTCCCGGCGGGCAGGTTCGCCCCGGCCCCGCTGGACACGGGAAGCGGATCCATCACAGGCGCTACCGCTCCGTCCGTCCCCGCCCGGGGCAGCAGCCCCCACAGGGACAGCCCGCTCTCCGGGAACACCGGGGCCAGCAGCCGGATCAGGCACACAAACCACAGGGCCAGCCGGGCCTCCGGGATCAGCCGTCCGCCCAGCGCCCGCCGCAGCAGCGCCGCCGCCAGGATCAGCGCCGTGCCGAACACGGTGTTTTGCAGCAGTTGGGTCATAGCGCCCGCCTCACTTCCACGTCTCAATGATGGCCCTGAGCTGCTGGGCCTCCGACTGGGTCAGCTGTTCCTCGCTGAGGAACGCCGAGAGGAACTGGGTTTTGGATCCGCCGAACAGCCGGGTGATCAGGCTGTCCGTCTCCAGCCGCTGGACGTCCTCCCGGGAGATCAGCGGCGTGCACAGGAAGCCCGGCTCGGAGCGGCTCACCGCCCCCTTGTCCACCAGCTTCTTAATGACGGTATAGGTGGTGTTCCGGTTCCACCCGCAGGACGCGGCCAGCCGCTTGGCCAGCTCGCCCGCGGACATCGGCCCGTCCGCCCACAACGGCTCCATCACCCGGAGCTCCGAATCATACAGCTTTTCCATCGAGAAGCGCCTCCTCAGGGTTGGGTACTGAATGACTATCGCGATAGTACATTGTTATACTACAGCAATAGTCACATCTTGTCAAGGGGTTTTTCCAAAAATGTTTGGCAGTCCCTCCGGCCTGTCCAGGACAAAACCCGCCCCTGACAAATTTCTGTTGTCCTTTTTCCGGCAGTCTGCTATAATCAAACCACCTTAAAAGGAGATTGTTTAAGTATACTCCCCGCGGGCGCGCTTTTCAAGTGCGCCTGCGGCACAACGAACCATCTTTTTGCTGAGAAAGGGGGCCCCGCCGTGAAACAGAAGCTGGATCGCCTGCTCCGGGCCCATCCGCCCATCCGCTTTGTGGCCGACGTGGTGGACGTGTATTTCTCCAAAAAGGTGGGCCGCGCCGCGGCGGAGTTGGCCTATTTCCTCATCCTCACCTTTTTCCCCGTGATGATCTGCGTGTCCGCCTTCGTCAACGAGCTCCACCTGGATCTCACCTATCTGCTGAACCAGGCCGACCCCTTCCTGCCGGAGGGGGTGCTGGTCATCTTCCAGGAGTACCTGACCTACATCGACACCAACCAGTCCGCCGCCATGCTGCTCACCGGGGCCTTTCTCACCATTCTGTTCGCCTCCGCCGCCGTCCGGGGCCTGATGAACATCATGCACGAGCTGTACGGCCGGGCCACCTTCCTGGGCCTGCGGCAGGTGATCGCCAGCGTCCTGTTCTCCATCCTCCTGCTGGCCACCATCTACCTGTCCCTGGCGGTGGTGGTGACGGGCAACTGGTTCTTCCACCTGCTGGGCCAGGTGCTGAAGCTGGAGGATCTGGTGGAGCGGTTCGGCACATGGCAGTGGATGAAGTACCTGCTGCTGGTGGGCATGGTGTTTCTGTTCATCCTGCTGCTCTACCGGTTCGCCGCCCCCCTGGACAAGCCCCGGCCTCCGGTGGTGCCCGGGGCGCTGGCGGCGTCGGCGGCGCTGGCGGCGGCGTCGGTGATCTTCTCCCTGCTCATGAGCGGTTCCACCCGGTACTCCCTGATCTACGGCTCGCTGGCGTCGGTGATCATCATGCTGGTGTGGCTGTACCTGTGCGGCACCATCCTGATCCTGGGCAACGTGGTGAACTTCGTGCTGTTCACCCACCGGAAGGAGCGCAGGCGGTAACGCATAAAATCCCCCGCCCCCCGCCACACTATTCCATCATAGGAAACAGGGGGCGGCCGCCATGTGGCAGATCGGGGTCTGGGAACGGGACGAGGGGCTGGCGGAGCGGGTGAGCCTGCTGGCGGAGGGCCTGCCCGCCCTGGTGCGGGCCTGCCGGCACCCGGCCCTGCTGGCGGGGCTGGCGCTGGATCTGCTGGTGGTGTCGCCGGGGGCGGCGGGCTGGGCGGGGGCCGGGGCGCTGGCCTGCCGGACGGCCCTGCTCCCCGGGGGGCTGGCCTCCCTGACCCGGGGCCTGCCCGCGGACACCCTGATCAGCTACGGCCCCTCCGGCCGGAACACCCTCACCCTGTCCAGCCTGGACGGCCAGCGGGCGTCGGTGGCGGTGCAGCGGGAGTTCGTCTCCCTGAGCGGCCGGGCGGTGGAGCGGCAGGAGCTGATCCTGCCCTACGACGGCGGAGCGCCGGAGCTGCTGCTGGCCCAGGCGGGGGCGGCGCTGCTGCTGGGCCGCCTGCCGGCGGAATAGCAGCGGTTTTTCCGGGAAAGCCCTTGCATTTTATCCGGTCAAAGTGTATAATATCCCCGATTCAGTCCCGCCTATGGGGAAACTTCGGAAGCTCATGGCCCGCCCCGCGCGGCCCATGGGCTTTTTTTATGAAAAGGGGTTATTTGTATGGTAATCGTGATGAAGCCCGGCGTAAGCCAGGAAAAGATCCAGACACTGGCGCGCCAGCTGGAGCGGGACTACAGCGTCACCGCAGGCGTCACCAACGGCGTGGGCTGCTCCATCCTGGGGCTCGTCGGGGACACCGCCCACATCGACATGGACAAGCTCACCATGAACGACGACGTGGAGCGGGTCATGCGGGTGCAGGAGCCCTATAAGAAGGCCAACCGCAAGTTCCACCCGGAGGACACGGTGGTGGACGTGTCCGGCGTGCCCATCGGCGGGCAGGAGCACTTCACCGTCATCGCCGGCCCCTGCTCGGTGGAGAGCGAGGCGCAGATCGTGGGCGTGGCCCGGGACGTGAAGGCGGCGGGGGCGGCCCTGCTCCGGGGGGGCGCCTTCAAGCCCCGCACGTCCCCCTACTCCTTCCAGGGCATGGGGGCGGACGGCCTGGAGCTGCTGCTGGAGGCGAAAGCGGACACCGGGCTGCCCATCGTGTCCGAGCTGATGGCCCCCCGGTACTGTGAGCTGTTTGAGGAAAAGGTGGATCTGGTGCAGATCGGCGCCCGGAATATGCAGAACTTCGACCTGCTCAAGGAGGCGGGCAAGCTGTCCAAGCCCATCCTGCTCAAGCGGGGCCTGTCCAACACCTACGAGGAGTGGATCATGTCGGCGGAGTACATCATGGCCTCCGGCAACGAGAACGTGATCCTGTGCGAGCGGGGGGTGCGCACCTTCGAGACGTACACCCGGAACACCCTGGATCTGTCCGCCATCCCCGCCGTCCGGCGGATGAGCCACCTGCCCATCGTGGTGGATCCCTCCCACGCGGCGGGTATGTACTGGATGGTGGAGCCGCTGGCCATGGCGGCGGTGGCGGCGGGGGCGGACGGCCTCATGGTGGAGGTGCACAACGATCCCCCCTGCGCCAAGTGCGACGGGGCCCAGTCCCTGACGCCGGAGAAGTTCCGGCACCTGATGGGGAAGCTCACCCCGCTGGTGGAGCTGATGGGGAAATCGCTGGTATGATGCCGGCCGGCGGATAGCGCGAATGCGGGGTGGTATGCGTGCATAAGTTATGCGACCTGGATCTCGATCTCTATTCCTGCGTCTCACCCCGCATCCTGACCGCCGAGGTCGTCATCACGGAGGAGCGGATCGCCCATATCCAGGCCCATCATCCCCAGGACTACGAGAGGTTTTCCGCATATATTCCGGCCACGATCGAGGATCCGGATTATATTCTGGCAGACGCGCGGCCCAACACCGCGATGCTGCTGAAACAGGTTACGCAATGCGGGGCGCATTTCCGGCTCGCGCTGCGGGTCGTGACCCCGCAGGATCGGGACGGCTATAAAAATTCCGTCCTGACGTTTATGAAGATCCGGGAAAAGGAGTGGCGGCGGCTGCTTCGCAACAAAAAAATCCTTTACAAACGGGAATAATCCGGGTATAATTAAGGATAGGATAAGTGGGCGCCTTGAGGTGGTAGATTTCGTACCGACCACACGCCGATGGTATGACAGGGGAAACCCGAGAGATGCAGGAGAACGGTACGCCTGCCAAGGTGCCAGCTTGACGAGGGGCCGCAGAAATGCGGCCCCTTTTCCTGTTTCAACCAATTTTCTGAAAGCGAGCTGCGCCTATGAGAACCCTCACCGTTGCCCTCCCCGGCCGGGAATACGACATCTTGATCCAGCGCGGCCTCCTCTCCCAAGCCGGAGATCGGATCCGCGCCGTCCTGCCCCGCGCCCAAAAGCTGGCGGTAGTCACCGACAGCAACGTAAAACCCCTTTATGGCGACATGGTGCTGTCCAGTTTAGCCGCCGCCGGCTTTGACTGCCGCCTGTTCCCCGTCCCCCCCGGGGAGGAGAGCAAAAATCCCTATCAGCTGACGGCGCTGTGGGAGGGCTTCCTGGACTTCGGCCTCACCCGCACCGACGGCGTGGTAGCCCTGGGGGGCGGCGTGGTGGGGGATCTGGCGGGCTTTGCCGCCGCCACCGTCCTGCGGGGGGTGGCCTTCGTCCAGATCCCCACCACCCTGCTGGCCCAGGTGGACAGCAGCGTGGGCGGCAAGGTGGCCGTGGATCTGGACGCGGGCAAGAACCTGGCCGGGGCCTTCCACCAGCCCCGCCTGGTGCTCATGGATCCGGACGCCCTGGACACCCTCTCCCTGCCCGTGTTCATGGACGGGATGGCGGAGGTGCTCAAATACGGCTGCATCCGGGACGGGGCGTTCTTCGACTTCCTCACCGCCCGCCCTGACCGGGAGGCGCTGACGGCGGATATCGAGCACATCCTGTATACCTGCTGTGACATCAAGCGCCAGGTGGTCGCAGAGGACGAGCTGGACACCGGGGCGCGGATGGTGCTGAACTTCGGCCACACCCTGGGCCACGCCTACGAGCTGGCGGGGGGCTATGTGGAGTGGACTCACGGTCAGGCGGTGGCGGCGGGTATGTGCATGGCGGCCAAGCTGGGTGTGGCGCTGGGTGTCACTCCGGCGAACGTGCCGGGGCGGATTGAGGCCGCCTGCGCCTGCCTGGGCCTGCCCACGTCCATTCCCTGTACCCCCGAGGAGTACGCCGCCGCCATCGGCCTGGACAAGAAGGGCGCCGGGGCGGACATCACCGTCATCCTGCTGGACGGGATCGGCCGCGCCGTGCCCTGCAAGCTGCCCAAGGCGGGCCTGCTGCAACAGTTGGAGGCTCTGCTATGAACGTCACCATCACCCCCGCCGCCCTGGCCGGGGCGGTCACCCCGCCTCCCTCCAAATCCCAGGCCCACCGCCTGCTCATCGCCGCCGCCCTGGCGGACGGGGAGAGCGTGATCACCAACGTGGCCCTGTCCCAGGACATTGAGGCCACCCTCCGCTGCCTGGGCGAGCTGGGGGCGGAGTTCACCGCGGACGGCTCCACCGTCACCGTCCGGGGCATGGGGGCCAACGCCATGTCCCCCCTGCGGCGCATGGCCTACCCCCATCTGGACTGCGGGGAGAGCGGCTCCACCCTGCGCTTCCTGATCCCCATCGCCCTGGCGGTGCGGGGGGGCGGGATTTTCACCGGCCATGGGCGGCTGATGGAGCGGCCTTTAAAGCCCTACTTCGACCTGTTCGACGAAAAGGGGATTTTTTATGAGCAGAAGGACGGCGTGCTCACCGTGTCCGGGCTGCTCACGCCGGGGGAGTACCGGCTTCCGGGCGACGTGTCCTCCCAGTTTTTCACCGGCCTGCTGTTCGCCCTGCCCCTGCTGGGCGGCCCGTCGGCCCTGATCCCCACCACCCCTCTGGAGAGCGAGGGCTACCTCGCCATGACCCTCCAGGCCATGGCCCAATTCGGGGTGGAGTTCCCCATGGCCCTGTCCCTGCCCCCCCAGTACCACCCCCAGGGGAACCAGACCTACAAGGCCGCCAGCGCCGCCGTGGAGGCGGACTGGTCCCAGGCCGGGTTCTGGTACGCCGCAAAATTTTTGGGCAATCCCGTGGAAATCGCTGGCCTGAACCTCAGCTCCACCCAGGGGGACAGCGTCATCGCCACCCAGTATGAGGAAATGGGGTTGGAATTGGGACAGTTCAGCTTAGAGCTGGACGTGTCCAACTGCCCCGACCTGGTGCCCCCTCTGGCGGCCATGGCGGCCCTGCGGGCGCGGCAGGCCACCCGGCTCGTCAACGCCGCCCGCCTGCGCATGAAGGAGAGCGACCGGCTGGCCTCCGTCACGGCGGTGCTCACCGCCCTGGGGGCGGACGTGACGGAGGGCCCCGACTTCCTGGACATTCGGGGCAAAGAAACGCTGACAGGCGGCGTGACGGTGGACAGCTTCCATGACCACCGCATCGCCATGATGGCGTCCATCGCCGCCACCCGCTGTGAGCAGCCCGTCACCATCACCGGCGCGGACTGCGTGGCCAAGTCCTACCCCGATTTCTGGGAGGACTACGAGCGGCTGGGCGGGAAAATCGAGCGGATCCCGTAGGGGCCGATGTCCCCATCGGCCCTATCGTTACAAACCGCGCTTTCAGGCCGGGCCGATGAGGGCGATGGTCGCCGGTGGCGACCGTCTATCGCCGACCGAGCCGACAGGCGAGACCATCGGCCCCTGCACATCTTCCCAAGGAGGTGCTTCCCCGCGTGAAATACACCTTATTCGGCGAATCCCACGGCCCCGCCATCGGCGTGGTGCTGGAGGGCGTCCCCCCCGGGCTGGCCCTGAGCCTGGACGCCATCCGCTTCGACCTGGCCCGCCGCGCCCCGGGCCAAAGCGCCCTGTCCACCGCCCGGCGGGAGGCGGACGAGCCCCAAATCCTCTCCGGCGTGTTCGAGGGCAAAACCACCGGGGCCCCCCTGTGCGCCGTCATCGAAAATACGGACGCCCGCTCGGGGGACTACGCCAAGACGAAGGATCTGGCCCGCCCCGGCCACGCCGACTACCCCGCCCACGTCCGCTATGGGGGGTTCAACGACTACCGGGGGGGCGGCCACTTCTCCGGGCGGCTCACCGCGCCCCTGGTGTTCGCCGGGGGGGTGGCCAAGCAGCTCCTGGCCCAAAAGGGCGTGTCCGTGTGGGCCCACATCTCCTCCGTCTACGGGATCAACGACGACCCCCTGGAGGACTGGGAGAGCCTGCGGGCCTGCGCCGCCAAGACCTTCCCCGTCCTCAACGACGACAAGGGGGCGGAGATGCAGGAAGCCATCCTGGAGGCGAAAAACGAGCAGGATTCCGTAGGCGGGGCCATTGAGTGCGCCGTGTTCGGCCTGCCCCCCGGGTTGGGCGCGCCGGACTTCGGCTGTAACGCAGAGGGCATCTTCTCACAATACCTGTTCGCCGTGCCCGCCGTCAAGGCGGTGGCCTTCGGGGCGGGGACGGCTTTCGCCCTCATGCGGGGCTCGGAGGCCAACGACCCGCTGTACGTGGACGGGGACGGCTCCATCCGGGCGGAGCAGAACTGTGCCGGCGGCGTCAACGGCGGCATCACCAACGGAATGCCCCTGCTGTTTGAGGTGACCCTGCGCCCCACCCCCTCCATCGCCCGGCGGCAGTTCACCGTAGACCTGGCAAAGCATGAAAACGCCGAGCTGGAGCTCACCGGCCGGCACGACCCCTGCGTGGTGCACCGGGCGGTGCCGGTGATCGAGGCGGCGGCGGCACTGGCGGCCTGCGAGTTGATGGGGATTTAGTCCCCGCAAACCTGCGGGAGGGGCAAGCCCCTCCCCTACTGGGAGGAATTGATATGGACTTAAAAACTCTGCGTCAAAGCGACGACAACGTGGTGATCCTCCCCGGCGCGGCGGTGGTGGGGGACGTGACCTTCGGCCCGGGCTGCTCGGTGTGGTTCAACGCCGTCCTCCGGGGGGACGGCGAACCCATCACCATCGGCGCGGGCACCAACATTCAGGACGGCGCCATCCTCCACTCGGACGTCTTCCCCACCACCCTGGGGGAGTACGTCACCGTGGGCCACGGAGCCATCGTCCACGGCTGCACCGTGGGGGACAACACCCTCATCGGCATGGGAGCCACCCTGCTCAACGGCGCGAAGATCGGCAAAAACTGCATCGTGGGCGCGGGGGCGCTGGTGACGGGCAAGCTGGACGCCCCCGACGGCTCCATGGTGCTGGGCAGCCCGGCCAAAGTTGTCCGCCCCCTCACTCCGGAGGAACTGGCCGGCCTGCGCCCCAGCGCCGAACACTACATGGAACTGCGGGAGGCGTATCGCTGATGGACGAGCTGCAACGCCTCCGAGGGGAGATTGACGCCATCGACCGGGAGCTGGTGGAGCTGTTCCGCCGCCGGATGGCGGTGACCCGGCAGGTGGGGGAGTACAAGCGGGCAAACGGCATCCCCGTGCTGGATCAGGAGCGGGAGCGCCAGCTGCTCCAGAACAAGGGGGAGCTGGCCGGGGAGGAGCTGCGCCCCGCCGTCATCACCCTGTTCCAGACGGTGATGGCCCTGTCCCGGCGGCAGCAGCGGGATCTCATGGGCCGGGGCCCGGACAACCCCGGCGCGGCGCGCTGGCAGGAGGCCCAAAACAATCTGCGCCAGCCCATTGCCGCCCCCCGGGTGGTGTACCAGGGGGTGCCGGGGGCGTACAGCGAACAGGCCGCCCTGGACTTCTTCGGCCCCGCTGTGAGCAGCACCGGGCTGGAGCAGTTCGAGGACTGCTTCCTGGCCCTGCGGGACGGCCGGGCGGACTACGCCGTGCTGCCCATTGAGAACAGCTCCACCGGGGCCATCCGGCAGATCTACGACCTGCTCACCCAGTACGAGTGCTATATGGTGGGGGAGACCACGGTGAAGGTGGAGCACTGCCTCATGGCCCTGCCCGGGGCCACGCTGGACGGCATCACCCACGTCTACTCCCACGAGCAGGGGCTGTTCCAGTGCGAGTGCTTTCTCAACGCCCACCCGGCCTGGAAGCAGGTGCCCCAGGCGGACACGGCGGGCTCGGCCCAGATGGTGGCCCACAGCGGCGACCCCACAAAGGCCGCTGTCTGCTCCGCCCGGGCGGCGGAGCTGTACGGGCTGGAGATCCTGGCCCGTGGGATCAACCACAACGCCCACAACACCACCCGGTTTGTGGTGGCGTCCCCCCGGCTGGAGCTGCGCCCCGGGGCGGACAAGGTCAGCACCCTGTTCGTGCTGCCCCACGAGGCGGGCTCCCTCCACGAGATCCTCACCATGTTCAGCCTCCACGGGCTGAACCTGATGAAGCTGGAGTCCCGGCCCCTGCCCGGGCGGAGCTGGGAGTATATGTTCTTCCTGGAATTCACCGGCCGCCCCGGCGACCCCGCCGTGGGGGACGCCCTCCACGAGCTGGCCCAGACCACCGGGGAGTTCCGGGTGCTGGGCTGGTTCCCCTCCAACCTGGATTAGAGGCGGGTTATGGAGAAAAATATTATCCTCATCGGCATGATGGGCTGCGGCAAGTCCACGGTGGGCGGGCTGCTGGCCCAGCCGCTGGGGCGGGAGCTGGTGGACACCGACGCCCTTATTGAACAGCGGCAGGGCCGCTCCATCCCGGACATCTTCTCCCGGGACGGCGAGGCATATTTCCGCGCCCTGGAGCTGGCGCTGTGCCGGGAGCTGTCCGGGCGGCAGGGACTTGTCATTGCCTGCGGCGGCGGCCTCCCCCTCCAGGACGAGGCCATGGCCGCCCTGAAGGAAAACGGCCTGGTGTTCTGGCTGGATCGGGATCCGGGGGAGACCTACGACGGGCTGGACGTGTCCGGACGCCCCCTGGCCCAGGGGGGGCGGGAGGACTTTTTGGCCCGTTATGCCCTCCGTTCCCCCATCTACCGCCGCTGGGCGGACTACATCATCCCCTGCGGGGACGGCCCCCAGGGGGCCGCGGAGCGCGTTTCCACCATCTATCGGGAGGTGTCCCCATGAAATTTCTGGTGATCAACGGCCCCAACCTGAACCTGCTGGGCAAGCGGGAGCCGGGCATCTACGGCGATCAGAGCTGCGAGGCCCTGTGTACCCTGATCCAAAATCACGCCGCCGCCCACAATTCCACGGTGGACTGCTTCCAGTCCAACCACGAGGGGGCCATCATCGACGCCATCCACGCCGCCGACGGCGTGTACGACGCCATTATCATCAACCCCGGGGCCTACACCCACTACAGCTACGCCATTCTGGACGCCCTGAAGGCGGTGGACGTGCCCGCCTACGAGGTGCACATCAGCCACATCGACCAGCGGGAGCCCTTCCGGGCCGTCTCCGTCACCGCCCCCGCCTGCGTGGGCCAGCTCTACGGCCACGGCTTTGACGGCTACCTGATGGCCATGGACTACTTCCTGGAGGGCGGAAAATGAGGCTCCAGGTCATCGGCGACCCCGTTCTCCACTCCAAATCCCCCCTCCTCCACGGGGCCATGCTGGCCGCCCTGGGGCTGGACGTGCCCTATACCGCCCATGTGGTGCGCCGGGGGGAGCTGCCGGAGTACCTGGCCTGGGCCAGGGACAACGGCGTGACGGGCTTCAACGCCACCATGCCCCACAAGGAGGATCTGATCCCCCTGCTGGACGGGATCGACCCCGCCGCCCGTACCATCGGCGCGGTGAACACCGTCTGCCTCCGGGATGGGAACTGGGTGGGCTTCAACACCGATGGGGCCGGGGCGGTGGCCGCCCTGGAGGCGGGCCTGGGGCTGGATCCGGCGGGCCTCACCGTCACCCTCATAGGCGCGGGGGGCGCGGCGAAGGCGGTGGCCCTGGCGCTGGCGGACGCCGGAGCGGAGCGGGTATTCGTTTGCAACCGCACGCCGGAGCGGGCCGCCGCCCTGTGCGCCCTGGACGGCCGGGGCCGCCTGATCCCCGCCGCCTTTGACCCTGATACCCTGGGGCGCCGCGCGGCCCAGTCCCGGCTGCTGGTGAACTGCACCAACCTGGGCATGGCGGGCTGTCCCGGCCAGTTTGAGGGCTTCTCCTTCCTGGACGCCCTGCCCCCGGACGCCGGGGTGTTTGACCTGATCTACCACCCCGCTGAAACCGAGCTGCTGGCCCAGGCCCGCCGCCGGGGGCTGAATACGCTGAACGGCCTGCCCATGCTGGTGAACCAGGCGGTGCTGGCCCTGGAGCATTTCCTGAACCGGCCCCTGAACCGCAGGGCCATGGCGGAGGCCGCCACCGCCGCCCTAAATCAAATATGAGGTGAGAGCCATGTTAAAACCCCAACGCCTGCGCCCCGGCGATAAAGCCGCCATCGTCTCCCTGTCCAGAGGAATGCTGGGGGAGAAGCAGTTTATCCACAAATACCACCTGGCTAAAGAGCGGCTGGAGCGGGACTACGGCCTGCAAGTTGTCGCCATGCCCAACGCCCTGAAGGGCATCGACTACCTGTACCGCCACCCGGAGGCCCGGGCCCAGGACCTGATGGACGCCTTCCGGGACCCTGAGGTCAAGGCGGTGTTCACCGCCATCGGCGGGGACGACACCATCCGGCTCCTGCCCTACATCGACTTCAACGTGCTGAAAAACAATCCCAAAATCTTCACCGGCTTCTCCGACACCACCACCAACCACTTCATGATGCACAAGGCCGGGCTGGTGTCCTACTACGGCGGGGCCATTATGACCAACTGGGCGGAGTACGGGGCCATCAACGAGTACACGGCGGACGCCTTTGACAAAACCCTGTTCAACCCCCAGGAGTGCTGGACCATCCCGGCCAGCGATTTTTGCAGCTATGAAACGGATAGGGTGTGGTGGGACGAGGCCAATATGGACCGGACCATCCCCCGGTTCCCCAACACGGGCTACGAGATTTTGCAGGGCACGGGCAAGGTGTCCGGCCCCCTGCTGGGCGGCTGCATAGATGTATTCGAGATGCTGTTCGGCACGTCCCTGTGGCCCTCCCCCGAGGAGTGGCGGGGCAAGCTCCTGCTTCTGGAGACCAGCGAGGACGACATCGGGCCGGACTGGCTGACCTGGTTCCTCCGGGGCCTCCAGGCCCAGGGGGTGCTCCACGCCGTCAACGGCATCGTGGTGGGCAAGCCCGGCTATCCGGACAAGCTGGAGCCCTACAAGGAGGTCTACCGCCAGGTGGTAGGCTTCGAGGCCGGCCTGCCCGACCTGCCCATTTTGTACAACGTGAACGTGGGCCACGCCTACCCCATCGGCCTGTTCCCCCTGGGGCTGGAGTACGAGATCGACTGCGGGGCCAACACCCTGACCCTGCTGGAACCCGCAACCCAATGAAAAGGAGCCCGACATGGAACTGACCGCCAACGCAAAGATCAACCTCACCCTGGACATACTCCGCCGCCGGGAGGACGGCTACCACGACCTGCAAATGGTGATGCAGTCCGTCACCCTGGCGGACGAGCTCACCGTCACCCCCGCCAAGGGCCCCCAGGGGGACGCCGTGGCCGACCTGCGCTTCCTGCCCACGGGGAACAAGAACCTGGCCCAGGTGGCCGCCGCCGCCTTCCGGGAGGCCACCGGCCTGGGGGGCGAGGTGGACGTGGCCATCCACAAGCGGGTTCCGGTGTGCGCCGGGCTGGCCGGGGGGAGCGCCGACGCCGCCGCCGTCCTCCGGGCCATGAACGCCCTCACCGGGGCGGGGCTGTCCCCGGCTGAGCTGGCGGACATCGGGGCCCGGGCGGGCTCCGACGTGCCCTTCTGCGTCCTGGGCGGCACCGCCCTGGCCGAGGGCCGTGGGGAGCGGCTCACCCCGCTGGCCCCCCTGCCCCCCTGCCACATTGTCCTGTGCAAGCCCCCCTTCTCCATCCCCACCCCCCAGCTGTTCGCCCGGGTGAACGTGCGGAAGATCGTCCGCCGCCCGGACACCAGCGGGGTGCTGGCCGCTCTGGAGGCCGGGGATCTGGCGGGGGTGGCCCGGCGGATGTATAACGTGTTTGAGGACGTGCTGGAGTCCCGCCGCGCCGTCGAGATCGCCTCCATCAAGGCCATACTCATCGACCGGGGGGCGCTGGGCGCGTCCATGTCGGGCAGCGGCCCCTCCGTGTTCGGCCTGTTTGAAACCGAGAACGCCGCCCGGGACGCCTGCGCCCTGCTGAAGGAGAGCTACCGGGACGTGTTTCTCTGCGGCCCCGCCGGGGCGGAATTCGTCTGAGCCGTGGTATAAAATAAAAGAGCGCCGTCCATACTGTACCCATGACCGCCGCCCAAGGCGGCCCTCCCCGGCCGCTGTGCGGTCTGGGTGCCAAACGGATACATAAGGACGGTGCTTTTCATGTTTTCTTCCACGTCTCACAAGCTGCGCCTCTGGGAGGCGGCCCTGCTGCTGGCCTTTGGGCTGACGCTGACGGCGGGGGTGTGGGCCTCCGCCAGCGAAGGGGCCCTGGCGGATCAGGTGCTCCGCTTACACGTGGTGGCCAACTCCGACTCGGAGGAGGATCAGGCCCTCAAGCTCATCGTCCGGGACGCGGTGCTGGAGCTGGCCTCCCGCCTGCTGGACGGCGTATCGGATCGGGCCCGGGCGGAGGAGATCCTGTCCGCCCATCTGGACGAGCTGGCCCGGGCCGGGGCGGAGGCCCTGGCCGCCCAGGGCTGCGCGGATCGGGTGACAGCGGAGATCGCGGATCAGTGGTTCCCCACCCGGGAGTACGCCACCTTCTCCCTTCCGGCGGGGCAGTACCGCGCCCTGCGGATCACCATCGGGGCGGGAGCGGGCCGGAACTGGTGGTGCGTGGTATTCCCGCCCCTGTGCCTGGGCTCGGTGACGGAGGAGAGCGTGGAGACCGCCGCGGAGGGTGTCCTGTCCGAGGATCAGGTGGCCCTGATCACCGGCCAGGACGGCGGGTATGTCCTCAAGTTCCGCCTCATTGAGTGGTGGCAGGAGCTCCTGCAAGAGTTTCGGGGGTAAGGCCCCCGGGCCCCCTGTTTTCGGCTGCCGCCGGGGTGGTGGGGCTGCGCCCCCCTGGGCCGCTGGGGGCAGGGGAGCGCCCCTGCCGGGGGCGTTCCTTTCTGCTCGTGCAGAAAGGAACCGAAAGACACGCTTAGGGGGAGGCCTCCGGCGGACGCTTCGCGTCCTTAGTCGGCCTCCCCCTAAGAACCCCCTTTTACGGGGGCTGTCAGATCGGAAGATGGGTGGTGACCCTTCCGGCGCGGAGCGGATACCGACGCGGGGGCCCCTGTCGCCGCTGTCGCTGAGTGGGTCGGTACTGAGACGTGGGCGGGATCCATATTCTGTGCGCCTGGGTGTCGGGGGGTGCTTCACGCGGTGGGGGGTGGGCGGGCCCGCTTTTGTTTCTCTTAACTTTCGCCTTTCTCCCCCGTCGGATCCAGGAGGATGATGGGCGTTTCCGGGGCGCTTAGAAACATTTCCTCACAGTCCAGATGGGCTTCTTTTAATATCTTGATGGCCTTGGCTGTCTCGTGCATCAGATGAAAATACATTTCTTTATAATCCGGCATCTTTTTCACCTCATGGCCATTTTAATATAGTCTGTCAGAAAATGCAACCGAATTTCTAATAGAAATTTTATGTTTTATTTAAACCAGAATTTATATTAGAATTTTGACAGAGGTGATAGAAATGCCGTTTGGCCCAGAAAGTATTCAGCGGAAAGGGGAAGCGGGATACCGCACCTTATATCTGCGCCAACATCTAATCGATCAAGTTGAAAAGCTCGCGGCGGAGAACGAAACCAGCTTTAACGCTATCGTTGTGAGCATGATTGAGCAATGTCTGAAAGACTACGAAAACCACACACAAAACACAGACCCCGGCGCATAACGCGCCGGGGTTCACCATTTCCCATCCCGTCCGTCTAAAAAAGAGAAGCCCAGGCGCTCCAAAGAGAACCCGAGCCTTTCAGTACCAGAGAACCGCAGGCCCACCGTGGGCCGAAAAAAGAAGTAACACCAATCCGTCACCCGCAATAGCCGGCCACTCCCCCACAACCTGAACTCGACGGCGCGCCTCCCCCCGCCCCAGAGCATCCACCGCACCACCCAGGCGCCAACCGAGGGCACCACCCAGGGCCAGTCCCCACACACGGGCGGCAGCACCAATGGGAAGCCCACCAGTCCAGACCCCCACGCGCCGGTCACTCCCCCACAACCTGAAATCGACGGTGCACCTCCCACCGCCCCGAAACATCCACCGCACCACCCAGGCGCCAATCGAGGGCACCACCCAGGGCCAGTCCCCACACACGGGCGGCAGCACCAATGGGAAGCCCACCAGTCCAGACCCCCCGCGCCGGCCACTCCCCCACCCCGTAAAATCGGCGTGCCCTTGACCTTCCCGGGGGTTCTTAGGGGGTGGCCGACTAAGGACGCGAAGCGTCCGCCGGAGGCCACCCCCTAAGCGTTCTCTTTGGTTACTTTCTCTCACGTGAGAGAAAGTAACGCCCCCCGCAGGGGCGTCCCCGGGGGTCGGCACCCCCGATCCCCCCAAGCGCCGGGGGATCGAAAAAGGGGGGTCACCCCCCCTTTCTCTCCTTCCTTCTCTCAATCATTCGGCGGAACCCGCCCGCTCCGAAGGAGAAGATCCGGTTCACCCGGCTGATGGTGGCGGAGCTGGCCCCGGTGCGCTCTAAAATCTCCGTGTACACCAAGCCCTGATCCAGCAGCAGGGCCACGTCATACCGCTGCTCCATGGCCCGCAGCTCCCCCACCGTGCACAGGTCGTCGAAAAAGGCACGGCATTCCTCCATAGTCTTCAGCTCCAGAATGCTCTCGTACAGCGCCATACTGGGCTCCTTGTTCCCCGCTTTGGGCATCTTGCTCATTCCTCCCGGTGGTATTTTTCTGCCCTGTATTTTAGCAGATAAAAGCGGTAAAGGCAACAACTTTTTTCCTGTTCTCCCCTTCCATTTTCCCTGCCGCTGTGTTAAAATTACAGTATCATGTTCCTTTGTAAAGGGAGTGGACGTATGGGCCGTCTCGCATCCGTGATCCGCCCGGACATCGCCCCGGGCCGCCGGGTCATCGCCATCAGCGACATCCACGGAAACCTGTCCTGCCTTCAGGGGCTGTTGAAAAAAGTCCGCTTTTCCCGGGACGATGTGCTTATTCTGGTGGGCGACCTGCTGGAAAAGGGCCGGGACAGCCTGGCCGTCCTGCGCTTCGTCCTGGATCTGCAAAAGACCCACACCGTCTATCCCCTGTGCGGCAACTGCGACTATATCGACCGGATGTTCCTGGAGGGGCGCGCCATTGAGAACGCCGCCTTCTCCCAGCGGCAGAACAGCCTGCTGGGCGCCGCGGATATCGGCGCGGACGCGGAGCTGTGGCCGGTGCTGAGCTGCTGGCGGGAGCGTTCCGTGCTGATCCAGATGGGGCTGGAGCTGGGCCATCCCATGCCCCGCCGGGCCGACGACCTGCCCTCCCTCCGGGCCGCCCTGCTGGACTACTTCCCCCGGGAAACCAAATTCCTCATGACCCTGCCCCACATTCTGGAGGCCGGGAACTTTATCTTTGTCCACGGCGGCATCCCCCGGGAGGATCGGCTGGACGAGCTGGACGCCTACTCCTGCATGAAGAACGACGACTTCCTCGGCCAGGGCCGCTCCTTCCGGAAGTGGGTGGCGGTGGGCCACTGGCCGGTGACGCTGTACGACCCCAGCATCCAGTGCTCCAACCCCCTGGTGGAGCGGGAGCGCCATATTATCTCCCTGGACGGGGGCTGCGTGCTCAAGGTGGACGGGCAGCTCAACGCCCTGATCATCCCCGACATCACGGGCGGCGAGTTCCAGTTCGCCTCCTATGACGATCTGCCCCGGGCGGTGGCGCTGGACGGGCAGGAGGCGTCCTACAACCCCATCAACATCCGCTGGTCGGACAGCGAGGTGGAGCCGCTGGCGGAAAACGGGGACTGCCTGTTCGTCCGCCACCCCTCCTCCGGCCGGACGCTGTGGGTGCCCCGGGACTTCGTGCACCGCCGGCGGGACGGCAAGCTCCACACCGAGGACGCCACCGACTACTGCCCCCCCGTCTCCCCCGGGGACGAGCTGGCCCTGGTGCGGGAGACCCAGCGGGGCCTGCTGGTGAAAAAGGACGGCGTGACGGGCTGGTACCACGGGAGAATTGAGCGAAAATAGGGTAAGCCCGCACGGGAAATCCGCGCGGGCTTATTTATCGTCTTTAGCGCCCCTTTGCCCCGTCCTGATGGCCGTACCCAGACGAAAGCCCCCGGTGACAAACCAGAAACAAATATTTACAATGCGGCGCCCTCCCTTGACTTTCGACAAAATTCGACCTATACTGAGTTTTAAAGTCAACGAGCAGGAGAGAGGCAGCCATGGCAAAGCGCCCAAAGCACAAAAAAAACAGCGCCTCCAACCCTCCCAAGGGCCGGGGGCCCTTCAAACCCCTGTTCCTCACCGCCCTGGCGCTGGCGGCGGTACTGGCCGGGGCCTGCGGCTGGCTGGCCCTCCAGCGGCAGGCGGAGCTGGACGTAAAGGGTGAGCTGGATCGCCGGCTGGCCGCCCTGGAGCAGGAGCTGGCGGACAAGCAGACCGCCCTGGAACGCCAGCGGCAGGAGCTGGAACGCCGGCAGGAGGCGCTGGACGAGGCGGAGGAGACCATCGGCCTGCTCTCCCAGTACACCCTCGTCACCCCGGAGGGGGAGACGCCGGAATACACTACCCTGTACCCCGACTTCTACGCCCCGGCCTGGGAGGGGGAGCGGATCGACGGGGGCCGGGTGTGCTTCCCCACCTTTGACGACGGCCCCTCCCCCAACACCGACCGGATCTTGGAGGTGCTGGATCAGTACGGGGTGAAGGCCACCTTCTTCGTGGTGGGGACGGGCCGAACCGCCGCCAATCGGGAGCGGATGCGCCGGATCGCGGCGGCGGGCCACACCCTGGCCATGCACAGCTGGAGCCACGACTACAAAAAGGTGTACGCCTCGGTGGAGGCCTTCCTGGAGGACGCCTACCAGCTCTATCAGTACATCTATGAGGTCACCGGACAATACCCCCGCATCTTCCGCTTCCCCGGCGGGAGCATCAACGGCTACAACCGGGGGGTGTACCAGGAGATCATCGCGGAGATGACCCGCCGGGGCTTTGTCTACTTCGACTGGAACGCCTCCGCCCAGGACGCCACCCTCTATCCCCGATCCCCCTCCGCCATCGCCTCCGACTGCCTGCGGGGGGTGGGGCGGGATCTGGTGGTGGTGCTGGCCCACGACAGCGCCGCCCGGGGCACCACCGTGGACGCCCTGCCCGCCATCATCCAGGGCTATCAGAACGCGGGCTATACCTTCGCCGCCCTCCACCCCGGGGTGACGCCGGTGACCATGGGGTATCCCAAAATACACTGAACCGCGCCCGCCTGCCATATGGCAGGCGGGCGTTAACTTTCTGTGAACCCCTTGTGCGGGGCCCGGGTTCATGCTATACTGTAAACTGTATTGTTTTGCGCCCAACGATTTGGAGAGGAGATCCCCTATGAACACCAACTACGATGTGATGATCCTGGGCACCGGCGAGGCCGGTATCTACGCCGCCTACGAGCTGGCGCTGAAGTGCCCCTCCGCCCGGGTGCTGGTGGTGGATCAGGGGGCGGATATCTACCGCCGCCAGTGCCCCATCGTGGCGGGCAAGACCCGCTCCTGTGTCCAGTGCAAGGTGTGCGGCACCATGTGCGGCTTCGGGGGCGCGGGGGCCTTCTCCGACGGCAAGTTCAACTTCACCACCGCCTTCGGCGGCTGGCTCACCGACTTCCTGGAGCAGAAGGAGGTCATGGAGCTCATCGACTACGTGGACGCGCTGAATGTGAAGCACGGCGCCACCACCCAGGTCTACTCCACCGCCACCCCCGAGGCCCGCGCCCTGGAGCGGGAGGCGCTGAAGTACGACCTGCACCTGCTCCAGGCCCGGTGCAAGCACCTGGGCACGGAGAACAACCTGAACATCCTCACCAGCATCTACGAGGCCATCCGGGACAGGCACACCTTCCAGTTCGACACCGCCGTCACCGACATTGAGGCAAAGGACGGCGTCTACACCCTGGTGACCGAGTCGGGGGATCGCTTCACCGCCCCCTACCTCATCGCCGGCCCGGGCCGCTCCGGGGCGGAGTGGTTCGCCAACCAGTGCAAGGCCCTGGGGCTGGAGGTGCTGAACAACCAGGTGGACATCGGCGTGCGGGTGGAGCTGCCCGCCACCGTGTTCGAGCACATCACCGACGTGGTGTACGAGTCCAAGCTGGTGTACCGCACCAAGCAGTACGGCGACCAGGTGCGCACCTTCTGCATGAATCCCTACGGCCACGTGGTGGCGGAGAACGTGGAGGGCATCAACACCGTCAACGGCCACTCTTACTCCGACCCCGCCCTGCGCTCGGAGAACACCAACTTCGCCCTGCTTGTCAGCAACCGCTTCACCTCCCCCTTCAACGAGCCCTACCGGTACGGCAAGCACATCGCCTCCCTGTCCAATATGCTGGCGGGGGGCGTGCTGGTGCAGCGGTTCGGCGACCTGGCGGCGGGCATCCGCACCAACGACCACCGGCTGGGCCACTCCTTCGTCCGGCCCACCCTCACCGCCGCGGTGCCGGGGGATCTGTCCCTGGCCCTGCCCAAGCGGCAGCTGGACGACATCATCGAGATGATCTACGCCCTGGACAAACTGGCCCCGGGCACCGCCAACTACGACACCCTGCTGTACGGCGCGGAGGTGAAGTTCTACTCCGCCCGGATCAAGCTGTCCGGCGAGCTGGAGACGGCCCTGCCCGGCTTCTTCGCCGTGGGGGACGGCGCGGGGGTCACCCGGGGCCTGGCCCAGGCGGGGGCGTCCGGCGTCAAGGCCGCGCGGGTTGTCGCCGCACGGCTGAACCAATAAAGGCCGCTGAAGGCGGCCTCCATACGGCAGGCCAGCGCAGCGGGTGCCACATAATTTATTTGTTCTTATTTTGTTACAAAAAAGTTACAATTTTCGACAGCTTCCTCCGGGCCTCAACAGCCTGATCCCCCGCCGTTCCACAGTTTTCAACAGCTTCCACACAGTTTTCCACAAAACCGACCGGGCCGAAACCGGTGACATAACGTCTGTCAAGCAAAACCTTTCCGGCTTATCTCACAAACTTTTTCCAGGGAGGATCCGCCCTTGAACCGAACCACACCCGTCATCCCCGCCGAGGACATCGTCAAACAAAAGGAATACTGCGCCGAGCTGCGCGCCCTGAACGCCCAGCGCCCCGCGCCCCCCCGCGCCTGGGTGGACACCTACGGCTGCCAGCAGAACGAGGCCGACTCCGAGCTGCTCCGGGGGATGCTGGCCGAGATGGGCTATGAGATCGCGGACGCCGAGGAGGGCGCGGACGTCATCGTCATCAACACCTGCGCCATCCGGGAGCACGCGGAGCAGCGGGTGTTCGGCAACGTGGGCGCCCTTGTCCACGGCAAGCGCCGCAATCCCAGCCAGATCATCTGCCTGTGCGGCTGCATGGCCCAGGAGCCCCATGTGGCCCAGCGGCTGCGCCAGTCCTACCGCCATGTGGATCTGGTCTTCGGCCCCCAGCAGCTGTGGCGGTTCCCGGAATTCCTGCGCCGGGTGTTCCTGCGCCGGGGCCGGGTGTTCGAGACACAGCCCGACGACGGCGCCATCGCCGAGGGCCTGCCCGTCCGCCGCTCCGGGACGCTGAAGGCCTGGGTGTCCATCATGTACGGCTGCAACAACTTCTGCTCCTACTGCATTGTGCCCTACACCCGGGGCCGGGAGCGCAGCCGGGAGCCGGAGATCATCCTGAACGAGATCCGGGAGCTGGCGGAGCAGGGCTATAAGGAGATCACCCTGCTGGGCCAGAACGTCAACTCCTACGGCAGGGATCTGGAGGGGGACTGGGACTTCCCCCGGCTGCTGGAGGCGGCGGCGGAGCTGCCCGGGGACTTCCTCCTGCGCTTTATGACCTCCCACCCCAAGGACGCCACGGAGAAGCTGTTCGACGTGATGGCGAAGTGCGGCAAGGTGGCCCCGGTGATCCACCTGCCCTTCCAGTCGGGGAGCAGCCGGGTGCTGGGCGCCATGAACCGGCGGTACACCCGGGAGCAGTACCTGGACAAGGTGGCCGCCCTGCGGGCACGCATCCCGGACGTGGTGCTCACCTCCGACGTGATCGTGGGCTTCCCCGGAGAGACCACCGCCGAGTTTGAGGAGACCCTGTCCCTCATCGAGGAGGTTCGCTTCGACGCGCTGTTCACCTTCATCTACTCCCCCCGGAAGGGCACCCCGGCGGCGGAGCTGCCCGACCCCATGCCAAAGGCGGAGAAGTCCGCCAACTTCGACCGGCTGGTGGAGGCCCAGAACCGCATCTCCCTGGAAAAGCACCGGGCGTACATCGGCACGGTGCAGCGGTGCCTCATTGACGGCGCCGGGGACGACCCCCGGCACAGCCTCACCGCCCGCACCGCCGGGGGGAGGCTGGTGCACCTGGACGGGGACGGGGCCCTCATCGGCCAATACGCCGATATCCGGATCACGGACTGCTCCACCTGGGCTTTATTTGGAGAACTGCTATGCCCATGACAAGACATGACATTATCTTAAAATGGATCGCCTACCTCGCCGCCCTGGCCGTGACGGCGGTGGTGAATTATTATGTCGTCGCCCCCCTGCCCATCCCCCTGCCCCTGCTGCTGCCCGTGCTGGCCGTGGCCGGGGGGACGCTGGAGGGCGCCCCCTTCGGGGCCATTTACGGCATGGCCTGCGGGGCGGCGCTGTCCGGGCTGGGCCATCTGGGGGCGGGCTGCGTGGCCGCGCTGGCCCTGTTCGGCTGGGCGGCGGGGCTGTGCGCCCAGTATCTGCTCCGGCGGGACGTGTGGGGTCATCTGATCTGCTCCGTCGGCGTCCTGCTTGTCTGGGAGGGCTGGGCGGTGGGCAGCCGCCTGCTGGCCCGGACGGCCCCGGTGGAGACCCTGCTGCGGGTGGCGGGGCCGGAGCTGCTGTGCTCCCTGGCTTTCATCCTGCCCGTCTACTGGCTGGGCCGGTTCTGCTGCATCCATTACGGGAGGATTTACCATGAATAACCCCTTTGACCACACCCACATCCAGGAGGAGAAGGCGGAGCGGGAGGCCCGCCGCCTGAAGCTGCGCTCCAACCTGCTGATCTTCCTGTTCTGCGGGGTGCTGGCGGGCTTTTTCCTGGTGCTGTACCAGCTCCAGATCGTGCAGGGTGCGGACTACCGCTCCAGCACCAACGTCCACATTTCCGACACGGAGCAGGTGGACAGCATCCGGGGGGAAATCCTGGATCGGTACGGCCGGGTGCTGGTGACCAACGAGCTGAGCTACAACGTGGAGCTGGACTGGGACGCCATGCCCGCGGATCAGCGGCTGGACATCCTCTCCGCCCTGCTGGACGTCTGCCGGGAGCAGGGGGTGGAGTGGGCCGACTCCCTGCCCATCTCCAAGACCGCCCCCTGGCGGTACACCACCGCCGATCCCCTGTCCTACCAGACTGAGAATGAGGACGGCGAGGTGGTGAACGTCGCCACCGCCCTGGGCAGTCTGGCCCAGAAGCGGGGCCTGGAGTGGGTGAAGGACGCCGCCCTGGCCCGTCCGGAGGCGGGCGAGCTGCTGGCCAAGATGTGCGTCACCTTCGGCCTGCTGGAGGAGGACAAGGCCACTCTCTCCCGGGAGCACCGGGGGCTGACGGGGGCTTTGGGCGCGGCGGGCCAGACCTTCGGCCTGACGGAGGACGGCGGCGGCATCACCCGGGAAATGCGGGAGCTGGCCGGGGTGCTGTACGAGATCTACCTGCGGCGGTACGAGGTGAGCAACACCACCTACGTGTTCGCCCAGGGGGTGGATATCACCTTCATCGCCAAGGTGAAGGAGCACGGGCTGGCCGGGGTGCGGATTGTCACCGCCTCCGCCCGGAAGTACGGCACCTCCAGTGCCGCCCACGTGCTGGGCTACACCGGGCAGATCAGCCGGGCCGATTGGCCCAAGTACAAGGAGCTGGGCTACCCCATGAACGCCGTGGTGGGCCAGGATGGGGTGGAGCTGGCCTTTGAGGAGCGCCTGCACGGCTCCAGCGGCCAGCGGCTCATGGAGAAGGACAACGACGGCAACATCATCAGCCAGCAGTGGAAAACCGAGCCCGCCCCGGGGGAGAACGTGGTGCTCACCCTGGACATCGCCCTCCAGGCCACGGTGGAGGATCTGCTGGCCCAGTACGCCCAGCGGCAGGAGGAGCCCCAGCCCATGGCCGCCGCCGTGGTGGACATGAGCGGCGGGGTGCTGGCCCTGGCCTCCTACCCCACCTACGATCTGGCCACCTTCCGGGAGAACTACAGCCAGCTCCTGGACGACCCCGACAAACCCATGCTGAACCGGGCGGTCAAGGGCCGGTACTCCCCCGGCTCCACCTTCAAGATGCTCACCGCCATCGCCGCCCTGGACACCGGCACCATCACCCCCACCGAGCGGGTGGAGTGCACCGGAACCTATACCTTCTATGCCCCCTCCTACACCCCCCACTGCTGGATCTTTCCGGGCCGGCACGGGAGGGACAACGTGACCCAAGCCATCAAGGACTCCTGCAACTGCTTCTTCTACGATGTGGGCCGGCGCACCACCATCGCCAACATCGACAAATACGCCCAGAAATTTGGCCTGGGGGAGTACACCGGCATCGAGCTGGCGGAGGAGAAGGGCCTGCGGGCCAGCCCGGAGACCTCCAGGCTGCTGGACGAGCAGTGGTATGACGGCGACACCCTATCCGCCTCCATCGGTCAGGGCTATCATCTGTTCACCCCCCTCCAGCTGGCCAATTACGTGGCCACCCTGGTGAATGGCGGCAACCACTACGCCTGCCACCTGCTGAAGGAGTACAAGTCCAATGACTACAGCCAGGTCACCGAGACCTATAACGCCCAGCCCAAGGACACCATCGACCTAAACCCCGCCCACCTCCAGGCGGTGAAGCAGGGGATGTACGACCTGTCCAAGACCGCCTCCATGGCCCGGTGGTTCTCCTCCCTGCCGGTGGAGGTGGGCTGTAAGACGGGTACGGCGGAGACCTCCTCCCACGCGGCGTCCACCAACGCCCTGTTTGTGTGCTTCGCCCCCTACGACGACCCCCAGGTGGCCCTGTGCCTGGTGTCCGAGGGCGGGGACGCCGGCGGCTCCCTGGCGGAGCTGGCGGCGGGCATCCTGGCCCAGTACTTCTCCACGGGCTCCTCCCTGGACACCGTCACCGGGGAGAACGCCCTGCTGCGGTAATCTGAAAGGCGTCCCCCCGGCAAAGCCAGGGGGACGCCTTTTCACCGCCCTTTCCCGCAGGGGCGCATACCATGCGCCCGCAGGCGGCTGATAGCCGCCCCTACAGGAGTTCTTGGGACACCGCCGCGAAACCGGGCCGCCTTTAATCCAGTTTGAGGTCGCCCTCCTTGATCCAGCCGATTTTCCGGAACCACAGCCCGAAGGCCCAGCACAGCACCGCGGGCAGCACAAAGGAGATCAGAATCAGCCCCATCCACTCAAAGGCCCCCGGGGTGATGGCCGCCGCGCCGTTGGCCAGGGCCTGCTCGCTGGGGGCGATCCAGCCCGTCCACACGCCGATCTGCCCCACCAGCCCGCAGGTGCCCATGCCGGCGGACACCGGGGGGCCGTTCATCTCCAGCTTGAACACGCAGGTGGCCAGCGGCCCGGTGATGGCCGACGTGAGGATGGCGGGCAGCCAGATCCGGGGGTTCTTCACGATGTTGCCCATCTGGAGCATGGAGGTGCCGATGCCCTGGCTCACCAGCCCGCCCCAGCGGTTCTCCTTGAAGGACAGCACGGCGAAGCCCACCATATTGGCGCAGCAGCCCGCCACCGCCGCGCCCCCCGCCAGCCCCGTCAGGGAGAAGGCCGCGCAGATGGCGGCGGAGGAGATGGGCAGGGTCAGCGCCACGCCGATGACCACGCTGACCAGCACCCCCATGAGCAGGGGCTGCTCGTCGGTGGCCAGCCGGGTGACGGCCCCGATGGCGGTGGCCGCGGTGCCGATGGCCGGGGCCAGCAGGGCGGACAGGCCCACCCCCGCTAAAATCGTCACCAGGGGGGTGACGAGGATATCCACCTTCGTCTCCTTGGAGACGGCCTTGCCGCACTCGGCGGCCAGGATGGCGATGAACAGCACCGCCAGCGGGCCCCCGGCCCCCTTGCCGCCGTCCAGGGTGGTGCTGCCCAGGGCGTTGGCGGCGTAGCCCACCGTGGCCAGGGAGAACAGCACCATTGGGGGCGCCTTCAGCGCCCAGCCGATGGCCACGGCCATGGCCGCGCCGCTCATGGCGGAGGCGTAGCCCCCCACGTCGATCAGGAACTGCACCCCGATCTGCTCGCCCAGGGTTTTCACGATGGTGCCGATGAGCAGGGAGCAGAACAGGCCCTGGGCCATGGCCCCCAGGGCGTCGATGCCGTACCGCTTGGCGGATAGGATGATATCCTTGCGCTTCAGGAACGCCTTGATCTTTTCCATAAGTATCCCTCGACTCTCAAAAAAGTAGTCCGCACAGGTGTCAAGACACCTGTGCGGACTATTATACAGGCTGGGGTGGAAATGTCAACCGTCTTTTTGCCCAAAATCCGGGGGGCGTCACCCGCCCAGCAGCTCGTCCACCGTCACCTGGTACATCCGGGCCAAGGCCATCAGGTTGGCGGTGCTGGGCTCCGAGGTGCCGTTCTCCCACTTGGACACCGCCTGCCGGCTCACCCCCAGCGTCTCCGCCACGTACTCCTGGGTGTAGCTGGCGGCGGCGCGGCGGGCCTTGAGGGCCTCGCCCAGATTCCGGCTCTGCTCCGGCGGGCTTCGCCGGTCATCGGAGCGCAGGTACTTCAGCAGGGCGCGGATCAGCAGGACAATCACCACCGCCGGAAGCACCAGCCCGAGGATGATGGCCAGGATGATGGGCAGGATCATAAACAGGCTTCTCATGGTACTCATGGCATTACCTCCTTTGATGGCCTCATTTTACGGAAAAAATCCGGTTGCGTCCACCAAATATCGGGCAACTATCGGTTGCGTCGTCGGAATGAGCGCCTAAAGGCCGGCTTTGCGGTGGCCCCGGTTTATTTCACCAGAAACCCCGCCCCGTCCAGCGCCGCCCGCACCCGCTCCAGCGCCCCCTCGTCCGGGCAGCGCAGCCGGTGCAGGTGCACCCCGTCCGTCAGGGCGGACAGGGGCTGGGCCTCGCACTCCCTCACCCTGCGGATGAATGACCACACGTCGTACCGGGAGGACAGCTCCAGCGGCCCGGTGAGCTGGCCGTACACCGGGTGCTCCACGATGACGTTCTCCACCGTGCAGCCCTGATCCACCATCAGGGTCAGCTCCCGCTCCATGTCCGCCCCGCTGTGGGCGCAGGCCACGGTGGCCACCAGCCCTGCCCGGGGGGCGTCCAGCACGTAGCCCCGGGGGGTGGCGGTGATGCCCTCCCCCGCCGCCCGGAGCAGGGCCACGTCCCCCACGATGATCTGCCGGCTCACCGACAGCTTTTGGGCCAGGACTGTGGCGGACAGCGGCCCCTCCGCGACCTTCAGCTCCTCCAAAATGCGTCCCCGGCGCTGTGCTGCGTTCATGGGCGGCCCTCCTTTGTCTGTTTGGGGACAGTATAGCACAGCCGGTTGGCCTTGACAAGACACCCGGCCCCGCGGTGCGGGGCCGGGTGTCTTCACACGTTGGATCCGAAGATCTCCTCCAGATGGGCCTCGATCTCCGGCTGGGGCAGCAGGGCCGTCCCCACCCCCAGCCGATCCGCCAGGGACAGCTTCTCCCGGATGGAGCGGGGGGTGTCGAACAGCACGAAGTGGGCCTTGGCCCCCGCCATGTAGGTGAAGTAGTGGGCGCACAGCCCCCGGTCGAAGAACACCGCCGGCTCCAGCCGGTGGAGCATCCCCTCCAGGGCGTCCGGGGGCAGGGGCGCCCCCCGGCCAGAGGCGGGCAGGGGGAAGTCCTCCCGCACCCACTCCACCGCCAGGGCCGTCCGGGCGGGGCCGTACCGCCCCAGGGCCTCCCGGAGCCGCCGCTCCAGGGTGCCGTGGGTGAGGGCGGAGGGCACCAGCGCCCGGGCGTGGGGGACGGTCATATAGCCCTCCGGCACATAGAGGGCCCAGCCCTGGGCGGCGCAGTTGCGGTCTAAAATCTCCACCAGCTTCCCCAGGCAGCCGCAGGGCGGCCCCTCGAAGTCGCACACGATGCCCCGGCAGCCCCGGCGGCGGCATTCGCCCAAAATCTGGCGGCAGCAGGGCACCGGATCCCCCTCCCCGTCGAAGCCGGCGCAGTCGATCTGCATCAGCCCGCCCCGCACTGACGGCGGCAGGCGGGCCCCCAGCAGCCGGGGCCCCGGCCCGATCCGGTAGGCCATGTGGGCGGGGGTGAGGCCGTAGTCCCGGCCCCGGCTCTCCCGTCCGGTGGGCAGAGCCAATAACAGTTCTTTCATGGGAGTTCCCCCTTGCTAACGGCAGAATTTCGTGCTATAGTTGACGCAGCCTGAAAAGAAGCCGCCGCCTCTTTTCAGCTTGCGCGGCGGCGGTTCGCCGCACAGGCCGCGAAGCGGCCCCGCGTCAGACTTTATCGTCAAAGCGTCGTTCTCAAAAGCATATGCCCGTCCCGGGCGGAATAGAAGGTGAGGCATGACATTGTTCCGGGCCAGATATACCTATCATGACATTTACCAGATCACCGGCGCGGCGCTGAGGGATCGGGGGATCAAGCTGCTGCTGGCGGATCTGGACAACACCCTCGTCCCCTACGGCGTGCCCCTGCCGGATGAAAAATTGAAGGCGTGGCGGGACGATCTGGCCGCCCACGGGGTGACGCTGTTTATCCTGTCCAACAGCCGGCACGAGAGCCGCCCCCGGATCTTTGCCGAAGGGTTGGACGTGCCCTGCATCGGCCACGCCGGGAAGCCCAAGACCCCCTCCTTTTACAGGGCCATGGAGCAAATGGGCGTAACCCGTGAACAGACCGCCATCGTGGGGGATCAGATCTTCACCGACGTGCTGGGGGGAAACCGGGCGGGGGTGTCCACCATCCTGGTGGAGCCCATCCGGCTGGCGGGCAACCCGGGGCGCTACCTGCGGTACGCCGCCGAGTGGCCCTTCCGGCTGCTGTCGGGAAAGGGGGCCAGGCTGTGAGCGCCCAATTCGGCCCCGCGGGCAACGCAGAAAACTTCCCCTACAAGTCGTCGGCGGACGCGCCCCGCTGGCTGAGGGAGATCGGCCTGGACTGCTACGAGTACCAGTGCGGCAAGGGCATTCACGTGGGGGAGGCCACCGCCCGCAAGGTGGGCGCGGCCGCCGCTGAGCACGGCATCGCTCTGTCCCTCCACGCGCCCTACTTCATCAACCTGGCTAACCCTGACCCGGACGCCCTGCAAAAGACCATTGGCTACATCACCGGGGCCTGTCTGGTGGCGGACTGGATGGGGGCCAAGCGGGTGGTGATCCACTCCGGGGCCCTCATGGGCCGCACCCGGCGGGAGGCGCTGGACATCGCGCTGCGCTCCTTGCGGGAGGTCATCGCCGCCTGCGACGGGGCGGGCTTCGGCCATCTCACCCTGTGCCCGGAGACCATGGGGAAGATCAACCAGCTAGGGGATCTGGACGAGGTGCTGGAGCTGTGCGCCCTGGACGAACGGCTGCTGCCCTGCGTGGACTTCGGCCACCTGTACGCCCGCTCGCTGGGGGCGGACGAGGGGGCGGAGGCCATGGAGCGGATGCTCACCCGCATGGAGGAGGCACTGGGCCCCGAGCGGGCCTCCCGCTTCCACAGCCACTTCTCCCACATCGAGTTTACCCCCAACGGCGGGGAGAAGTGCCACCGCACCTTCGCCGACGACGGGGGCTACGGCCCGGACTGGGCGCCCCTGGCCCAGGCGGTGGCGGCGCGGGGGTGGAGCCCCACCTTCATCTGCGAGAGCGCGGGCACCCAGGCGGGGGACGCGCTGGCGATGAAGCGCATCTATCAGGAATTCCTGTCAAATTAAATAAAGGAGATGTTTCCCATGACCCATTTTGAAAAAATCGCCGCTCGTCTGAAAGACCGCGGCCTGGACGCCATGCTCATCACCAGCGAGCCCGGCGAGTTCTACGCCATGGGCTTCCACGGGGAGGGCGCGGCCCTCATCACCCCGGACAAGACCTGGTACTACACCGACTCCCGGTACATCGAGGCCGCCCAGCAGCAGATCGCCGGGGCGGAGGTGGCCGACTGGGCCTCCGGCGGCAGCTTCCGCAAGCTCATCGCCGGTCTGGTGAAGGAGCACAACATCGCCAAGCTGGGCTTTGAGGAGAAGTATATGTCCGTGGCCAGCCACACCGACTGGACAAAGGAGGTGGAGGCCGAGTTCGTCCCCGCCTCCGAGCTGCTCACCACCCTGCGCCAGGTGAAAGACGCGGACGAGCTGGCCGCCATGAAGGAGGCCCAGCGCATCACCGACGAGGCGTTGCTGGAGATTTTGAACTTCCTCAAGCCAGGCCTCACCGAGAGCGAGGTGGCGGCGCGGCTGACCTACATCATGGCCCGGAAGGGGGCGGAGCGCAACTCCTTCGACCCCATCGTGGCCTGCGGCCCCAACGGCTCCAAGCCCCACGCCATCCCCGGCCCCGCCGTCATTGAGAAGGGTCAGTTCGTCACCATGGACTTCGGCTGCGTGGTGGGGGGCTACTGCTCCGATATGACCCGCACCGTGGCCATCGGCCAGCCCTCTGAGGAAATGGAGCTGGTGTACAATACCGTGCTCAAGGCCCAGCTCACCGGCATCGCCACGGCCCACGCCGGGGTCACCGGCAAGGAGGTGCACGAGGCGGGGGCCAAGGTCATCGCCGACGCGGGCTACGGCAAGTACTTCGGCCACGGCTTCGGCCACTCCCTGGGCATCGAGATCCACGAGGATCCCGGCTTCCATACCCGCAACGACAAGCCCATCCCCGCCGGGGCCCTGCTGTCCGCCGAGCCGGGGATCTACATCCCCGGGAAGTTCGGCGTGCGCATCGAGGACGTGATCATGCTCACCGAGGGGGGCTGCATCGACATCACCCACTCCCCCAAGCAGCTGATCATCCTGTAAAAAGCGGGCGGCGCCCACAAACCCTCTTGCAATCAACACAAAGATAGGGTATAATGTCTTGATTGATTCTTCGGATAAAAAACTTTCGATATTGGAGGACGATACCAATGGCAATGATCACAGCAGGCGACTTCCGCAACGGCGTGACCTTCGAGATGGAGGGCAAGGTGATGCAGGTGGTGGAATTCCAGCACGTCAAGCCCGGCAAGGGCGCCGCCTTCGTGCGCACCAAGATGAAGAACGTTATCACCGGCGCCGTCACCGAGACCTCCTTCAACCCCACCGCCAAGTTCGAGCAGGCCTTCGTGGACCGCAAGGACATGGAGTACAGCTACAACGATGGCGACCTGTACTACTTCATGGACATGGAGACCTACGAGATGCTGCCCGTGAACAAGGACGTGCTGGGCGACAACTTCAAGTTCGTGATGGAGAATATGACCTGCAAGGTCATGTCCTACAAGGGCAGCGTGTTCGGCGTGGAGCCCCCCAACTTCGTGGAGCTGGTAGTCACCGAGTCCGACCCCGGCGTGAAGGGCGACACCGCCACCAACGTCACCAAGCCCGCCACTCTGGAGACGGGTGCGGAGATCAAGGTGCCCCTGTTCATCAACCCCGGCGACAAGATCCGCATCGACACCCGCACCGGCGAGTATCTGGAAAGGTGCAAATAATGACGATTTCTGAAAAGGTAGCCTATATCCAGGGCCTGTACGACGGCCTGGGCCTGGACGGGGAGAAATCCGGCGAGGCCCGGATCCTGTCCGAGGTGCTGGACGTGCTGAAGGAAGTGGGCCAGCAGCTGGACGGCGTGGACGCCTCCATGGACGAGTTCGACGCGGAGCTGGACGCCCTGAGCGACACCGTGGCCGACCTGGAGGAGGCGGTGTTCGACGACGAGGAGGAGGACGACGGCTTCGACGGCTTTGGGGACGACGAGCTGGACGAGGACTTCTTCGAGATCCCCTGCCCCAGCTGCGGCGAGGATCTGGTGGTGGACGACGAGGCCCTGGCCGCGGGTGTGGTGGACTGCCCCGCCTGCGGCGGCAAGTTCGCCCTGTCCTTTGAGGACGAGGCGGACGGCTCCGACGACGAATAAGGAAACCAAGGGCCCCCCGGCACAAGCCGGGGGGCCCTGCTGTATTCACGGCCAAGATCTGCCTGTAGGGCGCGGCGACCCGGCGCGCCGCCTCTCCGGAGCGTATCCCCTATCGTTTGTGACGAGCGCCCATCGCCGATCGAGCCTTTCCGGAGCGTATCCTCAATTGTTTGCGGCGGGCCGAGGTCGTCCCGCCCTACCCCTGCGGCGGCAGCTTCCGGTACTCCTTCCCGTCCTGCGGCTCCACCCCCCGCAGGGCGAACAGCTCCTCCACCGTCACAAATTTGTACCCCCGGGCCATGAGCTCGTCCACCACCGTCAGGGCGGTGTCCACGCTGGCGGGGTAGATGTCGTGGAGCAGGATGATGCTGCCGTCCTCCACCCCGTCTAAAATGACCTGGGTCTGCCGCTGGGTGTCCCGATCCGACCAGTCCTCCGGATCCACCGACCACAGGATGATGGGCGCCCCCGCCCGGGCCCGGTTGGAGGGGGTGATCATGCCGTAGGGCGGGCGGAGCATGAAGTCCCGCTGATCCACCAGCCCCTGGAGGGTCTCCCGCAGCCTGTCCACCTCGGCGTAGAAGTCCCGGCCGTTCACCTCCGCCAGCGACTTGTGGTGGAAGGTGTGCAGGCCGATCTGGTGGCCCTCCCGTTCCATGCGCACCAGCAGCTCCTCGTTGCCCTCCACGTTTTCCCCGATGACGAAAAAGGTGGCGTGCACCCCCCGGCGGGCCAGCCCGTCCAGCAGCAGGTCGGTGGTGCCGGCGCGGGGCCCGTCGTCAAAGGTGAGGGCTGCGAAGGGCCCCGCGGGCAGCTGGGCCGGCCCCAGCGCCGTCCGGCCGCGCCGGTACCAGCCGGGAAACCACAGCCAGGTGAGGGCCAGGGCCAGCCCCAGCGCCGCCAGCGCCCCCGCCCGCAGGAGCCTTCGATACCTTGCCAATGCGTCCACCGCCTTTTTGCGCAATTTGTCATAGTATGCGTTCCCATTAAGATTTTATCCCCGTCTGAAATGGGGGATTGCCATTTGCTTTCCCAGAGTATATAATATATAGAATCCCTATTTTGTCCCACATTTTTTCTTGTTGTTTTTTAGGAGGCACAACCATGAAAGACCTGCTGCATCTTTTAGAAAATGATTCCACCCTGAGCCACGCCCAGCTGGCCGCCATGACCGGCTCCACCGAGGCGGAGGTGGCGGCGGCAGTGGAGCAGTATGAAAAGGATCGGGTGATCCTGGGCTATAAGACCATCATCGACTGGGATCGCACCCAGCAGGAGTCCGTCACCGCCCTCATCGAGGTGGGGGTCACCCCCCAGCGGGGGGAGGGCTTCGACCGGGTGGCCCAGCGCATCTACCAGTACGACGAGGTGGAGTCCCTCTACCTCATGTCCGGCGGGGCCTATGACATGATCGTCACCATCTCCGGCCGCACCCTGAAGGAGGTGGCCCAGTTCGTGGGCGAGAAGCTGGCCCCCATCGAGGGGGTCACCGGCACCGCCACCCACTTCATTTTGAAGAAGTACAAGGAAAAGCACCTGATCTTCCCCGTGCAGGAGGTTCAGGAGGAAAGGTTCGTGTTTGAATAATGGACTACAGCAGAATTATGTGCCGCAGGGTGCAGGATATCCAGCCCTCCGGCATCCGAAAATACTTTGACCTCCTCCAGGGCATGGAGGGCGGCATCTCCCTGGGCATCGGGGAGCCCGACTTCCCCACCCCCTGGCACATCCGGGACGCGGGCATCTTCTCCCTGGAGAAGGGCTTCACCAAGTACACCCCCAACGCCGGCCTGTCCGATCTGCGCGCCGCCATCTCCCGGTATCTGAAGCGCCGGTTTGACCTGGACTACGCCCCCGTGGGCCAGGTGCTGGTGACGGTGGGGGGCAGCGAGGGCCTGGATCTCACCTTCCGCGCCCTCATTGAGCCGGGGGACGAGGTGATCATCCCCACCCCCTCCTTCGTGTGCTACGGCCCCCTGGTGTCCATGGCCCACGGCGTGCCCGTCTATGTGGAGACAAAAGCCGAGCACCAGTTCCGCCTCACCCCGGACGAGCTGCGGGCCGCCATCACCCCCCGCACCAAGGCCCTGGTGCTCCCCTTCCCCTGCAACCCCACCGGCGGCGTCATGGCCCGGGCGGATCTGGAGGCCCTGGCCGGCGTGCTCCGGGGCACCGATATCATGGTGATCTCCGACGAGATCTACGCCGAGCTCACCTACGGCGGGCGGCACGTGTCCATGGCCAACCTGCCGGATATGCACGAGCGCACCGTGGTGGTGAACGGCTTCTCCAAGGCGTACTCCATGACGGGCTGGCGGCTGGGCTACGTGTGCGGGCCCAAGCCCCTGATCTCCGCCATGACCAAGCTGCACCAGTACGGCATCATGTCCGCCCCCACCACCAGCCAGTACGCCGCCATCGAGGCCCTGGATCACGGGGACGAGGACATCGAGGCCATGCGGGACGAGTACGACGGCCGCCGCCGCTTCCTGGTGGACGGCTTCCGCAAGCTGGGGCTGGACTGCTTCGAGCCCCTGGGGGCGTTCTACACCTTCCCCTGCATCCAGTCCACCGGCCTTTCCAGCGAGGCGTTCTGCGACCGGTTCCTGGCGGCGGAGAAGGTGGCGGTGATCCCCGGCTCCGCCTTCGGCCCCGGCGGCGAGGGCTACGTCCGGGCCACCTACGCCGCCTCCATGCACGACCTGGCGGAGGCGCTGAACCGGCTGGAGCGGTTCCTGAAAACCCTGTAGGGCGCGACGACCCGCATGACAGAAGGCCGGTGAGGACACCGGCCCCTACGCAGACAAACCGGAGGTGCGCCCGTAGGGGCCGATGTCCTCATCGGCCTCCCCAATCACAGCACCCCTACACGAGAGGAGCATTTAGATGAACATCGTCTGTTTGGATATGGAGGGCGTCCTGGTTCCCGAGATCTGGATCGCCTTCTCCCAGGCCAGCGGCATCCCGGAGCTGCGCCGCACCACCCGGGACGAGCCCGACTACGACAAGCTCATGACCTGGCGCTTAGGCGTGCTGCGTGAGCACGGGCTGGGCCTGAAGGAGATCCAGGCCGTCATCGCCACAATCGACCCCCTCCCCGGGGCCAGGGAGTTCCTGGACGAGCTGCGCCAACTCACCCAGGTGGTGATTTTAAGCGACACCTTCGAGCAGTTCGCCAAGCCCCTCATGGCCAAGCTGAACTGGCCCACCCTGTTCTGCAACACCCTGGAGGTGGCAGAGAGCGGCGAGATCACCGGCTACAAAATGCGGTGCGCCAAGTCCAAGCTCACCACGGTGAAAGCCCTCCAGTCCTGCGGCTTCGACACCATCGCCGCCGGGGACAGCTTCAACGATTTGGCTATGATCCAGGCGGGCAAGGCGGGCTTCCTGTTCAAATCCACCCCCCAGATCAAGGCGGATTATCCCGACATTCCCGCCTTTGAGGAATTTGACGACCTGCTCCGCGCCATCAAGGCCGCCCTGTAGGGGACGGTGTCCTCACCGTCCCGCGATATCCTGCCGTCCCGCCTTCCCGGATCGCCCCGGCCTTGGCCCTGCAAATACGACACCCCCGCATGACGAGGGCCGATGAGGACATCGGCCCCTACCCAGCGAAAAGAGGTAATTCATATGGACACCCTGTTTGAAAGCCTCCCCTTCCGCCCCGCCGACATCCTCCTCCCCCAGGACTGCGACTACGACAAGTGGTCGGTGGTGGCCTGCGATCAGTACACCTCCCAGCCCGAGTACTGGCAGCGGGTGGAGGAGCGGGTGGGCCGCGCCCCCTCCGCCCTGCGGCTCATCCTGCCCGAGAGCAGCCTGGACGGCCCCCAGGTGGAGATGGACATTATGGACATCAACGCCACCATGGCCCGGTACGTCCGGGAGGGCCGGTTCAAGACCCTGCCCGGGGCCCTGATCTACGTGGAGCGCACCCTGGACAACGGCAAGGTGCGCCGGGGGCTGGTGGGCATGGCGGATCTCAAATGCTACGACTACGAGCCCGGCTCCGACGCCCTGATCCGGGCCACCGAGGGGGTGGTCATGCCCCGCATCCCGCCCCGGGTGGCGGTGCGGAAGAACGCCCCCATCGAGCTGCCCCACGCCATGCTGCTCACCGACGACCCCGGCCGCACCGTCATTGAGCCTCTGGCGGCCCAGACCGCCGGTATGGAGCTGCTGTACGACTTCGACCTGATGGAGCGGGGGGGCCATCTGAAGGGCTGGCGCTTGGGCGAGGCGCAGCTGGCCCAGGTGGCCGGGGCGCTGTCCGCCCTGGCGGATCCCGCCGCCTTCAACGCCCGGTATGGCACGGAGCACCAGCCCGTCATGCTGTTCGCCGTGGGGGACGGCAACCACTCCCTGGCCACCGCCAAGGAGTGCTACGAGCGGCAGAAGCGGCTCAACCCGCCGGAAAAGTGGGACGGCCTCCCCGCCCGGTTCACCCTGTGCGAGCTGGTGAACCTCCACGACGGCAGCCTGGGGTTCGAGCCCATCCACCGGGTGGTGTTCCACACCGAGCCCGACGCCCTGCTGGACGCCCTGATCCGGGCCTTCCCCGGCGCCCGCCGGGGGGCGGGGGCGGTGGAGGACGGCCTGCCCCTGCGGTACGTGTCCGCCGGGGGGGAGGGCGTGATCACCCTGCCCCGCTCCGCCGCCCATATGCCCGTGGGGGCCCTCCAGGGCTTCCTGGACGACTATCTGATGGCCCACAAGGGCCGGGTGGACTACATCCACGGGGAGGCCGTGGCCCGGGAGTTCGCCGCCCGCCCCGGCAACCTGGCCTTCCTCCTGCCCCCCATGGACAAGCGGGAGCTGTTCCCTACGGTCATACACGAGGGGGCCCTGCCCCGCAAGACCTTCTCCATGGGAGAGCCCCACGACAAGCGGTTCTACCTGGAGGCCCGGAAGATCCGCTGAGCTCCGCGCCTCCCGCCCCCCGTCCCCGGCGCGGCTTCCGCCCGGACGCCGGGGGGCGCCTCTGTTCACAAATTATTAAATAGACTTTTTCCCTGGCTTGTGCTAAACTGTATAAGATTGTATCAGATTATGGACGGAACACAGGAGGGATGGCCGTGCGGGTGGACGTGCTGGGTGTGGCCTTTGACAATGTGACCCTGGACGAGGCGGTGGAGCGGGCCATGGCCCTGCTGGAGGAGGACGGCCCCCATCTGGCCGCCACCCCCAACCCGGAGATCGTCCAGTGCGCCGGAAAGGATCCCGAGTACGCCCGGATCCTGGCGGACGCCGATCTGGTCATACCCGACGGGATCGGCATCATCCACGCCGCCAAAATCCTGGGCCGCCCCCTGAAGGGCCGGGTGCCCGGCATCGACTTCGCCTCCGCCCTCATGGGCCGCATGGCGGAGACGGGCAGGCGGCTGTTCCTGCTGGGGGCCGCCCCCGGCGTGGCGGAGCAGGCCGCCGCCAACCTCCAGGCCGCCCACCCCGGGCTTGTGATCTGCGGCACCCACGACGGCTACTTCAAAGAGGACGGCCCGGTGGCGCGGAAGATCCGGGACGCCCGGGCGGACGTGGTGTTCGTGTGCCTGGGCTTCCCCAAGCAGGAGAAGTGGATCGCCGCCCACGGGGCGGAGACGGGGGCCCGGCTGCTCATCGGCCTGGGCGGCTCCCTGGACGTGTTCGCCGGCAAGGTGGAGCGGGCCCCGGAGCAGTTCCAGAAGCTGGGGCTGGAGTGGCTCTACCGGCTGATGAAGCAGCCCTCCCGGGCGGGCCGGATGGCCAAGCTGCCCCTGTTCCTGGCGTCGGCGGCGGGGGCCCGGATCCGCGGGAAATAGACGTTTACAAGATGATATCATGTGGAGAGGTGGAACCGGAATGGTTTATATTCTGCTGGGCGAAGGCTTTGAGGAGGCCGAGGCCCTGGTGACGGCGGACGTGCTGCGCCGGGCCGACGCGGCCGTGGCCCTGACGGGCATCGGCGGGGACTTTGTCACCGGATCCCACGGCATCACAGTGAAGGCCGACCTGTCCGTGGACAGCGTCACGCTGGAGGCGGGCGATATGGTGGTGCTCCCCGGCGGCATGGGGGGCGTGGCCTCCATGGAGAACAGCGCCGCCGCCATGGCCCTGATCCGTCAGGCGGCAGGCGATCCCGAGATCTGGCTGGCCGCCATCTGCGCCGCCCCCACCCTGCTGGCCCGGGCGGGCCTGCTGCCCAAGGGCGTGCCCTGCGTGTGCTACCCCGGCATGGAGGGGGAGCTGGTCCAGGCAGGCGCCGTCCCCCGGATGGACGAGCCGGTGGTGATCCAGGGCAGGCTGATCACCAGCCAGGCCCCCGGCACCGCCTTTGACTTCGCCCTGGCTCTGGTGGAGCAGCTGGCGGGCATTCCCACCGCCTGCCGCCTCCACACCGACCTGCACTACGGCGCATGACGGTCAAGGAGCGCAAGGAGGAGCTGCGCCGCCACGCCGCCGCCCTGCCCCAGGTGGAGGCGGGGGCGCTGTTTGAGCGGTTCCTGGCCCTCCCCCAGGTGGAGCAGGCAGGCACCGTGATGGCCTTTTACGGCACCGGCCGGGAGCCGGACACCGTGCCCCTGATCCGGGCCCTGCTGGATATGGGCAAGCGGGTGGCCCTGCCGGTGGTGCTGCCCCACCGGGGCATGGAGGCCCGGCAGGTGCTGGAGCTGGATCGGCTTGTCCCCAACCGGTTCGGCATCCCCGAGCCGGACGAGGGCTGCCCCGTCATCCCCAAGGGGGAGATTGAGACGGCCCTGATCCCCCATCTCATGTGCGACCGGGAGGGCTACCGCCTGGGCTGGGGCGGGGGGTATTACGACCGCTGGCTGGTGGACTTCCCCGGCTATACGGTGTGCGTGTGCCGCCCCGGCCGGCTGGTGGAGCATATGCCCCGGGAGGAGTTCGATGTGCCGGTGAAGCTCGTCCTGATTGAGGAATAACGGGGGCGGAGGGCTTGCGCCCTCCGCCCGATTGGGTACTTTTACCGGCACAGGCGGCGCCGGACGGCCTCCGGCTGCCGGGAGTCCCGTCCGGGCCCCAGCTTGCGGCGGCAGTTTTCGCGCTTCGCCTGTTCGCGTCGCGGTTCTAAGCTCTCCGGCCTTGCCCCGCGGCGTTGTCACGCTGCGCGCCCTCCGCGACGGCGCCTAAGCCCCTCCGACTTCGCAAAAACCCGCCGGGGCCTGCGGCCCCTCTGGGTTTTCGCTCCGCTCCGGGTCTTAGTCACCTGCTCCCGGGCGCTCCGCGCTTCTGGTTAGCAGCAGCCGTCGTTGCAGCCGCAGTTGTTGTTGCCGCAGCCACAGCCGCAGCCGTTGTTGTTCCCGCCACAGCAGCAGCAGCAGCAACCGTTGTTGTTGCCGCCCCAGCTGTTCCCGTTGCCGCAGCAGCAGCACAGCAGGAGGATCAGGATGATGATCCACCAGCAGCCCCCGCCGAAACCACCATTGTTACCACAACACATGATTTTGTCACCTCACTGAAGATTTGTCCGGTCTCGGAGACCGGCCCGGTCGCCGCCGCCCCCGGCGGCGATCGGGGCGGGCCCCGTACACCTGAAACTTGCCCGGTCTCGGAGACCGGCTCGGACGTCGGGTTCTCCCGGCGCCGGAGCGGATCCTCGAAGCCGACGGGCCCGGCGGCCGGTTTGGCTTCCGTTCCCGTTTCTGGGTCATACTATGCGGCGGGCGGGAAAGGGGTTCCCGCCGCCCCAACCCCCGGGTTTTCCCCGGGCCATCCCATCCTATGCAAGGAGTGAAGCAAATGGCAGAAGGCAGACGCGCCGCCCCCCGGGGGTCAGGCGACCGCGGCCGCTCCCAGCGCAGCCAGAGCGGCCGGGAGCGCTATGATTACGACCGCCCCGAGCGCGGCCAGAGCAGCCAGTCCCCCTCCCAGCGCCGTCCCCGGCGCTCCTCCCGGCTGAAGCGCAGCGCCGGAGCCCGGGTGGCCGGGGCCTTTTTGTACGTGCTGCTGGTCATCGGCCTGTCCGCGATCCTGGCCACCCTGGGCTGGGTGTGGGCCTGCGACCTGCTGGGGCTGAACAAGGAGGCGGTGTCGGTGGAGATCACCATCGACGAGAACACCCAGTTCAGCCAGGTGGTGGACACCCTGGAGCAGAAGGGCCTCATCGAGTACAAGTTCCTGTTCAAGCTCTACGCCTGGTTCTCCCACGCCGAGGACAAGATCGCCCCGGGCACCTACACCCTGGACACCGAGATGGACTACCGGGCGCTGGTGTCCAACATGGGCTCGTCGTCCACCACCCGGAAGACCATCGACCTCACTATCCCCGAGGGCTACACCATCGACCAGCTTTTCGAGCTGCTGGATAAACGGGGGGTGGCCTCGGTGGACAGGCTCCGGGATATGTCCGCCAACTGGGACTACGCCTTCGACTGGCTCCGGGACGTCCCCCTGGGGGACTACCACCGGCTGGAGGGCTACCTGTTCCCGGACACCTACACCTTTGAGCTGGGGGAGAATCCCAAGTACGTGCTCAACAAGATGCTGGTGAACTTCGACGCCAAGATGGATCAGTATCTGGATCGCTTCGCCGGGGAGGGGGAGAATGCCCCCGCCTACTCCCTCCACGACATCGTCACCATCGCCTCCCTCATCGAGAAGGAGACGGACGGCACCAACACCGAGGAGCGCAGCGACTACCGCCAGATCTCCTCCGTCATCTACAACCGCCTGGAGCACCCGGAGGCGGAGACGGTGGGCCTGCTCCAGATCGACGCCACCCTGGTGTATCTCAACGGCGGCAAGGTGCCCACCGAGGCGGACAAGGCCATCGACTCCCCCTACAACACCTACAAGTACGCGGGCCTGCCCAAGGGGCCCATCTCCAACCCGGGCATGACCTCCCTGCTGGCCGCCATGGATCCGGACAGCACCAACTACTATTACTACGCCCTGAACCCGGAGACGAAGCAGCACGAGTACAGCCGCACCCTGGCGGAGCACCAGGCCAAGCTGGACAAATTCGCCGCCGCCGGCAATGGGTAAGCCGGAGCTGCTCTCCCCCGCCGGGGATCGGGAGCGGCTGGACATGGCCCTGGCCTACGGGGCGGACGCGGTGTATCTGGCCGGGGACGCCTTCGGGATGCGGGCCTTCGCCGGCAACTTCGACCGGGACGGGCTGGCGGAGGCGGTACGGCTTGCCCACGCCCGGGGCGTGCGGGTGCACGTCACCTGCAACACCCTGGCCCGGAACGACGAGGCGGCCCGCCTGCCCGAGTACCTGGAATACCTGGACGCCATCGGGGCGGACGCGGTCATCGCCGCCGGGGTGGACGTGCTGGCCCTGTGCCGGCGGCACGCCCCCCGCGTCCAGGTGCATATGTCCACCCAGACCGGCATCACCAACTACGAGATGGCCCGGGTGTGGCATGAGCTGGGGGCCTCCCGGGTGATCCTGGCCCGGGAGCTGTCCCTGGACGAGGTGGCGGAGATCTGCGCCAGGGCCCCCCGGGGGCTGGAGGTGGAGTGCTTTGTCCACGGGGCCATGTGCGTGTCCTGGTCGGGGCGGTGCCTGCTGTCCAACTATATGACCGGGCGGGACGCGGCCCGGGGCGCCTGCGCCCAGCCCTGTCGCTACAAGTACGCCCTGATGGAGGAGAAGCGCCCCGGGGAATATTTCCCCGTGTTCGAGGAGGACGGGGGCACCTTCATCCTCAACAGCCGGGATATGTGCATGATCGACCACATCCCGGAGCTGATGGCGGCGGGGGTGCACTCGCTGAAGATCGAGGGCCGGGCCAAGAGCGCCTACTACGCCGCCATGACCACCGCCGCCTACCGCCACGCCGTGGACGCGGCGGCAGTGGGCAGGCCGCTGGAGCCCGTCTGGCGCGCCGAGGTGGACAAGGTGAGCCACCGGCACTACTCCACCGGCTTCTGGTTCGGGCAGCCCGGGCAGTACACCCAGGACGCCCGGTACATCCGGGACTGGCAGGTGCTGGCGGTGGTGCTGGCCTGCGATGACGAGGGGAACGCCCTGCTGTCCCTGCGGAACAAGTTTGCCGCCGGGGACGAGGTCGAGGTGGTGGGGCCGGACGTGGCCGCCTTCCCCATGACCGCCCCTATGATGGAAGATCCGGACGGCCTGCCCTTGGCGGAGCCCCGCCACCCCCGGATGGAGTTTCGCATGAGGCTGCCCCGGGCGATGCCGCCCCTGTCCATCGTCCGGGCCTGCCGCCCAAGCTCGTAACCAAACTTAAACTGCCTGGGCGTACCGTCCAGGCAGTTTTCAAACAGAGGAGGAACCCACATGAGACAGATGCGAAGGTTCAAACAGACCCTCACCCCGGAGGAGTGCGCCGCAGTGCTGGATCGGGGCACGTCCGGCGTGCTGGCCGTCATCGGGGACGGGGGCTGCCCCTACGCGGTGCCCCTGAGCTATGTGCGGCTGGACGGGAAGCTCTACTTCCACTTCGCCATGGCGGGCCACAAGCTGGACGCCATCCGGGCGGACAACCGGGTCTCCTTCTGCGTCATCGATCAGGACAAGATTGTGCCGGAGAAATACACCAGCTATTTCCGCTCGGTCATCGTGTTCGGAGCCGCCCGGGTGGTGGGCGATCCGGTTGAGAAGCGCCGCTCCATCGACGCGCTGTGCGCCAAATACCGCCCCGGCTTTGAGGCGGAGCGGGCGGCGGAGATCGACGGCTCCTGGGATCACTTCCTCATGGTGGAGCTGGCCCCGGAGCACATCACCGGCAAGCAGGCCAGGGAGCTGATGGGCCGGCAGGAATAACAGCGCCCGTCCTCTGTATATAGGTAGGGCGTGACCACCGGGCACGCCGCAAACGCGGTAAACCGGCGCACCACGAATGCGTTGAACCGCTACGCCGCAAATGCGGCAAACCGGCGCGCCGGGGCGATGAGCGCCGGTGGCGCTCGTCCATCGCCGACCGAGTCGAAGCCGAGACCGTCGCGCCCTACAAACCCGGGCGGACAATGCCCGCCCCTGCACATGATTCTGATCGGAGGGTTCCACCGTGTTCAACGCCATTCTGCGCCGCATCCTCCCCGAGGGCAGCAACCCCTCCGATCCGGTTGTCCGCCGCCGCTGCGGCCTGGCCGCCGGAGGGATCGGGGTGGGGCTGAACCTGCTGCTGTTCGGGGGCAAGCTCCTGGCCGGCCTGCTCACCGGGGCCATCTCGGTGACCGCCGACGCCTTCAACAACCTGTCCGACGCCGCCGGCTCGGTGGTGACGCTGGCGGGCTTCCGCATGGCGGGCCAGCGGGCGGACGCCAAGCACCCCTTCGGCCACGGCCGGATCGAGTATCTGGCGGGGCTGGCGGTGTCCCTGCTCATCCTGCTGGTGGGGGTGGAGCTGGGCAAGAGCTCGGTGGACAAGATCCTCCGGCCGGAAACCACCGCCCTCACCCCCCTGGCGGCGGGGGTGCTCATCGCGTCCATCCTGGTGAAGCTGTGGATGGGCTGGTTCAACGGCGCCCTGGGCCGAAAGACGGACTCCGCCGCCCTGAACGCCGCCTCCCTGGACGCCCGGACGGACGCCCTGGCCACCTCCGCGGTGCTGGTGGGGCTGGTCATCTCCCGCCTCACCCACATCAATCTGGACGGCTGGCTGGGGCTGGCGGTGGCGGTGTTCATCCTGCGGGCGGGCTGGTCCGCCGCCCGGGACACCATCGACCCCCTGCTGGGCGCCCAGCCCGATCCCGACGTGGTGGCGGACATTGAGGCCCTGATCCTGTCCCACCCCCCGGTGCTGGGCATACACGATCTGGTCATCCACGACTACGGCCCCGGGCGGCGGATGATGTCCGTCCACGCCGAGGTGCCCGCCCGGAGCGGGCTGGTGGAGGTGCACGACGTCATCGATCACATCGAGCGGGAGCTGGGGGAGCGGTTCGGGCTGGAGGCGGTGATCCACCTGGATCCGGTGGAGCCGGAGGATCCCTATACCCAGCGGCTGCTGTCCCTGGCCTCCCAGGCCGCCCGGGAGCTGGATCCCGCCGCCACCATCCACGACCTGCGCCGCACCCCGGAGGGGGAGGTGTCCTTCGACGTGGTGGCCCCCTACGACGTGGCCCTCACCGACGAGGAGGTGCGCGCCGCCCTCACCCGCCGGCTGGAGGAGCTGGAGCCGGGGCTGCGCCCGGTGATCGGGGTGGATCGGAGCCATGTGCTGTAGGGTTCGCCGTGTTCACAAAAACCTGTGGAAATTTGGCAGGAGCCGGTTTATAATATCGTAGGGGAGGGGCTTGCCCCTCCCGGGGAAAGGGTTTTTGACCCTTCAAGGCGGGAGGGGCAAGCCCCTCCCCTACACAATGTATTTTGAGAAAGGGTGTGCTTTCATGCCCCGCACGATTTTGATTGTGGAGGACGACAAGAACATCGCCGACCTGCTCCGGCTCTACCTGGAGAAGGAGGACATGACCTGCCACGTGGCCGGGGACGGCCTGGCCGGGCTGGAAAAGTTCCAGCAGGTGCAGCCCGACCTGGTGCTGCTGGACATCATGCTCCCCGGGCTGGACGGCTGGGCGGTGTGCCGGAAGATCCGGGAGACCTCCAAGACCCCCATCATCATGCTCACCGCCAAGGGCGAGCTGGAGGACAAGGTGAACGGCCTGGAGATGGGGGCGGACGACTACATCACCAAGCCCTTCGAGGCCAAGGAGGTGGTGGCCCGGGTTCACGCCGTGCTGCGCCGCTTCGGGGAGGAGGAGCAGCCGGAAAAGCGGCTCAGCTTCGACAAGCTGGTGGTCAACCTGGACTCCTACGAGCTGCTGGTGGACGGCAAGCGGGTGGACACGCCCCCCAAGGAGCTGGAGCTACTCTACCACCTGGCCGCCGCCCCCAACCGGGTGTTTACCCGGAACCAGCTGCTGGACGAGGTGTGGGGCTTTGACTACTTCGGGGACAGCCGCACCGTGGACGTGCACATCAAGCGCCTGCGGGAGAAGCTGGAGGGCGTGTCCGATCAGTGGAGCCTGAAAACCGTCTGGGGCGTGGGCTATAAGTTCGAGGTAACCAACCCGTGAAAACCATGTACGGCCGCCAGTTCGCCACCATGGTGGGCATGGTGCTGCTGTCCTTCCTCATGCTGGGGGCGTCCTTCGCCACCCTGAGCTACCAGTACACCATCCGGGAGAAAAAGGACACTCTGGAGCGCAACGCCCGGTATATCGCCCAGTTCACCTCCGACTCCGTGCTCACCTCCGAGCAGGGGGGGCTGGTGTGGCAGACCCCCGCCTTTCAGGGCTACCTCAATTCGGTGGCCAAGGTGTCCGACTCCCATGTGATCGTCACCACCCCGGAGGGCGTTATCCTCTACGCCACCGCCGGCGACAGCGAGCTGGACGGCCTGCGGTACGAGGAGATCCCCGGGGACATGGCGGCGGGGCTGGCCTCCGGGCCCTATGTGGGCATGAGCACCCTGGGGGGGCTGTACGGCGAGCCCCGGTATCTGGTGGGCCTGCCGGTGAACAGCGGCGCCGGCCACCTTCAGGGGCTGGTGCTGGTATCCTGCGCCGCCTCCAACATCAGCGGGATGTGGCAGGATCTGTCCGCCATCCTGATGGTGACCGCCCTGGCGGTCATCCTCATCGCCGCCATCATCAGCTCGGTGACCAGTATGCGCCTGGCCCAGCCCATCCGGGAGATCGCCGCCGCCGCTCGGCAGTTCGGCCTGGGCGAGCTGGACGTGCGGGTGGACGTGGGCCCCCGCCGGGACGAGGTGGGCGAGCTGGCCGAGGCCTTCAACGCCATGGCCGACTCCCTGTCCAAGAGCGAGCAGCGGCGCACCGAATTCGTGGCCAACGTGTCCCACGAGCTGAAAACCCCCATGACCACCATCGCCGGCTTTGCCGACGGCATTTTGGACGGCACCATTCCGCCCTCCCAGGAGCGGCACTACCTGGAGATCATCTCGTCGGAGACCCGGCGGCTGTCCCGGCTGGTGCGCTCCATGCTGGATCTGTCCCGGCTCCAGTCGGACGAGCGGGCCGCCCAGCAGCAGTTCGACATCAGCGAGACCCTGGTGCGAACCCTGGTGACCCTGGAGGACAAGGTGAACGCCAAGCATCTGGAGGTGGACGCCCAGCTCCCCGACGAGCCGGTGCCCGTGTGGGGGGATCAGGACGCCATCACCCAGGTGTGCTATAATCTGCTGGACAACGCCATCAAGTTCTCCAAGGAGGGGGGCGTGCTGGGGGCCTCCGTGTCCGCCAAGGGCCCCAAGGCCACCATCACCATCAGCAACCAGGGGGACACCATTCCCCCGGAGGAGCTTTCCCTGATCTTCGACCGCTTCCACAAGACGGATCACTCCCGCTCCGCCGACCGGGACGGGGTGGGGCTGGGGCTGTATATCGTCAAAACTATCCTCAACAGCCACAAAGAGAACATCACCTGCACCAGCGAGGACGGGGTGACGAAATTTGTGTTCACGCTCACACGCGCGTGAGGGCGGCGGCCCACCGCCTGGGGTGGGGAAATGGGGGCGGCTGCCCCCGGGAGGCAGGGGTGCGCCCTGCGGGGCGGTACTTTCTCTCACGTGAGAGAAAGTACCCAAAGAGAACGCTAAAGGGGGCAGCCTCCGAGTGGAGACGGCCCAAAGGGCGGGCCATCTCCACAGTCGGCTTCCCCCTTTAGAATCCCCCTTTTTGCGGGGGCTGTCAGATCGGGGGTTGGGTGGATACCCTTCCGGCGCGGAGGGGATACGGACGCGGTTCCCCCTATTTCCGCTGCCGCTGCTCAATGCGGGTACTGAAAAGCAGTGCCGTCCACGATAAGGTGCGCCTGGGTGTCTAAGGGTGCTGACGGGGCGCGTGTTGGGCGCGTGCCCCTATCCGTTTGTAGGAGGTTTTCCCATGGATAACTATCTCTCCCCCCGCTGGCCCAGGGGCTCCGGCGCCCAGCCGCCCCCGGTGCCCGATCCGGCGGCCTTCCGGCGCCCCGCCCCCCAGCGGCCCCGCCGATCCCCCCGGCGCTGGCTGGTGTCCGCGGTGTGCATCGTGCTGTGCCTGGCCCTGCTGGGCGGCATCAGCTTCTGGGCGGTGAACGGGCTGGCCGGCCTGCTGGCCGGCGTGCAGATTCCGGACTCCTTCGGGGATCCGCCCCCCCACCGGAGCTGGCAGCTCCCCAGCCCCCCCAGCCGCTGGTCGCCTGACGATCTCCCCTGGGGGGATCCCGATCCCACGGTGCAGCTGGCGGTGGAGCCCCTGTCCGGGCCCGCCCTGTCCGGCCGGGAGGTGCACGAGACGGTGCTGCCCAGCATCGTCTATCTTGAGGCCACCTCAGGAGGATCTCTGGGGGCCTTCTCCGGCACCGGCGTGGTGGTCACCGGCTCGGGCTACGTCCTCACCAACTACCACATCGTGGAGGAGACCGACTACGTGGAGGTCACGCTGCTCACCGACCGCACCCGGGGCCGCTACCCCGCCCGCGTCATCGGCTTCGACGAGAAGTTTGACGTAGCCGTGCTGAAGTTTGACGGAGAGGGCCTGGGCCTCACCCCCGCCTCGCTGGGGGACTCCGATCAACTGGCGGTGGGCGACCCGGTGTACGCCGTGGGCAACCCCCTGGGCTACCTGACGGGCACCATGACCGAGGGCATCGTCTCCGCCCTGGAGCGGGAGGACGAGGTGAACAGCCGGGGCCTGGGCATGATCCAGACCTCCGCCGCCCTGAACCCGGGCAACTCCGGCGGGGCGCTGGTGAACCAGCGGGGCCAGGTGGTGGGCATCACCTCCGCCAAGATCACCGGCCTGATGCGGGAGAACAACGAGGATCTGGAGGACGCGGCGGTGCTGGAAAACATCGGCCTGGCCCTGCCCATCTCCGACATCCTCCCCTTTGTGAACCGGATCCTGGCCACCGGCAAGAGCTGGCGGCCCTCCATCGGCGTCACCTGCTTCGAGTCGGCGGTGGACGGGCGAAACGGCATCCAGGTCAAGGAGGTGGAGCGGGACGTGCCCGCCCGGAGCGCGGGCCTGCGTCCGGGGGATCTGATTGTGTCCGCCAACGGCCAGCCGGTGTCCACCCTGACGGAGCTGCGCCGGGCCATCTACCGCGCCGGCATGGACGGGGAGTTCCACTGTATTGTGGTGCGGGACGGGGTGGAGATCCCCATCTCCTTCCCCCTGGTGGATAAGCTGGACGAACCATAAATGAAAAAGGGGCGGCCCCAGCGCGGCAAAAAGTATTTTGTCACGCTGGGGGCCGCCCTTTGCGAGGAGGAATCGCCATGGACAGGGAACAGGTGGCGGCGCTGCTGGCCGGGGCCGGGGGCTACCTCTCCGGGGAGGAGATGAGCCGGACGCTGGGGGTCACCCGGGCGGCGGTGTGGAAGGAGATCGACGCCCTCCGGCAGGCGGGCTGGCCCATCCAGTCCTCCACCCGGAAGGGATATCTTTTAGCGGGCCCGCCCCCGGCGCTGTCGTCGGCCTACATCTCCGCCCAGCTGCCCCTGGACAGCCTGTTCGCGGGCAAGGTGCGGGTGGAGGAGTGCGTGGACTCCACAAACACCCGGCTGAAGGCCGCGGCGGCGGCAGGAGCTCCCACCGGCTCCGTACTCATCGCCGAGGAGCAGACCGGCGGCCGGGGCACCCACGGCCGCGCCTTCCAGTCCCCCCGGGGGGAGGGGCTGTACCTGTCGGTGCTGCTGCGGCCCCGGCTCACCCGGCTGGAGGATCTGCTCACCCTGACGGGCTGGGTGGGGGCGGCGGCCCGGGACGGGGTGGAGCGGGCCAGCGGCGCCCCCGTCCGGATCAAGTGGCTCAACGACCTCTACCTCAACGGCAGGAAGCTGTGCGGCATCCTCACCGAGCTGTCCTTTTTGGGGGAGAGCGGCGAGCCGGACTATGTGGTGGCGGGCATGGGAGTGAACATGAGCCAGACCGCCGAGACCTTCCAGGCCCAGGGCCTGGGGGACATCGCCACCTCCCTGGCCCTGGAGGGCTTCCCCGTGGAGCCCAACCGGCTGGCCGTCTGCCTGCTCACCGCCCTGGATCAGCTGGTGCGGGACTTCCCGGACAAACGGGCGGACTATCTGGAGCACTACCGGGCCCACTGCGTCACCCTGGGCCGCCGGGTGTCCTTTGAGACGGCGGACGGCCTGAAAACCGGCACGGCGTCCGGGGTGGACGGCCAGTTCGCCCTGCTGGCCGCGGGGGACGACGGCCGGGACTACACCGTGTCCTCCGGCACGGTGACCATGCTTTGACGGGAGGGACGGCCATGAGGATCCTGGTGGTGGAGGACGAGCCCCGGCTGGCGGAGGCCCTGGCCCAGCTGCTGCGGGACGGGGGCTACCAGGCGGACACGGCGGCGGACGGCCCCACGGGGCTGGCCCGGGCCCGCTCGGGGGGCTACGGTCTGGCGGTGCTGGACGTGATGCTGCCCGGGCTGGACGGCTTCGGGGTGTGCCGCGCCCTCCGGGAGGAGGGGAACCCCCTGCCTATCCTGATGCTCACCGCCCGGACGGGGGTGGCGGACAAGGTGGAGGGGCTGGACTGCGGGGCGGACGACTATATGACCAAGCCCTTCGCTCCGGAGGAGCTGCTGGCCCGGATCCGGGCCCTCACCCGGCGGCAGGGGGAGGCCCCCGCCCCCGCCGAGCCCGTCTTTGCCGACCTGCGGCTGGACACCTCCTCCCACGCTTTGTGCCGGGGGGAGAAGTCGGTGCAGCTGTCCCCCAAGGAGTACGAGCTGCTGCGGCTGCTCATGGCCCGGCCGGGGGCGGTGTGTCCCAAGGGGGAGATTCTGGAGACGCTGTGGGGCGGCGCGGAGGACAACAATCTGGAGGCGTATATCTCCTTCCTGCGCAAGAAGCTGTTCTACCTGGGCTCCCGGGCGTCCATCGCCACCCTGCGGAAGGTGGGCTACCGGCTGGAGGATCCCGGGGCGGGGAACGGCCCATCAAACGGTCAGTCTTAAAAGGAGGCGGCGGTTATGCCCCAGGTCATGGTGATCCCGGTGGTGGCGCTGTGCATTGCCTGCTACACTGGGCAGAGTTTTTTCAACAAGCTGTTTTCCATGCGGTACCAGGGTTCCCCGGCGGCGGCCACTCCGGTGTACGCCACCCTGTTCGGGGTGATTGTGGCGGCGGTGACGCTGTGTCTGGCGGGCTTCCGGTTCGCCCCCGACCGGGAAACGGTGCTGCTGGGCTGCGCCACCGGCGTGGTGCTGTTCCTGTACAATCTGGGCATGATCCGGGCCGCCCGCTCGGGGCCCTACGCCTTCCAGAGCATCGTCATGCTGTTCGGCAGCATCGTGGTGTGCCTGGTGTTCTCCGCCCTGTGGTGGGGGGACAGCATGGGCCCGGCCCAGCTGGCGGGCATCGGGGTGATGCTGGCGGCCTTCGTGGTGCTCAACAGCGGCGGCATCGACTTCTCCGGGGTGAAGAAGGAGTATTTCTTCTGGGTGGCCCTGCTGTTCTTCTCCAACGGCTTCTACGGCGTGCTGATGGACGCCCAGCAGCGGCTCCTGCCCGAGCAGCGCAGCGAGATGATCCTGATCACCTTCCTGTCCTCCGCCGGGGTGTCGCTGGCCTACCTGCTCATCACCCAGCGGGGACAGGCCCCCGCCGCCTTCCGGATGAGCCCCGCCGCCCTGGGCTTGGCCGTGGGCAGCAGCGTGTGCGCCGCCTTCGCCGTGTTCCTCCTCATGCTCCTGCTGGCCTACATCCCCAGCTACATCCTGTTCACCATCTGCAACGGCGGGCTTCTGGTGGCCTCCGCCCTGCTGTGCGCGGTGGTGCTGAAGGAGAAGATGACCCGGCGGACGGCGGCGGGAATCGGGCTGTCCGTGCTCAGCATTGTGCTGCTCAGTATTTGAATACACAAGGAACACCCCCCGGCAAAAGCCGGGGGGTGTTTGCTTCTCTCAGCCCCGCTCCGTCAGGGGCACGAACTCCCGCCGGGGGGCCACCGCCTTGTAGGCCGGGCGGATGATCCGCCCGTAGGGGTTGTAGATCTCCTCCACCCGGTGGGCGCACCAGCCCACAATGCGGGCGATGGCGAACAGGGGGGTGTACAGCTCCGGGGGGATGCCCATCATCTTGTACACCAGGCCGGAGTACATATCCACGTTGGCACACATGGCCTTCTCCTGGCCGGTGATGGCGTGGAACAGGTCGGGGGTGAGCTTCTCCACCGTCTCGAACAGCTCGAACTCGTCCAGCATCCCCTTGTCCGCCGCCAGCTTTTTGGCGAACCGCTTCAAAATCACCGCCCGGGGGTCGGACAGGGTGTAGATGGCGTGGCCCATGCCGTACACCAGGCCGGAACCGTCCCCCGCCTCCTTCTTCAGAATTTTGGCGAGGTAGGCGGACACCTCGTCCTCGTCCTTCCAGTCCTTCACGTTGGCCTCGATTTCACTGAACATCTTCATCACCCGCTGGTTGGCCCCGCCGTGCTTGGGGCCCTTCAGGGAGCCCACCGCCGCGGAGATGGCGGAGTAGATGTCCGTGCCGGAGGAGGACAGCACCCGGCAGGCAAAGGCGGAGTTGTTGCCGCCGCCGTGCTCCATGTGGAGCACCAGGCAGAGATCCAGCAGGTGGGCCTCCTCGGGGGTGAACTGGGTGTCGTGCCGGACGGAGTACAGGAAGTTCTCCGCCACCGACAGCCCGGGCTGGGGCCGGTGGAGGTACAGGGACTGCCGGTCGAAATAGTGCTGCTTGGCGGCGAAGGCGTGGGCGGTGATCACCGGGAACCGGGCGATGAGCTTCAGCGCCTGGAGCATCTCCACCGGCAGGGTGTTGTTGTCCGGATCGGGGTCGTAGGAGTACAGCGCCAGCACCGACCGGGCCAGCTTGTTCATCACGTCGTGGCTGGGGGCCTTGAGGATCATGTCCTCGGTGAAGTTGGGGGGCAGCTCCCGGTAGTAGGACAGGATGTCCTGGAACTGCTCCAGCTCCGCCGGGGTGGGCAGGCCGCCGAACATGAGTAAGTACGCCGTCTCCTCATAGCCGAAGCGGCCCTCCGCGGTGAAGCCCCGGATCAGATCCTCCACATCGATGCCCCGGTAAAAGAGCTGGCCGGGGGCGGGCTCCTTCTCCCCGTCCTGCACCACGTAGCCCTTCACGTCGCCGATGAGGGTGACCCCGGCCATGACGCCGGTGCCGTCCTGGTTGCGCAGGCCCCGCTTCACGTTGTACTTCTCATAGTACCGGGGGGAGATCTGGGTATACTTCTCAAACTCCCCGCATATCTCTTGAATGAAATCCACCGATGAATTGTGCTGCTCTACCGCCTTCCGCTGGGCCTCCACCAGCGTCTCATAGATGTTCAAACCCAAGATGACTCGCCTCCTTACGTGTTCCAGTTGGTTTTCAATGGTTATAAAATCCATTATAACGCAATTTCCCATTCAAGTCAATTCAAATTTGTCAATGGAATTTTACAAGCTCCCTGAATTTTCAACCCCCTTTCCTTCCGATTTTCCGAATTTTGAATTTTTGAGGTGTTGAACTTGCGAAATCAGGACGCATGGCGTGCGCTCCGCGCCCCCTTCCTCACCGGGCTGTGTCTGAGCCTGGCCCTGATGCTGCTCTCGCTGGCGGCTTTAGGGGAGGGGGCGGCGGCCAACCCGGATATCCCCACCCTCCCCGCCGTCCCCACCCCGGCCCGATCCCCCGCTCCCACCCTCCCCCCGCCCGGGGAGCGGGACAGCGCCCGCACCCTGCGGGTGCTCCAAAAGGACGGCACGGTGGCCACCATGTCCATGGGGGACTACCTGTGGCGGGTGGTGGCGGCGGAGATGCCCGCCTCCTTTGAGCCGGACGCCCTCCGGGCCCAGGCGGTGTGCGCCCGCACCTACGCCCTGTGGCGGCTCAACGCCCAGAGCCACAAGGAGGACGGGGCGGACGTGTGCGCCGACTCCGCCTGCTGTCAGGCGTATCTCACCCCCGAGGACGCCGCCCGGAAGTGGGAGGCCAACGCCCAGCCCTATTCCCGGAAGATCGCCGGGGCGGTGGCGGACACCGACGGGCAGGTGCTCACCTACGGGGGCGCCCCCATCCAGGCGGTGTTCTTCTCGTCGGCGGCGGGCTCCACCGCCGGGGCGGAGGAGGTCTGGGGCCGCGCCCTGCCCTATCTGGTGCCGGTGGACAGCCCCGAGGGGGACGAGGTGCCCAACTACCACTCCACCGTCACCCTCACGGCGGACGAGGTGAAGACCCTGGCGGAGGGGGCGGGCCTGGGCTGCGATCTGTCCGGGGAACCGTCCGGCTGGTTTACGGATATCGTCCGGAGCGCCTCCGGCCGGGTGGCCTCCCTGAAGCTGGGGGGCGCGGAGCTGTCCGGCGGCGCGGCCCGGTCGCTGTTCTCCCTGCGCTCCACCGCCTTTGACGTGGGCGAGGCGGACGGGACGTTCACCTTCTCCGTCACCGGCTACGGCCACGGGGTGGGGCTGAGCCAGTACGGGGCCAACGCCCTGGCGAAACAGGGCAAGGGCTGGCGGGAGATTCTGGCTCACTACTACACCGGGGCGGAGCTGGAACAATTATGATGATTCTATTAAATTTCCCAGGAGCGTTGCAATTTCCCACCCCCTATGGTATGATGTGAAAGCAAAATCCGGTAGACATAAAAGGGCGAAACCACCCCAGTTTTGCCGCAAATACCATAGGAAGTGAAGATTCTGATGAGTTACTCCCGCAAAGGAAAGCGGGCCGCCCCCTACCGCCACACCGGGCGGCGCTCCGCCGGCTCTCCCCTGATGTCCGCTCTGTTCTTCCCCGCCGCCCTCCTCTATCACGAGCTGCTGCTGCGGGCCTTTGACCGGAGCACTCCCTTCTTTGACATTGCCCTGCTGCGGATCCTGCTGTTCTCCCTGGCGGCGGGGCTGCTGCTGTTCCTGATCCTGGATCTGCTGCCCTGGAAGGGCGCCGCCCGGATCGCCGGGGGGGTGATCCTGGGCCTGGGCACGGTGCTGTTCTGCGTGGAGCGGGGCTGCCGGGCCACCTTCAACCTCTACTACGGCCTGGGCTTCATGGGCGGCATGGCCGGGGATGTGGCCGGGGACTTCGGCTCCACCGTGGTGTCGGTGATCCTGGGCCTGATCCCCTTCATCCTGCTGTCCTTTGTGCCGCTGGCAGTTTATATCCTCTTGCGGCATATGGTGTTTCAGGAGGACGGGCAGGAGAACCTCACCCGGATCATCCTGGCCGCGGGCCTGGTGATCTTCCAGCTGGGGGGCTGGGCCCTGTCCGCCTTTGGCGGCGCGTCCAGTTACTACACCTATGAGTACACCGCCAACGTCTCCATCCCCCACTTCGGGGTGATGACCTCCCTGCGGCTGGAGCTGGAGTACGCCCTGCTGGGCACCCCCGCCCCGCCCCTTCCGGTCATCGACCCGGTGGACACCCCCGACCCCGCCGGCTCCGGGGCCCCCGACCCCACGGTTGATCCCTCTGCCGACCCGTCGGCGGAGCCCACCGTCCCCATCCCCACCGGGCCCAACGCCCTGGACATTGACTTCGAGGCCCTGGCCGGCTCCGCCCCCAACGACACCGTCAAGGCCCTGCACCAGTACTTCGGCAGCCTGACCCCCTCGGAGAAAAACCAGTACACCGGGATGTTTCAGGGCAAGAACCTGATCCTGCTCACCGCCGAGGGCTTCTCCCCCTACGCCATCGACCAGGAGTTGACGCCCACCCTCTACAAGCTCACCCACGAGGGCTTTGTGTTCAACAACTTCTACCAGCCCGACTGGACGCTGTCCACCACCGGCGGCGAGTTCGCCGTCACCACCGGGCTCATTCCCAACTGGCACGGCAAGGTGGGCGCCCCCCTGTACAGCGTCGATAAATTCATGCCCATCACCCTGGCCAGGCTGTTCGCCGCCCAAGGGTACGCCGTCCCCGCCTGGCACAACCACACCTACACCTACTATCACCGGGACGAGTACCTGGGCAATTTCGGCTATGACTACCACGGCATCGGCAACGGCCTGGAGCTGGCCCACACCGTTTGGCCCAACTCCGACCTGGAGATGATGGAGGCCACGGCGGACAGCTATATTAACGACTACGTGGAGAACGGCACTCCCTTCCACGCCTACTATATGACGGTGAGCGGCCACGGCCTGTACTCCTGGGGGGGCAACGCCATGTCCCGGAAGCACCGGGAGGCGGTGGAGGCCAAGTACCCCAATCTCTCCGAGACGTCCCAGGCGTATCTGGCCTGCAACATGGAGCTGGATCTGGCCCTGGAGTACCTGGTGGGCAGGCTGGAGGCCGCCGGCATCGCCGACGATACCCTCATCGTCATGGCCGCCGATCACTACCCCTACCTGATGGTGCAGGACGGCGTCGATTACTACAACGAGCTGCGGGGCTTTACCGACAGCGAGGACGACACCTCCCGCTACAAGAACACCCTGCTCATGTGGAGCGGATCCATTCAGGAGCCCATCGAGGTGGACACCCCCTGCTACACCGCCGACATCGTGCCCACCCTGTGCAACCTGTTCGGGCTGGACTACGACTCCCGGCTCTACACCGGGCGGGACATCTTCGCCACCAACTACCAGGCGGATCAGTACTCCAACTGTATGCCCCTGGTGGTGTTCGCCAACAAGGGCAAGGGCAACGCCTGGATCACCGCCGCCGGCACCTACGAGTCCGCCACCGGCACCTTCACCCCCAACGAGGGGATCACGGTGGACGAGGACTATGTGGGCCGGGTGAAGAACCTGGTCAGCGCCAAGGTGAGCTACGCCAAGCTGCTCCTGGAGCAGGACTACTACAAATACGTGTTCCCATCCAATTAAAATGGAACGGCCCGGAGCGTCTGCTCCGGGCCGTTTTTTCATCCGTGTGCGCGTTTTATCCCTTCTATGCAGGGGCGGGCATTGTCCAGCCCTATGCCCCTGCTCCCGGCTTCTCCGCGCTTCCTGTGCCGCAGGCTATCGTCAGGGCGCAGGGCAGGTTTTTCACCGTGGTCACCGCCTGCTCCCCGCCGAACTCGCCGTCCACCGTCCAGGCCACCGGGGTGTCGCAGGCAAACTCCACCTCGCCGGCGGAAAAGCCCACCACCGCCCCCTCCCCGGACAGCTCCAGGGTGGTCAGAGCGGTGAGGATATCCTGCCAGTCCTTGGCCGTCTTGGGCTGGCGGATCAGGATCACCTCAAACCGGCCGTCGTCCAGCAGCACCTTGTCCCGGGGCAGGTTCACCAGCCCCCCCACCGACACCGTGTTGCCCACCATGCCGTAGATGAAGTCCCCCTCCACCTCTGGCCCGCCGGGGACGGTAACCCTCATGTGATAGCTGGGGATGTTGGCCAGCCGGCCCATCCCCTCCAGCACGTAGGCGAAATGACCCAGCAGGTTCTTGTTGGCCTGGGGGGTGGAGTAGGACACGTCGGTGAACAGCCCGAAGGCGGCCACATAGGTAAAGGGGCGGCCCTCCGCCTCCCCCACGTCCACCGGCCGGGGCGCCCCCTCCCCCGCCACCTCCGCCAGCTCGGGCAGGGCGCGGGGCAGCTCCAGGGTGCGGGAGAAGTCGTTGGTGGTGCCCGCCGGGATGTAGCCCAGCACCGGGCGCTGGTCAGCGGGGAGGGCCAGCAGGCCCTGCACCGTCTCGTTCAGGGTGCCGTCCCCTCCGCAGCACACCACCCGGTCAAAGGCGGCGCCCTGCTCTATCACAGTTTGGGTGGCGTCCCCCCGCCCCTGGGTGGGGTGGACGGTGACCCCGTAGCCCTGCCGGGAAAAGACCTCCACCACGTCGGACAGGGTCGCCTTGGCCGTTTTGCGCCCGGCGGCGGGGTTATAGATGTACAACAGCGTTTTCATGGCTCCGTTCTCACTCCATATGGATTCTCTGGGGAACTGTATTATACCCAAAACCTGGCTGGAATACAATGAACATTCTGTAAAACCCTGCCCTTGCCCAATGGGATGTAGGACGGTATAATGATTCTGTCAAAATTCTCCCTATTCCATGTCGTCACGCCGGGCCTGTTTGCGATGGCTCCGCGCTTCTTTGTCAGGATGTGATACCAATGAATCGAAAATCCCTGGCCGCCGCCTTCCCCCACACCGTCCCGGTGCTGATGGGCTATCTGTCCATCGGCCTGGTGTTCGGCTGGATGCTGTCGGCGGCAGGCTTCGCCCCCACCTGGGCGGCCATCATGTCCGTCACCATCTACGCCGGCAGCGGCCAGTACCTGGGGGTGGATCTGCTGGCCAACGCCTCCCCCCTGGGGGACGCCGCCTTCCTCACCCTCATGATCAACTTCCGCCATCTGGTCTACGGCCTGTCCATGCTGGAGAAGTTCCAGGGCATGGGCTGGCGGAAGCTGTACATGATCTTCTCCCTCACCGACGAGACCTACGCCCTGCTGGCCGGGGTGGAGGCCCCGTCAGACGTGGACGCCAAGGACTTCTACTTCACCATCGCCCTGCTGGATCACCTCTACTGGATCGCCGGCTCCATCCTGGGCGCGGTGGCGGGGGCGCTGATCACCATCAACACCGAGGGCATCGACTTCGCCATGACCGCCCTGTTCCTGGTCATCGCCGTGGAGCAGTGGCAGTCCAACAAAAAGCACGCCCCGGTCTACCTGGGCGCGCTGGGGACGCTGGCCTGCCTGCTGCTGCTGGGCCCGGACAACGGGCGGTTCCTGATCCCCGCCCTGGGCATTCTGGTGGCGGGGCTGCTCCTCCTCCGGCCCCTGCTGGAGGGGAACGGCACGACAAAAGGAGGCGAGGGGCTATGACAACCGGGCAGATCGCGGCGCTGGTGGCGGTGATGGCGGTGGTGACCTTTTTGACCCGGGCGCTGCCCTTCCTGCTGTTCGGCCGGGGCGGGAAGCCGCCGGAGGTGGTGCTCTATCTGGGGCGGTTCCTGCCCCCGGCGGTCATCGCCATGCTCATCGTCTACTGCTACCGGGGCGCCACCTTTGCCTCGCCCGCGGGCTGGGCCCCGGGGCTCATCGCCGGGGCGGCGGTGGTGGCCCTCCACCTCTGGAAGAAGAACAATATGCTGTCCATTGTGGGGGGCACCATCCTCTATATGGTGTTGGTGCAGGTGGTGTTCTGAGGAGGCTGCCATACAGTAAGCCCTCCCCCCTTCCGGGGGGAGGGCCTTTGTTATGTCCGCATGAAGCCCTTGCCGAAGATCTCACTGGAGTTGGTCACCAGGATGAAGGCGTGGGGGTCCGCCGACTTGAGGTACACCCGCAGCGCCACCGCCTGGGCGCGGGACAGCGCCGTGAGCACCACCCACTTGGCCTCGTGGGAATAGGCCCCCTGGGCCTCCCAGAAGGTGGCGGAGCGGTTCAGTTTGTGGGTGATGAAATCGCACACCTCCTCCGGGCAGGAGGTGACGGCGATAAAGCTCTTGCGGCGGTTCAGCGACTCGATCACCGAGTCCACCACCACCGATTTCAGCACCAGGCCCAAAATGGAGTACAGCCCCGCCTCCATGCCCACAAAATACAGGGTGGAGCCGGCGATGAGCACGTCCACATACAGCAGGGCCATGCCGATGTCCATGCTGCTGAACCGCTTGAGGATCATGGCCAGGATGTCGGTGCCGCCGGTGGAGCTTTGCAGATTGAACAGGATGGCCGAGCCCAGGGAGGGCAGGATCACCGCGAAGAACAGCTCCAGGGTCTTTTGATCCGTCAGCGGGGCGGACAGGGGGCACAGCCACTCCAGCCCGGACAACATGGCGGAAAACAGGAGGGTGCAGTACACGGTGCGCACCCCGAAGCTCTTGTCCAGGGCCACAAAGCCCAGCACCAGGAAGGCGATGTTGATGACGGAGGCGAAGGTGGAGGCGCTCACCGCCGGGATCACCGCGTTGAGGATCACCGCCAGGCCGGTGACGCCGCCGGTGTTGAACTGGTTGGGGAACTTGAAAAAGTAGACGCCGGCGGCCACCAGGAAGGTGCCCAGGGTGAGCATGGCGTATTCCCGTACCGCCGCGAGTTTCTGACGCATGGCATTGGCCCTCTTTCCAAAAAATCCGCCCCGGTGCTCCCACCGGGGCGGTGTCTACTATACCAGAGTTTTCCCCAAACGGCAAGGGCTTAACCGGGAAAATTTCCCCGGCCCGGCCCCTCCCGCAGGGCGCGGAAGAAGTCCTCCAGCAGGGCGCGGCACTCCTCCTCCAGCAGGCCGCCGTACACCCGGGGGTGGTGGTTGAAAGGCTCGCAGAACAGGTTCAGGATGGAACCGCAGCAGCCGGACTTCCCCTCCCGGGCGCCGAAGTACAGCTCTTTGATCCGGGCGTTGATGATGGCTCCGGCGCACATGGGGCAGGGCTCCAGGGTGACGTACAGCCGGCAGCCCTCCAGCCGCCAGCTGCCCAGGGCGGCGCAGGCTTCGTTGATGGCCTCCACCTCGGCGTGGGCGGTGGCGCGGCCCAGCTCCTCCCGGCGGTTGCGGCCGCGGCCGAGGATTTCGCCGGTGGGCGAAACCACCACGCAGCCCACGGGGACATCCCTGTGGGGGATGCACTCCCCTGCCAGCGTCAGGGCTTCGCGCATATAGTCTTGATCCGTCATGCGGTTCTCCTTTCTGCGGGCAGGGGCCCTGCCGGGGGCGTTCCTTTCTGCTCGTGCAGAAAGGAACCGAAAGACACGCTTAGGGGGTGGCCTCCGGATGGAGCAGGCCCCCAGGGCGGGCCTGCTCCATAGTCGGCCTCCCCCTAAGAACCCCCGTGAAGGTCAAGGGCACGCCGCTTTTGAGGGGCGCGGGTGTGACCGGCGCTCGGGGGCGGGACTGGCTTCTTCCCCATTGGTGCTGCCGCTTGTGTGTGGTGATTGATTCCTGGTGGTTCCCACGGTTGGGCGCCTAAGTGGTGCGGCGGACGTGCCGGGGAGCGGGGGCAGAGGGCCATCGCTTTCAAGTCGTGCGGGAGTGGCCGGCTATGCGGGTTGACTGCCAACCGCCGGGGCTGTTAATTGTTTCACGTGAAACATCGTCGGGGCGGGGCCGTACTGATCCGCTTCGATGGAGCCCCTGGGAGCCCTCCCCCGGAACGTAGAGGCAGCCATCAGCGCCCCGTAGCCTATGGCTGCCTCGAAGTGAGGGGGAGGGCTCCCAGGGGCGGGCGGCTTTGCGGGACAAAAAGAGGGACTCCCCCGGCTGGGGGAGTCCATTATATCACTTATTTCTCATGAATGGTAGTCACAGTTTCGTTGGTGGAATCAATAAAAGGAATTTCCAGCTCGTCCACCCCGGCCCGCAGCCATTGGAGATCCTCCGCACTAATGCCGTTGAAATCATCAAGCATCTGCCAAACCGGATTTCCGGCGCCGGCGCTGCCAACACGATATGGCTCGCCGTCGTCCTGAACCAGGAAGGAAAACTCGTAGGTGTATACGGTTCCGTCCCCATCGGCGGCAGGGGCGTCGTCAGGTGTGAAGGGATCGGGAACCGCAATCCACTGGAACCAACCGTAACGCTCCGGCGTACCGCCCAAAATGGCATAGTAGGTCAGTCCATGTTCCGGATCATTGCCATTGTAAAGGTAGGGCGTTTCCCGATCAATGAGATCCGTGACGTCGGTACGTTCTCCGTTCAGCACAAAATACAGCCGCCCGTCCTCCAGCTCCATCAGACGGGAGCCGTCCTGATACTGATAGCTGATGGTTTTGCTGTCCTTATCCCCTGAGAAGCCCACCGTACCGGCGGCCAACTGATAAATTCTCTGGGGGATCCCCGCCCCCACCAGCACTACCATGACCGCGGCCAGCGCCGCAGCCAGCAGCAGCTTTTTCTTCCTGGGCATCTGCCCCTTCCCTAACGGGGCCGCCTGGGCCAGCACCCGGGCCTTTACCGCCTCCGCGCTGAGGTTGCTCCCCTCCTCCGGGCAAAACTCGTTGTCCACATATTCATCCATCAGCTTGGAGATCTCCAACCGCTTCATGTCCGTAACCCTCCTGTTCTAAAATTGCTTTCAGCGTCTCCCGCCCCCGGCGCAGCCAGGTCTTGGCGGTGGACTGGTTCAGTCCCATGGCCAGCGCCGCCTCCTGCACCGTCTGGCCGTAGTAGTAGTGCCGCACGAACAGCTCCCGCTGGGGTCTGTCCAGCCGGGACAGCGCCTGGTTCACCACCCGGGCGGTTTCCTTTTTATCCAGCGCCCGGTCGGGGCCGTCCGTCTCCAGCAGCAGCACGTCGTCCTCCAGGGGCAGGCTCTCCCGGCTGGCCCGGAGGAGGTTAAACGCCCGGTTCCGGGCGATGGCCCCCAGGTAGCCCTTCACCTGTCCGGAGCGCAGCTTGCCCCGGTTGTCCCAGGCGGCCAAGAATACGTCCGCGGTCAGCTCCTCCACGTCCGCCTGACGCCCCCGCAGGATGCGGGAGATCACGGCGGACACGTAGGGCGTGTAGCGGTCAATGAGCGCCTCCAGGGCGGACGGCTCGCCACGGGCCAGGGATTTGACTAACTGTTCCTCAGTCAATGGGGGTTTCACCTCCTTGGGGTGCGAAAGATATCTTTCACCTATCATAACACAAAAAAGGGGGGAATGGTTTCAGGAAAAATTCCCTGAACACCCTTTTGCGGGGCGGGAAGGGGGATGCTCTCCCCTCCCTGACTTCCCCCGGCCTCGGGGGGTACGCCCCTGCGGGGGGCGTTACTTTCTCTCGCGCGAGAGAAAGTAACCAAAGAGCGCGCTTAGGGGGTGGCCACCGGTTCGGCTCCGGGCCGAAGGGCGGCCCTGCGCTCACAGGTTGGCCACCCCCTAAGAACCCCCGTTAAGGTCAAGGGCACGCCGATTTTGCGGGGCGGGGGAGTGACCGGCGCGGGGGGGTCTGGACTGGAGGGCTCCCCATTGGTGCTGCCGCCCGTGTGTGGGGACAACCCTTAGGTGGTGCCCTCGGTTGGCGCCTCGGTGGTGCGGTGGATGTTTCGGGGCGGTGGGAGGTGCACCGTCGATTTCAGGTTGTGGGAGAGTGATCGGCGCGCGGGGGTCTGGACTGGTGTGCTTCCCATTAGTGCTGCCGCTCGTGTGTGAGGACTGCCCCTGGGTGGTTCCCTCGGTTGGCGCCTAAGTGGTGCGGTGGATGTTCAGGGGCGGTGGGAGGTGCACCGTCGATTTTGAGTGGTCGGCGAGTGACCGGCTATTGCGGGTGACGAATGGGTTCCACTTCTTTTTCCGGCCCACACCGGGCCTGCGTTTCTGCGACACGGACAAGCCCCGGTTCTCTTTCCAGCGCCTAAGCTTCTCAGGCTAACCACCCCGCTGCAGACAGCGCACCCAATAAGCACCCGTGAAGCACCACACGACACCCAGGCGCATCTGACGTGGATCCCACCCACCTCTCAGTGCCCACACCCTCAGCGGCAGCGGCGACAGGGGCCCCCGCGTCCGTATCCCCTCCGCGCCGGAAGGGTCACCTCCAACCCCCCGATCTGACAGCCCCCGTAAATGGGGGGTTCTTAGGGGGAGGCCCGCCTGTGAGCGCAGGGCCGCCCTTTGGCCCGGAGCCGAACCGGCGGGTCTCCCCCTAAGCGTGTCTTTCGGTTCCTTTCTGCACGAGCAGAAAGGAACGCCCCCGGCAGGGGCGCTGAGCGCCGGTGGCGCTCGTCCAGCGCCGACCGAGCCGAAGGCGAGACCCC
>JAETQF010000015.1 GCA_021770845.1 Oscillospiraceae bacterium
GAGGAAACCGCGGCCAGGCTGGGCAAAGGGATCATTGCCTTCTCGCCCCTGGCTCAGGGACTGCTGACAGACCGCTATCTAAAAGGCGTCCCCGCTGACAGCCGGATCATGACGGACGGCCGCTTCTTAAAGGAAACTGCTTTGACAGAGCAGAGGATGAACCAGATCCGGGCGCTGAACGATTTGGCGGCCCAGCGCGGCCAGACCCTGGCGCAGATGGCGCTGGCCTGGGTTCTGCGCGACGGCATCGTGGCCAGCGTATTGGCTGGGGCCTCCCGCCCGGAGCAGATCCTGGACAACATCAAGGCGGCGGAGCATACCAGCTTTTCAGCAGAGGAACTGGCGCTGATCGAAACAATCACCGCAGAGAAGTAATCTGCCTGCTCTTGGTCAGATCATCAGATTTTAGCACGCCATAGTCAAAGAAAAAGCCCTCTGAAATCTCCTGATTTCAGAGGGCTTTGGTCCGAGTGACTGGAGTCGAACCAGCCTGACCTTGCTCCCAAAGCAAGTGCCTAACCGATAGGCTACACCCGGGTATGAGATTTTTCCAACTGTGGTCAAATATGTGGTCAACGCCGGTTTTTGACCAGTTGCCGGCAGAGGGGAAAAGCCCGCAGACCCGCCCGTCACAGAGCGTTCTGGGTTTTTGGGGAGAGGCGGCTCGAACCCGGGCCTCCTGCTCCCAAAGCAGGCGCGCTACCAACTGCGCAACACCCGGATATGAAATTTATGGTGGGAGCGCGTGTGCTCCCAAAGCAGGTACGCTGCCAACTGCGCAACACCCGGCCACTCGATTCATCCATGTCCTCCATAATACCAGACGGCGCCCAGTCCCACAGGCTAACTAAATCATTATACCCGATTTCCTTGCGCTTTGCAAGCGTTTATGGTAAAATACTTCCCATAGCTCCCGCGCCTGCCCCACGCCCGCGGCAGACCGGGAAAACAGACGAGGTGATCCCAATGCGGATGCGCAAAAAGAAAAACCTGGCCCCCCGGATGGAGGCCTGCGGCCCGCTGCTGGTGGCCGATCCCGCCGCGGAAAAGGGCCGCTGGCGGGCGCGGAAGCCGGACGCGGCCAAGCTGCGGCTGGAGCTGGGCTGCGGCAAAGGCCGCTTCACCGCCGAAACCGCCGCCGCCCATCCCGAGGATCTGTACGTGGCGGTGGAGCGGGTGCCCGACGCCATGGTCATCGCCATGGAGCGGTGCCGGGCCCTGGGCCTCACCAACGTGTTCTTCATCGACGGCGACGCCGCCGCTCTGGACGAGTATTTCGCCCCCGGCGAGGTGGATCTGATCTACATCAACTTCTGCGACCCCTGGCCGTCGGTGAAGCACTCCCGCCGCCGGCTCACCCACGTGAATTTTCTGTGGGGCTACCGCCGGGTGCTCAAGGAGGGGGGGCAGATCCACTTCAAAACCGACAACCACGATCTGTTTGAGTGGTCGCTGTTCCAATTTCCCAAGGCGGGCTTCGCCCTCTCCGAGGTCACCCGCAACCTCCACGAGCACGGCGTCCAGGGGGTCATGACCGACTACGAGGAGAAATTCCACGCCCTGGGCACCCCCATCAACCGCTGCGTGGGCGCCATGGGCCCCCTGCCCGACGTGCCGCTGCTGGACGGCCTGGGCCGCCGCCTGCCTGATTGGAACATCCGCCCGGTGGCGGAGGACGATGTGGAGGCGGTGGCCGCCCTGCTCCAGACTGACCCGGACTACTTTGCCATCGAGGGCCCCCAGCCCAGCCCGGACTCGGTACGGAAGGACATGGTCAACCTCCCGCCCCGGTGCGGGATGGAGCAGAAGCACTACCTGGCCCTGTGGAAGGAGGGCGCGCCCGCGGCGGTGCTGGATCTGGTAGAGGGCTACCCCAGAGAGCGCACCCTGTTTGTGGGGCTGCTGTTCCTGGCCCCGGCCCTGCGGCGGCAGGGGACGGGCCGCCGGATCATGGAGGCGGTGCTGGCAGCGGCAAAAGGCGCGGGCCTGGACAGCGTCCGGCTGGCCTGCCTGATGGACAATGAGGACGGCCACGCCTTCTGGCGGGCCCTGGGCTTCGGCGACCTGCGGGAGGGCGTCCACCTGATGGGGGAGGACTCCGCCCCCGTCTGGATCATGGAGCGGCTGATCTGAGCAGAGACCCCCCGTCCGGGTAAAACCCGGACGGGGGGCTTGCTATGATGCCGCCGTTGGCCGGAAGGGGCCCCAAGGGATGAAGGAGGGATCGGGTTCCGGGTTCACATCCAACTCGAATAAACCGGACAGGCACATCAGTTCGCAGTCGAACCAGAAAAACCCGGTGTGCTCCTTCCCGTCGTTATCCCCGGTGAAGGAGTAGTAGATCAGCATGGTTTTGCTGTCCGGCCCCCATTGGACGAACTCATACCGGCCCATGGCGGGACGGGCGCTGCCCGCCTTCCAGGAAAGGCCGTAATCGCCCAGCTTGCTGGCCTGGGCGACGGACTCCAAATAGCCGTTCAGATAGGCGGATCCCAGCGCGTCGCCGCCCTGGCCCAGGAGCAGGTCGGTGTACCCGCCATAATCCAGGGCGTATACATATCGTTGGCTGTCCGGCGACCACCAGAGCCCTTTATAGACGCAGTCTCCGCAGGAGACCAAACAGTTGTCCGTCAGACCGGAGGCCAGTGTGATGTTGTTCCCAAGAGAGAACCAGCCGGTGTGAGGGTTTTTGCGGTACACCCTGATATGGTACGCCCCGTCCGGCGAGATACAGTTTTCCAGAAGGAAGAAGCGCCCCGTTGTTCCGCCCCAGAGGAGAAAGAGAAGGATCAGGCCGATGGTGACATAAGCTGCCGTTTTCCGTGCGGAGCGCCTCCGCTGCCGGATCTCCTCCCCGGAGTAGGCCAGCACCTCCCGGGCCTGCTGGGCCAGCGCGGGGCTGTGCTCCTCCTCCGGGATGCGCTCCCCCCGGATCAGCTCCACCACGCTGACCTCCAGAATTTCCGCCAGCGGCTCCAGCAGGGCGATGTCCGGGGCGTTCAGCCCCCGCTCCCACTTGCTCACCGCCCGGTCGGTGATGTGCAGCCGCTCCGCCAGCTCCCGCTGGGTGAGTTCCCGCTCCGTGCGCAGGGCTTTGATGAAGGCCCCGGTTTTCAAATTGTCCATGTGGGCACCTCCTCTCCTGCCTGTATCATACCACGCCGCCGGAAGAATTGCACCAAACCGCCGGTTGAGCCGCGAAAAACGCCCGCCCGGGCTGTCCCGGGCGGGCGTTCTCTCACAGTTACAGCGGCAGCAACACCCTGTACATCATCACGAAGTGGGCCGCCGACCCCAGCACGATGAACACATGAAACACCTCATGGCACCCAAACCGGGGATTGTTCCGCCCCGGCCACTTCAGGGCGTACAGCACGCCGCCGATGGTGTACAGCACGCCCCCTGCCAGCAGCCACGCCACGCCACGCAGGCCCAGGGCCTGCCACAGGGGATAGATGGCGACCACCGCCAGCCAGCCCATGGCAATATAGATGGTGGAGGTGACCACCCGGGGGCAGTCGATCCAGGCCATGCTCATCACCAGCCCGGCGATGGCCAGCGCCCAGATCACGCCGAACAACGACCAGCCCCAGGGCCCCCGCAGGGCGGTGAGGCAGATGGGGGTGTAGGATCCGGCGATGAGGAAATAGATGGAGGCGTGATCGAATTTCCGCAAAGCGATGCGCCCCTCCACCGTGGTGTTGACACAATGGTACAGGGTGGAGGCGGTGTACAGCCCCGTCATGGACAGCCCGTAGATGGCGAAGGACACCACCTTCCACACGTCGCCCGCCAGCGCCGCGCCGGTGACCAGCACCGCCGTGGCGATAATGCCCAGCACCGCCCCCACCCCGTGGGTGATGGCCGACCAGGGGCGCAGGCCGTCGTAGGGATTGCGGCCCTTCTCGGTGGGGCGCTCCCGCCGCCGGGGTTCGCCGTCGCAGGGAAGATGATATAACGCTTGCTCCATTTCAAGCACCTGCCTTTCTACTGGTTCTATTATATCCTCATTGCTTTGATACGTCAAGAGGAAAACCATGAAATATAATTATTAAAATTAGATTTGAAAAACCTGGCGAAACATGGGGATTGAATCATGGGGGAAAAAGGAGTATAATAACAAAAACAGCCCGTTGAACCAACAAAGGGGGGCCTTTATGGGAAGCACGTTGGGGTTATACCTGCACATCCCATTCTGCCGGAGCAAATGCGACTACTGCGACTTCTACTCCCTGGCGGGGCAGGACGACCGGATGGACGACTACCAGCGCGCCCTGCTCCGGCACATCGCGGAGACGGGGCCCCGGGCCAAAAAGCAGGTGGTGAACAGCGTCTACATCGGCGGCGGCACCCCCAGCTATTACGGCGAGAAGCGCCTGCTGGAGCTGCTCAGCGCGGTGCGTAAGCGGTTCACCCTGTCCAAGGACGTGGAGATTACCCTGGAGGCCAACCCGGACAGCGTGGATCTGAAGCAGCTGCGGCGCCTGCGCCGGGCGGGGGTGAACCGGCTGTCCATGGGGATGCAGTCCGCCTGCGACTGCGAGCTGGTGAGCGTCCACCGCCCCCACACCTACGCCCAGACGGAGGCGGCGGTAAAGGCGGCCCGGGCGGCCCGGATCAAGAACTTGAACCTGGATCTGATCTACGGCCTGCCGGGGCAGACGGAGGAGAGCTGGCGCGCCTCGGTGGAGGCGGCCCTGGCCCTGTCCCCGGAGCACCTGTCCTGCTACGGGCTGACGGTGGAGGAGGGCACCCCCCTGGCCCAGCGGGTGGAGCGGGGGGAGCGCCTGCCCGACGACGACGAGCAGGCGGCCCGCTACCTGTGGACGGTGGCGCGGCTGGCCCAGGCGGGCTATGAGCAGTACGAGGTGTCCAACTTCTCCAAGACGGGCTATCAGTCCCGGCACAACCTGAAATATTGGATGGGCCGGCCCTATATCGGCATCGGGGCGGCGGCCCACTCCGACTTCGGCGGCTGCCGGTACTCCTTTGTCCGGGATGTGGAGCAGTATATCCGGGGCGTTCAGGGGGACGAGCAGATCCTGGACGAGATGAACGAGATCCCCCAGCGGGAGCGGGGCAGCGAATACCTGATGCTCCGCCTGCGCACCACCCACGGCATCGAGGAGTGGGAATACCGCCGGGAATACTATATGAATTTCGACCCCATCGCCGCCAAGCTGGCGGAGTACGAGCAGAAGGGCTGGACGGCCCGCCGGGGCCGCCGCTGGCATTTTACCCCGGAAGGCTTCCTGCTATCCAACCGGCTCATCGGCGAGCTGCTGGAGCTCCAGGAGGTGGAGACCCTGGCCAACACTCTGGAAAAGATCCGGGGCGGCCAGCTCCCCCAGGCGGAGCGGAACGCGGAGCCTGCGCGCAGGAAATAAGGGCAGGGGCGGCGGAAGCCGCCCCTGCTGTGCGGTTTGGGGAAATTACCCGTTTACAAAGGGCGGGGAATGTGTTAACATAACTTTTACTGTACCGGCCCGGGTTGGCGGGCCATGGCCCAATCTGAAGGAGGAACCCATGAAAAAATTCGGCAGACGGTTGACGGCAATGGCGCTGGCCCTGGCGCTGGCGGCGGGACTGGCCCCCACGGCCTTCGCGTCCTGGGCCTTGGGCAGCGAGCTGGTGGCCCGAACCACCCAGCTGGCGGAGGGCGTGTCCCTCACCAGACAGTCCCTGTGGTCGGCGTCCAAAAGCGACCTGCGCACGGAACACTACATTACATACGACCCCGCCAGCGGCGTAAAGCCCGTGGTGTTCAGCGGCAGGTACGTGGCCAGCACCAACTCCGTGGCCTCCGCCGCGGCCCAGCTGGAGGGACAGGGCTACCGGGTGGTGGCGGCCGCCAACGGCGGCTGGTTCAACACCGACGGCACCATCGTGGGGATGCTGGTGACCGACGGGGTGGTGCGCTCCCTGGACGTGGAGAACTACACCCTGCTGGGCTTCACCGGGGACGGCCGCGCCTTCATCGACGAGAACGTGATCACCAAGAGCGCCGCCTGGCAGAAGGCGGACGGCGCCCCCTTCTCCACCGCCCTGGCGGGCTTCAACGCCTACCGCCATTCCAAGTACTTGGGCGGGCTGTATCTCTATAACCAGGACTTTTCCTCCCGGGTGAACAGCGGCGGGCCCTGCGTGTATGCCATTGCCCGCCCGCTGGACGGCGGCGTGATGAAGCTGAACGGCTCGCTGGAGCTGGAGGTGGTATCGGTGACCGACGCCACCCAGGAAGGGGTCAGCTTTAACGGCAATATCCCCGAGGGCTGCTATATGCTGTACGCCGAGGATCACGACAACGCCGCCCTGCTGGACGCCCTGCGGGAGCTGACGGAGGGCCGCCGGATCACGGTGACGGTGGGCGGCGTCAGCGAGCAGTGGAAGGATGCGGCCTACGGCATCAGCAGCATCTACCACCCCATACTGCGGGGGGAGCAGATCACCGCCTCCGATCTTCCCACTGCGGCCAACCCCCGCACCGCCGTGGGCATCCGGGAGGACGGCACGGTGATCCTCTACACCATCGACGGGCGGCAGAGCGGCTATTCCGTGGGGGCCAGCTTCGCCCAGGTGGCGGAGCGCCTCCAGGAGCTGGGCTGCGTGTCCGCCGTGGCGCTGGACGGCGGCGGCTCCACCAACCTGGGGGCCACCCTGCCGGGTACGGAGAAGTTCGCCATTGTAAACGGCCCGTCCACCGATGGGCGGCGGGTGAACAACTCCATCCTGCTGGTGACGGACGACCCCGGCGCCTCCGGCATGGGCCCCGGGGCCTACGTGGACGGGGAGACCCAGGTGGTGCTGGCCGGGGCCAAGCTGCCGGTGACCGCCACGGCCTACGACGGGGCGGGCCTGCCCGCGCCGGATCAGCCCCTGGAATGGAGCGCCACCGGCGGCGCCATCACGCCGGGGACGGGCAATGCCGCCGTCTATACCGCCGGGGAGCAGGCCGGGCTGTATTCCATCTCCGCCTCCTCCTCCGGGCAGGGGGCCATGCCCGTGCAGATCGTGGACGGCCTGAACAGCCTGCGGGTGTCCAAGGAGGGCTCCACGGCCCAGCTGGCCTCGCTGACGGTGGAGCCGGGGCAGACGGTGGATCTCACTGCCTCCGGGCGCTGGTGGAACCTGCCGGTGTCCATGGGCGACGAGGACGTGACCTGGACGGCGGATCCCGCCATCGGAACCATTGACGGGACGGGCCGCTTCATCGCGGCGGGGGACAACGGCAAGGGGAACATCACCGCCACAGCGGGGGGCAAAACGGTGACCATCCCGGTGACGGTGGATCGGGGCGACCCCTTTGTGGACATCGCGGGCCACTGGAGCGCCCCCCATGTGACCAAGCTGTACGAGATGGAGCTGACCACGGGCTACCAGAGGCCCGACGGCTCCTATGAGTTCAGGCCCAACGGCCAGCTGTCCCGGGGGGAGCTGGTGGCCTTCCTCAGCCGGCTGCTGAACGTGGACACGGACAAGTACAAGGACGTGGCCCTGCCCTTCGCGGACGCGGCCTCCATCGCCGACTGGGTGCTGCCCCACGTGAAGGCCATGTACGCCCTGAAGGTGTTCGAGGGCACCGCCGCGGGCGGCAAGGTGTACGCCAACCTGAACAGCCCCATAAGCCGGGAGGAGGCCATGACCCTGCTGGGCCGGGTGCTGGCGGATCAGGCGGGGCACGACCTGTCCTCCTTCGGGGACGGGGACAAGGTGAGCGGCTGGGCCCGTCCCTATGTGGAGACTCTGGTGTCCCAGGGCATTGTGGAGGGCAGCGACGGCCTGCTGCGGCCCAAGAACAACATCACCCGGGGGGAGGCGGCCAAGCTGCTGGTGTCCATCGCCGGCCTGGACAAGGCGGAGCTCACCCCCCGGCCCGGCCTGGAGCCGCAGCCCCCGGAGCAGCCCCCGGTGGATCCCAACGGCCCCTTCGTGACGCCCACGGAGCGGCCGGACTTCGGCACGGATAAGCCGCCCCAGACCGGGGATCCCGATTTCGACCCCCTGGATCACACCTGGGTTACACCTGGACAGAACTGATACTAATTCTTAATAAAACGATGTAATCGTTTTATGGGGCCGCACAATGCGGCCCGGCGGCGCAGCCGCCAAGAATGTTGTCCATACTTTTCTTGGTGCGCCGTAGGCGCGGCGGCGTCTCACGCCGCCATAAAAAGATTTTTAAATCTTTTTATCAAGAAATAGTATGAACGTGAAACGGGAAGCGGGGAAAGTCCCCGCTTCCCGTTTTTCATGGGCGCGAAAAAGGCAGGAGGCCCGAACCGCCGGGCCTCCCGCCAAAAGAGAGGAAAACGCTTATTTGTTGCGGTTGAACAGCTTCTGGATGTACTCCAGGCAGCTGTCGCCGTTGCCGCTGGCCTCGCCGTAGCCGGTGCCGCCGTACTTGTAGGTGCGGGTGGGCACGCCCTTCACCAGCAGATCCTCGTCGATCTCGGCGCTGCAGCGGGCCATGGAGCCGTCGCCCATGTACCAGCGCAGGGGGAAGCAGTTGAAGCGGAACCACACGCCGGCGGGGATCTTGTCCAGGTCGCCGCCCAGGTTCTCCACGCCCACGATGCCGTGGCCCAGCATCTCCTTGTGGCAGGGCTCCCAGGTACCCCAGACGCCGATGTTCTCCAGCTCGCCGAACTTCTCGTCGTAGGCGGCCTGGCCGTGGAGGCGGATGTACTCGAACTTGTCGAACTCGGCGTAGGCCTCCTCGCCGAACAGCTCCTTGTACTCCTCGGTGATGGGCTTGCCGGTGGCGCCCAGCAGGTTCATGCGGGTCATGCCGTTGTTGCCCATGGCGGTGTGCAGGGGGTGATCCAGGGCCTGACTGTCCATGGCCACGCACTTCACCTTGTTCTTCACGAACCACTTGCCCGCGTCGATGCCGGTGCCGGCGGAGTAGTGGTAGTAGGCCTTGGAGTCGTCGAACAGCCGGTGCATCCCGGTGTTCAGGCAGACGATCTTGCCCTCCAGGTCGGCCTGGTTCACGCCGTACTTCTCGCAGGCGGCGTCCAGGTGCTTGTCGGTGATGAGGCCCCAGGGCTCGATGTCGATCTTGAGCACCACGGCGGTGCCGGTGTAGGCGTCCACGGGCATCTCGTCGGAGTAGCGGGCGCGGCGGCCGTCGAACTCATACTCCATCACGTGGCGGGGGGCGTCGCAGTGGGTGCCGGTGTGCATGGTGCATTTGATGGACTGGGTGAGCACGCCGCCCTTGGCCATGGAGTGGGCGCCCACGATGTCGGGCTTGTCAAAGTAGGGCCAGCGGGGGATCTCCGCGCCGAAGGGGTGGGTCAGGTCAACAAAAACAGTCTTGCCCATGATAATCTCCTCCAAAAATAATATCGGTGTGTACTTCCGTGCGCCCGCCCACAGAGCGGATGGCGCGGTGGTTTTTAGCAGGTCAGGTAACCGCCGGAGCAGTCGCAGTTGGCGCCGGTGATGTAGTTGGACGCGTCGGAGGACAGGAACAGGGCGTAGCCGGCGAAGTCGGCGGGCTCGGCCAGACGTCCGATGGGCTCCCGCTTCAGGAAGTTCTTGTACACCTCGGACTCGGGGTCGAACATCCACTCGGTGAGCTCGGAGCGGAACACGGTGGGGCACAGGGAGTTGACGTTGATCTTGTGCTGGGCGGACAGCTCGCAGGCCATGCTGCTGACCATCAGGTCGGCGCCGCCCTTGGAGGTGCAGTAGCCGGTGTAGCCCGCCATGCCCCGCTTGGAGCGCTGGCTGGTGACCACCACGATCTTGCCGCCCTTGCCCTGGGCCACCATCTGCTGGGCCACGTACTTCAGCACGATGTAGACGCTCTTGCAGTCGGCGTCCATGATGTACTGCCACTCCTCCACGGACTGCTCCAGGATGGGCTTGGGCTTGTTGAAGCCGTGGCACACGGCCAGGATGTTCACCTCGCCGTACTTGTCCACAGTGGCCTTCACCAGGGCCTGCACGTCGCCCTCCTTGGCGGGGTCGGCCACGCAGTAGGCGCAGTCGATGCCCTCGGCCTTGAACTCGGCCTCCAGATCCTTCAGCTTGCCCTCGCTGCGGCCGGTCATCATGACCTTGGCGCCGGCGTAGCCGTAGGCCTTGGCCAGCACCTTGCCCAGGGCGCCCGTGGCGCCGGTGACCACGGCCACCTTGCCCTCCACGGAGAACATATTCTGTACGAAATTCTTCTCAATGGCAACCATTGCGGTTCTCTCCTTTCGATCAAGCGTCGGGGTAGTTGATGATGACCAGCATCCTGGCGGGCTTGCCGGACTCGTTCTTCAGGCCGCGGCCCTCGTTGGGGGGGAAGCTGATGGACTCGTTGGCGTGGATGACGTACTTGTTGCCGTCCTTGTCGGTGACGGTCATCTCGCCCTCCAGGACGAAGTAGACCTTCTCCAGGGGGTTGTCCTCATAGGCCCACTCCGCGCCGCCGCCGGGCTCGAACTCGGAGACGCCGATCCAGAACTTGGTGGCGCCGGTCTCGTCCTTGCCGTGATACCGCTTGCAGGTCACGCCGAAGTGGGCGGGGGGGAAGTAGGGTTCCAGCTCCTGATAGGTACGCTTGATCATGCGGGGTTCCTCCTTGAAAGATATTTTTCATCTTTGGGGTGGTTCCATTTCCTATGATTTAATTATAAAATAAGCCGTTTATCCGCGCAATCCATACTTTTTCCCCACCTGATTACCATTTGGTAAGCACTCACCGCCCGGTATCTGGGAAGGTGCACAAATCCGCCCAAACCAGCTTGGGCAGGGTGCAAAAAAAGGACGGGGGAGGTGAAAAACTTCCCGTGATTTTCACCGAAAAAAGCGGACAAAATTTGTACTGTTCAACAAGGGGAAAATATGCTAAACTACAGACTGAGACAGAACCCGTATTGGCGGCCGGAGAGGCCCAACGCGCAGGAGGCGATTGCCCATGGCCAGAAAGACCTTTGACGAGCCCACCAACCCGTACCACTACACCCTGCACTGCATCGGCGGAAAGTGGAAAATGACCATCCTCCACGAGATCCACACCTACGGCAAGATCCACTTCAATGAGACGCTGAAGGTGCTGCCCGTGTCGGAAAAGGTGCTCAGCCAGCAGCTCAAGGAGCTCCTGGACGACGGGCTGATCCGCCGGGTGGTGCACGAGGATCAGTTTCCGCCCGCCATCGACTATGAGCTGACGGTGGAGGGGGCGCGGCTGATCCCCGCCCTGGACATCCTCTATATCTGGAGCATCCGGCAGATGGACGCCCGCCAGGTGCCCATCGACGCGGACGCCTTCGTGGTGCACCAGTCGGAGAAGTACGTGGACGCCCTGCGGGACATCATGGAGGCCAACGACTTCTGGCCGGACGCCGAGTGCCGGCGGCGGGGCGGCCGAACCAAGCGGACATAAGGAAAAAAGCCCAGCCGGGAGTGAAACCACTCCCGGCTGGGCTTTTAAAGGAGCCTGCCCCACGGCAAAGCGCCCTCCCCGCCGCAGGCGGGGAGGGCGCTTCATAGGGTTCCTTTTCTCACACAGTGAGGAAAAACTTGATCAGGAACAGGACGGAGATAACGTAGGTCAGTACGGACACATCCTTGGCCTTGCCGGTGAACACCTTGATGACGGTGTAGGTGATCAGGGCCAGGCCGATGCCATGGCCGATGGAGCCGGAGATGGGCATGGCCAGCAGCATGATGAACACGGGGGCGGCGGTGGCGATATCATCAAAGTTGATGTTCTTCAGGCCGCTCAGCATCAGAATGCCCACATAGATGAGGGCGGCGGAGGTGGCGGCGGCGGGGATGATGGCCGCGATGGGGGCGATGAACATACAGGCCAGGAACAGGATGCCGGTGGTGAGGGCGGTCAGGCCGGTGCGGCCGCCGGCCTCCACGCCGGAGGCGGACTCCACAAAGGTGGTGACGGTGGAGGTGCCGGTGCAGGAACCCACCACGGTGCCGATGGCGTCGGACAGCAGGGTCTCCCGCATCTGGGGCATTTTGCCGTCCTTGTCCACCATCTTGGCCCGGTTGGCGGTAGCGATCACGGTGCCGATGGTATCGAACATATCAATGATGCAGAAGGTGATGATCAGGATGATGACGGTGGACCAGCCCAAGGAGAACAGGGTGGCAAAGTCAAATTTGAACAGGGTGGTGGCGGCCATGTCGCCGAAGGGGGGCAGCCAGCTGGCGGTGGCCAGGGCGGCGAAGGGGTTGGTGGCCAGGAAGATGGCCTGGCCGGCCCAGTTGACCACCGAGGCGATGAGCATACCGAACAGCACCGCGCCCTTGACCTGATAGTGGGCCAGGATGATGATGGCGAACAGGCCGATGAACATGGTGACCACGGTGAGAACCATGGCGGGCCAGTACTCGCCCAGGGCCTCCTTGGCGGTGCTGGCGGCCAGGGCGCCGAAGAAATCCCGCATGACCTGATGCTCGGAGGCGGCGCCCACGCCCGCGTTGGAGCCGAAGCCGATGTTCATCAGCATCAGGCCGATGGCGGGGCCGATGCCCAGGCGCACCCCCAGGGGGATGGCTTCCACGATCTTCTCACGCACGTTCAGCACGGACAGAACCAGGAAGATGATGCCCTCCACCAGGATGATGCACAGACCGGCCTGGAGGCCGGCCAGGTAGGAGCAGCCCGCCGCACCGGCGATCTGGGCGATGACCACGGCGAAGTAGGAGTTGAGGCCCATGCCGGGGGCCAGGGCGAAGGGCTTGTTGGCCAGGAAGGCCATGCAGAACATGGCCACGGCGGAGGCCAGGCAGGTGGCCAGGAACACGCCGTTCCAGGCGGCGGTGCCGTCCGCGCCGAAGCCGCCGAAGGCGCCCTGGCCAAAGCCGACGATCAGATTGGGGTTCAGGGCGATGATGTAGGCCATCGTCATGAACGTGGTGAGTCCGGCCACGATCTCGGTGCGCACCGAGGTGCCGTTCTCCTTGAGCTTAAAAATTTTCTCCATAAAAAACTCCCTCTCCAGAATTTCCTTCGGGCAAACCGGATCGGGAAAAACAAAATCAGCCCGGAAAGCGCGTGAACTTCCGGGCCTGTTCTGTTTTCGGTAGCCGCCTGAAATCGGTCAGGCCGTAGAGACTCGGAACCCATCCCGTTCCGATTATACCGAAGGATATTGAGTTGACAAGGATATCATAGCACAGAGCCTCACGGATTTCCATAGTTTTTTTCTTTTCCCCAGAACTTCATTACATTTTGACAAGAAGGGACAGGGGGAGTATAATATCTCTCGTACAAATCACAACGGGCGGCGGGGGAGCACCCGGCCCGCCCCAACTGGGAGTTGACTGGAAATGACCTATGAGATGAAGGTAGCGGGGCTGACGCGCAGTCTGCCCCTGTGCCCCATCAGCGACACGCTGATGATCGGCGCGTTTGTCATATTCGGGGACGTGGAACTCACCTGCGCCTGCGCCCGGGATCTGCTGAAGCTCGCGCCGGAGTTCGACTACATGGTGGCCCCGGAGGCCAAGGCCATCCCGCTGGTGCACGAGATGGCCCGTCAGAGCGGCCGCAACGAGTATTTCCTGGTGCGCAAGAAGAAAAAGGCGTACATGAACGGGGTGTTTGAGGCGGTGGATCGCTCCATCACTACCGAGGGGGAGCAGAAGCTGTACATGGACGGGGCGGACGCGGCCAAGATCAAGGGCAAGCGCATCCTGATCCTGGACGACGTGATCTCCACCGGCGGCTCCCTGGCGGCGGTGGAGAGCCTGGTGGAGCAGGCGGAAGGCCAGGTGGTGGGCCGCATGGCCATTCTGGCCGAGGGGGACGCCGCCAAGCGGGACGACATCCTGTTTTTGGAGAAGCTGCCCCTGTTCAATTCCGACGGACAGCCGCTGTAAACATCGCGCCCTCCCACTGGGAGGGCGCGATGTTTATACGTTGCGCACCATGTTGAGAAAAGCCCGGAACACAGCCCCGCCGTCCACCGTGTCCGGCCTGGCCTTTGCCCCGGTCATCCGCTCCGGGTGGAACTGGACGGCGATGAGGGGCAGCGTCTCGTGCTCCACCGCCTCCGCCACCCCGCCCTCCGAGCGGGCGGTGACGGACAGCCCCCGCCCCAGCCGCCCCAGGGCCTGGTGGTGGGCGCTGTTCACGGAAAACACCGGGCCGTACAGCCGGTGAAGCAGGGAGCCCTCCACAGCGTGCACCGGGTGCACCCGATCCCCCTCCCCGCCCCCGTGGAAGGGGGCCAGGGCAGGGGGGAGATCCTGCACCAGATCGCCCCCCAGCCACACGTTCACCACCTGGAACCCCCGGCAGACGGCCAGCACCGGCTTCCCGGCGGCGCGGAAGGCGTCCAGCAGGGCCAGCTCCGCCCCGTCCCGGGCGGGGTCGATGTCCCGGGAGCCGCAGTCCGGCTGGCCGAACCGGGCGGGCTCCATATCCCCGCCCCCCGCCAGCAGCAGGCCGTCATAATGCAGATCCGGGGCGGGGAGGCAGCGGGCCTCCCCCTGGGCCCCGGCGGCCTTCAGGGCGGCCAGGTAGTTGGAGGGATCCCCTCCGCCGGTGGAGATGAGGATATTTGGATTCATGCCGTATGCCTCCTCTGCCTGAAATAGGTTCCGAACCGGGCAAACACCACTGTGACGGACGTGCCTTGGGCCAGCAGGGCGGCGGCGTACAGCACCAGCCCCAGGGCGGAGCAGGCCAGCGCCGACCAGCCCTGGCCGCAGCCCGCGTCCAGCATAATCCGGAAGAACAGATTGCACCACAGCCCCATAAAGACGGCCGCCAGCAGGGGCCGGCCGAACCACCGGAACCACCGGGCCCGCAGCTCCGCCGCCCGGAGGACGCTGGCCAGGTTGAGTCCCGCCCCCACGATGCCGGAGACCACGAACCCCGCCGCGAACCCCGGCAGCCCCCACCGGGGCACGGCGAAAAAGGTGAAGGCCAGCTGCGCCGCGTCGCTGAGGATGGCGTTCCGGGCCCCCTTGCCCTGGAGGCCCAGGCCGTTCAGCGCCCCGGACAGCACCGACTGCCAGCAGCCCAGCAGGGTACCCACGGCCAGGGGGAGGATCAGCTCGCCCACCCGGTCGTCCCGGAACATGGCCCGGCCGATGGTGGGCCCCACCACTGCCAGCAGGGCCATGGCCGGGGCCATCAGCAGGGAGGTGGCGGACATCACCCGATCCAGGAAGCCCGCCGCCGCCCGCCGATCCCCCCGGGCGGTGCGCCGGGAGAGATCGGGCACCATCACCAGGCACAACGCCCCGATGAAGCCCGTGGGCAGCCCCAGCAGGGGCAGGGTCATGCCGCACAGCACCCCGAACTCGGACATGGCCTCCGGCAGGGCCATGCCCCCCTCCACCAGCTTGGCGGGGATGAGCACCGAGTTGGCGCAGCCCAGCACCGTCCCCAGCAGGGAGGTGGCCCCCACCGGCAGGGCGATGGCGAACAGCCGGCGGCGGCTCACCTCCTCCCGGGCGGGGCCGGGGGGAAACTGCCGCCAGTGCCGCCGGAACAGCAGGGTGAGGGCGCAGGAGGAGCACACCTCGCACAACACCATGCCCAGCACGATGACGCCCACCGTCTCCTCCGCCGAGCGGGGCAGCAGGGCCGCCAGCAGACCCAGCACCGCCCCCGCCCGGATGAGCTGCTCCGCCGTCTCCACGGCGGCGGGGGGGCGCACCCTGCCGATGCCGTAAAAGCAGTGCTTGTGGAGGTTCTCCACCCCGGTGAGCAGCACGCAGGGCACCAGCAGCACCACGCCCAGGCGGGTGCGGGCATCGCCTAAGAGGTAGACGGAGATGGGGTCGGACAGGGCGGCCACGGCGATGCCCAGGGGGACGGCCAGCAGGAAAAAGCCCCCCAGGGCCCGGCGGAGTATGTGCCGCACGGCGCCGTCGTCCCCCAGGGCGTGGTACCGGGCGGACAGGGTGGACACCGCCACCGTCAGCCCCACGGCGGTCACCGACATGAGCATGGAGTAGGCGGGCATGACCAGCTGGTACAGCCCCATGGTTTCCGCGCCGATGAGGCGGGATAAGAACATCCGGTAGACAAAGCCCACCACCTGGGAGAACAGGCCGGTGGCGGTCAGCAGTAAGGTTCCGGCCAACAGGGTAGACAAGGGCGCACCCCCTCGCGATTTCAGGATCATCGATCTATCCATATGAGGGAGGGCCTGTCTGACATACCGGGCGGGCCTTCATCCGGAAAAAACGCCGCGCCGCCCGCCCGGAACCAGCCGGGAGGCGGCGCGGCGGGCTGTCTTATGGATCGGGTACGCGGGCGAGGGCCCCGGTGGCGCAGTCCAGGTAGTACCGGGCGGTGTCGGTGGTGACCAGCCAGGCCGGGGTGAGCCGGACGCCGCCGGACATGGGCTGAACCGTCCCCCGCCACCCCGGCTCCATGGACTGGATGGCGGAGCACACGTCGCCGGTGGCGGCGATCTCCTCGGAGAAGCGGGTCAGCGCCGTGGGCAGGGTCATGGACTGGGCCCGCTCCGCCGTGCCGTCGGGGGCGGCCAGCAGAGTGCCCTGGACGGAGCGCAGGGTGCCGTCCTGATAGGCGAACTCCACCTCACAGGAGAACAGCGGCCTGCCGCCCCGGGTCTGCCGGAACCGCACCCGCGTCCAGCCGTCCTCCTCCGCCATGCCGATCTGCGACCCGTCCACGCCCATTTTTTTCAGCAGGCCGGCGGCGTGGCGCTCCGGGCTGCCGTCGGCGGACAGGCCGGGGCCGCCGGTCAGCTCGGCGGACAGCTCCCCGCCCGCCCGGACGCTCACCGCGCCGCTGCTGTTCTGATAGAGGTACAGCCCGCCCCCCCGGTTGTCCGCCTGGACGGCCTCCCCGCCCAGCAGGGCCTGGGCCAGCCGGAGCTCCCGATCCGGATCCCGTTCCACGGTGAGGGGGGGCAGCTCCCCGGCGGAGGCCAGCCTGTCCGCCTCCACCCGGATGCCCCGGGCCTCCAGCCTGACCAGGGTGAGCTCCAGCGCCTTCCGCTCGTACTGGACGGACTCGGTATACCGCGTCCCCACCAGCACCAGCAGGAAGCCGTTCACCAGCAGCAGAATGAGGATGATGATGTTTTTCAGCTTGGGCCATTCCATCCGTCACACCGCCTCCCAGCCGGGGGAGACGGACTGGCCGCCCCCGTCCCGGTATTGGATCACCAGCTCCCGCCGCTCCCGGGTGAGGTCGGGCAGCATGGCCGCCGCCTTCCGGATGGGCAGGAGCAGGGCGTTTTCCTTCTGGGCGGTGTACTGCCGCAGATGGAGGACGAACTGGGTGATGCAGCCGTCCCGCACCAGAAACTCCGCCGCCCAGCCCTCGTCATAGAGGTAGACGGCGCTGCCCCCCAGGCGGTAGCCGAACCGCACCTGCCAGCCGTCCCCGTAGGGCCGGACGGACAGCAGGTACAGCCGGGCCTCCCCGCACAGGGGCGCCATGGCCCGCTCGGCCAGGGCCCGGGCCCCCTCGGCGGCCTGGGCGGCGGAGACGACGCCGTTGGTGTGCTCCACCGGGTACTTGCCGCTCTGGGCGGCCCGGTAGGTGGCGGTGACCCCGTCCCGGATCACCAGCCGATCCGTGCCGTCCATATAGACCTCGCCGCTGCTGCCGGGGGCGTGGTTCCGGCTGTTGAAGGACAGGGCGTCCACCAGCGCCTCCGCCCCGGCGGCGGAGGACAGGGGGGCGGAGACGTCGTACAGGCCGGCGGCGGGCTCCCCCTCGGTGATCAGGGTGAAGGGATTCAGCAGGCGGTTCAGGCTCTCGTCCTCAAAGGCAAAGTAGGCGCCGTTGGGGGTGACGGCCTCCACCGCCGGATCCAGGTGGAGAGATCGGGACAGGGCGGTGGGGCAGGTGAAGTACCCGCCGTCCCCGGCGTCCTCCCAGCACAGGGACACGGCGTCCCCCTCCTCGGCCACCAGGGCCACCCGGCGGGCGCTGCCTTTGAGCGGGCAGTCCCCGCCCCCCAGCCACCGGGCCAGGGCGGCCAGGGGGATCTCCCCGGAGAAGTCGAAGTAGGCCCCCCGCCGGCGCAGGCAGGCCCGCCACTGGCTGTCGGACAGGGCGGCGGGCTCCCCGGCCCCGGTCAGCGCGTCCCCCAGCAGGGGGACGAAGGCGGCGAACACCTCGTCCATCCGGCCGTCGTCATATTGCAGGCCGAAGCGATCCCCGTCCCGGCATACCGCCAGGCGGGCGGGGAGGATGGGGCCGGACTGGGCCCCTCCGATGCTGGCGCCCGTCGGGGCGGGCCGGAGGCCCAGCAGCTCCACCAGCCCGCTGTCCCGCACCAGGGGGGTCATGGACAGCAGCGCCGCGGCGGACAGGGTGAGCAGGACGATGGCGGCGTTTTTCCCCCACTCCAGGGCGGATTGCTTATCCCTCATGATCGTTTTCCTCCGGGCCGGCCACGGGCAGCTCCATGCGGATGGTGAGGCCGGGCTCCGCCTTGTCCACCAGATAGAGCCGGCCCTGGTGCCGGTGCATGATCTCCCGGGCGATGGACAGGCCCAGCCCCGTGCCGCCGGACTGCCGGGAACGGGCCTTGTCCACCCGGTAGAACCGCTCGAAGATGCGGTCGCGATCCCCCTCGGGGATGCCGATGCCGTTGTCGTCCACCTCCATCCACACCTTGTCCCCCTCCTGGCCGGCGGACAGGACGATGTGCCCGCCGTCGGGGGTGTACTTGATGGCGTTGGACACAATGTTCATCATCACCTGCATGATCCGCTCCCGGTCGGCCCGCACCTGGGGCAGCCGGTCGGGCAGGCGCAGCTCCACGGTGTGGGCGTGGTTCTGGGCGTCCATGAGGATGGCCTGGTAGGTGTCGTCCACCGCCTGGGCGAAGGGAAAGAGGGTGAGGCGCAGTTCGCTGCGCCCGGAGTCGAACCGGGACAGGGTAAGGAGATCCTGCAAAATGTGGGCCATCCGGTCGGACTCGTTGAGGATCACCCCCAGGAATTTCTTCTCCATCTCCGGGGACAGGCCGCCCACCCCGTCGTCCAGGGTCTCGGCATAGCTGCGGATGTTGGTGAGGGGGGTGCGCAGCTCGTGGGACACGTTGGCCACGAAGTCCTTGCGCTCCTGCTCCGCCTTTTCCAGCTCGTTGATGTTGGTTTCCAGCTGCTGGGCCATGGTGTTGAAGCTCTCGGTGAGCTGGCCGATCTCGTCGCTGCTGGACACCTCCAGCTTCCGGGAGAAGTCCCCCCGGGCCACCTGCTCGATGCCGTCGGTGAGCCGCTGGAGGGGGTTGACCATGGTTTTGGCCAGCAGGAAGGACAGCAGCACCGAGATCACCAGGCCCAGGGCCAGGGCCTCCAGGATCAGGCTGAACATCTCGGCGTTCAGGGCCCGGGCGGTCTCCCGGCTGTCCAGGAGGTAGATGATATAGTCCTGCCCGCCCCGGGTGATGGGGATGGCGGCGTCCATGTAGTCGGCGGTGACGCTGCTTTCAAAGCCCATCTGCCCCAGCAGGGCCTTGGAGAGGTTGGGGGTGACAGCCACGCCCCCCTCCGGCTCCGGGGCGGATCCGCCCAGATAGCGGCCGGTGGCGCCGTCCAGCACAAAGAAATTGCGGTGCCGCCGATCCACCCCCAGCACGCCCTCGTTGGTGGACAGCACCGCCTCCACCATGGCGGCGCCGTCCGTCTCCCCCTCCCGGGCGGTCTGGAGATCCCGGACAAAGTCGGCGTTGTCCTGGCCGAAGGCGGCGGCGATCTGGCTGTAGAAGTCTTGGATATAGTAGCCGGTGACGGAGTTCATGAGGAACGCGCCCACCACCACCATGAGGGATACGATGAGCAGTACCAGAATGAGCACCAGCTTCAGGTGTAACGTACGGCGCATGGGCGGGCCATCCTCTCCGAAATTTAGAATCTGTAGGGGAGGGGCTTGCCCCTCCCGCCTGGGATGCTGCCGTTACCGGCACGGGCGGGGCAAGCCCCGCCCCTACAAAGCGTCAAAAGCGCGATTCATGCAGATCGCCGTTATACCCCGAAGGCGTAGCCCAGGCCCCGGCGGGTGATGATGAATTTGGGGTCGGCGGGGTCGTCCTCCAGCTTTTCCCGCAGGCGGCGGATGGCCACGTCCACCGCCCGCACGTCCCCCACGTAGCCGTCGTAGTTCCACACCCGCTCCATCAGGGTCTCCCGGGAGACGGCCTGGCCCCGGCTGGAGGCCAGGGTCTTGACCAGCTCATATTCCCGCTGGGTGAGTTCCAGGGGCTGGCCGTCCTTGTAGACGATCATGGTGTCCGTGTCCACCTGCACCCGGCCCAGATCCAGCCGGTTTCCGGGGCTTTTCGGGGCGGCCTGGGCCAGCATATCGGTGCGGCGGATGTTGCTTTTCACCCGGGCCAGCAGCTCCCGCATGGAGAAGGGCTTGGTGATATAGTCGTCCGCCCCCAGCTCCAGGCCCAGCACCTTGTCCGTCTCCTCCTCCCGGGCGGTGAGCATGATGATGGGGGTGGCCCGGCCCTGCTCCCGCAGGGTGCGGCACACCTGGAAGCCGTCCAGCTTGGGCAGCATCAGATCCAGCAGGATGAGATCCGGATCCTGCTCCAGGGCCAGCCGCAGGCCCGCCGCCCCGTCCAGTGCCTCCAGGGTGTCGTACCCCTCCCGCTGGAGGTTGAAGGTGAGGATGTCCACAATGTTGCGCTCGTCCTCCACCACCAGGATTTTCTTACCCATGGGCTTCCTCCCGCTCCTTTCTCATGAGCCGATCCGCCCGGTACAGGGCGGCCAGGGTTTTCGCGTCGTTGATCCGCCCGTCCGCCGCCATCTCCAGGGCTTCGGCAAAGGGCAGCTTGAAGGGCTCCAGAAACTCGTCCCGATCCAGGTGCCGGTCGCCGAAGGTGAGATCCCGGGCCAGAAAGAGGTAGAGCATCTCGTCGGTGTAGCCCACGCTGGGCATGATATAGCCCAGAGCGTCCCACCGGCCGGCCTGGGCGCCGATCTCCTCCTTCAGCTCCCGCCGGATGGCGTCAAAGGGATCCTCCCCCGGCTCCAGCTTGCCGGCGGGAATCTCGGTGACAATTTTATGGTACGGGTAGCGGAACTGGCGCTCCAGATACACGTTTCCCTCCCCGTCCAGGGCGGCCACCGCCGCGCCGCCGGGGTGGTGCACCATCTCCCGCACCGAGGTGCCGCCGTCCGCCAGCTCCACCTGATCCCGGTAGAGCTTGAGCAGCACGCCGTCAAAGGCCAGCTCGCTGGCCAGGGTTTTCTCGTTTAATTCCATGGGAACCCCTCCCGCCGCAATTTTGTCTGTGGAGCGCAATGATAAAAAGTATTATACCACGTTTGCCGAAAGATAGGAAGCGGGAAACGGGAAAATCTTCCGGGGCGGCGTGGGCGGGAAAATTCGCCGTATTTGCTATTGACAACGAAAGTTAGGGGTGGTACACTACCTACGCTGAAAAAGTTAGCTGTTTCTAACCAATGGGCTGGACAGCGTTTGGAGGAGAACGCCATGAAAACATTGAAGGATGTTCGGGTGGGCAAAACGGCGGTGGTGCGCCGCCTCCACGGGGAGGGCCCGGTGCGCCGCCGGATCATGGACATGGGGATCACCAAGGGGGTGGAGATCTACGTCCGGAAGGTGGCCCCCCTGGGCGATCCCATGGAGCTGACGGTGCGGGGGTACGAGCTGTCCCTGCGCAAGGAGGACGCGGAAATGATCGAGGTGGAGGAGTGAACGATATACAATGGATGTGAAAATTGCCCTGGCGGGCAATCCCAACTGCGGGAAAACAACGCTGTTTAACGCCCTCACCGGCTCCAACCAGTACGTGGGCAACTGGCCCGGGGTGACGGTGGAGAAGAAGGAGGGCCGGCTCAAGGGCCGCCCCGACGTGATCATACAGGATCTGCCCGGGATCTACTCCCTGTCCCCCTACACCCTGGAGGAGGTGGTGACCCGGAACTACCTGGTGAAGGAGCAGCCCGACGCCATCCTGAACATCGTGGACGGCACCAACATCGAGCGCAACCTCTACCTCACCACTCAGCTCATCGAACTGGGGCTGCCGGTGGTGGTGGCGGTGAACATGATCGATCTGGTGCGGAAGAACGGGGACAAGATCGACCTGGAGCGGTTGGGGAAGGCCCTGGGCTGCGAGGTGGTGGAGATCTCCGCCCTGAAGAACGAGGGCGGGCTGGCCGCGGCGGAGCGGGCCGGGGCGCTGGCCCAGGCCCACAAGGCGGGGGAGATCCCCCATATGTTCACCGGCAGCGTGGAGCACGCCCTGGCCCACATCGAGGAGTCCATCCAGGATCGGGTGGACATACAGCATCTGCGCTGGTACTCTATCAAGGTGTTCGAGCGGGACGAGAAGGTGCTGGAGGAGCTGGGCATCGACGGCCAGCTCCGGGCCCATCTGGAGGAGCACATCGCCGACTGCGAGCGGGAGCTGGACGACGACGCGGAGTCCATCATCACCAACCAGCGGTACGACTACATCGGCGGCGTGGTGGCCAAGGCGGTGGAGAAAAAGACCGCCAAGCACGCCGCCACCCTGTCGGACAGGATCGACGGGGTGGTGACCAACCGGGTGCTGGCCCTGCCCATCTTCGTGGCGGTGATGTTTTTGATCTACGCCATCGCCATGGGCCCCTGGCCCGTCTCCGTAGGGGCGCGGCTCACCGACTGGGCCAACGACGGCGTGTTCGGGGACGGCTGGTTTGTCCCCTTCACCGGCTCGGATACGGAGGGCTACAACGAGGCCGCGGGCGCGTTTGAGGAGGCCCAGGCCATCATCGCCGCCTATGAGGCCGGGGAGCCGGAGGTCTACCTCTACGATGAGGATGCCGGCGAGGTGATCACCCTGAAGGCCACCGAGCCGGCCTACCGGGAGGCCCTCACCGTAACGGAGCCGGATCCCCAAACTTATGGCGCCTGGGTGCCCGGTCTGCCTGTGCTCATCGAGAACGGCCTGGACGCCCTCCACTGCAACGACGCGGTGAAGTCCCTGGTGCTGGACGGCATTGTGGGCGGCGTGGGGGCGGTGCTGGGCTTCGTGCCCCAGCTGCTGGTGCTGTTCCTGCTGCTGGCCATTGTGGAGGACGTGGGCTATATGTCCCGGGTGGCCTTCATCATGGACAGGCTGTTCCGCCGGTTCGGCCTGTCCGGCAAGTCCTTCATCCCCATGCTGGTGGCCACGGGCTGCGGCGTGCCGGGGGTGATGGCCTCCCGCACCATCGATCAGGACAGGGATCGGAAGATGACGATTATGACCACCTGCTTCATCCCGTGCAGCGCCAAGATGCCCATCATCGGCCTGTTCGCCGGGGCGCTGTTCGGCAAGTCCGTCTGGGTGGCGGTGTCTGCCTACTTCATCGGCGTGGGGGCGGTGGTGGTGTCCGGCCTGATGCTGAAAAAGTTCCGGGCCTTCTCCGGCGAGCCCGCCCCCTTTGTCATGGAGCTGCCCGCCTACCATCTGCCCTCCGCCGCCAACGTGCTGCGCACCACCGCCGACCGGGGCTGGTCCTTTGTGAAGCGGGCGGGCACCGTGATCCTTCTGTCCACCGTGGCGCTGTGGTTCCTCCAGAGCTTTGGCTTTGAGGGCGGGGCCTTCGGCCTGGTGTCGGACAGCGACTTCTCCCTGCTGGCCACCGTGGGCCGGATGGTGGCGGTGCTGTTCGCCCCCCTGGGCTTCGGACACTGGCAGACCGCCGTGGCCACCCTCACCGGCCTCATCGCCAAGGAGGAGGTGGTGGCCACCCTCCAGGTGCTGTACCCGGGGGACGTGTATCGGAACCTGGCGGCGGTGTTCACCGGCCCCTCGGCCTATGCCTTTATGATCTTCAACCTGCTGTGCGCCCCCTGCTTTGCCGCCATCGGCGCCATCCGGCGGGAGATGAACAGCCCCCGCTGGACGTGGGCCGCCATCGGCTATATGTGCGGCTTCGCCTATGTGATCTCACTGATCGTGTACCAGCTGGGCGGGCTGCTGGCGGGGACGCTGGCCTTCAATCCGTTTACGGTTGTGGCGCTGGCGCTGCTGGCGGGGCTGCTGTATCTGCTCTTACGGCCCGCCGCCAAGCGGGCCCCTGTGGGGAGCGTGTGAGATATGGCTGGGTTTCTCAGCGAAAACTGGGGCAATCTCCTGGTGATCGCCCTGATCGCCCTGGTGCTGGCCGCCGTGATCCGGGGCCAGTGGAAGGGGCGGAAGATGGGCAAGTCCGGCTGTGGATGCGGCTGCGATGGCTGCCCCTCCCGGGGGATCTGCCATCCGGAGGAATAAGAAAGGGCCCGGAAGCCATGCTTCCGGGCCCTTTTTCTGTACAAAACAGATTACCGCTCACACTTCCAATAAAATACGCTGTAGGGGGGCAGCTCGCTGCCGCCGCCGAAGTCGTGCTCCTCCCCGGTGAGCAGATCCACTGCCCGGCCGCAGCCCGCGTCGAAGTGGGCGGTGTAGGGCTGGCTGTCCGCGTTCACCGCCACCAGCACCCGCTCGCCGTCGGTGCGGCGCTGGAAGATGGCCTGCTTGTTGGTGAGCACCACGTCCTGGAAGCCGCCCCAGCACAGGGCCTCGCTGTCCCGGTGGGCCTTGGCCATGGCGGCGATCCGATCCGTCAGCTCATTCCACTCCGGCTCGTCGAAGCAGGGCCGCAGGGCCTCGTCCCCCTGGCCCTTGTCGCCCTTGGCCCCCCACTCGCTGCCGTAGTAGAGGCAGGGGATGCCGGGCATCCCGAACAGCACCCCGTACAGCAGGGGCAGGTGCTCCGGATTTTGCAGGATGGAGGCCACCCGGGTCACGTCGTGGTTGTCGGCGAAGCACAGCAGGTGCTTGCCCTTGTACAGCGTCCAGTTTTCCGGGCCGAACTGCCGCTTCAGGCTGTGGACGATCTCAAACAGGTTCATGGAGTTGAAGCTGGAGTACAGCCCCTTGTAGCACTCGTAGTTGGTGCAGGAGTGGAGCATCTCGTCGTTGACCCACTGGTTGTAATCCCCGTGGAGGGTCTCGCCCAGCAGGAAAAACTCCGGCTTCAGCTCATTGCAGAAGGAGCGCAGGCGGCGCAAAAAGTCCTTGTCCAGGCAGTAGGCCACGTCCAGACGCAGCCCGTCGATGCCGAACTCGTCCACCCAGAACTTCACCGTGTCCAGCAGGTAGTCCACTACGGCGGGGTTGCGCAGGTTGAGCTTCACCAGCTCGAAGTGGCCCTCCCAGCCCTCGTACCAGAAACCGTCGTTGTAGTTGGAGTTGCCGTCGAAGCTGATGTGGAACCAGTCCTTGTAGGGGGAGTCCCACTTCTTCTCCTGCACGTCCCGAAAGGCCCAGAAGCCCCGGCCCACATGGTTGAACACCCCGTCCAGCACCACCTTGATCCCGTGGGCGTGGAGGGTTTCGCACACCTGGGCGAAGTCCTCGTTGGTGCCCAGGCGGCAGTCGATTTTGCGGTAGTCCCGGGTGTCGTAGCCGTGGCGGTCGCTCTCAAAAATAGGACACAGGTAGACCGCGTCCGCCCCCAGCTTTTGAATATGTCCGGCCCAGTCCCCGATTTTGCCGATGCGGCTGGCAGGGACGCCGTCGTTCTCCCTGGGGGCCCCGCAGAAGCCCAGGGGATAGATCTGATAAAATACGCTGCGCTCCGCCCACATGGGCGTCACTTCCTTTCTCTTTCATCCTGGCGGTGATGCCGTGAGCCATAAGTATAACAGGAACGGGGTCAAAAAGCAAGCGATCCCCCTTGATACAAACGTCTTCTGTTGTCAAGAAGCCGCAGAGCAGCCCATCCGCCGGAGGGAAGCCTCCACGCGGCGCGCGTCCCGGCACTGCGCGTCCAGCACGCCCCGCAGCACGGGGGGCAGCTGGGTGCACAGCTCGTACCGCAGGGTGTTCCGGGCGGCCTGGGCGGCGCCCCGGCAGTGGGGGAGCATCTGATGCAGGAACACCGCGTCCACCCGGTTCCCCTCCGGGGCGGAGCGCATCCGGGCAAACATCTCCCGGAGGATCAGATCCATCCGCCGCTGGCATAGCCGCAGCTCCGGCCGGGGGTTGGTGAGCTGATCCGCGGCGGGCAGGATTTGCTCCAGGGCCTGGACGGTCTGGGTCCGCTGCTCCGCCATGCCCTGGGCCAGGCGACGGACGGCCCGGTCGTCGGACACCTCCAGAAGGTTCCGGCACATCCGGACGGCGGCCTGGTGGTGGGGGATCAGCTGGACGATGAGGTTGTGGGAGACGCTCTGGGTGAGCCTGGCGGTGGTGACGCCCTGGATCATCTCGTCCAGGATCTGGTAGTAGCAGCACAGGTAACGCTTGGCCCCGTCGCTGAGCAGATAGGTGTTTGCCATGGTTTTACCCTCCTTTTGCCCATCCTATGAGGGAAAACCCGGTTGGGTGCGCAAAAGGGCGGCGGATTTTCCCCGCCGCCCCGTTCTCAGAATTTGGCCCCGCCGAACTCGGACAGGGTGATCTGCTTGTTCCGCTCCGCCGTCCAGTTGATGGACCACTGGGAGGCGAACAGCAGCAGCTGGTTCTGCCGGTAGTCCTCCACCAGCATGGCGTCCCCGGGGAGGGTGAGATCCTCCGCCCGGAGGGGCTCCTCCCCCTCGTGGTGGAGCCAGCGCAGGTACTCGTAGGGCAGGCCCTCGGCGTAGAGATCCACGCCGTACTCGTTTTTCAACCGGTACTCCAGCACGTCGAATTGCAGCGTGCCCACCACGCCCACAATGACCTCCTCCATGCCGGAGTAGGGGGTCTTGAAGATCTGGATGGCGCCCTCCTGGGCGATCTGCTCCATCCCCTTGAGGAACTGCTTGCGCTTCATGGTGTCCAGGGGGCGCACCCGGCGGAAGTGCTCCGGGGCGAAGGTGGGGATGGGGTCGAACTGGAATTTGTGGGCGGCGGTGCACAGGGTGTCCCCGATGGAGAAGATGCCCGGGTCGAATACGCCGATGATGTCCCCGGCGTAGGCCTCCTCGATGATCTCCCGCTCGGCGGCCATGAGCTGCTGGGGCCGGGAGAGCTTGATTTTTTTGCCCCCCTGGACGTGGTAGACCTCCTTGTCCGCCTCGAACTTGCCGGACACCACCCGCATGAAGGCGATCCGATCCCGGTGGGCCTTGTTCATGTTGGCCTGGATTTTGAACACGAAGGCGGAGAAGCCGTCGTCAAAGGAGTCGATGAGCTTGTCCCCCGCCGTCCGGGGCAGGGGGGCGGTAGTCATTCTCAGGAAGTCCTCCAGGAAGGGCTCCACGCCGAAGTTGGTGAGGGCGGAGCCGAAGAACACCGGGGACAGCTGCCCGTGGCGCACCCGATCCAGGTCGAACTCGCAAGACGCGCCGTCCAGCAGCTCGATCTCGTCGTTGAGCTGATCCCGGTAGGAGGAACCGATGAGTTCCGCCAGGGCCGGATCGTCCAGGGCCACCTCGGTGGCGGTGGCCGCCTTGGAGCCGCCGTTGGAGGTGAAGTGGATAATCCGCTTCCGATCCCGGTCGTACACGCCCTGAAACGCCTTGCCGCAGCCGATGGGCCAGTTGACGGCGTAGGTGTCGATGCCCAGCTCGTGCTCCAGCTCCTGGCACAGCTCGAAGGGATCCCGGGCCTCCCGATCCATCTTGTTGATGAAGGTGAAGATGGGGATGTCCCGCAGGCGGCACACCTTGAACAGCTTCCGGGTCTGGGCCTCCACGCCCTTGGCGGCGTCGATCACCATCACGGCGGAGTCGGCGGCCATCAGGGTGCGGTAGGTGTCCTCCGAGAAGTCCTGGTGGCCCGGTGTGTCCAGAATGTTGATGCAGAAGCCCTCGTACTGGAACTGCATCACAGAGGACGTGACGGAGATCCCGCGCTGCTTTTCGATCTCCATCCAGTCGGAGGTGGCGGCCCGGGCGTTCTTCTTGCCCTTCACCACCCCGGCCTGGGCGATGGCGCCCCCGTAGAGCAGGAATTTCTCCGTCAGGGTGGTTTTGCCCGCGTCGGGGTGGCTGATGATGGCAAAGGTTCGGCGGCGTTTGATTTCCGATTCGTATTGTGACATGGGGTGTTCCCTCCATTGTAATAGGTTTGGTTGTGGGGTGGATGGCCGGCTTTACATGGGGAACCCTCCCAGCGTTGAGTTGAAATGTTTGGCAAGACATTATATCACCTTGTACTCAAAAGAGCAACAGCCGCCGGGAAAAATCCTGTTCCCCGGAAGGGAGGAGGGCCATGGAGGCTGCGGACAGGGCGGAACGGACAGGCACGGCGGCGGGGCGGGGCGCATAACCGTGGTTGAGGCCCCCTGCGCGGGGCCCGAACGCAATCACAGAGAGGAGAATTGGATGAAAGAGGTATTGCAGAACCGGCTGGCCCGGCTGCTGTGCGTCAAGTCGCTGGTGACGCTGGCGCTGACGGCGGTGTTCGCCTTCCTGGCGGTCACCGGGGAGGTGGGCCAGGACTTTATGACGGTGTATACCGTCATCATCGCCTTTTACTTTGGAACCCAGATAGAACGGCAGAACCAGAGCGGGGGGAACGGCCAATGAAGCTGATCCGCTGCCTTTTGACGGAAAATGACTGCTATCGCACCAAGCGCACCATCCAGCCCAAGGGCGTCATGGTGCACTCCACCGGGGCGGACAACCCGAACCTGCGGCGGTACGTCCAGCCCGTGAAGGGCGGGGACGGGGACTACGCCGCCCTCATGGCCCTGCTGGGCTGGAACAAGAACGGCAACCACTGGAACCGCCCGGGGCTGGACGTGTGCGTCCACGGCTTCATCGGTAGGCTGGCCGACGGTTCCATCGCGTCGGTGCAGACCCTGCCCTGGAACCACCGGGGCTGGCACGCCGGCACGGGCACCAGCGGCGGCAGCGCCAACAACACCCACATTTCCTTTGAGATCTGTGAGGACGCGCTCACCGACCCGGCCTATTTTAAAACGGTATACCGGGAGGCGGTGGAGCTCACCGCCCTGCTGTGCAAAGAGTACGGCCTGAACCCGCTGGCGGACGGGGTGGTGATCTGCCACAGCGAGGGCTACCGCCGGGGGATCGCCTCCGGCCACGCCGACGTGGAGCACTGGTTTCCCCGCCAGGGCAAGAGCATGGACGACTTCCGCCGGGATGTGGCGGCAGCCCTGGCCCCCAAGCCGGAGCCGGAGCCCGACCCCGACCCCAAACCTGATCCGGAGGAGGATGACGAGATGACCTATTACAAGACGCTGGACGAGGTGCCCGAGTACTACCGCCCCACGGTGGAGAAGCTGGTGGAGGCCGGGGCGCTGAAGGGCACGGCGGAGGATGTGCTCAACGTGTCCGAGGACTTCTGCCGCACCATGACGGTGCTGGATCGGATGGGCAAGCTGGACTGAACAAGAGGAGGACGCCTGGGTTCAGGCGTCCTCCAGCTCTATTTTGTCCACTTTTTCCTCAAATTCCTTTACCCGGAGCTTGCAGGCCCATTCAATCTCCTTGATTCTGGAGCGGCCGTAATACTTCCCGATGTAGGTCAGCTTGCGGGCCAGCTCCTCGTCCATCACCATAGTAAACTTGACGTCCATTCTGATCACCTCGTCGAAAATTTTACCAGTCAAGCATTGATTCAGGATTGATTTAGTATTGATACAATACTGGAATTATGCTACAATATGGATGCTGGATAGGATTACAGCCCCTGTCCGGCGAGCAGTCAGTCGGATGTATGATATGCCTTCGGCGGGGTCACGGCCCCCGCCGGGGCCGGAGCGCCCGCCCACCTCTCTTTCCTGGAGGCGGGCGTTTTCCGTGGGCAAAAATTTTCTCTTGACTTTCATGCTTAAAAGTGTTAGAGTAACCACAGCAACCAAAAGGAGGAGCCGCGTATGAACTGCCGGAGCTGCGGGTATGGCGAGTACCGCTATTCTTATGATAGCGGCCTTTTGTCATGCCCTTGAGCGGCGGCGCGGCACGGGAAACTGCGCGGCGGCCCGAAGGGGCCGCCGCTTTTTGTGTGCCCGGAGAAAAAACGACAAACTTCAAAGGAGCGGATATACGATGGTAGTCATTATGAAGCACGGTTTCACCGCCGAACAGCTGGAGCAGGCCGTCCACGCCATGGAGGCGGGGGGCGTGCGGGTGATGGTGTCCAAGGGCGCCGAGACCACCATTTTAGGCGCGGAAGGGGACGCGGGAGCCCTGAACCAGGAGACGCTGGCCCAGCTCCCCGGAGTGGAGCGGGTGATGCGGGTGAGCGAGCCCTACAAAAAGGCCAACCGCAAGTATCACCCGGACGACTCGGTGATCGACATCGGCGGCGGCGTGTCCATCGGTGGGAAGAAGATCGCGGTCATCGCCGGGCCCTGCTCCGTGGAGAGCGAGGAGCAGATCCTGGAGGTGGCCCAGTCCGTCCAGAAGTCCGGGGCGGCGGCCCTCCGGGGGGGCGCGTACAAGCCCCGCACCTCCCCCTACGCCTTCCAGGGCAAGGGGGTGGAGGGCGTGCTCCTGCTGGACGAGGCCCGGAAGAATACCGGTCTGCCCATCGTGTCCGAGCTGATGAGCGCCGACCAGCTCCCCCTCTTTGAGGAGGCGGTGGACGTGATCCAGATCGGGGCCCGGAATATGCAGAACTTCGACCTGCTGAAGAAGGTGGGCAAGACCCACAAGCCCATCCTGCTCAAGCGGGGCCTGTCCTCCACCATCGAGGAGTGGCTCATGAGCGCGGAGTACATCATGGCCGGGGGCAACCCCAACGTGATCCTGTGCGAGCGGGGCATCCGCACCTTTGAGACCTACACCCGGAACACGCTGGACTTGTCGGCGGTGCTGGCGGTGAAGCGGCAGAGCCACCTGCCGGTGGTGGTGGATCCTTCCCACGCCTGCGGCAAGGCGTGGATGGTGGAGCGGATGGCCATGGCGGCGGTGGCCGCCGGGGCGGACGGGCTGATCATCGAGGTGCACAACAACCCGTCCTGCGCCCTGTGCGACGGGGCCCAGTCGGTGACGCCGGAGCAGTTCGGCGAGATGATGGACAAGCTGCGCCCGCTGGCTGCCTGCGTGGGCCGGGAGCTGTGAGAACGGGGCGTTTTATGGAAAAAAAAATCTTGGTGGTGGGCTTAGGGCTCATCGGCGGCTCCCTGGCCATGGCCCTGCGGGGCTTTGAGGACTTTGAGATCGTGGGCACGGACGTGTCCCCCGCCGTCCGGGAACAGGCGGCGGCCAAGGGGGCGGGGGATCGGGTGGCCCCCGACCCCGAGCCGGAGCTGCCCGGGGCGGACGTGGTGGTGCTGTGCCAGGATCCGGCGGGGATCACCGGCTTCCTGGCGGAGCACCGGGATCGGTTCAAGCCCGGCGCCCTGGTGACGGACGTGTGCGGCGTGAAAACCGCCGTCATGGCGGCGGCGGAGTGCCTGCGGCCGGACGTGGACTTCATCGGCTGCCACCCCATGGCGGGCAAGGAGGTGTCCGGCATCGGCAACGCCGAGGCGGGGCTGTTCCGCAACACCCACTTCATTGTCACCCCCGGCCCCCGGGCCACGGGGGAGCACCTGGCCCTGCTGCGGCGCATGGCGGACTGGTGCCGCTTCGGGGACGTGATCGAGACCACCCCGGAGCGCCACGACGCCATGATCGCCTACACCAGCCAGCTCATGCACGTCATCGCCCTGTCGGTGTGCGACAACGACGAGCTGTTCGCCTGCAAGGGCTTCGAAGGCGGCTCCTTCCGGGACTGTACCCGGGTGGCGGCGCTGGATCCCGCCATGTGGGTGCAGCTGTTCTCCCTCAACGCCCCGGCGCTCACCGGGGTGGTGCGGGCGCTGGAGGACAGGCTGCGCCAGTACCGCCAGGCCATGGAGGCGGGGGATCGGGAGGGCCTGCGGGCCATGCTGGCCTGCGCGTCGGATCGGAAGAAGCGCATCGACCTGGAGCGGGCCCGGGGCGACGATGTGCACCCCGCCTTCTGAAATTCTTAAATTGACGGCGGCGCTCCCCGGTGGTACACTGGGGGAAAGCGCGGCCGGGCGTGGAAAAATTTGGGGCCGCGGGAGGACGCGATGGGCTATATCATGGATTTGCGGGCCTATGTGGGCCACCGCCCCCTGATCCAGGTGGGCTCCTGCGTGATTTTGGAGGACGGGCAGGGGCGCGTCCTGCTCCAGCGGAGGACGGACGACGGCCTGTGGAGCTTTTCCGGCGCGGGCTCCATGGAGCCGGGGGAGTCGGCGGAGGACGCCGCCCGCCGGGAGCTGCTGGAGGAGACGGGTCTCACCGCCCGCACCCTGGAGCTGTGCGGCGTGTTCACCGGGCCGCGGGAGCACCACGTCTACCCCAACGGCGACGAGGTGTACAACGTGGAATTTTTCTTTGTGTGCCGGGACTGGCTCGGGACGCTGCGGCGTCAGGCGGACGAGGTGGAGGAGCTGCGGTTTTTCCATCCGGACGAGCTTCCCGACGGCCTGTCCCCGGGGCTCCGGCGGCGGCTGCCGGACTGGCTGGCGCACCGGCAGGCAAGGGAAGCCGCCAAGCCTCACTGAGACGGGGGAGCGTGCCATGGACAAAAAACTGTTTCGCAGCCTGATCCTGCTCATCACCTACGCGGTGGTGCTGGTGGCGGTGATCGTGAAGATCGACGCGGTGACGGGTTGGCTGGGCGGGGTGATCGCCGCCTTCCGGCCGTTGATCATCGGGGCGGTCATCGCCTTCATCCTCAACCGGCCCTGCAATTTCTTCGCCCGGCTGTACCAGCGGGCCCTGCCGGAAAAGGCCCGGGGGGCGGCCCGGCCCCTGGCGGCGGCCACGGCCTACCTCCTTGTGATCGCGCTGTTCACGGCGTTGATCGCCCTGGTGGTGCCCGAGCTCACCCACAGCATCGAGATGTTCATCGGCAACCTGAACGCCTACGCCGCCAACTTCCAGGCGCTGTTTGACTGGCTGGTGGCCAAGCTGGATCTGGAGCAGCTGGCCAACCTGGATCTGTCGGCAGGGATCAGCGACTCGCTGAAGGATCTGCTCACCGGGGCGCTGGACGCCCTGACCAACACCCTGCCCCACCTCATCGGCATGACCGGCGTGCTGATCTCGGCGGTGGTGACCGGGGTGATCTCCTTTGTGTTTTCCATCTACGTGCTGTCCGGCGGGCCCAGGCTGACGGCCCAGTGCCGCCGGCTGGTGCGGGCCTACCTGCCCCAGCGGGCGGCGGATACGGTGCTGTCCGTCACCCGGCTGACGGCGGACACCTTCTCCAAATACGTCAACGGCCAGATCATCGAGGCGTGCATCCTGGGCAGCCTGTGCTTCCTGGGTATGTGCATCCTCCGGTTTGACTACGCCCCTCTGATCTCGGTGGCGGTGGGGGTGTTTGCCCTGATCCCCATCGCGGGGGCCTACCTGGGGGCGGTGCTGGCGGTGCTGCTGCTGGTGATGATCGACCCCTGGCAGGCGGTGTGGTTCCTGGTGTTCCTGGTCTGCCTCCAGCAGTTTGAGGGCAACCTGATCTATCCCCGAGTGGTGGGCACGTCCATGGGCCTGCCGGGGATCTGGGTGCTGGCGGCGGTGACGGTGGGCGGCTCCCTGCTGGGCCTGGTGGGCATGGTGGTGAGCGTGCCGCTGGCGGCGGTGGCTTACACCCTGCTGAAGCAGGATCTGCGCGCCCGGACGCCCGCTCCGGCCCCGGCGGAGCCTCCGGAGGATCCGCAGTCATAATCCTGGGACAAACCCCATACACTGGAACCATCAAGCGTAAAGGGAGATGGTTCCATGGCGTATGAAGGCGGCCTGTCCGCCCCCCACCATGTGGTGATTGAGGAGCGGAAAAGCCTGACGGTGTCCGGGGTGGAGGATGTGGAGCGGTTCGACGAGACCACCATCGTGCTGTCCACCTCCAAGGGGGCCATGGTGGTGACCGGGGAGAATCTGCACATCGAGAAGCTGTCCCTGGACGGCGGCGATCTGAAGGTGGAGGGCGACATCGACGCCGTCAGCTACGAGGACGACGCCGGGGGAGGCCGGGGCGGGTTCCTGGCCCGGCTGCTGCGCTGATCCATGCACGTCGATATCGCGGGCCAGGGGCTGATCTTCGGCCAGGGGTTCCTGCTGGGGGCGGCGCTGGGCCTGCTCTACGACGGGATGCGCACCCTGCGCCGGAGCATCCGCCTGCCGGCGCTGGCCTTTGTGCTGGATCTGCTGTTCTGGCTGGGGGCGGTGGCGGCCCTGTTTGCCCTCACCCTGCTGCGGGACAACGGCGAGGTGCGCATTTACCATATGCTGGCCTTCCTGCTGGGCGGGGGGCTGTATTTTGTGACGCTGAGCCGTCTGGTGCTGCCGGCGCTGCTGTGGCTGGCGGGAATTATACGGACGGTGTGGGCGTTTTTGACGGCTCCGATCCGAGGGTTGGGACGGGCCGGAAAAAAAGTTTTGAAAAACCAAAAAAAACACTTTCAAAATTGGCTGGAATGGTATAAAATAAATATGATACACCGTTTTGCCACGCAGGCGGGAGAGGAGGCGGCGACAGATGAAGGTCAAACGCGCGGGCATCGCCACAAAGCTGCTGGTGCTGGTGCTGCTGGCGGTACTGGCCGCCGGCCTGCTGTCCACCCAGGCAAAGCTGACCGAGGCCCGAAGCGGGCGGGACGAGCTGGCCCGCCAGGTGGAGGAGCAGCGGGAGGCCAACGCCGGGCTGGCGGACGATATCGCCCACAGCGGCGACCCGGACTACCTGGCGGACATCGCCAGAAGTAAGCTGGGCCTGCTGGAGCCGGACGAGATCGAGTTTGTCGATTCGTCGAAATAAGGTTTTTGTGGGGAAAATCCATACATACTGAGAGGGAAAAAAGAGATTTATGGGGATTGAAGTCGGCTCTATCTTAGACGGAAAGGTGACTGGGATCACCAATTTCGGCGCGTTCGTGTCGCTGCCGGGCAATCGCTCGGGCCTGGTACACATTTCGGAGATCGCGTACTCCTACGTCAACGACGTCCACGACCACCTGACGGAGGGACAGGAGGTCAAGGTGAAGGTCATCGGCGTGGACGCGAACAACCGCATCAACCTGTCCATCAAACAGGCGGCGCCGCCGCCCCCACGGCCGGAGCGCCGCCCCGGCCCCCGGCCCGGGAGCCCCAATCCCCATGCCCGTCCGGAGGGGGAGCACCGCCAGGCCCGCCGTCCCGGATCGGGCCGGAGCTTTACGCCGGAGCCCGTCCAGCCCCGGGGCCCGGCCAGCTTCGAGGATCAGCTCAAGCAGTTTATGGCCAGCTCGGACAGCAAGCTGTCGGAGCTGCACATGAACGAGAAGCGGGGTAGCCGCAGGGGCGGAAGGAAGTAAGAGAGGAAAGGGGGGCGCTGTGCGCCCCCCTTTTTTGATGTTGCCCGCGGTTAAAAAAGCGGCTCTTTTCCAGTTGTGGAAAAGAGCCCAGGGTCTATTTGCGCGGGAGAATGGAATGACCGCATGGGCTGCCCCATGCCGCGGCCTCTGCCGCCAGTTCAGTGTACCACAGCGGCGTGGAAAAGGCGGTCGAACGGTGACGGAGGAGGAAATTCAATGCTGATAGTCAACGGAATCGTCCACACCATGGACGTGGGCACCATCCCCCGGGGCTTTGTCCGCACGGAGGGCAGCCGCATCGCCCAGGTGGGCCCCATGGATCAGCTGGCCGGGGAGGGGGATCCCGCCGGCGTCATCGACGCGGAGGGGGGGCACGTCCTCCCCGGCTTTCTCGACGCCCACTGCCATGTGGGCCTGTACGGCGGGGCGGCCCAGGAGGACGATCTCAACGAGAGCCCCGCCCCCTGCACCCCCCAGCTCCGGGCGCTGGACGGGGTGAACCCGCTGAACCAGTATTTCCGGGAGGCCCGGCGGGCGGGGGTGACCTGCCTGCTCACCGGCCCGGGCTCCGCCAACCCCATCGCGGGGCAGTCGGTGCTGCTGAAAACGGCGGGCGGGGTCATCGATCAGATGGTGGTGCGCGCGCCGGCCTCCATGAAGTTCGCCCTGGGGGAGAACCCCAAGGGGATCCACAAGGGCCACGGCCCCGCCACCCGCATGGCCTCCGCCGCCCTGATCCGGGAGCGGCTGGCCAAAGCCCTGGACTATGAGCTGAAGTGGGCCAAGGCCCAGGCGGACGACGCCATGGAGGATCCGGAGTTCGACGCGGGGCTGGACGCCCTGCGGCCGGTGGTGGGGGGACGGCTGGCCGCCCACTTCCACGCCCACCGGGCGGACGACATCGTCACCGCCGTGCGCCTGTCCAAAGAATTTGGGCTGGACTGTGTCATCGTCCACGGCACCGAGGGCCATCTGGTGGCGGACTTTCTGGCCAGGGAGGGGGTGCCGGTGATCACCGGGCCCTTCCTGATGGATCGGTGCAAGCCGGAGCTGGCCAACCTGACCATGGAGAACACCGCCATTTTGGCCCGGGCGGGGGTGCAGGTGGCCATCTGCACCGACCACCCGGAGACGCCTATCTCCCTGCTGCCCTTCTGCGCGGCCATGGCCGCCCGGGCGGGGATGGACGAGGAGGAGGCCCTGGCCGCCATCACCATCAACGCCGCCTGCATCGCCGGGGCAGGGGACAGGCTGGGCTCCCTTTCCCCGGGAAAGGACGCGGACATCGTGGTGATGGACGGCCACCCCTTCCACTGGCGCAGCAGGGCCGTCCATGTGCTGATCGATGGGCAGGAGGTCAGGGATTGAAAAATTTTTGTGAAAAATGCCAAAAGGGTATGGCGCATTGACGGAGGGTATGATATAATAACAGCATACAGGGGGAGTCGTTCCCCCAACGCTGCGCCCCTTTGGGCGAAAGGAGCTGAGCACATGAAGTTTACGTTTACAGACAAAAAGGTGAATCTGCCCAAGTCCCTCCACAACTATGCCGAGAAAAAGGTGGGGAAGCTGGACCGCTACTTCAAAAATGAGGCGGAGGCCAACCTGGTTTTTTCTGTGGAAAAGGATCGGAACAAGGTGGAGCTGACCATCCGTTCCGGCGGTACCATCCTGCGGGTGGCGGAGAGTACGTCGGATATGTTCGCGTCGGTGGACGCGGCGGTCACCTCTATGGAGCGGCAGCTTCGCAAGCATAAGACCCGCCTGGAGAAGCGGCTGCGCCAGGGCGCGTTTGTCCAGCCCGCGGCGGAGGAGGAGACCTCCTTCGTCCCCGACGTGGAGGAGCGGGAGTTCCAGGTGGTGCGAACCAAGCGGTTCCCCATCAAGCCTATGACGGTGGACGAGGCCATTCTCCAAATGGATCTGCTGGGGCACAGCTTCTACGCGTTCAAGAATGAGGACGGCGGCGCCTTCGCGGTGGTCTATAAGCGCAACGACGGCGGCTACGGCCTGATTGAGGACGAGGAATAAACAGAACAAAAGCTCCGCCCCGCCGGGTGACCGGCGGGGCGGTTTTGGCCTCAGTCGAACTGGGTGACCCAGAGGTCGGAGCGGTACGCCTCAAAGCACAGGGCAATCTGCTCCGGGGTGTTCTTCTCCTCCGCCAGCGGGGGGAGCTGATCCGGGGGGAAGTAGCGGGCCTCGGTGGTTTCGATGTTGGGGACGAACTGCCCGCCGACGGTGTCGCACTGGAAGAAGATCTTGCACACGCCGTAGGGACAGACGGGGCCATTGTGCTTTGCCAGATCCTGGACGGCGATGATCCGCTGGGGGATCACGTCCAGCCCCGCCTCCTCCTTCACTTCCTTGACGGTGTTCTCCCCCACGGAGACATTCACATCGCACCAGCCGCCGGGGAGGGCCCAGCGGCCGTCCCGCTCCCGCACCAGGAGGATCTGCCCATCCTGGAACAGGGCGGCCCGGGTGTCCAGTTTGGGGGTCTGATAGCCCGTCTCATTGCAGAACAGCCCTGTCACCGTCTCCACGGGCAGATCTGCCATCCGGGCCATCATCTCGGCGGAGAGCTCCCGGATGCGGGCATACCGCTCCAGGTCAAAGTCGTCTCTGCCGTAGGTGAGCCCCGCCTGGGCCAGGCTTTGCAGCTCTACGATCCAGGCCAGCCATTGTTGTGCGCCCGCGTCCATGGGCCGTCCTCCTCTGTTGAAGTGCCTTGACTATAACGCAAAATCCTCGTCCCGCAGATGGGCGAAGGAGGCGGCCAGGGGCTTGGGGGGAACCCGCTTCAAGGGATCGTACCGAAACCGGCGGCAGGCGCCGGAGGCGGCCACGATGCCCTTTTTCACGCACATCACCTGATCGTCCTCCAACGGCGTGCCCCGCTTGCAGTAGGCGCAGCGGGGGTCGATATCCTTATCAAACAGCATGGGGGCCTCCTTGGGGGGTAATATACCGTTTCATTGTCACGCTGCGGCGGCTGCGCGACGGAGAATAACTCCGCGCTTCTTCATTATACACCCCTGCGCGGCACATTTCCACACTTTTTTCGCAGAAGGGGCCCGCACAGTCCCGCCAGAATCAGCCAGCCCGCCAGCGCCGCCAGGGTGGACGCCGCCAGGGCGGTGGAGAAATCCAGGGCGGCGATGGACTCGGCCTGCTCCGCCAGGTAGTCCGCCACCGGGGCGGACAGCGGGAACAGCCGGGTGACCCCCCAGGTGAGAGCGGCGGCGATGAGCCCGTGGCACAGCTTGCCCGCCAGGTACACCCGGGCGGACAGGCCGCTGTCCACCAGGAAGGACAGTACCTGACAGTGGACGGACAGACCCGCCCACCCCAGCATGAAGGCCGCCATGGACACCCGCCCCGCCAGCTCCGCGCCCCCCCGCAGGGAGGCCACCCCCGAGGACAGCTCCAGCAGCCCCGCCACCAGCCGGCGGGCCCACTCCCCCTCGAAGCCCGCCAGGGACAGCAGGGCCGCCAACCCCGACAGCACGCCGTAGGCGGACAGCAGCCGCAGCACCACGGCGAAGAACACCACGAAGGCGCAGATGTTCAGCGTGCTCTGAAGCGCCCGGGACACCGCCCCGGTGAAGGCGGCGGGGAGGGTGACGGTCTGGATGGGCTTGGGGCGGACGGCCCGGGCCCGGCCTCGATCTGTGCCGCCGTAGAACCGGAACAGCAGCCCCACCAGCAGCGACGCCAGGGCGTGGGTGAGGTAGAGCAGCAGGCCCACCCGGCTGTCCCCGAACACCCCCGCCCCCACTACGCCCAGGATGAAGGCGGGGCCGGAGTTGTTGCAGAAGGCCAGCAGCCGCTCCGCCTCCGTCTTGGAGCACAGCCCCTGCTCGTAGAGCTGGAGGGCGGTGCGGGCCCCCACGGGGTAGCCGCCGATGAAGCCCAGGGCCACCGCCGCCGCGCAGGAGCCGCTCACCCGGAACAGGGGGCGCATCAGGCCCTCCAGCGCCCGGCCCAGATAGGCCGCCAGCCCCAGATCCACCACCAGGGAGGACAGCACGAAGAAGGGGAACAGGGAGGGCACGATGACGTTGAAGCACAGGGTCAGCCCGTCCTTGGCCCCGGCGATGGCCTCCGCGGGGGAGAACACCAGCGCCGCCGTGGCGATGAGCAGCGCCAGCCCCGCCAGCGCGTCCCGCACCTGTTTTTGCTTGAGCAGCCTCAGCATGGCCTCACCCCCCGTGGGAGAGACTATGCGGAAGCGGGGGAGAACTTGCCTGTCCCGGCGGATTTTCAGGCGGCGTGGGGGGCGCCCCGGTCAAAGGAGTGAGCCCAGTCGGAGCGCAGCAGGAATACCAGCAGCACGATGGAGCTCAGCGTCCAGGTGAGGGGGTAGGCCCAGGAAATGGTCTGGAACACCGGGAAGGCCCGCACCGCCAGGGTGACGTAGGCCACCCGGACGCAGCACCAGAAGGCCAGCATGGTGACCATGGGGACGAAGGAGCGGCCGCACCCCCGCAGCACCCCGCCGGCGCAGTAGGTGAAGGCCAGCATACAGAAGAAGGGGGCCACGGTGCGGGCGTGGATCGTCCCGAACCGGATGGCCTCCGCCTGATCCACGAAGGCGCCTAAAGCGGGGGGCGCCGCCAGCAGGAACAGCAGGCCGATGAGCTCCGCCACCGCCACGCCGGAGATGATGCCGAACACCGCGCCCTTTTTGGCCCGGTCGTACTGCCGGGCCCCCAGGTTCTGGCTGATGAAGGTGGGCAGGGCCATGGACATACTCATGATGGGCAGGAACACCAGCCCCTCCAGCTTCACATAGGCCCCGTGGCCGGACATGGCGTACTCCCCGAAGGAGTTGATGTTGCTCTGGATGACGATGTTGCCCACGCTGATCACCGCGTTCTGCACCCCGGTGGGCAGGCCCTGGCGGAGGATCTGGGGGAGTATGCCCGGGTAGAGCCGCAGCCGGTGGAGATCCAGCCGGGTAAAATCCTTCACCCGGCACATCCGCCACAGGCACAGCAGGAAGCTGACCCCCTGGGTGAGCACGGTGGCGGCGGCGGCCCCCGCCACCCCCCAGTGGAAGGCGGCCACAAAGAGCAGATCCAGCCCCATATTCAGCACGGAGGAGATCATCAGGTAGTACAGGGGGTGGAGGCTGTCCCCCAAGGACTGCATGACGGCCATGCAGATGTTGTAGAGGATCACGGTGAACACGCCGCCGAAGTAGATCCGGAAGTAGGTCAGGGAGTAGGGCAGCACGGTGTCCGGGGTGTTCATCAGCACCAGCAGCTGGGGGATGAGCAGAAGCCCCACCACGGTGGACAGCACCGAGGCGATAATGCCAAACAAAAAGCTGGTGTGGATGGCCCGGGACACGCTGTCCTTGTCTCCCGCGCCGTAGTACCGGGAGATAACCACCCCGCCGCCCACGGCGATGCCGTTAAAGAAGCCGATGACCAGGAAGGTGAGGTTGCCGCCGGAGCTGACGGCGGCAAAGGCCCCGTTGTCGGCGAAGTTGCCCAGCACCCAGGCGTCCGCCATGTTGTAGAGCTGCTGGAGGAACTGCCCCAGCAGCATGGGCAGGGCAAAGGAGACGATGCTGCGGACGATGGAGCCCTGGGTGAGGGGGGCGGCGCGGCCGTCCCCGGACTGCTTGGAGATTGACATGATCCCGATCCCTCGATTTCGCGAAAAGTATCCAAGGGGACAGTATAGCGCGTCTGCCCGGAAAGTCAAGAGGGGATGGGGAAAGAGGGGGAAAAAGGGCCCCTCCGGCAGGGGAGGGGCCCTGGATCAGCGGACGATCTTGTAATAGGTGCGGGCGGTGAGCAGGTACACCACGGCGTACACCCCCAGGAAGGCCAGCAGCGTCCCCCCGGTGCACAGCACCACCGTCATCACGCTGCGCACCCCGAACATGGTGAGCATCCGGGCCACCAGATTGAAGTCGAACAGGATGTGGATGGCCGCCACCGCGATGGGCAGGAAGAACACCAGGAGCACCTGGCTGCGGATGGAGGACTTCACCTCCCGGCGGCTCAGGCCCACCTTGCGCATGATCTCGAACCGGCCCTGATCCTCATAGCCCTCGGACACCTGCTTGTAGTAGATGATGAGCACCGTGGCCATGAGGAAGATGACCCCCAGGAGGATCCCCAGGAACAGGAAGCCTCCCGCCATGGCGTAGCCGTCCACCGCCATCTCCGCCCGGGAGTCCACCCGCCAGGACTCCCAGCCGCCGGTGCCGTCGAAGAAGCCCGGGTCGTTGATCGTGGCGTCCGACCAGGCGTCCAACAGCGCCAGCTCCTCGTCGTTGGTGCAGTCCAGATCCACCAGCAGCACGGCGGTGCGGTTGGCGGCATAGTTGTCCAGGGCCTGACGCTGAAGGGCCCAGAGCCGGGCCAGCACAGTCCGGTCGGACACCACCAGGCACAGCGGCTCGCTCATATCGAAGGTGGTGCGGAAATACTCGATCTCGGGCAGGGTCTGCACCGCGATCAGGGACTGGGGATCGCCCACCTCCTTGCCGCCGTCGATGCCCTGAATGGTGAGCTCTGGGCCGAAACCGGCGGGCAGCGTCCCGCACACCGCCGCCTCCCCCGGCTGGAGGGAGGGGGCCTCGCCCCCGGTGAGGGCGGCGTAGCCCTGGGCTGTCAGCAGGTAGAGGGCCCGGCGGTCGTTGTTCTCCCCCTGAGCGCCCACCTCAAGACGTTTGGTGGCCGGGTTGGCCAGCACGTTGAAGTGCAGGTACTCCGCCGCGCCCACCCCGGTGACGGGGACGCCCTGCTCTTGGGCAAAGCGGTTTACCAGGGACGCGGCGCCGTCCAGATCCAGATCCTGATCCTGGGCGGGGTCGAAGCTGACCGTCATGTTCAGATTGGCGGGGTACTGGGCGGCGATGATCTCCCCCTGCCCCAGGTAGAGGGCCAGGGTGCCCGAGATCATCACCATCACCATGGTGGACAAAATGCAGATGTTGGCCAGCCCCACGGCATTGCGCTTCATGCGGTAGAGCATCCCGGATATGCCGATGAAGTGGCCGGTCTGGTAGTAGAAGCCCTTGTTCTTCCGCAGCAGCTTCAGCAGGGCGATGCTCCCGGCGGTGAACAGGCAGTAGGTGCCGATGATCACCAGCAGCACCGCGATGAAGTAGAGGCCCATGGCCACGGCGGGATCCTTGGTGACCACGGCGATGAAGTAGCCCGCCCCCAGGCAGAGGGCCCCAATCACCGCCATGAGCCAGCGGGTGCGGGGCTCCTTCTCTCCCACGTTCCCGCCGTGGAGCAGCTCGATGGGCCGGGACAGCCGCACCCGGAACAGGTTCAGCGCCAGGGCCAGCAGGAGCAGCAGCCCGAAGAACACCGCCGTTTTGAGCATGGCGGGCAGGGAGAGAGAGGAGTGGAAGGGGATGGAAAACTGAAGCAGGGAGACCAGGGCCACGGTGGCCAGCTTGTGGAAGATCACCCCCAGCACCAGCCCGCCGCCAATGCCCAGCAGGGCGGTGTACAGGCTCTCCCAGCACTGGATCAGGGCGATGTTCCCCTTGCCCATGCCCAGGATGTTGTAGAGGCCCAGCTCCTTCTTGCGCTGCTTCATCAGGAAGCTGTTGATGTACAGCAGCAGCACGGTGGACAGCACCCCCGCCACGAACATCCCGATCTGCATCATCACCATCACATAGGCAAAGCCCCGCATCTCCAGCACGCCGGGGTCGGCGCACAGGGCGGACATGACGTAAAAGGCGGCGGTGAGCCCCGCCAGGGCCAGCAGGTAGGGGACAAAGAAGCGGTGGTTCTGCCGCATCCCCCGGGCGGCCAGCTTGGGATAAAGGCCGTTACGCACGCTTCTCACCTCCGTCGGCGAGCCGGGTGAGGGTTTCGGTGATGAGGCGGTACATCTGGCCGTCGGTGCGGTTCTCCCGGTAGAGCTGGTGGTACACCCGGCCGTCCCGGATGAACAGCACCCGGCCTGCCCGGCTGGCGGCGGCGGTGGAGTGGGTGACCATGAGCACCGTCTGGCCTGCCCGGTTGATCTGGGTGAACAGATCCATCAGGCTGTCCGCCGCCCGGGAGTCCAGGGCGCCGGTGGGCTCGTCGGCCAGCACGATCTGGGGCTGGGTGATCAGCGCCCGGGCCACGGCGCACCGCTGCTTCTGGCCGCCGGACACCTCGTAGGGGTACTTGTCCAGCAGCTGCTGGATGCCCAGCGCCTCGGCCAGAGGGGCCAGGCGGCGCACCATCTCCTGATACTTCTTTCCCGCCAGCACCAGTGGGAGGAGGATGTTGTCCCGGAGGGAGAAGGTGTCCAGCAGGTTGAAGTCCTGGAACACGAAGCCCAGGTTGTCCCGGCGGAAGGCGGCCAGCTCCTTCTCCCGCACCGCGGTGAGATCCCGGCCCGCCAGCAGCACCGACCCGGCGGTGGGCCTGTCCAGTGCCGCCAGGATGTTCAGCAGGGTGGTTTTGCCCGAGCCGGACTCGCCCATGATGGCTACGTATTCCCCCTCCTCCACGGTGAAGGACACGTCGGCCAGGGCCTCCACCTTCTGGGCCCCGAAGCGGGTGGAGTAGATTTTCTGCACGTGATTGACTTCCAGGATTGACATAGCGATTCCCTCCAACTGGTTTGCGCCGCGCTCCGGCGGTGCTGTGCTGTCTAACTGTACTATCCGTATCAGTACAGACAGTATACACCTGGAGGGTTAAGAAACCAGCGGGGAGAATTGTAAGATTTGTTTAAGAAGCAGGATAAAAAAGCCTCCCCCGGCAAAGCCGGGGGAGGCTGGCAGCACGCGATCCGATCAGGTGCGATACCGCGTCTGGGGCACGTAGGTGCAGTGGAGCAGCTCGTGGGCCTTGTGGCCGCCGGGCTCGCCCAGGTAGGTCTCGTAGACCTCCTTGACCACCGGGCTCTCATGGCTGCGGCGGCGGGGCATATCCGCGTCCTGCTTGTAAAGGGCCTGGGCCCGAAGCGTGCGAAGGTCGGTAAAGGAGCGCACAGAGGAGGCGTGGAGGGGCTGGCCGCCGCCGTTGACGCAGCCGCCGGGACAGGCCATGAACTCGATGAAGTCATAGTGCAGCTCGCCGGACTTCAGGCCGTCCAGCACGATCTTGGCGTTGGCCAGGCCGGAGGCCACGCACACCTTCACGGTGCGGCCGGGCAGCTCGTAGGCGGCCTCCTTGATGTCCTTGATGCCACGAACCTCGTGGAACTCCAGGGGGGCGTCGGCGTCGCCCATCAGCTTGGCCGCCACGGTGCGCAGGGCGGCCTCCATCACGCCGCCGGTGGCGCCGAAGATGACGGACGCGCCGGTGGAAATGCCCAGCATGGGGTCGAACTCGCCGTCGGGCAGGTGATCGAACATCATGCCCGCCTGGGTGATCATCCGGGCCAGCTCCCGGGTGGTGAGGGAGGCGTCCACCGGCATACAGCCGTTGGCCATGCGCTGCTCCTCCCGCTTGACCTCGTACTTCTTGGCGGTGCAGGGCATGATGGACACCACGTAGATGTCCTTGGGGTCGATGCCCGCCTTCTCGGCGTAGTAGCTCTTAACCAGCGCGCCGAACATCTGCTGGGGAGACTTGCAGGAGGACAGGGAGGGGATGAACTCGGGGTAGTGCTGCTCGCAGAACCGGATCCAGCCGGGGGAGCAGGAGGTGATCATGGGCAGGGTGCCGCCGTTCTGGAGGCGCTCCAGGAACTCGGTGCCCTCCTCCATGATGGTGAAGTCGGCGGCGGTGTCCACATCGAACACCTTGTCGAAGCCCAGGCGGCGCAGGGCGGACACCATCTTGCCCTCCACATTGGTGCCGATGGGCATATCGAAGCACTCGCCCAGGGTGACCCGGACGGAGGGGGCGGGGCCCACCACCACGTGCTTGGTGGGGTCGTGGAGGGCGGCCAGCACCTCGGGGATGGAGTCCTGCTCGCTGAGGGCGCCGGTGGGGCAGGCCACCAGGCACTGGCCGCAGGACACGCAGTCCACCTCGGCCAGATCCCGGTCGAAGGCGGAGCCGATGTGGGTCATGAAGCCCCGGTCGTTGGGGCCGATGACGCCCACGGACTGGTACTTGCGGCAGGCGGCGGTGCACCGGCGGCACAGGATGCACTTGGAGTTGTCCCGCACCAGGTGCAGGGCGGAGGCCTCGATCTGGGGCACCATCAGGTCGTTGGCGTAGCGCACCGCGTCGATCTGGAACTCCGCCGCCAGCTCCCGCAGCTCACAGTGGGCGTTGCGGGCGCAGGTCAGGCAGTCCATCCGGTGGTTGGACAGGATCAGCTCCAGGGAGAGCTGCCGGGAGTGGCGCACCTTGGGGGTGTTGGTCTGCACCTCCATGCCCTCGCTGACGGGGTAGACGCAGGACGCCATCAGCGAGCGGGCGCCCTTCACCTCCACCACGCAGATCCGGCAGGAGCCGATCTCGTTCACGTCCTTCAGGTAGCACAGGGAGGGGATCTTGAAGCCCGCGGCCCGGGCGGCCTCCAGCACCGTGGTTCCCTCGGGGACGGTGACGGGGATATCGTTGATCTTCAGATTAACCATTTTAGGTTCCATCGTGTCTTCCTCCCTCCCTTACGCTTTGGAGATGGCGTCGAAGCGGCAGTTGTTCTGGCACAGGCCGCAGTGGATGCACTTGTTCTGATCGATGACGTGGGGGGCCTTCACCGCGCCGGAGATGGCGTTCACCGGGCAGTTCCGGGCGCACAGGGTACAGCCCTTGCACTTGCCCGGGTCGATGATGTACCGGGTGAGGTTGCGGCACACCCCGGCGGGGCACCGCTTCTCCACCACGTGGGCCACGTACTCGTCCCGGAAGTATTTCAGCGTGGACAGCACCGGGTTGGGGGCGGACTGCCCCAGGGCGCACAGGGCGGAGTCCTTCAGGTGGTGGCACAGCTCCTCGATGGTGTCCAGATCCTCCAGGGTGCCCTTGCCGTCGGTGATCTTGCACAGCAGGTCGTACAGCCGCTTGGTGCCGATACGGCAGGGGACGCACTTGCCGCAGGACTCGTCTACGCAGAACTCCAGGAAGAACTTGGCAATGTCCACCATGCAGTTGTCCTCGTCCATGACGATGAGGCCGCCGGAGCCCATCATGGAGCCGATGGCGGTGAGGGAGTCATAGTCGATGGGGGTGTCGATGAGTTCAGCAGGGATGCAGCCGCCGGAGGGGCCGCCGGTCTGGGCGGCCTTGAACTTCTTGCCGTTGGGGATGCCGCCGCCGATGTCCTCGATGATGGTGCGCAGGGTGGTGCCCATGGGGACCTCCACCAGGCCGGTGTTGGTGATCTTGCCGCCCAGGGCGAACACCTTGGTGCCCTTGGACTTCTCGGTGCCGATGGCGGCGAACTTCTCCCAGCCGTTGTTCAGGATCCAGGTGATGTTGGCGTAGGTCTCCACGTTGTTCAGCAGGGTGGGCTTGCCAAACAGGCCCTTCACCGCCGGGAAGGGGGGACGGGGCCGGGGCTCGCCCCGGTGGCCCTCGATGGAGGTCATGAGGGCGGTCTCCTCGCCGCACACAAAGGCGCCGGCGCCCAGCCGCAGCTCCAGCTTGAAGGAGAAGCCGGAGCCCAGGATGTCGTCGCCCAGCAGGCCGTACTCCTCCGCCTGCTTGATGGCCAGCTCCAGCCGCTTGACGGCGATGGGGTACTCGGCCCGGATGTAGATGTAGCCCTGATGGGAGCCCACGGCGTAGCCCGCGATGGTCATGGCCTCGATGACGGAGAAGGGGTCGCCCTCCAGCACCGAGCGATCCATGAACGCGCCGGGGTCGCCCTCGTCGGCGTTGCAGCACACGTACTTCACCCCGTCGGGGCTCACCGCGTCATAGGTGAACTGCCACTTGTTGCCGGTGGGGAAGCCCGCGCCGCCCCGGCCCCGGAGGCCGGACTTCTTCAGCGCGTCGATAATCTCCTGGGGCGGGGTTTTCTCGGTGAGGATCCGCTCCAGGGCGGTGTAGCCGTCCACGCCGATGTACTCATCGATGGACTCGGGGTTGATGACGCCGCAGTTGCGCAGGGCGATGCGCAGCTGGTGCTTGTAGAACTGGGTCTCGTTCAGGGACGTGACGGACTCGCCCGCCTCGCCCTCCATGTGGAGCAGGCGGGTGACGATACGGCCCTTGACGATATGCTCGGCCACGATCTCATGAACGTCGTCCACGGTGACCCGGGTGTAGCACGCCCCCTCGGGGAACACCATGACGATGGGGCCCATGGCGCACAGGCCGAAGCAGCCGGTCTTAACCACCCGAACCTCCTGATCCATGCCCTCCAGCTTCAGCTCCTCCTCAAAGGCGGTGATGAGCTTGGGGCTGTCGGAGGAGGTGCAGCCGGTGCCGGTGCACACCATGATGTGGCTTCGGATATGGCTCATATGTGTTTCCTCCCTCCAATTATTCGGCGGCGCCGATGGTATAGTCCTGCACCACGCTGTGGTTCACCAGGTGCTGCTCCACGATGGCGGGCACCATCTCCGGGCGCAGGCGCACGTAGGTCACCTTTTCCTCCCCGGGGACAAACACCTCGGCCACCGGCTCCAGCCGGCACACGCCGATGCAGCCCGTCTGGGACACGGTGACGTTGGTCAGGCCCCGGCGGTTGATCTCGTCCAAAAAGGCGGTCATCACGGGGCGGGCGCCGGCGGCGATGCCGCAGGTGGCCATGCCCACCACCACCCGGATATTGCTCTCGTCGTTCTCCCGCAGATCCATCTGGCGCTTCATTTTTTCCCGGATGGCCTTCAGTTCTTCTAAGCTTTTCATTGTACCTCTCCTTCGCTTACGGCGGCGGGGCTCACGTCCACCGCCGCTTCGTTTTCCTGCTCGGTCAGATAGTCCTGGATCCAGGCGAACACCTCCGGCTCCGCCAGGGAGACGTCGTCGCCCAGAATGTCCCGCAGCTCCGCCGTGGACAGCGCCGCCTCCCCCTTGGGGGTGGTGTGGCGGTAGGTCAGCTCCATGTCCGGGCTGCCCTGGATGAGCAGCGCCACCGCCCCGGGCAGATCCCCCAGGGGGGGACAGTCCAGGTGCCGCCGCTGGAAGCGGGCGGTGAGGGTGGTGCCCACCCCCAGGGTGCTGTCGATGGACAGCGAGCCGCCGGTCTGCTCCGCCGTCAGCCGCAGCAGGGGCAGGCCCAGCCCCACCTTCCGGGTGGTGCGGGTGGTGGTGAAGGGGTCGGTGACCCGGGCCAGGAACTCCGGGGCCATGCCCCGTCCGTCGTCGGCAATGGCGATGGCCAGCCAGCCGTCCTCATCCTCGTCCAGGGTGATGGACACGTGTTTAGCTCCCGCCGCCACCGAGTTTTTCGCCACGTCCAGCAGGTGCAGGGACAGCTCCTTCATCCCTTTTTGATGTATTCGTCCAGGATGGGGCCCACCTGGGCGGCGGTGAGGCGGCCGTACACGTCGTCGTTGATCATCATGACGGGGGCCAGGCCGCAGGCGCCGATGCACCGGCAGGCGTCCAGGGAGAACAGCCCGTCGGTGGTGATGCCGCCGGGGGCGATGTTCAGCTTCTTCTCCACCGCGTTCAGCACGTCCGCCGCGCCCTTCACGTAACAGGCAGTGCCCAGACACACGGAGATCTGGTATTTCCCCTTGGGGTTGAGGGAGAAGAAGGAGTAAAAGCTGGCCACGCCGTAGATCTCGGACAGGGGGATATCCAGCCCCTCGGCCACCATGATCTGAACCTCCTCCGGCAGATAGCCGAAGATCTCCTGGGCGGCCTGGAGCACCGGCATGGTGGCCCCGGGCTGGCCCTTGTGCGCCTCAATGACCTGGCGCAGGCGTTCCTCCTGCTCCGGGGTGCCCCGGTAAGGTACTGCGGTTTTGCAGTTAGGCATTTCGCTTCCTCCTTGTACTTGATATGGGGCGGCCACAGCCTGCCGCCGCCCCGGTGATTGGATCACAGGGTAAGAGAATACCCGGGCGAACAGTCTGCCAAACGATCACCCGGGCACGTTACGTTTATTCTACCACAGGAACCAGCAGTTTGTCCAAGCTAACAGCATAAATTCCGTTAAAATTCGTCAGGAAATTCCATCCGAAGCTGGCGCGCCCGACCGGAGCCATGCCAAAGCCGCCTGTGGGGTGCGCTCTGGCAGCACCATATACTGGTGAGCGTCCCGGATCTGATCCAGGTAGTGGGCGTCGCTGCCGTCGAAGTGGGGCACGCCCCGGAGATCGGGCCGGTCAAACAGGTCGGGGGGGCAGTTTTTGGAGATCTCCGCCACGGAAAAGCCCATGGCCGGATCCCAAAGCCCCAGGTTGGCCAGCAGGGAGAAGGAGGGCCGGTCGATGTGGGCGGGGTAGGCCACGCCGCCGAAGGAGGCCGCCAGCGCCGCCGCGTCGTAAATGCCGACGGAGGAGGCCCCGGCCAGGAAGGCGTCCTCCTCCCCCAGCACCCGATCCTCCTCGTCCATGTAGATCTGGGGGCCAAAGACGGCGGGGTTGTTCTTCAGGGGGGGCAGCTTTTCCCGCACCAGGGCGGAGAAGGCGTCCGCCTCCGCCAGCCCCGGGAACAGGCACACCACGTGGGCCTCCTCCACGGTGGTCAGCTCCATCCCCGGCAGGGCCAGCAGGCCGCAGCGCTCCGCCGCCCGGCAGAAGGGGGCGCAGTTGCCGCAGGTGTTGTGGTCGGTGAGGGCCACCACCTCCAGCCCCGCCAGGGCGCACATTCCCGCCAGATTGGCGGGGGTGTTGTCCTCCCCGCCGCAGGGCGAAAGACAGCTGTGGAGATGGAGGTCGAACGCGTATTGTTTCATGCCTCGGCCTCCATTCCCTCTTGGTTTGCTACCGCCCGATCAGCCCGCCCAGCCGGACGGCGCAGTCGAACACGGACAGATCCGTCCCCAGCAGGGTGATCCCCTGGGCCCGGGCCTTGTCCAGCAGGGGGGGATCGGGGATCACGCCCTCCGCCAGCACCACGCAGGCGGTATCCGACAGGGCGGCCACCGCCGCCACGTTCACGTTGCTCATGATGGTGAGCCACGCGCCCCCGGCGGGGGCCCGGCCCATCACCCAGCTGAGCAGGTCGCCGCAATAGCCCCCCTCCACCGGGCGATCCGGGTCGTCCAGATGGAACACGGACAGGGGGATGGCGTCAATCAAGCCTTGTACCGTCATAGCGTTACCGTCCTTTCACCGGTCGTCCAGCAGCGGGGGCAGGCCGCCGCAGGCGTCGTCCTGATGGCGGCGGAAGGGGGCGGGGAGGTACTCGTCCGCGTCGGTGCGGCCCGCCATGTGCTGCATCCGCTCCCGCACCTTGAAGATGCAGTCGTCCTCGCTGGCCCGGCCCATCACCACGTCCTCGGCGAAGGCCCGGCAGGAGGGGGCCCCGCAGGAGCCGCACCGCAGGCCGGGGAGCTGCTCCTCCAGCTTCTGGATGGCCCGCATCTTCTCCATGGCCCGGCGGCGGTTGGAGTCCAGCTGGAAGGTGGGCAGGAACTCCGGCTTTTTGGTGTAGTCCAGAATGTCGCTGACCTCCTCCCGGTCGGCGGTTCGGGGCCGGAGGGGGGAGAGGTTGGCCATCAGGCCCTTCAGCCGCATCTTGGCGGTGAAGGGGTTCTCCACCGTGAGGCAGCCCCCCAGGCAGCCCTGGGTGCAGGCCCGCAGCTCGATGAAGTCCGCCTCGGGCATACGGCCGTCCTCGATCTCCTCCAAAATGCGGATCACGTTGTTGATGCCGTCCACGGCGATGTAGTTCTTGTCCCGGCGGGACAGGGCCTCGCCCCCGGCAAAGGCCCAGCTCACCCCGGCGGCCCCCGCCGCCATGGGCTTCAGGTTGTCCATGTCCAGCTGGCGCATGGGATCCAGCAGGGCCAGGTAGACGTCCCGGATGGCGAAGGCCCCGTCCACCACCTGCCGCTTCAGGCCCTCGGGCGCGGCGGCGGCGGTGAGCTGGGAGGTGCAGGGGACGATGGTGAACACGCCGATCTCGTCGGGGGACAGGCCGGTGGCCTCCGCCGCCCTCCGGCGGGCCAGGATGGCGGCCAGCTCCAGGGGGGTGATCACCGGGGCGATGTGGCCCAGCAGGTCGGGGAAGCGGATGCAGATCAGCCGCACCACCGCGGGACAGGCGGGGGAGAGCTCCGGCTTGAGGGTGCCGTCCCCGGTGCGGTGATCCAGGCAGTCGGCCAGCAGCTCCGCCGCCGCCGCGGACTCGTACACATCGTCGAACCCGATGGACAGCAGGCCGTTGAGGACGATGTTGATGTCGTCCAGGTGGTGGAACTGGGCATAGAGGGCGGGGTCGGGCACGGCGATATTATACTGGAACCGCTTGAGCATATAGAAGTCGCTGCGGACGGACTGCACCGCCTGATGGGGGCACACCTGGACGCAGGTGCCGCAGTCGATGCAGCGGTTGGGCAGGATGGTGGCCTTGCCGCTGCGCACGCGGATGGCTTCCGTGGGACAGCTCTTGATGCAGGTGGTGCAGCCCCGGCATTTTTTCAGGTTGAGGGAGACAGAGTGGCGCACGCCGGTTACCTCCTTCGGTTTTGATGCAAAGCGCGAGGTCCCGGGCGCTTCACTCAATGCGCACCACCATGGTGACGGTGGTGCCCACGCCGACGGTGGACTCCACCGTCATCTCGTCGCTGTACTTTTTCATGTTGGGCAGGCCCATGCCCGCCCCAAAGCCCAGATCCCGCACCGAGTCGGCGGCGGTGGTGAAGCCCGCCTGCATGGCCTTGTCAATGTCGGGGATGCCGGGGCCGGTGTCGGTGAGGGTGATGGTGATATCGTCCAGCCCCACGTCCACCCGGGCGGTGCCGCCGTTGGCGTGGATGACCATGTTGATCTCGCCCTCGTACATACACACGGACACCCGGCGGATGACGCTGGGATCCAGGCCCAGCTTCCGCAGGGCCTGCTTTACGCCGGAGGACGCCTCCCCCGCGTGGGTGAGATCGCCCCCCTCTACCGCATAGGTGAGGGTAATGCAGTCGTCCATGGCGCTCACTCCCGCAGACCGTTGATGTACAAAAGGCCGCAGGCGTTGTACATCCGCTCCTTGGTGGCCAGCACCACCAGCTGCCGATCCTGGGCCAGATCCAGGATGGCCTCGTCGGGCTGCTTGCCCCGGACAAAGACGATGCACTTCATGTCCATCATCTCGGCGGTGCGCACCACCTGGGGGTTCACCAGCCCCGTGAGCAGCAGGGCCTGGTTCTTCACATAGGCCAGCACGTCGCTCATGAAGTCGCTGCCGCAGGCGGAGCGTACCTCGGTATCCAGCAGCTCCTCCCCGCACAGCACCTCCGCGTGCAGGATATCACGGACTTCCTTTAACGTCATTCTGATGTACCTCCTCGTGCCCTAAACTGCCTTTAGAATACCATGAATTTTGCCAAAAGCCAATAGAAATTTTAAAAAAACCTTGTGAAAATTGTAACAAGAAAGCAAAAAGTATCCCCGGCTCCGCCAGTGGAAGCCGGGGACGCATATGACAGAGGAGAGGAGCCGCCGGCCAGCTCCCGCGAAGAAGGGCGGCGCCCGCTACGCTCCGGAGGAGGGCCCGGGCCAGAGGAACAGCCTTTTCTGCCGCAGCAGGTAATAGCCCAGCCCCGCCAGATCCGCCAGCGCCCAGCCGATGGGCACCGACCACCAGATGCCCGTCACGCCCACGGTGGGAATGGCGGACAGCAGGTGGGCCAGGGCCACCCGTGTGCCCAGGGAGATCACCGTCAGCACCACCGACATACCGGGCCTGCCCAGGGCCCGGTACAGGCCGTACAGCAGGAACAGGCAGCCGATGCCGGCGTAGAACGCCCCCTCAATGCGCAGGTAGCGCACCCCCTCCGCCACCGTCTCCAGATCTCCCGGCTCGGTGAACAGGCCCATGAGGGGGGCGGCGAGCAGGCACACCAGGGCGGAGGACACCGCGCAGAACACCAGCGACACGGCCACCGCGCCCCGCAGCCCCCGGCGGATGCGCTCCTCCTGCCTCGCGCCGTAGTTCTGGGCGATGAAGGTGGAGAAGGCGCTGCCGAAGTCCTGCACCGGCATATAGGCGAATGAGTCGATCTTCACCGCCGCGGCGAAGGCGGCCATCACCGTGGGGCCGAAGCTGTTCACCAGCCCCTGCACCATCAGGATGCCCAGGTTCATCACCGACTGCTGCACGCAGGTGAGGACGGAGAAGCCGGCGATCTCCCGCACCCGGCGCAGGCGCAGCCGGAAGCGGCCCCGGCCGGGGCGCAGCTCCGGGCGGCGGATCAGGGTGTAGGCGGATATGCCCAGGCCGGAGGCGTACTGGGCCAGGACGGTGGCCTCGGCGGCCCCCGCCGCGCCCCGCTCCAGCCCCAGCACAAACCAGAGATCCAGGACAATGTTCAGCGCCGCGGAGGCGGCCAGAAAGGCCAGCGGAACCACGGAATTGCCCACCGCCCGCAGGAAGGAGGCGAAGTAGTTATAGAGGAAGGTGGCGGCGATGCCGCAGAAGATGACGGCCAGGTACTCCCGCATCATGGGCCACACCGCGTCCGGTACCTGGAGAAAGATCCGGATCCCGTCCAGGCAGGCAAAGGCCAGAGCGGTCAGCGCCAGGGCCAGCGCCGCGATGAGGACGAAGGAGGCGTGGGCCCCCTCCCGCAGGCCGTCCTCGTCCCGCTGGCCGAAGCGGATGGAGAACACCGCCCCGCTGCCCATGCACAGGCCCAGCAGGATGGAGGTGAGAAAGGTCATCAGGGTGAAGGACGAGCCCACCGCCGCCAGGGCGTTTTTGCCCAGATACCGCCCCACGATGAGGGTGTCCGCGATGTTGTAGCACTGCTGGAGCAGATCGCCCAGAATCATGGGGACGGCGAAGGCCAGCATGGAGCCCATCACGGGGCCCCTGGTGAGATCCCGGTTCATGCCATCCCTCCTCTCCCGGTCAGTCCCCGGTGACCATCATGTTGGGCCAGCGATCCTCCATCCGCTCGTCCCCGTACTGGCTGTCCAGGAACTCCTCAAAGGCGTTGGCGGGCTCGGGCTGGACGGCCCGGCCGCCGTAGCGGATCATGGCGGCGCTGGTGAGCAGGGCGTTGCAGGCCATGAAGAACACCACGATCCAGGTGAGGATCTTGCCCGCCAGGGCGGGGAGGGACTCGATGCCCCTGGACATGGGCGGGTAGATCCCCTTGATCCACACCACCGCCAGCACGCCCCAGAAGAAGCAGAACAGCACGTTGGTGCGCCCGCCGATGTTCAGCGGCATCTCGCTGTAGTCCCAGAACACGGTGCCGAACACCAGCTCGGTGAACACGCTGCATAAGTACTCGTAGGCGCCCCCCACCACGAACCCGGCCAGGAACACATAGCGGTCGTTTTTGTCCGCCAGCCCCTGGAGGGCCACGGTGAGCACCACCGCTCCCAGCCCCCACACAAAGCTGAAGGGGCCGTAGAGCACGCTGGAGCGGTTCATCCACTGGCCGTCCACCAGGCCGCACCAGAAGGTCTCGATGATATCCCCCAGCAGGGCGGAGAGGAGAAACACCCACACCAGCTTGTCCCAGCACAGGCCCTTGGCGAAGGTGTAGGCCCCCTCCTCCGCCCCGGGGCGCTGCTCCAGGCCGGGGTAGGCTTTTTGAAGGCGCTTCCAGACGGCGCGGTAGATCCGATCCGCCAGCTTCTTCTGGCCGCTGCCCGCTTGCAGGGCCTCGTACCGGGAGGCGTCCCCGGTGCGCACGGCGTAGAACACGGCGGCGAAGTCCAGGGCGATGAGGGCCAGCGCCGCCAGCACTACGATGTGCCGGACAATCTCCGGGATCAGCAGCACCCCCGCCAGCAGCACCGGGTGGATGACAAGATAGGCCAGATAGTACACCGCCGCCGCCAGCAGGGAGGCGGCCAGCCCCTTCCCGGTGCCGGACAGCAGGCGGCTGCGCTCCTGGTTCCACCGGATCTTGGGGCCCACCCGCTGGAAAAAGTGGTCGCCGATGCGCTCCACCACCGAGGACACCGCCAGGGTGGCCAGGAAGGACAGGATGTGCCGCCCCGCCAGGGTGGGCAGGATGATCAGCAGCAGTACAAAGGTGAAGCCGTAGGACAGCACCAGCGGCAGGGCCACCACGCCCCGGTTGCAGAACCTCCGGCGCACCACGGCGTAGTACCCGGCCTCCGCCGCCCAGCCCAGGAAGGAATAGATCAGCAGAAACAGGGCCAGATCATACAGGTCATACATAGGGGGACACGGCCTTTCTCTCTATGGTTGGACAAGACCGCACAACGCGGCGCGGGCGCGGCTGTGCGGTCTTGCTTTGTTGCGGCGCTGTACCGGCGGGGGCTACCGCCCGACGCCGTGGGACTTGACCCGCAGGCGGTTCAGCGCCCGGGCCAGGGTGGCCTGGGCCACCTGGTGCTCCTGGCGGCTCTTTTTTTGCAGCAGGGCCTCCCGGGCCTCGTCGGCCTCCCGGCGGGCCCGCACCTCGTCGATCTCCTCCGGGCGCTCGGCGGAGTCCACCAGTACCAGCACCTCATTCTTCTCCACTTTCACCATGCCGGGGGAGACGGCGGCCAGCTGTACCTCGCCGTCCGGGGGCTGCCAGCGCAGCGTGCCGGGCTGGACGGCGGCGATCATGGGGCTGTGGTGGGCCAGGATGCCCTGCTCCCCGTCGCTGGTGGGGATGGTGAGGCTGACGCAGGGCCCCTCATAGAAGGTGCGGTCGGCGGCCAGAATGTGTACCTGAAAGGCGTCCATTACAGCTCACCCGCCTCGATCTTTTTCGCTTTCTCCACCACGTCCCGCCAGGAGCCCACATTGTAGAAGGCGGCCTCGGGATACTGATCCAGCTGGCCGGACACGATGGCGTCGAAGCTCTCCAGGGTGTCCTTCAGCGGAACGTACACGCCGGGTATGCCGGTGAACTTCTCCGCCACATGGGTGGGCTGGGCCAGGAACCGCTGAATCCGCCGGGCCCGGGCCACGGTGCGCCGGTCGTCGTCGCTCAGCTCGTCCATGCCCAGAATGGCGATGATGTCCTGCAATTCGTTGTACTTTTCCAAAATCTCCTGCACCTGCCGGGCCACCCGGTAGTGCTTCTCCCCCACGATGTCCGCCTCCAGAATCCGGGAGGAGGACTCCAGGGGATCCACCGCCGGATAGATGCCCTGCTCGGAGATCTTCCGGCTGAGCACGGTGGTGGCGTCCAGGTGGGCGAAGGTGGTGGCGGTGGCCGGATCGGTCAGGTCGTCCGCCGGGACGTACACCGCCTGCACCGAGGTGACGGAGCCCTTCTTGGTGGAGGCGATCCGCTCCTGCAATTCGCCCATCTCGTTGGCCAGGGTGGGCTGGTAGCCCACCGCGGAGGGCATACGGCCCAGCAGGGTGGACACCTCGCTGCCCGCCTGGACGAAACGGAAGATGTTGTCGATGAACAGCAGCACGTCCTTGCGCTCCGCGTCCCGGAAGTACTCCGCCATGGTAAGCCCGGACAGGGCCACCCGCATCCGCACGCCGGGGGACTCGTTCATCTGGCCGAACACCAGGGCGGTCTTGTCGGACACGCCGCTCTCCCGCATCTCCCGCCACAGGTCGTTGCCCTCACGGCTGCGCTCCCCCACGCCGGTGAAGATGGAGTATCCGCCGTGCTCCATGGCCACGTTGTGGATCAGCTCCTGGATGAGCACGGTCTTGCCCACGCCGGCGCCACCGAACAGGCCGATCTTGCCCCCCCGGGGGTAGGGCTCCAGCAGGTCGATGACCTTGATGCCCGTTTCCAGTATTTCCACCGCGGGGCTCTGCTCCTCAAAGGAGGGGGGCTGGCGGTAGATGGGCTGGGTGGGGGTGCCCTCGGGCACCGGGCCCTCCCCGTCGATGGGCTGGCCCAGCACGTTGAACATACGGCCCAGGGTGGCCTGACCCACGGGCACCTCGATGGTGTGGCCGGGCACGTCCACCGCTAAGCCCCGGGACAGCCCCTCACTGGGGGAGAGCATGATGCAGCGCACCGTATTGCCCCCGGTGTGCTGGGCCACCTCCATGACCCGGTGCTCCCCGTCCTTCTCCACGGTGAGCATTTCCCGCAGCCGGGGCAGCTCCCCGCTGACGATCTCCACGTCCACCACGGGGCCGGATATCTGCGCGATAATCCCTCGTTCCATATTCCTCACCCCTTATTTTTTTGACGCTGGGCGCGGGCTCCGGCGGACACCTCGGTGATGCTCTGGGTGATGGCCGCCTGCCGCACCCGGTTATACTGTAAGGAGAGCTCGCCCAGGAGCTTCTCCGCGTTGCGGTTGGCGCTGTCCATGGCGGTCATGCGGGCGTCCTGCTCACAGCAGAAGCTGTCGATGAGGGCGCTGTAAATAAAACCGGACACGTAGCTGGGGATCATGCTGTCCAGCACCGAGCGCACGTCGGGCAGAAACTCAAAGGGCTCGGTCACCGGCTGCTCCAGCTCGTCGCTGTCGGCGAAGTGGGCCCGGTGGAAGGGCAGCAGCCGGGTGGAGCGGGCCTGGAAGGACACGGCGCTGGCCATGTCGGTGTACACCAGGAAAATCTTTTGCAGCTCCCCCCTGTCAAAGCCGTCCAGCAGCAGGGCGGTGATCTCCCGGGCCCGGGCCATGGTGGGGTTCTGGGCCGTGTAGAGGAAGCTGTGCTCAATGGGGATGCCGTGGGAGGCAAAGAACCGCCGCCCATACTCCCCCACCACAAACAGCTTGGTGTCCGGGTGCTGCTCCAGCAGCTTCAGGGCCTCCTTGATGGCGTTCTGGTTGTAGGCCCCCGCCAGTCCCTTGTCGGCGGTGATCACCAGGCACCCGTAGGTGCCGTCCAGGGGCCGCTCCCCCTGGGCGGGGTAGAAGTAGTGGCTGTCCACGTCCTTCACGTCCCGGAAGATCCGCTTGATCTCCGCCCGGAGGGCATGAAAGTAGGGCCGGGTGTTGTCCAGCTCCTGCCGGGCCTTCTGGAGCTTGGTGGAGGCGATGAGGTACATGGCGTTGGTGATCTTCTTCGTCTCCTGGACGCTCTGGATGTGGGTTTTGATCTCCTTTGTTCCCGCCATGTCAGCCGCCCTGCTTTCCGCCGCCCCGGAACTGCTCCAGGTATTCGTGGGCCAAGGTCAGGATCTCCTCCCGATCCTCCGGGGGGAGCTGGCCGGTCAGGTCGATGCGGCGGCACAGGTCGGCGCCGCTGGTTTCCACGTAGTCCAGCAGGCCCGCCCGGAAGGCGTCCATCCGCTCCAGGGGCACATCCTGCATCACGTGGCCCAGGGCGGACACCAGAATGACCACCTGCTGGTGCTGGGAGAAGGGGGCGTACTGGGGCTGGCGCAGCAGGCGCATGAGCCCCTGGCCGTAGGTGAGCTGCCGCTTGGTGGCGTCGTCCAGGTCGCTGGAGAACTGGGTGAACACCTCCATCTCCCGGTACTGGGCCAGCTCCAGCCGGATGGCCCCGGCGGCGGACTTCATGGCCTTGGTCTGAGCGTCGCCGCCTACACGGGACACGGACAGGCCCACGTTGACGGCGGGCCGCTGGCCGGAGAAGAACAGGTCGCTCTCCAGGAAGATCTGGCCGTCGGTGATGGAGATGATATTGGTGGGGATATAGGCGGACACGTCCCCCGCCTGGGTCTCCACGATGGGCAGGGCGGTCATGCTGCCGCCCCCCAGCTCGTCGCTGAGGTGGGCGGATCGCTCCAGCAGCCGGGAGTGGAGGTAGAACACGTCGCCGGGGTAGGCTTCCCGGCCGGGGGAGCGCTCCAGCAGCAGGGACAGGGCCCGGTAGGCCACCGCGTGCTTGCTGAGGTCGTCGTAGACGATGAGCACGTCCCGGCCCTGGTGCATGAAGTGCTCGCCCAGGGCGCAGCCGGCGTAGGGGGCGATATACTGCAATGCGGCGGACGCCCCGGCGGGGGCGGAGATGACACAGGTGTAGTCCATGGCCCCCCGGCGCTTCAGGTTCTCCACCAGCTGGGCCACCGAGCTGGTCTTTTGGCCGATGGCCACATAGATGCACACCACGTCCTTGCCCTTCTGGTTGAGGATGGTGTCAATGGCCACGGCGGTCTTGCCCGTCTGCCGGTCGCCGATGATGAGCTCCCGCTGGCCCCGGCCGATGGGGAACATGGAGTCGATGGCCAGCAGGCCGGTCTCCATGGGGGCGTTCACCGGCTGGCGATCCAGGATGCCGGGGGCGGGGGCCTCAATGGGCCGGCGGCCCTGGGGGCGCAGGCGGCCCCGGCCGTCGATGGGCTGGCCCAGGGCGTCCACCACCCGGCCCAGGAACTCGTCGCCCACGGGCATACCGGCGGTTTTCAGGGTGCGGCGCACCATGCTGCCCGCGCTGATGGCCTCGCTGTCCCCGAACAGAATGCAGCTCAGGCCGTCGGGCCGCAGATCCTGCACCATGCCCCGCACGCCGCCCGAGAAGATCAGGATCTCGCCGTACTGGGCGTGCTCCAGGCCGGTGACGGTGGCGATCTCGCTGTCCACGGTGCGCACGGTGCCGATCTCCTCCGGGACGGCGGCCAGCTCCCAGTCGTCCACCGCCTGGCGCATCAGGGGGAGCAGGTCGTCCTTCCCCGGCTGGAGCTGCCGCAGGTAGTCGGTGAACTGCCGCACCCGGCCGTCGAACGTCCAGTCGTACACGTCGGAGCCCACCTGGAGCCGGAAGCCGCTTTTCAGGGCGGCGTCCTCCTCCCAGTGGAGGGGAACCGTCCGGTGGTAGGTGCGGGTGAGGAACTCCTCAAACCGGTGGAGCTGTTCGCCGGTGGGGCGGGCGGCGCTGCGCAGCTCGGCGCTGAGCCGGCTCCTACTTGCTCTCATGGGCCGCGCCTCCCTCTGCCAGATCTAAAAACTGGTCGAAGGGATCCTCGTGGAGGGCCAGCCGCTGGGCCGCCGTCTCCGCCAGCCTGCGGATGTCCTGCTGGGAGTCGTACAGGGCCTGCTCCCGGGTGCGCTCCGCGTCGGCGTGGGCCCGGGACACGATGAGCTCGGCCTGGGCCTGGGCCTGATCCAGCTGCTCTTGAACGGACTGCTGGAGGGACTGCTGGGCCTTGGCGCGGGACTGGCGGATCTCCTCCTCCGCCCCCTCCAGCTTCTCCTTGTACTCCGTCTGGATCCGATCCGCCTGGGCCAGCTTGTCCTGGGCCTGCTGATCCAGCTGGCGGTAGTGCTCGTCCCGCTTGGCCATGAACTGCTTCACCGGCTTGTACAGCAGGAAGTACAGCCCGCCCACCAGGATGGCCAGGTTCATCCAGTGCAGCAGAATCTGCTGCGGGTCAATGTTTAAAGGCCACGGCATTTTGCAAACGCCTCCTTTGTTACAGCACAAAGATGATCAGGATGACCACCAGCAGGGCGTAGATGATGGCCGTCTCGATAAACACCAGGCCCAGCATCAGGGTGGTGCGCACCTTGCCCTCCGCCTCGGGCTGGCGGGCGATGCTCTCAGTGGACTTGGCGGTGGCCAGGCCCATACCCACGGCGCCGCCGGCGGCGGCGATGCCCACGGCGATGCCCGCGGCGATGGCCTTCAGGCCGATGGTGGAGCCCTCCTCCGTCTCGGACTGGGCGGCGTCCTCCCCCCGGGCGGGGGCGTCGGAGGCAAAGGCGGGGGCGGCCAGGGCCAGAGTGAGCACCAGCGCGCCGGCCAGGATCAGGATCTTCTTCAGCAGATGTTTCATGGGGTATGACCTCCTTGAAGTTGTTGTCTTTCTTGATGGGGACGGGCCGTCAGGCGTGCTCCGCCGGGGCGGGCGCCTGCTTCTTCTTGGGCTTGGGCGGGGAGGGCTCGGACACCTCGCCGTAGTACATGGACGTGAGCATCGTCAGCACGTAGGTCTGGATGACGGCGTGGAGCAGGGTGAACAGCACGCCCACCACCACCGGCAGCACGAAACTCAGGTTCACGTAGTAGTAGACCAGCTCCGTCACCAGCAGGCCGCTGAGCAGGGCGCCGAACAGACGGAAGCTCATGGAGATGGGCAGGGAGAACTCCTTCAGGGTCTTGCCCACGCCCTTCACGCCGTTGGCGGCGATGCCGCCGGACAGGATCACCAGATAGGACAGGGTGCCCAGGGCGATGGCGGCGTTCACGTCGGACAGGGGGGCGGGCAGGGTGATGGGGTGCCCCCCCACGGTCACCGCCTGGATGCCCAGCAGCTCAAACAGGGTGCCCACGAAGATGAAGGCGCCGGCGGCGAAGATGTAGGCCCCCACGAACCGGAAGCGGTGGGGGCTGGCCCCCCGGGCCATGTTGTCAAAGAGGCCCACCGCCTGCTCCAGCAGGAGCTGGAGCTTACCGGGGATATACCGGAAGCGGGGGACGGCGAATATACGGATCAGGGCGGCGGCGATCAGCAGGATGATCGTCACCAGGAAGGCGGAGATCAGGCCTGGGTTGACCTCCTTCAGGCCCAGCAGGCTGATCCGGTTCACGTCGTGGAGCACCGCGTCCCGCATGGTTTCCTGGACGGTCTCCACCCGCTCCCCGGGGCCGGCCAGCAGCGCCCCGGCCAGCAGCAGGAGCACGATCCCGATCCACACCGCCAGCCCTTTTTTGTGCTGGTTCATCAAGCATCCCTTCTCTCAATGAAATCCTTTGGGCTCCCATTCTTTCCAGAAGCCCCGCGCCCGTGTGGGCCGGACGCATCGTCCCCATTGTAGCACCGTTGCCAATAACTTTCCAGCGGCGGGGCCCTCCTTTTTCCGGGAAAACCGCACAGACTTTTGAACGCATTTTGTAAATTTTTGTGGAGTTTACCCGGGGGCTGAAAAAGGGGGGCCAAAGCGGGGGAAATTCCCCCGGGAGGCCGTGACAAACGGCCCGGATTGTGGTATGATAACAAAACATTACCGTCCGCGCCCAGCGGCGCGGGACTTTGACAAGCGAGGGATACCATGAATCAGAAAGAACTGGGCGAGCTGCGCCGGCGGCTGCGCCCCGGAAAGAATAACCTCAGCCATGTGTACGGCTGCTATGTGAGCCCCCTGAAGGAGATCATCGCGGAGGTGGATCAGCCCCTGTCCCTGCTGAACGAGGACGACGTGGAGAGCTGCCTGGCCCTGCTGCGCAAGGCCCTGTCCGGCGGGCTGGGCCGCAACCTGATCGACGTGGAATTCTCCACCCGGCAGGTGGCGGAGGGGGAGGAGCTGAAGCGGCTCCAGGCCCTTCGGGAGGCCAGACTGAAGGACGCCGCCGCCCGCCGGGCCTTCTATGAGACGGTCATCCAGAACCTGGAGCTGGGGGAGGACAGCTACCTGATCCTGCTGGCCCAGGAGAGCTACGACGTGCCCTTCCGCACCCGGAACGACGAGACGCTGGACGACGCCTCTGAGACGGTGTACTCCTACCTGCTGTGCGCGGTATGCCCCATGCGGGAGGGAAAGCCGGGGCTGGGCTACGTGCCCAACGAGAACGCCCTCCACGTGAAAACCGCCGGACGGCTGGCCGCCCCGCCGGAGGTGGGCTTCCTGTGGCCCGCCTTTGACGACCGGGCCGCCAACCTGTACAACGCGCTGTACTACGCCCGCAAGCCGGAGCTGCTCCACGGGGAGTTCCTCAGCGGGGTGTTCGGCACGGAGCCGCCCCTGTCCGCCCCGGAGCAGCGGGAGGCCTTTGAGACCGCCCTCACCGACGCCTTGGGCGCGGAGTGCAGCATGGAGCTGGTGCAGGCCGTCCACGAGCAGCTTCGGGAGCGCATCGAGCTGCACAAGGAGAGCCGGGATCCGGAGCCCCTCACCGTCACGGCCAAGGACGTGGGCGGGATGCTGCGGGAGTGCGGCGTGGAGGCGGAGCGGGTGTCCGCCTTCCAGGACTACTGCGGCCAGCGGCTGGGCGAGGAGGCGGCGGTGGATCCCGCCAACCTCATCGACAGCAAGCGCTTCCAGATCAAGGCCGGGGAGATCACCATCACCGTGAAGCCGGAGCTCAGCGGCCAGGTGGAGTCCCGGGTGCTGGAGGGGCGTACTTATCTGCTCATCCCCGCCGGGGACGGGGTGGAGGTGAACGGCCTGCCGGTGGAGCTGGAGGCCGAGGCCCAGCCCGCGGCCCAGGCGTGAGGCCCGGGTGGAACAGGAGGGAGGGATTGTCATGCTGAAACGGATCACCGCCTGGCTGCTGGCTGCGGTGTGGGCGCTGGTTCTGACGGGCTGCAGCCCGGGGACGGGGGCCGTCCAGAGCCCGGAGGGGACGGTGTTCCTGCCCTCCGCCGTCCAGACGGAGCTGCCGGAGACGGAGGTTCCGGAGGCGGCGGGGCCGGATACGCCGATCCCTGAGACGGCGGCGCCGGAGACTCCAGCTCCAGTGGAGGACACCCCGGCCCCGGCCACCGAGGCCCCGGGGGTGGACGAGGACGGCTTTTACCACACCAAGGATGAGGTGGCGCTGTACCTCCACCTGTACGGCCATCTGCCCGCGAACTACGTCACCAAGCGGGAGGCCCAGGAGCTGGGCTGGACGGGGGGCAGCGTGGAGCGGTACGCCGGGGAGGGGACGGCCATCGGCGGCAGCCGCTTCGGGAATTACGAGGGCCAGCTGCCGGAGAAGGAGGGCCGAACCTATCAGGAGTGCGACATCGACACGGTGGGGCGCTCCTCCCGGGGGGCCAAGCGGATCGTGTTCTCCAACGACGGGCTGATCTACTACACCGGGGATCACTACGAGAGCTTTGAGCTGCTCTATGGGGAGCCTTGATATGCGTCAAATTGAATTGGATGGGGCCTGCCTGTGCCGGAGGAAACAGGCCATGGACTATTTGAGCGCGCGGCTGGAGCTGCCGGAGTGGTGGGGGCGGAATCTGGACGCCCTGCACGACTGTCTGACGGAGCCGGGGGAGCCCAGGCTGCTGGTACTGGCGGATCGGGCGGCTATGGAGGGCGCGCCCTTTGGCCGCCGGCTGCTGCGGGTGCTGGAGGACGCGGCGGAGGAGAACCCGTTCCTCCAACTGGAGGAGGACGGCGGGGATCGCGGTTGACAAGCGCCCCAAAATTTTATATCATAGACAGAACTGGAATCTGCCGCACCAAGGAGAGAACAAGATGAAGAAGCCCTTCCTCACCCTGGCCCAGGCCAGGGAGATTCGAGAGACCTACCCCACCCCCTTCCACATCTACGACGAGCGGGGCATTCGGGAGAACGCCCGGAGGCTGAAGGCTGCCTTCGCCTGGAACCCGGAATTCAAGGAGTATTTCGCCGTGAAGGCCACCCCCACTCCGGGCATCCTCAAGCTGCTGCGGGAGGAGGGCTGCGGCGTGGACTGCTCCTCCCTCACCGAGCTGATGATGGCCCAGCGGTGCGGGTTTGCCGGCAGCGAGATCATGTTCTCCTCCAACGAGACCCCGGCGGAGGAGTTTGAGCTGGCGGACAGGCTGGGGGCCTATATCAACCTGGACGATCTGACCCACGTGGACTTCCTGCGGGACACCCTGGGCCGGGTGCCGGAGACGGTGTGCTGCCGCTTCAATCCCGGCGGGGTGTTTGCCCTGGGGGAGAGCGAGGAGGGCTTCCAGGTGATGGACAAGCCGGGGGAGGCCAAGTACGGCATGACCCGGCCCCAGCTGGCCCAGGCGTTCCGCCGTCTGAAGGAGCTGGGGGCTAAGCGGTTCGGGATCCACGCCTTTTTGGCCTCCAACACCATCTCCAACGAGTATTACCCCGCCCTGGCCCGGCTGCTGTTCCAGACCGCCGCCGATGTGGCGGAGGAGACGGGGTGCCCTGTGGCCTTCATCAACCTGTCCGGCGGGGTGGGGGTGCCCTACCGCCCGGAGCAGCCCGCCAACGATATCATGGCCATCGGCGAGGGGGTGCGGCGGGCCTGCGAGGAGATCCTGGTTCCAGCGGGGATGGGGGATGTGGCCATCTTCACCGAGCTGGGGCGGTTCATGCTGGCCCCCTTCGGACATCTGGTCACCACCGCCGTCCATGAGAAGCATATTTATAAGGAGTATATCGGGGTGGACGCCTGCGCGGCCAACCTGATGCGGCCGTCCATGTACGGCGCGTACCACCACATCACGGTGCTGGGCAAGGAGGAGGCGCCCTGTGATCACGTGTACGACGTGGTGGGCTCGCTGTGCGAGAACAGCGACAAGTTCGCCATCGACCGGGCCCTGCCGGAGATCGAGCGGGGGGACGTGCTGGTGATCCATGACGCCGGGGCCCATGGGTTTTCCATGGGGTATAATTACAATGGCAAGCTGCGTTCGGCGGAGCTGCTGCTGCGGGAGGACGGCTCGGTGGAGCTGCTGCGGCGGGCGGAGACACCGGAGGACTATTTCGCCACGCTGGTGTGGTGAAAAAATGGCGGCGGGGAGGCCCGCCGCCCATATGCGGGCATGGCGGAATTGGCAGACGCGCAGGATTTAGGTTCCTGTGGAGAGATCCGTGTGGGTTCGACCCCCACTGCCCGTACCAGCTCAGAAATTCCCGCCACCGTGACCTTTTCGGCTTCGCCGAAAACTGCACTCTGGCGGGAATTTCTTCGCTTCCACCCGAGACCCGCTGCGCTGGGCTCTCGGGTGGGGCCGCCCTGCGGGCGGCGGAAATCCGGGCTGTGCCCGGATTTTTGTCAACACAAACCAGATCAGAAATTCCCTGCACCGCCGCCGTTCCGCCTTCGGCGAAAACTGCGCTATGCAGGGAATTCCTTTGCTTTCACTGGCGACCCGCTGCGCGAGACGGCGGGCGGCGATTGCTAATCCGATTCTGAGGGCCTGCTCGGGTCATGCAGCCAGTATGGGCGGCTTCGGCCCCGAGGCCGCAGCACGTCCGATCAGAACTGGTACAAAAGGATATACCGTGTCCCGCCGTCGGACGAGGCGGCGTCAATGCTTACCGTCCGGTTGTCCTCCCAGTGGAGGGAGCTCTCGTACAGATCCTCATAGCCCTCCCGGTCAAAGGCGATGAAGGTGCCCTTTTCCAGGTCGATCACACCCAGCTGGGAGATGCCCAAGCCGTCAGCCTCGCTGTCCATCACATAATAGAGCACCTTGTCACCGGATGGGTTGAGGAAGAAATTCATATCCTTTTCAAAAGTGAAGTTCTTCAGCGTGGTTCGAGCCCCGGTGGTGAGGTCAATGAGACAGGTGGAGCCGTTCTGCCCGATCTCCATGCAGCTGCTTCCGTAGAACGGGATGATGCCGTCTCCGCGTCGGCGCGCCGTCCCAGAAAGGCCATTGCCAGACGGTACACCGCCGTCCCGTAAGCGTCATACGCCTCCTCCAGCTGCTGGGCGGAAATGGTTTGCCTCATTGCCTGACCTCCTTGTATTATAGAGTAGTAGTTATTAAAGCCCCTCTCCAAGGGCTGTGCTACACTGTAAGGGATGCTGTGGATTGGTTGCCGACCTCCTACCACGCAGATGGTTCTTGAAAG
>JAETQF010000016.1 GCA_021770845.1 Oscillospiraceae bacterium
GCCGTGGAGAGCCTGGCGGATCTGGCCCAGGGCGGCGAGATCGCCCTGGAGATCAAGTCTGAGGGCGCCACCAAGGTGGAGGTGAACCTGGCGGCCAAGGCTCTGATCGATGTGGCTGAGGAGACCGGCGCCGACCTGACGATCAAGAGCAGCGTGGCCACCATCACCATCCCCAACGAGGTGCTGGTCAACGAGTTCACCGGCATTGGCAGCGTGAAGGTGTCCGTGCAGGCCACGGGGAGCAGCGTGGGCTTCTCCATCCAGGCCAGCGGCAAGGCGCTGAAGAACATCAAGGGCCTGTCGGTCGAGTTCTAATTGCGTTCAGACCGCGTCCAACGGCTCTGTGAGGCGTATCTGACGCGGTCCCGGCGGAAAGGAGGGGGCTTCGGCCCCCTCCTTTTCCCGAATCCCCGGCGCTGGACGGCGGGGGTTTGGGAAAGGGAAGATCACGTAGGAGGCGGAATGAAATGGCCCGAAAATCTCAACAGCCCGCGCCGCTCCAGGCAGCCCTGAGAGGGGCGGATACCGCGGTGTCCGTGGGGGCTTTTTTCCTGGCGGTGTGTCTGAGCTCGGCGGCCACGGCCAAGTCCGCCGCCATGCTGCTGACGGCGCTGGCGCTGTCCGCGGCGTTTTTGTTCTGGGGGCGGCTGCGGGATCGCATGAAGGCGCCCATGCTGGCCCTGGCGCTGGTGGTGCTGGTGGACGGGCTCAGCTGCGGCTGGGCGGCGTCGGGCAAGTTCGCCCTGTTTGAGTTTTTGAAGGTGTTCAACGCGTTCTGCCTGACGCTGGCGCTGCTGGCCTTTACCGGGGAGGAGCGGCCCGCGCGGAAGGTATGCGTGGTGCTGGAGGGGTTTGCCGCCGTGGCGGGGCTGACCAGCATCGATCTGCTGTCCACCCGTTGGGTGAGCGGGGCGGTGCTGGGGATCCTGGGCTGGTTCACCCCGGATTACCTGGAGCTGGGGGCGGTGGAGGAGGGGGTTCGGATGACCTCCATCTTCCTGAGCCCCAACGTGTTTGCCGGGTGCATGGGCATCGGGGTGCTGCTGAGCCTGGGGCTGGCGGTCACCTCGGAAAAGCCGAGGGCGCGGGCGGCCCATCTGATCTGCCTGTCGGTGAACGCCCTGTCCTTCGTGCTGGCCTTCAGCATGGGGGCGTGCGTGATGATCGTGCCGGCGTTCCTGGTGCTGCTGGCCCTGACGGAGAAGGAAAAGCGAACCGGCTTGTTCCTCCTGATGGTGGAGACGATGGTGGTGACGCTGCTGTGCGCCTTCCCCATCTCCCTGACCTCCATGACGGCCTGGACGGGCTTCCGCCCCATCCCCCTGCTGTGCACCGTGGCGGGGGCGGCGGCGCTGTGCGCCCTGGATCTGCTGGTGGGGCGGCGGCTGGCGGCGAAGCTGGCGGGCCACGGGCGGGCGGTGCTGATCCTCATCCTGGCCCTGCTGGCGGGGGCGGCCGTATTCCTTGGGGCCGCCCTTACCCTCACCACCGGGGTGGAGCTCCAGGCGGGGGAGAGCCTGCGGCGATCCGCGTACCCGGAGCCGGGGTCGTACACCGTGGAGGCGGCGGCGGAGGGCGATCCCGGGGTGGTGATTGAGAGCCAGAACCGGGCGGATACCATGATGCACACCAGCACGGAGCTGTACCGGGGCCCCCTGTCCCAGGCGGCGTTCACCGTGCGGTCGGACAGCCTGGTGGTGTGGTTCACCTTCAGCGCGGAGGCGGAGACACGTCTGGAGTCGGTGGAGTACATGGGGGAGACCGGCTCGGGGCGCGTGCCCCTGGGCTACCGGCTGCTGCCCGGGTTTATCGCCAACCGGATCCAGGGCCTGCGGGCCAACCAGAACGCCATCCAACGGTTCGTATTCTTTGAGGACGGGCTGAAGCTGTTTGCCCGCAGCCCGGTGATTGGGCTGGGTATGGGGGCCTTTGAGAACGGAGTGCGGGGGGTGCAGTCCTTCCGCTACGACACCAAATACGCCCACAACCACTACATCCAGGCTCTGGCGGAGACGGGGGTGGTGGGGCTGGCGCTGTTTTTGGGGCTGCTGGCGGTGTCCGGGATCTGCCTGTGGCGGGGGAGGAAGAAGCCGTTGGCCCCGGCGCTGGGGGCGGCGCTGGCGTTCATGGCCGGCCACGCGCTGGTGGAGTTCACCTTCTCCATCTACTGCTATCTGCCCATGGCCTTCGCGGTGTTTGCCGCCATCAGCCTGTACTGCGGGGATACGCTGCCGCTCCCTGCCTGGATGGGAAAAAAGGCGGTGAAAAACGGCCTTCTGCTGGGCATCTGCGCCCTGCTGGTTCTGTTCGCGGTGCTCCTGGGCTGCAACATCGCGGCCCAGAACCTGGTGGAACGGGACGCCAGCCTGGAGAACCTGGAGCGGGCGGCTGCCCTGGATCCCTTTGAGAAAGCGGACCATATGCTGTCCTACGTGGCCCAGGTAACCGGGAGCGGGGAGGAGGGAGACATACGGCAGAAGGCGGACGGCTACGCCGAACGGCTGGGGCGGATCGACTCCAACATCATCCCCTACTACCTGGCGGCGTACTACCTGGATCAGGGCCAGGTGGGGCAGGGGCTGGAGCAGGCGGAGCGGTATGTGCGGTACGTGTCCGCCGACGGGGACGTGTGGCAGGACACCTTCAACCTGCTGGAGGGGTACGAGCAGGACACGGCGGAATACCGGGCGGGGGTGACCCATATCGCGGATCTGCTGGATGCCTGGAACGGGGAAAACCTGGGAAAGATCGCGCTGGATGAGCAGACCCAGGCGTTCATCGCCCGAATACGATCATAACGAGGGAAAAAGAGAGAACGAGCATGATTAAAGAGAACCAACGGCTGCTGAACCGGCTTCACGTGATCAGCGACGGGGCCATGGTATACCTGTCCCTGCCTATCGCGTTTTGGATCCGCTTCTACCTCCTGCCCGGCGGGGTCATCACGGTACCTCTGTCCCGGTATCTGACGCTGGGTGTGCTCCTCACCGCCGTCCAGCTCTTTGCCTACGCCGCCCTGGGGCTGTACCAGTCCTTCCGCAAGATCCGGCTGCGCCGGGAGCTGGAGAAGTTGTGGCTGGCGGGGGCGCTGGTGATGGGGGTGCTGCTCAGCTTCCTGTTTGTGCAGCACTATATCGACTTCTCCCGGCTGACCCTGGTGATCTGGTTTGTGCTGAGCACCGGGGCGCTGAGCTGCAAGCGGGTGCTGCTGCGCCGGGGCCTGGGATACTTCCGCCGGCGGGGCTATAACCAGAAGCACGTGCTGCTCATCGGGTGCGGGGAGATGGCCCGGGCCTACTGGGAGACGGTGCAGGGGGATCGGGAGCTGGGGTACACAGTGATAGGATATGTATCCTCACGCCGTGAGAAGGAACTGGGAGAGCTGGAACGGCTGGGCGGGTATGAGCAGCTGGAGCAGGCGCTGGATCAAAAGCGTCCGGACGAAGCGGTGTGCGCCATCGGGGCGGAGGACTACGGGCGGATGGCGGAGATCATTGAAGCCTGTGAAAAGGGGGGGATCAAGCTGTCCATCATCCCCTTTTACGCCAAGTATATGCCGTCCAACCCCCAGTTTGACGAGCTGGACGGCATCCCGCTGCTGAATTTCCGGCGGATTCCGTTGGACAACTGGGCCAACGCCTTCTGCAAGCGGGCCATGGATATCGTGGGGGCGCTGCTCCTGATCCTGCTGACCTCACCGGTGATGCTGGCCTGCGCCATCGGGGTGAAGCTGTCCTCACCGGGGCCGGTGCTGTTCAAGCAGGAGCGGATCGGCCGGAATAAGAAGCCCTTTTATATGTACAAGTTCCGCTCCATGCGGGTGAACGGCGGGGAGAACACGGCGTGGAGCCGGGATCACGACGACCGGAAGACGAAATTCGGCGCGCTTATGCGCAAGTGCTCGCTGGACGAGCTGCCTCAGTTTTTCAACGTGCTGAAGGGGGATATGAGCCTGGTGGGGCCCAGGCCGGAGATCCCGTACTACGTGGAGAAGTTCAAGGAGGACGTGCCGCTGTACATGGTGAAGCACCAGGTGCGGCCGGGGATCACGGGCTGGGCCCAGGTGAACGGGCTGCGTGGGGACACGTCCATCAAGGCCCGGGTGGAGCACGATGTGTACTACATCGAGCACTGGAGCCTGCTGTTTGATATTGAGATCCTGCTGACCACGGTGTTCCGGGGCAAGTTTGTGAACAGCGAGGCGCTGGACTGAGCGGGATCTCATGGCGATCCCGTATGCGGGGCGGGTACTGCCGCAAGCACACCTCCATGGGCGCAAACTGTTTCTTACGGTATAATTGCCGGCCCGCAGGGGCAGATACGAACAAGGGAACTGCGAGCAGCCAGAGTTTACCTAAAGATCCGGTTCAGGCTGTTCATAAGTTTTGCTCTGCCCAAAAAATGATGGTGAAAAAGATCACAATTATTTTGAGATGGAAGTGCGCATGGGAGCGGGCAGGTTCTTTTATGGACACGTACCGGCCCCAACAAAACTCTGTACTTGTTTAAGCCCTTCGGTTCCCGCCCTTGACTTCCCCGCGATCCGGAGTAAAATATTCTTATGGGATTCGGAAAACTCGGCGCGGGCGGGAACCGCCCCGCGGAAGGGAACCTGTATATGAAACTCACCACCGTATTGTTCGACCTGGACGGGACGCTGCTCCCCATGGATCAGGAGGAATTCACCCGGGGCTACTTTGGCCTGCTGACCCAAAAGGCGGCGCCCAGGGGCTATGACCCCCGGCAGCTCGTGGACGGGATCTGGGCGGGCACCGCCGCCATGGTGAAAAACGACGGCAGCCAGACCAACGAGGCCGCATTCTGGCGGAGGTTTGCCCAGATATTCGGCGAGGCCGCCCTGAAGGACAGGGATGTATTCGACGAATTCTACGCCAACGAGTTCCAGGCCGCCAAAGCCTTCTGCGGTTACAATCCCCAGGCCGCGGAAGCCGTCCGGGCTATGCGGAGGGCGGGCTGCCGGGTGGTTCTGGCCACCAACCCCATCTTCCCGGCGGCGGGCAACCGGGTTCGGCTGGGCTGGACGGGGCTGAAGCCGGAGGACTTCGCCCTGTGCACCACCTATGAGAATTCCCACTGGTGCAAGCCCAGCCTGGGCTATTACCGGGAGATCCTGGACGGCCTGGGCCTGGAGCCTGGGGAATGCCTCATGGTGGGCAACGACGCGGAGGAGGACATGGCGGCCCGGGAGCTGGGCCTGGAGGTATTCCTGCTCACCGACTGCCTGATCAATCGGACGGGCCGGGATCTCAGCCCCTATCCCCAGGGCGGCTTCTCGGACTTGATGGCCTATTGGACAGACCTGTGGGAGGGCGGCCTATGAACCGGGAATTTCTCAAGAAGATTTTTTTCCAGTCCCTGACGGCCTTCCTGTCCCTGGCCCTGGCCATCCTGCTGTTCTTTGCCATTTTGAAGCTGGACGAGATCCGGGGGAGCTTCCACTGGCTGCTGGACGTCCTCACCCCCTTTCTCTACGGCGGCACCATGGCCTACCTGCTGAAAACTCCCTGCGGCTTTCTGGAGCGGCAGTTTGAGGCGATCCTGCCGGACAAGCATAAAAGATGGGCCAACCTGCTCAGCGTGGTGGCGGTGATGCTGATCAGCGCGCTGATCCTCTACCTGCTGCTGAGCACGGTGCTGCCGGAGATGTGGGCCAGCATTGTGGCGCTGGCCACCGCCGTCCCGCCCAAGGTGGACGAGTTTACCAGGTGGGTGCTGTCCCACCTGGAGGGCAACGAGGTGCTCCAGAACTACGTGAACAACGCCTTCACCACCATAGAGGACTGGGGGAAAAACTGGGCCACCACCGATCTCCTGCCCACCATGCAGGGCATGATGGGCGGGGTGGTCACCACTGTGGGGTCGGTGCTCACCGTGGCGAAAAACATCATCCTGGGCGTGATCATCTGCATCTATCTGCTGGCCAGCCGGAAGAAATTCACCCGCCACGCCAAGGCGCTGGTGTACGCCGTGTTCAAGCCGGAGCGGGCGGAAAAGCTGCTCAAGGAGTGCGCCCACATCGACGCCACCTTCGTGGGCTTCTTCGGCGGGAAAATTCTGGACAGCGCCATTGTAGGCCTGATCTGCTATATTTTCTGTGCCATTATGTCGGTGGCCGCGGGCTTCCAGAATGCGGTGCTCATCAGCGTGATCATCGGCGTCACCAACGTGATCCCCTATTTTGGCCCCTTCATCGGGGCGGTGCCCGCCGCCCTGCTGATCCTTATCTCCAGCCCCCGCAACTGCCTGATCTTCCTGATCTTCATCGTCATCCTTCAGCAGTTCGACGGCAACGTGCTGGGCCCCAAGCTGCTGGCGGGCAGCGTGGGCCTCACCGGGTTCTGGGTGCTGTTCGCCATCACCCTGTTCCAGGGGCTGTTCGGCTTTGTGGGCATCCTGGTGGGGGTGCCGGTGTTCGCCGTCATCTACGATCTGGCCCGGCGGGCCATCCTGTCCGGGCTGAAAAAGCACGGGAAGCTGGACGTGCTGGACAGCGGCGGCGGGCCGTTCCCGGAGCCTTGACCAGGCGGCGGGCCCTATGATATGATCATTCCGTATGTTCTGCGGAAAAGGAGGTTTTTCTGTGTTTCCAACCATTGATCAGGCCAAGCCCGGCCTGCAAAAGCTCATTACCGTTTTGGGGGAGACCTACCCCTACGCCTCCGTGCTGGCGGTGGCGGACGACAGCCGCGCCTGGCGGATCAGCCGGAGCGGCATTAACATCGCCTCCGGCGGCTATGGCGGCGGCACCGGCTTCGTGGTGCGGGTGTTTGACGGCGTGGGCTGCGCCGAATACTCCTTCAACGAGTTCTCGGAGGACAGGATCCCCGCCCTGTGCGAGACGCTCTCCCGCCGCCTGGCGGAGCAGAACGCCGCCCTGGACGGCTTCGCCCCCCTGCCCACCCCCATCCCGGCGGACGAGCCCGCCACGCTGAAGAAGGAGACCACCTGGCAGATCCACCCCCGGGAGCTGGGGGACGAGGCCATCGTGGCCAAGATCACCGCCCTGCGGGAAAAGACGCTGGCGGTGGACGATCGGATTCTGGACGCCCAGGCGGCGGTGACCTACCGCGGCTTCCGCAAGCTGTTCCTGTCCAAGCACCGGGATCTGGATCAGACCGTGATGTGGACCAACGCCATGCTGGCGGTGATGGCCTCCCGGGGGCAGGAGATCAAGCTGTCCTACCACCCCTTCTCCGTGCTGGGCGGCGCAGAGCTGCTGGACGAGATGGACGCCAAGGTGGAGCGGGCCGCCCGGGACGCCCTGGAGCTGCTGGACAGCCAGCCCATCCCGCCGGGGGAGTACGACTGCGTATGCGACCCGGCCACCACCGGCATGATCGTCCACGAGGCCTTCGGCCACGGGGTGGAGATGGATATGTTCGTCAAGGATCGGGCCCAGGCCAGACAGTTCATCGGGGACTACGTGGCCAGCCCCCTGGTGACCATGCACGACGGCGCCGCCGTGGACGAGTCCGCCACCATGTTCTTTGACGACGAGGGCACCCTCACCGGGGACACCGTGATCATCGACCGGGGGGTGCTGAAAACCGGTATGTGCGACGCCCTGTCCGCCGCGCGCTTAGGCGTGGAACCTACAGGCAACGGCCGCCGGGAGAGCTACGAGCGCAAGGCCTACACCCGCATGACCAACACCTATTTCCAGGGCGGGGACTGCACGCCCGAGGAGATGATCGCCAGCGTGGAGGAGGGCTTCCTGCTGGAGTGCCCCTCCAGCGGCATGGAGGATCCCAAGAACTGGGGCATCCAGTGCATGGTGACCACCGCCCGGGAGATCAAAAACGGAAAGCTGACGGGGAAGATCTACTCCCCCATCGTCCTCACCGGCTATGTGCCCGACCTGCTCAAGTCCGTCACCATGATGAGCAAAGCGCCGGAGCTGTCCGGCAGCGGCTACTGCGGCAAGGGGCACAAGGAGTGGGTGAAGGTGTCGGACGGCGGCCCCTATATGAAGGCCCGCATCCGGCTGGGCTGAACCGAAAAAGAGCTTGAAACCGCTGACGGACAGGATCGCGATTCATACCGTTCCCGCCCGGCAACGGAACAATGCGATAAAGGGATGAGTATATTTTGATACAGAGAATCAAGAGCGCCCTGGCCCGCCGGGGCATTGCCCTGTGGCGGATCAACGAGCGGGTGGAGGAGGCCGCCGAGCTGTTCTTCGTGAAGCGGCAGCTTGACACACGGCGGGTCAAGGACGTGCACAAGTACGAGGTCACCCTGTTCCGGGACGTGGAGGCGGAGGGTGGCGGCAAGCCCGCTCGGGGCTTCACCTCGGTGCAGCTCCTCCCGTCCATGGACGACGGGAAGCTGGACGAGGAGCTGCAAAAGGCGTATTACGCCGCCCAGTTCGCCGCCAACCCCTGGTTTGAGCTGCCCGACCCGGTGCGGGCCCCCCTGGTGGAAAAGGCCGGGACACTGGCCCAGGCCCCCCTGGCCCAGAGCGCGGGGCAGATGGCAAAGGCCCTCTTTGCCCCCGACGTCCAGGAGGATGCCTTTGTCAACTCCGCCGAGGTGTTTGTCATCCGCAGCACCGACCGCATCTTCTCCTCGGAGGGGACGGAGGTATCCTACACCGACGCCAGGGTGAAGGGCGAGTTTGTGGTGCAGTGCAAGGCCCCCGAGGACGTGGAGATGTTCCACGAGTTTGAGTACGACGAGCTGGACGGGGCCGCCCTGTCCGCCAAGGTGGCGGAGGCCCTCACCTTCGTCCGGGATCGGGCCCGGGCCCAAAAGGCCCTCAAGAGCGGGACGTACGACCTGGTGCTCAGCGGGGATCAGGTGGCCGAGGTGCTGAATTATTACTGGGAGCGCTCGTCCGCCTCCATGGTATACGCCAAGTACTCCACCTGGCAGCGGGGGGAGGACGTGCAGGGGGAGACGGAGGGCGAGCGGCTGGACGTGAAGCTGGCCGCCACCGAGCCCTACAGCCCGGAGGGCATCCCCATGGCCGGCCTGTCCCTGCTGGAGGGGGGCGTGCTGCAAGCCTACCACGGCCCCAACCGCTTCTGCCGCTACCTGGGGGTGAAGCCCACGGGGAGCTACGGGAAGCTGGTGTGCGGCAACGGCGCCGTCCCCTTCGAGGCGCTGAAGCGGGGCCCGGTTCTGTGGGCCGTGGCCTTCTCCGACTTCCAGATGGACGAGGCCAGCGCCCACTTCGGCGGCGAGATCCGCCTGGCCTATCTGATTGACGAGGACGGGACGGCAACGCCCGTCACCGGCGGCTCGGTGAACGGCAGCATTCTGGAGGCCCAGAAGGCCCTCATCTTCTCCACCGACCGCTACCTCACCGCCCGGTATGAAGGCCCCTACGCCGTCCGGCTGAAAAACGTCAGCGTGGCCGGCGCGGGAGAATAATCCCACTCTGAACAAAACAGAAAAGGGCCGCGCCTGAACCCACAGGCGCGGCCCTTTTCTGAGCGAGTTCCCTAAAAGGTTCCGGCGGACAACGCCCGCCGGAACCTAAATAAAAAGACACGCCTCCCGGCGTGTCTTTTCTTAAGCCCTTCAAAAGCCGCCCGCAGGGCGGCCCCACCCGAGAGCCCAGCGAAGCGGGTCTCGGGTGGAAGCGAAGAAATTCCCACCAGAGTGCAGTTTTCGCCGAAGGCGGAAACGGAACGGTGGTGGGAATTTCTGAGCTGGAGCGAGTGACGAGGCTCGAACTCGCTACCTCCACCTTGGCAAGGTGGCGCTCTACCAGATGAGCTACACTCGCAGCGACAAAAGGGATTGTAGCAAGAAATGGAGCGTTTGTCAAGGGGAAATGAAAAATTTCTTTGCCGTATAGGATCTGGAATAATTGTCCAAACTGGACATAGAGTTTTGGTAAGGAAAGGAAGGTGAAGCCCATGGCAGGAGCAGTCCGATCCAGCCGCCGCCAGGCGGCGGCCCGGGAGGAGGAGCGCAGGCAGCTGATGGAGGGGATGCGGGCCACCCGCACCCAGCTCAACCACGCCTACGCCCAGTTCAACTTTTACAGCGACCCGGATCTGGTGGACGCCTGCGTCTACGAGATCAACGCCCTGCAAAGCCGTTACTCCTACTACGTCCGGCAGATGAAGCAGATGGACGCCCGGGAGGACGCCGGATGACCGGCTGGGGCTGGTGGGCGGCGGCGGGAGCGGCGCTGGTGGCGCTGGCCCTGTTCCGCCGCCCGCTGGGGGCGCTGTGCCGCCTGGCCGTCCGCTCGGGGCTGGGGCTGGTGTTTCTCTGGCTGTTCCAGGGGCTGGGCGGCCTGCTGGGGATCCATCTGGGGGTCAATCTGTTCAACAGCCTGATCCTGGGCGCCCTCGGCCTGCCGGGGTTTGCCCTGCTCCTCATGGCCCAGTGGGCCGTACATTAGGGCTTTCGTCAAACCGCCCTGGTTTTTCGGGGGAATATTTACAATATTTTAATAAAATATCAAAAATTTTCTGTTGGATTCCGCCCCAATGCTGTGGTATGATACAAGCTGGAATGTTACAGGGGTTCCGATCCGGACAACCGATGGAGCGCCTGCCGATCCCATAACATCCGCTGGGGAGGAACCGCCTATGGCCGGACGGAAAAATCGCTACGGTTACCACGAATACCGGGGGCGCAGCGGCGCCCGCCCGGTGCTGATCTTTATCATTGTGCTGCTGGCGGTGCTGCTGGCGGCCGGGGTGGCGTTCCTGGTATTCATGGACGACTACATCAAATACACGCCCACCGGCATCGAAATCGACTGGCCCTGGCGGAGCAGCCCCACCCCGCCCCCCATCGCCAGCGACCCGGTGGTGATCGAGACGGACGACGTGGTGACGGTGGAGCCCACCCCCGAGCCCACCCCCACCCCCACGCGGTCGCCCCAGTACGCCCCCATCGGGGCGGTGACGGTGACCGCCGCCCAGCTGCGGGACGGCTCGGCGGCTCAGGCGGCGGCCTCCGCCGGGGCGGACGCCGTTATTGTGGAGATGAAGGGGATCAACGGCAAGCTGACGTGGCAGTCCGGCGCAGAGCTGGCGGCCACCCTGGGGGTGAACGCCGCCGACGATAAGGCCGCCCAGGCCGTGCGGGATCTGGCCCAGAGCGGCAATCTGTACCTGGTGGCCCGGGTGCACTGCTTCCGGGATCCCGCCCTGTCCAACGGCAAGATCGGCTCCCTGCGGACAAAGAAAGGCAAGATCTGGTATGACCGCCGGGGCGTCTGCTGGAGCAGCCCCGCCGACCAGCAGGCAGCGGACTATCTGTCCGCCCTGTGCCTGGAGCTGGCGGACATGGGCTTTGACGAGATCCTGCTGGACGACGCCGGCTACCCCTGGGACGGCGAGGTGAACGTGCTGGCCACCAGCGACAACCGCCCGGAGGATCGCACCGTCCCGGTGTCCGCCTTCCTCACCCGGCTGTCCGGCGAGCTGCGGGAGCGGGGGGTCACCCTGTCGGTGTACGCTTATGAGAAGCTGCTGCCCGGCGAGGAGGTCTACAGCGGCCTCACCGCCGCGGTGCTGGCCCAGAACGCGGGCCGGGTATGGCTGGATCAGCGGGTGGAGCCGGAGCACTATGAGAGCGTCCTCACCGCCGCCGGCCTGGACAACCCCTCCGCCCGGATCGTGGCCCCCGCCGCCTCCGGCCGGGAGGGCAGCTGGTACCGCTGACCCGGGGCGCGGCCCCCGTTCACACACATATGGAAGGAGCGGCCCATGTCAACTGAACTGCGGATCCGCAAGGCGGTGCCGGAGTACGACGGCACCCTGCGCAGCCACATGATCAAAATCCCCACCTGCATCTCCGAGTGCTCCGGCATCCGGGTGTTCGGGCGGCGGATCAAATCCCTGGCCTTCACCACCGACGTGGCCATCATCCGCAACATCAACGCCGACGCCATCATCGCCGTCTACCCCTTCACCCCCCAGCCCGCCATCCACCGGGCGGTGATGCAGGCGGCGGATATGCCGGTATTCGCCGGGGTGGGCGGCGGCGTCACCCGGGGGCCCCGGGTGCTGAACCTGGCCAACGACGCGGAGCACGAGGGGGCCTTCGGCGTGGTGGTGAACGCCCCCACCAGCAATGAGATCGTCCGCCTGCTCAAGCAGGTGCTGGACATCCCCGTGGTGGTCACCGTGGTGTCGGACAAGACGGACGTGGCGGCGCGGCTGGCGGCGGGGGCGGACATTCTCAACATCTCCGGCGCCCAGCACACGCCGGATCTCGTCCGCCGGGTGCGGGAGCGGTTCCCCGACGTGCCCATCATCGCCACCGGCGGCCCCACCGACGACACCATTTTGGAAACCATCCACGCCGGGGCCAACGCCATCACCTACACACCCCCCACCAACGGGGAGCTGTTCGCCCAGTCCATGGCCCGCTACCGCCGGGAGCTGGACGTGGAACCCGCGGCGCAGCCACGACCCGGCCAACCCAATCTGCTTTGACATCCGAACCGTTCCCGCCCCCTGTCCGGGCGGGAACGGTTTTTGTTCCAATCTTTGGATATCTTTCTGACAAAACGGGGAAGAATGTTCATTTCCCGTGGAAAAGGCTTGCGGTTTCGGGAAAGAAGTGGTAGAATTAAATCCATATGGGAGTTAAGGCAGATATTCTGACTTAACTCCTACAAAGTGAAAGAGGTGAGGAATCATGTCTTTAGAGGCCATCCAAACGATCACCGGCGCCGAACAGGCCGTCCGTGAGCAGAAGGCCCGGGCCGCCGACGAGGCCAAGCGCATCGTGGCGGAGGCCGAACGGGCCGGACGGCAGCTTGTGTCCGACGCCCGGGCCCAGGCCGAGGAAACGGTGAAGGCCATGCTGGCCGAAGCGGAGGCCAGGGCCGGGGAGCAATCCGCCCAGACCCTGGGCGACAGCGCCGCCCAGTGCGAGGCGCTGAAGCAGGCCGCGCGGGGCCGTCTGGAGCAGGCCGCCGGCCTGATTGTTGGAAGGGTAGGGAACAGCTGATGGCACTCGTCAAAATGAAACGGCTGCGCCTGCTGGGCCTGCGCTCTGACCGGGAGCGGCTGCTGCGCCCCCTGCAGAGCCTGGGCTGCGTGGACGTGCGGGAGCCCGCCATCGACCTGTCCGACCCGGCATGGGCCGCGCTGGCCAAGCCCGAGGGCTCCGGCCTTGCCAAGGCCCGGGAGGAGCGGCAAACCATCGACGCCGCCCTGGAAACCCTGCGCAAGTACGCCCCCGCCAAGGACGGCCTGCTCTCTCCCCGCCCCACCCTTACGGAGAAGCAGCTGTTTGACGACGGGGTATACGCCGACGGGCTGGCCGCCGCCTGGCAGATTTCCGACGGGGAGCGGGCCTTGGCCGCCTGCGCCGCGGAGCAGGCCAAGCTCCAGAGCCAGAAGGCGTCCCTGGAGCCCTGGGTGCCCCTGGACGTGCCGCTGGAGACGGAAGGGGACGCCACGGTGTCCATCCTGTTCTGCTCGGCGCCCTCCAAGGTGGACTTCGCCGCCCTGGAGGGGGCGGTGGGACAGGCCGCGGAGGAGGCCCAGCTGTTCCCCGCGGGCAGCGACCGGGAGCTGCAGTACTTCCTGCTGATCTGCCACAATTCCGTCCTGTCCGCCTGCACGGAGGCCATGCGGCCCTTTGGCTTCTCCCGGGTGGCCCTGCGGGGCTGGACGGGGACGGCGGCGGACAACATCCGCCTGCTGGACAACCGGATCGCCGCCCTGGAGCGGCAGGCCGCGGAGCACAAGGCCCATCTGGCCGCCCAGGGGGACAAGCGGGAGCTGCTGCGGCTGTGCGCCGACCGGGCGGCCCAGGAGATCTCCCGGGAGGAGAACGAGGCCCGGCTCATCGACACCGACACGGCCTACCTGCTGGAGGGCTGGCTGCCCGCCGACAAGGAGGGGGATCTGGCCCAGCTGCTGGGCGGCTTCCCCTGCGCCTGGGAGACGGCGGATCCCACCCCGGAGGAGTACCCCGAGGTGCCCGTCAAGCTGAAAAACAATGTGGTCACCCGCTCCATGAACACCATCACGGAGATGTACTCCCTGCCCGCCTATGACGGGGTGGATCCCAACCCCCTGATGGCGCCCTTCTTCATCCTGTTCTTCGGCATGATCATGGCGGACATGGCCTACGGCCTGCTGATGATCATCGCGTCGGCGGTAATGCTGCTGAAAAAGCGGCCCAAGAACCCCAACTTCATGGAAATGATCTTCTGGTGCGGCATCAGCACCGTGCTGTGGGGCGCGGCCAGCGGCGGCTTCTTCGGGGATATGATCCCCCAGCTCGTCACCATGATCAACCCGGAGAGCACCTTCGTCATGCCCTCCCTCTTTACGGCGCTGGACGACATCGTGGCCATCATGATCGGCTCGCTGGTGCTGGGCGTGATCCAGGTCTTTACCGGCATGGCCATCAGCGTGGTGAAGAAAACCAAGGACGGAGAGTTTATCGACGCGCTGTTTGCCGAGATCTCCTGGTGGATTGTGCTGGGCGGCCTGGCCATGTTCATCTGCGGCAAGCTGCTGGCGGGCGTCCCGGCCGTGCTGGGCACCGTGGGCGTCGTCCTGCTCATTGCCGGCGGGCTGATGCTGGCTGTGGGCGGCACCCGGGAGGCCAAGGGCTTCGGCAAGCTTACCAGCTTCATCGGTATCGTCTACAACGGCGTTACCGGCTTCTTCAGCGACATTCTGTCCTATATCCGGCTGATGGCCCTCATGGTGTCCGGCAGCGTCATCGCTTCCGTGTTCAACACCTTGGGCGCCACCACGGGGATCGTCCCGGTGTTTATCGTGATCTCCCTGCTGGGCAACGCCCTGAACCTGGCCCTGAGCCTGCTGGGCGCCTACGTCCACGATCTCCGTCTGCAGTGTCTGGAGTTCTTCGGGCGATTTTATAAAGAGGGCGGAGTGCCCTATCAACCCCTGTCTATCGACACCACATATCATGAAGTAATCAAGGAGGAAAATTAAAATGGAAGCTTTCTTCAATGCGTTTGGCGGCATCGGCCTGGCTTATTTCGGCGCCGCCCTGGCGGTGGCCCTGTGCTGCATCGGCTCCGCTAAGGGCACCGGCATGGTGGGTGAGGCCGCCACCGGCGTCATCAGCGAGACCCCCGAGCACTTCTCCAAGTGCATGATTCTCCAGGTGCTCCCCGGCACCCAGGGCCTGTACGGCATCGTGGCCTGGTTCATGGTGCTGCTGAAGATCAACGTGTTCGGCGGAACCATGGCTCCGCTCACCATCCAGGACGGCGTGGCCATCTTCTGGGCCTGCATCCCCATGGCGCTGGGCGGCCTGCTGTCCGCCATCGCCCAGGGCCGCGTGGCCGCCGCCTCCATCAACATCGTGGCCAAGCGCCCCGATCAGTTCTCCAAGGGCATCATCCTGGCCGGTATCGTGGAGTTCTACGCCATTCTGTCCCTGGTGGCCACCATCCTGCTGGTCATGATGTACCAGCTGTAAGGCCTACCCTTTTAAATTCGGAAAGGCGGTAAACCAAACACATGAACGGAATTGAAAAGATTACCGCGCGCATCCAGGAGGACAGCCAGAAGGAGATCGACGCCATCCTGGCGGAGGCCCGGGCCAAGGCCGCGGAGATCACCGCCCAAGCCCAGGCGGAGGCCAAGGCCGCTGGCGAGGAGGTTCTGGCCCAGGGCCGCAGGGCCGCCGCCGAGCGGGAGGATCGCATGGCGTCCACCGCTCAGATGGAGTGCCGCAAGGCCATGCTGGCCGCCAAGCAGGAGGTCATCGAGGAGGCATTCCAGCTGGCCCACAAGAAGCTGCTGGCCCTGCCCACCGAGCAGTACGTGGCCCTGCTGGCCGGCCTGGCCGTGCAGGCGTCCACCACCGGCAGGGAAAAGCTGATCTTCTCCCCCAGCGACCGGGCCCAGGTGGGCAAGGCGGTGGTGATGGCGGCCAACAAAAAGCTGGCCGAGGCCGTGGCCCCCAAGCTGCCCGAGGAGGTCGCCTCCTCCAAGGCCGGGGCCATCCTGGACAAGGTGGTGACCGGGGCCTCCGCGGTGCTCAACGGCACCGGTATGCTCACCCTGGCGGAGGAGACCCGCCCCATGGACGGCGGCTTCATCCTCTCCGACGGCGCGGTGGAGGTCAACTGCACCTTTGACACCCTGATCCGGCTTCAGCGCGGCGCGCTGTCCGGCGAGGTGGCCAAAGTGCTGTTTGAATGACCCGCCCCTTTCAAACTGACTGTGAAAGGGGGAAACGACTTGTCTAAAAAAATCAAGGAAACGGATTTTCTGTCCATCTCCGCCCGGGTGCGGGTGATGGAGACCCGGCTGCTCACCGCGGAGCGGATGGAGCGCATGATCGACGCCCGGGACGCCGGCGAGGCCGCCAAGGTGCTGGGCGAGTGCGGCTACCCTGACCTGAACGAGGTCACCCCCGCCGCGGTGGAGGAGATGCTGGCCCTGGCCCAGGGCGCCCTGTTCGAGGATCTGGGCAAAGCGGTGGGCAATCCCCCGTTGCTGGACGTGTTCCGGTGCCGGTACGACTACCACAATGCCAAGACCCTGGTGAAGGCGGCGGCGCTGGGCCTGGATCAGAAGCGCCTGCTCCTGCGGGGTGGGCGGTATGATCCGGAGAAGCTGGCGGAGGACTTCCACCGGGAGGATCTGCGGGCCTATGCCCCGGTGTTCCAGGAGGCGGTGGCCCACGCCCGGGAGCTGCTGGGCTCCTCCGGCGACCCCCAGCAGGCCGATTTCGTGCTGGATCGGGCCTATTATCAGGAGCTGGCGGCCCTGGCCAAGGCGTCCGGGAGCAAGTTCCTGGAGGGCTATGTGACCCTGGCCATCGACGGGGCCAACCTGCGCTCCGCCGTGCGGTGCGCCCGGCTGGACAAGGGCCCGGACTTCCTGCGGCTGGTGCTGGTGGAGGGGGGCTCGGTGCCCCCGGCGGATATCGCCGTCACCCCCGGCCCGGATCTGGCCCGGCTGTACCACGGCTCGCCCTTGCAGGCCGCGGCGGAGGCGGGGGCCGCTCTGGCGGCGCCCAACGGCGGGCCCCTCACCGAGTTTGAGCGTTTGTGCGACGACGCGCTGATGGCCTACATGACCCGCGCCCGGATGATCCCCTTCGGGGAGCAGCCCGTGGCCGCCTACCTGTACGCCCGGGAGGCGGAGGCCACCGCCATCCGCGTCATTCTCACCGGGCGCATGGCGGGCATCGACGGCACCACCATCCGGCAGCGCCTGCGCCGGGCCTACTGTTAAGGGGGGAGACTTATGGCAAACAGCTATCAGATCGCCGTGCTGGGCGACAAGGACAGCGTCATGGGCTTCAAGGCCCTGGGCCTGACGGTTTTCCCTGTGGACAATGTGGAGGACGCCCGCCACACCCTCCACCGCATTGCCCGGGAGGACTTCGCGGTGGTGTATCTCACCGAGCAGCTGGCCGCCCAGATGGAGGCGGACATCGCCCGCTACAAGGACGAGCTCACCCCGGCGATCATTTTAATCCCCGGCAAGGAGGGCAGCCTGGGGCTGGGCATGGCCAACATCAAGAAGTCTGTGGAGCGGGCTGTCGGCGCGGATATCCTGTAGGGGCCGCCGTCCCCGGCGGCCCGCGCCCCGACAGGCGCGCGTATGATTTGAACAACGACCTTATGAAAGAAGGTATGCAGACCTATGGGAAAAGTAGTTAAGGTCTCCGGCCCCCTGGTGGTGGCCACCGGCATGGCGGACGCCAATATGTCCGACGTGGTGCGCGTGGGCCCCGAGCGCCTCATCGGTGAGATCCTCACCATGAACGGCGACTCCGCCTCCATCCAGGTCTATGAGGAGACCTCCGGCCTGGGCCCCGGCACCGAAGTGGTGACCACCGGCTCCCCCATGAGCGTGGAGCTGGGCCCCGGCATGATTGAGAACATCTATGACGGCATCCAGCGCCCGCTGGAGAAGATCATGGAGAAGGTGCACGGCAACAACCTGCCCCGCGGCGTGGAGGTGCCCCCCATCGACCCCGAAAAGCTGTGGGACTTCACCCCCGTGGCCAAGGCAGGGGACAAGGTGGTGGGGGGCGACATCATCGGCACCGTCCCCGAGACCCCGGTGGTGCTCCATAAGATCATGGTGCCCCCCACCCTGAAGGGCACGCTGAAAAGCGTGGCGGCCGCCGGCCAGTACAACGTCCACCAGACGGTGGCGGTGCTCACCAAGGACGACGGCACCGAGGTGGAGTTGTCCATGAGCCAGAAGTGGCCCGTGCGTATCGGCCGCCCCTACAAGCACAAGTACCCCCCCATCAAGCCCCTGTCCTCCGGGCAGCGGATTGTGGATACGTTCTTCCCCGTGGCCAAGGGCGGCACCGCCGCCATCCCCGGCCCCTTCGGCTCCGGCAAGACGGTGATGCAGCACGCCCTGGCCAAATGGTCGGACGTGGACATCGTGGTCTACATCGGCTGCGGCGAGCGCGGCAACGAGATGACCGACGTGCTGCGGGAGTTCCCCGAGCTGGTGGACCCCCGCACCGGCGAGACGCTGATGAAGCGCACGGTGCTCATCGCCAACACCTCCGATATGCCGGTGGCCGCCCGTGAGGCGTCCATCTACACCGGCATCACCATCGCGGAGTATTTCCGGGACATGGGCTACGACGTGGCCGTCATTGCCGACTCCACCTCCCGCTGGGCCGAGGCCCTGCGTGAGATGTCCGGCCGTCTGGAGGAGATGCCCGGCGAGGAGGGCTACCCCGCCTACCTGGCCTCCCGTCTGGCCCAGTTCTACGAGCGGGCCGGCTCCGTGTCCTGCCTGGGCTCCGAGGAGGACAGACGGGGCAGCCTCACTGCCGTGGGCGCCGTGTCCCCCCCGGGCGGCGATTTGGCCGAGCCCGTGTCTCAGGGCACCATGCGCATCGTCAAGGTGTTCTGGGCCCTGGACGCCTCCCTGGCCTACAAGCGCCACTTCCCCGCCATCAACTGGCTCACCTCCCACTCCCTGTACCTGGACTCCCTGAAGCCCTGGTTTGACGAGAACCTGGGCAAGGAGTTCCTCCAGAACCGGGAGAAGGCCATGAGCGTCCTCCAGCAGGAGGCCAGCCTGAACGAGATCGTGCAGCTGGTGGGTAAGGACTCCCTGTCCCCCAACGATCAGCTCACCCTGGAGACCGCCCGTATGGTGCGGGAGGACTTCCTCCAGCAGAACTCCTTCGTGGACATCGACTCCTTCTCCACCTACGACCGGCAGGAGAAGCTGCTGGCCATGATTCTGGACTACGACAAGCTGTGCCGGGACGCCATCACCAAGGGCGCGCCGGTGGCCGACCTGTTCGTGATCCCCGCCCGTGAGCGCATCGGCCGCGCCAAGAGCGTGCCCGCCGACGAGTACCCCAAGGTGTACGCCGACATTGCCGACGCCATGGAAAAGGAGATCGACGAGGTCGTCAGAAAGGCAGGTGAGGAGCTGTGATCAAGGAATATAAAACCATCCAGGAGATCGCGTCCCCGCTGATGATGGTCAAGATGGTGGATCACGTCACCTACGACGAGCTGGCCGAGGTGGAGCTGCCCGACGGCACCATCCGCCGGGGCCAGGTGCTGGAGGTCAACGGCGACACCGCCGTGGTGCAGCTCTTTGAGTCCGCCGCCGGCATCAACCTGGCCCAGTCCAAGGTGCGCTTCCTGGGCCATCCCCTCCAGCTGGGCGTGTCCGGCGATATGCTGGGCCGGGTGTTCAACGGCATGGGTGTGCCCATCGACGGCGGCCCCGCCATCCTGGCGGAGGAGTACCGGGACATCAACGGCCTGCCCATGAACCCCGCCGCCCGGGACTACCCCAACGAGTTCATCCAGACCGGCATCTCCACCATCGATGGCCTGAACACCCTGGTGCGCGGCCAGAAGCTGCCCATCTTCTCCGGCTCCGGCCTGCCCCACGCCAACCTGGCCGCCCAGATCGCCCGCCAGGCCAAGGTGCTGGGGGACGAGAGCGCCAACTTCGCCGTGGTGTTCGCCGCCATCGGCATCACCTTCGAGGAGTCCGAGTTCTTCGTCCAGGAGTTCAAGCGCACCGGCGCCATCGACCGTACGGTGCTGTTCACCAACCTGGCTGACGACCCCGCCGTGGAGCGTATTGCCACACCCCGGATGGCGCTGACCGCCGCGGAGTACCTGGCCTTTGAGAAGGATATGCACGTGCTGGTCATCCTCACCGACATCACCAACTACGCCGAGGCCCTGCGTGAGGTGTCCGCCGCCAAGAAGGAGGTTCCGGGCCGCCGCGGCTTCCCCGGCTACCTGTACACCAACCTGGCCACCATCTACGAGCGGGCCGGCCGCCAGCTGGGCAAGCCCGGCTCCATCACCATGATCCCCATCCTCACCATGCCCGAGGACGACAAGACCCACCCCATCCCCGACCTGACCGGCTATATCACCGAGGGCCAGATCATCCTGTCCCGGGCCCTGTACCGCCAGGGCATCAATCCTCCGGTGGACGTGCTGCCCTCCCTGTCCCGTCTGAAGGACAAGGGCATCGGCCCCGGCAAGACCCGGGAGGATCACGCCAACACCATGAACCAGCTCTTTGCCGCCTATTCCACCGGCAAGGACAACAAGGAGCTGATGTCCATCCTGGGCGAGGCGGCGCTGACCCCCACCGATCTGCTGTACGCCAAGTTTGCCGACGAGTTCGAGCGGCGCTACGTCAACCAGGGCTATGAGGAGAATCGCTCCATCGAGGAGACGCTGAACCTGGGCTGGGAGCTGCTGTCCATCCTGCCCACCGCCGAACTGAAGCGGATCAAGCAGGAGTATATTGACAAGTATTTGCCGAAAAAGGATCAGTAAGGAGGGGTAAACATGGCAAACACCGTGGTAAACCCCACCCGAATGGAGCTCACCCGGCTGAAGGGCAAGCTGAAAACCGCCCAGCGGGGCCATAAGCTGCTCAAGGACAAGCGGGACGAGCTGATGAAGCAGTTCCTGGACACCGTGCGGGAGTTGCGCGCCCTGCGCTCACAGGTGGAGCAGGATCTTATGCGGGCCCACAGCTCCTTCACCGTGGCCTCCGCCCTGATGAGCGCCCAGGCCATGGAGCAGGCGCTGATGTACCCCAAGCAGAGCGTGGAGCTGACTATGACGTTCCAGAACATCATGTCGGTGAACGTTCCGGTGTACCACTACCAGACCCGCACCGACGACACCGGGGACATCTTCCCCTACGGCTTTGCCGCCACCAGCGGCGAGCTGGACGCGGCGGTGTCCGCCCTGGGCGAGGTGTTCCAGAATATGCTGAAGCTGGCCGAGACAGAAAAGGCCGCCCAGCTCATGGCGGAGGAGATCGAAAAGACCCGCCGGCGCGTCAACGCCCTGGAGTATGTGGTTATCCCCAACACCCAGGAGAACATCCGGTATATCACCATGAAGCTGGACGAGAACGACCGGTCTACCACCACCCGGCTGATGAAGGTGAAGGATATGCTCCTGGCCGAGGCGCTGGAGGAGCGGAGAGCGGCGAACGACGCGGCAATCCGGGCCTTCGGCGGCAATCCGGAGGAGCCCAGGCAGATTTGAGCACACCCCATCCCTATCGTCAAAAAGCCCCCTGGCCATTGGCCAGGGGGCTTTGTCATGGGCAGGGCCCGCAATCAGGGTTTTTTCACGCTGAAATTCAGCACCAGCGCCACAGCGGACAGCACCAGCAGCAGCGCGAAGGGGGCCACGTAGCTGCCCGCGCTGGTCAGCAGCATACTGGACACCGTGGCCAGCAGGGAGGCCCCCATCAGGTTGAAGTTCATGATGGAGAAGTTCATGGGGAAGTGCTTGGAGCCGTAAAACGCAGACACAAAGGCGGAGGAGATGGTGGGGCAGGAGCCATAGGAGAACCCGGTGACACACAGGCCCGCCACGCACAGGGGGACGGAGCCGATGAGCACGGACAGCAGCGTCACCCCGGCGGCGGCAATGGCCACCACGTTGGCCAGCAGCATGGTCTTGCGGCGGCCCAGCCGGTCGAAGATGGCGCCGGTGGCGATGCGGCCCAGGCCGTTGCACACCGACAGCACCCCCACCAAGGTGGTGGCCAGCCCCGCCTCTGCCCCCACGGAGATGGACAGATCCCGGGCAAAGGAGATCACCGTGTTGCCCACCGCCGCCAGAAATACAATGCACACAAAGGCCCGCCAGAAGGTGAAGCGGCGCACCATCTCCCCGGGGGTGTAGTCCCGGGCCTCGAAGTCCTCGGAGGCGGCGCCCGCCTTGCGCTCCGGCTTGGGCAGCTCCAGCCCGGCGGGGGGGAGCCGGAGGAGGAGCCCGGCGGCCAGCAGGATGACCCCCAGCACCACGCCCAGCCCGGTGAAGGCGGCCCGCCAGCCCACAGCGGGGTGTTCCATCAGGGCGCTGACCGTGTTGCCCACCACCAGGGCGGAGGCCCCAAAGCCCATCATCAGCGCCCCGGAGCAGGTGCCCTTTTTGTCGGGGAACCAGGCGTTGACGGTGGAGATGATCACATTGTAGGCGATGCCGATGCCCAGGCCCGCCAGCAGGCCGTAGCTGACGTACAGCATCACCACGCTGCCGCCGTCCAGCCGGGCGGTGAGGAAGAAGCCCAGGCAGGACAGCACGCCCGCCAGGATCAGCGACAGCCGGACGCCAATCCGCTTTGCCAGCACGCCGCCGGCCATGCCGCCCAGGCAGAAGAAGCACATCGTCAAGGTGAAGTTCAGGGCCAGCTGATCGGCCGTCCAGCCGAAGTCCGCCGCCAGGGGGGCCTTGAGGATAGACCAGCCGTAGATGATGCCCGCGAACAGCAGGGCAATGACCCCCGCCGCCAGATACAGCCAGCGGACGGTCAGGCTTTTTTGATTCATGGTATCCCACACCTCTCACATAAAATGGAGGAAACGCCCCGAAGGAAGCGCCCTAAAATTTTGCAACATATATCTTACTAAAAATAATTTGATTTGTCTACCCCCAAATGGCTAAACCGGCTGAAATTTTTGAGGCGGCGGAGCAGAACGACTCCCGCCTTCTTTAATCTTGCAAAATATAAAATATTTTTTATAAAATGTACGATTTGTCCTTGCGTTTTTCTGCGGGATGAAGTATACTCAGATCAGTGGTAAGGAGGTGCGGACTCATGGGCAGACTCACCGGCCTGCCGGAAGGCCCCTGGCTGGACGGCGCACGGCATAATTTCCTCTTTCTGGGAGAGACGGGCAGCGGCAAAAGCGAGATCGCCATCAGCTTCGCCCGGGCTCTGGCCCGGACGGATCCCCGCCCCGTCCATTTCTTCGATCTGGACATGACAAAGCCCCTGTTCCGCTCCCGGGACGCGGGGGTGGAGCTGGAGCGGGCCGGGGTCACCGTCCACTACCAGGAGCAGTTCATGGACGCCCCCACCCTGGTGGGCGGCGTGGCCCCCACGCTGCGGGATGAAAGCCGCCTGACGGTGCTGGACGTGGGGGGCGACTACATCGGCGCCCGCTCCATCGGCGGCTTCGCGCCCCAGCTGAACCAGCCCTCCACCTCCGTATTCTATGTGATCAACGCTTACCGCCCCTGGTCGGACACCATCGAGCACATCGACGGGACGCTGGGCAAAATCCTGGGGGTGTCCCACGTGAAGCTCACCCAGCTGTTCCTGGTGGCCAACCCCAACAACGGCCCGTCCACCACCCTGGACGAGGTGGTGGAGGGCTGCCGCCGGACGGACGCGCTGGTGGGGGAATACCTCCCCCTGTCCTTTGCCTGCGTCCGGGAGGAGCTGGCCGGGGAGGCGGCCAGGGCGCTTTCCATCCCCGTGTTCCCCCTGGAGCTGACGCTGACCTATCCCTGGCTGGATGATTGAGGAAACTCACGGGGACAATTGGGCCCCGTAGTTGATATGTTTCAAAATGAGGAGAAAGGAGGGCTTTCCATGGCAATGATCAAGGTGATCGCCGAGCGCTGCAAGAGCTGCGGGTACTGCGTCAAGTACTGCCCCAAGCAGGTGCTGGCGGTGGGCAGGCACGTCAATTCCAAGGGCTACGAGTACGTCGAGCCCGTCAACCAGGACGCGTGCATCGCCTGCTGTATGTGTGCCCGGATCTGTCCCGACGGCGCCATCGAAGTCTACAAGTAAAAGGAGAGGAACGATTATGGCAAGAGTATTGATGAAGGGCTGCGAGGCTATCGCCGAAGCGGCCGTCCGGGCCGGCTGTCGTTTCTTCGCCGGCTACCCCATCACCCCGCAGAACGAGATCCCCGAGTACTTCGCCCGCCGTATGCCCGAGGTGGGCGGCACCTTTGTCCAGGGCGAGTCCGAGGTGGCCTCCGTCAACATGGTGTACGGCGCCGCCGCCGCCGGCACCCGGAGCATGACCTCCTCCTCCTCTCCCGGCATCGCCCTCAAGAGCGAGGGCATCAGCTATTGCGCCGCCGCCCGGATCCCCATGGTGTACGCCAACATCTCCCGGGGCGGCCCCGGCGTGGGCGCCATCCAGCCCGCCCAGCAGGACTACTTCCAGGCCACCAAGGCCAGCGGCAACGGCGGCTTTGAGATGCTGGTGCTGGCCCCCTCCACCGTGCAGGAGGCGGTGGATCTCACCTATGCCGCCTTCGACTACGCCGACCGGGATCGCAACCCCGTCCTCATTCTGGCGGACGGCGTCATCGGCACCATGATGGAGCCGGTGGAGCTGCCCCCCATGAAGTCCGACGAGGAGATCGCCGCCATCAAAGCCTCCAAGGCCGCCTGGGCCTGCACCGGTCACCAGCTGGACTACGCCAACCGCTCCTGGATCCAGCCCGGCCAGTGGGACACCGTGAAAATGCAGCAGGAGAACGAGAAGGCCGCCGCCCTGTACGCCTCCTGGGAGAAGGACGTGCAGGTGGAGGAGTACCTGGTGGAGGACGCGGAGGTGGTCATCGCCGCCTACGGCGTGTCCGCCCGCATCGGCAAGTCCGTGGTGGATCTCTGCCGGGCCGCGGGGAAGAAGGCGGGCCTCATCCGGCCCATCACCGTCCACCCCTTTCCCTACGCCGCCTTCGATCACATCAACTACAGCGTCTGCAAGGCCGTGCTGGACGTGGAGATGTCCATTCCCGCCCAGCTGGCGCAGGACGTGCGCATGGGCGTGAAGGGCCGCTGCCCCGTTGAGACCTGCCTGTGCTCCGGCGGCAACATCATGAGCCGGGAGGCCGTCCTCAGGGCCGTGGACGCCATTCTGGACAAGTAAGGGGGAGACAGATATGGAAAAGATTTATTCCCGCACCACCACCATCCAGGAGGACAAGGTGTCCGGGTTCTGCCCCGGCTGTATGCACTCCACCGTGATCAAGCTCATCGGCGAGGTGCTGGATGAGATGGGCCTGGTGGACAAGGCGGTCAGCGTGCTGGGCATCGGCTGCTGCGGCCTCCACATGGACTACATCGCCTACGACACCATCACCGCCCCCCACGGCCGGGCCACCGCCGTGGCCACCGGCATGAAGCGCACCAGCCCCGACAGCCTGGTGTTCACCTACCAGGGGGACGGCGACTTCGCCTCCATCGGCCTGGGCGAGTCCATCTCCGCCGCCAACCGGGGGGAGAACATCACCGTCATCTTCATCAACAACGGCATCTATGGCATGACCGGCGGCCAGATGGCCCCCACCACCCTGCTGGGCATGAAGGCGTCCACCGCCCCCAAGGGCCGCATCGCCGAGGAGCACGGCTACCCCATGCATATGTGCGAGATTTTGAACCAGCTCACCGCCCCCCGCTACCTGGAGCGCACCAGCTGCAACACGCCCCAGAACGTGATCAAAACCAAGAACGCCATCAAAAAAGCGTTTAAGAACCAGATCGAGGGCAAGGGTTTCTCTATGGTGGAGATCGTCACCAGCTGCCCCACCAACTGGGGCCTGGATCCGCTGGACGCCCTGGACTTCATCGAGCAGAAGATGCTGCCCGAGTTCCCGCTGGGCGTCATCCGCGACAGATAAGGGGGTACGGATATGGAAACCAATCTGTGTGTAGCCGGCTTCGGCGGGCAGGGCGTCATGACGCTGGGCAAGTTCCTGGCCAGCGCCGCCTGCGACGCCACCGACAAAAACGTCACCTTCTTCCCCTCCTACGGCGCGGAACAGCGGGGCGGCACCGCCAACTGCTTCGTGGTCATCTCCGACGGCATGATCGGCGCCCCCCTGGGGGACGTGATGGACGATCTGATCGTCATGAACGGCCCCTCCCTCAGCAAGTTCCTGAAAACCCTGAAGCCCGGCGGCACTCTGTTCATCAACAGCTCCATCGTGGACGAGAAGGACGTGGATCGGGACGACGTGAAGCTGGTGAAGGCCCCCGTCACCGAGCTGGCCCTGGAGATGGGCAATGCCAAGGTGCTGAACGTCATCATGCTGGGCGTGTACGTGGGCTATACCGAGGTGGTGCCCCCCAAGGTGGTGTGGGACACCATCGAGCACAAGCTGGGCAAGAAGCCCAAGCTGCTGCCCCTGAACAAGGCCGCCTTCGAGAAGGGCCTGGAGCTGGGCAGGGCGCAGAGATAACTTAGGCAAAGGGCCCAGGGCAGGAAAAAGGGCCGGTTCGCGGCGCGAACCGGCCCTTCCGGGCGAAGCTATTCGTGGTTTTTCAGCCATTCCAGGATGGCGGGAGCGGATCCCTCCATATAGGACTGAAGGGCGGTGCACACCGCCTCCGGATCCTGGTTCTTCACCCCGTCCCGCACCGCCGTCAGGTCGGGAAGGCGGCCGCTCCAGCCGGGGCACTCGGCGTAGATGTGCCGCAGCAGGAGCATCTGCCCCTGGATGGCTATCATGCTTCGATCCAGGCGGCGGTTGCCGCACTGGTGGTAGAACACCCCGATGAGGTTGTGCACCGCCTTCACCCCCTCCCGGGGGGAGCGGGCGTTCTCATAGCGGTCAAGCTGCTCCTCAATGGCCGCCAGCATCTCGTCCACGCTGCCGTTCTTCATGGCCAGCCGCACCGCCGCCTGCTGGAGGGTGAGGGCCAGCTCGTGGATCTCCCGGACGTCGTGTTCGTCCAGGGTCAGCACCCGGGCGCCCACGTTGTTCTCGTAGATCACCAGCTCCTCCTGCTGGAGCCGGTTCACCGCCTCCCGGATGGGGGTGCAGCTCACCCCCAGCTCGGACTGGAGCTCGTTCACGTTGAGCCGGGCGCCCATGGGGATCTTCAGGGTGATGATGTCCTCCCGCAGTCTGGAGTAGATCTGATCCACCAGAGACGCCTTCTTGATTCGTGCCATTGCGCAACGCTCCCATCCGCCACATGATTTTATATCTTGCAAAGTACATTATACCGGGATCCCAAAAAATTGCAAGGGGAAATTTCCCCACCTGTCCCCTATCACAACACAGAAAGGAAGCTCCGCCATGGTATTCAAAACCTTTGATCAGCTCATTGAGCATCAGAAGGGCCACCCCGCCATGTCCCGCATGGCCATCGCCGCCGCCGGGGACGAGCACACCATTGAGGCCGCCCTCCACGCGCGGAAGGAGGGCATCGCCCACCCCATCCTGGTGGGTGACAAAACGCTGATCGACGAGGCCCTGGCCCATCTGGGCGAGACCGCCGCCCCCGAGGACGTCTATGACGTGCCCGACCTGGCCGAATCCGCCCGGTTCGCCGTGGGCCTGGTGCGGGAGGGGAAGGCCGACTTCCTCATGAAGGGCAAGCTGGACACCTCCGTGCTGCTGAAGGCGGTGGTGGACAAGGAGCACGGCCTGGGCAAGGGCGGCGTCATGAGCCACTTCACCGCCTTTGAGGTGCCCTCCTACCACAAGCTGCTGGTGCCCGTGGACGGCGGCATGGTGACCTACCCCACCCTGGAGCAGAAAAAGTGCATCATCGAGAATACCGTGGGGGCCCTGCGGGCCATGGGCTACGAGTGCCCCAAGGTGGGCGTGGTGGCCTGCGTGGAGAAGCTCAATCCCAAGATGCCCGAGACGGTGGAGGGCGACGCCCTGAAGCAGATGAACCTGCGGGGCGAGATCACCGGCTGTATCATCGAGGGCCCCATCTCCTACGACTGCGCCGTCAGCAAGGAGATCGCCGACTTCAAGGGCTTTGAGAGCCCCTGCGCCGGGGACTGCGACGTGCTGGTGGCCCCCAACATCCACGCCGGCAACCTGATGGGCAAGATGCTCACCGTCACCTGCGGGGCCAAGATGGCCGGCTTCATCGTGGGCGCCAAGTGTCCCATCGTCATGACCAGCCGGGGCTCCACTCCGCTGGAGAAGTACCTGTCCATCGTCATCTCTGCCGCCGCGGCCAGACAGTAAGGAGGCGCCCATGGAAAAGCTGCTGATTTTGAATCCCGGCTCCACCTCCACCAAGATCGCCGTCTTTGAGGACGAGACGCCGCTGTTCACCGAGTCCATCGTCCACTCCCCGGAGGAGCTGGCCCCCTTTGAGCACGTGGCCGAGCAGTACGAGTTCCGCAAGGAGCTAATAGTCAAGACCCTCCAGGCCCACGGCGTGGCCCTGGAAAGCCTCACCGGCATCGTGTCCCGGGGGGGCCTGCTCACCCCCATCGAGGCCGGAGCCTATGAGGTCAACGACGACATGGTGTGGCAGCTCAAGAACAGGCCCCAGAATGAGCACGCCTCCAACGTGGGCGCCATGATCGCCCGGGCCATCAGCGTGGAGTACGGCATCCCCGCCTTCATCTATGACGGCATCACCGTGGACGAGCTGCTGCCCATCAACAAGATCACCGGCATCACCCAGTTCCGGCGCAAGGGCATGGGCCACAACCTGAACACCCGGGCCGCCGCCATGCGCTACGCCCGGGAAAGCGGCAAGAAGTACGAGGACATCACCGTCATTGTGGCCCACCTGGGGGGCGGCATCTCCGTCAACCTCCACCACAACGGCAAAATTGAGGACTTCATCAACGACGAGGAGGGCCCCTTCTCCCCGGAGCGCTCCGGCGGTTTGCCCATGTTCGACGTGATCAGGATGTGCTTCGACGGCCAGCACACCTACAACTCCATGATGAAGCTGGTGAAGCGCCAGGGCGGCCTCATGTCCCACCTGGGCACCACCGACAGCCGGGCGGTGGAGAAGATGATCCAGGACGGCGACGAGCACGCCAAGCTCATCTACGACGCCATGGCGCTGAACATCGCCAAGAACATCGCCAAGTGCGCCCCCAACGTGTGCGGCAGGGTGGACGCCATCCTGCTCACCGGCGGCATCGCCTACTCCAAGTACGTCACCGAATACATCCGGGAGCGGGTGGAATTCATCGCCCCCGTGGTGGTGTACGCCGGGGAGGACGAGATGCTCTCCCTGGCCCTGGGCGGCCTGCGGGTGCTGCGGGGTGAGGAGAAGGCCAAGCACTACACCAAGGTGGAGAACCCCGGTTACTAAGTTCCTTTTTCTCGACCTGCTTTTTCTCGAGAGAAAAAGTAGGCAAAAAGAGCTTGAAGCTCGCTTCGTTCCGCCTCCCGGAACAATCCTTTTTGCGACGGTGACGAAACACAGAGAAAATTTTGAACTGGGCAAAAGCGTCTCTCCTGTTTTTTGCGGGAGGGACGCTTTTTTGCGCAAAACCATAGACTGGGACAGCAAATTGTAAGGAGGCTCTCTCCATGAAGCTGTCTCAGCTCTTGGCCGCCGCCGGGGCGGACTGTCCCCGGGAAGCGGACATATCCGCCCTCACCTGCGACGCCCGGGAGGTGATCCCCGGGGCGCTGTTCGCCGCCCTGCCCGGCTCACGGGCCGACGGCCGCGACTTTATCCCCCAGGCCCTGGCCCGGGGGGCGGCCGCCGTGATCTGCGCCCCGCCCCTGCCGGAGGGGGTGAACAGCGCGGCCTTTGAGGATCCCCGGGCCGCGTTCGCCCGGATGGCCGCCCAATTTTACGGCCATCCCGCCCGGGATCTTACCCTGATCGCCATCACCGGAACCAAGGGAAAAACCACCACCGCCCATATGCTGCGGGAGATTTTCTCCGCCGCCGGGTACAAAACCGGCATGATCGGCACATTGGGTTCCTATATTGGCCGTGCGCCGCTGGCGGACGTGTCCCAGGCGGCTCCCAACACCACCCCCGAGCCCGCCGCCCTCCACCGCACCCTGCGGCAGATGGCGGACGCCGGGTGCAGCCATGTCGTGATGGAGGTGTCCTCCCAGGCCATGAAGCTGCGGCGGGTGGAGGGCGTTGCCTTTGACGCCGCCCTGTTCCTCAACCTCACCCCCGATCACATCGGCGGGGCCGAGCACGCCGACTTCAATGAGTACCGCGCCTGCAAGGCCGCCCTGTTCCGCCAGTGCCGCCTGGCCCTGGGCAACGCTGACGATCCCAGCTGGCCCGTGATGGCACAGCAGGTTCCGGCTTCCGCCCCCGTCCTCACCTTCGGCTTCGGCTGGGGGGCGGATGTGCGGGGGCTGGCGGCGGGGCCGGATCCGGATCGCCCCTTTGCCGTCCGCCTGGAGACGGCGGGCGCCGCCCCCTACCACATTCCCCTGCCCGGGCGGTTCAACGCCCAAAACGCCCTGGCCGCCGTGGCCTTGGGGCGGACTCTGGGCCTGGACGACGGCGCCATCCGGGCGGGGCTGGCCCACACCTCCGTGCCCGGGCGGGCCCAGCGCTATCCCGCCCCAGCACCCTTCTCCGTGTTTATCGACTATGCCCACAACGGCGACAGCCTGCGCTCCCTGCTGTCCGCGCTGGCGGAGTGCCGCCCCCGGCGGATCCTGCTGGTGTTCGGCGCGGGGGGCGACCGCCCCAAGCTCCGCCGGACGGACATGGGCCGGGCCGCCGCCCAGGGGGCGGACTACGCCATTTTGACGGAGGATAACCCCCGCTCCGAGGGGACGGAGGACATCTGCGCGGACATTGAACGCGCCATCGCCGGGGCCATCCCCACGGAGGTGATCCCCGACCGGGCCGCCGCCATTGTCCGGGCCCTGGAGCTGGCGGAGCCGGGGGACGCGGTGGTGCTGGCGGGCAAGGGCCACGAGGGGTACATTGAGAAAAACGGCGTGCGCCGGCCCTTCTCGGAGTGGGCGGTGCTGGACGGGTATTTCCGAGGAAGGGAACAGCCCGCCGGATAGTCAGAAAACGCGGCCCATCCCCAGTGTGGGGGCGGGCCGCGTTCCGCTATGCCAGGGCGGGGACAAACACCTGCCAGGGCCGGCCGCCCCGGAGCTCCTCGTCCTGATCGTCTGAGAGGGTGAAGTAGTACACGGGCTGGCGGTAGCCCTTGCTGTCGGTGAGATATTCCAGATCGCACGCCACAACATGAACCTCCGCCGAAGCCAGCCGGCTGAAGCTGTAGGTGTTTCTGCTGTCGAAGCGGCCCGCCCGCAGGCGGTCGTAGGCCTCCCGCTCCGAGATCACGGGGGCGTCCCCGTGGAGGGTGACGGCGGCCATGGTGCTGTTTACCTCGTAGAGCGCGCCGCCCTTGGCGATCCGGCACTCCAGCGCGCCGTCGTAGAACACGCCGTCCTCCTCCGCGTTGGCGGCGCGGAGGGTGTATTTTCCTTTGCCCTCGTCAAAGAACTGCGCGGCGGCGGGGACGGGGATGTCCAGCCCGTTCAGGGCGGCGCGGAGCTCCGTTTCGGTGATAGTGCCCCAGCTTTCGTATCTTCCGTCCACCCGGTAGTCGCTGTATTCGTAGGAACGGTCATTGTAGTTCACAATGATGCAGAAGGTGCTGTGATCGGAGTAGTAGGCGGTGTTGTCGTAGTATTCGATGTCAAACCGCTCCCCAGTGATATCCACCCCCTGGCGCCGGGCGAAGTCCAGGGCGAACTCGTCGCAGCTCTCCTTGGTGAAGGGCTCCGCCCAGTACACCCCGGCGGGGCCGGGCTGGTCGGACAGCGCGCAGTCCAGCACCCAGCTCGTCCGGCTGGTGTCGGCGGGGGCCACGGGAACGGGGCCGTCCGCCAGGTTGCCGTAGGGCTGGAGGCGGTAGGCCAGGAAGATCCCCGCCAGCACGGCGGCGGACAGAACGGGCAGGATGCTGTAAAGTGCCAGCGCTTTCCACTCCCGCCGGGAGAGGCTCAGGACGACGCGGTACAGGCAGTATCCCAGCATGGCCCCCAGGGTGTTGCAGAACAGGTCGTCCACGTCGGCCTGCCCCCGGCCGGTGACAAACTGGAGGGCTTCCACCAGAAGGGACGCGCCCGTCCCCGCCGCCAGCATCTGATACCACCGCTGGAACCGGGGAAAGGCCAGGGGCAGGATGATGCCAAATGGGATAAACATAGCGATATTCAACAGCGGGTTGAGCCAGACCTGGAGGGTAAAGGCGTTCCACGCCTCCCAAAAGGCCAGCAGAAAGTGGGTCTGCACAGGCGCCGGCCCGCTGTCCCCCATGCGAAGCAGCAGGGTGACGGTGGCCAGCCCGCCCAGATAGCACATCAGCAGGAGCAGGGCGGCGGCCTGCTTTTTGGGAACGGGGCGGCCCTGCTCCCGCCGCCGTTCGCAGTATTGGAACAGCAGCACGCCGCCAAACAGGGCGGCCAGCAGCGCCGGGCCAACGGCCTTGGAACAGTACGTCAAAATGGTGTCGATGAAGCTATGCACGGCGGTTTCCCCCTTCTCTGTGTCTGCTCCCATGATAGCAGGGGGCGCGGAGAAATGACTGACGGTTTCCCCACAAATTTCTTGCGATTTTCTTACGATTTGAGGAGACGCACGGTGAGGGCCCTCGCCCTGGGGGCGGGCGGCGATGGCGGCTTCACCGTCCGCGGCGAGGAGTTGCGGGGGCATGGCGGGGTACTTGTTTTGCAAAAATCTGGGGCGGGATCATCATAACATGAATGGGCATTTTTCGCAACTTTTTTTAGAAAAGAGGATGGCCCATCCTCTCATTTAAGAGTTAAAAGTGGAGGAAACAGTGGAAAAAGAGTGGACTTTCAGAATGTTTATGGTATACTTTAACGGGGCGCGGCCGCGCCTACGCATTTTTCGCGAAAATTGAAGGGGGTATTGCATATGGCAAAAAGCACCGATAAAGCCTATCGAAATCAGATCATGTACTCCGTTTTTGTCCGGAACCATACGCCCGAGGGCACCTTCGAGGGGGTGGGCCGGGATCTGAAGCGGATCAAGGCCCTGGGGACGGATATCGTCTGGCTCATGCCCATCCATCCCATCGGGGAAAAGCACCGCAAGGGGACGCTGGGCAGCCCTTACGCCATCCGGGATTACCGGGCCGTCAACCCGGAGTACGGCACGTTGGAGGACTTCCAGCGCCTGGTGGACGAGATCCACGCCCTGGGCATGAAGTGCGTCATCGACGTGGTATATAATCACACGTCCCCCGACTCTTGGCTGGCGGAGCACCACCCGGAGTGGTTCTACCACAAACCGGACGGCAGCTTCGGCAACCGGGTGGGGGACTGGTGGGACGTGATTGACCTGGACTATGGCAGCCCAGGCCTGTGGGACTACCAGATTGAGACGCTGAAATACTGGGCGGGGATGGTGGACGGCTTCCGCTGCGACGTGGCCCCTCTGGTGCCGCTGGACTTCTGGCTGCGGGCCCGGGCGGAGGTGGAGGCGGTGCGCCCCGGCTGCCTCTGGCTGGCGGAGTCGGTGGAGCCCACGTTTGTCCGGGAGGGCCGGGCGGGCGGCCTGGCGGTGCTGTCCGACGGGGAATGCTTCCAGGCGTTTGACGTCTGCTATGACTACGACATTTTCCACGACTTCCACAAGTACCTGCGGGGAGAGGCGCCGCTGGCCCTCTACGCGGATCGGATCAACCGCCAGGAGATCACCTATCCCGACAACTACGTGAAGCTGCGCTTCCTGGAGAACCATGATCAGGCCCGGGCGGCCTTTGTCATCCCCAGCGGGCTGGCCCGCCTCAACTGGACGGCCTTCACCTATTTCCAGAAGGGGATGACCCTGATCTACGCCGGACAGGAGGGGGAGTGCACCCACCGCCCCAGCCTGTTCGACAAGGACGACGTGGCCTGGAACCTGAACGAGGGCGTGACAAGGCTGTTCCAGCAGCTGGCGAAGCTGAAGCGCCACCCCCTGCTGGCGGACAGCCGGTATGAGGTGACAGCCCTGCCCCGGGATATCCTGCGGGCCGAGCACCGGAAGGGCGCCCAGCGGCTCACCGGCCTGTTCAGCATGGGCGGGGAGTCCTCCCTGGCGCCGGTGGACGCGCCGGACGGCCTCTACCTCAACCTGCTGGACGAGCATGGCGGCTCGGTGGAGGTGTTTGGGGGCATGGTCAGCGTGAAGGGCGCGCCCCTGGTCTTTGAGTGGTCAGTTTAAGGAGGCCGGCCCGAACCCGTGGGGCAGCAGCTCCTTCAGGGGAAGGGTGACGAACTGCCCGTCCCCCCGGGCAACCAGCACGGTGAGGCTGGGGGCGAACTCATAGAGCATCTGCCGGCAGGCCCCGCAGGGCCAGCAGTAGTCCTCCCCCCGGCCCACCACGGCCAGCCGGACGAAATCGTCCCGGTGCCCCTCGCTCACCGCCTTCACCAGGGCGGTGCGCTCGGCGCAGATGGTGGAGCCGTAGGCGGCGTTTTCCACGTTGCAGCCGGTGAACACCGTCCCGTCGGTGCACAGCAGGGCGGCCCCCACCGGGAAATGGGAGTAGGGGACATAGGAGCGATCCAGCATGGTAAAGGCCAAATCCACCAGAGCCTGATCGGTCATAAGAAAAACTCCTTCCTTACTTATTACATATAATGTAGTCGGAAATGGGGCGGGCTGTCCATCCTGCCCCTCCCAGCCCCATTATATCAGATTTTTTTGCCCGGGGGAAGGGCTTGGGACGGCGCCGGAAGTTGTTCGGGACTTGTTCATATTTTTTCTGTTGCAATTCGTGTCGGTTTCTGCTATACTGTGATCTGCTTAACGCCGTGGGGCGGATTTTCTCCGGGGCGTCTGCACAGAATAATACCGATGCGGCTGGACAGCTCGAGGGGTTCGGCGCGACTGAAGATAAAGGACGGATGAGAATGTTCGACAAGGGGAAACGGGAACAGCGTTACGAGAAGGAGGACGCCGCGTTTAACAGAATGCTCCTCTGGCTGGCGGGAGCCGTGGTGGTGGAGCTGATTGTCCTGCTGGTAAAACAGGTCTATGTCAATATGCTCCTGGGCGTTGGGCTGGCAATGGCGCTGATGTACTTCTTCCAGGTGTTCTCCGTGCTGGGCGTGGTGCTCACCGCGGCCGGGATCGTCTGGGCGGTGGTCTGGCACAGGAAGGGGAAGGGTGTCGTTCTTCCCTGCGCGCTGACGGCGGCGGCAGCGGGCCTGTGGATTCTGGCCCTGTTCGCCTATGCGCTGTCCGAGGTGGGGCTGAACATCGTGATGATTCTGCCTGCCGTGGCGGCGGTGCTGATCGTGATCTTCTTCCTGTACCAGCGGGTATTTTTCCTCAACGCCCTGGTGTCGGCGGGGGGGCTGATGGCCCTGTGGCTGCACCGGCAGTATTACGCCACCCACGACAGGCTGATCACAGTCCTGTTTGTGGCGGGCTTTGTGGCCCTGGCCGCCGCCCTGGTGCTGACCTTTGTGCTGCGGGCCGGGGACGGCAAGCTGGGCGGCGTGCGGGTGATGCCCGCGGACACCAGCTATGTCATCACCTGGATCACCTGCGGGGTGACCGCCCTGACCATGGCGCTGACCCTGATCCTGGGCGCTTCGGCGGGCCTGTACCTGCTGTTTGCCCTGGTGGGCTGGGTGTTCATCCAGGCGGTGTTCTTCACGGTGAAGCTGATGTAAAAGCAAAAAAGCGGCGGGCCGCCCGAGGGCGGCCCGCCGCAAACAGTGTTCAGGGCAAGGCAGACCGGGATGGTTTGCCTTGCCCTGCTTTTTCCACACGTCAATGGGCGTGCCCGTGCCCGAAGATCAGCAGCACCCCCAGGGCGAAGCCCACCACCGTGGCCAGCACGGCCCACCGGGACTTCCACTGGAGCGCCGCCTCGGGCAGCAGCTCGAAGAACACTACGTACAGCATGGCGCCCCCCGCCAGGGCCAGGGCGGCGGCCAGGGCGGCGGGGGCCTGGTTGCCCACGAAGTAGCCCAGCAGCGCCCCCGCCACCGTGGGCAGGCCGGACAGGGCGGCCACGGCGATGGCGCTGAAGGTTTTGGAGCCGTCGTGGAGGAGGGGGACGGCGATGCTCATGCCCTCGGGCAGGTTGTGCAGGCCGATGGTGACGGCGGCCAGCACGCTGGCCAGGCAGATCCCCTGCACCGCCACCGTGGCCCCCACCGCCATGCCCACCGGCACGTTGTGCAGGGCCACCGCCGCCGCCAGCACAATGCCGGCGGTGTGCAGGTCGTGGTGGCCGCAGGCGCAGGCGTGGGGGTGTTCGGCGTCCTCATGGTGGGCGCTCTTGTCGATCCAGCAGTTCAGCAGATAGGTGACCACAAAGCCCGCCACCAGCACCCCGGGCACCAGCAGCAGGGGGGCGGCGCCCCCCTCCAGGGCCTCCGCCGCCTCGGGCACCATGTCCAGCGCCACGATGGACAGCATCAGCCCCGCGGTAAAGCTGAGCAGCAGGCTCGTCCCCCGGTGGGACTCCCGCTTGATCAGGGCGGCCAGCCCGCCCCCCAGCGCCAGCCCGCCTACGCCGGTGGCGGCGGTGAGCAGCACGACGAATAAAACAGGATTCATGGATTCGCGCTCCTAATGATAAAAATAGGCCGGACAGGCCGCGGGGCCGTCCGGCAGAGACTATCATATCACGGCGGGGCGGGAAAGGCAAGGAAAAAAATTACTTTTCCTCCCGAAACAGCTCCCGCAGGCCGATGATCAGCAGAAAGACCCCAAAGCATTTCCGCAGCGCCTCCACATCCATGCCGGTGGCGGCCCAGGCCGCCAGGGCGGAGCACGCCAGCCCCGCGCAGATGGCCGGGATCAGGGCCCGCCGCTCCACGTAGCCGTTTTTGACGTGGGCGGGGAGGGCGGTGGCGGCGGCGGGGAGGAAGTAGAGCAGGTTGATCCCCTGGGCCAGGGGCTGGACCAGCCCGGTGAAGCTGGTCATATAGATCAGCAGCAGGGAGCCGCCCCCCACGCCCAGGCCGGACAGTACCCCGGTGGCCGCCCCCACCAGGGCGGCGACAAGCCAGTCAAGCATCCCGCTTCCCCCTTTCCCAACGGATCGTCATGTCAATTCTCTATAAAACCGTTTACCTGTTTGATGGGGCCGCAGCCGCCAAGAAAAGTATTACAGCAGGGCCTTCACCCCGCCGTACAGAATCAGCAGGGCAAAGCCCCGGCGCAGCCACACCATGGACAGCTTCCGGAACACCTTCCCGCCCACCAGTCCGCCCACCAGCCCGCCGGCCAGATAGGGCAGGGCGGCGGCCAGATCCAGATCCCCCCGGAACCAGTAGATCCCGGCGGACAGGGCGCACAGCGGCGCGATGATCGCCACCGACGTGGCGAAGGCCTTCCGCTGATCCAGCCCGCACTTTCCCGCCAGCAGGGGCACCAGCACCATGCCGCCGCCCCCGCCGAAAAAGCCGTTTACCACCCCGGCGGCCGCCCCTGCCAGGGCGAACCACAGGGCTTTGGAGTTCTTTTCCTTCAACGCGCATCACCTGTCTCCAGTATGCCGCCGCCGGGGGCGGACTATTCAAAATCTTCCGCCAATCCCCTTGACAACTATTACGGATAGTGATACATTTATTACAGTAACCGTAAGAAAGGGGGGACGCGCCTTGCGGGACAACGCCAAGGGCGGCGCGCTGACCGAGGTGACCTTTTACATCCTGCTGGCCCTGCACAGGCCCCGGCACGGCTACGCCGTCATGCAGTTTGTGGAGGAAAAAACCGGCGGGCGGCTGACCCTGGGGGCGGGGACGCTGTACGGCGCCCTGAACGCCCTCCAGGAGAAGGGCTGGATCGCCCCGGTGGGGGCGGCGGACGCGGGGCGGAAAAAGGAGTTTGCCGTCACCCCCTTGGGCCGAGAGATGGCGGCCCGGGAGCTGGCGCGGCTGAAGGAGCTGGCAGACACGGCGGAGGAGATTTTAGAGGAGGCGCGCAATGGAGAAGCGATACCGTTACTTCTGGACGCTGCTGGGGCTCCAGGCCCGGTGGCTGGATAAGATGTCGGATGGGGGCCTGCGGCTGGTGCGGACGGAAAAGCTGCTGTACGAGTTCGAGCCCTGCGATCCGGGGGAGTACCGCTACTGCGTGGAGTTTGTGGCCCACCTGTCCCGGGACAGGGCGGAGGACTACGCCCGCTTCCTGGAGGACTGCGGCTACCGGGTGTGGTTCAAAAACGCGAATCTGGACTGGAACGTGGGCAAGGTGGAGGCCCGCCCCTGGGCGGAGCCGGGGGGCCGCCTGGCCTCCAACGCCACCACCTACAACCGGGAGCTGCTGATTGTGGAGAAAAAGAACGACGGGAAGCCCTTCCAGCTTCACTCGTCCAACGAGGACAAGGCGCGCTATTACATTCCTGATCCGGTATCAGATCGCCCTGGCCAGGCTGAAGCGGGAGGGCGGCCTCATGGAGTGAGCCGCGCCGGTCTTTGCTCTTTGACAGCCGCGGAAAAATGTCAAAACCCCGTCCCTTGCGTCCCGGAGGAAAACCCGGTATAATACTTCCCAACAACCGGGGGAGGTTCGACGAAAAATGCCAAAATCTACCAAAAATCAGATCATGAGCGCCCTGGTGGGGCTGCTTCAGACCAAGCGCCTGGACGATATCACCGTCACGGAACTGGTAGAGCGGTGCGGCATCTCCCGGCAGGCGTTTTATTACCACTTTTCCGATCTGTACGGCGTGGTGGACTACGGCATCCAGCAGCTGCTGGACGAGCTGGGCGTCACCGATCCGGAGCAGTGGCGGGAGCCGCTGGAGCGGACGCTGGCGCTGCTCCGGGAGAACCGGACGCTGGTGCTCAACGTGTACCGGGCCTACGAGCGCAGCTATGTGGAGCACGATCTGCGCCGCTGGGCCGCCCCCCTGGTGGAGGCCCGCACCCGGCTGGCCGCCCGGGGGTACGCCGTGACGGAGGATCAGATCGGCTTCATGACCGAGCTGCTCACCCAAGGGCTGGCCAGCACGGTGCTGAGCTGGGTGGAGCGGGGGATGCCCTCCAGCGTCATCGAGCGGCTGGATGATTTTGATATTTTGGTGGGGGGCTGCCTGGACTATACCATGGAGCGGCTGGCCCAGAAAAATGGGAAATAGCGGGACAATTCGACAAAATTTTACATCGGCGCGGCCTTGTCAGACTTTTGACAAGGCCGCGTTTTCTGTCTATGGAAACCCGGAGGAGGGGGCGGTAAGATAAACCTGAGCAGCGGGGAAGACTCCCCGCGGAAAGGACGCGAGACGAATGAGTATGATGAACAGCGTGAAACGGGCGGGTTTCCGGGCGATGTACGGCTACCTGGACAAGGATCCCGACGCCAATATCCCCCGCCTGATGGACTGGGTGGATCGCTTTGCCGGCAACGGCCCCAACAGCTTCCCCGACCAGCGGGCCGCCTTCCGCAAGGTGATCGAGAACCCGGACAACAACTGGTTCCGGCTCATCCGATCCATGTGGACGGACGTGGACGACGAGGTGCGCAAGACCTTTTTCGAGAACTTTATGCTCAACGGAAACCTCATCGGCTGGACCATCCAGGAGGAGGCCCGGGAGCGGTACGGCTGCAACATCCCCTGGGCCATCCTGCTGGATCCCACCTCCGCCTGCAACCTGCACTGTACCGGCTGCTGGGCGGCGGAGTATGGCAACAAGCTGAACCTCACCTTCGATGAGATCGACAGCATCATCACCCAGGGCAAGGAGCTGGGGGTATATATCTACATCTACACCGGCGGCGAGCCCATGGTGCGGAAGGACGACCTCATCGCCCTGTGCAACAAGCACAGCGACTGCGAGTTCCTGTGCTTCACCAACGCCACTCTCATCGACGAGGACTTCGCCGACCAGATGCTGCGGGTGAAAAACTTCGTCCCCGCCATCAGCGTGGAGGGCTTTGAGGAGGCCACCGACGGCCGCCGGGGGGACGGCGTGTTCCAGAAGGTGCGCCGCGCCATGGACATCCTGAAGGCCCGGAAGCTGCCCTTCGGCACCTCCTGCTGCTACACCAGCGCCAACCTGGACTCCATCAGCTCGGAGGAGTTTGTGGACAACCTGGTGGACTGGGGGGCCAAATTCGCCTGGTACTTCCACTATATGCCGGTGGGCAACGACGCCGCCCCGGAGCTGATGCCCTCCCCGGAGCAGCGGGAGCAGATGTACGACCGCATCCGGGCCTACCGCCAGACCAAGCCCCTGTTCGTCATCGACTTCCAGAACGACGGGGAGTACGTGGGGGGCTGCATCGCCGGGGGCCGGCGGTATCTCCACATCAACGCCAACGGGGACGTGGATCCCTGTGTGTTCATCCACTACTCCGACTCCAACATCCGGGAGAAGTCCCTGCTGGACTGCCTGCGCGCCCCCATGTTCATGGCCTATCACGACGGCCAGCCCTTCAACGAGAACCACCTGAAGCCCTGCCCCATGCTGGAGAATCCGGAGAAGCTGCGGGAGATGGTAGAAAAGACCGGGGCCAGGTCTACCGACCTGCAATCTCCGGAGAGTGCGGAGCACCTGTGCGCCAAATGCGACGGCTACGCCCAGGCGTGGGATCCCACCGCCCAGCGGCTGTGGAGCTGCGGGCACAGCTGCGCCCAGTGCGGGCAGGAGGAGGCCGCTGCCCAGCGGCAGGCGGGGTAGGATATCCCCCCCTGGCGCAGGAGGGGGCGCCCCTGCGGGGGGCGTTACTTTCTCTCGCGCGAGAGAAAGTAACCAAAGAGCGCGCTTAGGGGGTGGCCACCGGTTCGGCTCCGGGCCAAAGGGCGGCCCTGCGCTCACAGGTTGGCCACCCCCTAAGAACCCCCATTAAGGTCAAGGGCACGTCGATTTTGCGGGGCGGGGGAGTGACCGGCGCGTGGGGGCTGGACTGGTGTACTTCCCATTGGTGCTGCCGCTCGTGTGTGGGACAACTTCCAGGCGGTGCCCTCGGTTGGCGCCTGGGTGGTGCGGTGGATGTTCAGGAGCGGTGGGAGGTGCACCGTCGATTTCAGGTTGTGGGAGAGTGACCGGCTATTGCGGGTTACGAATTAGTTTTACTTCTTTTTTCGGCCCACACCGGGCCTGCGTTTCTCGGGTACTGAAAACATGGGGTTCTCTTTCCAGCGCCTGAGCTTCTCAGGCTAACCACCGCGTTCCAGGTACGCGCCCGATACGCACCCGTGAAGCACCACCCGACACCCAGGCGCATCTGCCGTGGATCCCACCCACCTCTCAGTACCCACACCCTCAGCGGCAGCGGCGATAGGGGGATCCGCGTCCGTATCATCTCCGCGCCGGAAGGGTATCCCTCCACGCTCCGATCTGACTCCCTCGTAAACGGGGGATTCTTAAGGGGGAGCCGTCCTGAGAGCGCAGGCCCGCCCTTTGGGCCTGTGCGAACCGGCGGCTCCCCCTTAAGCGTCCTTTTGGTTTCTTTTCCCACGAGGGAAAAGTAACGCCCCCGGCAGGGGCGCCCCCTGCAAACTTCCCGCCCCGGCAGGGGTACAATCAAAATTGCCCCTTGCAATTTCAGCGGGATATGTTACAATAGTCCCCGACAACTGAATACTGACAGTTGCGAGAAATGCAGTAGAAAGGAAGAAGCAAAATGCCCAAGTTTGTCAAAAGGGCCCTTTTGCTGCTGGTCGTGCTGGCCATGCTGCCGGCTTCACTGTACGGATGTACAGGAGGCACGGAGCCCACCCCCCCGGGGGCGAGCAACAGCGGGAGCCAACCGTCCGCTGCACAATCGGGCGAGTTACCCAACGGGAACTCAGTCACGGTAGGTATCGCACAGGATTTGAGCAACCTCGATCCCCAGCTGGCCGCTACGGCGGGGATCCGTGAGGTCTTGTTCAACATCTTCGAGGGACTGGTGAAGGCCAGCCCCGACGGTTCGGTGATCCCGGCCGTCGCCAGTGACTATGAGCTCTCCAAGGATGGCAAAACGTACACCTTCACCCTGCGGGAGGGCGTGACGTTCCACGACGGGAAGCCGGTCACGGCGGAAGATGTGATCTATTCCCTGGAACGCTGCGCCGGATCGGAGAACGAAGGAACGCCTCTGATCTCGGCGTTTTCTAATGTCTCCAAGATTTACGCCCCGGACGAGACCCATGTGGTGATCGAGCTGGCGGAGCCCAGCCTGGAGTTCCTCTACTCCCTCACCGCCGCCATCATCCCCAAGGACTCCGGCCCCACCATCACCGACACCATGATCGGCACCGGGCCCTTCCGGTTCGTCTCCTACGCCCCCCAGGACAACCTGGTGATGGAGAAGTACGACGGCTACTGGAACCAGGAGAAGGCCGCCAAGCTGGACAAGGTGACCTTCAAGATCATCACCGATACCAACGCCCTTGTGGTTGGGCTGAAGGGGGAGACCCTGGATCTGGTGCTCCACCTGCCCAACACCCTGGAGAACGAGGTGAAGGACGACTTCACCGTCCTCCAGGACACCATGAAGCTGGTGCAGGCCCTCTATCTGAACAACGCGGTGGAGCCCTTCAACAATGAGCTGGTGCGTCAGGCCATGTACTACGCCATCAATGTGGACGAGATCATCCAGTTTGTGTGCGACGGGGCGGGCGTGGCCACCGGCACCAGTATGTACCCCGCCCAGAGCAGGTACTTCCTGCCCGAGCTGGCGGACAACTACCAGCAGGACGTGGAAAAGGCCAAGGAGCTGCTGGCCCAGGCGGGCTATCCCGACGGGTTCTCCATGACCATCACCGCGCCCTCCAACTACATCCAGCACATGGACGCCGCCCAGGTGATCATCGAGCAGCTCAAGGCGGTGGGCATCACCGCGGAGCTGATCCCCGTGGAGTGGCAGAGCTGGGTGGACGACGTGTACCGGGGCCGGAACTACCAGTCCACGGTGTGCGCCATCGCGGCGGACGACATGACCGCCCGGGAGATGCTGGTGCGGTACATGAGCGACAACCGGAAGAACTTCATCGCCTTCCAGGACGAGGAGTTCGACCAGGTGCTGACCCAGGCCCTGGCCTCCCTGGACGAGGAGGAGCAGACCACCCTGTACAAGCGGGCGGAGGAGATCCTCAACGAGAAGGCGGCCAGTCTGTGGATCCAGGATATGTGTGAGCTGGCGGTGATGAACCCTGATCTGGAGGGCTTCACCTTCTACTGCACCTACGTGCTGGATATGTCCACCATCGGGTATAAACAATAGCGTCCCCGCCGGAGGCGGGAATGCCAAAGGGGTGGAAGCTGTCCACCATCGGGTATCAATAACCCCAGGGAGCGGGGCGCCCGCGGGCGCCCCGCTCCTTTCCCATGAATAGGAAAGGGGGCTTCTCCCATGGGAAAAGCCTTGCTGAAGCGGCTGGCCCTGCTGATCGGCACCCTGCTGCTGGTGAGCGTGCTGGCCTTCACCGCGTTTTCCGTCATCCCCGGCGACCCCACCGCCTCGGTGCTGGGCATCGAAGCCACCGACCAGCAGATCGCCGCCTTCCGGGCCAAGCACGGCCTGGATCTGCCGGTGTGGGAGCGGTATGGGCACTGGCTGTCCGCCTTTGTCCGGGGGGACTTCGGCCAGTCCTTTAAATATGACAAACCGGTGGCGGAGCTGGTGATCAGCCAGATTCAGGTGACGCTGATGCTGGCGGCGGTGTCCTTCGCGCTGATCCTGGCCATCTCCCTGCCCCTGGGCCTTATCGCCGCCCGCCGGCCGGGGGGGATTGTGGATCGGGCGGTGACGGTGCTGACCCAGGTCACCATGTCGGTGCCCAACTTCATCATGGGCATCGGGCTGATGTTCGTCTTTGCCCTGGTGCTCAAGTGGTTCCGGCCGGAGTACGTCCCCCTGGAGCAGGGCCTGGGCCCCCACCTGGCCTTTCTGGTGTACCCCGCCCTGGCCATCGCCCTGCCCAAGAGCGCCATGACGGTGAAGCTCCTCCGGGGCTCCATTTTAGGGGAGCTGGATCAGGACTACATCCGCACCGCCTACAGCAAGGGCAACAGCCGGGGCTCCGCCCTGCGGCGGCACGTGCTGCGCAACGCCATGATCCCGGTGGTGACCTTTCTGGCCATGGCCATCGGAGACATTATGGCGGGCTCCATTGTGGTGGAGCAGGTGTTCGGCATCCCCGGCCTGGGCCGTATGCTCATCAGCTCCATCGGCAGCCGGGACTACCCGGTGGTGCAGGCCATCGTGGTGCTGCTGGCCGCGGTGGTGGTGGGCTGCAATTTCCTGGCGGATCTGCTCTACCGGGTGATGGATCCCCGGATCGAGGGCAGGTAAGGGAGAAACAAGTATGAAGGTCAAGAAAAAAAGCTGGTATCTTACCATCGGCGGGCTGCTCACGGCCTGTATGCTGGTGTTTACCGCCGTCGGCCTGTTCTGGACGCCCTATAGTCCCACCGCCGTGAGCGCCCCGGATCGGAGCGCCCCCCCCTCCGCCGCCCACCCCTTCGGCTGCGACCAGCTGGGGCGGGATGTGCTCTCCCGCACCCTGGAGGGGGCGGGCTCCACCCTGACCATCGCCCTGGCGGTGCTGGCGGTGGGGGCGGTGTGCGGCCTTGTCATCGGGGCGCTGTGCGGCTACTACGGCGGCGTGGCGGACGCGCTGATCATGCGCTTGTGCGACGCGGTGGCCGCCTTCCCCAGCGTGCTGCTGGCGCTGGTGGTACTGGCCCTCACCGGGCCGGGGAAGTATAACGTCATCGGGGCCCTGGGGGTGCTGTTCATCCCCAGCTTCGCCCGGCTGGTGCGGGGGGAGTTCCTGAAGTACCGGGATCGGGACTTCGTGCAGTCCGCCCGGCTCATGGGGGTGTCACAGCTCCGGATCATCTTTGTCCATATCCTGCCCAATATCTGGCCGGTATTACTTTCCGGATTAACCATAGGCTTTAATAACGCTGTGTTGGCGGAGGCGTCCATGAGCTATCTGGGCATCGGCGTCAACGCCACCGAGCCCAGCCTGGGCTATATGCTGAAGGACGCCCAGGGCGTGCTGTTTACCCTGCCCTGGTGCACCATTTTCCCGGCGCTGGCGGCCATCCTGCTGATCTTGGGCGTAGGCCTGCTGGGCGAGGGGATCCGGGAGCGGATGGGGGGGACGGCGGCATGATGCTGGACGTACAGGAGCTGTCGGTGACCTTCGCCGACAGGCAGGAACCCTTTACAGCGGTTGACAAATTTTCTCTCCAGATGGATCGGGGGGAGATCGTGGGCATCGTGGGGGAGTCCGGCTCGGGCAAGTCCATGACGGCCCACGCCCTCATGGGGCTCATCCCCCGCTCCCGGGCGGCGGTGACGGGCCGGGCCCTGTTCGAGGGGGTGGATCTGCTCCCCCTGCCCCGGGAGGTGCTGCGGCAGTATCAGGGCCGGGATCTGTCCATCATCTTCCAGGAGCCCATGACCAGCCTGAACCCCACCATGCGCATCGGCAAGCAGGTGGAGGAGGCCCTGCGGATCCACGGAAAGCTGTCCCCCGGGGAGCGTAAAGCGAAAGCCCTTGCCGCCATGGAGCTGGCGGGTCTGCCTGACCCGGAGGGGCTGTACCGGCAGTACCCCCACCAGCTGTCCGGCGGGATGCGGCAGCGGGTGATGATCGCCGCGGCCCTGGTGCTGCGGCCCCGGCTGCTCATCGCTGACGAGCCCACCACGGCGCTGGACGTGACCATCCAGGCCCAGATCCTGGACACGCTGAAGGACATCAACCGGCAGGAGGGCACTGCCATCCTGTTCATCTCCCACGACCTGGGGGTGGTGAAGGCGCTGTGCAGCCGGGTGGTGGTGATGAAGCAGGGGCGGATTGTGGAGACCGGCCCGGCGGAGCAGGTGTTCCACCATCCCAGGGAGGACTACACCAAGCTGCTCATCGCCTCCCGGCCCTCCCGGAAAAAGCTGAGAGGGGGCGGCGAGCATGAGTGAACCCATTGTGCGCATTGCCCACCTCAACAGCTGGTACGGCCGGGGGAAGGGGCGCAAGCAGGTGCTGCGGGACGTGTCCCTGGAGCTGGCCCCCGGCGAGGTGCTGGGCGTGGTGGGGGAGTCGGGCTCGGGCAAGTCCACCCTGGCCAAGTGCGTGCTGGGCATGGTGACGGACGTCACCGGCACCCTGGAGGTGAACAGCCCCCGGCCCCAGATGGTGTTTCAGGATCCCTACGGCTCGCTGAACCCGGCGAAAACCGTGAGCTGGATCCTGGAGGAGCCCCTCCGGGAGCAGGCTCATCGTGCTGGACGAGCCGGTATCTGCCCTGGACGTGACGTTACAGGCCCAGATCCTCCGGCTGCTGGCGGATCTGAAGGAGGAGCTGGGGCTGTCCTACCTGTTCATCTCCCACGATCTGGCGGTGGTGTACCAGCTGTGCGACCGGGTGGCTGTGATGACGGGGGGCGGGATCGTGGAGGAGGGGGACGTGGACGAGATCTACGATCACCCCCGGCATGAGTATACGAAGAAGCTGCTGGCGGCCTCCCTGGCCCTGGACTGAGACAGGCCGTTGATATCGGTAGGGGCGGACATTGTCCGCCTGTGGATCCGAAAAATGCCTCGGCGTTTGATACGCCGAGGCATTTTTTTGCGCCCTTATTGCAAAAAGGAATCGTTGCAGGAGAGGAAAAACAGATTGCAAAAGGAATCATTGCAGCAGGTTGAAGATCAGGATGGCCCCGCCCAGCACCGTCAGCACCGCGCCGGTGGCCCGGTTGAGGACGACGGGGCTGGCCTTATTGGCAAAGCGGGCGGCGATCCGGGCCCACAGCAGGGTGGACAGCACGCACAGCGCCAGCACCCACAGATCCGGCGCCCCGCCGATGACGAAATGGCTGGCCGCGCCGGTGAAGGCGGTAAAGGCCATGATGAACACGCTGGTGCCCACGGCGGTTTTCAGCTCGTACCCCAGCACGCTGGTGAGGATGAGCAGCATCATCATGCCGCCCCCGGCTCCCACAAAGCCGCAGATGAAGCCCACCAGAGCGCCGCAGATCAGGGACTGGACGATCCGCTTTTTGGGATCCACCGCCTCCATGGACTCCTTCGTCGTCATGACGGGCTTCACCAGGAACTTGATGCCCAGAAACAGGGTCATGACGGTGGAAAACCCGCCCATGGTGGACGGGGGCACCAGGCTGGACACCCAGCTCCCCACCAGGGTGAACGCCAGCACCGCCCCCATCATCACCAGGCCGCTTTTCACGTCCAGATTGCCGTTTTTGCGGTACGTCCAGGCGGAGATGGCGCTGGCCAGCACGTCGCTGGCCAGGGCGATGCCCACGGCGGCGTAGGGCTCCATGTGGAGGAAGGTGATCAGCATGGGGCTGATGACGGCGGCGGCGCTCATGCCGGCGAAGCCGGTGCCCAGCCCCGCCCCGATTCCAGCCAGGAAACAGATGATAAAAGTAAACATTGGGTATTTTCACATCTCCTCATAGTCCCGGAGGTTCCGGGCGAATTTTTCCAGGAGCTGCTCCATGGTGTGCCGCTCCTCCGGGGTGACGCCCCGGTTCAGGGCGGCGAAGAACCGGGCCTGGGCCTCCAGCCCCTGCCGGAGGATCTCCTGGGCGGCGGGCAGGGGGGTGAGGCGGATCACCTTCCGGTTGCCGGGGGGGTGGCCGGCGGACAGCAGGCCCCTGTCCTGCAGGGCCCGGGCCGCCGCGGACACGTGGGACTTTGTCCACTGCCGCAGCCGCACCGCCTCCGCCGCCGTGTTCCGGTCGGGGTTGTTGTGGAGGAACAGCAGGAGATCCAGCTCCATCCGGGTGAGGCCGCAGCGCTGGGCCACCGGATCCAGGGCCTGATCGTACCGTTTTTTGAAGGCGCTCAGGTTTTCCAGAAAGAGGTTGAGCATGGGGCCCCTCCTTTATTGTTCTATTTTGAACTATATGGATTATACGACCGCCGCCGGAGTTTGTCAAGGGGGCGGCGGAAAAGTTTTCCCGGCCCGCCCGGTAGACCGCTTTTCCGGCGGCACCCTGCTGGAAGGGGGCGTGGTGGACTGCTACGTCAGGCTGGAGGATGATGGACGGACTTTGCGGGCACATATCAAAGCGGAGGCACCTGTATGGGTGTCTCCGCTTTTTCATGGCAGAAAAAATGTTGAAAAGCTGGGATTGTTCTGGTATCATTATCTTTGCAGTCGAAAGGAGGGAGTTGGTAGGGAATACATATTATCATAAATGAGGGATAATTTAGCAAAAGGGGTTGTGGTAGAATGAAGTTAGAGAAATTTTTGAATATGATAAACAGCGTGGATGCAGATTTATCCTATCGAGAAAAGGCGCTTCGTGCCGCACCGTCAAACAATGGCTGGTATCGGTGCAGAAAATGTGGTAAGAGCTTCCGTGCCTGTGATATGGACGCTGACCATATTCTACCACGAAGCCGAGGTGGTGGCAATGAAAAAGCTAATTTACAACTAATCTGTAAACACTGTAACCGCTCAAAAGGTGCCGATACATCCGACACAGCAACAGATCTTATCAAAAACATCGCTATGCAGGAAAAGCAGCAAAAGGAAATAAAAAAAGTGCAAAGAGACTTTCTGAAGAAAATGTTTAAGTAAGGTGATAGTCAAATGGATAATAAGCAAAAAGAGATTATGAAAATTGTTTCAACTTCCTTACCTGAGTGCTGCAATGGGGCTTCATGTTACTGCTATGGCACAATTCCAGCGGATAAGTTTCGTAATGCCTGCAAAGAATACGCTGGATCTGTTGATTATTCTGAATGTATTGGATTAACAGATGAAACAGTGTTTGGAAGCGGGAAGCGAGGCTTTATCTTCACTTTTGATGGCTACTATTATACTGGATGCAGTTCAAAAAGATACTACACGGAAGGAAGAACGTTTAATAACCTTTCATCGTTGTATAATCTTTCTGCAATGAATAATATGTTGAAGCAACTTTATCAGATAGCCACTAAAAAGTCTGGATTTGAAACATTCTTTGATTGTGCGTCAGCGGTCGCAGGTGAGTTTTTGAACCAGGCCGCAGAACAGATTCAACGAGATCAAGAGAAAAAAGATAGGCAAGAAACCGAAGAAATGATTGACACGTTGAAAGCCTGCAAAGCATTTTTGAAAGAATATCAGTCCATATTAAACCAGCTTGTGGAATATGATTTTCCAGAAATGGATTCGGAGGACTTTGAAACATACTATGCAACACTGTTCCGCTCGGCGGCTCTTTTGGCTAATGATACGGAGCTGTATGAGAAAACAGAAGGCGAGGTGCTGTCAGAAGAAACTGAGGAAACATTTGATTCCGTTGCGGAAACAGTCAATCTCATATCTGATTTGCTTGAAATGGATACCGATGATCATGAGCCGATTTACTTGCGGCAGGCAATTCAGGCGTATCATTCCTCTGTAGACGCAATTGTGGACGAGGCAGAGGATGCAAGTGAGGACTATGAGGATGTTGTTCGCCTGTTCAATAAAGGACAGCGTGCGGCTGGAAAGCTAAAAAAGAAAATGAAGGAGGCAATCAGTTCTATCAACGATGCACTTGAACTCGCATATGAGGAACTGGATGACTAAAATAAGCAAAAAAGGCTGCTTTACTTTCGCAAGTAGAACGATATTCCGGACGCTAAACTAAAGGCATGGAAGCGCCACACGTTTGGATTGGAGGAATGCGCCATGATGCCTATTTCCAGCCTCAACACCGCCGCCCAGCCTTTGAGGGCGGTAAACGGAACAGAAAAGCCCGCCGCCGTCCGGCGGCCCGGGGAGGAGGAGCCGGCCCGTCCGGCGGAGCCCAGGAGGGACGAGTACGTCCCGGAGGAAAAGCGGGGGCCCTCGGGCCGCTACTGGTCGGGCCGGGACGGGGACGGACAGCCCAGGATCTATTTTGACGATCCCCAGCGGGCGGCGGACGCCCCGGAGGAGCCCGCCGTCGGGCCGGAACAGGACAGGGGATCGAAGGGCCCGGAGAAGAAGGACAGGGAGAACAAAGCGGAGCGCTGCACCGGCGACACCGGCAAGGTGGATCGGGAGATTGAGAAGCTGAAGCGGAAGCGGGCGGAGCTGGAGCAGCGCCTCAACACCGAGCGGGACGAGGCCAGGCGGGAGGATCTGGAACAGCAGCTTGCCCAGGTGGAGGCCGAGCTGCGCCAAAAGGACAACGACGGCTACAGACGGCGAAATACCGTGTTCTCCTGAATGAGGGACGGCGGTTCTGCGATTCGGGGCCGCCGTCCGCTGAAAAGCCTGCCTCCGGGCGGGCTTTTTTCCTGGGGAAGTCCGGCGGGCGTAAACAGACCCTTTTTCCGGCGGCGGGTTCTTGTGGATCCCGTCGCTTTCCTGTATAATAGGGCGCAGGAACAAGGGGGCGGCGCCATGAAACTCATTCATCTCTCCGATCTGCACCTGGGCAAGCGGGTCAACGGCTTTTCCATGCTGGAGGATCAGCGGTACATCCTGGCGGAGATCCTGGACATTGTGGACAGGGAACAGCCGGAGGCGGTGCTCATCGCCGGGGACGTGTACGACAAGCCGGTGCCCCCCGCCGAGGCGGTGACCCTGCTGGACAGCTTTCTGGTGGAGCTGTCCCGGCGGGAGACCCAGGTCTTTGTGATCAGCGGCAACCACGACTCCCCGGAGCGCACGGCCTTCGGCGGGCGGCTCATGGAGGCCAGCGGCGTCCACATGGCCCCGGTGTACGACGGGCGGACGGCCCCGGTGACCCTCACGGACGAGTACGGCCCGGTGAACCTCTACCTGCTGCCCTTTGTGAAGCCGGTGCAGATGCGCCGCCTGTTCCCGGATCAGGACATCGACGACTACACCGGGGCCATGGCCGCGGCCATCGGGGCCATGGGGGTGGACGCCTCCCTCCGGAACGTGCTGGCGGCCCACCAGTTTGTGACGGGCGCGGAGCGGTGCCAGTCGGAGGAGATCCCGGTGGGCGGGCTGGACAACGTGGACGCCTCGGTGTTCCAGCCCTTTGACTACGTGGCCCTGGGCCATCTCCACGGCCCCCAGCACGTGGGGCGGGAGACGGTGCGGTACTGCGGCTCGCCGCTGAAATACTCCTTCTCCGAGTGGCGGCAGCGCAAATCGGTTACGGTGGTGGAGCTGGGCCGGAAGGGGGAGGTGTCGGTGCGGGAGGCGCCCCTCGCCCCCCTGCGGGACATGGTGAAGCTCCGGGGAAGCTATGAGGAGCTTACCTGCCGGGACTATTATGAGGCGGAGGGCCGGGAGAGCTGCTATGTCCACGTCACCCTCACCGACGAGGAGGACATCCCCGACGCCATGGCAAAGCTGCGGGTGTTCTACCCCCGGCTGATGGCGCTGGACTACGACAACAAGCGCACCCAGGCGGCGGGGGAGCTGGAGGCCGGGGAGGACGCGGCGCAAAAGTCCCCTCTGGAGCTGCTGGACGGCTTCTATGAGCAGCAGAACGGGCAGCCCATGGGGGAGGCCCAGCGGGCGCTGGCCCAGCGCCTGATCGAGGAGATCTGGGAGGGTGAGCCATGAGACCGTTAAAGCTGACTATATCCGCCTTCGGCTCCTATGCCGGGCGGCAGACGCTGGATCTGGAGCGGCTGGGGGCGGGGGGGCTGTACCTGATCACCGGGGACACCGGGGCGGGCAAGACCACCATTTTCGACGCCATCGCCTATGCCCTCTACGGCGAGCCCAGCGGGGAGAACCGGGACGCCACCATGCTTCGCTCCAAGTACGCCAGCCCGGAGACGCCCACAGAGGTGGAGCTAATGTTCGCCTACGGGGACAAGACCTATACCGTCCGCCGCAGCCCCGACTACGAGCGGCCCGCCAAACGGGGGGGCGGCACCGTCCTCCAGAAGGCAGAGGCGGAGCTCACCCTGCCGGACGGGCGGGTGGTGACCCGCTCCAAAGAGGTCACCCGGGAGATCGTGGACATCACCGGCCTGGATCGGGAGCAGTTCACCCAGATCGCCATGATCGCCCAGGGGGATTTCCTCAAGCTGCTTGTGGCGGAGACCAAGAGCCGTCAGGAGATCTTCCGGAGGATTTTCAAAACCGGATACTACAGGGCCCTCCAGGACAGGCTGAAGGAGGAGGCCGCCAAGCTGGAGCGGGCGTGCGACACGGCCCGGGCCAGCGTGCGGCAGTACATCGGCGGCGTGGCCGGCGGGGACGGCGAGCTGCTGGGGCCAAAGCTGGAGCTGGCGAAGCAGGGGATCCTGCCCTTCGAGGAGACGGTGGAGCTGATTGAGGGGCTGATCGCCCGGGATCGGCAGGCCGGCGCGGAGGCCCAGAAGGCGCTGGACGGCCTGGATGGGGAACTGAACCAGGTGACCGAGCTGCTGGCCAAGGCGGAGGAGCGGAGCAGGACCGGCCAAAAGCTGGCGGCCGCCCGGAGCAGGCAAGAGGCGCTGAAGGTGGAGGCGGAGGGGGCCGGGAAGGCCCTGGCGGCGGAGCGGGAGCACGCCCCCCGGCGGGAGGAGCTGGCCCGGACGCTGGCGGCGCTGGAGGCGGAGCTGCCCCGCTACCAGGAGGTGGATCAGCGGCAGGGGGAGCTGAACCGCCTGCTGGCGGAGATCGCCGCCCAACAGGAGGGGCTGGAGCGCCGGGAACAGACCCGGCAGGAGCAGGCCCAAAGGCTGGAGGCGGAGCGGCAGGAGGCCCAGGCCCTGGCCCCGGCGGCGGTGGAGCGGGAGCGGCTGCTGGGCCGCCGGGAGCGGGCCCGGGAGAAGAAGCGGGCGCTGAAGGAGCTGCTCAGCCTGCTGGAGGGCTGCGGCGCGGCCCGGAACCGGGCGGAGGCGGCCCAGCGGGACTATCAAAAAGCCAAGGGGCGGATGGAGCAGGCGGAGAAGGCCTACCGCCTGGGCTACCGGGCCTTTTTGGACGGGCAGGCCGGGGTGCTGGCCCAGGCCCTGAAGGAGGGGCAGCCCTGCCCGGTGTGCGGATCGCTTCATCATCCCGACCCGGCGGAGCCGGCCGCCGGAGCCCCCACCGAGGCGGAGCTGGAAGGGCTCAAGGAGGCAATGGAGGGGGCTCGAAAGAGGGCGGAGCAGCAGAGCCGCGCCGCGGGCGGGGAACAGGCCGCCCTGGCGGAGCGGGAGCGGCAGCTGCAAAATGAGCTGGCCCGGGCGGAGGTGGAGCAGATCGGAACCCGGCTGTACGGGCAGGGGGCGGAGGATCCAGGGGGCAGCGGGCTGGATGAGGCGATGGAGCTCGTCCGGGCGGAGCTGAGGACGGCGGAGCTGGCCCTGGGGGAGCTGGACGAAAAGCTGGAGGAGGCGGAGCGCCGACTGAAGCGGGAGGCGGAGCTGAAGGATCTGCTGCCCGGCCGGGAGGCGGAGCTGCTGGCGCTGGAGCAGGCCCTGTCCGCCGCCCGGACGGAGCTGGCCCAGGCGGAGATCCGTCGGGAGAAGGCGGCGGGACAGCTGGAGGCCCTGCGGGGCGGGCTGAGCTGCCCCGACGGAACCGCCGCCCTGGCGCGGCGGAACGCCCTGGCCGGGGAGCTGGCGGAGCTGGCCGGCCGGCTGCAAAGGGCGGAGGAGGCCGTCCAGGCCCTGGAGCGGGAGCGGGCGGGGCAGGAGGCGGTGATCCGGGAGCTGCTCACGCTGCTGGAACAGGGCGAGCCGGTGGACGAGGAGGCCCAGCAGCTCCGGGCCCGGGCGCTGAAGGAGCAGCGGGCGGCGGCGGAGGCGCTGCGACGGGATCTCCACGCCCGGCAGATGGGCAACGAGGCCGCCCTGGGCAAAATACTGGAGCAGGCGGAGGATCTCCGAAGGCTGGAGAAGGAATACGCCTGGGTGCGGGCCCTGTCGGACACGGCCAACGGGCGGCTGCCCAACAAGGAGAAGCTGGCCCTGGAGACCTATGTCCAGGCCGCCTTTTTCGACCGGATTCTCCGGCGGGCCAATCTGCGGCTGCTGGTGATGAGCCGGAAGCAGTACGAGCTGAAGCGCCGGCGGGCGGCGGCGGACAACCGCAGCCAGAGCGGGCTGGAGCTGGACGTGGTGGATCACTACAACGGAACCCAGCGCAGCGTGAAGTCCCTGTCCGGCGGGGAGTCCTTCCAGGCGTCCCTGTCCCTGGCCCTGGGCCTGTCCGACGAGATCCAGGCGGCGGCGGGGGGCATCCGGCTGGACGCCATGTTCGTGGACGAGGGGTTCGGCTCCCTGGACGAGGAGGCCCTGGGCCAGGCCCTCCAGGCGCTGGACGGTCTGGCCCAGGGGAACCGGCTGGTGGGGATCATCTCCCATGTGGAGAGCCTGAAGGAGCGGATCGACCGGCAGATCGTGGTGACCAAGGACAGGGCCGGGGGAAGCCATGCGGAAATTGTAGTATAGGAGGTACAGAACATGAAACGAACCATCACCGTAAAGGGCGTGGGCACTGTGTCCGCCAGGCCGGACTACATCACCCTGACGCTGTCCATTACGGAGAAAAACATGGACTACGGGGCGGCCATGGACGGCGCCGCCGGCCGGATCGCCCGGCTGGAGGGGGCGGCGGCGGAGACGGGCTTTGAGAAGGGCGCGCTGAAAACCCTCAGCTTCAACGTGAACACCCAGTACGAGGGGGTGCGGGACGACCAGGGGAACTATCAGAACGTGTTCGCCGGGTACGCCTGCCTCTACCGGCTCAAGCTGGCCTTTGAGCTGGACAGCGGGCGGCTGGCGGACGTGCTGTCCGCCATCGCGGCCAGCGGCGCGGAGCCGGAGCTGAACATTGCCTTCACGGTGAAGGATCCGGAAAAGGTCAGCCAGGAGCTGCTGGCCAGCGCGGCGGCCAACGCCCGGGAGAAGGCGGAGGGGCTGTGCCGGGCCGCCGGGGTGGAGCTGGGCAGGCTGATCAGCATCAATTACAACTGGGACGAGCTGAACATCGTGTCCCCCACCCGGTATGAGCTGGCGGACTGCGCCATGCCCATGCTGGCGGCGGGGAAGCGGCGGGCGCCGGAGATCGAGCCGGACGACATCAATCTGCGGGACTCGGCGGCCTTTGTGTGGGAGCTGGGCGGCTGAAAAAATTTGACAGCGTTCGCGCCGTCCGCCGTTTTGTTTCCAAAGAAAACCAGGGGGAGAACTTGAATACCCTTCCAAATCCTGCGGATAATACAAGTGGAACGATACAAACAAAGCCGCGGGCAGCCGCGGCAGGAAGCAGGAGGAAAACCATGAAAGCAACCGGGATCGTGCGCCGCATCGACGATCTGGGCCGGGTGGTGATTCCCAAGGAGATCCGCCGCACCATGCGTATTCGGGAGGGCGACCCGTCACAGATAACGTTGGAATGGTGGGAAAGGTTCTGCTTCGGGATGATGGAGCTGTCAAAACGGGGCGGGTGGAGCGATACATAGGGGGCTTGCTGCTACTGATATAAAACAAGCGGGCGGGGATGCTTCCCCGCCCGCGCTGCTATGCGAACAATACCTGGGACAGGTCGATGACGCAGTCCCCCAGGACGTTTACCCTGAGCCTGCCCTCGGACGCGCCCTTGCAGCCGATGTCGTCCAGCTTGGAGGGAGCGCACACCACGGTGATGTCCGGAGCCACCAACGTGTCCACATCCTCCGGAGAATCTCCGTTGCGTTCAAAGGGATGGACGGCAAAGGGGAGCTTGGTAGACTCTGCATTTCCTCCTTTTCAGGTGATCACGGAGCTGTCCGAATAGCTTCTCACTGATTTCCTGATGGATTCTAACTGGAGCTGGAGCCATCATCACCAGGTTGCCATAGATCAATTCAATGCGTTCGTCTCCCTCCCGGGTCAGCGCATCGGCCAGGGTGTAACGGTTTCCTAACGGTAATGGCATATGAATTACGCCTCATCGTGGCGTGATGGCGGTTTTAGGGCAGCATCCCGCTGAAAACGTCCTCCAATATGATCTCAAAATCATCGTAAAGACTGCATTTGAACTTTGTCACAACCTCCGCCCGCTCCGCCTCGGTCATTTTCTCCAGCATCCAGTCGGGGTAGATATGGTAAAGGTCAAATAGAACGTAAGACTGCCCCTCCAGACGGTGAATCTCTACCGACTTGTCGGCGGGGTTGACCAGCCAGTATTCCTGGACGCCGCATTTTTCATAGGCGTCCTTTTTGTAGCCTCGATCCCGTTTTGCGGTGCTGGGGGACAGAACCTCTACCACAAGGTCGGGAGCGCCGTGGACGCCGTCGGTTTGGATCTTGCCACGGTCGCAGACCACCATCATGTCGGGGATGAAGCGGTCTTTTTCCGTGAGGTAGAGGTCGGTGCCGTCCGCAATGGCGGTGCATTGCTTGTGCTTTAGATAAGTCTCAAACAGGTGGGCGATGTTAAAGGCAATGCGGTTGTGATTGAACATGGGCCGGGGGGACATGGCGATAATCCTGCCGCCGATGAGCTCCTCCCGGATATCTTCCCGATATGCCAGATTATTTTCCATAGATAGCGCTCCTTTCTTTTGAGCGTTTAACTTCTTGGCCCTATTATAACTCAGGGAGGCGGATAAAACAAGGAAAAATGAAGGAGACAAACGGTCGGTTTGAATTGCAAATACTATTAAACAAACGTACCCAGAATAAAGAAAAGCAGGCGGTGCCACGCCCTTTACCATCATCCGGCAGGACATCGCGAAGATGCAGATACACGCTATCGTCAACGCGGTCAACACCACGCTGCAAATGGGTGCGTGCCGCAGACGCGCGAACCCGGACGGGAAGCAGAATCTTATCCTTGCAAATCATCTCTCGGGGCACTATAATGGCAGGCGAATCCCTACTGCCCCCCGATATGCGGGGCCTCTGCCGTCATAGGAGATGATCCCGTTGTCAAAAGGAAATAACCTGGGGCGCGACCCCATGGTGGGCCTGCTGCTCCGGCTGGCTATTCCCACCATGCTGGCCCAGTTCATCAACGTCCTCTACAGCATTGTGGATCGGATGTTCATCGGGCATATCGCCGGGGTGGGCAGTCTGGCCCTGGCGGGGGTGGGGGTGTGCGGGCCCATCGTCACCCTGCTGTCCTCCTTCTCCATGCTGGTGGGGCTGGGCGGCACGCCGCTGATGGCCATGAAGCTGGGTGCCGGACAGAGGGAGGAGGCCGCGAACCTGCTGTCTAACTGCTTCCGCCTCCTGCTGGGGCTGGCCGTGGGGCTGAGCCTGCTGTTTTTCCTCTTGCGCCGCCAATTTCTCTGGTGGTTTGGGGCCAGTGCGGACACGTTCCCCTTCGCCCTGGAGTACATCACCATCTACATCGCCGGAACCGCCTTCGCCCTGCTGTCCGGCGGGCTCAACAGCTTCCTCATCGCCCAGGGCCGCTCCGGGTTGGGCATGGGTACGGTGGTGGTGGGTGCGGCGCTGAATATCGCGCTGGATCCGGTGTTCATCTTTGCACTGAATATGGGCGTATCCGGCGCGGCGTGGGCCACGGTGCTGTCTCAGGCGGCGTCCTGTGCCTTTGCCCTGGTATCCCTCCGTCTGCCCGGCCTGCCTGTTCGTCTGGGTTGGGGGCGCTTCCGGCCCGAGTTGTGCAAAAAAGTGGTGGTGCTGGGGATGGCGCCGTTCCTCACCTACGCCCTGGACAGCGTAATTCTCATCATTATGAACACGGTCTTACAGCGCCGGGGCGGCCCTGGCGAGGGCGACCTGCTCATCACCTGCGGCACCATTGTGCAGAGCTATATGCTGCTCATCGCCACCCCTATGAGCGGCATCACCCTGGGCTGTCAGGGGGTGGTGAGCTTCAATTTGGGGGCGGCCAACCGGGAGCGGGTAAGGCAGGCCCTGCGGGGCGTGTTGCTTCTGTGTTTGGGATTTGCCGCGGTGATGCTGGTGGTGACACAGCTGTTCTCGCTGCAGTTTGTAGAGTTGTTCTCCAAGGATGAGGAGGTTCTGGTTCGGAGCGTCTCCTACATCAAACTGTACACGGCGGCGGCCCTGTGCATGGCCGTGCAGTGGACGGTGGTGGATATGTCCACCGCGCTGGGGCAGGTGGGATTGGCGCTATTCTGCTCGCTGGTGCGCAAGGGGCTGTTTGTCTCCGGAATTTTGCTGTTTCCGGCGCTGCTTACCGCCTCCGCCGCCTTTGCTGCGGAACCTTTCTGCGACGTGACCGCCAGCGTCCTCTCCGGCATTCTGTTTCTGCGCTTAGCCCCCAGGCTGCTGGACGCGCGATGTGGGGCGAGAGCGTGACGCCGTATCCTGAAAAATTGCTGAACAGTAAGGCGAGAATCCGTTGCCGGATTCTCGCCTTTGAGTTTGTTCCATTATGTTTACGCCGGGATTAATTTAAAAGGAACTTGAGAGCAAAATCTTCAAAAATGAAAAGAAAAATTACAAGTATACTTTAAATGATTCTTGACTATCATGAAGCTTAGAGGTAGAATAGATCAAAAGGAAGGTGTCGACATGGCGATCACAAGCAAAGAGAGCATCCTAAAGGTGCTGACCGCTTACAACCCCTGGTGGAAAACAGGGGCCGTCAATCCCAAGCAGGCCAAGACCTACAAGCGATTTGCGTTCCATGAGGCCATGAAACGGCTGGAGCAGACCAACCTGCGCCGAACGATTATTATTACCGGAACCCGTCGGGTGGGCAAAACCACCATCCAATATCAAATGATCCAGGCGCTTCTGAACAAAGGGGTGGCGCCTCAAAAAATTGTGTTTGTTTCAATGGATCACCCCATGCTGAAGCTCAGTGGGTTCAGCGATGTGCTGGAGTGCTATCATGAGAACGTGTATGCCGAGCAGGATGTGTACTATTTTTTTGACGAGGTGCAGTACGCCCAGGATTGGGACAAGTGGCTGAAAACCATTTATGATATGCAGCCGGATACGCAGGTGGTGGCCACCGGTTCGGCGAGCCCTGCGCTGATGAAGGGCAGCCAGGAGAGTGGAGCAGGGCGCTGGTCGGTGATCCAGGTGCCTACCATGTCCTTTTATGAGTATTGCGAGCTGCTGGATGTGGATCGTCCCCAGCTTCCGGAGCATATGAAGATCACCTCTATGCTGCGCATGACCCAGCAGCAGCGCACCCAAGTGATGATGCAGCTGTCCAAGGTACAGAACCATGTTAACCGCTATTTACAGGTGGGGGGCTTTCCGGAGCTGGTTCTGGCAGACAATGATATCATGGCCCAGCAGATCATGCGTGAGGATGTGGTGGACAAGGTGTTGAAGCGGGATTTGCCGTCCCTCTACAATATTCGGAACGCCACAGAGCTGGAGCGCATTTTCCTATACCTCTGCAACGTGTCCTCTGAGATCGTTTCCATTGAAGCGATTGCGAAAGAGCTTAGCGGGGTTTCCCGGCCTACGGTGGAAAACTATATCCAGTACCTGGAGAGCGCCAATCTGATCTATCAGAGCTGGCCGGTGGATATGGCGGGGAAGAAGGTGCTGAAGGCCCGGCCTAAAATCTATATCGCCGATGCCGCAATCCGCAACGCGGTGTTGATGGATGATTCCCTGTTGACTGACCCGGTGGAGATGGGAAAAATCGTGGAAACGGCGGTATATAAGCACGTAGCGGCATTTTATTACCAGCAGGCCACATCGGTGGGCTATTTCCGGGGCGGGAAAAAGGGGAAAGAGATCGACATTGTGGTGGAATATCCTGCTGCAGCCAATATTTTGATTGAGGTAAAGTATCGGGAGGGAGCCCCAATTTCTGATGATGATGCGATTGCGGAGCTGTGCGGGGAGGCTTCTGCGGCAATCGTCGTGACGAAAAGCGCCAGCGATTTTGGCATCCACAACACGAAGTGCGGGAAGGATATGCTGCGGATACCGGCGTTTGCGTTCCTGTATCTGCTGGGTCATGCGGAAAAGCATGGATATCGGGGGATCGAGTGAGAGGCGGATAGGTGCAAGGTGCTACTTCGACACAAATCGCCTATAATAAGACTATTCTTGCTGGACAAGGGCAGAGATTCCGTGCCGCTGCCTGATTTTGCGGATAAGAAGGCCGTACTTCCATTCCAGGACAGCACCCCCGGCTGTACCCGCAGGTCTGTGCCTTCGCTGGAGCCCATGAGGCATTCAAAGATTACGCAATATGGAACGGCGAAAACGTGGAGAAACAGACGTATAGAAAAATAAAATGTTATTAGGAGATTAAAAATGGAATCAACAGTATACAATAAGCTGGTTCGCGATCGAATCCCGGAATTGATAGAGTCGGATGGAAATATTTGTGTGACAGAAGAATTGCCTGATGTGCGTTATTTGGAAATGCTGGACATCAAATTAAGTGAAGAATTGGAAGAATATCAGGAAAGCAAATCTTTGGATGAATTAGCTGATTTGTTGGAAGTTATTCGGGCAGTGGTAAAAGCGAGAGGGTGGACTTGGGAACAGCTGGAGCAGGTAAGGGTGAACAAAGCCGCCCAACGGGGCGGCTTTGAAAATAAAATCCTGCTGCATGAGGTCATAAAGTGTGTGTAGTGATAAGTCCTCCGACGTAACGGATGCGTTGTGAATGAGATGGACGGTCAATTTTGAACTCTGGCATATCTAAATCAACGATCCAATTCAGTAAGTTACTGAGCAGCTCTTTTACCTCTCTGCGGTAAGGCTTGGGTTCGTTTAGGAGTGTGTTATGTAAGGCAACTGTAACTGCTCCAAAATACATTTCTTTGGGGTTCTGCTTTTCCAACAGATCGATTAACCAACGAAAACATTTTGCGTGTCTGAAAGCAAGAGAAATTGCGCCTGATGAAACGGGGCATGGAAGATCAAGAAAGGCTAAATCGTCGAAGTTTGCCTCATTTGGGTGAGAACACAAGGGAAAATCTTCTGTAAAAAGAATCGAATAATCTGGAACAAACAAATCTGCAATTGGCTGAGGCCATTGAAGGTTGGGACTGTGGGTAATATGATTGGCCAGAAAGTGCTGCATTTGGTCATATATATTGTCATTCATCTCTACAGATCCCCGTATGAGCTGTTCAAGAGATAGAACATCGTTTGCCTCTAATGTACAAATGGTGGCTATTTCATAATTTCCAGGATTGTGAAAACTAAGGCCGCTGTTAGTGACGTTAGCACTTCCTACAATGCAACGGAGATTGTCAAAGATGTAGGTCTTTGCGTGCAAATCCAGACGAAAATACAATTTCCAACCGTGCTGCTTACAATAAGGGTATATCTCTAAATCGGAAGCGCCGCTAAGGATATCATCTGGTCTGAAACGTACCACCAATTTCTTTTCAATAGCAGTATCAAGTATGCTGGAATTGAAAAACTCTATAAGTGGCAGCTTGCAATAGGCGGAAATAAATAGGAAGGATTCTGTGCTCTGTGCCAATTCATCCCGAATACGATCCAATATTTTTTGAGAAATTAAAAGAGACACATGAATCCCTCCCTATTAATTCAATTTGATTTTATTTGATTGAGGTAGGATTTCAGGCGATAATCCCACGTTTGAAGCAAGGTGTCATTTTGATCACTATTATGAATATTTGTAAGATCAATGGCCTTGGCAAGGGCAGCCAGGAACAATTCAAATGCAAGCTTGCTGTCTTCTGGCATCTTATCGATAAATTCGCTGTAGAAAATATGTGCAGTGTTGATCGTTGCAGCCACATGGCCAAGACTAAAATCTGTGTCCAGGAATGGGCCATTTCTTCCTCTATCGCTGTATTCTAATGTGAGCTCTTGATCCAGCAGGGCCTTGATTTGCGCATACGTTGGGTCTTGAATGCCGCTTTTGATTAAAGCGTCCTTGGCCCCTGCTTCTAACTGTTCAATGGGTGTAGTTTGGCTGATGTGTTCGGATTCACTGCCTGCATCGCCCAGTTCGTTTTCGACCGCCTGAACGATATTGCCGGCTTCAGAAGATACGATATCTTCTGGTTCCGCGCGACTACCCTTGCGAAGCACTTTGTTGTCTTCTACCATCTTTTTAATAGTGGGTATAATGACTTTTGCGAGCTTATCCCACAGCGTTTCTTCCTCAACCTCAGTTCGGTCATCATGCAATTCGACCTGCTGTTTGTTATTGGATACGCCGAAAAGTTCGTCCAGCACAGGGTCAAAGCATATCTCACAACCCCACCATCTATGATAGGGGTTGTTTGTTTTGTCATAGAAATCGAATGTACCAAAATCAATTTCACGATTAGCTCTAACAACGGAGATGCCTTCCAACTTTTTTACATATTTTCCAATTGGCTTGCTGCCGGGATCGCCTGTAGGAATTGCGGTTTGATCGTAAAATTCGGGACGGACTTTAGAAAAACGGATGATTACTTCAGACTCTTTGGTTTCCCCTGTTTTGGCATCAACATAGGGGAATACCATTTTTACCTTCCCATCATTAGTTCCATACGGAGTGAAGATGGGTTCAGTACAGTTGATATTGGCCCGTTCGGAGATATTTTCTGGGTCAGCAAGGTTACCAAGTACGTAATTTGTTTTTGCAAGGAAAAGAGGATCATTGGGCAGCACTTCAATAATATTGTCGTTTCCAATTGTAATTAGACGAATATTATGGGTTCCATTTATGAGTAAATGACGGAACTTTCGGCCTAATGCAAACTCGAGCCTACTATTAAGAGCGGTCATCGTTTTCGGCTTGACATTGTCACAATTTTTCCAGTAAACAAGGGTACCGTGCTTGGTAAAGTCGAATATTTTTCCTTTGATATTATAGGTCAAAAAGTCCTGGAACTTTTTAGGGATTTCTATCTTTTGTGGATCGTCAATTTCTTCTTGCTCTCCTGTCTTAACCTTTTCAATATCCAGCCAAACTTGGTTGACAGGCATATCACGCTCGATTTCGTCTGTCCAGGAGTAGACTTCCACATTTGGAGTCACATGAAGTGAAGCTTGCGGCAGACCGACACCGAACCGTCCCATACCTTGGCGGCCAAACTTTGTGGTGAAACCGATGCCAAGGCAGCACGATAATTGCTCAATATCCATACCGCTGCCATTATCCAATATGCCGAATTCGTGGACAGCTTTTCTTCCGGTGGCAGGGTCAATATGTTCCGACATAATTACAAATATGTCATGTGCGTTGGCTTCAATGGAATTGTCAAGCAGTTCAGCCACGGCGCTATCAATGCTTTTGTAGCCACTGCTGCGGAGGGCGTCTCCCATCTGCCTGATCTGAACGATACTTTGTCCCATATGGCGTACTCCTCTCTTTCTTAGCTCCAATAAGTATCGAAATGGTTGAATGCCATGTTTGCATCAAAGCGGCCTAAATTATCTTTGATATCAATGAGCAGGCATTCTTTGTTGCCGCCCATCATGGGGCCTCTTAGACCGCGACCAAGCATCTGGCTGTACAAGACGATGGACTGTGTAGGGCGTGTGATAAAAACACATTGGATATTTGTGGAGTCAAATCCAGTTGTAAGTACCTCATAATTGATTAGAATATTGATCGGATTGTCCCGGTCTTTAAAAGCCGAGATGGATTCTGCGCGATCAACTGCAGCCATCTCGCCAAGCACAAGCGCATTTGGAATATGTTCCAAAGATAGCATAAAAGACAGCAGCTTTGCGTGGGCAACGGAACAGGCAAATACAATAGTTGGCATTTGGTCGACAGACAATTTTCGGAGCCTATCCATTATAGCAGCATTTCTACTTCGATTTTGCCCAATTATCTCTAATGCTGCTCTGCTGAAATCAACATAGCCATTTTCAAGCATTTGTGTTTGAATACTTTGGAGCTGCGTATGCGTAAACTGTTCAGTGTATATCAGCTGCTCTTTCTTAATTTTTGCCAGGATGTTTGATGTTTGAAAATAGCGTATGATATTCGTTTCAGTGGGGTGATTTAGATATGCTGCTTGAGACATATTCACTTGATTAATGACATTGATATCAATGCCAATAAGGCGATTTTCGAAAATGTTGGACAATAATTTGTTTTCATCGGCTGTCAATGTTGCTCGGCCAGGAGTAGCAGTCAACCCTAATAGGGATCGATCCTTTCCTTGAGGTGGGATGCTCATGAGCTCATCGATGAGCTTCCGAGTTTCTGTTGCCGCAACTTTGTGGGCTTCGTCAAAAATAATCAGCCGTGCATCTTTTATGATTTGCAGAAAAAGTTCGGGTTGATTCTGTCGGATCGACTGGAGCTTCTGGATACCGCAAAACATGATTCCACGAAATCCATCTTGAGGAACCGCAATTTTGACTTTTCCCCAGAGCCTGTATGTGTCAATCTTTCCATCACCAAGATGCTGCCAAACATTTGCAAATGTATTGTAGGCTTGCTGCAGAAGCTCAACCGTGTGAGCAATCCAAATGACGGCGCCTTCTTTTTTTAAGGTGAAGTTATAATAATGGACTAATGTGTGCATGGCGGTTTTTGTTTTTCCAGTGCCAGTGGGCATATGAACAAGCATACGTTTGAGAGGAAAAGGTCGGCTTAATTCCGTCAGAATTCGCTGCTTGATGACAAATTGATAATCCAACAACTCGAAAAAGCGCTGCTCATTAGTCTGGCATATTACAAAAGACTCAGTGTTTTCCGACGCTGTCTCAAAGATGGATGGGTCGATTCCCAGTATGCTGAGCAACTTCAAATTTGCATCGGAATTTGCCCAGGGAAGGGCGACGATTGCGTTGGCTTTTTCTTGCAGGGTAACTGCGCCGGTTCGTCTAACGGGGGGAAGCAGTGCAAAAATTGATTCGATGTCTTTAGGGGGCATATGTGTGATGACATCGCTACGGAATGTAGGCTTCTTCAGAAGTGCAATACCATTTAGATGAACGATCATCTCAGCAAGGCGTCTCTTGGTCAATGGGCCGTTTGCCGTTTCCCACTCGGACTGTAACTGATCCACCAAGCTTTGACCGAGATATTGGCGAAGTGTTTCATAGCTTTGGGAAACTAAGCAATCTATCAGTTTGGGATACTGCATCTTTCCTCCTAAACGTATTAACGCTGCTTTAAGGGTTTTGCACGGGCAGCAGGTCATTGATCGTTTTTCTGATTTTAGTATTTAGAGCGTTGTATCTGTCCCGTAAAAGCTCCTGCCTTTCACCATCTGTCGATGTGAAAGTAATTGTGTCAACCCTGGAGAAACAAACCTGACTTAATCCAGCGCTGATTGGTATGATTTGAGTGTATTCAGCCAATGATTTACTGGAAATTGCTTGATTGGAGTTATCCGTAATATACATGAGGTTTAGCGGGGAGTTCAGATAACATTTTTTATCTTCCCGGAGTTTTTTCGTAGATTCTTGGATGGTGGCGGAGCCTAACGGAATGACATGATGTATTTGTAAACTTCGGGCATACTCAGAAAATACCGTAAGTTGTACGGGGGCGCTTTGACGATCCATGCACAAGTCCTCATAGCCTTCGGCAAGGAAGAACTGACAAATAGTAGAACTGATAACAGATTTCGGGAATCCGTCGGAGGCAGCGTCACGGAGCAGCAAAAAATCACAATCCGAGAACCCATCAACGCTCAGAACGCGGTCACGCCTATCTTGAATCCAGCGTATGTCGGGAATGTTGCCAGCCATAAAATCGCGAACATTTTCGATTAAGCAGTTTAGATCGTGGATCATTACTTGATTCTGATCCTTATCATAGGCCCCTGAAAAGATACTGGCCCAATACCAGGACTCCAAAAGATTAAAGATGTCCTCATTGTGGGTGCAAAAGAAACAGTCATCAGCGGCCAAGATGTATGCGACAATCGGAACCATCAATGTGTAGTTGATTTCTTTTATGTTGCGGATTCCGCACCGAACTTGAAAGAAAAAACAAGCCCGGTCAATTGCTGTACAGCATTGCTCACAACAGTTATTGATTTGCTGCGCAGTGAGCTCGAGCTTCTTCTGCCGCTTAAGATGCTCCACAGAAAATCCGTTGTTATCCCGATATTCGTCTTTATAGCAAATCAATGCGAGGACATTGAGAAAGGAATCTAAATAAACTTTTGGGAACTCATTTTTCTCACTGCTGAAGCATTCAACTGCCTCAGAGGCATGATACTGCTGCCGTTGCCTGAGGCTTTGGAATGACTTTTTGACAAGAGTAGAACGGATGAGAGACTGGGGATAATTGGTGCCAACATAGATGTTCTTTTCCAACCGCTTATAAAACGGCTCCTGCGTTACCTGGGCTACACGAGCCATAATTAAGTCAAATATATCTAAGCTGACACCACCACGGTTTAAATTTTCATAGATATCAATTGCTCTGGCTCGCTGGGATTCATTTAGAGAGATTTGGCTTAAGTTGATCTCTGATACACAAGACCGCAGGTAACTATACATTTTATTTGACCATGCCGTACCTTGAGTGTGGATTGCTTCTTTGAACAATTGGAATATTTCATCCACAGACTTTTGAAAAGAATTTTCGTCAAAATACTCGCGGTAAACGTTTGCGGTTAAATTGCTAACAATGAATTCCTTTGCCTTATCAAAATGGCTTTCGCTGAACAGTTCTTTTAATTCGTATTGTTTTGCACGCTGGACATCCTCCGCAATGGCTTGAAGGATGCTGGCTAATGTTGTATGGTTCAAACTGAGCTGTTCATTTTCAACGAGCAGAAACAGTGGTACCCTCATCCAGGGATCATCTGCTTTCGTACAAAAACCGATTAGTTGCTGTAGCATTGTGCGAAGGGGCCGACTGTATGGGTTATAACATTTGCCATCATCTTTAGTGGGGTGGAAGGGGAGAATTTCAATAAACTGTAAGATATCCTGAGTTAAAAAAATAGGCTCATCAGAATCCGGATTTTGGAGTGGAAAGTCTAAACTTTTGACGCCAAAATGATCTGCACAGTGAGTGTTATATTTTGGCAAGAGCAAAAAGAACCGACGCCTTAATGCAGTTGGTGCAATAAGATCTTTGGGTGAGGGTGTGAGCTGGAAAATAACATCAGAGAATACATTTGACAGTACAGTCATGCGCTGCTGGCCATCTAAAAGGAACTCTACGGGATCAGACGGCAGATTGCTACCGCTAATTGTTTCTTTAGAACCTAATTGCTTGCAGGAGTAATCCTGCACATTTTGAGATCTTAGCAGTAGGATACTTCCGACGGGAAGCTTTGTCAAAACAGAGGCCACAAGCTTTTTCTGCTTTTCTTCTTCAGTCCACACAAATTTCCGCTGAAAATCCGGTAACATGATAGAATTACGCTTGATTCGTCCAATGGTTGCATCAAGGCTTTCTCGGTGAGGCTGTTGCATATCTCTATACCTCCTGTCATCCATTTGTGGCAATGTATTCGAGTGCTGCGTCTAATTCATCAAAGTCATTCTGGGACGTGAAGCAACTGACGCTAAAACGCACCGTGCCGACAGGAAATGTTCCAAGCGCTTGGTGTGCGCATGGCGCGCAGTGCAGGCCGGTTCGCACAGCAATGTCAAAACGGTCTAAAACATCACCAATATTGTCGCTGCTATAACCATCAAAAACGCAGGAGATGACGCCAATGCAATTTTGACGGTTTTGCGGGCCAACAATTTGGATGTTGGGATACCTGTCCAAAACCGATTTCAGTGCAGCATGATTGTGTGCTTCCCGCCTTCGGATATCATCAGCGTTTTCCAGGAACCACTCGAGGGCAGCATATAGCCCTGATATGGCGTGAATATTTTGGCTGCCCATTTCATAACGGCTCGGGGCGTTCCGAGGCATATCTTGGGATGCCGACTCAATGCCGGTTCCTCCATATAAAACTGGCAGAGGATTGCTGGATGCTTTTTTGACAAAACCGCCGATTCCAATCGGCCCATATAATGTTTTGTGCCCCGCGAAAACAGCATAGTCAATATTGTCAGAACCAATCTGAATTGGGACAAGGCCCGCTGTTTGCGCTATATCCAGTACAACAGTACAACCAAACTCTTTTGCTAAGGCGGCAAGTTCTTCTGCGGGGGCAACTAATCCACACACATTACTGGCATGGCTTACGATAAGAATGTCTGGTTTGTTTTTTTGGAAGGAGGCCTTGGTTTTGCCGAGATCATATTGAAATTCAAGCAGAGGCAATTTGTATATGCTGGGGTTATATTTTTCCGCTAATCCGTGAAGCGTTCGTGTTACCGCATTGTGTTCAAATGGCGAAATATAGATATTCATGTTTGGTGCAGTAATAATTCCCTGAAGCACCATATTCATTGCAATGGTTGCAGAGGGGGCAAAAACAACTTCCTTATTTTCACATAGTAGCACTTGCTGAACCATATGCCGCGTTTCGGTGATGACCCTGCTGGCGGACGCGGCCAATTTATACTGGCCGCGTCCGGCATTGCCGCCGTGTTCACGATAAAATCGATCCATGAACGAATACACGGTTTCTGGTTTTGGATATGTTGTTGCCGCGTTGTCAAAATATGCCCCCATACAGTTCCTCCTAGCAGAGTTCTTCTAAAATCTCCATTAGTACCTGACGTTTTTCTTGTGGAGAAATAGACTGCCCCATCTCTTTGATTGCATTGTGTATCCGGTTATATAAGATGCCTGAGCGCTTGCTTCGGGCAACTCGCTCAAATGTCCTCTGAGTAGCGTGGCCGTCCGCGTTCACAAACGTAACTGAATAGCTGGTTTGAGATTCTAATACTACAGTTTCTTGCCCGCTTAAGATTTGGACACTCTCAGATTCAATGGTTTCCTTGTACTCGGACAATCGGCTTAGAAATACATGAACTGTATCTTCGCTCCAGTCTTCAATACGAAGTCCAGTCAAAATTTTGGCCAGGTTCTCAATAAAAAGGTATTCATTATTGGTGATTTTTTCAATGACAGGGAAAATACGCTCAGCAGTATTGGGATACAACTTGCTTCGCGCGGTGGCGGATAGTCCTTCTTGCCAATCTGTAGCGATAGACGTAAGGGTAGACCCTATGTCCATGTTGGAACAGAAAATGTGCTTAACGTCTTCTATCAATGCATCTTCCAGACGCAGTTTCAACTGGTCAAAAAATTGTTTTGCGTTGGCAACGCTGCCTGTGAGTTCGGGCGACACCTCGCTAAAACCAAAGCATTTGGGGATTTTTACAAAAAGCAGATCCATCGCACCGATAGATGGCTGCTTAAGGAGAGACAGAAAGCGAATATTTTCTTGGTCTATTGCGGAAAAATGTTCAGCAGCGGTGGCCCCATGATACTGCCGCTTGGATTCTTTAGCGTATTTTGGAAGCGAAAGGTACCATCGGCCCATGGCGGCGGTCAAATAAGAGTAATTGTTAAAAACTTGTTCAGAGTCATTGATGTAGTCGGCAAAGAGCTTATCCAAAGCCTGAGTAAATGCTTGTTTTGCATCAGACCAACGTTCGAGTTTTACAGAATAAGCAGCCGGATTGTCATTGATTTGATTCAGAAGCATCGGCGTTATGCCGACCTCACCAAACTGATCATAGATCATGATGTGATCCTGATATTTTCGCAGGACAACAGCGAGATAAATTGGAATGAGTCCTTTGCGAATGCCAATACCAGCCTCAGTGCCTGTCAATTCATGATACAGACTGGAAAACGGGACTTTTCCCCTATCCTGGGTGGATTTAAGAAAATTGTCAATTCGATGAAGGACAGAAGCCAACGATTGGTCTCCCGGCACGTCATTGATGGTAACATTACTGCCGTCCTCTTGGAGAATGCCGGTTGTTATCAAGGCACTGCGCATAAAGGAGACCTCTTGGCCAGTACCGAGCAAACCAAGGTGAGGCTGAAGCGGTGTGGCAAGCAAACCGAATAGAAGTTTTGTGCGGCTATTGTGCGCCACGGGTGTAAGCTTGTTTTTGTTAAGAACTTCATTATTAATAACAGGGGTATGCGGGTATACCTCGAAACATATTCTGGACAAAAGTTGACTCAGGTGAGCTTTCCGAAAGAGTGGCTGCTCTGTTCCTGCATAATAGTACTTTGCGGCATGATGTTCCGGATGTGTGTATAGAGAGATGAAATGTTGTATTACTTCAGACAGGTCTTGGTAAATCATGTCATATTCATCAAACAACACATCGTCATTACGTGAGTCCTCTCTCAAAATTTGCACTGCGTCAAAAGTCCTGAGACTGTTGAACAAGCTGTCCATTTTTTCTGACAAAACGAATACAGCGCGTGATGTATTCTTAGACTTCTGGCAGAGCATCTGTGACAATTCGCTGTTATCCTCATCGCCGTCAGCAAAGACGCCAAAAATTACGCCGTCAGAATCATACTGTTCGACGAGAGCCGGAATATCCTCTGCCTGGAGGATGTCATGGGCATTGATAAAAACGAACTGAAAGAATCGGGTCATTTCAAATTGATCATTGTATTGGATAGGATAGGCATAAGGCTCTAAATTAGCGGAGTTTAGCAAATCAACATTAGTCATAATATTGCTGCGCTTTTCGACTAAATCGTCAATAGTGCGATAGATGTTTATGCCTGAGCTCTCTTTCAGCTTAAGAAATGCATTGCTCCGCTTCAAATATACAACACACTGCTTTTGCACTAAATCAAGAATTGCCTTTTTAACAACATCTGCATTTATCTCGTCATCAACATAGATATCTAAAATGGTATCGACTGTGGGGGCTAAGCGTTCAAACTGGCCAAGGCAATAGATCAGCGCGATTGTCTTTATGATTTTTGCGTGAAGCGTATCCGGGTTAAAGTTGGATAAAATACTGGCTGAGAGACGATACAACTGATGAATTTCGCTGGTATATACTTCTTTCCGCATCTGTGGCGCAAAGTAATCATATAGTGCATCCACCGTTACAAGGGGGAAATCTTTAGTTGCCCTTTTTAAAATTGAAGACAATGTATTGACTTCTTGTCCAGAAAGAAAGGTAAAAAGTGTCCTCTCGTTTTGGGCAACTTTTTCTGATATACGCGGGAGAACAAACGTTGTAATTGGATGAAGCGGATAGCAGCCAATGACAGATGTCGTTAGCTCTTTGTCACTACACTCGGAAAAGAGCGGATTGATGCGATATTTTTGCACCATCCCCTGAAATGTGTGATCATATTTGTGATAGAATTGATTCCACGCTGATGGCTCTTTCACAATTGTTTGAGAAACAATTTCGTAGATTTGAGAAAAATCACTATGGATATGAGTGTGAGTGAAACGCTCTGAAACCCCTTTCCACCCATCCACTTTTTGCTTAGGCAGAACATCAATATAATTCTGTATTTCCTTGTGGGATATTAAAAGAAGATGCAACTGTTTTGCGCCGCTTCGGCAGCATTTTTCGGCAAAATCCTGTAACATTTTTACGTCACTGATAGACGCTTTTGTTATGCTGGACTCTAAATACTTGCTGAATTCATCATATACCACGAAAATACCACTATAACCCGCAGCGGGAAGTGCATCAACTACCTTTGTATAGAGCTCCACCACATCAAAGCCAGAAAATGGGTTAAATTCACTCCCGGCCGTTAAGGAGGGATATATTTTTTCAAAAGTGCTGTATGCCTCAATGTCAAAATCCGACAATCGTGCTGTAAATTCATCGACGGGCATATTGATAATCTCTTGAAAGTGCAAGAGTGTATCTGGATATTCGGCTTTCCAAAGAGAAATCATTTTGATGGCCGCTTGAAAGTGAGTTTCTGGCATAAGCCCCGTTAAATTAAAATCCTTGAGAGCGTGATAAAGTCCACCCATAAAGGACTGGATCAGGCTGACACTGCTTCCGTTTATCACCACAGGAAGCAGTTTTTTGGGGGAATCAAGATATTGTATAGCATATTCGTATAGATCTGGGTTGACCTCTTTTACTTTGTTCAATAGAAATGTGTGATCCGCGGCGCTTTTTTGGCTGAGGAATGATAAGGTGGAAAGGATGATATGAGATTTGCCCTTGCCATAGGCGCCAATCAAAATTCGCGCACGATTTGTTGAAGCGTTGTCTGTGCTCAATAAAAGATCTTCAAAAATTTGAACCACAGAAGTTGTTGGGATCAGGGATCGAATTTTTTCAGAATGAAACAAATCATAGGCTATGTTGACTGAGGTTTGAAACCCTGGGGCAGTAGAAATCATATCTGTAATCATGGGATAGTCTCCAATCTTGGAATTTAGGACAAATGGTTATAATATTCCTCGATGCACTGAAGATAGGTATAGTCTGTAGTAATATGAAGCAAATCCAAGCCAGCGGTACGGACGACTTTGACATAGCCTTCCCGTTCAGCGGCATTTAAGACTGTAAGCAGGGTAATAGCGTCTAAATTGAATACTTTTCCAATATTACCGCAACTGTTTTGCAACTCGGACAGAGAAATCTCTGTTTTTCCTGAGGCATTATCGATAATTACCGCTGTTGCAATGAGAGGATCGATGGTGTGGGCAGCGGGGATCAGCTTTCGATACAGCCTGGCTTGACGGTTTTGAAAATCAACTAACCCCAATTCGCTGAGAGGACATTCCATGTTACTTTCCGGGTCATCTTTTTCAGGAGCCGTCTTATACCTCGGCATATAGGTATTGATGATGCAATTAAAATCACTTTCTAAAGAGCGAATAGGAGGTTCTGAAACTCCGTTTATTTTAATGAAGTTGGAGAGAGCAAGCGTAAAATCATCTTTCCCGAACTCAGAGAGATGAAAATGATTGAAGAAAAAGTACCAAGAAGTGGCGAGATCGCTTTTCTTAACTAAATTATAATGCAACAACCACAATGTTCCAAGTTCTTCAATATATGGGTCATTTTGATAGACAATTTTCCCCAAATCCGTTAAATACTGCAGACCTTTTCCTTTTGGACTTGATGTAAGGCCCACCGCAGGCAGCCAATAGCGTAATGATTTTACCATGTTTGAACCAATGCCAAGCACATCCATAGGGTTCTTTTCTTTTGTCACAAAGAGGGCTGGGTCAGTGGTGATTTGCTTCATCCCCTTATTAAGCCAGCCTTTTCTGATTGAGAATGTTTCATGGGCCCTAAATTTCATGGTGTTTTCCCTTCGTTATTTGGTTTTCAGATATTTGTCCATCATGCAACCGCCTTCAAGGTACTTTGCAGAGACGCATTTTTTGCATCTGACACATTTATTTGGGTCAATGAAATATTCGTCACCGCTGATTATAATTGCACCCTGCTTGCAGACAGACTCACATTTCAGACATTTGCGGCAAGCGTTGAACTTGCGGACTTGGTAACCGATCATCCTCTGTAAGTCGCCGTGTCTTGCAACGTTCATGGTTTTAATTTTTACAGCATAGTCATAACCATCCTGGGAGAATGGTTGAATGGAGATGATAGGAATTTTTGTATTGGCATCGACAATGATTGTTTCATGGATTAATTTTCGTCCAAGCTCAGGAGATACCAAACCAAAGGGAACCATCATGTCGATAAATGTGTCGTCAAACGGTCTAACTAAGCTGTATATTTTGGCGTGATCTTCTACAGTACAATTAGTGAACTTGATTTTGACATCGCTGGCGGCCGCCAATCCATTCCCGCCTTGGCGCGCCTTCCATTTCCCTGTGTCTACATACACCTCGGGGTCTGGTTTTCCAATCCTTTTTGCGAAATTAATTAGAAACAAGCGCCATTTTTTGGACTGCTCCGGCATATAGATCCGAGAAAGAAACTGCGCCCGAATATTATTATTTGGGCAGCACCAGCAGCCGACGCGATCATATCCTAAACGGTATGCATCGTTGAAATCGATATTTTCGCTCAAAATATACAGCCATACATCTAAATCGCTCCAGAAAAAAATGGGAGCAGCTACAGTTTGCTTCTGAATCTTGGCGAATTCGCTGTTTGCAGTGACTCTGCTATATTTGCTTCTGCTCACAGATTCACATTTTCGAATCCCGTAGAATGTTAGAATCTGCTCACCCGGATAAGCGTCATTGAGAAGTCTGGTGATTGGCCCTGTTTTAAACATGGAGCAGCACCACCGCATCATTCGTGCGGGAGGGCCAATATCCTCGCAAACTGAGTAAAAATCCTGCTCATCATTTTTAGCGATCAAAACTGCTGCATCTGGATTATCTTTTTCGATATACCGCTGTACATAGTCCTGGGTCATTGGAAATTCCAGGGTGGTATCTCCAAAAATGTGGGTCAGACTGGGATCGCTGAGTGCTTTGATAACAATATCAGCGGTTGCAGAGGAATCCTTGCCACCGGAAAAAGAAAGCGTGATTTTTTCCCGCTGGAATCGGTTGGAAATCCCGTATTTGCCTTTGATAAAATCGATAGCCTCCTGCTTAATATAGTTTAATCTGCTCGCATTTGCGCAAATAAACCGTTCAATATATTGGCTAAAAGTGTAGTAGGAGTTTGAATGCTTGCGCTTTTCTAAAGATGATCGCAGTGCCTCAATGTCGGCATCTTGAAATTGTTTTGTGCCAATCGAAATGGCTTTTCCGTCAATATAGTACCGGCTATTTGCGGCCCATACTGAGCAATTAATAAAAGTGTTTGGCTTTTTTCCAAGCAGCAACTCAACCAATAGCCTTTCCTCGGGAAATACGGGACGCAAATCAGCGGATAGGTAGGATATCGTTTTTTTGCACAGCGGGCAGACTGTATCCGCGCTATTGTGATAATCATCCAAAGGGCGAGATGCTTGCAAAATCGGTATATTGCAATTGGAGCACCAGTACACCTTATTTGTAGGGACTGCGACGGTAAGAGAATGGCATTCAGGACATTCTTTTGCTTCTGTTTCAGTATAACATTTTGAACACCACATTTTGTCACCACCAACATGAATGACCTTGATATTTATACAATAACAAAAAGAAAGCCCAATAAATCGGGATCAAATAGATGAGGATGCGTGTTTAACATCTTCAATACTTTGAGTTATAGTACCTGCAAAACGACGTTACGTGCAAATTGAAACTTATTCTACAGTATACTACTTTTTTTGCCCCGACACAATATTTTGCTTAAAAGAAAATGGGACAGCTTATGGCCGCCGCAGACGGCCATATCCGTCTCCGCATTTGCGAGAAATGCGGCCTGCCGTTCAAAATGCCGGCTGGAGGGTAAGCAGTGGGCGCTGGACATCTAGAAGGGCCGCTTACCCATGTATAAGAAACACAAAAAAGCAGAAAATATTTCCAATACACAGTGGAGAAGGGAGGCGTGGTAGTCTGTTGGAGATCAATGTCAGAGATGACAGAAGGATCGTAGAAATATGGCTCACAAACGAAGAACAACAGGATCGCGCATTTAGGGAAAGTCTAAAACCCCTTTATCAACAATATAAGGGAAAAAAGTATACCGTAGCCGTATTTTTATCCGGCAGTCGGGAGCTGACGGAGGAGACCGGCGCTTTGCTATGCTATAACAAAAGGCGAAGCGCGGAATTGAAAGTGAAGCGGGAGCGAAAGCGCCGCAGGAGTATGGCGCGATAAGGTTTGGGGTGGGAGCGGGAGCGCATCCGCCCCGTTTTTCTGGTTGCTTTTCATCGTAGAAAATGGTACAATATTATCTGTATAATAGAGTGGATATAGAGATGTAAGTTGATAGAAAGAGAGGAAAAGCAGGTGATCGAACGCTTTGACATCGCCGGTTACTGCCGCATCTCGGTGGACGAGGAGCTGGATCGGGACAACACCTCCATCGAAAACCAGAAGGCCATCATCGAGGACTTCGTCAAGCAGAGGTTCCCCGACAGCACCTTGACCTTCTACGAGGATCGGGATCGCTCCGGCTACACCTTCGACCAGCGCCCCGGCTACCAGACCATGCGCCGGGAGCTGGTAAGCCACAAAAAGGATATCCTCATCGTCAAGGACTTCTCCCGCTTTTCCCGCCGCAACAGCCGGGGCCTGGTGGAGCTGGAGGATCTGCGGGACGCGGGTGTCCGTATCATCTCCATCGGGGAAAACGTGGACTTCCCCAATGACGACGATTGGCTGAAAATCCAGTTTACATTCATCATCAACGAGATGCCCGTCACCGATACCAGCAAAAAGGTAAAGGCCGTCATCCAGCGCCGCCAGCAGGACGGCAGATGGATCTGCGCCGCGCCCTACGGCTACATTGTGAACAAGCGCCAGGAGTTTGAGGTGGTGCCCACCGAGGCTGACATCGTCCGCCGCATCTTCCGGCTCTATCTGGACGGCTGGGGCTACAAGAAGATCGCCAACCACCTCACCGACGAGGGCGTCCCCACCCCCCGTATGGCCGAGCGGGAGCGCAAGGAGGCCGCCGGTGAGGAAAGCCGCCGCGTCGTCAAGCCAGTCTGGGCTATCGTGACCGTGCAGGGCATCCTGGACAACGATTTCTACATCGGCACCCTGCGCCAGGGGAAATACACCCGCAAGAAGATCAACGGTAAAGAAGTCAAGCGGGATGAGATAAACCACATCGTCATCGAGAACCACCATCAGGCCATTATCGACTACCGCACCTTTGCCACCGTCCGGGCCCAGCGGGAGAGCCGCTCCACCGCCCACTACCGGGGTGTGAAGAAAAACGACAACGTGTACTCCGGCTTCCTGTTCTGCGGCGACTGCGGCTCCCCCATGTTCGCCATGAGCCGGCCCGACCTAAAGGATGCCTACCGCTGCGGCGCCTACCATCGCCGGGGCCTGAAGGGCTGCACCAGCCACCATATCCGGGTGGACAAGCTGGACGAACTGCTGAAAATCTATGTGCGGAAGGTAAAGGAGAACTCCGCCGCCATGCTGGAGCGCCTCAACGCCGACCTGGCAAAGGAGGAGCAGGACGTGGCCGAGACCGAGCAGAGCGCCGCCAACCTGGAGGCGGTGCTGGCCGATCTCCAGGAGGAGCTGAAAGCCACCAAGCGCCAGCGGATCCGGGACGTGATGAAGCACCCAGAGCAGGAGGCCACTCTGGAGGAAACCTACGACGAGCTGGAGAGCGACCTTCTGCGCCGGATGGAGGGCCTGCAAAACCAGATCGCCATGACGGCGGACAAACGCAACACCATTATCCAGGTGAACCGGGCGGCCAAGACCGCAATGGAGGTATTCGATGACATATTAAATAAGGAAAAGCTGGAGCGGGCCGACCTGGAGCTGATGATTGAGAAGATCGTGGTATTTGAGGATCACCTGGACATCTACCTCAAGGCGGACGTGGACAGCATCCTGCAAAGCGGCACACTCTCAGAGGAGAAGCCGGAGGCCGTGGCGGCTATGGCCCCTGTAGGGGCGGCTGTCCTCAGCCGCCCGTCAGATGACGAAGCCGGGCGGGCCGATGGGGACATCGGCCCCTACGAAATTCAGATCATCCAGGAGAGCGACAAGCACAACGATAAGGTTTTCACTGTCAAGGTTATCAGTGACGGCGACCCTTTGGAAATCTACACCGACCGGGAGGGCGGCGTCATATTCAAAAAATACTCGCAGTTGGGGGACGTGTCCGACTTCGCCGCCCAGCTGTGCGACACCATCAGCCGGGTGGCGGGCCTGCCCGCCGTCATCACCGACCGGGACAGCGTCATCGCCGCCGGCGGCGTGCCCCGCCGGGAGGTGGTGGACAAGCGGGTCTCCCCGCAAGTGGAGCAGGTGATGGAGGAGCGCCGGGGGATCCAGGCGGATCAGCCCATGCCCCTGTGCGACGGCAGCGAGAAATACCGCGTGCTCATCGCCGTCCCCATCCTGTCCGAGGGGGACGTGCTGGGCTGCGTGGCCTTTGTGACCGACGGGGACGGCCCCACCCCGGGCGATGTGGAGCTGAAGCTGGCCCAGACGGTGGCCGGCTTTCTGGGCCGCCATATGGAGGCTTGAGCTGCTGCGCCCCGCTCCGGCATAGGCCGGGGCGGGGCCTTTTCATGCTCCAGGGCAGAAAATGTGCGGAGGGCGGGCGGCACGGTCTTGCGCCCCGGCCCGTCAAGTGGTACAATCAGGAAAAAAGGGGCGGGCCGGTGGCCCCACAGAAAGGGAGAGCCCTATGGCACATAACAGCTGGGATCGGTATTACCCCCGCCCGCAGCTCCGGCGGGACAGCTTTTTTCCGCTGAATCGGGGCTGGACGCTGAACGGCAGGCCCATCCGGGTTCCCTGGCCGCCCCAGGCCCCCCTGTCCGAATACGGCGGGCAGGTGGGGGACGTGCTGCGGTATGCGACTGCCTTCACCCTGCCCGAGGGCTTCGCCCCCCGGGGCTGCCGGGTGCTGCTCCACTTCGGGGCGGTGGATCAGGTGGCGGAGGCGTGGGTGAACGGCCAGAGCGTGATCCGCCACGAGGGGGGCTATCTGCCCTTCTCCGCCGATATCACCGACGCGCTGTGCTCCGGGGAGAACCGGCTGGAGGTCAAGGCGGTGGATACCCTGTCCCACGACTACCCCTACGGCAAGCAGCACAAACGCCCCCACGGGATGTGGTACACCCCGGTGTCCGGCATCTGGCAGCCGGTGTGGCTGGAGGCGGTGCCGGAGCGGGGGGCGGTGTCCGGGCTGCGGATCACGCCGGATCTCACCGGGATCCAGGTGGAGGTGGAGGCGGACGGGGCGGAGTTCACCGTCAGCGTCCCCCTGGGGGAGGGGCGGTACGTCACCGCCCGGGGGGTGGAGGGATCCGTCCGGCTGGACATCCCCCAACCCCATCTCTGGACACCGGACGACCCGTACTTATACCCCCTCACTGTCACCACGGACACCGACCGGGTGGAGAGCTATTTCGGCCTGCGCACCGTGTCCACCCGGGAGATCAATGGGCACATCCGCCTGTGCCTCAACGGGGAGCCGGTGTTCCTCCATGGGGTGCTGGATCAGGGCTATTTCGCCGACGGCCTGTTCCTTCCCAAGGAGCCGGAGGAGTATGAGCGGGACGTGCTGCGGATGAAGGAGCTGGGCTTCAACACCCTGCGCAAGCACGTGAAGCTGGAGCCGGAGGCGTTCTACTATGCCTGCGATCGGCTGGGGATGCTGGTGATCCAGGACATGGTGAACTCCGGCGGCTACGACTACCTGCGGGACACGGTGATCCCCAACTTTGTGAGCAAAAAGAGGAGCGACCTGGGCCGGGGCGGCAGCGAGAAGCGCAAGGCCTTTTTTGAGCGCCACTGCCTGGACACCGTCGCCCGCCTGCAAAACCACCCCTGCGTTGTGGGCTGGACAATCTTTAACGAGGGCTGGGGCCAGTACGACTCCGACCGGATCTGCCGCCTGCTGAAGGGGGCGGACGCCACCCGGTTCTTCATCAGCGCCTCCGGCTGGTTCGCCCAGGAGGAGGGGGACGTTCAGAGCGAGCACATCTACTTCAGCGGCCGGGTGCCGGAGGGGACGGGGCCGGGAAAATTCCTGCTGCTGGGCGAGTGCGGCGGCTTCCCCCTCCGGGTGGAGGGCCACGCCGCCCAGGACAGGAAAACCTACGGCTATGGGGGGCAGTCCCGTACCCCGGGGGAGCTCACCGGCCGGATCCAGGCCCTGTACGACGACATGGTGCTGCCCGCCGTGCCCCGGGGCCTGTGCGGCTGCATCTACACCCAGCTCAGCGACGTGGAGGGGGAGGCCAACGGCCTGTACACTTACGACCGGCAGGTGCGCAAGGCGTCCGCCGGGGCGCTGTCCGACGTCGCCCGGCGGCTGAGGGAGGTGCTGGAGGACGCGGTGAAAAACGGTTGACACCCGGGGGAAATGTGATATACTTTTCCAGGAAAGCGCCCCAGGACGCGAGATAGAAAAAGGAGTGTATGGTAACATGGATAAAAAAGTCGCCGCGCTGTTGAACGATCAGATCAATAAGGAGCTGTATTCCGCCTACCTGTACCTGGATATGGCCAATTTCTACGCCGCCAAGGGGCTGGACGGCTTCGCCAACTGGTTCGAGATCCAGGCCCGGGAGGAGCAGGATCACGCCATGCTGATCTACAAGTACCTCCACAACAACAGCGAGGAGGTGACCCTGGCCGCCATCGCCAAGCCGGACAAGGAGTTCAAGACCCTGAGCGATCCCCTCACCGCCGCCCTGGCCCACGAGCAGTACGTCACCAGCCTCATCAACGCCATCTATGAGGCCGCCCAGGAGGCCAAGGATCACCGGGCGGTGCAGTTCCTGGACTGGTTCATCAAGGAGCAGGGGGAGGAGGAGATGAACTCCTCCAACCTGATCACCAAGATGGGAATGTTCGGCGGGGATCCCAAGGCCCTGTACATGATGAACAGCGAGCTGGCGGGCCGCACCTATTCCGCCCCCTCCCTCAGCATTTGATTGCCGCGGCATAATCGGCAGAAAAGAACGTCCGGCCCCAGGGCCGGACGTTCTTTATGCACCAGGCCAAAGCCCGGCGAAGCGGGGCTGCCCCGACGAGTCAGTGCTCAGGCAGATAGTCGTGGGGGTTCACCGGGTTTTCGTCCCGATACATGGCAAAGTGCAGATGGGGCTGGGCGGCGTTTTCCGCCACGGCGGTGGCGCCCACCGAGCCGATGAGGGTGCCGGTGGAGACCGTGTCGCCCACCGCCACGTCGGGGGCGGCGGCCAGATTGGAATACTGGCTGACAAGGCCGTTGCCGTGATCGATCTCCACTGTGGTGCCCATAAAGGGATCGTCGTACACCTTGGAGACGGTGCCGGCGGCGGTGGCGATGACTCTGGCGCCCAGGGAGACGGCCAGATCCAGGCCGTCATGGGTGCGCCAGTCCCCCATGGTTTCGCTGTAGGCCAGGGCCTCCACCGAGTAGTCCGCCAGAATGGAGCCGTTCACCGGCCATGTAAAGACCAGCGAGGCGGGCTGTGTGGGCTGGGGAGCGGCGGTGGCGGCGGGGGTGGGCTGGGCCGCGGGCTGGGCGCTGGGGGCGGGAGAGGGCTTCGCCGTGGGCGCCGGGGAGGGCTGGGCGGTCATACGGGGGACGGGGCTGGCGGAGGGCTTGTCCACAATGGCCGCGGAGCCCGCCGCCGGCAGGCCGGGCTCGTCCTCGCCGCCGCCGCGCACGCCCTGCACCAGATAGTAGCCCGACAGGGCGATGGCGGCCACGCAGATGAGTACCACAAGATAGAAACCCTTTCCGGAAATGAAATCGCCAAGTTTTTCGATCCAACTTCGTTTATGATTGTTGTTCATCATGACACCTCCGGCCCTATTGTGGACGAAGCGGGGGTGGTTTATACCCGCCCTGGGGAAAAATCGCCAGGGGATTGTTTTCGATGGGGCGGATGTGGTAAACTAATGAAAAATCACGGCTGTCCGCACAAGCCGGGGCGAGGAGGTGAAGCCATGCCGCTGACGCGGGAGACGCCCCTGACCGAGCTGCCGGGGGTGGGCCCGGCCCGGGCCAAAAAACTGGAGAAGCTGGGCCTGCGCACCCTGGGGGACGCCCTGGAGCACCTGCCCCAGCGGTATGAGGATCGGCGGGAGGTGTGCACCCTCCGGAACGCGCCGGCGGATCGGCCCTGCTGCGTGCCGCTGCTCATCGCGGAGACGCCTCGGGTGAGCTATGTCCGCCGGGGGCTGACGCTGGTGAAGGTGCGGGCGGTGGACGGCACCGGCGCGGCCCACATCACCTTTTTCAACCAGGACTATATCCGGGAGGTGCTCCGGCCCGGGGAGAGCTACGTGTTCTACGGCACGGTGGAGCGGCAGGGCAGCCTGTACGCCATGACCAACCCGGCCTTCGAGCGGGAGGGGGCGGGGCGGGCCACCGGCCTGATCCTGCCGGTGTATCCCTTGACGGCGGGCATATCCAATAACCTCCTGGCGGGGATCACCCGGCGGGCGGTGGAGGACTGCCTGGAGGGGCTGCCCGAGCCCCTCCCCGCCCGGGTGCGGAAGGAGCACCAGCTGTGCCAGACCCAGTTTGCCCGGAAAAACATCCACTATCCGGCGGACTTCGAGTCCCTGGCCATCGCGAGGCGGCGGCTGGTGTTTGAGGAGCTGTTCGTCCTCACCTGCGGACTGGCCCAGCTCAAGGAGCGCCGCTCGGCCGGGGAGGGCCGGGTGCTGGAGGGGGATCCGGAGGAGTTCGCCGCCCTGCTGCCCTTCGCCCCCACGGAGGCCCAGCGCCGGGCCATGGAGGACATGGCCGCCGACCTGCGCTCCGGCCGGGCCATGAACCGGCTGGTGCAGGGGGACGTGGGCTCGGGCAAGACGGCGGTGGCCGCCTTCGGGGCGTGGACGGCGGCGAAAAGCGGTTGCCAGTGCGCCCTCATGGCCCCCACGGAGCTGCTGGCGGAGCAGCACGCCCGCACCATGGAGGCCCTGCTGGCCCCCGCGGGGGTGCGGGTGGCCCTGCTCACCGGCTCGGTGAAGGGGAAGGAGAAAAAGGCCCTGCTGTCCGCCCTGGCGGAAGGGGAGATCGACCTGGTGGTGGGCACCCACGCCCTGTTCTCCCAGGGGGTGGAGTACCGCGACCTGGGCCTTGTCATCGCCGACGAGCAGCACCGTTTTGGGGTGGCCCAGCGGGGGGCCTTAGCGGAAAAAGGGGGGGCCGTCCCGCCCCATGTGCTGGTGATGTCCGCCACCCCCATCCCCCGGACGCTGGCCCTGATCATCTACGGCGACCTGGACGTGTCCGTCATGGACGAGCTGCCCCCGGGCCGCACCCCCGTGGCCACCTTCGCCGTGGGGGAGGACAAGCGGCAGCGGATGTACGGCTTTGTCCGCAAGCAGGTGGGGCTGGGGCGGCAGGTGTATATTGTGTGCCCCGCGGTGGAGGAGAACGGCGGCGGCTGGGAGGATACCCCCGGCATGGATCTGAAGGCGGTGACCGCCTACGCCCGGGAGCTGCGGGAGCGGGTGTTCCCCGACCTGCGGGTGGGCTTTGTCCACGGCAAGCTGAAGGCAAAGGACAAGGAGGCGGTGATGGCCGCCTTTTCTGCCGGGGAGCTGGACGTGCTGGTGTCCACCACCGTCATTGAGGTGGGGGTGGACGTGCCCAACGCCTCCCTCATGATCATTGAAAACGCGGAGCGGTTCGGGTTGAGCCAGCTCCACCAGCTCCGGGGCCGGGTGGGCCGGGGGAAGCACGAGAGCTTCTGTGTGCTCATGACCGCCAGCCGCAGCGACACCGCCCGGGAGCGCCTGCGGGCGCTGTGCGCCACCAACGACGGCTTCCAGATCGCGGAGGAGGATCTCCGCCTGCGGGGCCCCGGCGACTTCTTCGGCAAGCGGCAGCACGGCCTGCCCCAGCTGAAGGTGGCCGACTTCGCCGCCGACATGGAATTATTAAAGGAGGCCCGGGGGGCGGCGGAGGAGCTCATCGCCGCCGACCGGTCGCTTTCGCAGCCCGCCCACCGCCTGCTGAAAAAGAAGGTGCGGGAGCTGTTCGAGGAGAACGGGGAACTGTTTAACTAAGGAGCGTATGCGATGAAACGGCTGACCATCGGGATGCTGGCCCACGTGGACGCGGGAAAGACCACCCTGTCCGAGGCCATGCTCTACCGCGCCGGGGCGGTGCGGCGGCTGGGGCGGGTGGATCACGGGGACGCCTTCCTGGACACCGACCGGCAGGAGCGGGAGCGGGGGATCACCATCTTCTCCAAGCAGGCGCGGCTCACCTGGAACGACTGCCAGATCACCCTGCTGGACACCCCGGGCCACGTGGACTTCTCCTCCGAGACGGAGCGGGCGGTGCAGGTGCTGGACTGCGCGGTGCTGCTGGTGAGCGGGGCGGACGGGGTGCAGAGCCACACCGAGACCCTGTGGCGGCTGCTGGGGCGCCACGGCGTGCCCGCCTTTCTGTTCGTCAACAAGATGGATCAGCCGGGCACAGATCGGGAGGCGCTGCTGGCCCAGCTCCGGGCGCGGCTGGGAGAGGGCTGCGCTGATTTTTCCGGCCCCTGGGGGGACGTGCTGGAGCAGGCCGCCCTGTGCGATGAGGAGCTGATGGAGCGGTATCTGGAGACGGGGGCGCTGGACGACGGGGATCTGTCTGCTTTGATTGTGGAGCGGAAGCTGTTCCCCTGCTTTTTCGGCTCGGCGCTGAACCTGGACGGAGTGGACGGGCTGCTGGACGCCCTGGCCCGGTTCGCCCTGGAGCCGGACTGGGGGGCGCAGTTCGCCGCCCGGGTGTACAAGATCTCCCGGGACGACAAGGGGGAGCGGCTCACCTGGATGAAGATCACCGGCGGCGCCCTGCGGGTGCGGGACGGGGTGAAGGGCCCGGACTGGGAGGAGAAGGCCGCCCAGATCCGGCTGTACTCCGGGGCGAGGTTCACCCCGGCGGAGGAGGCCCCGGCGGGGACGGTGTGCGCCGTGGCCGGCCTCACCCGCACCCGGGCGGGCCAGGGCCTGGGGGGGTCGGACGACTGGGCCGGGCCGGAGCTGGAGCCGGTGCTGGCCTGCCAGGTGCTGCCGCCGGAAGGCGGGGACGTCCACACCCTGCTGGCCCAGCTCCGGGTGCTGGAGGAGGAGGATCCCCAGCTCCAGGTGGAGTGGGACGAGGGGGCGGGGGAGATCCGGGTGCGCCTCATGGGCGAGGTGCAGCTGGAGGTGCTGTCCCGGCTGCTGGAGCGGCGGTTCGGGGTGGAGGTGACCTTCGGCCCCGGGCGGATCGTGTACCTGGAGACCATCGCCGCCCCGGCGGAGGGGGTGGGCCACTTCGAGCCCCTGCGCCACTACGCCGAGGTACATCTCCTGCTGGAGCCGCTGGAGCGGGGGGCGGGGCTGGTGCTGGACACCGCCTGCGACCAGAACGTGCTGGAGGGCCACTGGCAGCGGCTCATTCTCACCAACCTGATGGAGAAGGAGCACCGGGGGGTGCTAACGGGGGCGCCCATCACAGATGTGAAGATCACCCTGCTCACCGGCCGGGCCCATCTAAAGCACACCGAGGGGGGCGACTTCCGGCAGGCCGCCTGGCGGGCGGTGCGCCAGGGGCTCATGTCCGCCCAAAGCGTGCTGCTGGAGCCCTGGTATTCCTTCCGTTTGGAGGCGCCCACGGGCAACGTGGGCCGGGCCATGACGGATTTGCAGCGGATGGGGGCGGAGCTGCTGCCCCCGGAGCAGAGCGGAGAGACGGCGGTGCTCACCGGCAGCGTCCCGGTGTCCGAGGTGGGGGACTACTGGCGGACGGTGGCGGCCTATACCGGCGGACGGGGACGGTTCTCCTGCGCGGTGGAGGGCTACCGCCCCTGCCACAACGCCGGGGAGGTCATCGCCGCGGCGGGCTACGACCCCGAGCGGGATGTGGACAACCCCTCCGCTTCGGTGTTCTGCTCCCACGGATCGGGGGTCATCGTGCCCTGGGACGAGGTGCGCTCCCATATGCACCTGGACAGCGGCTGGAGACCGGAGGGGGAGCGCCCCAGCCGGGAGGAGGACACCCCCGCCCGCCAGCCCCCTATGAGCTACGAATCCCGGGCGGCGCTGGACAAGGAACTGGAGGCCATCTTCCAGCGGGCTTACGGCCCCACCAGGCCCCACGCCTTCCGGCCCGTCCCCAAGGCCGCCGCCCCCAAGCCCAGGCCCTGGAAGGGGCTGAAGGTTCGGGACGGGGACGACTATCTGCTGGTGGACGGCTACAACATCATCCACGCCTGGGACGAGCTGCGCGCCCTGAGCCGGGCGGATCTGGACAGCGCCCGGGAGCGGTTGATCCACCGGCTGCGCAACTACCAGGGATGGAAGCGGTGCAAGGTCATCGTGGTGTTCGACGCCTACAAGGTGAAGGGGAACCCGGGCAGCGTGGAGCGGCTGGGGGATCTGTTTGTGGTTTACACCAAAGAGGCGGAGACGGCGGATATGTATATCGAAAAGACCACCTACGCCCTGGCCAAGGAACGGAAGGAGCACCGGGTGCGGGTGGCCACCTCCGACGGGCTGGAGCAGATGATCATTCTGGGTCACGGGGCGGTGCGTATGCCCGCCGCCGAGTTGGAGTTTGAGGTGAAGCAGGCGGAGGCGGAGATACGCCGAACCATTGAGGGAACATAGAACAACGCCCGCCCAGGTTTCCTGGACGGGCGTTTATGCCTTTAACCGTTCTCCCGGCTGTAAAAATACCGCTCCCGGTCGATGGTGTGGCTGCGCAGATAGTCGGCCCAGAGCTTATAGGCCCCATAGGCGAAATGGCAGCCGTCGTTGGCCAGCTCCGCGGGGAGCTGCCCGTCCTCGCCGGTGTACACCTCGGCGGTGTTGAGCAGCACCACCTTTTTCTCCGCGGCCACCCGGACGATGGCCTCGTTGAAGGCCGTCAGGTTGGCGTTGGTGATGTAGTCGGGCAGCTTGTTGGCCCGGCACAGGTTGTCGTTCAGCGGCGGCATGATCTGGAGGTACACCACCGCGTCCGGCTGGGCGGCCAGCACCTTGCCGATGAGCTCGGACAAGCCCTTCTCGTACTCCGACGGGGCGAAGCCCAGCTCGTTCACGCCGATCATAATGTACACCGCGTCATAGCTGTGCCCGGACAGGGTGCCAACCAGGGTGCGCTCCTCGCCGTCCACCTCAAAGACCTTGTAGTCCTCGCTGTCCGCCCGGAACACGTTCATCCCGCGGGCCCAGTGGAACGTGCCGTGCTTCAGCCCGCCGAACAGCTCCAGCCCCTCGGTGCGGGAGTCGCCCAGGAACACGGCGTTGTCGAAAAAGCTGTCGTCCGCCACCGGCTCGCTCTCCTCCAGGGGCACGCCGAACTGGTAGAGCGCCCAGGGCAGGGGCGTGGGGGTGGGCTCCGGCGTGGGTTCCGGGGTGGGTTCCGGGGTCTGGGTGGGGACGGCCTGGGTGGCCGGGGCGGGGGAGGAGGGCGGCGGCGTGTAGTGGCCCTCGGTGCGGCCGCAGCCGGACAGCAGGGCCAGCAGCAGGACGGCGGCGGTCAGATACGACAGTTTTCGACACATTGCGGCAGGAACTCCTTATCTTCGTATTTCCCGCCTATGGTAGCACCGCCGCCCCTGGGTGTCAAGGAAGAAAGAGTTACAAAATCACCTCAAAAAGGTAACAGCTTCCTGCCGCCCCAACGCCGCCGGAGCTCCAGCACCGCCGCCACCAGCAGCAGCCCCAGGGCGATGCACCCGGCGATGCCGAAGGTGCGGAAAAAGGTCTCCCAAAACAGCTCGGTGTCCCCCCGGATGCCGTGATCCATGGCCTGATAGATGGTCAGCCCCGGCACCAGCGGGAACAGGGCGATGGTGGAGTAGGACGTGGCGGGACACTTGCGTATCCGGGCCATGGCCTCGGCGTACACCGACACCGCCACGGCGGCCACCAGACTGGCCCCAAAGCTGTTCCCGCCCAGGGCCATGACGATCAGGTACACCGCCCAGCCCGCCGCCCCGCCCAGGCAGCACAGCAGCGCACCCATTCCCCGGACGTTGAAGGCGGGGCAGAAGCCCAGGCAGGCCACAAAGGCAAACAGGCAGTACAGCGCCGCCGGGTAGGCGGTGGTGCTCCCTCCGGCCCCGGCGGCGTGGGACTGGAACAGCGCCATGGCGGCCACCGTCCCCAGGGCGATGGCCGCCGCCGACATCACCGCCCGGGCAAAGGTGGCCAGCCCCGCCATCATGTCGCCGGTGAGCAGGTCGCTCATGAAGCTGGTGAACACCAGGCCGGGCACCAGCACCATCAGACTCCCGGCTACCGTCACCTCTAAATTGATGGGCGCCCCCAGGGCCGGCAGGCCGCACGCCGCCGCCCCCAGTACAAAGGCCGAGATCAGCGTGGCCAGAAAGCTGTTGGCCCGGAGCCGCTCCAGCAGCAGCAGCGCCGCCCCCGACGCCAGCCCCGCCAGCCCTGCCGCCGCCGCCTCCGCCGGCCCGCCGGAGAAAAACAGCGCGAAAAAAAACGCCCCTAAAAAATATCCCCCCAGCCGCGCCGCCGCCGGATACCCCCGCAGCTCCGCCAGCTCCGCGGCGCACCGGGCGGACAGCTCCGCCGGATCCGCCGGGGGATCCGCGCATAAGCGCCGCGACAGCGCGTTGAACCGCTCAATGCCGTCCACGTCCGTGGCGATGGGCGGCACGCGGCGCATCACCGTGTGGGCCCGGCCGTCCGGCCCGAATACGCTGGCCCAGACACAGTTGGGCAGGGCAAAGACCTCCCCCGTCAGGCCGTAGGCCGCCAGCAGACGGCGCATCGTGTCCTCCGCGCGCGGGATCTCGCCGCCGCAGCGCACCAGCTGCACCCCAACCTGACAGCAGCCGTCCAGCAGTTTGTCGTAATCCATCCTGCGGTTCCTCCTTGACAAAGCCCCGGGCGGGGGGTATAATAGGCATATAAGGGGCGCCGTTACGGCGGTCAGCTGTTTCCCCTTTATAGCGTGATCAAGTTTTACGTTGACCGCTCGGGTACCGGCCGGGCGGTCAACAAGCTTTTTGGGCGTTTATGATCATCAGTAACAACACAACGATGAACCAAAATACGGCCCGCAGAACCTTCGCCCTGCGACCTTTTCCCATTCGCGTCACCTCCCCCCTTGCGGAGAAAGGCTGCTGACCGCCTATTTATGTAACGGCGCCAGACACATTATACCACACCGGCGGCGGCTCCGCAAGGGGCGCTGGAAGACCCTGCCTGGGATGGCAGTTTTTTTTGGAAATTTTCCATTAAGGCTTGCAAAATTTTGCCGATATTGTATAATAGATGCTGTGTAAGTGTGGCGTCGGAGGCGTCAGCCAAATCATTCCGATGGAAGGAGGGCCGTATGCCCGGCCACGCCCCCCGGTCGGGGGAGACAGAAACAGGGCCCCAGAGGCCCGTTAAAACCCCAATTTCCAACCAGAACAGGAGGAACAGGATATGAAAAAACGTTTGTTGTCAGCGGCCCTGGCCCTGGCCATGGTGCTGACAATGCTGCCTTTGAGTGCGGTACCTGTGTTTGCATCCGCCACAGCGCCTATTAAAGTATTGTCTACTGCCCCTGAGCCCGTCATAATGGACATTACTGGCGGGACGGCCAGCTATAGCGCAACCTATTATGCGGCGGGTGCTACGGTTTCCAATTATAAAATCGTAACGCCCGGCTGGTATAATGTGCAGACAGCTTCCGGCATCTACTATTTCCGCTACCTCAATGGCGGTGCCGTGACCGCCGCCATCCCCAGCACCGGTTGGGCCACCGGCAACAGCGGCACGTGGTATCCTACGCTTGATTTCGCCGCCGGATCCAATGCCACCAGCGTCACCCTGCTGGGGGCTGGCAGCCTGGATGTGAACGCCGCCACTACCTATTCCATGAGTATCAACCTCAACGGCCAGAGCTTGACCATTACTTCCGCCGGCACCGCGTACAAGCTCACCCAGCTGACGCTGACCGACACGGTAGCCACGGGCAGCGCCTCGGGCAACATTAATGTCACGAACCGCAGCTTCACCCTCAACAACGGCAACACCAACGGCACCTACCCGGTGAATGCCAACGGACTGAACCTGACGCTGACCAACACCCAGACGGCGGGCACTGCCTGGGGCACCGGCGCCCTCACCGTCAACAGCTACGGCGACAGCTTGGGCGCTATCTCCACGAGCAACGCCAAGGGCACCATCAGGGCGACCAACGGCGGTACCATCAGTTCGATCACGTTGGGCGCTGTTACTGAGAAGGACAACCGCTCCGGCGGCAGTGTGACGCTGGAGACCCGCGCCAAGGTGACCGGCAACTTGACGATCATAGGCACAGGTAGCCTGAAGCTGAGCGGCGCGTCCCAGGCTGGCGGTGTGTACCTGTACGGCGGCAGCAGCGGCAATACCACCGCCGGGACGGTGCCCACCTGGAACGGCACCACGGTGGACATTGACGGCACCAGCACGGTGGGCAGTATCAACCAAGGCAATTGGGATCTGTCCGGCAGGCACAGCATCACCGTGAAGAACCGCTCCACCGTTGGCGGCATTACACTGGATAAGGGCGGCTCTAACACGGTCAAGATCAGCGACTCCACCGTGAACGGCAGCGGGATCAAGATGGTTCGGGGCTCCCTGACCGTGACCAACAGCTTCATCAACGGGATCACGGCGGCTAAGCCGATGTCCGGCGATATAGCCACCGACGGCCTGTCCATCACCGTGGGTACCCGGAACCAGGCCGACAGCTCCAATACCGGGAACATCACCCGGGAAACCGACAACGCCATCATCCCCGCCCTGACCATCAACGGCGGCACGGTGGGTCAGATTATGAAGGACGGCGCTGAGGACACGGCGAACACCGGCTTTTCCATTGAGGTGTGGGGCGGGGAGACCGGCACCAGGATTCTCAGGGAATACCTGAAGGGCGGCCTGTCGGAAGGATATCTGATCAAGAAGGCGGGCTCCTGGCTCTACACCACCGACTTCCAGGTTGTGGTTGACAACTATTCGACTTCTAACGCTGGCGCTTACCGTGTGAATGACGATACCGCCATTAACTCGAGCCTGCAGCAGCAGAAGGTTACGTTCCTGTACACGTCCGAGGATACCAATCCCCTGGCAGATCTCTATATTACCAAGGGTACCTATGTCAAGTTGCCCACCAAGGTGAACAACACCACGGTGCAGTATTGGCATCAATTGGGTGCCGCTTCTGGTGGTAGTGCACTGCCTACAGCGGAGGCGCTGGAAGCAGGCAAGAGCTACCTGTTCTCGGAATCGGGAGATATCAAGCTGTCCGTCCAGCTGGCCCCCAACACCAGCAACAGGGTGATCGGGGTAGAAGCCAATGATAATGACCCGGCCACGACCCCCATCGGCTGCACCCTCAACGGCACCACCATCAATCTGTCCGGCGCTGTGAACACCACCGGCAATACCGCGACGATTACGGTTACCTTCACCATGAATGACGGCAGCAAGAGGTACGCCACCGTGGGCTGGGCCACCGACGGTACCATCACCGTGTCCAGTGTCACCGGTGATGGCGTGGTGATCCCGACCCGACACAGCGACAAGGTGCAGGTGTACAACGTGACCTATACCTTCAACGGCTCCGGCCTGCGGGGCAAGGTGTCGGGCATCTCGGTGGGTACTTTGACCAGCGTGCCCATTTCCGTGCCCAACGCCAGCGCGGGCATGAGCGGGGCCTTTGTGGAGCTGGGCAAGGATCTCAAGGAGACGCTGATCGACAGCAACGTCAGCAACGTCAATTTCGACAACGCCGACGGTGTGAAGATGGCGTTGAACGCCCTGATCGCCGGCCAGACGGAGAGCAGCGTGCAGGGCATTGTAAATCAGGCCCGGAACGCCATGGTGGCCTACGACAACCGCGCCAAGGTTGATGGCGTCAATACCCATAAAGTCACCGATGCGAAGTATACGGCCTACCGGTACGTGGTGCTGACCCCCTATCTGGAGATCTCCTCCAGTAACCCCACCACCACCACCGGCACCGCCGCCAACCCCATCCTGACGCTGAATATCACCCTGAAGTACCGGTATACCGTGACCGACGGCACGGACACCGCCTATAAGGACATTGTGAATGGTGTTAAGACTGACTGGGAGCAGACCGGGAACCTTAACGTCACCGGCGACTATGGCCAGGTGGACATTACGCTGAAGATGCCCTCGAACCTGGCGTTTAGCGGCACCTCCTATGCACACCACAATGGGTATGTATATACCATGACGTGGGACAGCAACAATGTTGCCAAGATCGAGAATGTGAACGGCTTCTCCCCCTTCGTACTCAACAACACCGCGCCGGCGGTGACCATCGCCGAGCAGTCCGGCTATGGCTTTGACAACCTCCAGACCGCAGTGGATGCGGTGAAGGACGGCCAGAACATCGTCATGCACGAGAACTTCACCGGCTCCATCAGCCTGACCGGCATTGCCCGGAAGTTCACCATCAAGTCCGCAGATCCGAATAAGGTCACGGTGAACCTCACCGGCGTGAACGGCGCATCCACCACCTATGACTTTGTGAAATCCAGCAACGAGTATGTGATTCAGCTGGCGGCCAACACCCTCACGCCCAGCGGCAACGTGGCCATCAGCGTGGTCAGCGTGGCCAACGGCTACGCCCGGGTGAGCGCCAGCAGCGTCAAGCCCGGCTCGGTTGTGACCATCACCACGGTGCCCAACGCAGGCTACGCGGCGACCACTCCCAGCGTGCGCTACAGCACCAAGACCGCTGCCAGCAACGTTCTTAGCGTGACCGCCGCGGGGGCCAATACCTGGAACTTCACCGTTCCCGCCGACGCCACCGGCGTGACCGTGACCCCCGGCTTCGTGCTGATTGGCAGCACCACGGTGCCCTACACCGATGTGTCTTCCACCGCCTGGTATTACACCGGCGTGGAGTACTGCTACAACACCGTCCGGGGCAGCGCCCGCCTGATGCAGGGCATGAACGACGCCAACACCATCTTCAGCCCCAACAGCGGCTTCACCCGGGCCCAGGTGGTGCAGATCCTGTGGAACATGAAGGGCCGTCCCGCGCCCAGGAATACCTACAACCGCTTCAGCGACATCAGCTCCATCCACTACGCGTATAACGCGATGCTGTGGGCGGTGCAGAACGGCTACGCCGAGGGCTATCCCGACGGCACCTTCCGTCCCAACCAGTACGTGACCCGTCAGGAGATGGCGGTGTTCCTGTGGCGTGCGGCGGGCAAGCCCACCGGCTACAACACCCTGAACCTGAACAACTACAACGATGGTAACCAGGTGTACGACTGGGCGCAGCCCGCCATGAGGTGGGCGGTTGCCACCGGCGTCCTCAGCGGCCAGGGCAGCGTGGCTGTGGGCCGTTACCTGGCGCCCCGCGCGGTGGCTTACCGCAGCGAGGTGGCTGTGACCGTGATGAACTTCGACAAGCTGGCGGTGTTCCGCTAAGCGACGCAAGCAAGTCAGAACGCAGCAAAAAAAGGCCCGGCCGGATTCTTCCGGCCGGGCCTTTCCTCTGGGGAAGCACCGAGGGAAAACCGCCCCGGGCCTTGCGGCTCAGGGCGGTTTGGCTTATTCGTCCTTCGGGGGAGCCTCCGGGGGCTGCTCACCGTCCCCGTCCGCGGGGGGCGGCATGGGGATGGGCTCGTCAATGATGTGGATGTGCTGGGCGGGAGGCTCGATGTCGGTCTGCCCGGCGCGGGTGGAGGTGTAGGCTCCCTCCACCAGGGCGGGATCCCGGCCCTCCAGGATGGCTACCATCTCGCCGCCGGTGATGGTTTCCTTCTCCAGCAGGTAGGCCACCACTTTGTCCATGTCCTCTCGGTTGGCCTCGATGACCTCCACCGCGGCCTTGTAGCACACGTCCAGCACGGCCTTGACGGCCTTGTCCATGATGGCGGCGGTGTCCTGGGCGCAATCCAGGCCGTAGCCGCCGTCCAGGTACTGGTTGCGGACAGAGCCCAGGGCCATCATGCCGAATTCCTCGCTCATGCCGTACATGGCCACCATGTTCCGGGCGATGTTGGTGGCCTCCTGGATGTCCTGGGAGGCGCCGTTGGTCATGGTATTCATCACCACCTGCTCGGCGGCCCGGCCGCCCATGGAGACGGTGATTTTGGCCATCAGCTCTTCCCGGGTACGCAGGTTGGTTTTGTCCTCCTCGGGCATCAGCAGGGTGTACCCCAGGGAGCCCTCGGTGTGGGGGACGATGGTGATCTTCTGCACCGGCTCGGCGTTTTTCTGCTTGTAGGCCACCATGGCGTGGCCCACCTCGTGATAGGCCACCAGCTTGCGCTCGAACTCGGTGAGGACGGAGTTTTTCTTCTCGCTGCCGGCGATGACGAACTCGAAGGAGGCCAGCAGATCCTCCTGGGTGACTAAACGGCGGCCCTTACGCACCGCCCGGAGGGCGGCCTCGTTCACCAGGTTGGCCAGATCCGCGCCCACGCAGCCCGCGGTGGCCAGGGCGATCTTGTTCAGGTTCACGTCCTCGGCCAGCTTGATCTTCCGGGTGTGCACCTGGAGGGTGGCCAGACGGCCCGCCAGGTTGGGCCGGTCGATGGTGATGCGCCGGTCGAACCGGCCGGGGCGGAGCAGGGCCTTGTCCAGCACCTCGGGCCGGTTGGTGGCGCCCAAAACGATGACGCCCTTGCCCGGGTCGAAGCCGTCCAGCTCAGCCAGCAGCTGGTTCAGGGTCTGCTCCCGTTCGTCGTTGCCGCCCATGCGGTTGTCACGGGACTTGCCGATGGTGTCGATCTCGTCGATGAAGATGATGCAGGGGGCCATCTTGGAGGCCTCCTTGAACAGGTCGCGGACACGGGACGCGCCCACGCCCACGAACATCTCCACGAAGTCGGAGCCGGAGATGGAGAAGAAGGGCACATTGGCCTCGCCCGCCACCGCCTTGGCAAGCAAAGTCTTGCCGGTGCCCGGGGGGCCCACCAGCAGGGCGCCCTTGGGCAGCTTGGCGCCGATCTCGGTGTACTTGCCCGGGTTGTGGAGGAAGTCGATGATCTCCTCCAGGCTCTCCTTGGCCTCGTCCTGGCCCGCCACGTCCTTAAAGGTGACGCCGGTTTTCTTCTCCACGTACACCTTGGCGTTGGACTTGCCCACGCCGCCGATGCCGCCCAAGCCGCCGCCGGAGCCCATCTTCTTGAACATATACCGGTAGAGCAGCAGCAGCCCGCCCACCATCACCAGGATGGGCAGCACGTAGTTGAGGAACGCGGACATCAGGTACTGCTCCACGGTGGCGGTGACGGTCTCAAACTCCTCCACGCCGTTCTCGTCCAGCCAGACCACCACGTTGGTGTGGGCCAGGCCGGGCGGGGGGGCGGTCTGGAACTTGATGGCCGCGCTGGCCGTCCCCTTGAGCCCCTTGGGGTCGAACTGGTTCAGGAACTGGCCGAAGCCCCCCTTTCCGTAGGACTCCTTGAGCTTTTCCGTATACTCCTCCAGGGCGGGGGAGTCCTCCTTCAGGGTGAAGGTGTAAAGACTGGACGTCATCTCCACCGTGGCCACCTGACCATCCTCCACCCAATGGAGGAAGGTGGAGTAGGGCACCGTCTCCACCGAGGCGTTTTCCATGGAACTGTTGCACATCTGGAGCAGGAAAACCAGCATCACCGCCCACATCACAATGCTGAGATAACTCCATGGTGCCCGTTTTTTGTCGTCCCCGCCGCCGTTGGGCTTGCTGTCCCGGCGGTTGGGGTCGCTTGGTTTCACCGGGCCGGCCATAGGCACAACCTCCTTTTTCACTGATCGGAGCCGCTGGGGTTCCGAGGTGTTTTCCAATTTACCCATTTCCTTGTTTTGGGCATTTAAGCGAGTATACCATATTTGAAGAATAAAAACAAGAAATGTTCTTGGACAGGGTGTAAAATTTCTATGACGAAAAAAGGGGGGAAAAAGATGACCCGCCCCCTTTCGCACCGGTAGGATCTATGGTATACTATTAAATTAGCATCTATTTAAAAGCAAAGGGAAAAGGAGCGTTTCCATGCGTGACGATAACAGACGGCGTCCCCCAATGGAGGCCGAGGCCGACGGCCTCATCGAGGGCCGCAACGCGGTGATCGAGGCCCTGCGGGCGGGCACGCCCATCGACAAGATCTACATCGCCCGGGGGGAGACGGACGCCACCCTGGGCCACATCGCCTCCACCGCCCGGGGAAAGGGCGTGGTGGTGACGGAGGCCGACCGCCGGAAGCTGGACGGCATGAGCCGCACCAAGAGCCACCAGGGAGTCATCGCCGTCTCCGCCGTCCGGGAGTACGCCAGCGTGGAGGACATTCTGGCCGCCGCCCGGGAGAAGGGGGAGCCCCCCCTCATCGTGGTGTGCGACGAGCTGAGCGATCCCCACAATCTGGGGGCGGTGATCCGCACGGCGGAGTGCGCCGGGGCCCATGGGGTGATCATCCCCAAGCGGCGGTCGGCGGGGCTGACGGCCATTGTGGCCAAGACCAGCGCCGGGGCGGTGAGCTACCTGCCGGTGGCCCGGGTGGCCAACCTCACCAGCCTGCTCAAGGAGCTGAAGGAGCAGGGCCTGTGGGTGTTCGGCACCGCCGCCGACGGCGGGACAAGCCTGTATGAGGCGGATCTGAAGGGGCCCGCCGTCCTCGTCATCGGCAGCGAGGGGGACGGCATGGGCCGCCTGGTGCGGGAGCAGTGCGACTTTCTGGTGTCCATCCCCATGAAGGGAAAGCTGAACTCGCTGAACGCCTCCGCCGCTGCCGCCATCGTACTGTATGAAGCCGTTCGGCAAAGGAGATAACCCATGTCCGATGAAATGAAAAAGCAGGGCGGCCGGGAATATTCCGTGGACGAAATTCTGGCGGAATACGGCTCAAAGCGGACGGGCGCCAAGGTGGTGGACTTCCCGGAGCGGAAGAACGCCGCCCCCGGCGATGATGGGGAGGAGCGCACCCTGCGCTTCCCGGCGGCGGGGCGGACGGCCTCCAAGCCTCCGGCCAAGGACGAGCCCATCCCGGAGATCGTGCCGGAAAGCGTGGGCCGCTCCATCGGGGCCCGGGTACATACCCTGCTGCGGAAGGCGGATCACTACGCCGACCATATGTACGATCAGGCGGAGCCGGACGAGGCCGCCCTCCGGGCGGAAAAATACACCCCCGGCGTGGATCAGGAGGAGGTGCCCGACGAGGAGGACGCCCCGCCCCGCCGCCCCCGGCTGCGGCTGGTGCGGCCCCGGGAGCTGCCCCCGGACACCGCCCCCAGCCGTCTGGCGGCGCTGTACGGCAAGGGGATCAAGGGACAGGGGCGGCGGGTGCGTCTGGCGCTGCTGCTGGGGCTGGCGGCGGCGGTGTGCTCGGTGGAGCTGCCCTTCCTGCCCTGGAGGGAGCTGGAGCCCTCGCTGGGGGCCTTCGGGCTGACGGTGTACCAGTTCCGATCCCTGGTTTTGAGCGCCCTGCTGCTGCTGACGGGGCTGGTGTGCTATGAGATCCCGGCGGCGGGGGTGAAGCAGCTGGCCACCCTGCGCCCCCGGGCGGAGAGCACCCTGTTTCTGGCCTGGGCCTTCACCCTGCTGGACGGCCTCACCGCCGGACAGCTGGAGCCCCGGTATACCTGCCTGCCCTATTCGGCGGTGACGGCCCTGGGGCTGGCCTTTGCCCTGCGGGGGCTCCACGCCCGCCGCCGGGGGGATCGGCTGTCCGCCAAGGCCGCGTCCCAGGTGCGCACCCCTTACGTGGTGTCCCGGGACGAGACGCTGTGGTCTAACAAGCCCACCTTCACCAAGTCCCCCGGCTCCAACGCGGGCTTTGGCAGCCAGCTCCAGATGGAGGACGGGGGCCAGCGGGCCTACCGCTTCGCCGCGCCCCTGCTGCTGCTGGGCAGCCTGCTGTGCGCCCTGCTGGCGTCGGTGGGCCAGGAGACGCCCGGGCGGTTCCTGTGGGCGGCCTCCGCCTGCTTCACCGCCTCCGGCTCCTGGTCGGCCCTGCTGGCCTTCGGCCTGCCCTACCGCAAGCTGGCGGAGCGGCTCCACCAGGTGGGGGCGGCGCTGGCGGGCTGGACGGGGGCGGCCCGGTGCGGCCAGGGGGGCGTCATCGTCACCGATGGCGATCTGTTCCCCACCGGCTCGGTGACGGTGGCCCAGGTGAAGGTGTTCGGCAGCGCCGCCACCGAGAAGGTGGTGGGCTACACCGCCTCCATGCTGCGGGCCATGGCCTGCGGGCTCACCCGGCCCTTCCACAACCTGCTGCGCTCACAGGGGGCCATGTACCGGGACGTGTCCGGCCTGGAGTGGCACGAGGGCGGGGCCTCCGGGGTGATCCGGGGCAAGGAGGTGCTGGTGGGCACCGCCGCCTATATGCACCTGATGGAGGTGCCCCTGCCCGCGGGGTACAACATCAAAAACGCGGTGTTCTGCGCCATCGGCGGGCAGCTGTCCGGGATGTTCCTGCTCCACTACGCCATGGACGGCGGGGTGAGCCCCAGCCTGTCGGCGCTGATGTCGGCGGGGCTGTCCCCGGTGCTGGCCACCCGGGATCCCAATCTGATCCCCGACCTGCTGGAGCAGAAGTTCAAGCTGCCGGTGGACAAGCTGGAGTTTCCCCCGGTGGGCCGCCGGCTGGAGCTGTCCCAGGCCGATCTGCTGGGGGAGGGGGCGCTGGTGGCCCTGCTGGGCCGGGAGGGGCTGGGCCCCTACTGCGACGCGCTGGTGGGGGGGCACAGGCTGCGGTTCGCCACCCGGCTGGGGCTGGCGTTTGCCCTGGCGGGGTCGGCCGTCGGGCTGTGTCTGACGTTCTATCTCACCTCCATTGCCGCCTTCGGGTCGCTGACGGTGGCGAATTTCCTGATCTTTATGGCGGCGTGGCTGGTGCCGGAGGTGCTGATCGCCAACTGGGTGAATCAGTTTTGAAATGAGAAGTCCCCGGTGTGAAGGGCCGCACTCCATAAAGAATAAGGGCAAGACAGACCATTTCGGTTTGCCTTGCCCTTTTTGTACTGTATAAACCCACAATGGCGCTTTCGGAGAAAGTATCCGCAGGACAGAGCGATAGACTTGAAGCTGTCAACCTAAAACTTCCATAACTTTTTCAAATTTGCCTTGATAGCGTTTTTTGCCTGCCGCAGATAGTTTTTGAAAACTTCTCGTCAACTTGTCCTTTACAAATGTCTTGCCCTCCTCAATCCCCATACCTTTTTGACGGTATGCTAAATATAAAAGACTCGGAACACTGTCAAAGTGTGAGATTGCATCGGCATCGGCAACGCATAATTCTTCAAGGCTGATTTTCTCCGAGCTGATACTGCCTCTGTGATTTCTGATACAGTTTTCTACCAACGCAATCTTTTTGTCATCATAACCGTATTCTTTTAGAATACGATGCGCCATTTCTGCCCCATGGATATGGTGAAGTTCATAGAGGCTATCATCTGTAATAGAAGCGATATCATGCAACCAGGCCGCAATCATGACAATTTCCTTATCTGCCCCATATTCTTCCGCCAGAATTTCCGCGTTTTTAACCACTGCGATAATGTGATAATAGCAGCCCATTCCAAACTTATTCGTTGGTTTTTGGCATCTACTATATATTTCGTGCCGTAAATTTTCAAAAATATCTTCCCGCATATTTTCACCTCTGTACAGTTCCACCTTGTCAGTCAGTTCATGATAAAGCAACACCCGCCAAAAAGCAATTTTTTCAGCGGGTGTTAACTTCCTTACAGTGTGTTTCCCTTTCCTATACACGATGAAGCGGCGGCCCGTCCAGCCTAATCACCACGTCACAGGCCGCCAGCACCGGGCCCTGGTGGCTGGCCAGCACCACGGGCACCCCCAGCCCCCGCAGGCGCTCCAGCATCCGGGCGGCGCGCTGGGGATCCACCCCGGCGAAGGGCTCGTCCAGCAGCAGCGCGTCCCCGCCCAGGGCGGCGCACCGGGCCAGGGCCAGCCGCCGGGCCATCCCTCCGGACAGGGCGGCGGGGTATGCGTGCTCCTCCCCCTCCAGCTCGGCGAAGGCCAGCCAGCGGGACAGTTCCGCCCGGCGGGAGCGGGGGAGCACGTCGGTGATGTGCTGGCCCACGGTGCGCCAGGGCAGCAGGCGATCCTCCTGAAACAGGAAGGCGGCCCGGGCGGGGCCAAGGCCCTCTACTTTACCCCGCTCCGGGCGGGCCAGTCCCCCCAGCACCCGGAGCAGGGTGGTCTTGCCGCAGCCCGACGGCCCGGACAGGGCGGTGAGCCCCTCCTCCGGAATATCCAGGGAAAAGCCGTCCAGCACCACCTTCTCTCCATAACGAAGGGTTATATTTTGCAGAGATATCACGCTTTTTGCCCCCTCTCCAGCGCCCGGCGCAGCAGCCCCTCCAGCAGCAGGGACAGGGCCACAATGGCCAGCGTCCAGGCGAACAGGTCGGCGGTCTCCAGCCCCAGCTTGGCCTGCTGGATCCGGGCGCCGATGGCCCGATCCGGAGGGCACAGCACCTCCGCCGCCACCCCGGATTTCCAGGCCAGACCGAAGGCGGTGAGCAGCCCGGCGGACAGGTGGGGCCGCAGGGAGGGCAGGTAGATCAGCGCCAGGGTTTTCCACCGGGAGAAGCGGTAGGCCCGGGCCAGCTCCAGCAGCTTGCCGTCCAGGCTGTTCAGCCCGGAGCTGAGGGCGCCCCACACCACCGGCAGCACCATCAGCCCCGAGATCACCCAGGGGATGGCCGTCCGGGGCGTCCACAGGTAGACCAGCAGGATGAAGGACACCACCGGCGTGGCCCGCACCACCCGGATGGCCGGGGAGGCCACCGCGTCCGCCCAGGGGAAAAAGTGGGTGAGAAAGGCCAGCGCCCCCCCCAGCAGCGCCCCCCAGAGCAGCCCCAGGAACACCCGGCCCAGGGTGGCCCCCACCGACAGCCAGAAGTCCGCCGTCCCCGCCAGGGCCAGCAGCCGCCCGCCCACGGTCAGCGGCCCGGGGAGGAGCAGGGGCTGGCCCACGGCCCAGGCCGCGATCTGCCATACCCCCAGCCAAAAGACCGGGGGTATGGCGTATTTCAGCAGATTTTTTCGTGTGCTTCCCATTACGGGATATAATAGATCCCATCGTCGGGCACGGCGCCGCCCACGGCGGCGGGGTCGATGGAATAGAGGGTGCGGAAGTAGCCGGAGACGGCGCTCATCATGTCCTCCCCGGCGATGAAGGTCAGGTGGCACTGGGGGATGGCCTGCTTGGCGATGCCGGCGCTGGGGGTGATGCCGTAGCCCGCCACCAGCTCCGCCGCGGCGTCGATGTTGTGGTTCACAAAGTCGATGGACGCCTCATAGTCGGTGAGGAAGTTGGCCACCCGGTCGTGATAGGTCTCCAGGTACTCGGTGCGGGCCACCACGGCGGTCATCACCAGCTGGCTGCCGGTCTGGAGCTCGTCCCACGCCTCGGTGACATCGATGGCGGCGCGGATTTTGCCTTCCCCCTTGGCGATGGCGGCGGTGGCGGCGGGAACGGGGAGCATGGCGTACTGGATCTCCCCGGACAGCAGCTTGGCGCTGATCTCGGAGGCGTCGGCAAAGACGAGCTCCACATCCCTGCCCACCTCAAGGTCATTTTCCTGTAATAAATAGCGGAGAATATACTCCGGGTTGGCGCCCTGACCGGCGGAGTAGATGGTTTTGCCCGCCAGATCCGCCACGGAGTTGAGGGACGTGCCGCCGCTCCCCTCCAGGATGTGGAGGACGCCCAGGGTGCCCACGGCGATGATCTGCACGCCGCCGTCGGTCTTGTTGTACAGGTTCACCGCCACGTTGGAGGCCATGGTGGCGATGTCGATCTCACCTTTAGTGAGGCCCGCCACCAGCTCGCTGTTGTCGGTATAGATCTGGTAGTCGTAGTTGCCAAAGCTGAGGGCGGCCTTGTCGTTGTCGATGTTGTCCAGCAGCTTGGCCGCGCCGATGCCGGTGGGGCCGGACAGCACCGCCAGACGGATCTCCCCGGCCTCCACAGAAGTGGGCGTTTCGATGGGATCAGGGGTGGGTTCCTCCGTGGGAGAGACGGTGGCGGTGGCCTCCGGGGTGGGGGAGGCGGTGGGCTCCGCCGCCGCGGGTTTGCAGGCGGCGAGAGAGAACAACAGGGCCAGAGCCAGCATCAGCGATAATAATTTGTAATGCTTCATCATTAAGATTCCTTTCTGTTTTCAGAAATGGCTTCCTCCAGCGCCTCGGGGCGGAGGACGCGGATGGTTTTTCCCGTCCGGGCGATGGCCCCCGCTCCCTCCAGCGCCTCAAAGGCCCGGTACAGGGTGGCCCGACCCATGCCCAGACGCCGGCCCAGTTGGGTGGCGGACAGGGTGAGCTCTTTGTCTCCAACCGAGAGCAGGTAGCGGGCCAGCTTGCCCTCGGCGGAGGGGGCGGACACCGCCTCCAGCCGCTGGCTCAGAAACTGGATCCGGCCGGACAGATAGGCGGCGTAGTCCTCGGCGAAGGCGGGGCACTCCCGCAGCAGGCGGCGGACGCACTCCTGGGGGATGAGCAGGGTCTGGCAGGGGGAGAGGGCGGTGAGGGTGGTGGGATAGTCGCCGCCGTCGTTGAACAGCGCCGCCGCGCCGAACACGTCCCCGGCGGAGAGGGTGGCCATGAGGATGGACTCCCGGCGCACCTCGATGCGCCCCCGGAGCACCACGCCCAGGCACCGGCGGAACCGGCCGGGGCCGTACACCACGCCCCCCTTGGCCACGGTGAGGAGATCGGCGGCCTCCAGCGTCCAGTCCCACAGGGGGGGCTCGATCCGGCCCAGCAGGGGATGGCCGCGGAGGATGGGCATATCCATAGGATCCCTCCAAACTGTTTCAAATGGTACAGTTTGGAGTATAGCAGACCGGGACGCCTCCTGTCAAGGGGGAGAAAAAAGAAAAACTTCATCAATTATTCACACACTGCCCTTGTATTTTCTTCCGCCGTCCGCTATACTAATGTGCGGTCAAAAGTTGACATAATGCGGGGGAACGTGACTGCCCCCGACGTTGAGTGCCGCCCGGGAGGATCCGGACGGCGGCAGAAAGGATGCCGTTTTCATGAGCAACGCGCCCAAGCGCACGAAAAAAAGCGCCAAACGCTCCCCCCTGAGCCGGGTTCTCCGGGGGCTGTACATCATACTGTTCTCCCTGTCCCTGGTGGTGGTGGTGTCCTATGTGGCGCTGAAATTTTTCGCCCCCGCCCCCGACCTGCCCACCCAGGTGGAATTTCCCATTGAGCCCGACCAATCGGACGCGCCGGAGCAGCCCTCCGGCTCAGTGGTGGATCCCAGCACCGGCAGCAAGCTGACTCTGAACCGGCGGAAGGACGTGTACACCTGCCTGCTGCTGGGGGTGGCCGACCAGGGGGGCAGCGACACCATCATGCTGGGGGTGTTCGACACCGCCAACAAGAAGGCCTCGCTGATCTCCATCCCCCGGGACACGGTGGTGAAGTACGAGGGCTCCTACATCAAGATCAACGCCTCCTACTCCTACGGCGGGGTGGAGGCCGTCCGGGACTGCGTGTCCAAAATGCTGGCGGTGCCCATTGACTATTATGTGAAGGTGAACACCCGGGCCTTCCGGGAAATTGTGGACGAGATCGACGGGGTGTGGTTCGACGTGCCGGTGCGGATGGACTACGACGACCCCTACGGGGATCTGTACATCCACATCGCCCCGGGCTACCAGCTGCTGGACGGGAAGAAGGCCGAGGGCGTGGTGCGCTGCCGCAGCTGTTACGCCAACGCGGACATCGGCCGGGCGGCCACCCAGCGGGCCTTCCTGGCGGCCCTGGCCAAGCAGACCATCACCCTGTCCAACGTGACCAAGGTGACCAGCCTGATCAACATCCTGAACACCTACGTGGAGAGCGATATGCCGCTGAACACCATGGTGTACTTCGGCACCCAGGCGGTGGGCATGGATCTGGACACGTCGCTGGACATGGCCGGCCTGCCGGGCAAGTGGATCAACCCCTTCTGGCAGCTGGAAGACGACGAAATCCTGGAGATCGTGAACGGTCTGGGGATTTATGAGGAGCAGGTGCCGGCCTCGGTGCTTCGGATCAGCCACCCATAATCGAGACAAAGAAGATCCCGGTCAAGCTGACCGGGATCTTCTTTATGGATTCGTGTTACGCCGCGGGAAGCACCAGAACCTGGCCGGGCCAGATCTGATTGGCGTTCTTGATGGTGTCCTTGTTGGCCTCGTAGATGATCGTCCACTTCGTGCCGCTGCCATAATGGGTCTTGGCGATCTTCCACAGGCTGTCACCGCGCACCACAACATAGGTAGTGACCTCGGGCTGGGGCTCGGGAGTGGGCTCCGGCTCCGGCTCGGGCTCGGGAGTGGGCTCGGGCTCGGGCTCCGGCTCGGCGGCCTTCTTGATGGTGATGCGGCCGGCGCTCTGGCCGTACTGCTCGGCGGTGACGGTGCCGTTCAGCTCGTCCACAATGTAGTTGATGAGCACGGCGTTGTCGATCATCACGCTGTCCTTGAGCAGCTTGTCAGTCTTAAACATGACGAAGCCGTCGCCGCCGCTCTTGAGCATATAGTTGTGGGAGGCCAGGGTGTAGGTCTTTTCCACATCCAGCGGCTGGCCGTTTACCATCACGTCGGTGACGCGGTACTGGCCGTCCACCTTCACGAACTCCTTCTCGTCGTTCATCACCACGGAGGAGGGGATGTCAGCGTTGATGGTGTAGGTCACGCCGGACACCTGGAGGAAGCCGCCGTTCTCCTCGGGGTAGTTGCGGGATCCGAACTCCAGGGCGTCCAGGATCTTCTGGCCGGTGGTCTCCACCAGGCAGGCCTCGTTGCCGAAGGGATGGACGTTGATGATGTCCTCATAGGTTACGTCGCCCGCGGCGATATTGGCGCGCACGCCGCCGCCGTTGACAAAGGCCACGTCGGCGCCCAGCATTGTCCGGTAGGCGTCGGCGCACAGGTCGCCCAGGTTGGTCTCGCCGCTGCGAACCAGGCGCTTGCCGTCGGCGCCGTTGATGGTCAGATCCACCTCGGACTTGGCGACGACCTTTTTCAGCTCCGCCTCAAAAGCGTCGTTCTGCTCCTTCACAAAGGCGGCCACGGCCTCGTCCTGCTTGTCATAGCCCTCCACCAGCTCGGCGGTGATCTTGCCGGACTCGGTGTCAATGACTACCTTGCCGAGGGCGGCCAGTTTGGTGCCGGTCTGAGCCCACACCACGTCCTCGCCGTCCTTGTTGGGGACGAGCTTCTCGATCTGCTCGTGGGAGTGGCCGTCGATGAGCAGGTCGATGCCGGTGGTATTGGCGATGACGGTCTGGGCCTTCCACTCCTGGGTGGAGCCGTCGTCGCCCAGATGGGCCACGGCCACCACGTAGTCGGCCCCGTCCTTCTTGGCGGCGTCTACAGCCTTCTGCACGGTGTCGTACAGATCCTTGCCGTTATTGCCCTGCTGGAAGCTGTAGATATACTCCCCTTTGTCGTTCTGGAAGTAGGTGGGGGTGGACTTGGTGAAGGTCTCGGGGGTGTCGATGCCCACATAGGCCACCTTCACCTCGCCGTAGGTCAGCACCTTGTAGGCGTCGAACACGGCTTTGCCATTCAGATCGGTGAAGTTGGAGCAGATGTAGTCATACTCCGCCTTGTCCTTGGCCAGGGACAGGAAGTTGTCCATACCGTAGTCGAACTCATGGTTGCCGGGGATGGCCAGGTCGTAGCCCACCTTGTTCAGGATCTCCACAATGGCGGAGCCCTTGGTCAGGGTACCGATGGGGCCGCCCTGAATGGCGTCGCCCGCGTCGATGAGGGTGACGTTCTCCTGACCGTACTGGGCCTCCATCTCGGCCTTGTAGGCCGCTACGCCCGCGTAGCCGATGTTGGTGACTGCGTCGTCCTTCTTCACCTGATCGATGCTGCAGTGGACGTCGTTGGTGTGCAGGATGACGATTTGGCCCTTGAGATCGGCTTCCGGGGCCCCGGAAGCGGTTCCCTCCGCCGCTGCGGCGGGAACCGCCAGCCCGATGGCCAGGATTACAGCCAGCAGAAGGGCCATAATCTTGTTTTGTACGCGTTTCATTGGTTCACCTTTCCCTTCATTTTCTCTTTGCCCGCCTATTTCCTCACGGTTAGGATGAGTGGGCTGCACCTTCTATTATACAAGTAAGTTCCGGATTTTCAAGCACCAATCGTCCAAACTGCCCAAAAATTTCACGGCCCCGGTGGAGTGACTGGGATCGTGCTGTTTGCGGGTTATTTTGCGGCCCTGGTCTCCGCGGCGGCGGAGGCTGAATAAAGGCCCTCCCGCCGGCGGCGGGAGGGCCATGGAGTTATTTTGTTGCCCAGTTTCCCGTGGCGGCGGCGGTGAGGTAGGCGTTGATGAAGCCGTCCAGGTCGCCGTCCATCACCCCGTTGACGTTGGAGGTCTCAAAGGCGGTGCGGTTGTCCTTCACCAGCTGGTAGGGCATGAACACATAAGAGCGGATCTGGCTGCCCCACTCGATCTTGAGCTGCACGCCCTTGATGTCGGAGATCTTGTCCAGGTGCTCCTGCTCCTTGATCTGCATCAGCTTGGAGCGCAGCATCTTCATACAGGTCTCCTCGTTCTGGAACTGGGAGCGCTCCGTCTGGCAGGACACCACGATGCCCGTGGGCTTGTGGATCAGCCGGACGGCGGAGGAGGTCTTGTTGATGTGCTGGCCGCCGGCGCCGGAGGAGCGGTACACCTGGCGCTCGATGTCCTCGTCCCGGATGTCCACCTCCACGCTGTCGTCCAGCTCGGGCATGACCTCCACGGCGGCGAAGGAGGTCTGCCGCCGGGCGTTGGCGTCGAAGGGGGAGATGCGCACCAGCCGGTGGACGCCGTGCTCGCTCTTGAGGTAGCCGTAGGCGTTCTCCCCCTCGATGCGGATGGCGGCGGACTTGATGCCCGCCTCGTCCCCGTCCTGGTAGTCCAGCACAGAGTAGCTGAAGCCGTGGCGCTCCGCCCAGCGGGTGTACATCCGGTAGAGCATCTGGGCCCAGTCCTGGGCCTCGGTGCCCCCCGCCCCGGCCTGGAGGGAGATGATGGCGGTGGAGTTGTCGTACTCCCCGGACAGCAGGGTGGACAGGCGGGCCGTCTCCATCTCCCCCACCAGCGCCTCAAAGCCGCTCTCCACCTCGGGAACCAGGGACTCGTCCTCCTCCTCGTTGCCCATCTCGCACAGGGTCATCAGGTCGTCCCAGGCCGACTGCCGCCTGGCCTGGGCGTTCACCTTGTCCTCCAGGTTGCTGATGCGCTTTTGCACCTTTTTGGCCTTCTCCACGTTGTCCCAGAAGCCGTCGGCGGCGGACTGGGCGTGGAGCTCGTCCAGTTCCCGCCCGGCGGCCTCCAGATCCAGGGCCCGGCCCAGCTCGTCCAGCTCGGGCTTCAGGTTGTTCAGCTTTACCCGGTACTCGTCAAATTGAAGCATTGCGTATTCATCCTTCCGCGGCGCGGGCCGCAAGATTGTTTTTCTCTCAATTCCTGTATTATATAGAAAGATCCGGCGGTTGTAAAGGGGAAGGTTTGCGGATGGGCCCCGGAGAGGCTGGTTTTTGCGCCACAGGATAACCCGGAGGGCATCTTGGGCAAAGAAAGGGCGGGAAACCCGCCCCTTTCCGGCGATTTCCCGGTTGACTTTCCCTCCGGGGGCTACTACAATGGACTAACCTATCAGTCCGCCGGTTCAATCTTTTTGGGAGGCCCGGAGTATGGAACAGCTCGTTTATTTTGATTACGCCGCCACCACGCCGGTGCGCCCCGAGGCCCGGGAGGCCCTGCTCCGGGCGCTGGACGGCTTTGGCAACCCCTCCTCCCGGTACGGCTTCGGCCGGGAGGCCGCCCTCCAGGTAAAGGCGGATCGGGAGACGGTGGCCGCCGCCCTGGGCTGCGCCCCCGGGGAGGTGTTCTTCACCTCCTGCGGCACCGAGGGGGACAACTGGGCCATCCGCCGGGGGGCGGAGCGGAACCGGCGGCGGGGGAAGCACATCGTCACCACCGCCATCGAGCACGCCGCGGTGCTGGAGACCTGCAAAGACCTGGAGCGGGAGGGGTACGAGGTCACATACCTCCAGCCGGACAAGGCGGGCCGGATCACGGCGGAGCAGGTGGCCGCCGCCCTGCGGCCCGACACCGCCCTGGTGTCCATGATGCTGGTGAACAACGAGACGGGGGTTGTCCTGCCGGTGGCGGACTGCGTGAGGGCGGTGAAGGCCTTTGACCCCGCCATCCTGTTCCACTGTGACGCGGTGCAGGGCTTTTTGAAGGTGGAGACGCCCCTGGCCCGTTTGGGGGCGGATCTGGTGGCCATCAGCGGCCATAAGATCGACGCGCCCAAGGGGATCGGGGCGCTGTACGTGAAGAAAGGCGTGGGCCTGCGGCCTCTGCTCACCGGCGGCGGACAGGAGGACGGCCTGCGCTCCGGCACCGAGGCCACCGCCCAGATCGCCGCCTTCGCGGCAGCGGTACAGGCGGTGAGCGGGGACAAGACCCGCCTGGAGCGCACCGCCGCCATCAAGGCGTACACGCTGGAGCGGCTGAAGGAGGCCGTCCCCAAGCTGGAGGTGATTTCCCAGGGGGACGCCCCCCACATCTGCGCGGTGACCCTGCCGGGCTACAAGAGCGAGGTGGTGGTGCGGGTGCTGGGGGATCGGGGGATCTGCGTCTCCTCCGGCTCCGCCTGCCACCGGGGGAAGCCCAGCCATGTGTTTGCCGCCATGAACCTGCCCAAGCCCTGGCTGGACGGGGCGCTGCGGCTGTCCTTCTCGCCGGATACCACCCGGGCGGAGGCGGACGGGCTGGCCCACGCCCTGAAGGACGCGGCGGATACGCTGTTCACCACCCTGTCTTAGACGCCCCGCCCCTCCGGCGGGGCGAGGAAAGGAGTCTCTCAAATGTTAAAGCTATTCCGGCGGGAGCCGGGTTTTTATCCCAAGCTGCTGTCCCTGGCCCTGCCTATCCTGCTGCAAAACCTGATTACCAACTCCCTGGGGCTGGTGGACACGTTTATGGTGGGCACCATGGGCCAGGGCCCCCTGGCCGGGGTGACGCTGGCCAACATCCCGGTGTTCGTGGTGCAGCTCATGATGTTCGGCATCCAGAGCGGTTCCTCCGTGCTGATCAGCCAGTACCGGGGCAAGGGGGACTTGCGGGCCATCAACCGGGTGATGGGTATCGGGATGTACGCCGCCGGGGCCATCGGGCTGGCGTTCGCCCTGGTGATGGGCTTTTTGCCCGAGCAGTTCATGGGCCTGTTCGGCAATGATCGGTTGGTGGTGGCCACCGCCGCCCGGTACGCCCGGATCGTGGGCTGGTCGTACTTCTTTGACAGCTTCGTGCAGGTCTACATCGGCGTGCACCGGGCCATGGGCGACCCCAACCGGGGCCTGATCATCCTTGGGGTGTCCATGGCCAGCAACACCTTCCTCAACTGGGTGTTCATCTTCGGCAACCTGGGGGCCCCCCGGCTGGCGGAGCAGGGCGCGGCGCTGGCCACCCTGCTGGCCCGGGTGCTGTCCTGCTCCATCGCGGTGGCGTGGGCGGTGCTGGACAAGAAATTCAAGCTGGATCCCGCCCTGCTGTTCCGCCCCGGCGGGGAGATGGTGCGGCGGTTTGTGCGCTTCTCCACCCCCGTGATGTGCAATGAGACCTTCTGGGGGCTGGGCACCTCCCTGTTCCCCACCATCATGGGCCACATGGAGGGCTCGGAGGACATCCTGGCGGCCTACGCCATCGCGGGCAATATCACCAACCTGTGCACCGTGGGGGTGTTCGCCATCTCGGGCACCGCCGCCATCCTCATCGGCCAGGCCATCGGCTCGGGCCGGAAGGACGAGGTGTACTCCCTGGGGGCGCTGCTCAACGTGCTGGCCTTCCTGTTCGGGCTGGCGGCGGGGCTTGCGTTCCTGGGGGTGCTGTACTTCGTGGTGGCCCCCTTCCTCTACCCTCTGTTCGATCTGACCGCCGCCGCCCAGGAGATCTGCACCATGATGCTCACCGTTGTGTTCTGCATGATGCCCCTGCGCTCCTATGAGTGCACCAACATCGTGGGGGTGCTACGGGGGGGCGGGGACGTGCGGATGGCCACCCTCATCGACCTGACGCCCCTGTGGGCGGTGGCCCTGCCCCTGGCGGTGCTGTCGGGGCTGGTGTTCCAACTGGGCATCCTCTGGGTGTACCTGTCCATGATGAGCGAGAACATGGTGAAGGCGGTGCTGTCCACCCGGCGCTTCCTCAGCGGCCGGTGGATCAACGACGTGACCATCCCCGCGCAGCAGGAGGCGGGCGCCTGAGCCCCCGCAAAAATATTTTTGAAAAGGGTATTGCATTCCCCTGCGGGGCGTGCTACAATGACGACAGCAATAGTCAAATGCCCGATCCCATCAAACCGATTTGGAGGTAGAACCATCATGTCTCTGAAAAAATTCCTGGTTTCCCTGCTGTGCGCCCTGTGCGCCGCCTCCCTGCTGATCCCCGCCGCCTTTGCCCACGGCGGCCACGGCCGGGGCGTGAGGGCGCAGGCCAGAACCTACCAGTGCGCGGTGTGCCCCGTGGAGGGCTGTGAGGCGGCGGGCCGCCACTATCACAACGGCGTCCTCTACTGCGGCTGCAACCACGCCAGCGGCTGGTGCGACGGCGCCTGCCTGCCCCTGTGCCCGGTGGAAGGCTGCACGCTGGCGGGCCGCCACTATCACGACGGCACCCTGTACTGCGGGGCCAACCACACCGCCGGCTGCTGCAGCGGGAACTGCGGGTGGTACACCCAGGCCTCCGGCAGCTGGGGCGGCTGCCGCGGCGGCGGCCGTCACTGCGGCTGGTGAGCACAATCTGATGGAGAAACGGGGAGGGCCTTTCCAAGGCCCTCCCTCAGCCTGTCGAAAAAGTCTGCCGAGGGGCAGACTTTTTCATATTTATGAGGTAAAATGGAGCAGGGTGAGAAAAATGATGGAAAAGGGGAAAATGGAGCGGGGCGTGGTGGA
>JAETQF010000044.1 GCA_021770845.1 Oscillospiraceae bacterium
TCGGTGAAGCCCTGGGGCACATGGTGTTCGTACCGCAGGACGCCCTCCATGCGCCCGATGAGCTTTTTCACCGCGCTGTAGTCCTCCTTGCTCACCATGGTGTAGGCGGGGGCGGTCTCGCTGGTGCCGTCCACCATAGTCTGGCGGATGGCGTTGTACAGCTCCCGGCTGTAAACGCCGGAGAACACCTCCGGGTTGGCCTCCTGGGAGAAGTCCTCCCGGCTCCAGTGATTCGCGCTGATGGCGTAGGGGGCGGGCGTCTGGGGCTGCTGTTCCGCCGCCTGGGCGGTTCCGGCCAGCAGGGCGGCGGCCATGGTTCCGGCCAGCAGCAGGGATACGATTTTTTTGCTTTTCATGCTCGATTCCTCCGTTTCGTAATATGGTGGGGTTTTCGCAAACCGAACCATACCACAGAAGGCGGGGAAAGTCGAACACAATCGGCAGACAGTTTATCCCTGCTGGATGGCGGTGACACACCAGCGGTACTCCGGCTGGTTCATCACGCAGGTGTAGAGGGTGACGCGGTTGTCGGTGGTGGCGGCGGTGCCGCTGGAGTCGTTGACGCTGACCTTTTCCACGCTGATCACGGCGTAGGTGCGGGTCCCCAGCAGGGTGGTCAGGGTGACGGTATCGCCCACGGACAGGGTGTGGAGCTTCCCGAAATCATTGCGCACACCACGGTTGTGGCCTGCGATAGCGCAGTTGCCATCCCAGATGCTGGTGTTGGTGAAGTGGCCCGCGCCCTTCTTCAGCGCAGCGCTGTCCGTCCCCTGGTAGACCTTGACGGTCAGGCCGATGGCGGGGATCTTCAGCGTCCCCAGGCTGCCGTCCGAGTAGTAGAGGCCGCTGGTCACCTCCGTGTAGCCGCCCGTGGTGTTGCCCTGGGCGATGCCGGTGGGGCTGCCGCCGGGGATCTGGGTCATGGTGACGTTGCCGCCGCTCACCGAGGGGTACTGGCCGGGGACAACAGAACCGCCCACCGTGCCCCCGTTGATGTTAGCGCTGCCCACCTGATTCACCAGCCCGCCGCTGAGAGCGCCGGGGACAAGGTTGGGCGTGAGATACTCGCCGCTGCCGGGGAGGTAGCTGGTGGGAGTCCCGAAGCCGGGGGCCACGAGGGCCGTGTTCTTGCTCCGGTCCACGTTGGGGTTCTCCCATTCGTAGATGGTGTCATCGCTGGTGGGCTGGCCGAAGAGGTAGTCCTCCGGCGCGTCAAAGCTGTATTCCAGGGCATGGGCCGGGACGCAGCAGAGGGCGCACAGCATCATGGCCAGCAGAAAACTGCGGAATTTCAAGGGCTTCATCTCCTCTCTTTGAACTTCTTA
>JAETQF010000045.1 GCA_021770845.1 Oscillospiraceae bacterium
AGTCAGCAGCGGCAGGCCCGAAACCGGGTGATCTACCCGTGCCCAGGCTGAAGCTGCCGTAAGAGGCAGTGGAGGGCCGAACCCACGTCCGTTGAAAAGGGCGGGGATGAGGTGCGGGTAGGGGAGAAATTCCAACCGAACCCGGAGATAGCTGGTTCTCCCCGAAATAGCTTTAGGGCTAGCCCCGTGCCGGCCCAGGCGGAGGTAGGGCACTGCATACCCTAGGGGGCGTCAAAGCCTACCGAAGGTTAGCAAACTGCGAATGCCGCGCTGGGAGCGGGCGGGAGTCAGACCGCACGAGATAAGTCGGGCGGTCGAGAGGGAAAGAGCCCAGACCTACAGCTAAGGCCCCGAAGTGCGTGTTAAGTGGGGAAGGATGTGGGGCTTCGAAGACAGCTAGGACGTTGGCCCAGAAGCAGCCAAGCGTTCAAAGAGTGCGTAATAGCTCACTAGTCGAGAAGCCCCGCGCCGAAAATGTCCGGGGCTGAAACACGGCGCCGAAGCTTAGGGGTGCACGCAGGGTGCACCGGTAGGGGAGCATCGCCAGGGCGGGGAAGCCGCGCCGGGAGGCGCGGTGGAGCGCTGGGGAGGGAGAATGCCGGAATGAGTAGCGAGAAAGGGGTGGGAATCCCCTTGGCCGAATATCCAAGGTTTCCAGGGTAAAGCTGATCTGCCCTGGGTAAGTCGGGGCCTAAGGCGAGGCGGGGACGCGTAGCCGAAGGGCAGCAGGCGGAGATTCCTGCACTACATGGCAGCAGAACTGCGGGGACGCATGCGGCGGTGCATGTGCCGGGGGCGGAGCGCCCGGCGCAAGCGCAGGAGGCGCGCACGGGAAGCACGTGCGCACAGGCCGGTGGCGTGATGCGGAGCGAAAGGGAGTAGCGAAGCATGCGGGCCGCGTGCCAAGAAAAGCCGCTATGGCCTGCCATGTACCCGTACCGCAGACCGACACAGGTGGATGGGGGGAGGACCCCGAGGCCGGCGGGCGAAGCACTGCCAAGGAACTCGGCAAAATGGCCCCGTAACTTCGGGAGAAGGGGCGCCCATCTAAGGATGGGCCGCAGGGAACAGGCCCAAGCAACTGTTTAGCAAAAACACAGGCCTATGCGAAACCGGAAGGTGAAGTATATGGGCTGACGCCTGCCCGGTGCTGGAAGGTCAAGGGGAGGGGTTAGCGCAAGCGAAGCCCTGAACTTAAGCCCCAGTAAACGGCGGCCGTAACTATAACGGTCCTAAGGTAGCGAAATTCCTTGTCGGGTAAGTTCCGACCCGCACGAAAGGCGTAATGATTTGGGCGCTGTCTCGGACGTACAGGATAGGTGGGAGGCAAGGAAGGCGGGGCGCCAGCCCCGCCGGAGCCGGCGTTGGGATACCACCCCTGCAGCACTGGGCTCCTAACCGGCGGCCGTTTATCCGGCCGCGGGACAACGCCTGGCGGGGAGTTTGACTGGGGCGGTCGCCTCCGAAAGGGTATCGGAGGCGCTCAAAGGTCCGCTCAGGATGGACGGGAACCATCCGCGGAGCGCAAAGGCATAAGCGGGCCCGACTGCGACACCGACGGGTGGGGCAGGCAGGAAACTGGGACTTAGTGATCCGGCGGCAGGGAGTGGGACTGCCGTCGCTCAACGGATAAAAGCTACCCTGGGGATAACAGGCTTATCACCCCCAAGAGTTCACATCGACGGGGTGGTTTGGCACCTCGATGTCGGCTCATCGCATCC
>JAETQF010000028.1 GCA_021770845.1 Oscillospiraceae bacterium
AAGATAGTGTGAAAGAAACCCAGGAGGGGTGTCTTTCACGTTCAATCAACGAATTTTTGGAACGCTCTTTGTTCCAAAAATTCGCGCTCAGCGTGGCGAAAAGACTTTTTCGACACGCTGAGGCCGCCGCAAAGGCGGCGGCCCCTGGGTGCAGACATGGGGGGTCAGACGTTGAAGCGGAACAGGATGATATCCCCGTCCTGCACCACATACTCCTTGCCCTCGGAGCGGATCAGGCCCTTCTCCCGGGCGGCGGCCATGGAGCCGCAGGCCTTGAGATCTTCAAAAGCCACCGTCTCCGCCCGGATGAAGCCCCGCTCGAAGTCGGTGTGAATTTTGCCCGCGGCCTGGGGGGCCTTGGTGCCCCGGGTGATCGTCCAGGCCCGGCACTCGTCCTCGCCGGAGGTGAGGAAGGAGATGAGGCCCAGCAGAGTGTAGCTGGCCTTGATGAGCCGATCCAGGCCGCTCTCGCCGATGCCCAGATCCTCCAGGAACATGGCCTTCTCGTCGGCGGGCAGCTCGGCGATCTCCGCCTCCAGCTTGGCGCACACGGGGATCACCTGGGCCCCCTCCCCGGCGGCCCGCTCCGCCACCTGATTGTAGTAGGGCACTCCGGTGGGGTCGGCGAAGCCGTCCTCGTCCAGGTTGGCGGCGTAGATCACCGGCTTCAGGGACAGCAGCTCGCTGGTGGCGATGAGGGCGGCGTCCTCCTCGTCCACCTCAGCCAGGTAGGATCGGGCGGACTTGCCGTCGTTGAGCCAGTCCCGCAGGCCCTCGAACACCTCCGCCTCGTGGTTGAACTTCTTGTCCGCCTTGGCGGCCTTCCGGGCCTTGTCGATGCGGCGGTCGGCCATCTCCACGTCCGCCATAATAAGCTCCAGATCGATGATGTCCATGTCCCGGATGGGGTCGGTGGAGCCCTCCACATGGATGACGTTCTCGTCGTCAAAGCACCGCACCACGTGGACGATGGCGGCGCACTCCCGGATGTTGGCCAGGAACTTGTTGCCCAGCCCCTCCCCCCGGGAGGCCCCCTTCACCAGGCCCGCGATGTCCACGAACTCCACCACGGCGGGGGTGGTTTTCTTGGGCTTGTAGAAGTCGGACAGCCAGTCCAGCCGGCTGTCCGGCACCGCCACGGTGCCCACGTTGGGGTCGATGGTGCAGAAGGGGTAGTTGGCGCTCTCCGCGCCGGCGTTGGTGATGGCGTTGAACAGGGTGGACTTGCCCACGTTGGGCAGGCCGACGATGCCTAATTTCATTTGTTCCACAACTCCTTCGGCGGCGTCAGGGTTCCCGCGCCCGCCCCGCGCTTGCGGGCCGGCCTGCGCTCGGGTGAACGCCTCTGCCGTCCGTTTTTCTCCTTTGGCCGAACCTGCGCGCACATCAGCCTAAACCCGGTTCAGCAAATTTTAATTATAACATGAAAAGCCGGGGTTCTCAATACCCCGGCGGAAATTTTATAGGGGCCGCCCTCCCGGACGGCCCCATGGCTCAGCTCTTGCCCGGGCACTGCCGCCCGGTATGGTCGATGGTGTAGTCCTGCCCGCAGGTTCCGCGGACGATGAGCTCCGAGATGGGCACGAAGGTGTAGCCGTCCTGGAGCAGCTTCTCGATGATCCCCGGCAGGGCCTCGGGAGTGTGCTTGGCGGCGTTGTGGAACAGCACGATGGAGCCGGGCTGCACCTTGGAGGTCACCCGCTGGGTGATGTCCCCGGCGGACAGATCCTTCCAGTCCAGGCTGTCCACGTCCCACTGGATGGGCTCGATGCCCATGGAGCGCACCGCGTTGATCACGTGGTCGTCATACTCCCCGTAGGGGCACCGAAACAGAGTGGGCCGCACTCCGGTGACCTTCTCGATCTTGTCCCCGCAGGCGTTGAGATCCTCCACGATCTCCTGGGGGGACAGCTTGTTGAAGTGGGCGTGGGTATTGGAGTGGCTCATCACCTCGTGGCCGGCGTCGGACAGGGCCTTCACCGACTCGGGATATTTGTCCACCCACTCGCCCACCACGAAAAAGGTGGCCTTCACGTTATACTTGGCCAGGATGTCGATGAGCTGCTGGGTGTCCTCGTTGCCCCAGGCGGCGTCGAAGCTGATGGACAGCACCTTGTAATCCTTCTGCACGCAGTAGATGGGCAGCTGCCGGGTGGAGGCGGAGGCCCCCACCACCATCGGGTGGTTCACCACCCAGAACATCATGACCGCCGCGATGGCGAAGGCCGCCGCCGCGAACACCTTCCGCCGCAGGTAAATGATTTTGGTTCCTTTCATGCCGACCCCTCCGAAGCTCAGTTTGGTTCAGCTTATGCGGCCGGGGACGGATTCATGTTAAAAGGCCGCCCCAAAACGGGACGGCCTTTTCCAATCAGAACGTCAGCACTTCCTGCTCCGGCTTGTCCGCCGGCCCCAGGGCGGTGACGTGGAGCACCGGCCCGTCCTCCCCCTGGTACGCCTTGTGGCGCTCCAGGTGGATCACCCCGGTCACCTCCACCCAGGAGCGGCTCTCGTAGGCGTCGAAGCCCTCCCCCCGGGCCACCAGGCCCAGGAAGGTGATGTCCGCCTCGCAGCAGGTCATGGCGAACCGGCCCAGGATCACCTCGCCGGGGTACTGGGGCAGATGGCACACCACCGTCTTGGCGTGGATGGCCTTGCCCTCGTACCGCTCGGGATGCTCCATCACGTCCACGTACCACACGCCGAAGTCGTCGTCCGGCAGGTCAATGACGTCCTGGCTGAGGTCGAAGGGGCACACGGTGTCGTCGGCGTAGTCCTCGCTGGTGCCGTCGGTGTTCTCCAGGTAGATGCTGGCCCGGCGGTTTACCATCCGCAGGTTGCGCTGGCGCAGAGAGGCCCGCAGGGCCTCGTCGCAGCGGTTGAACACGATCATGTCCGCGTTGGTGATCTTCTCCATCATGAGCTGGCCCAGGTTTTTGGCGTACATCTCGAAGGTGGCCGCCTCCACCATGGTCATGATCTGGTACAGCACCCAGTTGTTGGGCAGCACATCCTGGTAGAAGCGGCCCAGGCTCCACATCCCGTTGAACTCCACCAGCACCTGGCGGGGCTTGTACTTCTTTTCGCACTTCTTGAGAAAGTCCCGGGTGAGATCGGCCTCCTCCTCCACCGTCACCACCGTCACGTTGTCCAGCGCCCGGGGGTTGTACTCCTCCGCCCCCTCCTCGCAGCAGATCAGCAGGGTGGGATCCTCCCGGGCGAAGCCGTCCTGTAACACGCCGTTGAGGAAGGAGGTCTTGCCGCCGTCCAGGAAGCCGGCCACCAGATAGACAGGGATATCCATACCCGCGCCCTCTTACAGGCCGAACAGGGCGGCCAGCCCGTCCTCGTCCAGCTTGGCGCCGATGACGCACAGCCGCCCGGTGTAGTCGGCGGGGCCGGTGCGAACCTCGTGCTCCTCGGGCACGTAGTCGAAGTGGAGCCACTGCCCGTCCTCCCCGGGGACGATGCCCTTAGCCCGGAGGATGGAGCCGTATTTACCCTGATCCAGCTCCGCCAAGATGTGCTCCAGGCCGTCCCGGGTGAAGGGCTTCACCGTCTCCCGGCCCCAGCTGGCGAACACCTCGTCGGCATGGTGGTGGCCGTGGTGGTCGTGATCGTGGTCGTGGCACCCGCAGCCGCACTCCTCGCCGTGATCGTGGTGGTGCTCATGGTCATGATCGTGGTGATGACTGTGGTCGTGATCATGATCATGGTGATCATGGCCATGATCGTGATGATGGTCGTGATCGTCATGATCGTGGTCGTGCTCCTCGTGATCGTGCTCATGATGGTGATCGTGCCCCTCATGGTCGTGGTGATGGTGGGCGTGGGCCGCCTCCTCCGCCGCGTGGGTCTCCCGGATGCGCTCCAGCAACTCCTCCTCCAGAGAGGTCTTTTCAATGGCGGACAGGATGGTTTTGCCGTCCAGCTGATCCCAGGGGGTGGTGAGGAGCACCGCGCCGGGGTTCTTCTCCCGCAGCAGGGCCGCGGCCGCCTCCAGCTTCTCCTGGCTCAGGTTCTGGGTGCGGGAGAGGATGATGGTGCCCGCGCTCTCGATCTGGTTGTTGTAGAACTCCCCGAAGTTCTTCATATAGACCTTGACCTTGGACGCGTCCGCCACGGTGACGAAGCTGTTCAGCTTCAGGGCGGGATCGTCCTGGGCGGCCTTCTCCACCGCCGCCACCACGTCGGACAGCTTGCCCACGCCGGAGGGCTCGATGAGGATCCGGTCGGGGTGGAACTTGTCCTCCACCTCATGGAGGGCCTTGCCGAAGTCGCCCACCAGGGAGCAGCAGATGCAGCCGGAGGACATCTCGGAGATCTCCACGCCGGCGTCCTTCAGGAAGCCGCCGTCCACGCTGATCTCGCCGAACTCGTTTTCAATCAGCACCAGCTTCTCCCCCTGGTACGCCTCCGCCAGCAGCTTCTTGATCAGGGTGGTTTTGCCCGCGCCTAAAAAGCCGGACACGATGTCGATTTTCGCCATTGGGAATCAGTCCCTTTCCATTGGATTTTCCCTATTTTACCGCCCGGGGCCGGGAAAGTCAAGCGCCGGGGCCCCCGCCGCATTGACTTTTTCCCCCGCCTTTTGTATAATGGCATTGGAAAAAAACGCCGCTTCGATTGCGCCGGCCGCGCAGAATGGAGGGTACTTATGAAGGGCATCATTTTGGCCGCGGGACGGGGCACCCGCCTGTATCCCATGACCCGCCCGGTCTGCAAGCCCCTGCTTCCCGTGTATGACAAGCCGCTGATCTACTATCCCCTGTCCGTGCTGATTCAGGCGGGCATCCGGGAGGTGCTGGTGATTGTGCCCCCGGGGGAGGGGGACACCTTCGCTGCCCTGCTGGGGGACGGCTCCCAGCTGGGTATGTCCATCCAATACACTGTCCAGCCGGTGGCCCGGGGCATCGCCGACGCCCTGCTCATCGGCGGGGGCTTCCTGGCGGGGGACGACGTGTGCCTGGTTTTAGGCGACAACATCTTTTGGGCTGCCGACCTGGATCTCACCCTCCAGCGGGCCGCCCGGGACAACCGGGGGGGCACCGTGTTCGGCTGCCGGGTGGACGACCCCCGGCCCTTCGGGGTGGTGGAGTTCGACAAGGACGGCAGGGCCATCTCCATCGAGGAGAAGCCCCAGCGCCCCAAGTCCAACTACATCGTCCCCGGACTGTACTTCTACACCAACGAGGCCCTGTCCATCGCCGGGGGGCTGTCCCCCTCTGCCCGGGGGGAGCTGGAGATCACCGACGTGAACCTGGAGTTCCTCCACCGGGAGAATTTGCAGGTGATCCCCCTGGAGGACAACTACGTGTGGCTGGACGCGGGCAGCGCCGACAGCCTGCTCACCGCCGCCCAAACCATCCACGCCCTTCAGCACGGCGGGCGGTACGTGGGGTGCATCGAGGAGTGCGCCTTCCGGCAGGGGTGGATCACGGAGGAGCAGCTCCGCTCGCTGGGCCGGCCCATGGCCATGACGGCCTACGGGCAGTATCTGCTGTCCATTCAGGTATAAGAAACGAGGGGCCCCTCCCGGATTGGAAGGGGCCCCTCGTTCTGTTCAGCCTGCGGGGCCTTCCCAGCGCGGGCAGGCCACCCACGCGTCGTAGCTTCCCTCCCGCCAGAACTGTTCCTCATAGACGTAGATGGCGTCGCTGTCCGTGGGGACGCGGAATACCTCCCGGCCCTCCAGGGGATTGCCATAGCTGTCCGTGGGAAAATTGATCTCCAGCTGGCCGGAGGGGATCAGATCCTTGTCCACCACATGGAGGGCGCCCACGCTGACAGCGCCCTCCGGCAGCTCGTCCAGGTGGGGGCTTTCCGAGCCAAAGGAGAACCAGTACAGCTGGTTTTCAAAGCAGATGAGGCCGCTCTCGTAGTAATCCGCGGTAAACCGGACGTAGGATTCCGCGAACCACTCTGTCTCCATCCGGACATAGACCGCGGCGGGTTTTTCCGGGTTGGCGTACACCGTCCCCACCGCGTCAAAGCCCGCCTTCAGCTCCAGCTCCTGGGGCTCCTCCCCGCTCAGATGGGAGATGACGGTGAAGTCCCCCACCGCCTCAAACCCAGCGGGCCGGTAGGTGGGCGTGTGTGTGCGCCCGTTTTCGTCCACATAGCCGTTATAGCTGGACTGGTTCAGCCCCGCCCAGTGGTAGCGGATTCCGTTGAAGCGCAGCACGGGGTTGAACCCGCCGGGAAGCATATCGCTGCCGTCCGGGCACTGGGGCGGTTGGTACGGATCCGTGTCGGCGGTGGGCTCCGCAGCGGGATGGGGATCCTGGAAATCGGGCCCGCCCGGGGTGTGCTCCGCCGTCCGGGCGGCATACCCCGCCAGAAAAACCAGCCCCATGCAGGCCGCGGCCGCGGCAGCCGCCCCAAGAATCCGGGGCAGGCCGCTCTTTTTCCTCGTGATCCGCTTTCTTGTCAGTTCCTTGATCCGAGCGGGCGAGAGGGGCGTATCGCCGGACAGCTCCACGCTGCCGTCCTCACAGCCGTCCAACAGGTCGGAAATCCGTCTGTTCATGCCAATTCCTCCTTCGTCAGCAGCTCCTTCAGCTTGAAACGTCCTCTACGCAGCTTGGTTTTTACGGTGGCCTCGTTCATGTCCAGGGCGGCGGCGATCTCCTTCACGCTCTGGGCGTAATAGTAGTGCCGCAGGAAGATCTCCTGATCCGGCTGGGGCAGGGAGAACAGCGCCCGGCGCACCAGGGCCCGCTCCTCCGCCCGCTCCAGCTCCCCGGCGGGGTCGTCCGGGCCGGGCAGGTTGAGGACGTCCTCCTCCAGGGGCAAGGTCTGGCCCCGCTGGCGCAGCTTGTTTTTCGCCTTGTGCCGGGCCACCGCCCCCAGCCACGCCTTTACCTGGCCCGGGCGCAGGTCGTCCGCCTGCTCCCAGGCGGCCAGGAACACGTCGGAGGCGGTCTCCTCCCCGTCCTCCGGGCTCATGGAGCCCCGGAGGATGTTCCACACCACCGCGGACACATAGGGCAGATAGCGATCCATCAGGGCCTCCAGCCCCGCGGGGTCGCCGGATCTCAGTTTTCGCAGCATGGTTTCTTCTCTCATAGGGAGTGCTCCTTTTCGGTCTTGAAAGCCGCTTTCACCTATCATATCACATCGGAACGTGTCCGGGTTTCAAAAAGAGCAAAAAAATGTCCGCCCCATGGGGGCGGCCGTCATGGCGGAGCTTCGCGGTATGTGCTTGACGGGGACGTTGGGACGGCCTGCTCCAGGCCGCCCGCAATGTCCCCGCTTTTTGTGCGCCGCGCCTTTGCCCGCTCCGGGTCAAAGCTCCGCCACGTTCATGGACGCCCGCTCCACCCACAGGGCGTTTTTCGTGTCCAGCACCAGCGACAGCTCCACCGCGCCGGCTTCCGTTCCCCGGGGATGGAGCGCCGCGGTATACCGCAGGGTTTGGAGGCCGCCGCCGGCGCGATCCAGGGAGAAGCGCAGGGGGGGCGCCTCGGTAAAGGCGCCGCGGGGGGTCTGCCGGAGGCAGAGGCGGCCCTCCCCCTCCGCCGGGGGCATGGCCCGGACGGTCAGCGTGCAGCGGACGGCATAGGCCCCCTGGGGGTTCAGCCGGATCTGGGTGGGGTTGGACGGATTCCAGCGGATGCAGTTCCCCTGCTGGGCCTGCGGCCGCCAGGGCAGGCGGCAGCCCGGGAGCCACAGCAGCCCCGGCTGACGCTCCGCCAGCTGGAGGGCGCAGCCCTTCCCGCTCCTCGCGCTGCCGGGCGGCGGACAACAGGGCTCCGGCCCCCGGGGGACGGGACAGGGCGGAGGACAGGGCGTCCAGGGCGGCGGGCAGGGACTTGGGGGAGGGCAGGGAGGAGCCGGGGGAGGGCAGGGGGAAGTCAGGGGTGGGCAGGCCTCCAGCACCTTCTCCAGCTTGCTTTTCAGCAGCATCTGATTGTTGGCCACCACGTCCAGCAGAGCGGTGACGCTCTTGTTTACCGCCAGCACCTCCTGGGGCCCGGCGCAGGGCTTTGCCCCGGGCAGGGCGCCCAGAATGTATTGCAGCTTTTCGCCCTCGGCATTGATGATGTGGCTCAGGGCCAGCTCCTCCATGGCAATGGAGGCGATGATCATGGTCAGGGCTTCTTCCCGCGTTAAATCTGCCCCGTTTGGGGGAAAAGAAGGCATAGACATATGAGATACTCCATGGCGCCGTCCGGCCCGGAGCCGGAACGGGGTTGTGCGGAGGAACGCGTCCCGCCGCCGTTCCATCCTATGCGCCGGGAATCGCCCGGTTCCGCGGTCACCCCCTTCCCGCCGGATGCATAGGATGCTGCGGGCGCCTCACCAGGAGAGCCCAGCTCTCCGGGCCGCCAAGGGGGCGGCCGACGCAGGCGCCCAGGTTGAAAGGAGACAGTTTCCCATGTCTATGCCAAGCTTTCCCAACATTGACCCGCCCATTCAGCGGGACGATGCGGTCAACCAGATCCTCTCCTCCATCGCCATGGAGGAGCTGGGCCTGAGCCATATTCTCAACGCCGAGGGCGAGAAGCTGCAGTATATCCTGGGCACCATTCCGGGACTCAGCGGCCCTGCGGCCACCGTGAGCGACGTGCTGGCCGCCAACGAGAGCGTCCGGGGCCTGCTGGAGACCGCGGTGCAGAACCAGCTCTTTTTGAAGGCCAAGATGCAGGGCGCGCTGAGCGCCTCCCCCATGCAGGGCGCCACCGGCCCCACCGGCCCCACGGGCCCTGCCGGGCCTGAGGGCGGCCCCGCCGGCCCCACCGGCCCCACTGGTGCCACCGGTGCCGCGGGAGCCACCGGTGCCACGGGCGCCACCGGCCC
>JAETQF010000029.1 GCA_021770845.1 Oscillospiraceae bacterium
GCCGCCGGTCTGGTGCAGCCGGTACTTTTCCGCCAGATGGAGGTAAAATTCCTGCTGCTCCGGCGTGTATTTGGGATAATAGCACTCGATGGCGTCCAGCCCCCAGCTCTTGAGCCGCCCCACCAGCTCCTCCAGCTCCCCGTCCGGCAGCCCCATCTGGTAGGGGTGGGCCAGGGACACCTTCCCCCCTGCCGCCCGGATGGCCTCCACGCAGGTGCGGGCGTCCGCCTTGAACCGCTTCACCCGCCGCCGGAACTCCTCCGTGTCCAGGTAGCGGTCGAAGGCCTCCCGGTTGGTGCTCACGTACCCACGCCGCACCAGCGCCTGGGCAAAGTGGGGCCGGGCGATCACCTTGCCCCCTGCGATCTCCTCCACCTCGGCGAGATCCAGCTCCACGCCCTTTTCCCGGAGAAAGTCCACAATCCTGTACTTCCGGTCGTCCCGGCCCGCCCGGAATTTCTCACACAGGCGGGCCAGCTCCGTGTCCCCGTCCCGGAATCCGTAGCCCAGGATGTGGCAGTTGGGGTAGTCCTTGGCGCTCAGCTCCACCCCGCGGATCACGGTCACGCCTAATTCGCTCCCGGCCCGCTGGGCCTCTGCCACCCCGGCGATGGTGTCGTGATCCGTCACCGCCAGCACGGACAGGCCCCGGGCTTTCGCCAGCCCCACCAGCTCCGCCGGGGCGTACTGCCCGTCGGAGGCGGTGGTGTGGGTGTGCAGGTCAGCCAGCGCGGCCATATCAGGCCGCTCCTTCCGGCTTGGCCGCCACAATGCGGATCACCGGGGGATCGTCGTTGCCGTAGGGCGCAAAACCCGTGCGCTCCTGAGCGTACTCCACCCGGAAGCCCCGCTTTTCAAGGGAGGCCGCCAGCTCGTCCATCACAATGAACCGGCGGTAGTGGTTGTCATAGAAATAGGCGTTGGGCTCCACCTGCCTCCCCTTGCCAAACAGGGGATCCTTCACCCCGCGCACCTCAATGAACAGCTTCCCGCCCGGACGCAGCCCCCGGAACAGGTTGTTCAGCAGCACCTGCTCCTGGTTGCGGTTGATGGAATGGATGGTGAAGCGGCTGTAGGCGTAGTCATAGCTGTCCGGCTGGTGGACGTCGGAATTGACAAAGTCCCCGCAGAGGAACTCCGCGTTGGCAATGTTCCGGCTTCGCAGCTGGGCTATGGCCTCCTGGGACATATCCAGGGCTGTGATCTGAAATCCCTGGCCGGCGAAAAACACCGCGTCCCGCCCGTTGCCGCAGCCCAGCTCCACCATCCGCTTCCCCGGCTCCATCAGAGTGGATACATATTGCGCGAACGGCGAGGGCTCCTCTGAACACACCCGGTTTTTATAATACTGGTTCCAATAGGCGGAGTTGTCCACCGTATCCTCCACAATGTTGGGGTACAGTTCCCGCTCCAGCTGCTCCACCAGCTCCAGAGGCGTGCGCTCCCCGTCATTGGGCAGCACAATGTCCGGGTTTTGCGGCTCATCGAAGGGCAGATCAATGCCCACCACGTTCTTCCCCGCGGTATACAGCCCCTTCTGGTTGCGCTGCATCAGGGTGTCCTTGCTGACCTTGATGTAGATCTCCTTGTAATTGGGGATATTCTCCCGGTTCCACTGCCGCACGCTCTCGTACATGGCGATGGAGCACACCACCACGTCGATCCCCTGGCCGGCCAGCAGGCGGCCCACCCGGAAGATCCGCCCCGCCCAGCGCAGCCGCTCCTCGTGGGTGTAGCCCACGTCCTCCCCGAAGGCTACGCGGATCTCGTCCCCGTCCAGCAGCACCACGTTGGGCTTGGTGGCCTTCAGCCGTTGGTGGAACAGCCCGCCGATGGTGGTCTTGCCCGCCCCGGACAGGCCCGTGAAAAAATATACCGTTCCCTTGCTTTCCATAGGCCCCTCCTCAGTGGTACAGCGGCTGCTCCAGCAGCGCCGGATCCAGCTTCAGCCTGGGCATCATGTGCAGGGGCTGGCCGTGGCGGTTGACAAATTTCAGGCCCCGCAGCAGGATCTCCGAGTTCCGCTCCCGGTTCTTGTGGAACGCCTGGATCTGCTGCTCCAAGAGCTGCTCCTGCACCTTCTGCTCCGCCTGCCCATCCAGGCGCTTTTCCCCTACGGAGACGGCGGCGTTTTCGTAAATATACCGCCAGGTCTCCCGGATATAGTGGTCGATGGTGGTAAAGCCCTCCGTCCACTCCTTGGCCTGCTCGACGGTCACCGGCCGGCCGTCGTAGTACTTGAAGTCATAGCCGTAATACTCGTAGGCGTCCCGGAGGAAATATTCGATGTACGCCCGCTCCGCGTCATTGGTGTAGTCGTCGTAGGTGCGGTAGAGGGCGGCGGTGGAGAAGCCCAGGTCATTGCCCGCCAGCGACTCCGGATCCAGCTCCCCGTTCAGCGAGCAGTAGGTCATGCTCTCGGTGTAGGGCAGATCCAGGAACGCCGCCAGGGCCGTAAAGGTGGCCTTGGGGTTGAGCTTGCCGTCCTCAAAGCGCACCAGCACGCTGTCCGTGTACAGCCGATCCTGCCAGTCGATCATGAAGCTGCGGTTCAGCACACGCTGGGTCACCGCGTCGGGCACAACCGCCACCGCGTTCCCCTTCTCCTCGCCCTTCTTCCGCTTCTCCGCCCCCTCCAGGGCGCTGTTGTACATAAACTTCACCGTGGCCCCGTGACTGGTGGTGAACCGCCGCATGGGGGTGAAGGTCTTGATGTACTTAAAGCCCCGGAAAATGGGGGAGGACACCGTTTTCTCGTATACCTCCGAATGGAGGGCCGTGCGATCCTTCTGATCCACCTTCAGGTCGTATACGATGTTGGAAAAGTGGGGCTGGAAGAACACAGCCGGGGCGATCCGCGCGGTGGGATCCAGGAATTTGGTGATGGTCTTGTTGCTCAGGTAGATGGCCGCGAAAATGTCCTTGTCCGACGGCTCCTGAATGTTGCACAGCTCCTGGATCACCCAGGTGTTGGCCCCCTTCCGGCGCAGGAACTCCTGCTTGGCCTCCCTGGAGCCCTTGGCGTTGTTCAGCGCCTCCTTCCAGTTGGCCACGCTCTCCTCCACGTTGTCCATCATGATGGACGGCAGGGGCAGCAGGTTGGGGTGGGCGTCGAAGATCTCGTTGAAAAAGTCGCCGCCGTTGTGGGTGGACAGCTGGGTGTGCCAGATGATCTTGTTGATCTCCCCCAGCCCCACGGGCTTCACCGGGTTCTGGCTGTAGTCGATCCCGTACCGCTCCTTGAAGTCGATGGGGTACTGCCCGATCTCGTCCCCGATGAGGAACACGATCTTCTCGCTCTCCAGCAGCGGGCGCATATTCAGGCACTGCAAATAGGCGCAGAAGGTGGGCCAGTCGGGATAGTGGAGGTAGATATGATTCTCCCTGCCGATGTACTCGCTTTTTCGCACGTTGTCGTGGAGATATTCCAGCTCATACTGGGAAAAGACGTTCTCCGCCAGAATGGGCTTGTCCAGATCCTTGAAAAAGTTCCGGGTCACCCGGGGCAGCTTGAAATCTATGTACTCCCCGAAGCGCCCCTCCCCCACGTCAAAGGGCAGGAAGCGGTTGTCGTCATAGGGGTAGAAGCGCAGGGGCAAAAATTCAAAGTCAAGAAAGTCCTTGTGGAACAGGTAGGGGTACTTTGCAAGCAGCTTGCAATTGTTCTGATACCGGGTTTTGAGCAGCTTCACGTTGGGCTCGTAAAAGGCCTGGGTGAGTATGGACAGGCACTCCTCCTGGAGGAGCCCCCGGCGGTGCAGGTTGATAAGGGCGCTGTAGCTCACCTTGTAGTCCCCGCCGTTCTGGAGGATATACAGCGCCCCCTCCAGCTCCTCCTCCGCTGACTGGGGCTGGTGGAGCACAAGGCCGTAGGCCTTGATGGCCCCCTCCGTTTCTCCCAGCGCGGCGAGCTGGCGGGCAATGTCTATCGCGTTCATAGCGTCAAATCCTTTCGGTGGGTTTGGGGCCGTAGAAAACGGGGGCGGGCTTGCGCCCGCCCCCGCCGTTGGGTCTATGCGGTTTGTGCCAAGAACAGCAGCTTCTTACTGGAGGAGCTGGAGCACGCCCTGGGGAACCTGGTTGGCCTGGGCCAGCATGGCCTGGGCGCTCTGGATCAGGATGTTGTTCTTGGTGTAGGCCATCATTTCCTCGGCCACATCGGTGTCGCGGATGGTGCTCTCGGCGTCCTGGATGTTCTCGGTCATGACGGACAGGTTGTTGATGGTGTGATCCAGACGGTTCTGGGTGGCGCCCAAGGTACCGCGGACGTCGGACACGGTGTTGATGGCGGCCTTGATCTTGTTCACCGCGGCCTGGGCGGCCTCCTCGGTGGAGATGTCCAGCTTGCCCACGCCCAGGGACTCGGCGTGCATATCCTGCACGGCCACGTTCAACTGGTTGAAGGGGTCGCTGGTGTCGCCGATCTGGAGGGTCAGGCCCTTGCCCAGAACCACGGGGGCGGTGATGTCCTTGTTGGCGATGGTGTTGCCCTCGGCGTCCTTGGACTTGCCCTGAATGTTCAGATAAGTGCCGTCGGCGTCGGTGGCCTTGGTCACGGTGTAGCCCTTGTCCTCGATGGCCTTCTTAATGGCGTCGATGTCCTCGCCGCCCTTGAAGGTGATCTTGTCGTCGCCGATGGTCAGCACGTTGCCCTCCTTGGCGGTGCCGGTGACATACAGCTTGGTGCTGGCGATCTTCTCGTCCTGCTTGGGGGTGGTCAGCTCGACGGTCACATCGGCCATGGTCTTGACGCCGGTTATGGCGCCGGAGGCCTTCTGGTCAATGCTGATCTTGTTGCCGTCGGCAGTGTTGATATTGAAGTTGGTGGTGCTGGCAGCGGTCAGCAGCTCCTTGAGCTTCGCCATCTGCTCCGCCTCGGTTTTGTACTTGTCGGTGTCGATGGCGAGGGTGTTGCCGGTACCGGTGGCTCCGGCTCCCATCTTCACGGTGAAGGTCGAGCCCTCGACCTTCAGGCTCGCGCCGTCAGCCAGCAGGTTGGTGATGTCGTACTCAGCGCCCAGCAGGCCGCCGTCCACCTTGGCCACACCGAGGGTGGGGGTAATGCCGTGATCGACGTTGTTCACGTTCGCCCAGCTCGCCGTGCCGGTAACAGAGGCGTTTACCGAGACCTTGGCGGCGGCCAGCGCGGCGTTGAGCGCCTTGACCTGATCCTCGGAAAGTTTCGCGGCTCCGGTCGCCCCAGTCGCCGCAGTGAACACGCCTGCCTTGTCATAGCCCTTCATGGAGAAGGTGAGCACACCGCCGGCGTTGGTCGCGCCGAAGAAGACATCGCCGATCTTGATGGACTTGCTTGCGGTCGAACCGGTGTACTTGGCCGCGATGGCGGAGGCAACATTAGTGGCAGTGACGGCCTTGGAAGCACCAGCAGTACCAGCAATGCTGGCGGTAACATTCTGGCCGCCAATGTTGAGGGTAAATGTGAGCGTGTTTGTAGCGCCCGTGGCAATGTTACCCTCCAGCTCCTTCAGGTTCACGGTGAAGGAGGGGGCGGCGGCGGCCACGGCCGCGCCGCCGTGCATGCCGATCGGGGTCAGGTCGGTGGTGGTCGCGCCGGTAGCGGCGGTATAGGTGTCGCCAGCGGTGACCGTAAAGGCGTCGGTGTTCAGGCCCAGGGAGCCGTCCAGCAGCTTGATGCCGTTGAAGTTGGAGCTGTCGGCGATGCGGTTGATCTCGTCCAGCAGCTGGTTGACTTCCTTCTGCATCTGGAACCGGTCGGTGGTGTTGTCGTAGGTGCCGTTGGCGGACTGGGTGGCCAGCTCCACCATACGGTTGAGCATATCGTGCACCTCGGTCAGGGCACCCTCGGCGGTCTGCACCAGGGAGATGCCGTCCTTCGCGTTCTTCTGCGCGGTCTCCAGGCCGGTGATCTGAGCACGCATCTTCTCGGAAATGGCCAGACCGGCGGCGTCGTCGCCGGCGCGGTTGATCTTGTAGCCGGAGGAGAGCTTCTCCAGGTTCTTCTTCATGGCGGCTACGTTGTTGGTGTAGTTCCGGTAGGCATTCATAGCCATTATGTTGTGCTGAATCCTCATTTTATAGTCCTCCTATAAATAAAATGATTGCTGGGATAGTCCGGCGCGCCGGAACGTCCGTGTCCCGGCACTGGGTGGGGTACCGTCCAAGCCGCCGCCGTGCACAGCGGCCGGCCCGTTCGATACGGAACTATATTTCACCCGGCTCGTCAGCCGTTTGAAATCTCAGGGGTTTGCTCTGCCTCGCTGGGGAACATATGCTCCAGCTGCCGCCGCAGGGCCTGCACGTCGCCGTCCCTGCCGTCCATCTGGGCCAGCAGCTTCCGCATGGCGTCCAGCGCCTGCGCCTTGCTCCGGTTCCAGGGGATCTCGCACCGGTGCCAGCGGGGCGCGTCGAACACGCAGTCCGGGCGCTGCCCGCCGGTGCGCTCCAGCACCTCGCCCCGCAGAATTGTGACCTCCCTCGGCGCGTCAATCAGCAGCTTGCAGCGGTCGCCGTTGATCCGGTCGAGCTGAACCACCACATTGCCGCCGACCGTCATATACTCCCCCGGCCTCAGATTCAAGCTGAGCATAGCCGCAACTCCTTTTCGGTTTGGCGGTTCGGTATTCCATCCTCCCGCCCTGCGCGGCGGGCCCGCGCGTTTTCATTGTCATAATATTTTGGACAGCCCCAGAGGGCTTTCAGGTGTGCGCACACACCCTCTCGTTTCCCACTCTGCGGCCTGGAAAACGCTGAGTGAAACGGGATTGCGGCGCAATTTCGCTTCACTCAACGCTCCCAGCCGGAATCATGGGCGTTCACCGGCGTCCCGACCGGTATAGCGTACATTCTATGGTGCAGGGCGGGACGGCTCGGCCCGCCGGACAAACCGCGTTGTATGTCTTAAATGGCGCGCCCTACGCGCAGGCGGCAATTTGGGCCAGGCCCTGGGCTTTGATGTTCCTCGCGGCGTTGACCTCCCGGTTGTGGGCCGCGCCGCATTTGGGGCAGCTCCAGGTTCGCCGCCTGTAGCTGGCGGAGCTCTGGACAAAGCCGCACGCCGAGCAGGTGCGTGTGGTGAGCTCGTAGCGGTTCACCACCAGCAGCTGCTTCCCCTGCCTCGCCAGCTTGTACCGCAGGCACTCCCGAAACGCGCCGTAGCCGGACTTGAACGCGTTCCCCCGGGAGGCGCTCCTGGCCATCTCGTCCAGCGCGTCCGCCCGCATACACACGGCGTCCCAGCCGTTGGCTATCCGGCTGGATTCCTTGTGGATGAAGTCGCGGCGCTGGTTGGCGATGTGCTCATGGATTTCGCGGTATTTCCGCACCGCCTCCTGGTAATTCCGGGAGCCGGGCCGCATACGGTTTAACCGCTGCTGGAGCTTTGCCAGCTTTTCCTGGGACTGCTTCAGCCAGCGGGGCGGGTCGGCCATGTCGCCGTTGTCGGCCACATAAAAATGCCCCACGGAGTATTTCAGGCCCAGGGTGGTCTCCGGTGCGGGGGCGACCGGCTCCGGCGTTTTCACCTCGCGCTCGTAGAGAATGGAGCAAAAATATTTGCCGGACTTGGTTTTTTCCACCGTCACCCGCCGGAGGCTCCACCACGCCTCGGCGCGGCGGGAGAACCTGGCCTTGACGATGCCCGCCTTAGTCATGCGGATGCCGTCCCTGGTGGTGTAGATGGTGGGGCCGGACTCAAATACGTGGTTGCAGGCGGTGAAGGAGTCCCGATCCGTTTTCTTCTTCTTGAACCTGGGGTAGCCAAAGGCCTCCGGGCTTTTGAAGAACACGCGGAACGCCTGGGACAGCTTGTTGTGCTCCTGGATCAGCGCCTGATTGTCCACCTCTTTCAGGAACGGGGCTTCCTTCTTGTATTTGGCCGGGGTGGGGATGAAGTGCTGATCCGTTTCCAAATAGAACCGCTGCTGGTCGGCCAGCATATGGTTCCAGATGTAGCGGCAGCAGCCGAAGGTGTTCTCAAACAGCTCCGCCTGGGCCTCGGTGGGGTAGAGCCGGACTTTAATGGTGGTGTACTGAACCGTTTTGCCGTCTCCGGCAGCCCGTTTCTTCCACGCCATGACCGTCTCCCCCTTCCCTCCCGCTCCGTGCTTCAAAGGGCCTGGGCGGAAAAGCATAGGTTTCCGTCCAGTGCTTTTTTGCGGGATTTCATCCCGTTCTATGTCTTTTATCGGCATGAACCCTGGAGAAATAAGGGCTTTTTGAAAAAGTTTTTTTGGACGGAAACCTATAGGTTTCCGTCCAGTGCTTTTTCTCCCATTAACACCCTGCGGCCGTTTCCGCACGGACTGCGGCATCCCGGAAGGTGGATTTTGGTATTCCGCAGATCTTCGCCGCCGCGCGCAGAGTCAGCTGCCCGCCGCGCCACGCTTTTCGCAATTCCTCAAAGTTGTCCGGCAGAATCCGGCATGGCACCCCGAATTTCACCCCGTTTGCTTTCGCCGCCGCGATGCCCTCCGCCTGCCGCTGGCGGAGGTTCTCCCGCTCGGTCTGGGCCACGTAGCTTAAAAGCTGGAGCACAATGTCCGAGATCAGCGTGCCGGTCAAATCCCGCCC
>JAETQF010000046.1 GCA_021770845.1 Oscillospiraceae bacterium
ATCGCATCGTGAAAAAGCGGGTGCTCAACCCCACCGTGACGCTGATGGAGGTGGAGGCCCCCGCCGTGGCCCGGAAGGCGGAGCCGGGGCAGTTCATCATCCTCCGGGTGGACGAGAACGGGGAGCGCATCCCCCTGACCATCGCCGCCTTTGACCGGCAGGCGGGCACCGTCACCATCATCTTCCAGATCGTGGGCGGCACCACCGAGAAGCTGAACCACAAGGAGGAGGGGGACTTCCTCCAGGACTTCGTGGGCCCCCTGGGCAAGGCCACCGAGACGGAGGGCCTGCGCCGGGTGGCCGTCGTCGGGGGCGGCGTGGGCACTGCCATCGCCTACCCGGTGGCGAAAAAACTCCACGACGTGGGCTGCCACGTGGATCTCATCGTGGGCTTCCGCAGCAAGGATCTGGTGATCCTGGAGGATGAGTTCAAGGCCGCCTCCACCCAGCTCATCATCGGCACCGACGACGGCTCCTACGGCAAAAAGGCCCTGGTCACCGACCTGCTCAAGGAGCAGATCCAGGCGGGGGCGAAGTACGACCGTGTCATCGCCATCGGCCCGGTGATCATGATGAAGTTCGTCTGCCAGCTCACCAAGCAGTACGACATCCCCACCGTGGTGAGCATGAACCCCATCATGATCGACGGCACCGGGATGTGCGGCGGCTGCCGCCTCACCGTGGGCGGGGAGACGAAATTCGCCTGCGTGGACGGCCCGGAGTTCGACGGCCACCAAGTGGACTTCGACGAGGCCATGGCCCGGGGCGCCATGTACAAGGATTTCGAGCGGCACGCCTACGAGGCGGCCTGCAACCTGTTCAAGCAGGAGGTACAGTAAAATGCCCAACATGAGACCGGATAAGAACCCCATGCCCCACCAGGATCCCCAGGTGCGGGCCACCAACTTCAACGAGGTAGCCCTGGGCTACACCCAGGAGCAGGCCATGGACGAGGCCCAGCGGTGCCTCAACTGCAAGAATATGCCCTGCGTGTCCGGCTGCCCGGTGAAAATCCACATTCCCGAGTTCATCGCCAAGGTGGCGGAGGGCGACTTCGAGGCCGCCTACCAGATCATCGCCAAGGA
>JAETQF010000047.1 GCA_021770845.1 Oscillospiraceae bacterium
ATCGCATCGTGAAAAAGCGGGTGCTCAACCCCACCGTGACGCTGATGGAGGTGGAGGCCCCCGCCGTGGCCCGGAAGGCGGAGCCGGGGCAGTTCATCATCCTCCGGGTGGACGAGGACGGGGAGCGCATCCCCCTGACCATCGCGGCCTTCGACCGGGAGGCGGGCACCGTCACCATCATCTTCCAGATCGTGGGGGGCACCACCGAGAAGCTGAACCACAAGGAGGAGGGGGACTTCCTCCAGGACTTCGTAGGCCCCCTGGGCAAGGCCACCGAGACGGAGGGCCTGCGCCGGGTGGCCGTCGTCGGGGGCGGCGTAGGCACCGCCATCGCCTACCCGGTGGCAAAAAAGCTCCACGACGTGGGCTGCCACGTGGATTTGATCGTGGGCTTCCGCAACAAGGATCTGGTGATCCTGGAGGATGAGTTCAAGGCCGCCTCCACCCAGCTCATCATCGGCACCGACGACGGCTCCTATGGCAAGAAGGCCCTGGTCACCGACCTGCTCAAGGAGCAGATCCAGGCGGGGGCAAAATACGACCGGGTCATCGCCATCGGCCCGGTGATCATGATGAAGTTCGTCTGCCAGCTCACCAAGCAGTACGACATCCCCACCGTGGTGAGCATGAACCCCATCATGATCGACGGCACCGGTATGTGCGGTGGCTGCCGCCTGACGGTGGGCGGAGAGACGAAATTCGCCTGCGTGGACGGCCCGGAGTTCGACGGCCACCAGGTGGACTTCGACGAGGCCATGGCCCGGGGCGCCATGTACAAGGACTTTGAGCGGCACGCCTATGAGGAAGCCTGCAATCTGTTCCGCCAGGAGGTACAGTAAAATGCCCAACATGAGACCGGATAAGAACCCCATGCCCCACCAGGATCCCCAGGTGCGGGCCACCAACTTCAACGAGGTAGCCCTGGGCTACACCAAAGAGCAGGCCATGGACGAGGCCCAGCGGTGCCTGAACTGCAAGAATATGCCCTGCGTGTCCGGCTGCCCGGTGAAAATCCACATTCCCGAGTTCATCGCCAAGGTGGCGGAGGGCGACTTCGAGGCCGCCTACCAGATCATCGCCAAGGA
>JAETQF010000017.1 GCA_021770845.1 Oscillospiraceae bacterium
ATGGCCTCCTCCGGGTAGTCGGCGTGGTCGATCCGCCGCAGGCCGTCAAAGGTGGCGCGCAGGTTGTTGTTCAGTGACAGGAACGAGTAGGCGTCATCCATCTGCTTGAGGATCGAACCGGAGAACTCCTTGCGGGTTTTGAACTTATTTTTTCCCGTTCCCTCATAGACGGCGCAGCGGATGATGTGCCCGCACTGGTCGGAGAGCAGCAGGGCCGCGTTGGTGTAGTAGCCGTCCACGTCAATCAGGCCCAGTGTTCGCTTGTGAGCCGCATCGAAAACGATCTGGCTCGTTTGAAATGTTTTTTCGGCATACTCAAAGGTCAATTCCTGATTGACGGAGCGCATCTTGTCAAAGGTGGTCCCATCGCTTTCCCGAAGCATCTGGCGGATGGCCTCGTCTGTGGCGGGGACAGAAGATACTCCGTGGCGGACAAAAACGCCGGTGGGCTTGAGCCCCTTGTCTGTCAGGTGATAGGGGCGCTTCAAGCCTCTGGACACGGACACACGGATCAGGGCTTTTCCGCCATCCTCTACACGCTCAATGGATGTATAGGCGGTCAGATCCGGCTTGATCCCGTCCCGGATCATATTTCCGATCTTCTCCATCTCTGATTCCGAATCTTCAATGCCAGTTATGGAGCCATCCCGCGCTATACCGACATAGATCTCCCCGCCGTCTGTATTGGCAAAGGCGATGATCTCCTTTTTGAACTCCGCGTTGATCTGTTCCTTTAACTCCAACTGTGGGCTTTCTACATACTTCATTGTGCGCCTCCTCAACATTTCATGGGATATATCTCTATTATCTCTATCATATCACGATTTTAGTCTGGATACAATAGAAAGAACGCGAAAAATGTTATTCGGATACAATTCCTGTATCCGGGTGAATACAGATGACGGGAATCCCCTTTTTCTTCGCAAGATTTACTGTCATACCGGTCTCGCTGCGAATACTTTGGTCATTGTCATAGACTGCCAGGAGGCAATCTGCCTGATTCACCAGTAATTCGTTCCGGCGGCGGTAGTTTACTGCGGGAGGCTGGGCACTTGCTCCTACGGTGACTGTCTTGGCGCTGTGCTTGATTAGAAACGTCATACGCAGCTTGCTCCGGTCATCCCAGGTACTGTCGTGGCCTACAAAGGGCAGGGCAATCATCAACTCAATCTCGCTGTACTCCGGCTGCTCCTTCAGCCTCAGCAGGATTTCTCCGCTCCACATATCTACGCCCAAGGCCCCGCCTACCAAGAACCGACTTACACCTTGCTCATAGAGTAGGATAAACTGGTCGTGTAATCGCTTTTTTAGACGCTTGCAGCCAGCATAGTTTTCGTTATACTTGAATTTGAACCGCGTCGGCCGGTGGCCTGTAATAGCGCAGGTTTTCAGCATGAATGAACACCCCTATCAAAAATATTCTTCTATTATAATGCTAAAGATTATATAAATCAACTTTATTCTCTTAATAATCCATACTAAAGCAGATAGACTAAAGCTAAAACATGGAGAGAGGGAAGGGCATGAACATTACATTACAGGAAGTTGGGAAACGGCTTTACGAACGGCGCAAGCAGCTGCGCATGACCCAGGAGGAATTGGCGGAACGGGTCGGCATCACCGCCCAAACCATTTCCACTGCTGAGCTGGGTAAGAAGGCCATGCGGGCGGACACCATCATTCGGGTGTGCGGCGCACTGGATATCAGCGCGGACTACCTGCTCTTTGGGTATGTTTCCACCCAGGATCTCTCCAGCCTCTCTCAGAAGGTTTCCCAGCTGACCCCGGAGCAATACCGGCACCTGGAGGACGCGATAGACAGCTTCGTAGCCATTGCTATGGAAAAGAAAAATGAGGCATAGCGCCGCTATGCCTCATTTTATTACTGTTTCTGGAATGCGTCCAGTGTTTTAAATATCATGCTTCGTTCTGGTTCATTAAGTATTCTGCCATCTGCCGGGGCCTCCGGCACAAAGGACATTTTTTCTTGGACCTGACCCTCCCGTTGTGCCAGGATATCTTCCACAAGCTGCCGGAGCTGTTCGCTGCCCATGGTTGGCTCCCCCTGTGGAATTGGCGCCTGCCCGCCGGCATAGCACAGCACGGCGTTGGCGATAAACTGGGCCTTGGAACGCCCCTGCTGGTTGAGAAGCTCCGCCGCCCGCCGCTGCTGGGGGTCGCGGAGATTAAAGCGCACGGTGAACTTGCCTGGATCTCTTTTGCCGTCCATCCCTGTCACCTGCCCTCCTGTGCCAGCCGATACAGCAGCTCGAACCCCTTGGCGTTGGCCCGGATATCGTCCACGAACAGGGGATGGGCCACCTTACCCGACGCCTCGATCTGCCGGCGCAGCAGGATGGACCCGCCGCCCAGGAACACCACCACGCCGGATTTCAGCTCCAGCCCTCGCTCCCGCAAGGTGCTGAACAGGTCGCTGACAAAGGCCTGGGCCTGACGCTCTACCATACCGGCCACCTGGGACGAAACGTGTTCCTTCCGGCCCAGGAGGATGGCGTCGATCTCCGACTCCTCCAGCAATACGTCCAGCTCCGCGTTCACCCTGGACTTCACCTGGTTATACAAGGTGATGACCCCATGCTCCAGGGATTCGCACACGGACAGGTCGCCCGCGCCGTCCTTCATCAGCAGCAGGTCGGTGGTCATACCGCCCTGGTCGATGATGAGGGCCTTCCCTGCGATTCCGCCACAGTTCACCGCCCCCTTTCCTGGGATAGTTCCCCTTGGCTTGAGGGCCTGGAGCTGTCTCCGGCCCGGCTTCATGGAGCCCATCCCGCGGCGCGGGCGGCCTCCGGGCTTCCATACTGCGTGGTACTTCATGTCCGAACTCCTTTCTTTTGTAGATTTATCCTCAAAGCCTTTCGGCGTTTGGGCAGTAAAAAAGCGGGAACAACTGGATTCCGGCATTGCCGGCTTGGCTCATCCACAGATGAGCCCCAGTCATTCCCGCTTTACGCGCCGGGGAGTATATCCCCCTATGTAGAAAACAAAATCGCCAGCGGATGCCGCCGCAAATGGGCATAGCGATCCCGCTGACGATACATACAAAACCCGGGAGTAGCGTACTGCTCCCCCTCCACCTCTTGGGAAGGGGCCGCCAGCTCCCGTAACGTGTGCAATGCGAAACCTATCGCTCCCAGATCGGTAAGGCCAATCTGCCCTCTAAAAAAGAGGAAACGCACATAGAATCAACGACAAATGGATATTAACACAATATTTAGTGGTTGTCAAGTCCGGCATACAATGTATTGGAAAAACAAAATTCTAAAATTTTCCTTTCACCGCACAATTTTTTATGGAAGCCCTAATTTATTATGCACAGGCATCTCGAATGGCCTTTGCTCCTTGACAAATGGCGCAAGCCCACACCCTGTCCCGGCAGTCATACAGGAGCGGCGGATAGTGTGCATCATGCTCGCCCGCCGCACAATCAGCGCATAGCGCGGCCTGAAAATACGCGGTCTAAAGCGAGAGCGCAGGAAGTGGGCTGGAGACAGGGGTAACTCCATCTTATAAAAGTTATTTTCATCTTAGAACTATCATAGAACATAGGTGTGGCACGGTTATAGCCTGTTGCTAATCATCGAACCTGGAGAGGAGATGTGGAATGAAGCAAGACCGCCCGAAAGTGAAGTATACAGTTGTTGATCCCAATACACCATGTGAAATGCAAAAGGTGTTAAAAAGGATGATTGCCGAAAAGCTGGTTGCCATAAAGCCAAGAAACTGATTGCCAAACAGCAAATCCGTCCTATATCCTTCATGCTAAGAAACACTTGGCTTCCTTGTATTTTTTTGCTATCTGTTGTAGAATAAGCATGGATATAGGTTGGCTGATGAAAGGAGCAGCCAATGAGAATAGCAGCATATTGCCGCGTGTCAACTGATCGAGAGGAACAGAAGGACAGCTTAGTACATCAAAAGGAATTTTTTCTGGAGTATGCGAAGAAAAACGGCTATGAATTGTTCCGGCTGTATGCCGATGAGGGAATCAGCGGGACGAGCCTCAAGAAGCGCGTTGAGTTCCAGCGGTTGATGCAGGACGCACAGATGGGTCTTTTTGAAATGGTCGTGGTAAAAGACATTTCTCGCGTTGCCCGCAACACTGTGGATTTTCTGCAAAGCATCCGTGTACTGAAATCCATTGGGGTGAATGTGATCTTTCTCACCGCCAATATGACATCGTTGGGCGACAGTGAGTTCATCTTGACGATTTTTGGTGCCATGGCCCAGGAGGAGAGCGGAAACCTGTCTAAGCGTGTCAAGTGGGGCAAGAAGATCAACGCAAAGAAGGGCAGGGTGCCCCAACGAATCTTTGGCTATGACCGCATGGATAACTTTACCCTTCAAATCAATCCTGTAGAGGCCGAAGTGGTTCGAACAATCTTCCGTATGTACTTAAAGGAAGGCGCTGGCTGCCGGGGTATCAGTCTGGCCTTGAACGCGGACGGGGCCAAAACAAAATTCGGCTGTGAATGGAACCCTCGCGGTGTCAGACGCGTGTTGACAAATCCGATCTACTGCGGCCACTATGTGAACAACAAGTATGAAATTGAGGACTTTCTGACCGGACATCAGATACGGCTTCCGGCGGAGCAGAACTTTCACCATGACCGGCCGGATTGGGCTATCATCACAATGGATGAGTTTCTGCGTGCGCAGACTCAGATTGAAGAACGGCGCACGAAGTACAAAACGTTTGATGGGCACAGCACGGATTCGAGGTACAGTTCGAAACACCTGTTTAGCACGTTGATCAAATGCGAGCACTGTGGGAAGTCTTTCTGTAGGAGAAAATACACCTATGTCAACACCCGGGTGTATTGGATTTGCTCCACGAACAGTCAATATACCGCTGAGCAGTGTGATAACCTCGTCAAAATTGAGGAAGCGGAGCTGCTTGCTGAGATCCGAGACTATTTCAGTTCACTGATTCAGGATAAAGACCGCTTCGTCCAAGGTATCCTGTCAGAGGTAAACAGACGCCATTCCAGTGCACAGAACGAGATCAAAGTGGAGGACGTTGAAAAGAAGCGAAAACGTCTGCTGGCCAAGAAGTCACGCTATCAGGAAATGTACGCGAACGATGTCATGACGATGGCCGAATTGAAAGCTAAGACAGCGCAGATCACCAAAGAACTGTCCGAACTGGATGACAGCTTGAAACGTCTGCAGCGATCCGTTTCCGTTCAGCAGAATAGCGAAAATTTGGTTAAATCGTACAAAGCGGAGATCGAACGGTTTCTGGCGCTGGAAACGGCAACCAACCTTGATTTACGCAAAATTATAGACCGTATTAGCGTGAATAAGGACGGAACGGTTCGAATTATCTTGAAAAAGTTAGAAGATTTAAATGCACACCAAAACCTTCCAAGTTGGTGTCAATGACAAACTCCGTGGATCCCATCATCCTGAGTATGCGCCTGTCCGACCCCTGCGATCCCCCCGTCTGCGCCTGCGGCAGCGACGCCGAGGTGCCCGCGGGCATCGCCGGCTGCTTCCCCGGGGAGCTGAACATGGGCGGCGAGGGCCGGCGGGTGTACGTCACCCTGGGCCAGTTCTCCATCATCCGTCTGGAGCGGGACAGCCAGCTGCTCATCCCCGCCTACGACTACTGTATGCCCAGCAAGGAGTGCACCGCCAACAGCGGCGAGGAGGATCCCTGCGCCATCTTCCGTCAGGTGCAGTTCCCCACCGAGGAGTTCTTCCCGCCCAACACCATCGCGCCCCCGGAGGGCTGCCAGGACAAAAATTACTGCTGCTGATCTCGCCGGGACAGCGTCCGCACGGCCTGCCGCGTTGGGCTGACGTGGAACTCAGACAGGAGCGGGGCGGGCTTTCCGCCCCGCTTCTTAAATTTTCAGGAAGCCTATTCTCATAGCGAGAAAAATGTGGTAAACTAACAGAAACAAAACCAATTTCCGGGAGGCCCTCACCATGAACTGGAACGCCCTGTATGACCGCCTGCGCGCCGCCGCCCCCACCCTGGAGCTGCGCCGGGATGAGCCCATGAGCCGCCACACCTCCTTCCAGGTGGGGGGGCCGGTGCCCCTGATGGCCCTGCCTCAAAACGAGGACGAGGTACAGCAGATTTTGTCCGTGGCCGCGCTGGAGTTCGGCGTACGCCCCTTCTTCATGGGCAAGGGCTCCAACCTGCTGGTGAGCGACCAGGGGGCAGATCTGCTGGTGATGAAGGCGTTCGACGGCCTGAACCGCCTGGAGCTGCTGCCCCAGGGGGAGTGGCCCGGACACCAGACCATCCTGGCGGGGAGCGGCGTGTCCCTGGCCCGGCTGGCCTCCTTCGCCCTGGAGTGCGGGCTGACCGGCCTGGAGTTCGCCCAGGGCATCCCCGGCAGCGTGGGGGGCGGCGTGTATATGAACGCCGGGGCCTACGGCGGCGAGCTGGGGCAGGCGGCTTCCAGCGTGTCCTCTGTGAGCTGTCCCGGCCAGGAATTTGTGCGGGAGCACGTCAACCCCAAATTCTCCTACCGCCACAGCCAGTTCCAGGAGCAGGACGACTTCATCCTGCGGGCCTGCTTCTCCCTGAAGCCGGGGGATCCCGCCGAGATCAAGGCGAAGATGGACGACTTCGCCCAGCGCCGCCGGGAGAAGCAGCCCCTGGAATACCCAAGCGCCGGATCCACCTTCAAGCGGCCCGCCCCCGTGGACGGCCAGCCCGTCTACGCCGCCGCCCTCATCGACGGCTGCGGGCTCAAGGGCCTCACCGTGGGCGGGGCCCAGGTGTCGGAGAAGCACGCGGGCTTTGTGATCAACCGGGGCGGGGCCACCTGTGACGATATCGTCAAGCTCATGGCCCAGGTGCGGGAGCGGGTATTCAAAGAGACGGGCGTCACCCTGGAGCCGGAGGTACGCTATCTGGGGAAGGAGGGTAAAGGATGGAATTTCTGATTGTGTCCGGCCTGTCCGGGGCGGGCAAGTCCACCGTCATGTCCATTTTAGAGGACAGCGGTTTCTTCTGCGTGGACAACCTGCCCCCGGTGCTCATCCCCAAGTTTGCCGAGGTGTGCCTGGCCGGGGCGGGCTCCTACGAGCGGGTGGCCATGGTGTGCGACATCCGGGCGGGGGAGCACTTTGACGGCCTGTTCCAGGCCATGGACGCCCTGTCGGCCATGGAGTTCCACTACAAGGTGCTGTTCGTGGACGCGGACGACACCACCATCATCAAGCGGTACAAGGAGACCCGCCGCAGCCACCCCCTGCTGGCGGAGGCGGGCAGTCTGTCCCGGGCGGTGGAGCGGGAACGGGCGGCCATGGAGCCCCTGCGGGCCCGGGCGGACTACATCATCACCACCTCCTCCCTGCCGGTGCGGAAGCTGCGGGGGCAGGTGCTGGATATGTTCGCCTGCAACCGCAAGAGCGCCAACGAGATGAGCGTTTCCGTCACCTCCTTCGGCTTCAAGTACGGCATCCCCCTGGAGGCCGACCTGGTGTTTGACGTGCGCTTCCTGCCCAACCCCTTCTATGTGGAGGATCTGCGGCCCCAGACGGGGCTGGATCAGGGGGTGGCGGACTACGTATTTGCCAGCCCCACCGCCCAGGAGCTGATGGAGCACCTGCGGGGGCTGATGGACTTCCTCCTGCCCCACTTTGTGGAGGAGGGCAAGAGCGCCCTGGTGATTGCCGTGGGCTGCACCGGCGGGCGGCACCGCTCGGTGGCGGTGACCCACGCGTTGTGCGAGTACATCCAGGGGCTGGGCTACGCGGCCGGTGAGACCCACCGGGACATGACGAGGGCATGAGTATGGGAGAGATCAAGCGGCGGAAGGGCCCCGCCATCGCGGCCCTGGGGGGCGGGCACGGCCTGTCCGCCATCCTGCGGGGGCTGAAGCTCTATACCGGCGACCTCACCGCCATCGTCACCGTGGCGGACGACGGGGGCGGATCGGGGATGCTCCGGGAGGATCTGGGGATGCCGCCCCCCGGCGACATCCGCAACTGCATGGAGGCGCTGGCGGGCGCCGAGCCGCTGATGCAGGAGCTGCTGGCCTACCGCTTCCCCGACGGGCGGCTGGCGGGGCAGGCCTTCGGCAACCTGCTGCTGGCGGCGCTGGACGGCATCTCCCCCTCCTTCGATCAGGCGGTGGCCCGGATGAGCGAGGTGTTGGCCATTACGGGGCGTATTCTTCCCGTCACCAATTCCAACGTGCAATTGGAGGCCGCCTTTGAAAACGGCGCCAGCGTCCGGGGGGAGTCCAAGATCTCCGCCGCCAAGAAGGAGCAGAACTGCCGCATCCACCACGTGCGCCTGCTGCCGGAGCACACCCCCGCCCTGCCCGCGGCGGTGGAGGCCATCCGGCGGGCCGAGGTGATCCTGCTGGGGCCGGGAAGCCTGTACACCAGCGTCATCCCCAACCTGCTGGTGGACGGCATCGCCGAGGCCATCCAGGACAGCGGCGCGCTGAAGATCTACGTGTGCAACATCATGACCCAGGACGGGGAGACGGAGGGCATGACCGCCCAGGATCACGTGGCCGCCCTGCTGGAGCACGGCGGGCCGGGGCTGGTGGATCTGTGCCTGTGCAACTCCGACCCCATCGGCCCGGTGCTGCTGGAACGCTACTCCGCCGAGGACGCGGAGCCCATGCGGGCCGACCGCCGGGAGCTGGAGCTGCTGGGCGCGGAGGCGGTGTTCCGCCCCCTGCTGGACACGGACTGCGGCTACGCCCGCCACTCCGGGGTGAAGGTGGCCCAGGCGGTGATGGATCTGTACGAGCAGCGGGCGGAGACCAAGATTTTTTAAGGGGGACTGCCGGGGCCTTTCCGCGCGTCCCTGATTGCAAGGAGGGACTGCCGGGGCCTTTTCCGCGCGTCCCTGATTGCCCGCCCCATCGGGGCGGGCGGCAAAACAGCTTGTAAGGAGGGACTGCCATGGCCTTTTCCGCCGATGTGAAGCAGGAGCTGTGCCGCCAGCCGGTGAACCGCCGGTGCTGCGCCCAGGCGGAGGCCTACGGCGTCCTGCTGTTCTGCGCCGCCTTCGACCGGCGGCAGGCCCGGATCGTCACCGAGTCCCCGGCCCTGAAGGAGCGCCTGCCCCTGCTGTTCCGGAAGGCGTTCAAGCTGGGCTTTGACCAGCTCCCCGGCCCCGGGGAGGGCAAGGGGGCCTTCGTGATCGACCTGCCGGACAAGCTGAAAACCATCTTTGACGCCTTCGACCTGGAGTGGGAGGGGGCGGTGTCCCTCCACATCAATCTGGCCCGGCTGGAGGAGGAGCACTGCCGCACCGCCTTTCTCCGGGGGGCGTTCCTGGCGGGGGGCTCGGTCACCGACCCCATGAAGGGCTACCACCTGGAGCTGGCCACCTCCCACTACCACGCGGGCCGGGAGCTCCCTGCCCTGCTGCGGGAGGCGGGCTTCGAGCCCAAGGAGACGGAGCGGAAGGGGAACCGGGTGATCTACTTCAAGCACTCCCACCAGATCGAGGACTTCCTGACGTTTTTAGGGGCCCCGGTGTCCGCCATGGGGGTGATGGCCGCCAAGATCGAGCGGGATCTCCGGGGCAGCGTCAACCGCCAGGTGAACTGCGACAGCGCCAACCTGGACAAGACGGTGGCGGCGGCCCGGGAGCAGCTGGACGCCATCCGCCGCCTGGAGGAGGCCGGGCGGCTGGAGGGCCTGCCGGACAAGCTCCGGGAGGCGGCCCGGCTGCGGCTGGACAACCCGGAGCTGAACCTGACCCAGCTGGGGGCGCTGTGCGACCCGGCGGTGAGCAAGTCGGCCTTCAACCACCGGATGCGGAAGCTGCTGGAGCTGGCGGGGAATGGAATCGCCGCGCCCCCGATAGAACATCCGTAGGGGCCGCTGTCCCCAGCGGCCCGTCCCCAAAGATATGAGAAAGGGCCGATGAGGACATCGGCCCCTACGTAGGCATCAAAGAAACAAGGAGGCCGCGCCTATGTCCTTTACCCACTTACATCTCCACACCGAATACTCCCTGCTGGACGGGGCCTGCCGGATCAACCAGCTGGTGGAGCGGGTCAAGGCCCTGGGCCAGACCGCCGTGGCCATCACCGACCACGGGGTGATGTATGGCGTCATCGACTTCTACCGGGCCTGCAAGGCGGCGGGGATCAAGCCCATCATCGGCTGTGAGGTCTACGTGGCCCCCCGCACCCGGTTCGACCGGGTGCACGAGCTGGACGGATCCGCCCGCCACCTCGTCCTGCTGTGCCGCAACGAGGAGGGCTACCGGAACCTGAGCTACATGGTGTCCATGGCCTTCACCGAGGGCTTCTACATCAAACCCCGGATCGACATGGACCTGCTGCGGGAGCACCATGAGGGGCTTATCGCCCTGTCCGCCTGCCTGGCGGGGGAGATCCCCCGGCGGCTGAGGAACGGCGATTACGAGGGGGCTAAGGCCAAGGCGCTGGAGATGCGGGAGCTGTTTGGGGAGGACGGCTACTACCTGGAGATACAGGATCACCGCATACCCGAGCAGCAGGCGGTGATCGCGGGGATGCTGCGCCTCAGCAAGGAAACGGGCATCCCCCTGGTGGCCACCAACGACTGCCACTACCTCACCCGGGAGGACTCCGCCATGCAGGACGTGCTCATGTGCGTCCAGATGGGCAAGCTGGTGGAGGACGCCGACCGGATGCGCTTTGAGACGGACGAGTTCTATGTCAAGAGCGAGGACGAGATGCGCGCCCTGTTCCCCAACTGCCCCGAGGCCATCGACAACACCCAGAAGATCGTGGATCTGTGCAACGTGGACTTTGAGTTCGGCAAGTACCACCTGCCCGAGTTCAAGCTGCCCCGGGGGGAGACGGACGGGGACGCCTATTTTGAGAAGCTGTGCTGGCAGGGCTTTGGCCGCCGCTATCCCGACGGCGGGGAGGAGCTGAAGAACCGCCTGCGGATGGAGATGGGGGTCATCCGGCAGATGGGGTTTGTGGACTACTTCCTCATCGTGTCCGATTTCATCGGCTATGCCAAGGAGCACGGCATCCCGGTGGGGCCGGGCCGCGGCTCCGGGGCGGGCTCCATGGTGGCCTACTGCCTGCGGATCACCGACGTGGATCCCATCAGGTACGGCCTCATCTTCGAGCGGTTCCTGAACCCCGAGCGGGTGACCATGCCCGATATCGACATCGACTTCTGCATCCGGCGGCGGCAGGAGGTCATCGACTACGTGGCCAGGAAGTATGGGGAGGATCACGTGGTGCAGATCGTCACCTTCGGCACCATGAAGGCCAAGGCCGCCATCCGGGACGTGGGCCGGGTGCTCAACTTCCCCTACGCCGAGGTGGACAACATCGCCAAGCAAGTGCCTTTTGACCCCAAAATGACGCTGGACAAGGCGCTGGTGCTGTCCAAGGGGCTGAGCGACCTGTACAACGGGGACGAGCGGGTCAAAGAGCTGGTGGACATGGCCCGGAAGATCGAGGGGATGCCCCGCAACGCCTCCACCCATGCCGCCGGCGTGGTGATCACCAAGCGCCCGGTGTACGAGTACGTCCCCCTGGCCACCAACGACGGCCAGCCCGTCACCCAGTACACCATGACCACCATCGAGGAGCTGGGCCTGCTGAAAATGGACTTCCTGGGCCTGCGCAACCTGACGGTGCTGGACGACGCCGCCAAGATGGTGCAAAAGGAGATCCCCGGCTTTAAGCTGGAGGACATCCCCGACGACGACATGGAGGTCTACCAGATGCTGTCCGACGGCAAGACCTCCGGCGTGTTCCAGATGGAATCGGCGGGCATGACCGGCGTGTGCGTGGGCCTCAAGCCCAAGAGCATTGAGGATATCTGCGCCATCATCGCCCTGTACCGCCCCGGCCCCATGGACTCCATCCCCAAGTTCCTGGCCTGCGCCCAGGATCCCTCAAAGGTGACCTACAAGCACCCGTCTCTGGAGCCCATCCTGTCCAACACCTACGGCTGCATTGTCTACCAGGAGCAGGTCATTGAGATCTTCCGGAAGCTGGCGGGCTACTCCCTGGGCCAGGCGGACATGGTGCGCCGGGCCATGAGCAAAAAGAAGGAGAAGGACGTGCAGCGGGAGCGGGGCGCCTTCATCCACGGCGACCCCGAGCGGAACATCCCCGGCTGCGAGGCCAACGGCATTCCCGCCCCGGTGGCCGAGTCCATCTATGATGAGATCAACGACTTCGCCCACTACGCCTTCAACAAGTCCCACTCCCTGGCCTATGCCATTGTGGCTTACCAGACGGCCTGGTTCAAGTGCCGCCATCCCCGGGAGTATATGGCCGCCCTGCTCACCTCGGTGCTGGACTCCCAGGACAAGGTGGCGGAATACATCGCCGAGTGCCGGGACAACGGTATCGCCCTGCTCCCCCCGGACATCAACGAGTCGGAGACGGCCTTCACCGTGTCCGGGCCCAACATCCGTTTCGGGCTGGCGGCGCTGAAAGGGGTGGGAATGGGCTTTACCGCGGCAGTGCTGGAGGAGCGGAAAAAGGGCGGGCCCTTCGCCTCCTTCCCGGAGTTCTGCGTGCGGATGTACGACTGCGATTTGAACAAGCGGGTGCTGGACAGTCTGATCCGCTCGGGTTGCTTCGACCGCATGGGGGTTCACCGCTCCCAGCTGCTCCAGATCTACGAGCAGGTGGTGGACGCCATCGCCCGGGATCGGAAGAAAAACCTGGAGGGCCAGTTCGACCTGTTCGGCGGCGGCGGGGACAGCCTGTCCGTGCCCACGGTGGCCCTGCCCGACATTCCGGAGTTCTCCCCGGTGGAGCTGATGGCCATGGAGAAGGAGACCACCGGGCTGTACCTGTCCGGCCACCCCATGGACGAGTACCGAAAGCAGGCCCTGAACTACGGCGCGGTACCCATATCCGCGGTAATGGCCGCTCAGGAGGGGGACGAGCGCAGCTCCCCCTATGGCGACGGCCAGCGGGTGACCCTGGCGGGGGTGGTGGCCTCGGTGCGTACCAAGACCACCAAGAACAACTCCCTCATGGCCTACGTCATGCTGGAGGACGCCACGGGGGCCATGGAGCTGCTGTGCTTCTCCCGCACCCTGACGGAGAGCGGGGCCTACCTGAAGGTGAACCTGCCGGTGGTGGTGACGGGGAAGGTGTCCGTCCGGGACGAGAAAGCCCCCCAGATCATGGTGGATCGGGTGACTCCCCTGTCCGGAGCGCGGACCCGCCCCGCCGAGGCCGGGGAGGATCAGGTGCTGTGGATCAAGCTCCCCGACGGGGGGGAGCGGTTCACCTGGCTGAAAACCCTGCTGTCCATGTTCCCGGGGGAGGCCCCGGTCATCGTCTATCTGGCGGACAGCCGCCGGAAGCTCCAGACCCACTGCCTCCACCACGCGGCCCTGCTGGCGGAGCTGCGGGAGACGCTGGGTGAGGAAAACGTAGTATTAAAATAGAAACAAGACCGAGCGGCAAGGCCCAAGGAGAGATCATGCAAAAGCTCTTAGGAAAAATCGGAAAGGTGCTCTTTCACCGGCTGGGGATTGTGGGCGTGCTGATCATCGCCCAGATCGTCCTGTATGCGGCGGGGCTGGTGGTGCTGCGGGACAGCGCGTATTTCGACCGGGTAGAGTGGCTGTTCCTGGCGCTGTCGGTGCTGGCCGCCCTGTGGATTGTGGGCAGCAAGGCGAACCCCGGCTATAAGATCGGCTGGCTCATCATCGTGCTGGGGCTGATGCCCTTCGGCTCGCTGGCCTACCTGCTGCTGGGCGGCAACCATCTGTCCGCCTTCAACCAGCGCCGCCTGCGCTCCATGGAGCGGAAGATCCGCCGGAACCTGGGGGAGGAATGCGGCCGCTCCGCCTCCCTGGGGGAGCTGATGGGGGAGGACGCGGCGTGCATGGCCCGCTATCTGGAGCAGACCACTTCCTGCCCCGTCTACGGCAATACCCGCACCAAGTACTACCCCCTGGGGGACGACTGCTACGATGATATCCTGGAGGCCCTGCGTGGGGCGGAACGCTATATCTTCATCGAGTACTTCATCATCGAGGAGGGCAAGCTGTGGAACTCGGTGCTGGATATCGCCAAGGAAAAGGTGAAGGACGGCGTGGAGGTGCGGGTGATCTATGACGACATCGGCTCCATCTCCACCCTGCCCGGGGACTACCCGGCGAAGCTGGAGGCCATGGGCATCCACTGCCGGGTGTTCAACCGGTTCGTGCCGGTGGTGTCCCTGCGGCAGAACAACCGGGATCACCGGAAGTATATGATCATCGACGGCCGGGTGGCCTTCACCGGCGGGATCAACATGGCGGACGAGTATATCAACGTGAAGCGCCGGTTTGGCCACTGGAAGGACTCCGCCATCCGGCTGGAGGGGGACGCGGTGTGGTCTATGACCGTGTCCTTCCTGTCCATGTGGGACTTCACCAACAGCGAGGAGGAGCACTTCACCCCCTTCCGCCCCGCCCCCGCCCACGGGGGCGCCGCGGGCTACGTCCAGCCCTACCATGACTGCCCCTGGGACAACGAGGCGGTGGGCCAGTCGGTGTACCTCCACCTGATCTACCGGGCCAAGCGGTACGTCTATATCACCACCCCCTACCTTGTCATCGACTATTCGCTGACCATGGCCCTCACCACCGCCGCCAAGTCGGGGGTGGACGTGCGGATCATCACCCCCCACATCCCGGACAAAAAGACGGTCTTTGAGATGACCCGCTCCTACTATGAGGAGCTGGTGGAGGCGGGGGTGCGGATCTTCGAGTATGAGCCCGGGTTCATCCACGCCAAGAACTTCGTGGTGGACGACCTGTGGGCCACGGTGGGGACGGTGAATCTGGACTACCGCAGTATGTTCCTTCACTTTGAGAACGGCGTACTGCTGTACGGCACCCCGTCGGTGGCGGACATCCGGGACGATTTTCTGGACACCCAGACAAAAAGCCTGCCGGTGACGCTGGAGGACTGCCGGTCTATTTCGCTGGTTCACCGGACATTCCGGGATCTGCTCCGGCTGTTCGCGCCGCTGCTGTGAGCAGGGGCGGGGGCGGCGGACGGGGATGGCCTGTCCGCCGCCCTTTCGGGCCGTTTTGCGGAAGAAACGGGTCGGGAGGCTTGACAAAGCGGGGTTTGTGGTGTATGATGTGCAAGTGTCCCGAGAGGGACGGCAGGCTGGTATAGCTCAGTCGGTAGAGCAGCTGATTCGTAATCAGCAGGTCGTGTGTTCGAGTCACATTACCAGCTCCAAAAAGAAAGACACGCGGCAGCGTGTCTTTCTTTTTGGGTTCCGGCAGACTCCGTCCGCCTCCACCCTTCGGAGATTTCAATGCTCGGGCGAAGTGAATTCGCCCTGCGCAATTCTCCGCCGCCTATGGCGGCTCCGAATTTACGCCGCACTTGCGGCGCGGCCCAGAAGGGCCGAAGAAAGACACGCCGTCGGCGTGTCTTTCTTTTTCTTATTACAGTCCAGGGGCGCTTTCCGCTCCCTCACTCAAATTCCACCGTCCCCGGCGGCTTCGCGGTGATGTCGTACAGCACCCGGTTGACCCCCTTCACCTCGTTGACGATGCGCACGCTCACCCGATCCAGCAGCTCGTAGGGGATCCGGGCCCAGTCCGCCGTCATGAAGTCGTCGGTGGTCACCGCCCGCAGGGCTATGGCGTAGTCGTAGGTTCGGCCGTCCCCCATCACCCCCACGGAGCGCATATTGGTCAGCGCCGCGAAGAACTGGTTCAGCCGCCTGTCCTCCCCTGCCCGGGCCATCTCCTCCCGGAAGATGGCGTCCGCCTCCCGGAGGAGCGCCAGCTTGTCCCGGGTGACCTCGCCGATGACCCGGATGGCCAGCCCCGGCCCGGGGAAGGGCTGCCGGGCCACCAGATACTCCGGCAGGCCCAGCTCCCGGCCCAGCTGCCGCACCTCGTCCTTGAACAGCATCCGCAGGGGCTCCACAATCTCCTTAAAGTCCACACAGTCGGGCAGGCCGCCCACGTTGTGGTGGCTCTTGATCACCGCCGCGTTCCCGGCCCCCGACTCGATCACGTCGGGATAGATGGTGCCCTGGGCCAGGAAGTCCACCGCGCCGATCCGTTTGGCCTCCTCCTCAAACACCCGGATGAACTCCTCGCCGATGATCTTCCGCTTGCGCTCCGGCTCCTCCACCCCGGCCAGCCGGGACAGGAACCGATCCGCCGCGTCCACCCGGATAAAGTTCATGGCCCGCTTGGCGAATACCTGCTCCACCTGATCCCCCTCGTCCTTGCGCAGCAGGCCGTGATCCACAAACACACAGGTAAGCTGGGGGCCAACCGCCTCCGCCAGCAGGGCCGCCGCCACCGACGAGTCCACCCCGCCGCTCAGGGCCAGCAGCACCTTCCCGTCCCCGATCCGCTCCCGCAGGGCCTGGACGGCGGTGCGGCGGTAGTCCCCCATCACCCAGTCCCGGCGGGCGTGGCACACGTCGCAGAGAAAGCGGCGGATCATATCCGTACCGTGCCGGGTGTGGTTCACCTCCGGGTGGAACTGCACGCCGTAGAACCCCCGGGCCTCGTCGGCGATGGCCGCGTTGGGGCAGGCGGCGGAGCGGGCCGTGATCCGGAAGCCCTCCGGCACCCGCTCCATGTAGTCCCCGTGGCTCATCCAGGTGACGCCCGTGGACTCCACATCCCGGAACAGGGGGCAGTCCGTGTCGAACCGGGTGTCCGTCTTGCCGTACTCCCGGGCGGCGTCCTGCTGGGCGGGCACCACCCGTCCCCCCAGCAGGTGGGCCATCAGCTGGCAGCCGTAGCAGATGCCCAGGATGGGCACGCCCCAGGTGAAGATATCCGGATCCAGTTTCGGGGATTCGTCCAGATAGACCGAGTTGGGGCCCCCGGTGAGAATGATCCCGATGGGCTCCATGGCCCGCAGCTCCGCCAGGGGGGTGGAGCAGGGCTTTACCTCGCAGTATACCCCGCACTCCCGCACCCGGCGGGCGATGAGCTGATTATACTGCCCGCCGAAATCCAGCACAATGACCGTCTGATGATCCATATCGTCCGCTCCTTTACGCAGCGGCGGCCCGCCAGGCGGGCCGCCGTCCCAGAATTGTTACCGCCAGAGAAACTCGTCCAGCTCCCCGGCCTGGTACACCACGTTCCCCTCGTGCTTCTCCTCGTCCCGGACGGGGAGGAAGGGATCCAGTACCGTCAGCCGCTTCCCGCACTGGGGACAGCGGTACTGGATGGCGGAGCAGGCGTACATACCCGATGGGATGTCCGCCTTTCCCTCCACCGGGTGCAGATTTTTCCGGTAATAGTCCGGCTCCCTGTGCTCCACATAGTGGCCCACCGACACGTTGGGCAGGGCGAACAGCCGCCTGTGGAGCTTCTCCATGGCGCACTTGCACCCCCGGCACCAGTCCGCCTCCTGCCGGCGCAGCCATCTGTCAATCCATCCCATGACGCAGTTCCGCCGCCTCCTTGGCCTCTGTCAGCACCTGCACCCACATATCCGCCTTGGAGATGCCGGTCAGCACGTGCTCGTCGTTCATCTTCCACCTCTGGTTGGAGGTGAAGGTATTCACCCGGAACTTGACGCCGTCCACCACGAACAGGAAGCTCACCCGGCTGGTGCCCCGCAGGAAACCGGAGCCGGCGGCGCCGTCGTCCGTCCAGGCCCTGCCCACCCGGTCGGCGGACAGCAGGAAGGGTTCAAAGGGATTCCAGAAGAACAGCAGGGCGATCTTCCCCCGCCGTGTGTCCACCACCACCACCTGACTGCTGCCGTAGAAGGTCTGGCTGCGGGTAAAGTTCTGCTGATCCAGCCGCTGCTCCATGGCCTTTTTCTTCAGCCGCCAGATCAGGGCGGGCCCAAAGATCCACCAGATCAAGGACAGCACTGTGGGGCACAGCAGGAGGAGCACGGCGCCCGCGCCCCCCTCCCGGAACCGGGTGGCCCCGATATAACCCAGGCCAAAGATCAGCACCAGGGGGAGGAATATGGTCAGCAGCAGATAGGCCGGGTTGATCCGTTTGATACTCGTTTGGTTCATAAAGCGGCTCTCTCCTTCTCTTTACGAACATGATCGGCGCGCCCGTGCCGGAAGCCAACGGTTTTTTCGGCACATTTTCCCTCCCGCATATTGTACCGTATCTCCGCCTAAAAAACAAGACGGAGATTTTCCGCTTTTTGCGGGATGCGGCAAACCTGCAAATTTGGCGGGTCAGGGGCATATCCCCTCCCCGCCCCGGGCAAACTGAGCGGGCGGCCATGGCCAAGGCCCGGCCGCAGCCGGGAAACGAGGTGTTTTTTGTGTTTGTGGTACTCATACGCACCGTGGTGCTCTACCTTTTCATCATCGTGGGCATCCGGCTGCTGGGCAAGCATCAGATCGGCCAGCTGGAGCCCTCCGAGCTGGTGCTCACCCTGATCATCGCGGATCTGGCCTCCGTCCCCATGCAGGACAACGGGATCCCCCTGCTGTCCGGGCTGATCCCCATCGTGGTGCTGCTGGCCCTGTCGGCCACGCTGTCGGTGCTGTGCACCAAGTCCCTGGGCTTCCGGGCGCTGCTGTGCGGCAAGCCCTCGGTGGTGGTGGAGAACGGAAGGGTGCTCCAGCGGGAGCTGGAGCGCAGCCGCCTCACCATCGACGAGCTGCTGGAGGAACTGCGGATGCAGGGCTACACCGATATCCAAACCATCAAGTTCGCCCTGCTGGAAACCAACGGCCAGCTGTCCGTGCTGCCCTACGCGGCGGAAAAGCCCGCCACCGCCGCCCAGATGGGGGTGCCCACCCAGGAGACCGGCCTGCCGGTGGTGCTGGTGAGCGACGGCCGGCTGCTGGAGCACAACCTGAAGGGCCGGGGCTATGAGGAGGTCTGGCTGGAGAAGCAGCTGGCCGCCCACGGCCTCACCTCCCACCGGCAGGCGTTCCTGCTGACGGTGGACGAGACGGGGAACACCTACTGCGTCCCGAAGAAGGGGGCGACGGCGTGAGGCGGCTGTATGTGCCCCTGGGCCTGCTGGTTTTGCTGGCGGTTTTGTGCACGGTTCACACCGTCTATCTGGATCACTTCACCGGGGAGCTGTCCGATCTCCTCTCCCAGGCCCAGGAGCGGGTGGAGCGGGAGGACTGGGAGGAGGCAGATCGGCTCACCCGGCAGGCCAAGGAGATCTGGGTGGATCACGAGGGCTACCTCCACACCACCCTGCGCCACGCCGACATCGACGCCATTCTGATCTCCTTTGACGAGGCCCTGGCCTTTCTGCGGGCGGGGGAGCGGCAGAGCGCGGAGTATGCCGCGGTGAACGCGCGGCTTATCACCCAGATCGGGCTGCTGCTGGAGTCGGAGCTGCCCAGCCTGACAAATCTGCTATAAGTTATAAGAATACCCCCGCCAACCGCGGGGGTATTCTTCACAGCTCCGGCGAGTGGAACAGATCCGGATCCTGCCAGTGATCCAGATCGACGCCCTCCCTGGGGGGCGTGGCCTGGGGCCCCGCCTGAATCCGCCCCGCCACCAGGCTGGACAGATCCTCATAGGGCGGCTCCCGGTACTGGGGATCCCGGCTCACCTGGGCCGGATCGTTGTCTCCTCTGCGTTTGGGCTTCATGGGCCTTCCTCCTCAAAAAGGGAGCGGGGGGCACAGCCCCCCGCTCCCGCCGGTGTCGGGCGATGGCGCGTCCGCGCCGCCGTCTTAGTAGCCCCGGCCGTTGGAATTTTTGTTCTCAGGATTCTGCTGCTTCTTGTTCTCGGGAGTCTGCTGCTTTTTGTTCTCGGGGTTCTGCTGCTTCTTGTTGTCAGGGCAGTTGTTCATTGTTATCACCTCACGCAGCACAGTATGCCACGCCCTCGCCCCGGTTATACGTCCAGGAAAATTTTTTCAAAAAAAGGATACCATAACCGGGACAGTTATGGTATAATTTTCTTAATGAGCCCGTGCCCTTGACAAAGAAAGGATGGATGCCGCCGTGAAATGTCCGTACTGTGCCCAGTTGGAGAGCAAGGTCGTGGATTCCCGCCCCGCCGACGAGGGGAGCAGCATCCGCCGCCGCCGGGAGTGCCTGGCCTGCCGGAAGCGGTTCACCACCTATGAGATCGTGGAGAGCCTGCCCCTGATGGTCATCAAGCGGGACGGCAGCCGGCAGGCGTTTGACAAGAGCAAGCTGCTGGGCAGTATGCTCAAGTCCTGCGAGAAGCGTTCGGTGTCCATGTCCACCCTGGAGGGGATCGCCAACGAGATTGAGCAGTCCCTGCAAAATGAGATGGTGCGGGAGGTGCCCAGCACCGAGATCGGCGAGCTGGTGATGGAGAAGCTGAAGGATGTGGACGAGGTATCCTACGTCCGCTTCGCCTCGGTGTACCGCCAGTTCAAGGACATCAATACCTTCATGGCGGAGCTCACCCGGCTGCTGGAGGAAAAATAAAAAGACGCCCTCTCCGGTTTCGCCGGGGAGGGCGTCTTTTTACTTCAGCTTTTCCAGCCGCTCCCGCTCGGCCTGGCTGAGGCGGTGATAGCTGGGGGCCATGGCGGCGGCGGACACCAGCCGGCCCTCCCGGGCCAGATCCAGGGCGCACCGGGCCACCCCCCAGGCGGTCTGGTACAGCAGGTGGGGCGGCAGGAGGACACAGGGCAGGCCCTGCCCCTCCAGCGCCCTCTGGGCCAGCCGGGCCCCGTCCCCCACCAGGGTCTGGGGTCTTCCGGAGGCCCGCACCTCCTCCGCCAGCTCGTCCAGCCCCATGGCCCTGTCCGGGGTGAGGCGCTTCAGCGTCCCGTTTTCCGCCAGGAACCGGGCGCAGTACACCTGGTTCCGGCGGGCGTCCATGGCGGCGCAGATCTCCCCGCCCAAATGGGCGCACTGCCACGCCATGGACTTTAGGGTGGAGCAGGGGGCGCAGGGCTTGTCCCCCGGCCAGGCCAGCCCCTTGGCCGCCGCCACGCCGATGCGCACCCCGGTGAAGGAGCCCGGGCCCGCCGCCACCGCGATCACGTCCATCTCGTCCAGCGTCAGGCCGGTGTTCTTCAGCAGATCCGCCGCCATGGGCATGAGGGTGGCGGAGTGGGTCAGCCCGCTGTTCTGAAAGGACTGGGCCAGCAGCGTTTCATCCTCGGTGACGGCCACAGAGGCGGTGACCGCCGAGCTCTCCAGCGCCAGGATTTTCACAGCGCCACCCCCTCAATTCCAATGATCCGGTCGTTCTCCCCGTCCCCCCGGCGGATGGACACCCGCACCGCGTCCGGTTCGATAGCCTCCGCCACGTTCTCACTCCACTCCACGGCGCAGATCCCGCCCCGGGCCAGGTAGTCCTCCCAGCCGATGTGGAACAGCTCGTCGGCGTCCCCCAGCCGGTACATATCAAAGTGAAACAGGGGCAGCCGGCCCCCCTCGTACTCGTTGACAATGGTGAAGGTGGGGCTGGTCACCCGCTCCTCCACCCCCAGCGCCCGGGCCATGCCGGACACGAAGGCGGTCTTGCCCGCTCCCAGATCGCCGGTGAAGGCCACCACCGCGCCCCCGTCCAGCGCGTCCGCCAGGCGGCCGCCCAGGGCCTCCGTCTCCTCGCGGCTGTGGGTGACAAATTCCATTGCGCTCACTTCCCGTTATAAGTTAAGTTTTTCAAAACTCATGCAAAACAGTATAGCATATCCTGGCGGAATGTGCTATACTAATTTGCAGTTTTGCCGGGAAGGGGGCCGCGCCGTGCAGCCGACGCGCACACTCAGAGAATTTTTCAAAAAGGGCGACGTGCTCCTGCTGGTGCTGTGCATCGTGGCCAGCCTGATGGGCCTGGTGCTCATCTACTCCGCCACCCGCTATGACCGCGACCTGGCTGACTCCGCCCAGAAGCAGGCCCTGTTTTTGTGCATGGGCATCGTGGCCTATGTGTGGGTCACCTTCATCGACATCGAGTACCTGATGGAGAAGTGGTGGTGGGTGTTCCTGCTGCTGGGGCTGTTTGTCATCGCCCTCATCAAGCCCTTCGGCCGGATGGCCGGCGGCAACAAGAGCTGGGTATACCTCCCCGTCATCGGCAACTATTTCGGCTTCCAGCCCGGGGAGATCGCCAAGCTGTCTTTCATCGTGGTGCTGGCCTGGATGATCAACAAGGAGCGGCCCCGGGGGCTGGGCCGGTTCCCCGCCCTGGTGAAGTACCTCCTCCTCACCGGGGTGTTCTCCGGCTCGCTGGCGGTGCTGTCCGGCGACTGGGGTATGGTGATTGTCTACCTGTTCATCTTCGTGGTGATGGCCTGGGTGGCCGGGGTGAGCAAGTGGTGGTTTATCGGGGTGGGCGTTCCCATGGTGGGGGTGGTGGTGTTTTTGTGGCACTTCATCCTGCCCCGCACAGCATACTGGACGGACTACCGCATCATGCGTTTCCGGGTGGTGGTGGAGCACTGGAAGGGCAATAACCTGGATCCCTTGGGCCAAGGCTGGCAGCAGAACCAGTCCTTAGCCGCCATCGGCTCAGGCCAGCTCACTGGGATGGGGTGGCTCAAGGGTGTGAAAACCCAATCTTCCCGGGAGGACGCCTTGAATGCCCGGCACACCGACAACATCTTCGCCGTGTGCGGGGAGGAGTTCGGGCTCATTGGCTGCTGCGTGGTGCTGCTGATCCTGCTGGCCATCATCCTGCGGTGCGTGTGGGTGTCCCGCCGGGCCAAGAGCCATATGTCCGCCTATATCGCCATGGGCATCGCCGGGATGCTGATGATCCAAACCATCATCAATGTGTCCATGAACCTGTACCTCGGGCCGGTGATCGGCCTGACCCTGCCCTTCTTCAGCTACGGCGGCTCGTCCACCCTGACGCTGTTCATCGCCATGGGGCTGGTGTCCGGCATCAAGATGCGGCCCCTGCCCAGCTGGCTCAAGGATCGAAGTCAATTATAAAATAGCGCGGGCGTTCCTTTCCCTGGGACGTCCGCATATTTTTATGCGGTTCCGTCAAAGCTATCCTTACATTCTAAAAAGAGGAGGCTTTCCCCGTGAAAACCCGCATCATAATCCTGTCCCTGTGTCTGGCCGGGGCGCTGGCCCTGCCCGCCATGGCCCTGACCAGCTCCACCGCCGACGTGGAGAACAACCCGCCCATCGCGGAAAACCTGACGCTGAAAACCTACAAGGGCGTGGCCATCGCCAGCCGCTTCGCCGCCGTGGATCCGGAGGGGGATCTGGTGGCCTTCCAGGTGGTGGACAGCCCCGCCCGGGGTCAGGTGACCCTGGATGAGAACGACCCCGCCGCCTTCTGGTACACCCCCTACGAGGGCAAGAAGGGCAAGGACAGCTTCACCTACGTGGCCATCGACGACAAGGGCAACCAGTCCGAGCCCGCCACGGTGAAGATCACCATCGACAAGCAAAAGACCGCGGTGACCTACTCCGATCTGGACGGCAGCTCCGCCCACTACGCCGCCCTGCGCCTGGCGGAGGCGGGGGTGTACACCGGGCGCAAGGTGGGCGATCTCTACTGCTTTGAGCCGGACGGCGTGTTCTCCCGGGAGGAGTTCCTCACCATGGCCATGACCGCGGCGGGGGAGGCCCCGCTGGAGAACGTGTCCCTCACCGGGTTCTATGACGACGGGGACATCTCCGCCTGGGCCAAGGGCTACGTGTCCGCCGCCCTGATCCAGGGCACCGTGGAGGGCAGCCCCAACCAGGCAGGCCAGGTGGTATTCAACGCCAACGGCCCTGTCACCCGGGCCCAGGCCGCGGTGATCCTGGATCGCCTGCTGGCCCCCGGGGACGTGGCCGCCTCCGCCGCCTTCTCCCAGGACGCCGTCCCCGCCTGGGCCTACCAGGCGGCGGTGAATATGGAGGCGGTGTCGGTGCTGGCCGGCGGAACCGACCTGTCCGAGACGCTGAGCCGGGGCGAGGCGGCGGAGATGCTGTCCGCCATGCTGGACGTGCTGGAGTCCCGGGACACCAGCAGGTGGTTCTGGTAAGAAGCGCGGAGAAGCAGTCAGTGAGGGAGCTTGGAGCGGAGCGAAAGCAAAAGCTCAAGGCCCACCGCGTGGGACTGGGTTTTGCTTGAGTCGCAGCGAAAGCGACCGAACGCCCTGACTGCTTCGCAGCGTGACAACGCAGAAGCGCGGAGCCGTCGTGAGCCATTGGGCAGACCCGCTGAAAAGCGCCGCTTTTCAGCGGGTCTTGCTTTGCTGCCGCCCTCATATTTTACACGGATTTTACAAGACTCCCCTTTTGCTTTTTACCTGACGGCGGTATCCTCTTTTTGTAGCCATAGTTTGAAAGGAGAATTGAACCCATGAAAAAATTTGCAGCTCTTGCGCTGGCCGCCGTCTTAACCCTGTCCACGCTGGCCGGATGCGCCCAGAAGATGTCCGGCACCGTGGCCACCGACGGCTCCACCTCCATGGAAAATGTCATCGGGACGCTGGGCGAGGCCTTCCAGAACGAAAATTCCGGCGTGACCTTTACTTACAACCCCACCGGCTCCGGTTCCGGCATCCAGGCCGTCCAGGAGGGCCGCTGCGACATCGGCCTGAGCAGCCGGGATCTGAAGGATGAGGAAACCGCTCAGGGCCTGACCGCCACCGTTCTGGCTTTGGACGGCATCGCGGTCATCGTCCACCCGGACAACCCGGTCTCCGACCTGGATGTGGACACCATCGCCAAGCTCTACACCGGCGAGATCACCAACTGGAAAGACGTGGGCGGAGCTGACGCCGAGATCGTCCTTATCGGCCGGGAGGCGGGCAGCGGCACCCGGGACGGCTTTGAGTCCATCACCGGCACCTCTGAAAAATGCCAGTACCGCCAGGAGCTGACCTCCACCGGCGATGTGGTCACCGCCGTGGCCCAGAACCCGGACGCCATCGGCTACGCCTCCCTGGCCTCCGTGGCGGACAGCGTGAAGGCCCTGTCCGTGGGCGGCGTGGCCCCCTCCGAGGACACCGTCAAGGACGGCAGCTATCCCATCCAGCGGCCCTTCGTCCTGGTGACCCGCGCGGACGCCCCCCTCTCCGAGGCGGCCCAGGCCTTCTTTGACTTCGCGACTTCCTCCAACGCCGCCGAGCTGATTTCCAAGGCCGGCGCGGTGGCGGTCAGCTAAAATTCATCGGAGAGCGGCGGCGGAACAACCCGCCGCCGCTCCCATATGACAGGAGGCGATGATGATGCGAAAGCGTCAACAGCTTGTCGAGACAGTCATCCACGGGATTTTCCTGCTTTTGGGGCTGATTACCGTGGGCTGCGTGCTGCTCATTACCATATATCTTATTATCTCCGGCATCCCCGCCATCCGGCGGATCGGCCTGATAGACTTCCTGCTGGGGGACACCTGGGCGTCCACGGCGTCCCAGCCCTCCTTCGGCATCCTGCCCTTCATCCTCACCAGCGTCTACGGCACGGCGGGGGCCATCCTGTTCGGGGTGCCGGTGGGCTTCCTGACGGCGGTCTATCTGGCCAAGCTGGCCCCGCCCAGGGTCAAGGCCGTGGTGGAGGGGGCGGTGAGCCTGCTGGCGGGCATCCCGTCGGTGGTGTACGGCCTGGTGGGAATGCTGGTGCTGGTGCCGGGCATCCGGAAGCTGTTCCACGTCCCCGACGGGGCCAGCCTGCTGGCGGCCATCGTGGTGCTGGCCATCATGATCCTGCCCTCCATCATCAAGGTGTCCGTCACCGCCCTGGAGGCGGTGCCCCCGGAGTACGAGGACGCCTCCCTGGCCCTGGGGGCCACGCCCGTGGAGACCTATTTCCGCGTGTCCGCCCCGGCGGCCAAAAGCGGCATTGCCGCGGCGGTGGTGCTGGGGGTGGGCCGGGCCATCGGGGAGGCCATGGCGGTGATGATGGTGTCCGGCAACGCGCCCAATATGCCCTCCCTGTTTGAGAGCGTCCGGTTCCTTACCACGGCGGTGGCCAGCGAGATGGCCTACTCCAGCGGCTTACAGCGGCAGGCCCTGTTTTCCATCGCCCTGGTGCTTTACCTGTTCGTCCTGCTCATCAACGCCGCGCTGAATTTCTTCCTGAAGCGGGACAAGGAGGGCTGAACTCATGCAAAACAGCTCAATTTCCACGGCCAGAAAGCTCTATATCGGCCTGATGAAGGCCCTGTGCCTCCTGTCGGCGGCCGTCACCTGCGGTGTCACCCTGTTTCTCATCGGCTATGTGCTCCTCAAGGGCGTCCCCAACGTCACCTGGAAGCTGGTCTCCACCAAGCTCAGCTATCTGGACGGCACCATCGGCATCCTGCCGGACATTCTGAACACGGTGTACATCATCATCGCCACCCTGCTCATCGTCCTCCCCCTGGGGGTGGGCGCGGCCATCTACCTGACGGAGTACGCCCGGAACAAGCGGCTGGTGGCCGTCATTGAGTACGCGGCGGAAACCCTGTCCGGCATCCCGTCCATCATTTTCGGCCTGGTGGGGATGCTGCTGTTCGCCAACACCTTCGGCTCCTGCCTGCTGGCCGGGGCGCTGACGCTGGTCATCATGAACCTGCCCACCGTCATGCGCACCGCCCAGGAGAGCCTGAAAACCGTCCCCCAGAGCTACCGGGAGGGCGCCTTCGGCCTGGGGGCCGGAAAGTGGCGGGTGGTGCGCACGGTGGTGCTCCCCGGCTGCGTGGACGGGGTGGTCACCGGGTGCATCCTGTCGGCGGGCCGCATTCTGGGGGAGAGCGCGGCGCTGCTGTTCACGGCAGGGGTTGCCCACACCCTCAACGGTTTTTTCACCGGCCTGGGCAGTCCGGGGGCCACCCTCACGGTGGCGCTGTACCTCTACGCCAGGGAGCCCCGCCCCGGTGCGGCGGAGGCGTCCTTTGCCATCGCCGCCATTTTGATGGCGCTGACGCTGGCAATCAATTTGGCCGCCGCGCTGGCGGGCCGGTACTTCAAGAAAAGGAGCGCGCTATGAACGGCATCATCACGGCAAAAGACCTGTGCCTGTGGTACGGCGAGACCCAGGCGCTGAAACACATCGACATCGACATACCGGAGAACAGCATCACCGCCTTCATCGGCCCCTCGGGCTGCGGCAAGTCCACCTTTCTGAAAACCCTGAACCGGATGAACGACCTGATCCCAGGGGTGCGGATCACCGGCGAGGTGCGGTACGGGGAGCGGGATATCTACGCCCCCGGCCTGGACGTAAACCTGCTGCGCAAGGAGATCGGCATGGTGTTCCAGAAGCCCAACCCCTTCCCCATGAGCATCTATGACAACATCGCCTACGGCCCCCGCACCCACGGCGTCAAAAACAAGGCCAAGCTGGACGATATCGTGGAGCGTTCCCTGCGGGACGCGGCCATCTGGGACGAGGTGAAGGATCGGCTGAAGAAAAACGCCCTGGGCCTGTCCGGAGGGCAGCAGCAGCGGCTTTGCATCGCCCGGGCCCTGGCGGTGGAACCCAGGGTCTTGCTGATGGATGAGCCCACCAGCGCCCTGGATCCCATCTCCACCTCCAAGATCGAGGAGCTTGCAATCCAGCTGAAAGAGCGGTACACTATTGTCATTGTCACCCACAATATGCAGCAGGCGGCGCGCATCTCCGACCGCACGGCGTTTTTCCTGCTGGGGGAGCTGATCGAGTGCGGCGAGACGGAGCAGCTGTTCTCCCAGCCGGAGTGCCAAAAGACCGAGGACTACATCACGGGGAGGTTCGGATGATGAGCAGGCAGAAAGCCGCCCGCGGGGCGGCCCCAAACCGGAGCAAAGTTCGCCCCGACGAGAGGAGGCTTGGAGAATGAGAATCAGATTTGACGAGCAGCTCGCCCGCCTGAATACGGAGCTGATTCAGATGGGGGCCCTGTGCGAGCAGGCCATCTCCCAGGCGGCCAAGGCCCTGGAGGAGGGCGACCGCGCCCTGGCGGAGCAGGTCAGGCCGCTGGAGAGCGAGATCGATCAGATGGAGCGGGACATTGAGACCCTCTGCCTGAAGCTGCTGCTCCAGCAGCAGCCGGTGGCCCGGGATCTGCGGCAGATCTCCGCCGCCATGAAGATCATCACCGACATGGAGCGCATCGGGGATCAGGCGGCGGACATCGCCGAGATCATCCAGGCCATGCTGGCCCAGGGGTACGTGCCCGAGGACGTGGGCCACATCCGGGAGATGGCGTCGGAGGTCATCCAGATGGTCACCCAGAGCGTGGACTCCTACGTGCGGAAGGACACGCTGTGCGCCAGGCGGGTCATCGCCCACGACGACGTGGTGGACAAGTGCTTTGACCGGGTCAAGCAGGTGCTGATCCAGGAGATCGCCGCCGACCCCGCCTGCGGCGAGCACGCCCTCGACCTGCTGATGATCGACAAATACCTGGAGCGCATCGGGGATCACGCGGCCAACATCGCCAAGTGGGTGATCTTCGCCGTGACAGGCGGACACGAAGGAGAGACGCTATGATCTGGTGCGTAGAGGATGACGCCAGCATCCGGGACATTGAGCTCTACACCCTGCGCTCCACCGGCTTCGAGGCCAGGGGCTTTGAGGACGGCGGAACGTTCCTGACGGCGCTGGAGACGGAGCGGCCCCAGCTTGTGGTGCTGGACGTCATGCTGCCGGGGCTGGACGGCGTGGAGGTGCTGCGGCGGATGAAGGCGTCCCCCCGGTTCGCCCCCATTCCCGTGATCATGGCCACCGCCAGGGGCGCGGAATACGACAAGGTGCAGAGCCTGGATCTGGGCGCGGACGATTACCTGGTCAAGCCCTTCGGCATGATGGAGCTGGTGTCCCGGGTGAAGGCCGTCCTGCGCCGCTGCCAGCCCGCCCCCGAGGGCAGGCCGCTCACCGCCGGGGGCCTGACGCTGGATCCGGAGGAGCGGACGGTCACCGCCGGCGGGGAGCGCGTCTCCCTCACCTACAAGGAGTTTGAGCTGCTGCGGCTGTTCCTCTCCCGCCCGGGCGCCGCCTTCACCCGGGAGCAGCTCCTGTCCGCCGTCTGGGGGGTGGACTACGCCGGCGAGACCCGGACGGTGGATATGCACATCAAGACCCTCCGGCAGAAGCTGGGAGACTGCGGCGGGATGATTGAGACGGTGCGCCATGTGGGCTACCGCCTGGAGGCGAGAACATGACAAAAAAAATCTTTCGCGCCATTCTGCTGGCGGCGGTCTCCGTCCTGCTGGCCAGCCTGGTGATCATCCTGGGCTGCCTGTACGACTACTACAGAGCCGTTCAGGAAAAGCAGCTCCAGGACGAGCTCCGCCTGGCCTCCTACGGGGTGGAGGCCGGCGGGAGCGGCTACCTGGAGCGGCTGGCCTCCCCCCATCCCTTCCCGGCCATCGCGGACTACCGCCTGACCTGGATCGCCGCCGACGGCACGGTGCTGTTCGACACCCACGTCCCGGCGGAGGATCTGGAAAACCACGGGGATCGGGCCGAGGTTCGGGAGGCCCTGTCCGACGGGGAGAGCGGCGGCGTCCGCTACTCCGCGACGCTGACCCAGCGCACCCTGTACTTCGCCCGGCGGCTGGCGGACGGCACCGTGCTGCGCATCTCCATCAGCCAGCTCACGGTGTTCGCCCTGGCCATGGGGATGCTCCAGCCCATTCTGCTCACCGCGGTGCTGGCGGCCATCCTCTCCGCCCTGCTGGCCCACCGGATGGCCAAGAGCATCGTGGCCCCGCTGAACCGGCTGGATCTGGACAAGCCGCTGGAGAACGACGCCTATGAGGAGCTGTCCCCCCTTCTGGGCCGCATCCATCAGCAGCACCGGCAGATCGAGGCCCAGCTCCGGGAGCTGAGGCGGAAAACCGAGGAATTTGAGCAGATCACGGAAAATCTCAGCGAAGGGCTTGTCCTGCTGGACAAAAAAAGCCGCGTCCTCAGCATCAACCCCGCCGCCCGGCGGCTCTTTCACACCGGCAGCGCCTGTATTGGCAAGGAGTTCCTCATGGTAGACCGCGGCCACGAGATCAATCTGGCCATTCAGACCGCGCTGGAGGGGGGCTACAGTGAGATCCGCGCCCTGCGGGACGACCGGGAGTATCAGATTCACGTCAGCCAGATCACCGCGGAGGGCGCGGCGGCGGGGACGGTGCTGCTGGCCTTCGACGTGACGGAGCAGGCCGCCGCCGAGCGCAGCCGCCGGGAGTTCACCGCCAACGTGTCCCACGAGCTGAAAACCCCCCTGCAGTCCATCCTGGGCAGCGCCGAGCTGCTGGAGAACGGCCTGGTCAAGCAGGAGGACGTCCCCCGGTTTGTGGGCGTCATCCGCACGGAGGCGGCGCGGCTGGTGGCGCTGGTGGAGGATATCATCCACCTGTCCCAGCTGGACGAGGGCGTCGCGCCGCCGAAGGAGCAGGTGGAGCTCTTGGAGCTTGCGGACAGCGCGGCCTCCGCCCTGCGGGAGCGGGCGGAGGAGCGGCGGGTCTCCATCGCCGTCACCGGCCAGGCCCCGCCGGTATACGGGGTGCGGAGCTTCCTGTACGAGCTGCTCTACAACCTCATCGACAACGGGATCAAGTACAACGTGGACGGCGGCACGGTGGAGGCCATGTTGTCGGCGGCGGACGGCGGCGGGGCCTGCGTCCGCGTCCGGGACACCGGCATCGGCATACCGCCGGAGTACCACTCCCGGGTGTTCGAGCGGTTTTTCCGGGTGGACAAGAGCCGCTCCAAGGCCTCCGGCGGCACCGGCCTGGGGCTGTCCATCGTCAAGCACATCGCGCAGTACCACCACGCGGAGCTGACCCTGCGCAGCGCCCCCGGGGAGGGCACCGAGATCTCGGTGGTCTTTCCCGCCCCGGAGGCGTCCGGCCTGTGAGCCGTCCCGCCCCGCGGACACAAAAGGCTCCCCCGCGCCTGCCTGTCAGGGCAGACGCGGGGGAGCCGCATTTTGGCAAAGTTCTGAACGGCCTGCCCGGCGGGGCGCGCCGGAGCCTCACTCCAGCCCGCAGCTCCGGCTCTCCGGCCAAAAGTACCGGTTGGAATTCAACAGCTTTTTCGTCTGAACCTCGGAGATCGTATCGGTCACGTCCTTCACAAAGACATAGAACAGCTGGTTCTCCTCCCCGTACTTGGAGGTCTCCAGGTGGCCCCAGTCGTCCACCCAGCGGATCCCGCCGTCCTTTCGGATGATCCGGTACTGCACAAAGTCCATATTCTGGTCGGATCGCTCGATCTGGTGCGTGATCTCCCACTCCACCCGATCCAGATCCTCCGGGTGCACAATGCCCCGGAAGGAGCGGCCCACGTGCTCCATGAACTCGGCGATGGTTTTGCAGCCAAACAGCTCCGCCATCACCGGGTTGGCGTACAGCAGCTCCTCGTTCCCCTCGCCCCGGTAGACGAAGAAGGCGTCCGACATGGTGGCCAGCGTCTCCACCATGCGCTCCTCCCGCCGCTCCTGCTCCTCCTTCATCACCCTGTCGATGCTGCGGATGGTGACGACCGCCGCCTTGGGCCTGTCTCCCTCCCGCTCGGTGACGGACACGGTGGTCAGGCACCACTCGTCCGGGCTGTACTTGGTGCAGCGCCGGTAGCGGTATTCCACCGTGTCCTGGGCCTGGAGGGTCTCCCGCAGATTGTCCAGGGACAGGAACTGGCGGACGCCCTCCTCGTTGTCCCGCACGATCCGGCCCGTGCCGAAGTGCCGCTCCACCATGGCCTCGTAGTTCCCCCGCTCCAGGAGCTGATCCCCGTCCGGATACAGCATCCGGCAGTAGTTCTCCTGAAGCTGGAGGTAGTACACCTCCCGGAAGGCCCGCACAATGCCGCTGAAGGCGCCCTCGTAGACCTGGTTGTTGGTCACGTCCCGCAGCAGGCAGGCCACATAGCCGTAGTCATGCTGGAACAGGGTGAGCTGAAGGTAGTGGCCCGAGATGGAGCTGTAGGCGTAGTGATCCATCCGCTCCCCCAGGAAGGCCGCCCGGTACGCCTTTTCCAGCAGCTTCTTGAAATCGTCCCCAAAGGCCTTCAGGATCAGGTGGCGCAGCCGGGTGGCGTCCCCGCCGCACATCCGCTCCATCTCCTCGTTGACGTAGATGACGTCGTAGTCGATGGGCTCCCCCTCCCGGTTCAGGGCGATCCGGGACAGGCCGAAGCCGCAGGGCAGCATTCCATACCACTGATCCAGCTGCCCCTGCTCGTGCTTGAACTCGGGCTGCACCCCCTGCAGGCTCTGGAGCTTGGCCTTCTCCCGCCGGTGCTCCCGGAGGGCGGTGATGTCCGTCAGGCCCACAAAGTACACCCGGCGCCCCTCGTGCTCCCGCAGGAAGAACACCCGCATCCGGATCCAGAGCACCCGGCCGTCCACCCGGATATAGTGGACATTGCCCTCCGCCCCGCCGGGCCGCCGCTCATAGGCCCGCTCGAACAGGCCCAGCATCACCGGACGGTCGTCGTCCCGGACGCCGTCCCAGGTCTTTCGGCTCAGCTCCTTGGTGTCGGACACGTCCAGCCCCGCCAGCCGGTAGCCCTGCTCGTTGATCCGGGTGATCTCCATCTGGCCATTGCACACCTCGTAAATGGCGGCGGCCCCCAGAATGTTGTTTACCATGGTGTCGGTAAAGAGGTTGCCGTCCAAAAGCTCCCGGGCGTGGAAGGACTCCACCTGCCGGCAGCGCAGGCCGGAGAAGTCCAGCCGCCGCTCGTCTGCCAGCACCACCTCCAGCTGGTCGATGGGCAGGGGCTTGCAGTAGTAGTAGCCCTGCACATACTGGCAGCCCATGCTGCGCAGGACGTTCTCCTGCTGGAGGTTCTCCACCCCCTCCACAATGGTGGGCAGCCCCATCATCCGGGCCATGTTGACGATGGACTCCAGAATGCCGATGCCCTTTTGCTCCTCCCCCTCGCCGATCTCCAGGAAGCGCATATCAATTTTGAGCACGTCCACCGACACGCTTTTCAGCATATTCAGCGAGGAGTAGCCGCTGCCGAAATCGTCCATCATCACCAGCAGGCCCGCCTCCCGCAGGCGATCCACGGTGCTGTTGATGGCGTCGTCCTCCTCGGCGTAGGCGCTCTCGGTGATCTCGGCCTTCAGGTACTTCGGGGGCAGGTCATATTTTTTCAGCAGGTAGCCCAGATAGGCCGGCACGTCCATGGACATGATGTCGATCCGGGAGATATTGATGGAGATGGGCACCGGCTGGTAGCCCCGATCCATCCAGCTGCGCAGCCACTGGCACACCCGCTCCCACACCTGCCGATCCAGCAGGTGGATCATGCCGCTGCGCTCCAGCACGGGGATGAACTTCCCCGGCGGGATCAGCCCTTTGTCCGGGTGCCGCCAGCGCACCAGCGACTCCGCCCCCACCACCTTGCCGGAAAAGATGTCGCACTGGGGCTGGGCGAAGAAGGTGAACTCGTCCCGCTCCAGGGCCTCGGTCACCTCCATCAGCAGGTGCATCTCCTCCTCCAGGTAGCTCTCCATCCCGGCGCTGTAATAGGAGATGGGATCCCGCGCCGCGGCCCGGGATCGGGCCAGCGTGGCCCGATCGTGGAAGATCTCCGGGGGCAGCTCCGGGTCGTCGATGGGGCTGACGCCGAACACAGGCAGCACGCCCAGGGCGCTGCCCTGATTGGTGCTCCCCGCCATGATCCTGTCCCACAGGCTCTGGATCAGCTCGGTTCGGAAGGGCATGATCAGGCAGAAGTTGTCGCCCTCAAAGTACCCCGCCACGCCGCCATGCTCCTTGCGCACGGTCTGCAGGGCGTCCGCAATGTAGCGCAGATACCGGTCGCCCATGTCCCGTCCGTGGAATTTGTTGAACAGGCGGAAGTGCAGAATATCAATGGCGATCATGCAGTAGGCGTTGGGCTTGGTGCCCTGGATGAACCACCGCGCGTCCTCCATAAACCCCTGCGGATAGGACAGGCCTGTCAACAGATTTTTCCTCAATATGCCCTTGTTTCGGGCCGCTCGGCTCCCGGCTGCTCCCATTGCTGATTCCCCCAATTTTGTTGGACGCCGCCCATCCGTCCTTGTTCACGAGCAAATTCCTCCGCTTATTACAATACCATAAATTCCCTGAGAACGCAACCCATATTCGCCAAATTTTCGCAATCTCTGCAAATTTCCCGTAATTTTTCCGCTTTTTTGCCTTTGCCGCCGTCCAAAAACGGGGCCGGGGAAATCTGGAATTTACCCCCATTTGTCCTCCGGGATTTGACTAATCCGCCCCTGTGTAGTATAATGACTTGATTTCCTGCCGGAAGGCAAAAGGGGGCGGCGCCATGTGGCTGGCTGACCAATGGAAGGACTTCGAGCTGCTGGACTGCGGCCGGGGTGAGAAGCTGGAACGCTGGGGGGACAAGCTGCTGGTGCGGCCCGACCCCCAGGCCATCTGGAACACTCCCCGCTCCCACCGGGGCTGGAAAAAGCCGGACGCCCGGTACGCCCGCTCCAGCACCGGGGGCGGCCAGTGGGCGGACAAAAGCGTCCCCCAGCGGTGGCAGATCCATTACAGGGATCTCACCTTCCAGGTGGGGCTGATGAACTTCAAGCACACCGGCGTGTTCCCCGAGCAGGCCGCCAACTGGGACTTCGCCCGGGAGCAGATCCAAAAGGCCGGCCGGCCCGTCAGCGTGCTGAACCTGTTCGCCTACACCGGCGGGGCCACCATCGCCTGCGCGGCGGCGGGGGCGTCGGTATGCCACGTGGACGCGGCAAAGGGCATGGTGCAGTGGGCCCGGGAGAACGCGAAGATCTCCGGGCTGGAGGATCGGCCCATCCGCTGGATCGTGGACGACTGCGCCAAGTTCGTGGAGCGGGAGATCCGCCGGGGCCGGAGCTACGACGCCATCATCATGGATCCCCCCTCCTACGGCCGGGGCCCCTCCGGCGAGGTGTGGAAGCTGGAGGAGAACCTGTACCCCTTTGTGGAGCTGGTGGTCGGGGTGCTGTCCGACAACCCGCTGTTTGTGATTTTGAACTCCTACACCACGGGGCTGTCCCCCTCGGTGCTGACCTATATCTTACAGACCGTCATCGGCGGCAAATTCGGCGGGCACACCGTGTCCGACGAGCTGGGCCTGCCCGTGACCGCCACGGGGCTGGCCCTGCCCTGCGGGGCCACGGGAAGGTGGACGGCCACATGAATACCCTGCTGCTCAACCTGCTTTATTCCCCTATCACCACGCACCTTGTTGATATGCTCCCCGGCGCAGCGCTGGCGGCGGTTCTATTCGCCTGCCTGCGGCCCTGGCGCAAACGCCGTCTGGCGGCGCGGGGACTGCGAAGCACCCCGCCGCGGGAGGTCCTCCTTCTTCTGTTCTGGCTGTTCTCCGGCGGCATGGCGGCCATCACCCTGACGCCACGGTGGCTCGGCTTTGGGAGCGTGCTGCGCTACGGCCTGCCCCCGGCCGTCACGGTGTTCAGCGCGGACGGCGGCGCGTCCCTGTTCGCCCCCGGCGATATCAACCTGACCCCCTTCCAGACCTTCGGGCAGATACGGTACGTTCTGCTGGGAAACATCGTCATGTTCGTCCCCTTTGGCCTTTTTCCCGGACTGCTGTTCCGGGGCTTCAACTGGAAGCGGGCGCTGCTGTCCGGCTTCTGCGTCACCGCTTTCATTGAGTGCTGGCAGCTCTGCGTGGGCCGCGCCTTCGACATCGACGACCTGATGCTCAACACCCTGGGGGCCTTTTGCGGCTGGCTGCTGGCGCTGGCGCTGCGGCGGCTGTTTCCCCGGTTCGCGGCGGGGCTGACGGTATCCCCCATCATTTCACCTGATTGAGGTATTTCTTATGGCCCAACCCATACTCCAAACTGAAGATCTCACCTTCCGCTACACCACCGAGGAGGGCGTGGCCCCCACGGTGCTGGACGGGGTGTCCCTGTCCATCCAGCCTGGGGAATTCGTGGCGGTGCTGGGCCACAACGGCTCCGGCAAGTCCACCTTGGCCAAGCACTTCAACGCCATCCTCCTGCCCTCCGGGGGCAAGGTGTACGTGGACGGCATGGACACCTGCGACGAGGACAAGCTGCTGGACATCCGCCGCCGGGTGGGCATGGTGTTCCAGAACCCGGACAACCAGATCGTGGCCAGCGTGGTGGAGGAGGACGTGGCCTTCGGCCCGGAGAACCTGGGCGTGCCCTCTGCGGAGATCCGGGAACGGGTGGACGCCGCCCTGGCCGCCGTGGGCATGACCGAGTACGCCCGCCACGCCCCCCATCTGCTGTCCGGGGGCCAGAAGCAGCGGGTGGCCATTGCCGGGGTGCTGGCCATGCGGCCCCGGTGCATCGTGCTGGACGAGCCCACCGCCATGCTGGATCCGGTGGGCCGGAAAGAGGTGCTGGACACCGTAAAGCGGCTCAACCGGGAGCAGGATATCACCGTGGTGCTCATCACCCACCACATGGACGAGGCCGCCCAGGCCGGCCGGGTGGTGGTCATGCACGACGGCCACATCATGGCGGACGATACACCCGCCAAGGTGTTCCAGAACGTGGACGGCCTGCGCTCCCTGGGGCTGGAGGTGCCCGAGCCGGTGGCCCTGCTGTACGAGCTGCGGCAGGCGGGGGTGGACGTGCCCCTCACCGCGCTGACGGTAGATGAGTGCGCCGGGGTTTTGAAGGGGCTGCTGGCGTAGGTCAGCAAAAAGCAGCATTTAGAAGGAGAACTATTTTCATGAAAAAGGTGATTTTAGGTTCTGCTATGTTCCTTGCGGGACTGCTTTCTACCGCAATTCTGCTTGCGGGAACTATGGCAAATGATTTGACAATCAATGGGATGCGATCTTCCATTTGGAATATGTCACAGTATGGCCTTATGCCTGCACTCTATCTTTTTATTGGTATCACAATCCTGGGCCTTGCTATCGCGATGTGGGGGATATTTGAGAAGAAAGACTAATTTATTCCCCTGTTGAATAGTCTCAGCACACTATCTCCACTCCAAGGAGTTTGATCCATGGGCGCTATCATCGAAACCAAACAACTCACCCACACCTACAGCCAAGGCACGCCCTTTGAGCACACCGCCCTGGACAGCGTGGACTTTTCCGCCCAGCCCGGGGAGTACCTGGCCATTATCGGCCGCACCGGGTCGGGCAAATCCACCCTGATCCAGCACCTCAACGGCCTCTTGAAGCCCACCTCCGGCCAGGTTCTGTTCGACGGAACCGACATCTGGGAGAGCAAGGAGCGCACCCGGCAGGTGCGGTGCCAGGTGGGGCTGGTGTTCCAGTACCCGGAGTACCAGCTCTTTGAGGAGACGGTGTATCAGGACATCGCCTTCGGCCCCAAGAACATGGGGCTGGATTCCGACGAGGTAGACCGCCGGGTCAAACAGTCCGCCCGCTTCGTGGGGCTGGAGCCGGGGGTACTGGAGAAGTCCCCCTTTGACCTGTCCGGCGGGCAGAAGCGCCGGGTGGCCATCGCCGGCGTCATCGCCATGGAGCCCTCCGTGCTGGTGCTGGACGAGCCCACGGCGGGCCTGGATCCCTCCGGCTCCGCCCGGATTCTGGACAACATCCGCACCTACCACGAGGAGAAGAACGCCTGCGTGATCCTGGTGTCCCACTCCATGGAGGAGGTGGCCCGGGAGGCGGGGCGGCTGGTGGTGATCCACCAGGGCGCCATCCCCTTCTCCGGCCCCCCGGAGGAGGTCTTTGCCCACGGGGACGAGCTGGAGGCCATGGGCCTGGGCGTGCCCGCCATGACCCGGGTGTTCGCCCGGCTGCGCTCCCTGGGGCTGGACGTGCCCTCGTCGGTCTACACCATTCCCCAGGCCCGGGAGGCGGTTCTGGCCACCCTCCACCGGGGAGCCCGCAAAACCGAAGGGGGCGAAACCTGATGGCGCTGCGCGATATCACCCTGGGCCAGTATTTCCCCGGCAATTCCCCCATCCACCGGCTGGATCCCCGGGCCAAGCTCACCGCCCTGATCTGCTACATTGTGGCCCTGTTCCTGGCGGAGTGGCTGGTGACCTACGGCATCCTGCTGGCGGCGCTGGCGGTGGTGGTGAAGGTGTCCACCGTCAGCCTGAAGTCCCTGCTGCGGGGGATGAAGCCGGTGGTATTCATTCTGGTGTTCACCGCCGTGCTGAATATTTTCTACACCCCCGGGGAGCCCCTGGTCTCCTTCTGGATCTTCACAATTACTAAGGAGGGCATCGTCCACGCCATCTTCATGGTGGTGCGGATCCTGATGCTGATCTCCTGCACCTTCCTGCTCACCTACACCACCTCCCCCCTGGCCCTCACCGACGGGCTGGAGAGCTTGCTGGGGCCGCTGAAAAAGATCCGCGTGCCCGTCCACGAGCTGTCCATGATGATGTCCATCGCCCTGCGGTTCATCCCCACCCTCATCGAGGAAACGGACAAGATCATGTCCGCCCAGCGGGCCCGGGGCGCGGACTTCGACTCGGGGAACCTGATCCAGCGGGCGAAGGCCCTCATCCCCCTGCTGGTACCGCTGTTCATCTCCGCCTTCCGGCGGGCGGACGAGCTGGCCACCGCCATGGAGTGCCGCTGCTACCACGGCGGCGAGGGCCGCACCCGGATGAAGCAGCTCCACTACCGCCCCGGCGACGTGGTATTCATGCTTGGGGCGCTGGCATTGGCGGTTGCAGTGGGCGTTTTGGGGCACTGGGGGTTGTGACATGGAACAGCGCAACATCGCCCTGCGGCTGAGCTACACCGGCACCGCCTACCACGGCTGGCAGGTGCAGAAAAACGCCGTCACCGTGGCGGAGGTGCTGGAAAAGGCGCTGGCCTCGGTGGTGGGCCATCCGGTGCGGGTCACCGGGGCGGGCCGCACCGACGCCGGGGTGCACGCCCAGGTGTACGTGGCCAACTTCCGCACCACCTCCGGCATCCCCGCCCAGCGGCTCCCCCTGGCGGTGAACACCCGGCTGCCGGACGATATCTCCGTCTGCAAGGCCACGGTGGTGCCCGACGGCTTCAACGCCATCGGCTCCTGCCGGAAAAAGGAGTACACCTATAAAATCTACAACTCCCGCATCCGGGATCCCTTTTACGTGAACCGGGTGTGGTTCTACCCCCGGCTGCTGGACGAGACGATCATGGCGGAGGCGGCCCGGCAGCTTGTGGGCACCCACGACTTCGCCGCCGTCCGCAACGTGGGCACCGAAACCCTCACCACGGTGCGCACCGTCCACTACTTCGAGATCGAGCGCCACGGGGATCTCATCGACTGCCGGATGTGCGCCGACGGGTTCCTCTACAACATGGCCCGGGCCATGGTGGGCACCTGCATCTACGCCGCCGAGGGCAAGCTGAATCCGGCGGAGATCCCGGACATACTGGCCTCCCGCAACCGCACCCTGGCGGGCCCCACCGCGCCGCCGGACGGGCTTTACATGACAAACCTGTGGTATGACGAGGACGTGCTGTGAACATTTTTGAGGTCAAGGACAACAAAAAGCGGTACCTGCCCCTCCTCCTGCTGGGGGACGAGCAGGAGGACATGATCGACCGCTATCTGGAACGGGGGACGATGTACGCCCTAAAGGACGGCGGGGCCGTCCGGGCCGTGTGCGTGGTCACCAACGAAGGGGACGGCGCCCTGGAGCTGAAGAATCTGGCGGTGGCCCCGGACTGCCAGCGCCGGGGCTATGGGCGGCGGATGATAGAGTTCCTGTGTGAGACTTACCAAGGGCGGTACGCCCGCCTGCTGGCAGGCACCGGGGACAGCCCCCTCACCCTCCCCTTCTACGAGGCCTGCGGCTTCCGCCGCTCCCACACGGCGGCCAACTTCTTTCTTGACAACTACGATCACCCCATCTTTGAGGGCGGCGTACAGCTCATTGATATGATCTACCTATCCAAGACACTGTGACGGCGGGGGTTCTATGGACGATCAAACCCAAAAACAGCAAAAGAAACCGGCCTCCCGGCTGTCCGGCTTCCTGGTGCGGCTCATCGCCACCCTAATAGTGCTGGCGGTGGGGGTGTCCCTGGTGGTGCTGGTGGCCTTCCGGGATCAGCTCAACCTGGACAGCGTGAAGCGTTGGTTCCACTACCGCTCCCTCACCCGGAGCGACAGCGGCCAGGCGGAGTCCTTCCACTACGACGGCGACCTCAACTGCATCTTCGCCGCCCTGGACGGGGATCTGCTGGTGTGCTCCGAGCACGCCATCTCCCTCTACTCCGGCAGCGGCACCCGGTACATCAACCAGCAGGTCAGCATGGAGCACCCCGTGGTCACCACCAACGGCTCCCTGGCGGTGGTGTACGACGCGGGGGGCAGCTCCCTGTACATACTGGGCCAGCGATCCTTGGTGTGGTCGGCGGAGGATCTGGAGGGCATCCTGTCCGCCCGGCTCAACAAAAACGGCCAGCTGACGGTGGTCACCCAGGCGGGGGGCTACCGGGGCAAGGTGACGGTGTATAACGCCTCCTACGAGCCGGTGATGAGCGTCAACCTCACCTCCGCCTTCGTGATGGACGCCGCCCTGTCCGACAACGGGCACACCCTGGCCACCCTCACCGCGGGCCAGCAGGACGGCGTTTTCGCCACCGGGCTGGAGCTGTACGCCATGAACTACGCCAGCGGAAGCTATCAGTCGGACGTGTCCGCCTCCCTGGGGGGCGGCGTGCCCCTGGATCTGCGGCACACCGCCGGGGCGGTCTGGGTGCTCAGCGACCGGGGGCTCACCATCAGCGATCACGACGGAAACACCGTCACCGCGGACTGGTCGGACAAATACCTGCGGCGCTACACCCTCAGCGGGGACGGCTTCGCCGCCGCCCTGCTGGGCAAGTACCGGGCGGGCAGCCAGACGGAGCTGTGGGTGGTGGATCAGGACGGCACCCGACGCTCCCTGCCCCTCAACGAGCAGGTCATGTCCATCTCGGCGGCGGGGCGGTACGTGGCCGTCCTCACCGGCGACCGGCTGGACATCTACACCCAGGAGCTGGAGCTGTACAGCTCCCTCAAGGGCACCAAGGGCGCCCGAACCGTCCTGCTGGTGCCGGACGGCTCCGCCATCCTGATCTCGGCGGACAGCGCGGGGTTTTACATCCCCTGACGCCGCCGGCTTATCTTCTTTTGGGGGTTCCCCGCAGGCACGCGGGAGAAGGAGGATTCTATGACATTCCTGTTTGACATCGTAATTATCGCCCTGCTGGCCTTCTTCGCGTGGCGGGGCGCCACCAAGGGGCTGGTGCTGTCCCTGTGCGGGCTGGCGGCGGTGTTTGTGGCCTTTTTCGCGGCCCAGTTTATCGCCGACAGGTTCTCCCCGCCGGTGGCCGGCATCATCCGCCCCGTCATCACCCAGAGCTTCCAGAAGGTGGCCCCCCGCCCCGTGATCACCGATACGGACGGCGAGGAGGATCCCGGCCCGGGCTACACCCTGGAGGAGCTGTTCGCCTCCGTGGAGGAGAACGGCCTGTTCGAGGGCTTCTCCACCTTCCTGAAGGAGGGCGTGGAGCAGGACGCGGTGGAGGAGGAGCACTGGGCCACCCCGGCGGAGGCCCTGGCCAACTATCTGGCGGGGGGCATCGCCCGGGCCCTGCTGTTCGCCATTGTGTTCCTGGCGGTGCAGCTGGCCTGGTTCCTGGCCAGCCACGCCCTGGACATGGCCTTCAAGCTGCCCCTGCTGTCCGAGGTGAACCTGGCGGGAGGGCTGATCTTCGGGCTGGTCAAGGGGGCGCTGCTGACGGTTGTGCTGGTGTGGCTGGGCCAGCTGTGCGGCGTCGTCCCCGCCCATCCGGACACGCCGGTGCTGTCCCTGTTCACGGTGGATCGGCTGTGGGCGCTGCTGGGCGGGCTGCCGGGCTGAGCCCTCCCCGCCCCGGAAAAACGCCGGGATTTTCCCTGCCCCGCGGAAAATTACCACTCTAAAATTCATGACGTGTTCATATTTATCTGATATGGTACTGCCAAACTGCGCATCATCCGCGAAGAACCCCGATCTGTTTCCCCGAAAGGAGCGATATCATGCGGCCAACCATGTGCACCCGCTGCCAGAAAAATGTGGCGGTTGTCTTTATAACAAAAATTGAGGGCGGCGAGACGAAAAACGAGGGCCTGTGCCTGAAGTGCGCCCGGGAGCTGGGCATCAAGCCGGTGGACGATATGATGAAGAAGATGGGCATTTCCGACGAGGATCTGGAGTCCATCTCCACCGAGATGATGTCCGCCTTCGGCGGCGCCGAGGAGCCGGAGGGCCTCACCCCCGCCGACGAGGGGGACGGCGATGCCGGCGACGACGAGGAGGAGGACGAGGGCCGCACCGCCACCTTCCCCTTCCTGAGCAAGCTGTTCGGCGGCTCGTCGGACAGCGCCCCCGACCGGGATCCCATCCAGCGGGGCGGGGCCGCCAAGGAGGACAAGACCGCCGCCAAGAACGACCGGGGCCAGAGCCCCAAACGGAAATTCCTGGAGAACTACTGCATCTCCCTCACCCGGAAGGCCCAGGAGGGCAAGCTGGATCGGATCGTGGGCCGCTCCAACGAGATCGAGCGCACCATCCAGATCCTGAACCGGCGGCAGAAGAACAACCCCTGCCTCATCGGCGACCCCGGCGTGGGCAAGACCGCCATCGCCGAGGGGCTGGCCCAGCGCATCTGTGACCGGGACGTGCCCTACAAGCTGCTGGACAAGGAGGTCTATCTGCTGGATCTCACCGCCCTGGTGGCGGGCACCCAGTTCCGGGGCCAGTTCGAGAGCCGCATGAAGGGCCTCATCGACGAGGTGAAGAAGCTGGGCAACATCATCCTGGTCATCGACGAGGTGCACTCCATCGTGGGCGCCGGGGACGCGGAGGGCTCCATGAACGCCGCCAACATCCTCAAGCCCGCCCTGAGCCGGGGGGAGATCCAGGTCATCGGGGCTACCACCCTCACCGAGTACCGCAAGTACATCGAGAAGGACTCCGCCCTGGAGCGCCGGTTCCAGCCCGTCATCGTGGAGGAGCCCTCCATCGACGACTCGGTGGAGATCCTGAAGGGCATCGCCCCCTACTACGAGTCCTTCCACCATGTCACCATTAGCCCGGACATCTGCCGGCAGGCAGTCACCATGAGCGAGCGGTACATCACCGACCGCTACCTGCCGGATAAGGCCATCGACCTCATCGACGAGGCGTCCTCCGACGTGAACCTCCACAACAAGGAGCTGGCCCGGATGGCCGCCATCGACAACGAGCTGGCCGACTACGCCAAGGAGATGGAGCTGGTGCTGGCCTCCACCGGGGGGCAGAACGATCCTAAGCTCCAGGAGCTTCAGAAGCAGGAGCAGCGCATCAAGCGCCAGCGGGAGACCTTGGAGACCGCCGTGAGCCGGGACGACGAGGAGGCCCCCAACCGGGACGATCCCGCCTTCCAGGAGCGGCAGGAGGGCCGCCGGAAGCAGATCGCGGAGCTCACCGACAAGCTGGCCGTGGTCACCGCCGACAAGCAGGCGGTGCAGGCCGCCGCCAACGACAAGGCCTACCAGCGGCTGGCGGAGCTGAAAAGCAAGCAGGCCCAGCTGGCCGGGGAGCGGGACGCCCTGGCCGCCAAGGGGGATCCCCCCCTCACCGCCGCCCACCTGGCCAAGGTCATCGAGCTGTGGACGAAAATCCCCGCCACCTCCATCCAGGAGCAGGAGTTCGAGCGGCTGGCCAAGCTGGATCAGCGGCTCAAGGAGCACATCGTGGGCCAGGACGACGCGGTGAACGCCGTGTCCAACGCCATCCGCCGGGGGCGGGTGGGCATCGCCGCCAAGCACAAGCCGGTGTCCTTCATCTTCGTGGGCTCCACCGGCGTGGGCAAGACGGAGCTGGTGAAGCGGCTGGCCGCCGACCTGTTCTCCTCCCCCGAGTCCCTGATCCGGCTGGACATGAGCGAGTTCATGGAGAAGCACTCCGTGTCCCGGATCATCGGCTCCCCCCCGGGGTATGTGGGCTATGACGACGCGGGGCAGCTCACCGAGAAGATCCGCCGCAAGCCCTACTGCGTGGTGCTGTTCGACGAGATCGAGAAGGCCCACCCCGACGTGCTCAACGTGCTGCTGCAAATTTTGGACGACGGCCACATCTCCGACGCCCACGGCAAGGTGGTCAACTTCGAGAATACCGTCATCGTCATGACCTCCAACGCAGGCAGCGACGTGAAGGGCGGCTCCCTGGGCTTCGACCGCTCCGCCAACCAGCTGGGCAGGGAGAAGGCCATGAAGGGGCTGGAGTCCTTCCTGCGGCCCGAGTTCATCAACCGGGTGGACGAGATCGTCTACTTCAACCAGCTCACCGAGGACAACTTCAAGGATATCGCCCGGATCATGCTGTCCGAGCTGGACGGGGTGCTGAAGGAGAAAAACATCGCCTTCTCCTACGACGACAGCGTGCTGGACTACCTGGTGAAGAAGTCCTACTCCGCGGCCTACGGGGCCCGGAACCTGCGCCGCCAGATCCAGAAGGATCTGGAGGATCCCATCGCCGCCAAGCTGATCCAGCGGTACGCCGACCCCGTCACCCTGATCCGGCTGTCCGCCGACGGGGAGGCGCTGGACATCACCACCGACTGAGCGGGGCGGGCAGGACAAGACAGCACAGAAACAACCGGCAGCATGGACGGAATATCCGCCCATGCTGCCGGTTTTTGTCCGGGCCGCCGCGGCATCAGCCCTGTCCGCTGGAGGAGCCGTCCTGACAGCGCCCTGCCGTGTTAAAACCTCGCCTTCTTTTCTTGACGGGAAGCGGCCTCCTCCGTATAATAGAGCCAAACCAGACAACAACGGCAGAAAGGCGGTTCTGTTATGAGCAGCTGCTTTATGTTTGATCTGTCCGGCCCCTGGCAGTTCGCCCTGGGCCCGGCGGAGGACGCCGTTTTCCACCGGGAAACGGTTCTCCTCCCCGGCACCATGGACGAAAACCGCCAGGGCCTGGACAACAGGGACAAGTTCACCCCCCGGCACCTGAACCGGGACTATACCTGCACCGGCCCCGCCGTCTACCGGCGGGAGGTCGCCGTCCCGGCGGAGTGGGCGGGCCGGCCGGTGCGGCTCTATCTGGAGCGGACGAAAAAGACCCGTGTGTGGGTGGACGGCCAGTCCGCGGGGGAACAGCAGCGCAGCTATACCACCCCCCACCGCTATGACCTGACGGCCCTGTGCCGCCCGGGACGCACCCACACCCTCACGGTGGAGGTGGACAACTCCTCCGACGGGATGCCCTACGCCATGTACTCCACCCTGTGGGAGGGGGAGGCCTGGTGCCACCAGCTCACCGAGCACGGCCAGACCAACTGGAACGGCATCGTGGGGGCGCTGCGGCTGGAGTCGCCCCCGGCCCTGTCCGTCTCCGCCCTCCGGCTGCGGCCCGATTTGGGCCGCCATGCCGTTCGGGTCGAGGTGACGCTCACCCGGCTGGACGGGGCGGAGGAGCTGCGGGGGGAGGCCGTCCTCCAGGCGGAGAGCTGGAACACGGATCAGCCGGTTCACAAGACGGCCCCCCAGCGGGCCGGGTTCCGCTTCGCAGCCGGAGAAACCACCGCCGTCCTCCACCTCCTCCACGACATGGGGGAGCGCCCCCTGCTGTGGGACGAGTTCCACCCCAATCTGTACCGCCTGGAGGTACAGGTCTATGCCGGCGGGGCGCTCCAGGATACCCACGGGGAGGACTTCGGGATGCGCTCCTTCACCGCCGGGGCCAACCAGGGCGGGCGGCAGTTCTTCATCAACGGCCGGCCCACCCAGCTCCGGGGGGAGATCAACTGCGCCATCTTCCCCAAAACCGGGTACGCCCCCATGGGGCTGGAGGACTGGCTGCGGGTGTTCCGGATCTACAAGGACTACGGCCTGAACCACGTCCGCTTCCACACCTGGATCCCTCCAAAGGCCGCCTTCCAGGCCGCCGACCGGCTGGGGCTGTACCTCTACGTGGAGCTGCCCCACTGGGGGCGGCGGATGTTCGGCGACATCGCCCAGGGGGACGACACCGACGTGCGCTATTATGAGGGGGACACCCGGCGCATTTTCGCCGAGTACTGCAATTCCCCCTCCTTCGTCATGTTCGCCTTGGGCAACGAGGAGCGGATCGGCTTTTACTACTACGAGGAGTTCCTGAAATTCTGCAAGGGGCTGGAGCCCGATCTGCTGTACTCCGACATCGCGGGGCACAGCACCTACCCCCCCTCCGCCGATTTCGCCTCCAAGTGGCTGGAGCAGGACTATCTGCCCCTGACGGAGCCCCGCACCGACTGGGACTACTCCAAGGCCGTCCAGGGCGCCCCCGTCCCCATCACCGGCCACGAGGTGGGCCAGCTCCAGGTGTACCCCGACTACGACCGGGAGCTGCCCGCCTATGACGGCTGCGTCCTGCGCCCCCGGAACCTGGAGCACTTCCGGGGCATCCTGGCCCAGGCGGGGCTGGCGGATCGGGCGGCCGATTTCCACCGGGCCACCGGAAAGCTGGCCGCCATGCTGTACCGCCGCTTTGCGGAGTCCTATCTGCGCACGCCGGGCTCCGGGGGCTTCCTGCTGCTGGGCCTCCAGGACTTCCCCGGCCAGGGCACCGCCCTGGTGGGGCTGCTGGACAGCTTTTTGGAGCGCAAGGGGGCCATTGCCCCCGAGGACTTCCGCCGCTCCTGCTGCGAGCTGGCGGTGCTGGCCCGCCTGCCCCGGTTCGTGTGGGAGGGCGGGGACACGCTGACGGCGGAGGTGCTGGTGTCCAACTACTCCCCCGCCCCGGCGGAGCTGGCCCTGTCCTGGACGCTGGAGGACGACCGGGGCACGGTTCTGGCCCGGGGCAGCCTCCCGGCCCGTACCGCCCCCCAGGGCGGCGTCACCCGGCTGGGCGCCATTGAAACGGAGCTGCCCCGGCTGTCCGCCCCCTGTCAGGCCCGGCTGACCCTGGCCCTGGAGGGGGAATATGACGCCCCCCTCTCCCCCGGCGTCAACGACTATTCCCTGTGGCTGTACCCGGCGGGGCCCGCCCCGGCTGTGCCGGAGGGCGTGGTGCTGTGCCGTGCCTATGACAGGCAGGCGGAGCGGGCGCTGGCCCAGGGCAGGACAGTGCTGGTGATCTCCGAGGGCACCGCCGCCGCCCTGCCCCGCAGCCGGGCCGTGTCCTTCCGGCACGACTTCTGGAGCCCCATGTTCCACACCGCTGACTCGGACGGCTATTCCCTGGGTATTTTTGTGGACGAAAATCACCCGCTGTTTACCGATTTCCCCACGGACTGCTTTGGGGACTGGCAGTGGTTTGAGCCCCTGCGAAACGCCCGGGGCCTGCTGATCAACGAGCTTCCCGCCGATCTGCGGCCCATCGTCCAGCCCATCGCCTCCATCGACCTGCCCGACCGGCTGGCCCTGCTGCTGGAGGCCAGGGTGGGGCCGGGGCGGCTGTTTGTGTCCACCGTGGATCTGCTGGAAAAGGACGATCCCGCCTCCCGGGCGCTGCTGGCCGCCATTTACCGCTATGTGGGCGGCGGGGCCTTCCAGCCGGAGACGGCGCTGGAGCCGGAGGCCCTGCGCCCCTGCCTGCCGCCGCTGGATCTGACGGCCATCCGGCTCAAAGGCGAAGCCGCGCTGGACGTGGGCGCTGAAGCCGGCTATGCCGTGGCGTTTTTCGACAGCCGCGGCCCCTGCCAGCGGCCGCAGGGGAAGCGGGTGGAGTTCCGCTCTGATCACCCGTCCGTCCTGCGGGTGGACGGGGCGGGCCGCGCCCAGGCCGCCGGGGCGGGGGCGGCCAGGCTCACCGCCGTCTGCTGGGACGAGAGCTCCCGCTTTACCCACAGCGTGGCCGTCCGGGTGGGGGAGGCCCAGGCCCGGCCCCTCCCCCTGGACGGCGCCAGGGTTTCCGCCCAGAACAGCCACCCGGATCATCCCCCCGTCCGAATGCTGGACGGCAACCCGGGTACCTATTGGCAGACCAACTATCTGGATCGGGCCCAGCGCCTGCCCCAGTGGGTGGAGCTGGAGCTGCCGTCGGCGCGGGAGGTGTGCGCCCTGCTGTGCGGGGCCCGGCGGGACAGCACCCGGGGGGCGATTTTGCGGGCCACGCTGTCCGCCAGCCTGGACGGGAAACAGTTTGAGGAGGTCTGCCGGGGGGAATGGACGGAGGCCGCCGCCGGGGAGGACAAGCTGTTCGCCTTCCCGCCCCGGCCCGTCCGCTTCCTCCGGCTGGTGGTGGACTGGGCCGTGATGCACACCGGCGACTCCAACGCCGCCAGCATCTCCCGGCTGGCGCTGTACGACCGCCCCCTCATCGCCGCCGCGGAGGAGCGGCCCGTCTGCCCGGTGCGGTTCGGCACCCCCCTGGAGCGGGCCCTGGAGCGGGCGGCGCTCCCGGAGCACGTCTCCGCCACCCTGGCGGACGGCAGCCGCCGGGAGGCGGACGTGGTGTGGCTGTGGGGCTCCTACCGCCCGGATCAGCCCGGGGACTACCTGGTGGAGGGTACGCTGTTCTGCCCCGGCGCGGCCAACCCGGGCGGCGTCCGAGCCAGGCAGGTGCTCCGGGTGCTGCCCAAGGACATGACCACCCCGCCGGACAAGACCGAGCTGGATCGGCTCTCCCTGGAGCTGCGGGCGCTGAGCGGGCGGATTGCGGAGCCCGGCCGCCGGGCGGCGCTGGACGAGCTGTTCACCCAGCTGGAGAGCTTCGCCGCCCTCACCGGCGCGGTGCAGTATGATGTGGACGTGTGGACGGAGCGGCTCATGGACGCCATCGCGGAATATACCCGCCCTCAGGCCGGGAGCGCGCCTTAACCCCCGTTTCCACCGCTTTTCAGCAGCGCCTCGTGCATGAACACCATCAGGATCAGAATCGCCAGCAGATAGAGCGGGAACAGCGATACCGCGATGTGGTTGGCGATCAGGCCGAACAGGGGCGGCATCAGGCAGGTGCCCAGGTAGGCGCTGGCCATCTGGACGCCGATGATCGCCTGGGACTTTTCCGCCCCGAAGTGGGCGGGCGTGGAGTGGATGATGCAGGGGTAGATGGGCGCGCAGCCAAGGCCGATGAGGAGCAGCCCCGCCAAGGCGGCGTACTCCCCCAGCGGCAGCAGGAAGGCGGCGATCCCCGCCGCGATGATCCCCTGCCCCAGCCGAACCATCCGGCTGTCGCTCAGCTTCATGGTCAGAAAGCCGCTCAGCGCCCGGCCCACCGTGATGCCGATAAAAAACAGGCTGGCAAAGCCGGCCGCGGTCTCCGCCGGAACGCCCTTGTGCAGCGCCAGATAGCTGCTGGCCCACAGGCCCGCGGTCTGCTCTACGGCGCAGTAGCAGAAAAAGGTCACCATAACCGCCTTTGCCCCGGGTATGCGGAGGATTTGGCCCAGGGACAGCGCCGGCCCCCCGCCTCCCTCCGCCCCGTCCTTCGCCGGGGTTTTCCAAAGGGGGAGGCTCAGCACCAGAACCGCCGTCAGCGCAACCTGAAGCAGGGCAATATAGCGGTAGCCCATATTCCAGCCGCCTCCAGCCGTGAGGGCATACCCCATGATGTACGGCCCCAGAGAGGCCCCCACCCCCCACATACAGTGGAGCCAGCTCATGTGCCGGCTGGCGTAGTGGAGCGCCACATAGTTGTTCAGCGCCGCGTCCACACTGCCCGCCCCCAGGCCGTAGGGTACCGCCCACAGGCACAGCGTCCAGAAGGAGCGGCTGACGGAAAACCCAAAGATGGCCGCCGCCGTCATGCCTACGCTGACGGCCGTCACCTTTCCCGCCCCCAGCCTTCGGGTGAGCCGGTCGCTCTGCAGGCTGGACACAATCGTCCCCACCGCGATAATCATGGAGATAACCCCCGCGTAGGAGACCGGAACGCCAAACTCCCCGTACATGGCCGGCCACGCCGAGCCCAGCAGGGCGTCGGGCAGGCCCAGACTGATAAACGAGAGATAAATAACGGCCAGAAGCAGCTGAAGCATCTTGCATCCCTCCCTGGTTTCTGATAGGATAATACCACGGAATAAGCGGAAGCGTTAGAAAGAAATCCGCAGGTTTGTGCAACAAAATCACCAGGAGGTGGGCCGCCATGGCTCTGAGTGTATGCGGGGCCGTTTCTACCGACCGGCGGGGCCGGGAGCTGGTCGCACACGGTACGCCCCTGTTCCCAGTGGCCTGCTACCACGACGATATCCGGGACGCGGCTGTGCCGTGGCACTGGCACGACGAATTAGAGGCTTTGGTGGTTGAGGCCGGAACCGCCCGGGTCTCCGTCAACGGGGCGGATCACCTGGTGCGGCAGGGCGAGGGCCTGCTGATCAACGCCGGAGTGCTGCATGGCGTCTGGCCGGAGGGCCAGGGCCCCTGCCTTCTGCGCTCCGTGGTGTTTCACCCCAGACTGGTGGGGGGCAGCGTGGACAGCATTATCTGGCAGAAATATCTGGAGCCGCTGCTCTCTGATCCCTGCCGTCCCTGTGTCCATTTCCCCCGCGGCCGGGAATGGGAGCGGGCCGCTTTAGGGGCGATTCAGGGGGCCTGGCAGGCCTGCGTGTCCGAGGCGGAGGGCTTTGAGCTGGCGGTGCGGGAGCGGCTCTCCAGGCTGGTGTTTCTCTTGGCAAGGTATTGCCCCGCGGCGGAAAAAAGGCCCTCAGAGAAGGCCCTGCGGGATGGGGCCCGGATCAAGCTGATGCTCCAGTACATCCAGGAGCACTACGGCGGGGAGCTGACCCTTGCCCAAATTGCGCGCAGCGCCATTCTCAGCGAAAACGAGTGCCTGCGGTGCTTCCGCAGCATGATCGGCTGCACGCCGATCCAGTATGTCAAGCAGGTGCGGATCCAGCGGGCGGCGGAGCTGCTGACGTCCACCGACCGGAGGATCTCGGACATTGGCGAGGCGTGCGGGTTTCAGGAGATGAGCTATTTTGCCAAAACCTTCCGGGAACTGAAGGGGTGTACGCCCGGTGAGTTCCGAAAAATGGGCAGAATGGACACATTATGAAAAAGGCGGCAGCCGGAGCTGCCGCCTCAGCCTGTCGAAAAAGTCTGCCGAGGGGCAGACTTTTTCATATTTATGAGGTAAAATGGAGCAGGGTGAGAAAAATGATGGAAAAGGGGAAAATGGAGCGGGGCGTGGTGGAA
>JAETQF010000018.1 GCA_021770845.1 Oscillospiraceae bacterium
CCCCGGCGCGGCGGCCCCCGGCAGTCTGGCCCGGCGGATCTTCCAGGCGGACGAGGCGGCCCGGCTGGCCCTGGCCCGCTCCGGCGTGCTGCGGGAGATCGCGGGGCGGTTCAGCGGCCTCATCGGCTTCCAGCCCCTGAGCCAGGCCGCCCGGGAGGCGGTCACCGCCCGCCAGATCGCCGCCCTGGGCCGGGAATACGGCCTGGACATCGCCCAGGTGGCCCCAGCCCTGGCCCAGGCCCTTACCCCCCGGGACGCCCTCTCCCTGCGCTCCAGCGTGCCCATGCTGGAGGGAACCCTCACCCCCCTGTTCCTGGCCCACGCCCCGCTGGGGGGCCGCCCACTCCGTCTGGAGGGGCCGCCGGAGCACATGACGCTGAGCCCCATATGAAAGCCCCCGCCGGGAATCACTCCCGGCGGGGGCCGCATCATTTCCGTGGGTTGTGGGGCATTCAGGGCTTGGCGGATTCCGGCGCGCCGCTCTCGGGCGCTCCTGTGGCCGGCGCCGGCGGCTCAGGGGCGGCGGTTTCAGGCCCGCTCAGGTGCAGCGTGAACTCCAGCTCTACCAGCTCCCCGGTGTCGGCGTCCACCTGGTAGAGGTGCTCGCCGTCCACTCCCATCAGGTAGCTGCCCACAAAGCTGTAGGGCGCCACGCTGTCGTAGATATTCAGCCGGATGTAGGCCGTATCGTCCACCATCTCCAGCACATCCTGGGGGAATACCTCGTAGTCCGCCATGGAGGTGCCCGGCAGCCCCAGCTCCGCCGGGGTCATGGATCGGATCTGGTTCTCCGCCTGCCGGATGCCCACAGACTGCCCGCCGGGCTGCTGCTCCGGCCGCGGGGAGGTGACCTTGCCCTCCGCCTCGTCGGCGGTGACCACGCACTTCCCCTCCGCGTTTGACCAGGTGATGCGCACGGTGAGCACCATATCCGGCGCCTCGTCCACCGGCGGGGCCGATTCCTCCGGCGGCGGGGACTGGCTGGGCTCCGCCGAGCTGTCCGGGGCGGCGCTCTCCCCCTCCTTCGGCTCCTCGGTGGGGGCCGGGGTCGCCTCCGCCTCCGGCTCCGGCTTGGGCAGATTCCGGGCCAGCAGCACCATGCCCTCCGCCGCGGTGAAGTCAGGGGCGTCCTTGAGGCGCACAAACTCCTCGTCCACAATGGAGAAGGGGGGATCCGCCGCCTTCAGCTGGCTTACGTAGGTTTCCGCCGCCTTGCCCGCATCGTTCAGGTTGGTGTAGGTATAGGTGATGGTTTTGGCCAGCACGGCCAGCGCCCCGCTCTCGTCCGCCTCCAGCGCCATGCCTGGGACAGACTCCTCCCCCACCTTCAGCTCCTCGGGCAGCTCCGGGGGCTTGGGCTCCTCCGTCGGCGTCGGTTCGGGATCCTGATTGCCAAACCGGGGCATGATGACAAAGAACACCAGCGCCGCGGCCACCGCCGCCACCACCACCGGGATGAGGATAAACAGCAGGATGGGCTTTTTCTTCTGGGGCTGCTCCCCCTCCTGCCCTTCCCCGTTCTCCTCGCCCTGGGGAGGCGCGCCCTTCCGGGGCTTCTTGGTGGGCTTTACCTTCTTGGGCGGCTTAGGCTTCTTCGCGGGCTTGGGCTTTTTGGCGGGCTTGGGCTTTTTCTCTTTGGGAGCCTTGGGCTCCTTGGGTTTTCCAAAGGGCATGGGAATACCACCTCTTGCGTTGTTTCAATCAAGCCAGCATAATGCTGACCGAATCCTGCTCCTTGAGCTGGTGCTGGAAGCCCCGCTCCTGGCCGTTGACCTCCAGGCGCACCGCCCGATCCAGGTGCTCGAAGTCGATGCCGGAGTACTCCAGCAGATCCATCAGATAATAGGGCGCGCCGTTGTCCTTGATGGGCAGGGTCAGCGGCTCCCCGTTGAGGATCAGGTGCAGCTCCCGCCCGCCCTGGGCGGGGGCGGCGGGCCGGACGGGGGCGGGCTGGGGCGCGGGAGCCGGAGCCGCCGGCGCGGCCTGTACCGGGGCGGCGGGGGCGGTCTGCCGCATGGTGAGGATCACGTCCCCCTGGCTCAGACGGATATCCAGCGGGGCCTGGACGTTGTTCACCAGCGCCGTGCCGTAGAAGCCGGGGCCCAGCAGCTCCCCCAGGGTGCGGTGGGCGTCCTCTCCGGCCCGGGCGGGGACAAAGTGGATCTGATCCCCCGCGTGGATCACCGCGGACAGGGAGGCCTCCTCCCCGTTCACCTCCAGCACCGCGGGCACCGCGGGCTCGCCCCGCAGCACCATCCGCTTGCCGTCCACGGTGAGGGTCAGGCTCTTGCCCGTCTTGCCCACCATGTCGGCGTAGCTGTAGCCGTTCATCAGCAGGATATCCCGCAGGGTCAGCACCCCGTTGCGGAACAGCTTGGCGCTCTGCCCGTTGAGCAGCACCACATAGCTGTCGTTCAGCAGGCCCAGCCCGGCGGAGACGGCGATGCCCAGGGGGGTGGCGTACTCGGGCCGCTCCAGCTCCAGGCTGTCGGAGAAGGCGCTGAGGGCGAAGTTGTTCCCCGCGATGGCCACCCGCTTCTCATCCATCTCCAGCTTTTCCGCCACCCGCTCCCGCAGGCCGGACAGCTTGCTGCCGCCACCCGCCAGGAACACGGCGGAGGGCGCGGTGTTGTTGACGCTCAAAATCTGCTTGGCGATGGCCTCCGCCAGCTTCTCCATGGGCTCCTGGATGGCCTGGATGACCTCCGGGGCCGCCACCCGCTCCTCCTGGCCCAGGATGTTCCGGCATCGGATGAGCTCCTCCGACTCCCCCAGGGCCCGCTTGATCTCCTCGGCGGTCTTGAAGTCCACCAGGAAGGCGCGCATGATGGCCTCCGTCACCTCGTCCCCGGCCACGGTGGCCATGGTGTAGCCCACCACGCTGCCGTCCCGGCACAGGGCGATGTCGGTAGTGCCCGCGCCGATGTCCACCAGCGCCAGGTTCAGCAGCCGCAGCTCCGCCGGAATGGCGGCGTTCATGGCCGCGATGGGCTCCAGCGTCATGCTGGCCACCTGGAGATCCGCCGCCCGCATGGCGGCGTACAGGCTCTCCACCACCTCCCCGGGCAGGAAGGTGGCCACCACGTCGGCCTCCACCTTGCGCCCGGTGTGGTACAGCAGGTTGTTCAGGGGATAGTTGTCCAGCCGGTACTGGGCCACGGTATAGCCCACCAGGAACATCTGCCGCCGGGCCTCGCCGTCCCCCTGGAGGGCCTCCTCGGCGGCGGACACCGCCCCGGCCTCCAGCCGGCTGATCTCCTCCTGGTCAATGGACTGCTCCTCGGGCAGCTCCAGAGTGAAGGAGCCCGCCTGGGTGCGCAAGGCCCGCCCGGCGGCGGCCACGCACACCCGCTCCAGGCGCACGCCTAAGCGATCCTCCAGCCGCTGGGTCACCGTTTTGGCCAGCCCGGCCACCTGCCGGATGTCGTCGATCTGGCCGTCCATCATGGCCCGTTTGCCGTGCTCGGCCAGCTCCACATCCAGCACCTTCAGCCGATCCCCCATGGGCCGGCCCACCACGCCCACCACGCTGCGCGTGCCGATATCCAGGGCATAGATCAGATCCTTGTCCTGCGCCATTAACTCTGCCATGGGGCCATCCTCCCTGTTTCGTGGTTTTGTCTCCGCCCGGGCCGGCCGGTCCCAGCCCGCATAAGAGAAGCCAGGAGGCGGCAAGCTGCCGCCTCCTGGCAACCCTCGTGATCTTTAATACTTGCTGAACACGCTGGACGCGGAAGTGTCGTGGCTGGACGCGGCGTCGTAGCTCTCCTCATAGGAGGGCGCGGCGGCGCTGTAGGCGGGCTGGGCCGCACCGGCATACCCGTCCTGGCGCAGCTTGAAGCGGGCCAGCAGCTCCTTCATCAGGGCGGCCTGGCTGGACAGCTCCTCGCTGGCGGCGGCGGACTGCTCGCTGGTGGCGGAGTTGGTCTGCACCACGCTGGAGATCTGGTCGATGCCCTCGGTCACCTGGGCGATGGCCTCGGACTCCTCCTCGGCGGACTTGGTGATCTGCGCCACAGTCTCCACCACCAACCCGGCGCGCTCGTTGGTAGTCAGGAGGGACTCGGACACCCGCTGGACAATGTTACTGCCCTCCTTCACGGAGTTGATGGAACGGTCGATAAGATCCTTGGTGGCCTTGGCGGCCTGATCGGACTTGGAGGCCAGGTTACGCACCTCGTCGGCCACCACGGCGAAGCCCTTGCCGGCGCTGCCCGCCCGGGCGGCCTCCACAGCGGCGTTCAGGGCCAGGATGTTGGTCTGGAAGGCGATATTCTCAATGGTGTCGATGATCTTGCCGATCTCCTCGGAGGACTCGGAGATCTTCTCCATGGCGGCCACCATCTGCTGCATATACTCGGAACACTCGCTCAGGCTCTGGCCGGCGCCCTGGGTATGGGAAGCGGCCTGCTCGCTGTTCTCGGCGTTCTTGCGGGCGTTGTTGGAGATCTCCGCGATGGTGGCGGACAGCTCCTCCACGGCGCTGGCCTGCTCGGTGGCGCCCTGGGCCAGCGCCTGGGCCCCGGTGGACACCTGCTCCGCGCCGGCGGAGACCTGCTCCGCGCTCTGGTTGATCTGGGTCAGGGCGTCGCTCAGGCCGCGGTTGATGGCCCGCACGGAGGTGAGGATGCTGCTCAGGGCGCCCACATACATATTGGCGTCCTTGGAGCGCACGTCGAAGTTGCCGTTGCCCATCTCCTCCAGCAGACGGCAGGTGTCGCTGATGACATCGCCCAGCACGTTCTGGCTGGTGCGCAGGGCCTCGCACATATCGCCCAGCTCGCTGGTGCTGTGGTAGTCCACGGGGATGTCCAGCTTGCCCTGGCTGAAGCCCTCCAGGGCGTTATGTACCTGCTGGGCGGGGACGGTGATGGACTTGATGATGATCAGGGCGATGCGCAGCACAATAATGGTGGCGATCACCATCACGGCCAGGATGATGCCCAAGACGATATTGGACACCATGTCCTGCTGCTTGATGATAGCTTCCTCGGCGTCCGAGATCTCCTGGGCCAGCTGGTTGCCGGCGTCGGCCATCTGGTTCAGCACCGGGGTGCAGTCCGACACGATCAGCAGCGCGGCCTGATCCTGATCGGTGCGGGTGACGGAGGCAATGGCCTGCGCCTCCTTAATCCAGCTGTTGGTCAGCGTGGTGAACTTATCCAGGGAGGTCTTGTCCTCCAGGGGATACATACTGGTCAGCTGCTGCAGATCCTGCTCCAGCTCGGTTATCTTCGAGGCGGTGGCGTCCAGGCTGCCGGTCTGGCCGGACAGCACCGCGTCCCGCAGGTTGCGGGCGGCGATGTTATAGTCGATACGGCTCTTGGACACCATGTTATTGGCCCCTACATAGCGATCCAAAATATTGTTGTACTGGTTCTTCTGCACGTTCATCAGGATGAGCGAAGCGACGATGATCGCCACGGAAATCACGATGGTGACTCCGAACCCCAAAATCAGGCTCTTTTTGATCTTCATGTTTTTGATCATGGACTCTTTCCTCCTAATTTTCTTGACTGTGATTTCTATATCAAATCGGCTCCGAACTTGGAAGGGGGGGAAATTCTTTTCTCCCGCTCCAGTACGTCCCCGTATTTTCCCTTCTGCACGTCCCCCACAATCCGGCCGGCGGACATGGTGATCACCCTGCGGCGGAGTATGTTCACATACTGGCTGTCATGGGTGGCCATCACCACCGTGGTGCCCCTGCGGTTGATGTCGTTGAGCAAATGCAGGGTATCCCAGATGCAGTCGTCGTCCAGGTTGGCGGTGATCTCGTCCAGCACCAGGATGGGCGGGCTGGCGATCAGCGCCCGGGCCAGTTCCACCCGGCGGCACTGCCCGATTGACAGCTCCACCGGGTATTTCTTTTCCACGCCCTTCAGCCCCACCAGGCCAAGCACCTTCTTGATCCGCAGATCCACCAGCCGGGGGTTCTCCCGTCCAAAGGCGATCTTCACGGCCAGGGCCAGATTTTCCCCGATGGTTTTTTTTCGGATCAGGGTGGGATCCTGCCAGATCTTGCCGAACATCATGGCCGCCCGGTTCCGGCTGAGCTTCAGCATCCAGCCCAGCTCCTTCTCGTCTATACAGACCCTGCCCTGGTTGGGCTTTGTCTCCCCGGTGATCAGGCGCAGCAGGGTGCTTTTCCCGGAGCCGCTGGCCCCCACCACAAAGACAAATTCGCCCTGCCGGATGGTGAGGTTCACCTCCTCCACACCCATGTCGATATGTACCGGGCCCTTTCGTCGGCGTTTGGGCTTATAGAATTTTGACACATTTTCCAGTTCAATCGTGGGCATACGCTACTCCCCAACGGCGGGCGAAATTGGCCGGGCCATATACTTTCCATTGAAAAAGGCGAAACTTCTGATATAATACATCATGTGGCCCTTTGTAAGCCGGCTGCGCCCTTCCAAAAGGCCAACCAATATTATAGCACGAATTTGTTCCAGATGGAAGGGCCTTTAATGTCTTTTTTTCGCCGGACGGGTGGAATTGATTCCCATTGAAAGGAGGCGGTACAATGCGGCGCACCTTTGTCATCCGGCACACCAAGCGAAACATTGTGCTGGCCTCCCTGCTGGCCCTGCTGTGCATCGGCGCGGCGGAGCTCACCGCCTGCCGCTACTTCGAGCCCGAGATCTATGAGCGCATCGTCTCCCCCGTGCGGTATGCCGCCGGGGTGGTGGTGGACACGGGCAAGGCCGGTCTGGACGCCGCCGCCCGGTTCTGCCGGAACACGGCGGACAGCCTCTCCCAATTCGCCTCGGACACGGCGGCCCAGGCCGCCGCCTTCTGGGAGGAGCTCACCACTCCAAAGGACGTCCCCAACCGGTACCGCCCGCCGTCCCGCGGCGATCCCGACGTCTCCGCCGAGCCCACCGAGCCCCCCGTCACCGAGCTGCGGCGGGAGGGAAACCGGGAGATCCTCACCGGCGGAACAGTGGATATCGTGTACTACTGCCAGTCCGCGCCGGAGTGGGCGGATCAGCCCTACGGCACCGACACCATCGGGCCCTACGGCTGCGGCCCCACGGTCATGGCCATCGCGGTGGCCAGCCTGACGGATATCCCCGCCGACCCGGCCTCCATGGCAGCCTGGGCCGTGGCCAACGGCCACTGGGCCCGCAGGGGCGGTTCCCGCCATTCCATCATCCAGGGCGCGGCGGCGGGCTTCGGCATTGAGGCCGCCCCCTTCCCCTCCCGGGAGGCGGAGGATCTGACGGCCGCCCTGCGGCAGGGGAAGCTGCTGGTGGCCCTGGTGGGCCCCGGCCACTTCACCGACGGCGGGCACTTCATCCTCCTCCGGGGGATCACCGACTCGGGCGAGGTGCTGGTGGCGGATCCCAACAGCCCGGAACGCAGCCTGATGCTCTGGGAGCCCCAGCTCATCCTGGACGAGCTGTCCTCCGCCCGGGACAACGGCGCGCCTCTCTGGGTGCTGTCCCCGCCTGGTACTTAGAAGCTGGTTCCTGAGTCTTTTCACGGAATATCGGCCCGGCGTCCACCGGGCCGATATGTTCGCCTGCGCGCCCCCCTTCCGGCAGGGCGCGCAGGTTTCTTTTATCCCTGCAGGCCGTTGGGCTGGGAGGCGGTATTCTCCCGCCCCAGCCGCTGGTTCAGCACCTTGTCCAGCTCTATAATCTGATTGAGCCGGCGGCGGTTGGCCGCCACCTGTTCGCAAAGCATCTGCTGGGTTCGTTCTCCCGGCTGGGCCGGGGGGCCGCCGTTCAGCATGGCGGCCAGCGCGGCGGCCTCGTCTCCCCCGTGCAGGGCCTCCAGCTGCTCCCGGACGGCCTGATCCGCGGCCTGGAGCTTTCCCAGCGGCTCCTCCCGCATGGCCACCAGCATCTGCATACTCACCCGATCGTTGCGGTCGATGGCCTGCCCCAGCTGCCGGGTCAGATCCTCCAGCTCGTTGAGCAGGTTGCCCGTCCGCTTCATCTGCACCAGGGCGTCCATTACCGTTTTCTCCGTCATGCCTGCCCTCCGGCGTCCTGGCCCTGCTCCTCAGCCTTCTGGGCTTCCCGGAAGGAATCCCGCAGCTCGCCCACCATGGTTTTCACCCGATCCAGCTCGGTCTTGTTCCGGCCGGCCTTCACCCGGTTCAGCTCGAAGCAGAAATAGTCGTACAGGCGGTTCAGGTTCCGGCTGATGGGGTACTGCATATCCAGGGTGTCGTCCAGGTAGCGGATGATGTCCAGCCCCCGATCCACGCTGGCCTCAAACAGGCCGTAGTCCTTTTTGTCCAGGGCCAGGCTCGCCCGGAACAGCCGCTTTACCAGCTCGTCGTACAACAGCAGCAGCAGCTCGGCGGGGGACATCTCGTTGATGCCCTGCTCCTGATAGCCCTGATACCCCTGGTAGCCTTTACGATCCATGCTTGACTCCTTCTTGGTCTGTGATTTAGTAGCCGCCGGAGCCGCCCATCAGGCCCATAAAGGCGGAGCTCTGGGAGTTCATCTCGGCAATGAGCTGCTCCAGACGGCTGAACTGGGTGGTGTACCGGTCGATCTGGTTGGCCATCTTGTTCTGCCAGCGGTCGATCTGGTTGTCGATGTTGTCGATCTGGGTCTTGAGGCTGTTGTTGTTCAGCGAGGTGTAGGCCTTCACGGAGCCCGCCCGCTGGATCAGCACGCCCTTGGGCTCGCCGGTGGTCTTGACGTAGGAGTTCAGCGTGTTCTGCATCCGGGTCATCAGCCCGTCGCTGGAGGAGCCGCCCTCCCGGCTCTTGGTGAAGGCGTTCTTCACCTTGTCCGGGTCGCTCTCCAGGGCCGCGCGCAGCTTATCCTCGTCCAGGGACAGGGTGGTCATGCCGTTGCTGTAGCTGGTGCCGATGCCGATCTCCCGGAGGGTCTGGCCGTCGGCGCCGCCCGGGGCGATGGCGGACAGCAGCTTGCTGTACATACTGGACAGATCGGTGTCCCCGAACAGGATGCCCTGCTTGGCCTTCTCGTTGTAGGACGCCAGCTCGCTCTCGGAGTACTTCTCCTCCTCCTCGGCGGTGAGGGGCTCGTACTTGGCGCCGTTGGAGTTCTGGGCGGGCAGGGTGGAGTACTGGTTCTTGATCTCGGTGGCCATCTCGTTGTAGTCCTCCACGAACTGCCGGATGGTCTCCACGATCTTGTCGGAGTCGGTGGTGGTGTTGAAGGTGATGGCCTCGTAAGCGTTGCCGTCCTTGTCGGGGGCGTTGGCCCCGTCCACGTTGAACTCGCCCTTCACGTTGACGGTGAGGCCGTCCAAATTAAAGCTGTTGCTGGAGCGGGAGAGGTTCTTAAACTGCTTGCCGTTGATCTCCACGTCCATGATGGCGTCCTGGCCGGCCACATAGGAGGGCCTCATCTTGGAAAGATCGTACTCCTTTCCGTCGCCGTCCAGCATTTTGAAATCCACTGTCTCGCCGGTTCTATCATCGGTCAGTACGATTTTCCCCAAGGTCTCATCAAAGGAAGCGGTTGTGTGGTGATTCATATTGAGCGATCGATTCAGCCTGTCGATAACATCCTGTACGGAGCTGTTCTCGTTAAACGTGTTGGGGTAACTGTAAATGCCGACTCCATCAATCTCAAAACCAATCTCGCTCCCCAATGTAATGCCATAGGTCTCGGCAAAATTTCCGCTGGCGCTGCGGTTGGCTCCAAACAGATCCTTGGCCATCCCGCCGAACTCAATCTTGCTGTTGGCCCCGGTCTCGGAGGCGGTAAACTTGAACTCGTTGGTCAGCTTGGAGTAGCTCACCTTCACCCCCGCCTCGGCGCTGGAGTTGATGGAGTTCATCAGGCTCTCCAGGGTGGTGTCCTTGGTGACGCTGATGTTGGCGTCGTTGATGGTAAAGTTATACAGGAACTCGCCGTCGCTGTTCACCCGGTAATACTTGCCATCGTCGGCCTTGGCCACCCGGTTGCCCTTGCTGTCCACGGAGTACTTGCTGTCGGCGCTGGTCTTGACGTCGCCCACCGCCTTCACCTTCTCGGCCTTGTCAAAGAAGCCGTCGCCCATCAGCTCGGACAGCTTCTTGCCGGTGTTGACGTAGTTGGTGTTGTCCTCGGTGAAGCCCAGGGCCTTCATGGCGGTGCCGCCCAGAGCCAGGGTGTCGCCCTCGCCCTTCGGGGTGAGGGACAGCTTGCCGTTGTCATTGCCCACCGTGATCTTGCCCGCGCCGAAGGCGTCATCCAGCTCCTCCTGGAGGACTTTCTTGAACTGGGTGTTCACATCTTTCTCAGCGTTCTCGCTAAAGTCAATCTCGTTCATGATGTCGGACATATTGATCTTCTTGGTGGTGCCGTTGAAGGTAACGCTCAGCTCCTTGCCGCCGCTCCACTTGCCGTCGTCCTTTTTGCCGCCCAGATACTCGCTGGTGGTCTTCTCGGTGACCCACTGGGTGTCGTAGGTGGTGCTGATGGTGGCGTCCCCGGCGCTGACGCCCAGGGTGCTTTTCATATTGTCGGACACGCTGCCCACGGTGACCTTGTTCCCCTTGCCCAGCACATCCTTGAAGGAGATCTTGCCGTCCTCATACACCGCCTGAACGGCCTTGTCGGCGGTGGTGGTCTCCTGGAAGCCCTTGTCGGTGTAGCTGTAGGTCACATCGGCCAGCTTCTGGTTGATCATATCCGCCAGCTCCGGGCCGCTCTTGGGCAGATCCTCCAGCTCATCGAAGCTGATGTCGAAGGAGGCACCCTGGCTGCCGGAGCCGTACTGGATGGACATGGCGCCGGAGATGTTGCTCACCGGTATCTTGGCGGCGTCCTCGCTGAGATCCAGCCCCTTGGCGGCCTCCACGCCGTTGATCTCGCCGTTGAACTTGCCGCCCAGGCCGGACACGGTGTAGGTGGCCGCCTTGGCCAGCTGCTTCACCGCGTTGATCTTGATGTCGCTGGAGGTCTTGCCGGTGGCGGTGATCTTGTCCTTGTAGGTGCCGTTGACGGCGGTGTTCACCGCGTTGTTGAAGAAGCTGGCGCTGAGCAGGTTGGTCTTGGAGGAATAGGAGGTGTACTTGGTGTTGAAGTTCACCGCCTTGTCGATGATGCTGCGGTACGCCTCCTGCTGCCACTCCACCTTGGTGCGTTTCTTCACCAGGTTCTGGATCTTCAGCTTGATGCCGGACACGGCGTTCTCGATCATGGATTCGGTGTCCATGCCGCTGGCCAGACCGGACAGGACGTTGCGGTTGCCGTAGATGCTGCTGGTGTTGTAGCTGCTGTTGCTCAAACTGGTAATAGATGCCATGCTGAAACCGCTCCTTTCTGCAAACTCCAGAGACAGTGACCTGTCCGAAGCATATCCGGGGGGATATTTTTAAAAAAAATTTCAGAGTTTTTTTGTTCTACCTCTGTTCTTTTTTATCGACCTGTAGTATAGTAAACTTAAGGCTTTTCCCCAAGTTTTTGCATTCCGCTAATAGGGAGGGAACCATCCTTGACGCAAATTATCACCGTTACCAACCAAAAGGGCGGCGTCGGCAAGACCACCACCGCCTCCTCGCTGATCTGCGGCCTTCACCAGCGGGGCGCGAAGGTTCTGGGCATCGACCTGGATCCCCAGGGCAACCTGGGCTTCAACCTGGGCCTTGACATCGGCTCGGGCAGCACCGTTTACGACGTGCTTCAGGGAACCTGTCCCATTGAGGCCGCCATCCAGTCCACCGAATACGGCGACGTGCTCCCCTCGGACATCATGCTGTCCGCCGCGGAGGTGGGCTTCACCGCCCCCCGCCGGGAGTTCATGCTGGACGAGCAGCTGGCCGGCCTGCGGGATCGGTATGACTTCATCGTCATTGATACGCCTCCGGCCCTGAATATCCTCACCGTCAACGCCTACGTGGCCTCCGACGGCCTCATTGTGCCCATGGAGGCGGAGGTGCTCAGCCTGGTGGGCATCACCCAGCTCCAGGAGACCATTGAGACGGTGCGGGCCACCTTCAACCCCAACCTGAAGGTGCTGGGCATCCTGATCAACAAGTTCAATGGCCGCCTCACCCTGTCCAAGGACATCCTGGAGATGGCCCAGGTGGTGGCGGAGCAGCTGGACAGCCAGGTGTTTGAGGCCAAGATCCACCGGGGTGTGGGCGTGGCCATGGCCCCCGCCCACGGGCAGACCGTGCTGACCTACCAGCCCGACTCCCGCCCCGCCCAGGACTTCCAGTCCATCGTCGACGCGGTGGCCGGGGATCGCTTCCCCAGGCCCAAGCCCAAATCCAGGATGAGGTATATCTCCCAGCTGTTCAACGGCTGATCCAACCGCCCCATCGGAAATTTTTGTAAGGAGAATCTGCTATCATGGCTAAGGACAACAAAACCAGCAAGACCGCGCGGGTGATGAACCTGCTGAGCAAGAAGCCCGACCCCGCCGCCGCCCCGGCGGCCGGGGAGACCGCCGCCGCTCCGGCCGCTCCCGCGGCCCCCGTGCCGCCCATCGTCACCTCCATGGCGCCGGACGCCGCCGTCTCCGTTCAGATCCGCAACGCCCTGGAGGACGCCCTGGCGGACGAGCTGGGCCCGCAGCAGCCCGCCGCCCCCCAGCCGGAGCCGGAGCCCATCCCGGAGCCGGAGCCCGCGCCCCAGGCTGTTCAGCCGCAGGCTGCCCCCCAGGCTGTTCAGCCGGAGCCTCAGCCGGCCCCCGCGCCCCAGCCCGCCCCCGTCCAGGCGGCGGATCCGGAGCCCAGCTCCGACGAGCCCCACTTCAAGGAGCCCCTGGTGCCGGAGAATCCCGGCTACATCAACGTGATGCAGGTGCTGGTGGAGGAGAAGGCCCCCAAGTATATCCAGATGTTCGGCCTGTGCCAGTGCGAGCGGTGCCTGGCGGACGTGAAGGCCTATACCCTGAACCACCTGCCCTCCAAGTACGTGGTGATGGAGAAGGGGGATCTGATCCCCCGGCTCACCGTCTACGAGGGCAAGTTCACCAGCGACGTCACCGCCCAGCTGCTCCAGGCCTGCAAGGTGGTCATGGAGCGGCCCCACCACGGCCGCTGATCCGCTTCAAGTCAAAAACTCCGGCAGGCGCGGCCTGCCGGAGTTTTTTTCGGTTACTGGTTGTTCTGCGCCTCCAGCGCGGCCTCCATCTCGGCAACCGTCATGGGCTTCCTGGGCCGCTCAGGCTCGGGCTCCCGCTCCGCCCCGTCCTCCCCCTGCCGCTGGTAGGGGTTAGTAAGCTGCTCCCAGAGGGTGTTCACGTTTTCCATGCAGATGAAGTACACGCTGGTCATCATGTTGTCGGGGATGCCCAGCTCCTCCGCCAGAACGGTGATCTTCTCCCAGTCCGCCGCCTCATAGCTCAGCACCAGGTCGTACAGCTTGCCGCACCGCCCCTCGTGGCGCAGCAGCGCCGCCTTCACCTCGTCCGCCACCGGCACCTCCGCCAGCAGCTCCTCCATAGGGGCGTCGATGAGGTAGTTCAGGGTGGAGAACATCCCCAACAGATAGGCCTCCGCCTTGGAGATGGGCATATTCTTGGCGTAGCCGACCAGCTCGCTGCAGAAGTTGGCCCGCATGAAGGAGCGCTTCAGGAACTCCTCCGAGCCGGGCTCGATCTCGTTCTCCGCGTTGCTGGCGCTGAGCAGGTAGATCCACTGCTTCAGCTGGCCCAGGCCCAGGGTCATGATGGCCTGGGTGATGGTGGTGGCCCGGTGCCGCAGGGCGAAGTAGGCGGAGTTCACCATCTTCAGCAGGCCGTAGGACAGGCTGGCGTCGGCGGCGATCATCTGCTCGATCTCCTCCACGTTGGGCTCGTCCTTAGTCACCGCCACCATGAGGCGGAAGAAGTTGCTCTGGATGTAGGCGCTGCTGTGGGCCTGGGTGGTCATCTTGGCCGCCACATAGGGGCCCTCCAGCCCGTCCGCCCCCAGGGCCACCGCCCGCTGGTACAGCTTCTCGTCGTCGATGTGGGTGACGATGCACTTGATGTTCATGCTGTGGGCGATCTCCACGGTGTTGCGGATGGTGACCTCGCTGGCGTGCTGGGCGTTGATCTTGATGAAGTGGATGTCGTCCAGCAGGGAGAGGTAGCGGGGGGTGAACTGGAACTCGTTCACCGCGATGCGGTAGCCCTCCCGGGCGAACTGCTGCACCAGATGCATGGACAGGGGGTGGATGATCACCGCGTCGTCGATCTGGATCACCAGGTCGCTCTTGTCAAACAGCCGGGGGGTCTTTTTCATCAGCAGCATGGTGGTGAAGGTCATGAAGTTCAGGGTGCCCTTCAGCACCTTGGGGCTGTTCTGGGTCAGAAAGCTGTAAATGGTGTTGGCCGCGGCAAATTCTGCGCTGGAGGTAGAGCTGTCGCTGCTGAATGCCTGGTTGGCGCCGTGGTACAGAATCTCGTTCCCAATGGTATTCCCAGCGGCGTCCTTAATGGGCTGCCGCACAATGTATTTGCCGCTCATAATGTTGCTGCCTCCTAATTATGCTTTGGCGTGCTGCCGGTCAAACCGCTCCAGCAGATGATCCATCACGTCCACCAGGTGCCCGATCTCCGGCTTGGTGAGCTGCTCGTCCGCCCCCAGCTCCCGGCCCTTGGTGCGCATCTCCTCGCTGATCAGGGAGGAGAAGATGATCAGGGGAACCTGCTTGAACCGGGTGTGATCCTTCACCAGCTTGGTCAGCCGGTGCCCGTCCATCTGGGGCATCTCGATGTCGGTGATAATCAGGGCCACATCCTTCTCCAGCGGGCCGTCGGTGGGCAGGGCGGTCAGCGCCTCCCACAGCTCCAGGCCGTTGGGGAACATATGCAGATTGACGTAGTTGGCCTTGCGCAGGGAGTCGGCGATCATCTTGCTCAGCAGCACCGAGTCCTCCGCCACCCAGATGGGCCGGTCGTTCCTGTCCCGGGGGCCCAGGCGCTCCACCTCGGAGATCTGGATGGAGGTCTCCGGGGCGATCTCCGCCACGATCCGCTCGAAGTCCAGGATGGTCACCAGCTCGCCGTCGCACTGGGCGATGCCGGTGGCCACGCTCTCCGTGCCGCCGGACACGGTCTTGTCCGGCTTCTGGATGTCAGTCCAGGAAATGCGGCTGATGCGATCCACCGTGTGAACCCGGAAGGCGATGCACATCTTGTTGAAGTTGGTGATGATGAAGATATCCTTCTCCTCCTTGGGGCTCTCCATCCCCAGGTAGGTGGGCAGATCCACCACGGTGATCACCTTGTCCCGGGGCTTGAAGATCCCCTCCACCGCGGCGTGGGCGTGGGGCATGGGCTTCACCGGTGCGGAGATCATGATCTCCAGCACCTTGGCCACGTTGATCCCGAACAGGTTTCCGCCGATGGTGAACTTCATCACCTCAATCTCGTTGGTTCCGGACTCCAGCAGGATCCCCTGCTTCTGGTCTTCCATCATTTCCAAGCACTCCCTTTCATCTTGCGCGTGGTGGTCATATGATCAGCTCCGGCCGTCCGTAGCTGCGCACGCAGCCCAGGCCGCTGTTCACATCAAAAAGCAGGGTACGGGCCACCGAGCCGCCCACATCCTCCTTCAGCAGGCGGATGCCCTCCTTCTTCAGGTTCATGTGGACGCTCTCAATATTTCTCTGGCCGATGTTTCCCAGGGAACTGCTGCCCACCTCGAACATTTTGGCCCCGCCGGCGATTTTGGCTGTGATCCGGTTCCGGCTGGCCCCCTTGGCCTCCATCAGGCGCAGGGTCTCCCGGATACCCGTGTCCGCATACTTCAGGGGCGTTTTCCGCCCTGCCTCCATGTTCACCGGCAGCATAATATGTACCAGGGCCCCCAGCTTGAGAACCGGGTCGTGGAGGCAGATCCCAATGCAGGATCCCAGCGCGTAGGTCACCAGCATCCCCTCGCCCTTGGCCATCTTCATATCCGCAATACCGATGATCAGTTTGTCACTCATCGCTTACGCCCAGCTTCCTCAACAATCCATTCAGCGACCGCAGGTCGGGCGACATCAGCAGGCGGCAGGGCACCTGCTTGTTGTCGCACACGAAATTTCCCCCTATGGTCATGATATAATCAGACTGTCCCCCATACTCCGCCATGGGTACGGCCAGGATAGCCCCCTGCATATCCACCGTAAAGGCGGGCACCGTCAGGGTCACGTCCACTCCGGCCAGCCCGCTCAGCGCGTTGATGAAGGTGGAGATCATGATGTTGCCCACCTCTACCAGGGCGGAGTTCTCCAGCTCCGCCAGCTCGCTGTAGTCCTGGATGGTCTCCTTCAGCATACTCTCCAGCACCAGGTTCACAAAATCGATCTGCTGAACGGACAGCATGATCCCGTTGATCTGCCCGCCCATCTTCACCAGCACGCCGGCGGTGATCTCCTCCGGGCCGCCGATCCACTCGATGGCCTCGTTGTAGCCCATGATCCGCACCTCGGGCAGCGTGATGCGCACCTCCCGCCCCAGCATCTGGGACAGGGCCGTGGCGGCGTTGCCGGTGCCCATGCTGCCGATCTCCCGCAGGGTGTCCAGCTCCATGGAGGTCAGCTCGTCATAATTCTTAATTGCCATGCCCGTTATCCCTCCTGTTAATTGCGCAGGTTGTTGATGGTGCTCTCAATCTCGTCGGAGGTGACCACCATCTTCAGGGCCGCGCCGTAGGCCCTCTGCGCCTCAATTACCTTGGTGATCTCATCCGCCAAATCCGCGTTGGAGCGTTCCAGATAGCCCTGAACCAGCTTGCCCGTGCCGTACCACAGGTTGCCGTTCTTGTCGATGGGGACAAACCCGGTCTCGTCCAGCCGGATCTTGCCGTTGTAGTTGGCGAAGTCGAAGACGCCGATGGGCAGCTCCTCGTCCGTGTCCGTGAACTGGATCAGCCCCCCATCCCGGCTGAGGACAAAGCGGCCCGTGCCGTCCCCCAGGCAGTACACCGTCTCCATGATGGGCTGGCCCTCCTCGTCCACCTCGCCGGTGGGGCGCTCCAGCTCGGACTTGGTGAACGCGCCGTTCCGGGTGAAGGTCACGTCCCCGGTGGCCAGATCCACCACCCCGAAGAAGCCCTCCCCCTCGATGCAGTAGTCCAGCTTGCGGCCGGTATCCGCCGGGCCGCCCTGGGAGTAGTCGGTGGAGGTCATGAGCATCCGGGTGCCCACGCCCATGGGCAGCTCCGTTTCCGCGCCCCGCTGGTTCTGGTAGAGCAGGGCGGTGAAATAGGCTCGGTCGGCCTTGAAGCCGTAGGTGTTCACGTTGGCGATGTTGTCCCCGTGGACGTTCAGGTGGTACAGCTGATGCTGGGCGCCCACCGCGCCGATATAGAAGGATTGGTTCATCTCCTGTTGCCTCCTTACATCCGTCCGATGTCGCTGGCGGCGTGGCCCATCACCTCGTCGTACATCTTGGTCACCGACGCGCAGCTCTGGAGGGCCCGCTGGCAGGTGATCATGTCGGTCATCTGCTTGATCAGCTCCACGTTGGATCGCTCCACGTACTTCCACAGGAGATTGGGGTTTTCCATCACCTGGGCCCCCTGGCCGGCAAAGAAGCCCTCGCCCAGGTGCTCCAGCTCCCCGTTGTCCGGGAAGGTGTACACCCCCAGCTGGCCCAAATAATTGCCGCCGTTGCTGGTGGTGATGACGCCCCGCTCATCCGCCGTGATCTTGTCCGTCTCCAGCAGGATGGGCTGGCCGTTGACGTCCAGCACCCGGCCCGCCCCGGGGAAGCACAGGTAGCCCTCGTCGTCCAGGGAGAAGCTGCCCGCCCGGGTGTAGACGATATCTCCGCCCTCCTGCTGGACGGCGAAGAAGCCGTCCCCGACGATGGCGAAATCCAGGAGGATGCTGGTGGGCTCGGGGACGCCCTGGGAGTAATCCACATAGATCTCGCTGTTGGCCCGGATGTAGCTCTGCCGGCCGATCTCGGTGTAGATCTTCTCCTCGTTCCCCACCCGGGCGTACATCACGTCGTCAAAGGTGGTGGCGGTGTACCGGCTCCCCTTGAAGCCCGCGGTGGACACGTTCACCATGTTGTTGCCCACCACGTTCAGGTGCTGCTGCTGGGTCACCATGCCGGAGGTCAGGTTGTAGAAGCCTTTGAACATACTCTCATGCCTTCTTCCGCTTTTTAGAGGTTTTGGCGGGACTTCCGCTGTTCATGTATGCGCCCATGTGCTCCCGCAGCTTCTGGATGGCCCGGGAGTGGATCTGGGAGATGCGGGGCTCGCTCACCCCCATCACCTGGGCGATCTCCTTCATATGGAGGTTCTTTTCGTAGTAGAGGGACAGCACGATCTGCTCGTTCTCCTGGAGGGCGGAGATCCCCGCCGCCAGCGTCTCCTGGAGCTCCCGATCCTCCAGCACCGTCTCGGGCTGGAGCTTGGGATCCTGGTCGGACAGTTCGAAGTGGTACCCCTCCAGATCCCGGGCGTCCATCAGCGCGTCCAGGGACAGGGTGTTGGACAGGGCCACCCGGGCGGCCTCCTTCTGGTACTTGTCGGTGGCGATGCCCAGGTGCCCCGCCACCTCCTGATCGGTGGGGAACCGGCCCAGCTCGTTGGCCAGGTGGGACACCGCGGCGTCGATCTCCTTGGCCCGCTGCCGGATGTTCCGGGGCAGCCAGTCCTGCTTCCGAGCCAGGTCGATGACCATTCCCCGGATGCGCTTGGCCACATAGGTCTCAAATTTGATGCCCTTCTCCGGGTCAAATTTGTCAATGGAATTGAGGAGGGTCAGGATGCCCTCGCTGACGATGTCGTCCACCTGGGCGAAGCTGCTGTACACCCCCCGGATCTGGAGGGCCGCGCTTTTGATCAGCCCTTCGTACCGCAGCACCAGCGGCCATTTCAGCGTCTCGTCCCCCGTCCGCTTGTAGAGCGCCAGCAGATCCGGGGTGGCCATGGCCTCAATCTCGGCCTCGGTGTAGCTGCGCTCAGCCAGCCCCGTGCTCATGTGGCCACCGCCCTTCGCTGCGCCATGGCGGGCGCCTCCATGGTGATGTTGCCCAGGGCCTGGATCTGCACGCTGTTGGTGATCTCATTGAAGGACAGCACATAGACGTTGGGGTAGAACTGGGTGATCATCTTGCTGAAGTAGCCCCGGATCACCTGGCTCACCAGAATCACGGGGGTCTGGGACAGATCCCCGAACTTCTTCAAATGCTCCGCCAGCTGGGCGATGATGGACTGCATGAGCTCCGGCCCCATGGCCAGGTACACGCCCTGCTCGTTCCGGGTGAGGGAGGAGATGATCTTCTTCTCCACCTCGGCGTCCAGGGTGATGACCCGGAGCTGGCCGTCCTCGCAGAACCTTCTCGTGATGGTGCGGGCCAGGGCGCCCCGCACCTGCTCGGTGGTCATGTCCAAATCCCTGCCCTGGGCGAAGGCGTCGGCGGCGGTCTCCACGATGGTGGACAGATCCTTGATGGGCACCCCCTCCTGGAGGAGGTTGCGCAGCAGCTTTTCCAGCTTGGCGTAGGGGATGATCCCCGGCACCGCCTCCTCCACCAGCTCGGGGGAGCTCTGCTTCAGATTGTCCACCAGCCGGATGGTCTCCGCCCGGTTCAGCAGCTCGTAGGCGTGCTTCTTCACCGTCTCCGCCAGATGGGTCAGCATGACGGACAGAGGGTCGATGACGTTGTAGCCGTAGATCTCCGCCATCTCCTTGTTCTCCGGCAGGATCCACCGGGAGGGGATGCCGTAGGCGGGCTCGATGGTCTCGATGCCGTCGATCTCCCCCAGGGGGTTGGGCGGCTCCAGCGCCAAGTAGTAGTCCACCAGGATCTCGCCCTCCGCCACCACCTCGCCCTTGATGCGGATGGCGTACTGGTTGGTGCCCAGGGCGGAGGAGTCGTGGAGGCGGATGGAGGGGATGACGAAGCCCATATCCTGGGCGTACTGCCGCCGGAAGATGGTGATGCGGCTGATAAGCTTGCCGCCGTGGGCCTCGTCCACCATGGGAATAAGGCTGTAGCCGAACTCCATCTCCACCGGCTCCACGGTCAGCAGGGTGTACACATTGTTGATGTCCCGGTAGTAGTCCGTCTCGCTGGGGGCGGCCAGCTCCGGGGCCTCCTCGGGGGCCTGGGCGGCAGCGGTCTCCGCCTTTTGCTGGGCGTTCATCTGCCGGATGAGCAGGAGCCCGCCCCCCAGCAGCGCCACTCCGCCCACCGCCAGGGGAATGGTGGGCGTATTGGGGATAATGGCCAGAATCAGCAGCACCACGCCGGTGGTCATAATGGCCCGGGGCTGGGCCTTGAACTGGCCCAGCACGTCGGTATTGAGGCTGCCGTCGGACACGGAACGGGTGACGATCATGCCGGTGGCGGTGGAGATCATCAGGGAGGGGATCTGGGACACCAGGCCGTCGCCGATGGTGAGGATACAGATGGAGTTCAGGGCCTCCATGGGCTCCATCCCCCGGCTCAGCATCCCGATCAGCAGTCCGCCGATGAGGTTGATCACCGTGATCACGATGGACATGGTGGAGTCGCCCTTGACGATCTTGGTGGCGCCGTCCATGGCGCCGTAGAAGTCGGCCTCCTTCTGGATCTTCTCCCGGCGCACCCGGGCCTGCTGCTCGTCAATGAGGCCGGAGGACAGGTCGGCGTCAATGGCCATCTGCTTGCCGGGCATGGCGTCCAGGGTGAACCGGGCGGCCACCTCGGACACACGCTCCGCGCCCTTGGTGATGACGATGAGCTGCACCAGCACGATGATGAAGAAGATCACAAAGCCCACCACGATGTCGCCGCCGGTCACCAGCTGCCCAAACCGCTCGATGACCTCGCCGGGGTAGCCGGTGGTGAGGATCATCCGGGTGGAGGACACGTTCATGCCCAGCCGGAACAGGGTGGTGATCAGCAGCAGGGAGGGGAAGATGGAGAAGTCCAGCGCCTCCGAGATGTTCATGGTAATCATCAGGATCATGATGGACAATCCGATGTTCACCACCAGCAGGATGTCCAGGATCATGGGGTTGAGGGGGATAAACAGGAACATAACCACAACCACCACGAACAGCGCTATGCTATTGTTGAGGATGCGCTTCAGCATAGGTTACCTCCTGGGTGTTCCGGCTTCCTCCGTCACTTCACAATCTTGTTCTTTCCGTTCAGCTTGAAGATGTACACCAGCACCTCCGCCACCGCCTCATACAGGTCGGGGGGAATGAACTGGTTCACCTCCGCCTGGGCGTACAGCGCCCGGGCCAGGGGCACGTTCTCTATGCAGGCGATATGGTGCTGCTCCGCGATCTCCACAATGCGGGCCGCCACGTTGTCCTGCCCCTTGGCCATGACGATGGGGGCGTCGTCCTCCTCCGGCCTGTACCGGAGGGCCACGGCGAAGTGAGTGGGGTTTCGGACAACCACGTCCGCCCCGGGCACCTGCTGCATCATCCGCTGCTGGGCCCGGCGGCGCTGGATCTCCTTGATCTTCCCCTTCACCTGGGGGTCGCCTTCCATCTGTTTGTATTCCTCTTTGACCTCCTGCTTCGTCATCTTCATCTGACGCTCGTAGTCCCACCACTGGTAGAAGAAGTCCATGGCGGCCACCGCCACAAAGGCGATGGCGATCCGCACCACCATGGCCTCGGTCACCTCCACCAGATGGGCCACCGCGGCCGACAGGTCGGTGTACAGGTAGTTGGAGCTCTCCAGGAACATCTCCTGGATGCTCAGGTAGATGATGCTCAGGAGAATAACAATCTTAATCAGATTTTTCAGCGTCTCAATGACGCTTTTCAGGGAAAACAGCCGCTTGATCCCCTGCAAGGGGCTGATGCGGTTGAATTTCGGCTTGATGGACTCGCCGCTCACCAGGAATTTGGTCTGGGCGAAGGTGGCCGCCATCGCGGACAAAATGGCCACCCCCACCACCGGCCCCACGGTCTTGCCCATGGCCAGCAGTCCCTGGACAGCCAGCTCGCCGGACAGCCCGCTCACCTCCTGCACCTCGCCGCCCATGGTGTCGAAGCACAGGCGCATGAACCTGGCCGTCTCCTCCGCAAAGGCGCCCACCAGCACCCACAGGATGGCGAAGGTGCCCAGCAGGCTGGCCACCGCCACCGCGTCCTTGCTCATAAAGACGTTGCCCTTTTTTCGTTCGTCCCGTCGCTTTTTTGGTGTCGCTTTTTCGGTTTTATTTCCTTCGGCCAACGTCCATCCCCCCTTGCCGCCGCTGGCTCCCCATCCCTGCGGGGCTGCCTGGGGAGGGGAGGATCAGGTGGAACGCCCGTGGCGGCTCAGCCGCCGCTCAGGACGAGGATCTCGTGGAGGCTGTCCAGCATGGCGCGCTCCGCGTCGATCAGGAACTCACTGAAGGGGATGGTGAGGATGAACAGCAGGGCCAGCCCCACGATCACCTTCAGCTCAATGTTGATGGCGAACACGTTGATCTGGGGGATCACCTTCATCAGCACCCCCATGCCCACCTGGGCGATGAGCTCCGCCGCCAGAATGGGCATACACAGCTTCACCCCCAGCACCGTGCACTCGATGAACAGCTCCAGCAGGTAGTGGAGCACGGGCTGCCGGATGGCCGCCGCCCCCAGAGGGACGATCTCCTCCGAGGTGAGAAACAGCCGCAGCAGGGTGAAGTGCCCCCCCGCCGCAAAGAACAGCAGGGTCATCAGCACGTTGAGGATCTGCCCGGTCACCGACAGATTGGACGAGGTGCCCGGGTCGTACATCTGGTTCATGGTCATGCCCATCTGGGTGTCGATCATGGAGCCCGCCAGCTGGGGGATGTAGAAGAAGAAGTTCACCGCCATCCCCAGCAGGAAGCCCAGCCCCATCTCCAGCAGCAGCCGCAGCCCCAGCTCCGGAATGCCGGCCGGCACGTCCACCTGCTGGGTGCTCACCCCCATGACGAACCAGGACAGCACCAGCACCATGCCCCCCCGGAAGGCGGCGGGGATATTGGTGCGCCCGAACAGGGGGTTGAACAGAATAAAGCCGCTCACCCGGGCGGTAATGTAGAGAAACAGGGTCAGCTCCTGCCAGTCAATCATGGCTCAGGCCCTCCCCTAACTGGCCACAAGCTGGAAGATCTCGTAGGTGTAGTCCTTCAAGGTGTCCAGCATCCAGCCCCCCGCCAGCAGCAGCACGCCAATCACCACGATGAGCTTCAGCGCGAAGCCGATGGACTGCTCGTGGATCTGGGTGACCGCCTGGAAGATGGCCACCACCACGCCCACCACCATACTCAGCACCAGCAGCGGGCCGGACAGCTTGATGGCAATGCCCACCGCGTCCCGCATCAGATCCATTGCCTGCGTGGTATCCATGGCGTCTCCTTTCCGGGTTTGTTACTTGACCCCCTGGACAAGGCTGGTGAACATGAGATCCCAGCCGTTGACGGAAATAAACAGCAGCAGCTTGAAGGGGGTGGAGATCATGGCCGGGGGCAGCATGATCATGCCCATGGACATCAGCGTGGAGGACACGATCACGTCGATGAGCAGGAAGGGGATGTACAGCAGGAAGCCGTTGAAGAAGGCCCGCTGGAGCTCCTGGGTCATGAAGGCGGGGACGATGATCCGCAAGGGCGTCTCTGCCTCCGCCTGGGCCCGGGTCTCCGGCGCGTCCACGTGGGCCAGCTCGCAGTACATCTCCAGGGTATCCCAATGAAGGTTGTCCAGCATGAACTGCTTCAGCGGCAGGGCCGCCCGATCCACAAATTCCTCCGCCCCGATCTCCTCGTTGGTGTAGGGCTCCCAGGCCTCGGTCTGGATCTGGGTCAGGGCGGGGTTCATGGTGATCAGGGTCAGGAACAGGGCGATGCCCACCAGCACCACGTTGGGTGGGGTCTGCTGGGTGCCCATGGCGGTGCGCAGGAAGGACAGGGAGATGATGTACCGGGTGAAGGAGGTCATCATCACCAGCAGGGAGGGCATCAGGGCGATCAGCGTGGTCAGGGCGATGATCTCCAGGCTCTGTACGCTGTCGCCGTTGATATTGATCAGGCCGTCCGTCGGCATGGGCTCCTCACCTCGGTTTCTTTTGCTTGAGTACGGTGCGGAGCGCCTCCCCGAAGCTGGGGGGCGGCTCGCTGCCCGGAGGGGGCGCGGTCATGGCCTCCGCCTCCTCCGCGGTGAGCTCCGCCAGCAGGGTGATCCCCGAGGGGGCCACCCCCAGCAGGAAATACCGCTCTCCCGCCTTCACCAGGGCCGCGCTTTGATCCCGGCCCAGGGGCAGGCGGCGCAGCACCTTGAAGCCCTCGCCGCCGCCGGACAGTCCCCCCATGCCGCCTCCCCGTCCCGCCAGGAAGCGGGTGAACAGGTAGGCCAGCACCGCCACAGCCACCACGCAGATCAGCAGCCAGAACAGGCTGAGCAGGCTGCTCAGCCCGTCCAGGGCGGACAGGGCAGCGCTGAGACAGGGGCCGGGAAAGTCCCTCATCAGGGCGCGCCCAGAATGGAGGTGACGGTCTTCAGCACCCGGTCAGGCTTGAAGGGCTTCACGATGAAGTCCTTGGCGCCGGAGCGCACGGCGTCCATGACCATGGACTCCTGGCCCATGGCGGAGCACATCACCACGTTGGCGCTGCCGTCCTTGGCGCGGATGGCCTTCAGGGCCTCCAGGCCGTCCATGTTGGGCATGGTGATGTCCATCACCACCAGATCGGGGCCGATCTCGCCGAACTTCTCCACCGCGTCCGCGCCGTCCACGGCCTCGAACACCTCGGTGTAGCCGTTCTTTACCAGGGTGTCCTTGATCATCTTGCGCATGAAGGCGGCGTCGTCCACTAACAGAATTTTTTTAGCCATGGTATGATCCATCCTTTTCCAATTTATGTTGTGTACCTCCCATGGAGGCGGGGACGTCCTTATTTGCCGGTGAGCACCTCAATGCCGGGGGCCTGGACGATTTCGGTGATCCGGACGCCGAAGTTGTCCTCAATCACCACCACCTCGCCCCGGGCGATGCACTTGCCGTTGACGAACAGATCCACCTGGTCGCCCGCCAGCTTATCCAGCACCACCAGCGAGCCCTTGGCGAACTCCAGAATATCCTGCACCTTCCTGCGGGCCCGTCCGATCTCCACCGTCACCTGGAGGGGAACCTCCATGATCAGATCCAGGTTCTGCGCCTGCTCCTTGCCCAGCCGCTCCATCGGATCCATCTCCTCCATGTGCACCGGCTTGGTGGCGATGACCTTGGGCTCCGGGGCCTTCTTGGCCGGGGGCTCAGGCTGCTGCTGGAGCGGATAGGGGTAGGGATAGGGCGGGTAGTACATGGGAGGATATCCCATATAGCCGCCCTGCATCTGCCCGTCCGGGCCGGGCATCGGATAGGGATAGGGGGGCGGCGTCTGCCCGGGCTGGCCCATCTGGGCGGCGGGCATCCCCTGGGGGGCCGCCTGTGCCGCCGGGGCAGGGGCCGGAGCTGGAGCCGGGGCAGGCTTGGGCGCGGGGGCAGGAGCCGGGGCCGCCGTCTGTGCCGGGGCAGGAGCAGGTGCCGGGGTAGGAGCGGGGGCCGGAGCGGGTTCCGGTTCTCCGCCGCCCATGCCCGCCAGCATCCGCTCGATGTCCTCCTGGCTCATCTTCTTGTCGCCGCCGCCGGAGGGCTCCGGAGCGGGGGCGGGGGCCGGGGCGGGCTCCGGTTCTCCGCCGCCCATGCCTGCCAGCATCCGCTCGATGTCCTCCTGGCTCATCTTCTGATCGCCGCCGCCCGAGGGTGCCGGGGCCGGGGCGGGCTCGGGAGCCGGGGCCGGCGCCCCGCCGCTGTGCAGCATGGCCTCAATCTCCTCCTGGCTCATCTGGTGGCTGCTGGACGCGGGCTCGGGCGCGGGCTCCGCCGCCGGGGCCTCTCCGGCCCCTTCCAGGCTCACCTCGTCCTCCAGGCCCAGGCTTTTCAGCAGCTCCTTGGCCAGATCCACCGACATGACGTTCATGAATTCGCTTTCCAGCGCATCCTCAATCTTCAGGAAGAAGCGAACCACCACTACCTGCTCCGCGCCCGCGGGCATATGGGCCCGCTTGAACTCCTCCAGGTCATCCAGCTCGAAGGACTGGGGGGTGGAGATGTCCACCCGGAAGCCCAGGAAGTCGGACATGGCGGTGGCCGCCGAGCCCATCATCTGGTTCATGACCTCGCACACGCAGCTGATGGTCAGCTCGTTGAGTTCAAATTCCTCGTCGGGGGTCTCCATCCCCATGAGGATATCCACGATGACCTTGATGTCGCTGCGCTTGAGCAGCATGATGTTGCTGCCCTCCAGGCCCTCCACATATTTGATCTCCACACCGATAGCCGGCTCCAGGTTGCCAAGGGAGAACTCCTTGACCGCCACCACCGACACCGTGGGTGTGGTGATGTCCACCCGATGATCCAGCATATTCGATACCGCAGTGGCCGAGGAGCCCAGGCTGATATTCATCATTTCGCCCAAGGCGTCTATCGCCATTGGGCTGAAGATTTCCCTCTCCATCGCTTACTCGCTCCTTTGTTCGGCCGAATAGCATACCTCGTCTATCTTGATGGCCATGTTTTTCTTGTGGGTTCCCATGCGGCCCGTGAACCACTGGTAACCCCCGATCTCCAGGAACACCGGCGAATCCTTGGGCCGCCCCAGATCCAGCACGTCGCCAACGCTCAGGTGGTAGATGTCGCTGAGGGAGAGCTGGGTGTCCCCCAGCTCCGCCACAATCTCCAGGGTGGAATCCCGCAGGCGGTCAAAGATCTCCTCCGAGTTGTCCTCACTGGCCACCTTCCGGCCCATGCTCTCCCGGTTGACCTCGCCGAAGATGCTGGTCAGCACGCTGCCGGGGAGCACCACGCTCATCCGTCCCTCATTCCCGCTGAAGTCCAGCTTCATGTCCACCAGCACCACCGTCTCGTCCAGGTTCAGCAGCTGAACCAGGGTGGGGTTCACCTCGGTGCGGTTGTACTCGAAGGTGATGGGCACGTAGTTCTCCCAGCTGTTGCCCATCAGCCCGATCATGTCCTTCAGCAGCAGCTCGTAGAGCTGGAGCTCCAGGTCGGTGTAGGCGTAGCCGCTGGGGATCTCCCGGTTCATCTCCCCCTCGCTGCCCATCATCCGATCCATCATGCCCAGCGCGGTCTGGGTGGACAGGTAAACCATCACCGGATCCTGAGCGAGGATGGGCGCGCCGCCCGCCTCCCTGGGCTGGATGGTCACGTCCACCATGGCCAGCACGTCCCCCTCCATGAGGGCGTTATTAAATTCAAAGAACTTCTGCTCCTCGATGCTCTCCACCTCAATCTCGCAGGTGGTGCGAAGCTGGCCGTTGAGCCGGGAGCTGATCACCCTCGTGTAGTTCTCGAAGATACCGTTGAGCATCTTGATCCGATCTTTGGTGAACTTCCGGGGGGTGGTGAAGTCATATTTCCGGTACTTTTTCTCCGGCTGTTTCTCCTCCGCCTTTTCCGCCTCGCCGCCGCTGCGCATGGAGCTGAGCAGCGCGTCGATTTGGCTTTGCGACAGTACTTCGGGCATGGGATCACCTCACCTGATCTTCTGCGTTTCTTCCTTTGGTTACGTGGGGCTCTGGGTAGGCGCGGGACTGGCCTGGGGCTGCTGGGCGGTTCCGCCGGTTCCTGTGGTGAGCTTGGCCAGCTCCTGGTTCAGATCCGAGCCGATCTCCTTGGCGCTGATCACCAGCTCCACCCGGCGGTTGGGGGCCTTGCCCTCCTCCCCCTGGTTGTTGCCGATGGGGTGCCACTGGCCCATGCCGACGCTCTCCAGCCGGGCGGGGTGGATGGAGCTGTGCTCCTGGATGTAGATGGTCACCTCGGTGGCCCGTTGGCTGGCCAGCCGCCGATCAAACGGCACATCGTTGGGAACGTCATCACTGCCCTGGGCGGTGTGGCCCTGGATCTGGATCACCTCGATGGCCCCCTTGGACTTATCCAGGATATTGCATACGCCCTGTAAAATCTCCTCGGCCCCGGGCTTCATATCTGCCTTATCGGCGTAGAACATGGCCTTGTCCATCAGCTCCACGTAGATCCTGCCGCCGTTCTGGCTCACGGCCACGGCGCCGTCCAGTCCCTCCGAGGAGGCGTACTCCTGAAGGGCCGCCATCAGCTGATCCATCATGTTGTCGATCTCCAGCTGATCCGAGGGGTTATCCGGCGGCTCGTCGGCGCTGGGGCCGTCGTTGCCGCCCTCGATCTCGGTGGCGGCGGGGATGGCGTTGGGGTTGAAGGACTGCACCAGCGCCTTCCACTTGTCCTCGCTGATGGTGGACATGGAATACAACAGGACGAAGAAGCACAGCAGCAGTGTTACCATGTCACCATAGGTATCCATCCAGTTGGCGCCGCCGCCCCCGCTTCTCTTTTTCGCCATAATGAGTTTCCCTCCTTATGCCGCAGTCGTGTCTCTTGCCTTATTCTCCGCCGCCGGACGAGCCGCTCCCCGTGTCCCGATCCCGCTGGGAGATGTAGGTCAGCAGCTTCTCCCGCAGGGCCTTGGGGTTCTCGCCGGACTGGATGGACATGATGCCCTCCACGATGATCTCCTTGCACAGAACCTCCTCGCTGTCCCGGATGCGCAGGTTGTTGGCGACGGGGCCGAAGATCATGTGGGCCAGGATACAGCCGTACAGGGTGGTGATCAGGGCGGTGCCCATGTCCTTGCCGATGCTGGAGGAGCCGCCGCTGTCCAGAGACATATTGTTCAGCATATTGATCAGGCCCACCAGCGTACCCACCATGCCGAAGGCCGGGGCCACCGACGACGCCTTGTCATACATGGCCGCCGAGTCCTCGTGGCGGGCGGACATACACTCGATGTCGTTCTCCAGGATGGCCCGCACCTTGTCCGGGTCGTTGGCGTCCACGATCAGCATGATGGCCTGCTTGAAGAAGGGATCCTCCTGCTCGTTGGCCTTGCCCTCCAGGGCCAGCAGACCGTTTTTCCGGGCGGTCTGGGCCAGCTCCACCAACTGATCGATGATCTCCAGGGGCCTGAACTTGTTGGCGTTCAGAATCACCCCGAAGTGCTTGGGCATGGACGCCAGCGTCTTGCCCGGGAAGCTGGCCACCACGATGGCCACGGTACAGCCGATGACGATGAAGATACTGGCCGCGTCGAAGAAGTTGATCAGGTAGTCTATGTGGAACTCCACAATGGCCTGCCCTTCCTCGGGCGGCACATTGATCGGCATCACAATACCCAGCAGGAACACCACCAGAGCCAGCACCAGGCCGATGATATATGTAATATTCATTGCAGCGTTCTACCTCCAACCCCGGGCACCGCGCCCGGCGGGGCCTGTCCCGGCCCCTTTTTTCTTCTTTCCGCCCTTCAGCGGTTGTCTACGACACTGATCTCCCGGTGGATGTCCATCACCTTGGCGTTGTAGCGGGCGATCTTCTCTATGATCTCCTCCGTGCTCTCGCGAACGAGGTAGAAGTCGTGGTTCATCATGACGATCTTGGACTCGGGGATGGTCTCAATGTACTCGATCTGGAGATGGTTCACAAGGAATTTCTCGTGGTTCCGCTTTGTTAAAAGAATCATGGTGTCAACCTCCATATTCCTGGTAGGCAAGGGACTGCGGGGCAGGCCGGGGGGAGGGCCAGCGGCCCTCCTCCCGGCGTTTGATTCAAAGGTCAGGATCAGCGCTTCATGTTCACCAGTTCCTCCAGCATGGAGTCGGTGACCGTGATGATACGGGTGTTGGCCTGATAGCCGCGCTGGGTGACGATCATATTGGCGATCTCCTGGGCCAGGTCGGTCTTGGACATTTCCAGGCCGCCGGAGATGATAGAGGTCTTGCCGCCGGTGCGCAGGCGGCAGCCGTCGATGGCGTCGGTAGCATCGACCGCCATGTTGGTCTTGCCGTCATCACTGGCCAGGGAGCCGTTGGCGTAGTAGATGCCCATATTCTCGCCGGCGCCGCCCAGGGTGTTCACCACCAGGTCGCCGGAGCCCTCGCCCGCCTGGTAGTAGGTGTTGCCAATCTGGGTGACGCCGTTGGGGTTGGTCACGCTGCCCACCGCCACGCAGCCGATGGTGATGATCTGACCGCCCACATCGGAGCAGCTGGCGGTGATCATGCCGGTGGCGTTGTCCACGGTGATGTTGGTGAAGTAGGCCAAGGAATACTCGGACTCTACGATGTTGCCCTGAGCGTCCTTATAAGATCCGTAGTCCAGCAGATGCTTGTCATCCAGCTTGCCGTTGGCATCGGCCACAATTTTGTCGAAATCAGTCTTGTTGGGATCGCCCACGGTTACCACAGTGTTATTGTCCGTAACCTCCTCCTGGACGCCGCCACCGACCCGGGGATAGCCCACGTGCATGCCACCCTTGTCGTCCTTCCACACCCGGGGCTGGCGCAGGGGCACCAGCTGGTCGCTGAAGATGGGGTCGCCCACCTTGGCGGCCTTCTTGTTGACCACGTCCTCCTCAGTGGCCACGCCGGTGCACAGGAAGCCGTACACCACGTTGCCCTTGGAGTCGGTGAGGTAGCCGTCGGCCTTGAAGCCGAAGTCACCCGTCCGGGTGAGGGTGAGAGAGGTCAGCATACTCACGTCGCTCTCGTTGCCCTGGAAGTTCTGGGCGATGGTCTTGTCGCCCACCAGGAAGAAGCCGTCGCCGTCCAGCATCATGTCGGTGGGGTTGCCGGTGACGGCGTAGTTGCCGGTACTCATGTCGATGTCCACAGAGCTCATATTAGCGCCGTAGCCGATCTGGGAGGGGTTGCGCCCGCCCACGGTGGCGGTGCCGTCGGAGCCGCCGGACAGGGTGGTATAGATGGAGGTACGGAACACGGAACGGGCGGATTTATAGCCGGTGGTGTTCACGTTGGCCACGTTGTTGCCGATGACGTTCAGGTTCTGCATATGGGTCCGCAGACCCGCAATTGCCGCATACATTGCACCAGTCATGGTTGAAAATTTACTCCTTTCGGTTTGGCGCCGCCCGCCCTCCGCCAATCGGGTGGAGGGCGAAGGCATCCGAAATCGGTCCTGCCTTCAACTTGTCTATTTTATTACAGGAACACGGCGCCGTCAATATTGGTGAAGATATTTTCTCGCATTTCCTCCTGAGTGATGGCTGTAATCACCTTTGCATTGGGCACATTGATGATAAACGCCTTGTCCGCGTCCATCGCCAGGATGTTGGTGGCCCCCTTCGCCTGGGCCCGGATCACGCTGCCCGCCAGCTGGTCCATCAGATCTGGCGTGACCTCGATCCCCCGTTCCTGCGCACGGGAGATGGCGTGCTTGGAAAACTCCACGCCCTGGGGCTGCTCCTGGCGTGCCAGCTCCTGCTGGAGCATGGCGCCGAAGCCGCCCGCCGGTACCCGCGGCTGTACCCGGGCTTGTGGCGCGTCCGTGCGCGGCAGTCCTGATACACGTTGGATCATCTTCTGTCACCTCGATTTCAATCGGTGGGAGCTCCCTGGGTTCCGTCGTACTGGGGGTCGCTCTCCGTTCCCTGGCCGTCGCCGGATCCGTCCACCGGGGGGGTGGTGCCGCCGCCGTCGCCGGGGCCTTCCACGTCGCCGCCCTCGCCGTCGCCGCCTTCACCGGGGCCTTCCACATCGCCGCCCTCGCCGGGCTTCTCCGGATCCTCGGGATCCTCCGTATCCTCAATGGGGGGAAGCTGGCCCACGGCCATGATCTGGTTCAGCCCGTAGGTCTCGATCTTGCCGGTGTTGTCCTTGCCGAAGATCACCTGCTGGCCGTTCATCACGCCGGTGCCGGTGACGAGCACTTCCCGCTCCTCCAGGCCCTGCTCGGTGGGGATGCCGATGGTGACAACCTTGCCCACCAGAGAGCTGGCGTAGCTCATCACGTTGGTCTCGGTCATGTTGGTGATGGCGGAGATCATCTGCATCTGTACCAGCTGGTTCATCATCTCGCTGGTGTCCATGGCGTTGTCGATGGTCTGGCTCTGGAGCTGGACGATCATCAGCTGGAGGAAATCCTGCATATCCAGCTCGGTGTTGTTCTTGCGGCTGGTGCTGTACTGGGGGGTGATGCCGCCGATGCCGCCGGTCAGGCCCGCAATATCTGCCATAGAATTGCTGCCCATGGTTGGTTCACTCCTTTCCGTGTTACTCGTCCGCGGGGATCAGGCCCAGCCGGAGCTGCTGTATGAAGTCCTGGCCGTGCTCGGGCTGCTCCCGGCGGGACTGGCGGCGCTCCTCCTGGCCGCCCTGGCCGTGGCCGCTGCGCCCGTCATAGGGGTTCTGCTGGTTCTGGTTCTGCTGGCTCTCCTGGTTGTGCTGGACGTTGACCTCCACATCCTGCTGGGTGCGGCTGGACAGCATTCCCTGCAGCTCGCCGGCGTGGCGCTCCAGAAGGCTCCGGGTCTCGCCGCTGTGGGCGTTCAGGGCCACGCGGATCAGCCCTTCGGCGCTGCGGGTGATCTCCACCGTCACGCTGCCCAGGTTCTCCGGGGTGAGCTGGATGCGCACCATGGACTCGCCCTTCTCCAGGGCCTGGGCCAGCCCGGCGTCGATCTGCTGGGCCACGTCCGCCTTGTCCGTCTGCTCCGGCTGATACACCTCGCCCACCTTCACGGGGGCCGCCTTCACGTCATGGAACAACTGCTGGGGGGCCTGATCCGCTTCAAACGTCTCGATCTGGCCGTCGTCCTCCTGAGTCTGGGGCTGGGCCTCCTGCACCACCTGCTTGATCTCCTTGCCAAACTGGTCAGCGGTGATCTTTTCCAGCAGGGCCGCGGGGCTGTTGTCCGCGCCAGGGGCGGTGGCCTTCAGCATGGCGTCCACCTCGGGGTCGGACACGTCGATGGGATTGGGATCCAGCAGGAGCTGGTCGAGCTGGGCCTGCTGCCAGGGTTCCAGATCGGTGATGGGGACATTTTCCACTCCCTCGCCGGTGAACACCATGACCCACTCGCCGGGATTGTAGGTGGCGATTGCCTCGCCGGTGTTCAAATCCATCTTGACCCATGTCCAGTCGGGCTTGAACGCCATCGCGCTTCCGTTCTGCTCCAGCATCTTCTTGATTTTGGAGAGGCTGTCCTCCTTTTGGGCGGGGGCGTCCTTCTTCTCCACGGCGGCGGGCTTGTCGGCCTTGGGCTGCTCGATCTCGCTGTCCGGCTGGCCGGACTTGGCCTTGTCCATCAGCTTCTGGAAGTCGCTGTCCCCGTCGCTCTTGCCCGTCTTGGGCAGCTGGGTCTGGGACGCCACGGCCTGAAGCAGATTCAGGGCCACATTGCTGCTCTGTTCCATCTTGTTTTTCCTCCTTTCTTAATGATGATAATCTATATTCCAAACGGCGCAAGCGCCGACTGGAACCAATTTATGTTACGCGCCGATGTTGGCCCGGGCCCGGGCGGAGCTGACGAACTCGTCGATGAGAACCTCCTCCGCCTTCTGCTCCGCCTTGCGGTAGTCCTCCAGCTTGTGCTCCTTCAGCTTCTCAATGGAGGAGGTGTCGATCTTGGCGTCCACCACCTCCTGGCGCTTCTTCTCCTCTTTTTTCCGCAGGGCCTCCAGCTTCTCCGTCTCCCGCTGGATGTCCCGCTCCAGCACCCGCAGGCCGTTCTGGTACACCATGGCGTCGGTGATGGTCATGCCCTCCGTCTTGCGCTGCCGGTACTCCCCGTCGCAGTCCCGGTAGCTCTGCCAGGCGGCCTCCAGCACCTCCTCCTGCTCCCGCACCTGGGCCAGGATGGCGGCGTGCTCGCCCTTCAGGGCGTCCAGCACCTGCTGCTTGTAGGACAGCACGGAGTCCAGCGAAAATTTGAATTTCTTCATCTATCTCTACACCTCAATTGTCATCAAGGTTATTGGAGAATCTTTGCCATCTCCGCCACGCACTGGTCGTAGGTAAACGCCTCGTTCACGTCCTGGGTGAGGAAGTCGTTCACCGCGTCGATCTTGGACATGGCGAAGTCCAGCTTCCGGTTGGTGCCCGGCTTGTAGGCCCCGATGGCCACCAGGTCGGCGTTCTTCTCGTACACGCTCATGATATCCCGGATGCGGGAGGCCAGCTGCCGGTGCTCCGGGGAGACGATCTCCACCATCAGGCGGGAGATGCTGGCGGACACGTCGATGGCGGGGTAGTGGTTGGAGTTGGCCAGCTGGCGGCTGAGGACAATGTGCCCGTCCAGGATGCCGCGGACGGTGTCTGCGATGGGCTCGTTGGTGTCGTCACCCTCCACCAGCACGGTGTACACCCCGGTGATGGAGCCCTTGCTGAAATTGCCGCTGCGCTCCAGCAGCTTGGGCATCTCCGCGTACATGGACGGGGTGTAGCCCCGGCTCACCGGCGGCTCCCCGATGGCCAGCCCGATCTCCCGCTGGGCCATGGCGAACCGGGTGAGGGAGTCCATCATCAGCAGCACGTCGTAGCCCTGATCCCGGAAATACTCCGCAATGCCGGTGGCCACGCTGGGGCACCGCATCCGCAGCATGGCGGGCTGGTCGGAGGTGGCCACCACCAGAATCGACCGCTTCATGCCCTCGGGGCCCAGATCCTTCTCCACGAATTCCAGCACCTCGCGGCCGCGCTCGCCCACCAGGGCGATGACGTTGATGTCCGCGGTGACGTTCTTGGCGATCATGCCCATCAGGGTGGACTTGCCCACGCCGGAGCCGGCGAAGATACCGATACGCTGGCCCTTCCCAATGGTGATCATGCCGTCGATGGCCTTCACGCCGAACTGGATCCGCTCCCGGATGGGGGGGCGCTGGAGGGGGTTTATGTAGTTGCCCCCCACGCAGTAGGGCGCGCCCCCGGTGAAGGGTCCCTTGCCGTCGATGGGCTGGCCCAGGGCGTTGATGATCCGCCCCCGGAGGAACTCCCCTACCTGGAGGGTGAGCTGCCGCCCGGTGTTGCGGACGAAGTTGCCCGCCGAGATGCCGTTCATGTCCGAGTAGGGCATGAGCAGGATGTGGTCGTTCTTGAAGCCCACCACCTCGGCGGTGACCTGCCCGCCGGAGTCGCCGTTGTAGATCCGGCAGATGTCCCCCACGGCGGCCCGGCCGCCGCAGGCTTCGATGGACATACCCACGATATTTTCAATTTTCCCCGTCAGGCTGTAGGGCTCCGCCCCGTAGATCTGCCGGGTCATCTGCTGAAAGACCGAAGGCATGGCGTTCTCCTGTTATGTGAGGTTGAACCCCCCGGAGCTGCCCGAGGCGTCCATGAGAATGGTGCGCAGGTTATCGAGCTGGGTGGCGGCACTGGCGTCCACGATCTCGTCGGGCATCTCAATGATGCAGGTGCCCGACTCGTCGTCCGCCATGGGGATGAGCCGCACCCGGTCGGACAGGGCGGACAGCGCCGCGGTGAGGGACGCCGGCATCTGGGTGAGCCGCTTGGCGTCGCACTCGGCAATGTATATGTGTACCCATTCCTTTTTCTTTCGTTTGTCGATGGCGGTCTGAATCATCCGGCTGATCACGTCGGCGCTGCTTTTCAGGCTGACGCACACCACCTTCTCCGCCACCGCCATGGCCAGATCCCGGAGATCCGCCACGCTCTGATCCATCTGCCGATCCAGGGCGCGGCCCGCCTGCTCCATGAAGCGGTGAACCTCCTCCTCCAGCCGCTGGGCCTGCTCCTCCCGGAGCTGGACGGACTCCTGGGCCGCCTGGGCCATGCCCGCGGCGTATCCCTCCTGATAGCCCTCCTCCCGGGCCTGGGCAAAGACCGCCTCCCGCTCCCGATCGGCGTCCTCCCTGGCCCTGGCCAGCAGCTCATCCGCCTCCCGCCGGGCGTCCGCCTTGATCTGCTCCGCCTGAATCTGGGCGAAGCTGATGGGCGTCTCCTCCGGCTCGGGCGGGGCCTCCGGCTCCTCGTCGGCAATCCGCACGTCGAAGCCCTCCGCCTCCTCCGGCTGGGGCTGATCCTCCGGCTCGTCGAACTCCTCCAGGGGGGCCGGATCGTCCACCTTCAGCTCCTCAGCGTCCGGAAAGCGGTAGGGTTCCGCCTTCGCCTTGGTGAACGCTTTGAAAATGTTAGGCAATGATATCGTCCTTTCCGCCCTTGGCGATCACGATCTCGCCCTTCTCCTCCAGGCTGCGGATGGTGTCCACAATGCGCTGCTGGGCGTCCTCCACGTCCTTGAGCTTGACGTTGGTGGTGATCTCCAGATCGTCCTTGATGTTCTGGGCCATACGGGTGGACATATTGGAAAGCAGCTTCTTGGAGACCTCCTCGTTGGCGGTCTTGAGGGCCAGCACCAGATCCCGGGGATCGCAGTCCCGGACGAACCGCTGCACGGAGCGGTCGTCCATGGTGATGATGTCCTCAAAGACGAACATCCGCTTGCGGATCTCGTCGGCCAGATCCTGGTCGTAGGCGGACAGGCCGTCGAAGATGTTTTTCTCGCTGGTGCGGTCGATGTTGTTCATCACGTCGGCCACGTAGTCGATGCCGCCCACCTTCACGTTGGCGTTGGTCACGATGTTGGAGAACTTCTTGCGCATCTCCGCCTCGATGATCTTCACCGCGATGGGGGACACGCTCTCGATCTTGGCCATGCTCTCCACCACCTGAACCTGGCGCTTCTCGTCCAGCTGGGAGATGACCGCCGCCGCCTTGTCCGCCTCCACGTAGGACAGCACCAGGGAGATGGTCTGGGGCCGCTCGTTCTGCAGGGCGGAGAACAGGGACTTCTCGTCCGCCTTTTCCATGAAGGAGAAGGAGCGGTTTTGCAGCGACTTGGTGACCTTGCCCAGCAGCTCGTCCGCCCGCTCCGGGCCGTAGGCCTTTTCCAGCACCGACCGGGCGTATTCCAGGCCGCCCTCGGTGACCGCCCGGTTGGTGCGGCACAGCTGGTAGAACTCATACAGGATTTCCTCGGTCTGCTCCGACCCCAGGAAGCCCATCTTGGCGACCTCCAGGGTGAGCTGCTCCACATCGTCCGGATCCATGTGCTTGTAGAGGTTGGAGGCCCGCTCCGCCCCCAGGGCGATGATCACCGTGGCCGCCCGCTGGGCGCCGGTGAGCTTTTCCGGCATGAGGGGCCCCCTTTTCCGGCCCTTGCCGGGGGCGGGAGCCGTTTTGGCCTCGGCGGCGGGCGCCGCCTTTACCTCGGCAACTGCGGCGTCAGCCATTGTCTCCATCCTCCTTCAGCCAGCTCTTGATCAGCAGGGCCGCGACCTCCATGTTCTCATCCACATAGTCCCGGATGTTCTGGCGCAGCTCCATGCTCCGCTCGGTGTGCAGATCCATCACGTTGGCGCCGGCCACCGGGTTGCCCTCCTCGTCCAGCTGAGGCGGCACAACCACGGGCTGCCCGTCCTCCCCGATCTCCACGGTGGCGCCGGGCATGGACGCGGCCAGCAGCTCCTCCACGGCCTTCTGCTCCTCCTCCAGCTTCTTGCGCTTCTTCCGGCGCAGCAGCAGGATCACGGTGAGCAGGATGGCGAACAGCAGCAGCCCCGCGCCCGCGGCGATGAACACCCAGTAGGGGATGCCCAGAATGGTGCCGGGCGGGTTTGTCGGGGGCTCGTCGGGCTCCGCGGCGGTCGGGAAGGGCGTGGCCAGCACGGAGATCCGGGTGCTCAGGTACTCCTCGGCGGTCATGGTCTCCGTCGCCACGGGGATGATCCCCGCGTTGTGGGCCACCACCAGGCGCATCTCCTCCACGTCCACAGGCACCGTCTCGCCGTTGGCCCCCCGGGTATTGATGGCCACCGACACCGTCACGTCGGTGAGGGTGCCGCAACGGACGATCATCTCCGTGTCGGTGGTGGTGTTGTCGTAGATCCGGTTGGCCTCCTCCTGGAGGATGCGCTCCAGCTCGGCCTGGACGTCCCCCGGCTCCACGTTGATGGGGATTTCCGCGTTGGTGCCGGTGCCCACCACGCCGCCCGTGCCGCCCTCGTCCGGGGTGTTGAAGGTATAGGCGTAGAACTCGCTGCCGATGATGCCCCGGCCGCCGCTCTCGCCGGTCTGGGCGAACTCGGGCAGCTCCACCTCATGCTTGTTGATGGTCTTGTCGCCCAGCTCCACCCGGCAGTTCACCCCGGCGGTGACGTTCCCCTCCCCATAGATGTCGGTCAGGAAGTTCATCACCTGGGTGCGGATCCGGTTGCTCCACTCCTGCTCCAGCTGGAGCTTCAGGGCGGAGTCGGTGATGGCGTTGCCGCCGCTGCCGATCACGGAGTTGTAGTCGTTGCCGATGGTGTCCTCAATGGAGACGTCCGCCGGATCCAGCCCCGCCACGCTGTGGGCGATGTAGTTGCGGATGGCGTTGGCCTGCCCGGACTCCAGCATCTTGCCCTTCTCCATGGTCAGCATGACGGTGGCGCTGGCGTTCACCACCTTGTTGGTGTCCAGCACGTAGCCCCGATCCTCGCCCTCGTTGATGTTCACGCTGGCGTCCCGCACGCCGGGGAACTGCAGGATGGTGCGCCGGATCTCCTCCGTGAGGGCCTCCAGCTTGGCCACCCGCCGGTCGTACTGGGTGGACAGGGCGCCCACCCGCTCGAAGTATCCGCTGAAGGACGACTTGCTCTGGGAATACTGCTCCTGGAGCAGGCTGGCCTTCAGCCCCGCCGCCTGGGAGCGGGGCACCAGGATGGTGCCCGTCCCCTCCATGCGGTAGTCCGTTATGCCCTGATCCGCCAGCCATTTCATCACCGTGGCGGTCTCCTCGTTGGTGGCCCCGTCGATGAGGACGGCGTAGGGCCGGTTGTTATAGAGCAGGATCACCGCGGCCACGGCCACCACCACGATGACGGCCAGCAGAATCCATATTTTCTTAGAAACCTTTCCAAGGGCTGTCTTAACCTTGTCAAGATAGCCCTTCAGCTTCTCCTTGTTCAAGTCCCATCGACCCCGCTCTCCGCGTATGTTCTCCTAAAATCGCCGTGCTTTTGTTACACGTTCATGTTCCGCAGCTCGTTATACGCGGTCAGGGCCCGATCGCGCATCTGGAGCAGCAGGCTCACCGAGATCTCCGCCTTATAGGCGGCGATGCCCACCTGGGCGGGGTTGTCCAGCTGCCCGGTGGCCAGCAGGTACTGGGCCTGGGTAAATTCCGCGTCGGTGTCCTTCACGTTCTGGATCAGGGAGTTGAAGATGGAGCCGAACATGGTCTCCCCGGCCTTGCCGGTTTCCTCCGTCTGGCCGGATTGGGCGGCCTTGGCCTGCTCCAGGGCGGTCATGCGCTGGGTAGGGGTGAGGCCAGCCATGCTGCCCAAAGCGGCGGCACCGTTCACGCCGTTCAAAATTGTGCTCATGGGGATTCTCTCCTTTTCGCGTCAGGTTGGCTTACCGCCCGATCTCCAGCCCGCTGGAGATGACGGATTTCAGCGTGTTGAAGGCGGTGACGTTGGAGGCGTAGGCCCGGGAGGCGGCCATGGCATCGGCGATCTCCTTCACCATGTCCACGTTGGGCATCTCCAGGTAGCCGTCCTCGTCCGCGTCGGGGTGGGTGGGGTCGTAGATGAGCTTCATGGGGTTCTCCTCATCCTCCACGATCTGCGCCACCCGCACGCCTCCGGCGGTAGGGGCAGAGCTGCCGTTGGGCGCCAGCCCGGAGGCGGCCCGGGCCATAATGTCCCGGAAGGTGTCCCGGCCGCCGACGGCCTCAAACACCACCAGCTTGCGCCGGTACGCCCCGCCGCCGTTTTCCGTGCGGGTGGTCTGGGAGTTGGTCACGTTCTCGGCCACGATGTCCAGCCGGAGCTGCTGGGCGGTGAGGCCGGAGCCCACGATGTTGATGGTATTCATGAAAGCCATGGCTTATGTACCTCCTGTCAAGTGTCGTTGATCCCGGCGCCAGGTCTCGTCACTTCGCCCCGGGCGCCCCTTATGTTACTGGCCCCGCACCGCCATGCGCAGGATGGAATAGTGCTTGTTGACGGCCTGGTAGACGTACTGCTGCTGGTAGGCGTTGCGCACCAGCTCCACCATCTGGTCGGTGGTGTTCACGCCGTTGTCGTCCATCCGGGTCTGCTCCTGGGCCTCGAACACCACGGGCTCGGCCTCCTCGATGGTGCGGCGGATGGATTTCTCCGCCATCCGGCCCGGCGCCTGGGCCACAGCCTGTCCCTCCCCCAGGGAGGACGCCCCCGCCGTGGTGTACCGCCCCGGCGACAGCCTCGCCTCCAGCTGCTTGCGGAGGCTCTCCTCGAAGGTGACGACCTTGGCCTTGTAGTTGGGGGTCTCGGCGTTGGCGATGTTGTCCAGGATCGCCGCCTGCTTTGTCCACAGGTAGCCCATGGACTTCTCCAGCAGAAGCTGGGAATTGCTGGTCAGAAAACTCATGGTCACGGCCTCCTCTGTCCTCCTGCCGCGGATAGCCCGCGGCGTGTTCATGACTCAGATCCTATGCCGCCGCCCCCGGGAACATTCGGGGGTTTTGGGCGGTTTCCAGCCGGGGACTCCCCCCTTGGCCTTGGTTCGGCGGGCAGATCATCCCCTATGGCATACTTGCTTTATTATAGCACAGCGGCCGCTGAAGTGCAACCTCTTTTTTGCCAAAAACCACGTCCAATCCCTTGTCCCCTCTGCAAAAAACCACCCCCATATCTGGTGGAAAACCGGGCATTTCCCCCGCTTTCCCAGTGTAAATATTCATTCTGGGAAAAACAGGGTTTTCCCCCTCTTTTTCCCTGTATCCGACAGCGGCACAGGGCGGGCCGTTTGGCCCGCCCTGTTCTCACCTGATGTACTTGCCCAGCAGACGCATGACCTCCCGCACGTCGATGGGCTTGGCGATATGGGCGTTCATGCCGCAGTCCAAGGCCCGCTTCACGTCCTCCGCGAAGGCATCGGCGGTCATGGCGATGATGGGCAGATCCCGATCCCCCCGTTCCAGGGAGCGGATCACCTGGGTGGCCTCATAGCCTCCCATCACCGGCATTCGGATATCCATGAGGATGGCGTCGTAGTGCCCCTCCGGGGACTTTTGGAACATCTCCACGCAGATCTGGCCGTTCTCCGCCCAGTCCAGGATGAGCCCCTCCTCCCCCAGCAGCTCGGAGGCGATCTCCCAGTTGAGCTCGTTGTCCTCCGCCAGCAGGATGTGCTTGCCGGAGAGATCCCGGTGGGTTTCCACCGGCCGCCTCTCCTCCTCCTCGGGCAGGCCGGTGAACTGCCGCAGGGAGTTGAACAGCGTGGATTTGAACAGGGGCTTGGAGATAAAGCCGGTGATCCCCGCCTCTCGGGCGTCGTGCTCGATCTCCGCCCAGTCGTAAGCGGAGATAAGCAGGATGGGCAGATCCTCCCCCAGCTCCTCTCGGATCCGCCGGGCAGTGGCGATGCCGTCCATCCCGGGCAGCTTCCAGTCCAGCAGGATGATCTGATAGTCGTCCCCCCGCTTGTGGCGCTTGACGGCCATGTCCAGGGCGCTCTCCCCGTCCAGCGCCCACTCGGCGCTGACCCCGATGGACGCCAGCGACGCCACCGTGGACTCGCACAGCTGCTTGTCGTCGTCCACCACCAGCATATTCCAGTTGGGGAGGATCATGTCCTCCTCCAGAACCTCGGCCTTCTCCAGATCCAGGGTGACGGAGAACTCGGTGCCCTTCCCCTGGTGGCTCTTGACGTCGATGGAGCCGCCCATGGCGTCCACCACGATGAACTTGGTGATGGCCATGCCCAGACCGGTGCCCTCGGTGCGGGCCACCCGGGCGCTGTCCTCCCGGGCGAAGGAGTCAAAGAGATGCTCCATAAACTGGTCGGACATTCCGATGCCGGTATCCTTCACCTGGATATGGATGCGCACAAAGTCCTCCCCCTTGGGGGACTTCTCCTCGTACAGCGCCATGTGGATCTCGCCCCCATCGGGGGTGAACTTGATGGCGTTGGACAGCAGGTTGAGCAGCACCTGGTTGAGCCGCACGCTGTCGCACAGCACGTTCTCGGTGGAGATATCGTGGATGAACACGTCGAACTGCTGCTGCTTGGCCTTCACCTGGGGCTGGCAGATGGACACAATGCCGTCCACCACCTCCCGCAGGGACACCTGATCCATGTTGAGGGTCATCTTGCCGCTCTCGATCTTGGACATATCCAGCACGTCGTTGATGAGCCCCAGCAGGTGCTTGCTGGACAGGGTGATCTTCCTCAGGCAGTTCTGCACCTGCTTGGCGTCGTCCATGTTGGCGGTGGCGATGGCGGTCATGCCCACGATGGCGTTCATGGGGGTGCGGATGTCGTGGGACATATTGGACAAAAATTCGCTCTTGGCCCGGTTGGCGTGCTCCGCCTCCTTCCGGGCGGCCTCCGCCGTCTGCCGGGCCTCCTCCAGCTCCCGCAGCTGGATCCTGGTGAGCTGCAAATACTTGAAGAACACCAGCAGCAGCGCCCCCAGCACCACCGCCGCCACCAGCATGGTCAGCCACATCCACTCCGAGGTAAAGTGCCGGATGGTGCTGTCCATGGAGCCGTAGGGCATGAAGGTGATGAGGTACCACTCGGAATAGGGCAGATGGGTGCAGTACAGATGGTACCGCTCCCCGCCCATGGTGAACTCATTGGAGTAGTCCATCCCCTCGGCCATGGTGCGGGACAGCACCTGGATGTACTCCTCCGGCGTCATGCCGTTGATGTCCCCATAGGCGGCGCGCACCCGCTCGAAATAGTTGTTGCGGTAGGCGTCGGCGGTGCGGATCACAAAGGATCCGTCCTTGCGGATGATGTAGGAATAGGCCCGCTCGCTGTTCTCCTCCAGGGTGAGGTTGTCGCTGATGTACTCGATGGGCAGGCCCACCACCAGCGCCGAGCAGTTGTGGGTTTCCGTGGGGGGGTGGGGGGAGGGCCAGCCCAGCAGCATCACCTTCTCCTCCTGGCTGTTGGTGCCGATGGCCACCTTCCGCTCCCCCTGCTTCAGGGAGTTCAGGAAGGGCTGGGGGTCGGCGATGGTGATCTGGCCGCCGTACAGCATTTCCAGCGCGCCGTCCACCCCGTAGAAGCCCAGATAGGCGAAATCCCGGGCCTTGGCCTGGACGATGAGCGCCTCCTGGAGCCCCGGATCCTCGTGGATTGCGGCGGACGGGATGGTGCCGGCCAGCGTTTCCAGCTGATCCATCTGCACATCGATAATGCTTTCAAAGTGTGTGGAGGTCTGCTGGCTCATCCGGGACATATACAGCGTGCCCACCTCGTTGATGGCCTGGGCGCTCTGCCCGCTCATGTGCAGGGAGAAGGCGGAGAACACGCACACGCACAGCAGCACAATCCCGATGAGGCTGCCCCGCAGGAAGCGGGTTGTCTTGTTATTCATCCCGCGGTGGCCTCCTGGAAGGCGCGGATGGCCTGGGCGGTCTGCTGGTACTCCGCCTTCACCTGCTCCACCAGGGCGTCCGCCTCCGGGGTGTAGCCGTTGCGCAGCGCCTCGCTCAGCTCGCTGCTGGACTTGCCCAGCAGGGTGAAGCTCAGGTTCTGGCACACCCCCTTGATGGTGTGGGCGGCCCGGAAGGCCTCCTCGTAGTTCCCCGACTCCATGGAGGCGCACAGCAGATCATAGCTCTTGTCCTCCAGAAAGCGCAGCACAAACTTTTGGATCATCCGCTCGCTGCGCAGGCGGCCCAGCACCTCGTCGTAGTCCCCGCCCAGGGCGGCATAGCATTCTTGCAGCGTCATCACGCGCACGCTCCTTTCTCAGTTCTCGGCGGGCCGCTCCCCGTCGATGGGAGAGATCACGGACAGGGTTCCCTCCATGCCGTCGTCATAAAAGCGGTACTGCCCCCGTCCGGATCGCTTCACGGTGTAAAGGGCCTGATCCGCCGCCTGGAACAGGGCGTCGTAGTTGGTGCCCTGCTCCTGGGTGGTGGCCACCCCCATGCTGACGGAGATGGGGAATTCCTTGTACCGCCCCTCCAGGGAGGCGAAGATCCGCTGGATGGCGGGCTCCACCTCCATCTTGCACTCCAGGAGGATCAGGAACTCGTCCCCGCCCACCCGGGCGGCGATGTCGCCCCCCCGGATGCACTGGCGCAGCTTGCCCGCCAGATGGATCAGCACCCCGTCCCCGAACAGGTGGCCGTAAGTATCGTTGGCCTGCTTGAAGTGATCCAGGTCGATGATGGCCAGGGCGAACTTTCCGTCCGGCCGCTCCGCCAGCCGCTCCTGGATCCGCTTCTTGGCGGTGGCGTGGTTCAGCAGGCCCGTCATGGCGTCGTGGGTGGCCATGCGCTCCAGGTTGTCCATCATCATCCGGGAGTCGTGTATGTCGATGACCTTGCCGATGGCGCCGGTATACCGGGGGGGCTCGTCGGAGGACCAGGTGGCCCGGGCCACGATCCGCGTCCAGCGGTACTCGCCGTCCATGTTCAGCATACAGTCGTAGGTGATCACCGGGTGCCCCGGCGTGGTGGCGTGGAGGGCGTCCGCCAGCCCCCGCCAGTTCTCCTGGCCCAGCCGGTGGAGGGATTTCTCGTCGTGGAGGGGATCCAGGGTGATCTCAGGCAGCCCCAGCTTCTCCGCCCCCCAGGCGGTGAGGGTCACCATGGGCGGCTGGACGGTGTATTCGAACTGCACCTCCTCCGTCATGGCGGCGAAAAAGCTGTACTTCATCCGCTCGTGCTCCAGCAGCTCCAGGGTGCGCTCGGAGGCGGTGAGCTCCTCGTGCTTGTGCAGCTCCCGGGCCACGTTCTGCATCTCCCGCTGGTTCTGCCGCAGGGCGTTGTCCCCCTCCAGCTCCTCCCGGATCAGATCCGCGTTGTCCCGCAGGCACTCCATCACCAGGGGGTTGAAGGTGCCGCACTCGCCGCCCAGGATCATCTCGATGGCCCGCTGGTGGCTGTAGGCGGGCTTATACACCCGCTCGGAGGTGAGGGCGTCGTATACGTCGGCCAGGGCCACCATCTGGGCGGAAATGGGGATCTCGTCCTCCTTCAGGCCGTCGGGGTAGCCCTTGCCGTCCCACCGCTCGTGGTGCCAGCGGCAGATCTCGTAGGCCGCCTTCACCAGCGGCTCGTCCCTGTAGTCGTCCGGCAGGGCCTCCAGCATCTCCGCGCCCACCATGGAGTGGCTTTTCATGACGGCGAACTCCTCGGGGGTGAACCGCCCGGGCTTGTTGAGGATCTCCTCCGGGATGGCGATCTTGCCGATGTCGTGGAGGGCGGAGGCGGTGCTGATGACGGAGATGTCCGCCGGGGTGAGGTGGTACTTGTCCGTCTTGCGCATCAGCGCCGTCAGCAGGGTCTCGGTGAGTATGTGCACATGGCGCACGTGCATCCCGCTCTCCCCGTTGCGGAACTCCACAATGTGGCTGAGTATGTCGATCATCAGGCTGCTGGTGCGTTCCTTCTCATAGATCTGCTCCGCCACCAGGGACACCAGCTTCTTCTGCTTGGCGTAGAGCAGCACGGTGTTCACCACCCGGCGGCGGACGATGAGCGCGTCGAAGGGCCGGCTGATGAAGTCGGTGACCCCCAGGTCAAAGGCCCGCTCCACGTGGGTGGAGCCGCTCTCCGCCGAGATCATGATCACCGGGATGTCCTCAATCCACCGGTTCTTATTCATGATGTTCAGCACTCCGAAGCCATCCAGCTCCGGCATCACGATATCCAGCAGCACCAGCGAGATCTCACTGCCCCGCTTTTGCAGCATGGCCACGCCCTCATTGCCGTTCTCCGCCTCCAGAATCTCATACTCGTCCCCCAGCATATCCGCCAGAATGGAACGGTTCATCTCCGAGTCGTCCACAATGAGGATCTTCTGTTTGTCCGAAATTCTCTCCAAAGGTGTGCAGCCCCCTTTCTCCGGACGCCCTCCCGCCCCCCAAAGGGGGGGCCGGCCTCAAGGCATAGAAGGGCACTTTGTCCCCATCATACCACAGCCAACTGGGAAACACAAGAATATATTTGCAACTTCATTTGGATTTTCCGCCGATCCTCCCCGCCCGGCCCCGCGGGCGTCCCCCATTGACAAAGGAGGTTTTCGTGTGGCATAATTTTGGCACTGCCTTTTTGCTGAAATGCCGCCCGATGGCCCTCTGAGACGGGCCGCGGCGGGCAGCTCCGGGCCGGGCGGCCGCGCGCCGTCCAAGGCCCGCCAACGAAAAAAGCGAGAGGAGAACGAACGCAATGAATGAGAATCTGTTTCGGCTGGACGGCAAGGTGGCCCTGGTCACCGGCGCGTCCTACGGCATCGGCTTCGCCATCGCCACCGCCATGGCGGAGGCGGGGGCCACTATTGTGTTCAACGACATCAAGCAGGAGCTGGTGGACAAGGGCATCGCCGCCTACGCCGAGAAGGGCATCAAGGCCCACGGCTACGTCTGCGACGTGACGGACGAGGAGGCGGTGAACGAGCTGGTGTCCAAGGTCGAGGCCGAGGTGGGCGTGATTGATATCCTGGTGAACAACGCCGGCATCATCAAGCGCATCCCCATGGTGGAGATGAGCGTCAAGGACTTCCGGCAGGTCATCGACGTGGATCTGAACGCGCCGTTCATCGTGTCCAAGGCCGTCATCCCCTCCATGATCAAGAAGGGCGGCGGCAAGATCATCAACATTTGCTCCATGATGAGCGAGCTGGGCCGGGAGACGGTGTCCGCCTACGCCGCTGCCAAAGGCGGCCTGAAGATGCTGACCCGGAACATCGCGTCCGAGTACGGCCAGTACAACATCCAGTGCAACGGCATCGGCCCCGGCTATATCGCCACGCCCCAGACCGCGCCCCTGCGGGAAATCCAGCCCGATGGCTCCAAGCACCCCTTCGACCAGTTCATCCTGGCCAAGACCCCGGCCAACCGCTGGGGCGAGGCCTCCGATCTGGGCGGCCCCGCCGTGTTCCTGGCCTCCGCCGCCTCCGACTTCGTCAACGGCCACATCCTCTACGTGGACGGCGGCATCCTGGCCTATATCGGCAAGCAGCCCTGATGGAAACCGTAACTTTTCAGGCCCTGGACGCCCAGGTGAAGGGGTACCTCTGGGATGATTACGACACGCTGGCGGCCCACAAGACCCGGCCCGCTCTCGTCATCTGCCCCGGCGGGGGCTACCACTGGTGCTCCCCCCGGGAAAAGGACGCCCCGGCGCTGGAATTCCTCTCCCTGGGCTTCCAGGTGTTCGTGCTGGAGTACACCTGCTATCCGGAGGATATGTCGGACTTCCGCCCCCTGCGGGAACTGGCCCGGTGCGTGTGCACCCTGCGGGAGCGCAGCGGGGAGTGGCGCATCGACCGGGACAAAATCGCCGTGCTGGGCTTCTCCGCCGGAGGGCATCTGGCGGCCAGCCTGGGCGCCTTCTGGAACGACCCCTCGGCGGGCCTGCCCCCGGACTGCCGCCCGGACGGGCTGGTGCTGTGCTACCCGGTGATCGCCACCCGGGGGGAGTTCGCCCACCAGGGCTCGGCGGAGAACGTGTCCGCCGGGGATGGGGCCTGCCGGGACAGGCTGAACCTGCTGGAGCGGGTGACGGCCGACTTCCCGCCCGCCTTCCTCTGGCACGGCGGCGGGGACGACTGCGTGCCCCCGGAAAACAGCCTCCTGCTGGCGCTGGAGCTGAAAAAGCACGGGGTGCCCTTTGAGTACCACCTGTTCGGCTCCGGGGGCCACGGGATCTCCACCTGCCTCCAGGAGACGGAGACGCCGGACGAGGTCTGCAGGGCCTGGGTGGGGCTGTGCAAGGTATGGCTGTGCCGCCGGTTCGGCTTTACGCCGTAAGGCGGGGCGCGGGCCCGGCCATCTGCCGTTCCGGCCGGATTTTCCCTTGCCGAACGCCCCAGGTTGTGCTAAAATCTGGAGAGCGTACAGAGAGAGGGGGAAGGGGCCGCTTGCGGCCCCGCTGCTTATGTGCAACAGGATGGGCTTTGACAATCAAAAGTATCTGGAAACCCAGTCCGCCCGGATCCGGGAGCGGATCGCCCGGTTCGGCGGCAAGCTGTACCTGGAGTTCGGCGGCAAGCTGTTTGACGATCACCACGCCGCCCGGGTGCTGCCCGGCTTCGCCCCGGACAGCAAGATCCGGATGCTGCTGGAGCTGCGGGACAGCGTGGAGATGGTGATCGTCATTAACGCCGCCGCCATCGAGCAGAATAAGGTGCGGGGGGATCTGGGCATCACCTATGACGAGGACGTGCTCCGCCTCATCGACACCTTCCGGGAAAAGGGGCTGTACGTGGGCAGCGTCACCATCACCCAGTACGCCGGCCAGACCGCCGCTGACCTGTTCAGGCGCCGGCTGGAGGATCTGGGGGTGCGGGTCTATCTGCACTACCCCATCCCCGGCTATCCCCACGACGTGGGGCGGATCGTGTCCCCGGAGGGCTTCGGCAAAAACGACTATATCGAGACAGATCGGCCCCTGGTGGTGGTCACCGCCCCCGGCCCCGGCTCGGGGAAGATGGCCACCTGCCTGTCCCAGCTCTACCACCACCACATCCGGGGGGTGCGGGCGGGGTACGCCAAGTTCGAGACCTTCCCCATCTGGAACCTGCCCCTGAAGCACCCGGTGAATCTGGCCTACGAGGCGGCCACGGCGGATCTCAACGACGTGAACATGATCGACCCCTTCCACCTCCAGGCCTACGGGGAGACGACGGTGAACTACAACCGGGACGTGGAGGTGTTCCCGGTGCTCCAGGCCATGTTCGGCGAGATCATGGGGGAGAGCCCCTACAAGTCCCCCACGGACATGGGGGTGAACATGGTGGGCAACTGCATCGCCGACGACGAGGCGGTGTGCGCCGCGGCGAAGCAGGAGATCGTCCGCCGGTACTACGCCGCCCAGTGCGACCGCCGCCGGGGCCAGGGCAGCGACGAGATCGTGTACAAGCTGGAGCTGCTGATGAAGCAGGCCCAGGCGGGGCCGGAGCTGCGCCCCGTGATCAAAGCCGCCGAGGACAAGGAGGGGGAGACGGGGGAGCCCGCCGCCGCCATCCAGCTCCCTGACGGCCGGATCGCCGTGGGCAAGACCTCCGAGCTGATGGGGGCCGCCGCCGCCGCCCTGCTCAACGCCCTGAAGGCGCTGGCGGGCATTGAGCGCAAGGAGCACCTCATCACCCGGGAGGCCATTGAGCCCATCCAGGCCCTGAAGGTGGGCCACCTGGGCAGCCGCAACCCCCGGCTGCACAGCGACGAGGTGCTCATCGCCCTGGCCATCTCCACCGCCACCCTGCCCCTGGCGGCCCGGGCGCTGGACAGCCTGGACAAGCTTCGGGACTGCGAGGCCCACTCGTCGGTCATCCTCACCGCCGCTGACAGCGGAACCTACGCCAAGCTGGGCCTGCGGCTGACCAGCACGCCAAAGTATCAGAGCAATCAGCAGCTTTATCATAAATAGGACTACGGATCAACGAAAAAGCCTGCCGTTTGGCAGGCTTTTTTGCGAAAATCGTCATTGTCAAAAGCCCTTTCCGGCCTCAAACTAAGATACGCCGCAGCTTCGGATCCGATGCGAAGCCGCGCAACCGCCAAAAGGAAAGACACGCTTTTCAGCGTGCCTTTCCTTTTGGTGGCCCTTGGGAGAGTTTATAAGAACTCCCCCAGGGCCAGAACCACTTCCCCCGGCGACCTCTTTCAGCGAGGATGTCAGCACATTCTTCTCGCCGCTATAGTAGTAGTGAAC
>JAETQF010000019.1 GCA_021770845.1 Oscillospiraceae bacterium
AGGTTCTCCCGCTCGGTCTGGGCCACGTAGCTTAAAAGCTGGAGCACAATGTCCGAGATCAGCGTGCCGGTCAAATCCCGCCCCCGCCGGGTGTCCAACAGGGGCATATCCAGCACTACGATGGCGGCTTTGCGTTTCTTGGTGATGAACCCCCACTGGTTCAGAATCTCCTCGTAATTCCGGCCCAGCCGGTCGATGCTCTTGACCACCAGCACGTCCTCCGCGCCGATCCCTCGCACCAGCCGCTGGTAGCGGGGCCGGTTGAAGTCCTTTCCGGACAGCTTTTCCACAATGATGTTCTGCTCCGCCACCCCGAATTCCCGCATGGCGGCCAGCTGCCGGGCCTCGTTCTGCTCCTGGGTGGACACCCGCACATAGCCGTAAGTTGTTCCTTCCATAGAATTGCCTCCTGTTTCTTCTTTCGTTTGCAGCTCTATTTTACAGGAAACGACAGACCTTGCTCAAATGGCCCTTCAGCGGTCATTTGAGCAAGGCCTGTCGTTTTATCCTCTGCGGGGCTTGACTTTTTTTGCGGCAGGGAGTATTCTATTTACGACATATGCCGGTAACTTTCTGTGAGAGGGGAATGACAGCATGGCCAGACCCACCCGCTGCCGCCGGATCTGCGCGGAGCCTACGTGCCGCGGCTTTGCCCCCCAGCCCGCGACTGAGGCGGGCACGGTCATCCTGACCGTGGACGAGTACGAGGTGATCCGGCTGGTGGACTACGAAAAACGCACCCATGAGCAGTGCGCGGCTCAGATGCAGATTTCCCGGACAACCGTGACGGAGATTTACGAAAACGCCCGGTTCAAGCTGTCCGACAGCCTTGTCAACGGGAAAGCACTGGTGATTGACGGCGGGCATTACCGGGTTTGCCAGGGCGGCCGGGAGCGGGGCTGCGGGCGGAGCTGCCGGCGGGCCGCGCAGGCAGAGAAAGGAGAAGCTGTTATGAGAATTGCGGTTCCCTATGAGGACGGCCAGGTGTTCCAGCACTTTGGACACACCAGCCAAATGAAGATCTACGACGTGGAAGGCGGAAGCATCATCAAAGAGCAGATTGCGGACACCACCGGCAGCGGCCACGGAGCTTTGGCGGGGTTCCTGTCCGGGCTGCGGGTGGACGTGCTGATCTGCGGCGGCATCGGCGGCGGCGCCCAGCAGGCGCTGGCTCAGGCCGGAATCAAGCTCTATGGCGGCGCGGCCGGGGCTGCCGACGACGCGGTTCGGTCTTTCCTGGCGGGGACGCTGGACTACAGCGCCGAGATCCGCTGTGAGCACCATGAGCATCACGGAGCGCACGGGCACTGCGGAGAGGATAAGCACGGCTGCGGGGGACACTGCGGCGGATAATCGCCGCTCCCAATCTCAAATCAGGAGGAACAGAACAGCCGCCAGATGCGCAGCGCGGCCGGCAGCTCCGGCCGAATATCCCATGCAATACAGCCGCCCCGGACGCGATGTGGCGTCCGGGGCGGTCTCTTTCACGGCCCATACAGCTCGTCTGCGGCCGTGCCGCTCATGGCTGTATTCCCCATCATTCCGCCCGTGCCTCTTTTCATAAAATCTCTCATTCCACTGTGGACAATTAACTTTTCTAATGGTAAAATTAAAAGTATCAAGCTGTGGGCTTGCGCCCTGGGCGCGGCCCTCTTATAAGTTTGGGAGGTTATCACATGAAACGCAGGGTACTAAGTTCCATCATGGCTCTGGCACTGTGCCTGAACCTGTTCCCCGTAGGGGTATTTGCCGCCGACGCGGGAACAGGCGACGGATTGTGCCCACATCATCCGGCTCATACGGATGCGTGTGGGTATGCTCCGCCAGTATTGGAACAGGAATGTACTCACAACCACAATGAGGGCTGCTATACTGAGGAGATAAACTGCCTTCATGAGCATACGGCCGAGTGTTATCCGGATTCGGGCGATGCTTCCCAAGCGGGCGAACCGGTTTTGTGTGCGCACGTTTGCACACAGGACAGCGGCTGTATTACCCGGACGCTGTCCTGCCCCCACGAGCACAACGATACCTGCGGCTATGTCGCGGGGAAACCCGGCGCGCCGTGTCTGTTTGTCTGCGCAGTCTGCCCCATCGAGGACTTGATCGGCCAGCTGCCCTCCCGCCTTTCGGCGGGCAATGCCGAGCGGGTTCAAGCCCAGATTGAAGAAATTTACACCCTGTATGACGCGCTGACCGACGAGGAACAGCGGCAAGTGGATCTGTCGCCCTGTGCCGCCCTGCTGAACCAGATGGACGGGATGGGTTCTACAGTGCTGGTTGACGGCTCTGACTCAAATGTTGAGAAGTTTACGCTCACAGAGGATAAGGAAAACGATGGGCTGTATGTGGTAAACACCCCCTTAATTTTTATCACAAATGAGCATACTTTGACCGGGACGAACTCAAGCGCCATACAGGTCACCGGAACCGGCGAATTGCACGTCAGAGGCGGCGGCGCGATCGTCTCCAAGCAGGGTGCCGGCGTGGAGGTTCAGTCCGGCGGCAAGCTGTACCTTGAGGACTCCGTCAGCATCTCCGGCACCACCTATGCCCTGTACATCGCCTCCGGCGCGGAAGTGCATCTCTCCGCCGGCACCTATTCCGGCAATACTGCCGCGATCTATGTGGAAGGCGGCGATTATGCCGCTTTGCTGGGGGAGGGTTACGCCTTTTTTGACGGCGGCAGCGCGATCTCCCCGGAAAACCTGGCCAGCGCCAAGACGCTCACCGTCCGCCAGTGTACGGATCACGCGAAGGGGGAGTTCAAACCTGTAGCCGGTACCCCCACCCACGCCTGGACTTGCCCTTACTGCGGAATCGGCGGGACGGAGCCGTGCACGTTCAGTTTCGCGGAAACCGGGGTTGGAAGCTGCGGCCAGTGCGGCAATCAGATTTCGGTTGTGGTGGATCGGGACAGCCTGAAGGTTCTGGCCTATGACGATACTGTCCAGCCCGCAAATGGCGCGGTCACGGTCAAGGTGGGCGACACGGTGCTGACGCCGGAGACCGATTACACCGTGTCGTATGTGACGCGGGGCGAGCTCGGCGTCACGGATATCACGGTCACGGTCACGGTAACCGTCCAACCCGATAACGGAACCTTTACACAGGAGTATATCTTTACCCAGGACGATCTGACAAAGCCTGTACTTGAATGGGATACCACGAGTGTGTCCGTTCCGGTAACAGTGCCCTATACCGGCAGCCCGGTGACGAAGGATCAGCTTCCGAACGTCACCATCAATATCACCACAGCCTCCGGCGTGGATCTGCAGAATCTGCTCCGGTATTCTCACAAAGTGCAGGGAGATTCCGCCTACACAACCGGTCTGCCCACCAACGCCGGTACTTATGACGTGGTGGTCAGCATCCCGGAGGGGACGGACTATCAGGCGGCCTCCAGCGAACCCATCACGCTGGAAATAATGCCCATCGACCCCATCGCCACGCCCCCCGCCGCCGCAAAGCCGATCTATAACCGCAACCCCCAGGCACTGGTCACGGCGGGCGAGCTGACGCCCGTGGCGGTGCGGGACGGCCTGAAGATCCAGTTCGCAACGAGTGAGACCGGCCCTTACTCTGATACGATCCCCACCGGCATCGACGCGGGGGATAGCTACACCGTCTGGTATCAGGTGACCGGGCTGACCGACAACTACATCGCGCCGGATCCCAACCCGGCCCAGGTCGCCGACGTAAAGATTCTGCGCAAGGCCATCACGCCCGTAGTCACCCTGTCGCAGTACAGCTACCTGTACGACGGCGGATTTAAAGAGCCCACGGTCACGGTGAAGGACAGCGACCGCGTGACTGACCTGCCGGACACCGAGTACAAGGTGGAGTATGTCAACAACCGCAATGTGAGCACCGACGACAACCCGGCCAAGGTGGTGGTGACCGACAAAATCCAAAACGGCGGCAACTATGACATTACACAGGTTGACGTCGAGTTCAAGATCACCAGCAAGACCCAAGACACCCTGTCCATCACCAACAAGCCCAGCACCTTCACTTACGGGGACAAATTTACTTTGCAAACCTCCGGCGGCTCGGGCAACGGCCTTGTCACCTGGGAGATTGTCCCTGCTGATCCGAACCATCCGGATAGCAAGGCCGCGACCGTTGGCACAAACAGCGGTCAGGTCGTTATCACGGGCCACGGCGAGATCACCGTGAAGGCCACCAAGTCCGGCACGGATCCCGACACCGGCGTGGTCAACTACGAGGACGCCACCGCCGTCTGGACGTTCACGGCGGACAAGAAGCCGGTCACCGCCACCGTGACGGCGGAGGACAAGGATTTTGACGGCAACACAACCGCCACCGTCCACGCCGAGGTGAAAAACGGCGTTCTGGCCGGAGATGAAATTAAGATTACCGGTTTGACCGGCAGCTTTGACAATGAAAACGCCGGTGTGGGCAAGACGGTGACTGTGGTCACCACGGGCGCGGCGATCACCGGCAAAAATTCCGAGCACTACGCTGTCACCTACTCCGCCACCACTGTCACAGCCACCATCCGCAAGGCGGTGGCAAAGATCACGACCGCGCCGGTGGCGGCAACTCTGACCTACAGCGGACAGCCACAGGAGTTGATTGCCACTGCGGCAGTGGTTGACCCCAACACCGTACAGGTGGAGTACGCCCTGAGCGAAACCGGAACCTACTCCACCGACTACCCGAAGGGCACCAACGCGGGCACCTACACCGTCTGGTACCGCGTCAAGGAGACGGACAATTACACCGGTCTGGCTCCGGCCAGCGTGGACGTGACGATCGCCAAAAAGCCGGTGTCGCCCACGATCACGCTGAGCGGCGACGGATTGCAGACAGACAGCTCCACGCCGCCCACCTATTCCTATATCTACGACGGCACGGCCAAGGAGCCGATTGTCACCCTCTACGAGGCAGACGGCACAACAGTCATCCCCGCCGGGGAGTACACGGTGGCCTACAGCAACAATATCAATGTAAGTACTGCGGATACTCCTGCCACCGTAACCGTCACGGTCAAGGAGAACGGGAACTATTCGTTTACGCCCGTGACGAAAAACTTTACCATCAACAAGGAACAGGCCAAAGTGCTCACCGCCCCGAAGGCGGCGGGCCTTCCGCTGGTGTTCAGTACCTATGCCCAGGAGCTGGTGACGGCGGGCACAGCCTCCGGCGGCACCATGGTCTACCGTGTGGGGAGTACCGGGGACTTTGAGGAGGGTATCCCCACCAAGACCGACGCCGGAACCTACAACGTATATTATAAGGTGCAGGGCGACAGCAACCACAGCGATTCTGACGTGTGTGCGGTGCCTGTGACCGTCACCATCGCCCCCAAGACGGCGAAGGATCCCACCATCGAGCTGTATCAGGACGATGGCACTACCCCGCTCGTCAGCTACACCTATGACGGCAACCCCAAAGAACCCAATGTCGTGGTCAAGGATGGCAGCGATATCATAGCCGCAACGGAATACAACGTCGTCTACAGCGACAACACCGACGCCGGCCACGGCACGGTCAACATCACCGACAAGCCGGGCGGCAACTACACCGTGACGGGCTCCGCCACCTTTGTCATCAACAAGGCGGATATCGTTGATCCGAAGCCGCAGCCCGCCACCCTCACCTATAACGGTACGGCCCAGGAGCTGCTGGTTCCCGGCACCACCACCGGCGGCACGGTTCAGTACGCGCTGAACAGCGCCACCTCCACCTACTCCGACGCCATCCCCACGGGCGTCAACGCGGGGACATACAACGTCTATTATAAGGTGACCGGGGACAAGAACCACAACGACCTCCCGGTACAGGGGCCTGTGGAGGTCGAGATCCAGCGCAAGCCGCTGACCGACATCACCATCGAGCTGACGCCGGACAACTTCCAGTACGATGGCGCGGTACATCTGCCCACGGTCACCGTCAAGGACGGGGACACGGTGCTGTCCGCCAGCGAGTATAGCTGGGCGTGTAACGTATCTGACCCGAAAGACGGCGGTACTTACACCATCACCATCAGCGACAAGGCCGGTGGCAACTACGACCTGACCAACGCGGCCCCCAAGACCGCGGACTTCATCATCGGCAAGGCCGCCCAGGCGGAGCTGGTGATCGAGGGTACGCGTGAGCACGTCTATTATGGCGATACGTTCCCCCTGACCGCCAGCGGCGGTTCCGTTGCCGATGCCGCCTTGACTTGGATCTCAGTAGGCGAGAATGCCACAATTGACACAAATGGTAATGTAACCATCAAAGGTGTGGGCGAAGTTACCATCAGGGTCACTAACCCCGGTAATGATAACTATCTGCCGATTTCCGCCCAGTGGACGTTTACCGCCGCGCCGATGCCCGTTACGGCTTCTGTTGTAGTAGATGGTAAGGTCTATGACGGCACCACAGCCGCCACGGTGACCTCCGTCAGCATCGCCACAATCAACAGCGACACGGTCACCATCGACCCGGCCAGCATCACCGCCGTCTTTGACGACCCCCACGCGGGCACGGACAAGACCGTCACGCTGGACACCAGCAAAGTCCAGGTGACCGGTGATGACGCGGCTAAGTACGCCATCAGCTATCCCGACACGGTGACTGCAACTATCACCCAGGCCACCACAACGATCGGCACCGATCCTGCGGCCATCGCCTCGCTGACCTACAACGGACAGCCCCAGGCGCTGGTGACGGCGGGTCAGACCAACGTGGGCTTCTTGGTGTACTCTCTGAGCGAGAATGGGGAGTATTCCCGGGAGATCCCCACCGGCACCGACGCTGGGACTTACACCGTCTATTATAAGGTGGACGGAACCGCCGACTACACCGGCGTGGCCGCGAACACGACGCCCATCTCTGTGACCATCGATCCCAAGCCCATCACGCCGAAGATTGAGCTGTCGGAGACCTCCTACAAGTACGACGGAACCCAAAAAGCGCCGAAGGTCACCCTCAAAGACGGCGACACCGTGATCCCCGAGAACCAGTACACCGTTACGTGGGCGGGAACCAAGTCGCAGACGGATGCCGATATGCTGCGGGTCGCCGACACCTATACGGCCACCATCACAAACGCAGCCAATGGAAACTACTCGTTCACCGTGACCGCCTCGGTGGAGATCACCCCGGCGGAGCAGGCCGCCCTGCATATCACCGGCCAGCCCGAGCACGTCTACTACGGCGACGTGATCACCACCCTGGGCACTGAAGGCGGCACCGGGGACACTAAGGACGACACGGTGAAGTGGAGCGTCACGGCGGGCAGTGCCACCATCGTGGAGAGCACCGGCGTGCTCACCATCACAGGCACCGGATCCGTCACGGTGCGGGCGGAGCGGAGCGTTCCCAACTACGGCACCGTGGGGGACAACTGGAACTTTACCGTGGAGCCCAAGCCGGTGACGGCGGAGGTGAAAATCACGGCGAAGGACTACGACGGCACCACGACCGCCACGGTGGGTAGTGTCACCGTTCCCACGATCAACGGCGACACGGTGACCATCGAGCCGGCAAGCATCACCGCCGCCTTTGACGATGCCAACGCGGGCACCGGCAAGACGGTCACGCTGGACGCATCCAAGGCGACTGCGGATAACACCGACAAGTACGCCGTCAGCTATCCCGCCACCGCCAAGGGCGATATCAACCCCAAGACGCTTACCAGCGTAACGGTCACCCTGTCCGACCACGACTTGAAATCGGATCCCAACGGTCAATATTACGAGTACGATGGCACGGCGAAGGAGCCCAAGGTCACGGTCAAATACACCGAGGACAGCACGGACAAGGTGATCCCGGACAGCAACTACACGGTGGAGTACAGCAACAACAAGAACGTCGGCGATGCCACTGTGACCGTCACGGCCAAGGACGGCGGCAACTACACCTTTACCGCCGCACCGGTGCACTTTGAGATCCGCAGCGTCGCCGCGGTGCTGGTCTCCAGCCCCCAGGCCAAGAACCTGACCTACGAAAAAGGGACGGAGCAGGAGCTGGTGACGGTAGGCACCGCCACCGGCGGCACGGTGGTATACTCCCTCGCGGATGTTGAGGCGGACTACAAGGCGGAAATCCCCAAGAAGGAAGCGGCGGGCACCTATACCGTATATTATAAGGTAAAGGGCGACGCCAACCATGCGGATACAGCGTCCCAGCAGATGACCGCTATCATCAAGCCCAAGGAGATCACGCCGACCATCACGCTGAGCGGCAACGGACTGACAGAGACCAACGGCGTCTATTTCTACACCTATGACGGAAACCCGAAAACCCCCACTGTCACCGTTAAGGATGGCACAGAGGTGATTGACGGCACCGAGTACAGCGTATCCTACCGGGACAACGTCAACGCAGGCACCGCCACGGTGGTGATCAGCGACAACAACGGCGGCAACTACATCGTGAACGGCTCGGTAACCTTTGAGATCACGAAGGCGGCCCCCACCGTGACCGCTCCCACAGAGAAAACCGGCTTGCAGTACAACGGCGAGCTCCAGGAGCTGGTCAACGCGGGCGTCTCCAACGACGGTACCGTGGTCTACTCGGTGAACGGCGGGAACTACTCCGCCGCCATCCCCGCGGCCTCCGCGGTGGACACCTATACCATTGACTGGAAGGTGCTGGGCGACGCCAACCACAGCGACACGACCCCGGCTACGCTGACGGTAAAAATTGACAAAAACACGGTAAACACCCCCACCATTACCCTGTCCTCGGATCAGTTCAAGTACAACGGCAGCCAGCAAAAGCCCACCATCACCGTCTACGATGACCACAGCCGCCTGATCCCGGAGTATGAGTATACAGTAAAGATCGAAGGTACAAATGGCAACGTTGGTATGGTGGACGTGGACACCTACACCGTCACGGTTACCACGCCAAAAACCTCCAATTACGTCATCAGCAGCAACAACACCCGCACCTTCCAGATCGTAGCGGCGGATCAGGAAACCATCTCCATCACAGGCACCCCGGCCCAGGTTCGCTACGGCGATACCATCCAGCTGGGCGTCTCGGGCGGCACCGGCGGCGGGACGGTGAAATGGGAAATTACCGGTAACACCGACACCACCCTTACCCAGGGTGGCCTGCTCACCGTGAAGGACGTGAACACGTCCATCAAGGTGACTGTGACCCGTTCCAGGGGCGGCAACTACACCGACGTGTCCGCCAGCTGGGAATTCACCGCCGCCAGGAAGCCGGTGACGGCGGACGTGACGGTGGCGGCGAAGAACTGGGACGGCACCACGGGCGTTGACAACACCGCCATCACGGCCACCGTGAAAACGGCCGACCTGGCCTTCACCGACGACTCCATCACCATCAGCGGCCTGACGGGCACCTATGACAACGCCAACGTTGGCACGGACAAGACGGTCACGCTGAATAAGGACGGCGTGAACATCAACGGCACCAACGCGGGTAAGTACGATGTGGCCATCCCCGCCACCGCCACTGCGTCCATCCTCGCTGTGGCCGCGACGGTGGATACAGAACCGGCGGCGAACACCCTGACCTACGACGCCAGCCAATCCCAGGCGCTGGTCACGGCGGGAACCGCCACCGGCGGCACCATGGTCTACTCCCTGGACGGCACCAATTTCACCCAGAATATCCCCAAGGGCAAAGACGCCGGAAAGTACACGGTCTACTACAAGGCCCAGGGCGATCAGAACCACACGGACAGTGCGGTGGGCACGGTGGAGGTGACCATTGCCCAGCAGACCATCGCGGCGACGGATCTACAGATCGAGCTGTCACCCGCCTGGGCCCAGTACGACGGCCAGGAGCACAAACCTGCGGTCACGCTTCGGGACACCAAGAACAACGAGATTCCCACCACCGAGTATACCGTCGTCTATGATTCCGCCACGAACTGGAAAGATGTTGGGAAGCACAAGGTCAAGGTGCAAAATATCACCGGTGGCAACTACATCATCACTGAGACAGAAAAAGAGTTCGAGATCAGCACCTCGGCCCAGGCCCCGCTGCAGATCGTCAACAAGCCTGGCCTCGTCTACTACGGTGACACCTTCACCCTCAGCGCCACCGGCGGCTCCGGCACCGGTGCGGTCAAGTGGAGCAGCAGCGATACGAGCGTTGCCACGATCGATGAAAACGGTGGTCTTGTGACCATCGTCGGCGTGGGTCAAGCCACCATCACGGCCACCAAGGCGGGCGACGGTAACCATGGCGAGGCCACGGCCACCTATCCCCTCAACGCGCATAAGAAGCCGGTCACGGTGACGGTCACTGCCGATGACAAGGTGTACGATGGCAATACCAACGCCACGATCCACTTCACCTGGACCGGTCTGGTGGGGACCGATGCAATTAACACCAACAATCTGACAGGCACGTTTGACAACGAAAATGTGGGCACCAACAAGACGGTGACCATCACCGGCGACCCTGTCTCTGACACGACCGCGCAGAAGTACGACATCACCGTCCAGCGCACTACCACCGCGTCTATTACCAAAGAGGTGGCAGCAACGCCGAACGTGACGGCAGCGACTGACCTGGAATACACCGGAAGCGCCCAAGACCTTGTAACCGGCGACGGCACCAACACCCTCTACTCCGCCTCCAGAGACGGTGTGTATTCTTCGACCGTTCCCACCGGAACCAACGCGGGGACTTACACCGTCTGGTACAAGGCGCAGGGGGACGTCAATCATAACGACTCCGAGCCGCAGTCCATTTCGGTGACCATCAGCCCCAAGCCGCTGACTGTGGACGCTTCCAATGTCGAGCTGTCCGGCAACGACCTGCAGGGCAACGCCACCGACGGTTACTACTACGATTATGACGGCACGGAAAAAACGCCCACCGTCACCATCAAAGACGGCAATGCGGTGGTTTCGCCCAGCGAGTACACGGTCACCTACAGCAACAACAAGAACGCAACCACTGCCGACAAAAAGGCCACCGTCACCATCACGGACAAAGAGGGCGGCAACTACGTGATCAGCGTCACCGGCACGGTGAGCTTTGAGATCCACAGCGTCGCCGCCGTGCTGACCGGCGCGCCCCAGGATCGGAACCTGACCTACAACGGAGCGGCTCAGCAGCTGGTGACCGTGGGCACCGCCACCGGCGGACACATCGAGTACCAGCTGACAAGCGCCCCCACGGGCGAATCTGCCCCCAGCGGCGGCTTCAGCATGAGCATCCCGACGGGCACTAACGCGGGCACCTACACGGTGGACTACAAGGTGGTGGGTGAGGGCAGCTACTCGGACGGCCCCACCGGCTCGGTGACGGTGACCATCCAGCCCAAGACGGTGATCAGCCCGAAGATCACGGTGACAGGCACCTATACCTATAACAGCAACGAGCAAAAACCGACCGGCACGGCTGTCACCGTCGAGGACGGCATGACCACCATCGACGCCAGCGAGTACACCCTGTCCTACCAGAACAACGTCAACGCCGGCACGGCTACAGTGATCGTCACCGACAATAACGGCGGCAACTACACCGTCAACGGCACGGCCACCTTCCAAATTGGCAAGGCCGTTGCAACAGGTACCGCCCCCACGGGGAAGACTGGCCTGAAGTACAACGGCACAGCCCAGGAGCTGATCACGGCAGGCAGCTCGTCCGATGGGACGATGGTGTATTCCCTGAGCGAGACCGGTGAGTATTCCGCTGCCATCCCCACCGGGAAGGACGTAAAAGAGTACGAGATCTGGTACAAGGTTTTGGGCGACTCCAACCACAGCGACAGCGCGGCTACAGCCCTGTCTCCCAAGGTGGAGATCGCCAAAAACACTGTGACCAAGCCCACCATTCAGGTGACGCCGCCGTCGGTGAAGTACACCGGGGAGAAGCAGACGCCCACCATCACCGTCAAGGATGACGAAGGCCTGCTGATCGACGGCAGCGAGTACACGGCGACGTATGCCGACGCAGCCAACAGTAACAACAACGACCTAACTCAGGTGGGCACGTACACCGTGACCGTTACTGGCAAGGGTACCAACTACTCGTTCAGCAAGACCGCCACCTTCACCATCACCCAGGCGGATCAGACGCCCCTGACCATCACCGGCACCCGGGAGCGGGTCTACTACGGCGACACGATCCAACTGAGCACCACCGGCGGCATCAGCGGCGGAACCGTGACCTGGGCGGTGAATAGCGGGGCACCCGCCAGCATTACCGGCACCGGACTGCTTACCATCACCGGCGTGGGCTCGGTCACGGTGAAGGCCACCAGTACCAAAACCGGCTACGCCGATCAGACCGCCACCTGGAACCTCTACGCAGACAAAAAGCCGGTGGCCGCCCTTGTGACGGCGGCGTCCAAGACCTACAACAACAGCGCGGACGCCACCGTGACCGCCACCCTGCAAGGCAGCGACTTTGTGGGCACCGACAGCTTTACCATCTCCCTGACCGGCTGCACCTTTGAGGACGCCAACGCCGGGACGGACAAGAAGGTGAACGTGGTCAGCACAAGCCCAACCTTCACGGTCAACGCGGGCGGCACGGACAACCACGAGAACTACGCCATCACCTATCCCGCCATGGCCACCGCGTCCATTTTCAAGGCGGACGTGACTGACGTGACCGCGCCCGTGGCAGAAAATGATACGGCGAAGCTGGTGTACACCGGCCAACCTTTGGCCCTGGTCAAGACGGCGGGAACCGCCACAGGCGGCACCATGGAGTACTCCACGGACAGCACCAACTATTCCGCTAGCCTGCCTACCGGCACCGACTCGGGCAATTACGACGTCTGGTATCGCGTAAAGGGCGACGGCAACCACAACAACACGACACCCGTGAAGCTGACCGAGACCAATCAAGTGACCATCGCCCCGCAGAAAGTGGAGAAGGATAAGCTCACCATCGAGTTCACGCCCGACAGCGCCTCTTATGACGGCGCGGTTCACAAGCCGTCGGTCACGGTGAAGGACGGCAACAACCGCATGATCTCGGGGTCGGAGTACACCGTCACTTACAGCGATACGGACTGGAAAACAGCTTCGTCGACTACTGTGAAGCATATCGTCACCATCGCCGACGAGACGGGCGGCAACTACGAGATCACCACGAAGACCGCGGAGTTCACCATCTCCGTGATGGGCCAGAACCCGCTGTCCATCGTGGGCCAGCCCGGCGAGGTTCGGTACGGCGACAGCTTTACCCTCAGCACCACCGGCGGCTCCGGTATGGGGGCCGTGACGTGGACCAGCAGTGACACGTCTGTTGCCACCATTGGGGCGAACGGCCTGGTCAAGACTTTGAAGTCCGGCTCAACCACCATTACCGCCACCAAACAGGCGGACGACAACTACGGCGCGGTCTCGGTCACCTGGTCGTTCAGCGTGGAGAAGAAGCCGGTCACGGCCATCGTCACCGCCAAGGACAAGGAGCATGACGGTACCGACGCGGCCACTCTGGTCATCACCTGGAAGGACGGCGACGTGCTCAGCGCCGACGTCAACACCCTTACCACTGCGCTTGAGACTGCCCTGTCCGGTAAGTTCGACACCGCCGACGCGGGCACGGGCAAAACCGTCACCATCTCCGGCACACTCCCCGACAGCGAGAAGTACGCCATCACCATCAATCGGACTACCACGGCATCCATCACCCCGAAGGCCGCCACCCTGTCCGGTACGACGAACCCCACGCTGACTTACACCGGCAGCGCACAGAATCTGGTCACCGGCATCACGGCCACAAGCGGCACCCTCGTCTTCTCCACGGACGGCAGCTACTATACGCAGCTTGTCCCCACGGGGACCAACGCGGGCACTTACCCGGTGTGGTACAAGGCCCAGGGCGGCGGGAACTACAAGGACAGTGACCCGGTCAGGCTGAATGTGACCATCCAGCCCAAGACGGTGAACAACCCCGTTATTGAGCTGTCCCCCGACAGCTTCGAGTACGACGGCACGCCGAAGAAGCCCGACGTGGTGGTCAAGGACGGCAGCACCGTGATCCCGGCGGTTGAGTACACGGTGAGCTACAGCAACAACATCAACGTGGGCACGACCGCCAAGGTTACCATCAGCGACAACGCCGGCGGCAACTACACCGTCAGCGGTATCGCCAACTTTACCATCACGGCGGGCAAGGCCACCTTGACGACCGCCCCGCAGGCCAAAGTTCTGACCTATACCGGCGCGCCCCAGGAGCTGGTGAGCAGGGGCGCGGCGGACAACGGCACCGTGGTCTATTCCCAGACGGAGACCGGCGGCTACACCACCACAATTCCCAGGCAGACCAACGCGGGCAACTACGAGGTCTGGTACAAGGTGCAGAACACGGACGGCACAGACGCCACCACTCCGCAATACCTGTCGGTGACCATCGCCCGCAAGGCGATCACCGCTGAAGTCCTTTTGGATCCGGAGGAGTTCATATATTCCGGCGACCCGTGCACGCCTGACGTATTCGTCCTGGATCTGGACAGCAATGATCTCCTTGACCCGGACACCGACTACACGGTTCGCTACATGAGCAATACTAAAGTTGGTACCGCAAGGGTCATTGTTGTGGGCAAGGGCAACTACAGCTTCAGCGTTACTACCACCTTTGAGATCGTGGCGGCCAAGGCGAAGTTCACTACGTCCCCGACGGCAGTAACGGGCCTGACCTACAACGGCACGGCCCAGCCGCTGGTCACGGCAGGCACGGCTGAAGGCGGCACGCCCTGCTATTCGCTGGACGGCGTGTCCTACTTCCCAACAATCCCCACCGCCATCGACCGGGGCAGCTATACGGTTTACGCCAAAATCCAGGGTGACTCGACGCACGAGGACAGCGATGTTGTGCGGATTTCTGTGACAATCGGCGTGAACGCTTTGACCGCAGATCAGCTGACCGTCACCCTGTCCTCCAGCAGCTTCCCCTACACCGGCGGCGAGCATAAGCCCACCGTCACCGTGACCGATGACGACGGCAACGTGATCTCCGCCGACGAGTACACGGTGACCTACAGCGGCAACGTGAGCGTGGGCACGGCCACGGTCAGCATCAAGAGCAAGACCACCGGCAACTACAACTTTACAGCTTCCGCCCAGTTCCAGATCGTTGACGCCAACCAGACCCCGCTGACCATCACCGGCAAGAAGGACGCCGTGTACTACGGCGACACCCTCAACCTGGGCACCACCGGTGGATCCGGAAACGGCGCTGTGACGTGGAGCGCAACCGGGCCCGTTGACACGCTCGGCGATGGCCAGTACAAGGTCACCAGCAGCGGCAGCGGCACCATCACGGCCACCAAGGGCGGCAGCACCGACACCTGGACGTTCTACGCCCAGCCCAAGCCGGTTACGGCGGTGGTGACGGCGGCAAATAAAGTCTACGACGGCGATACCAACGCCACCCTGACCGTCGCCCTCAACGGTTTGCTTCCCGGAGAAACTGTCAACAGCGTGACCGCACAGGGCCAGTTCTTGGACGCGGACGTGGGGACAAACAAGACTGTTACCATTATCAGCCTGACGATCCCGGACGAGGTCGGCAAACTGTATGCCATCAGTCATAGCGGCCCAACCACGGCCTCCATCACCCCGGCCCCCGCCGCGGTGACGGCTGCGCCCACGCTGGCTACCGGACCTTTGACCTACAACGGCAGCGCGCAAGCCCTGCTGACAGACGGCGGCACGGCAGACGGCGGCAGCCTGATGTATTCGCTGGACGGCAAGGACTACGGCTACACCATCCCCACGGGGACGGACGCGAAAACCTACACGGTGTGGTACAAGGTCGAGGCCGCCGACGACAACCACAAGGACAGCGCGGCGGTAAAGCTGGGGAGCGTAACAATCAGCGCGAACCAGGATACGCCCACCGTCCTGTGCACGCCGGGTACGCTCCAATATGATGGCACGGAAAAGACCCCCGCCGTGGTGGTGCGGGACAGCGCCCAGCGCATCATCCCGGAGAGCGAGTACACCGTGGCGTTCCCCACGCCCCGGATCGCGGTAGGCACCTACACCGTCACCGTCACCGACAAACCGGGCGGCAACTACAGCTTTACCAATCCCGTGACCGGCACCTTTGAGATCGTGGCGGCCAGCCAGAACCCCCTGTCCATCGTCACCGACATCCCCACCGACGTCCACTACGGCGATAGCTTCCGTCTGAGCGCCATGGGCGGCTCGGGCAGCGGCGCCATCCAGTGGAGCATTGAGGGCACCGCCGCCACCATCAACGACAACGGCGTGGTGACCGTCACCGGCACCGGCGGATTCACCGTGAAAGCGTACCGGAAGGGCGCGGACGGCTACAGCGATTCCAACACGGACAGCGTGCCCTTTGTGTCCAACCCGAAGCCCGTGACCCCGGTGGTGACCGCCAGCGACAAGCCCTACGACGGAACCACCGACGCGGCCCTGACCGCAAGCTGGAAGAACGGCGACCTGGTGGGTACGGATACCATCGCACTCACAGCAAATGGCGTGTTCGCCACGGCGGACGCGGGCACCGGCAAGCGGGTGAACATCACAGAACACTCTGCCACAGGGACGAACGTGGACAAGTACGCCATCACCTGGCCCGAAAGCACCACGGCGTCGATCTACAAGGTGGACGCCAAGCTGGACACTGCCCCGGCGGACGCTGGCCTGACCTACAACAAGTCCGCGCAGGAGCTTGTCCGCGCCGGTTCGACAGTGGACGGCATCGGCACCATCGAGTACAGCACCAGCCAGAACGGCACGTATTCCACCACCATCCCCACCGGCACCAACGCGGGCACCTACACCGTCTGGTACAAGGTGGCGGACAGCGTGAACTACACCGGCATCGCCCCGGCGTCCATTCAGGTGGAGATCAAGAAGGCGGATCCCGTCATTACCACAAATCCCACAGCATCCGGTACGGCGGGACAGAAGCTGAGCGAGATCACGCTGGACGGCGGCGCGACAAATACCTCTGGCGGCACCTTTGACTGGGAGAGTCCCGGGATCGAAGCCGAGGCCGGAAAGGCGTACAACGTGATCTTCAAGCCGAACGACACCGCCAATTATAAGACGGTCACGTTCACGCTGACGCCGGTCAGCGCTACAAGCGGCGGTAACACCCCCGGCATCCCCGATACCCCCAGCACCCCCGACAGCGCCTCGCTCCAGACCACCATCCAGAACGGCACGGCCAACACCGTGCTGAGCGCCGCGGGCGGCGATAAACTGGTAAAGGAGGCGGTTCAGAACCAGAGCCGGAACATCGTCATCAAGCCGGAGATCACCGGCGACGTGAGCAAGACCCAGGTGTCCATCCCGGCCTCCACCGTGAGCCAGATCAACAGCCAGACCGACGCGGCCCTCACCGTGGCCTCCCCCATCGCCGACGTGACCATCCCCAACGGGGCGCTGGACACCCTGGGCAGCGCGGGCGGCACCGTGAACGTAGTCACCGAGCAGGTGGGCAACGCGGTGGCGCTGACGCTGACCGCCGGCGGCGAGCCTGTAGACAGCGTGCCCGGCGGCGTGACCCTCACCGTCCCGGCGGAGGACGCCGGAGCCGGCACCGTGGCGGTCTTGATCCATGACGACGGCACCCGCGAGGTGCTCCAGCGCAGCGTAGTGAAGGACGGCAAGCTGAGCGCCCCGCTGAGCGGCTCCGCCACCGTGGAAATCGTGGACAACGGCAAAGCCTTTGCCGACGTGCAGCCCACGGACTGGGCGGCTGAGGCGGTGACCTTCGCCAGCGCCCGCGGGCTGTTCACCGGCACCAGCGAGAGCACCTTCAGCCCGGAGGAGACCACCAGCCGCGGAATGGTGGCCACCGTGCTCTACCGGCTGGAGGGCCAGCCGGAGCAGGCGCTGGCAGACGTGTATCACGATGTCAGCGACGACGCCTGGTACGCGGACAGCGTTGCCTGGGCCGCGGAGAACGGCATTGTAAACGGCTATGGGGACGGCCAGTTTGGCCCCAATGACAGCGTCACCCGGGAGCAGTTTGTGGTGATGCTCTGGAGGTACGTGGGAAGTCCCGAGGCAGCTAACCACGACCTGACGGCGTTCACTGACGCGGATCAGATCAACGGCTACGCTCTGGAGGCGCTGTGCTGGGCCGTAGAGAACGGAGTGATGAACGGCAACGGAAACGGCAGGCTTGCCCCTGGGGGAACCGCGACCCGTGCCGAAGCGGCGCAAATATTGAAGAACTTCATAGAAAACATTTGATTTAACCTGAAAATGATGGGGGTATTTTGAGCCGTTTTCTCTGGACGGCCAAAATACCCCCATCATTTTTGCGCGTTGTGAACTTTTCGGGGAAGGCGGAAAAACCGTTCCACCCGGATGGCTGCCCCTTCCCATTTCCGGGGCGGTATGGTATACTGGCTGCAAGGATTCTCTGAGGAGGCGGGTTGCGGTGAACGCCCTCATGCCCAACGGCAACCCCCGGCCTGGGGGGGATCCATCCGCGGCCCTGGGGATCAAAACAGACGCTTGAGGAGGAATGGACGGGATGAATTACCGCAGATTGGGAAAAACAGGCCTGATGGTCAGCGAGATCGGATTCGGCGCGGAGTGGATGGGGCGCCACACCGCTGAAGAATGCAGCGCGGTGCTGAGCCGGGCGGAGGAGCTGGGCGTCAACATTCTGGACTGCTGGATGTCCAACCCGGAGGTGCGCTCCAGCCTGGGCCAGGCCCTGGCGGGGCGGCGGGAACGCTGGTACATCCAGGGGCACATCGGCTCCACCTGGCAGGACGGGCAGTACGTCCGCACCCGGGAGGTGGACAAATGCAGCGCGGCGTTCGAGGATCTGCTGGCGCGGCTGGGGACGGACTGCATCGACCTGGGCATGATTCACTTTGTTGACTCGGAGAGCGACTGGGACGCCGCCATGAACGGCTCCTTTCTGGACTATGTGAAAGGACTGAAGGCCAGCGGCAGGATCCGCCACATCGGCATGAGCACCCACAACCCGGCCATGGCAAAACGGGCGGCGGAGAGCGGCGTCGTCGAGATGATTTTGTTCAGCGTCAACCCGGCCTTTGATATGCACCCCGCCACCGACGACCTGGACGCCTATTTTGATTGGGAGAACTATCAGGCGGATCTGGGCGGCATCGACCCCCAGCGGGCGGAGCTGTACAAGCTGTGCGAGCGGCTGGACGTGGGCATCACGGTGATGAAGCCCTACGCCGGGGGGCGGCTGTTCGATGAAAACCGCTCCCCCTTCGGCGTGGCGCTCACCCCTGTGCAGTGCATCCACTACTGCCTCACCCGGCCCGCCGTGGCCTCGGTGCTGGCGGGGTACGACACCCCGGAGCACGTGGAGCAGGCCGCGGCCTATGAGACCGCCAGCGGCGAAGAAAAGGACTACGCCAGCGTGCTGGCCCGCGCCCCCAAGCACACCTTCGGCCAGGGGGAATGCACCTACTGCGGCCACTGCAAACCCTGCCCGGCCAACATCGACATCGCCATGGTGAACAAATATTATGACCTGGCATCCATGCAGCCCCAGGTGCCCGCCACGGTGAGGGCCCACTACCAGGCCCTGGGGCACCGTGCGGACGAGTGCGTCGGCTGCCGGGCCTGCGAGAGCCGCTGCCCCTTTGGGGTGCCCATCGCGGAGCGGATGGTCAAGACGGCGGAGTTGTTTCAGGAATAGGAGCTTATCCTGTCCGCGGATCCGGGGGCCGGGGACGGGGCCGGATCGCTTTTTCCGCCTGTGCGCCCAGTACGTCTCCCGGAACATTTTCACCCCCATCCGGGCGGAGCGGATGGCCAGGGATTTGGGCTATACCCGCGCCTACCTGTGCGCCCGGTTCAAGCGGGAAGCGGGGGTATCCCTCACCCGCTGCATTCAGCAGGAGAAGGTGGCGGAGGCCAGACGGCTGCTGCGGTTCACCGATCAGGAGCTAAGCGGGATCGCGGCGCTGCTGGGCTTTTCCTCCCAGAGCTATTTTCAGACTGTATTCAAGCAGATCACCGGGGAGACCCCCATGGCCTACCGGCGGAGCAACCAGGTGCAGCTTTGGGTAAACTTTTCAGCGACTTCACCTGGCAAGCCGCAAAGGCGAAAAATCATGGAAGCACTGTGCGCGGTTCCGGATTTTTTGCCCTGCCAGCGGCAGTTTCAAGCGCAAAGCTGCGCCCATCGGCTCTGGGCGCAGCTTCTTATTTCCGCAGCGCCTCCGCCGGAGGGATGCGGATCAGCCTATGGCTGGCAAGGCCGCCCAGCGCCAGGATCAGGCCGGCCGCCGCCGCCAAAGACAGCAGGGCCTGGGCCGGGGAAAACAGCAGGGGGTATCCCAGCCCGGCGGCGAGGAGCAGGCTGGCGGCCAGCAGAATCAGATACAGCCCCGCCGCCAGCGCCGCCAGCAGGAGGTTTTCCAGGCGGAGCATCCCCGCGATCTGTCCGCGCCCATAGCCCAGCGCGGAGAGCAGCCCCACCTCCCGACAGCGGGCGGCCTGCATCTTGAACAGCAGCACCGCCGCCAGAAACACGCCCACGGCCAGCACCAGGGCGGAAATGGCGAGGAACAGCCGGTTGAGCCGCTGGAAGGTGTTTTGCAGGGCGGACACCTCATCGGCCGCGGTTTTCGCTTCGATTCCACGCAGCCGCAGATTGTTGCTCACGGGCACGATATCCTCAAACCGCCCCACGTCAAAGCTGATGGAGTAATTCTGCTGACCATCGGGAAGCTGCTGATACAGCCGCCGCTCCACATCGGCGCTGACAAAAAAGTCGTCGTACCCGGCGTTGTAGATCCCGCTGACCGTCAGAGGGCAGGTTTCGCCGCCGTATTCCAGCACGACGGTCTTTCCAAGGAGGGTTTGAATCTCCCCCGCGAATTTCTTGGCCAGGCTGGGGGTCAGGGCGATCTCAGCCGCCCCCTCCCGGGGCATGACGCCATAGGACAGGCTTTCCGCCGCTTTGGGCATGGGGAATTTTTCCGCCAGCCACTCCGTTCTGCCTTCCGCCGACAGAGTTAAATTCTCCAGCTTGTACTGGTAGTACGCGGACGAAATCCGTTCATCCCGAAGGAGAACATCCAGTATCGCGCCGTCGTCCGCCCCCTTGATGTACCCGTTGTTGAACGCCGTGTTCTTCTCCTGGAACTTCTCAATGGAGCGGTCGATCACCCGGTCAAAGGACAGGGAGAACAGAAAGCCCATCAGCCCGATGGAGATGGCCAGCGCGGCCCCCAGATACCGCCACAGGCGCACCCGGATGTTCTTTTTCGCCTGACCGCCCAGGGAGGGAGAGGCCGCCCCGTCCGTCCGCAAAGAGCACTGCGGGGGCGGGTTCGGCGCGGGCCGATCGGAGACAATCTTTCCATCCTGAATGGAAATGACCTCGTCGGCAAAGGAGCAAAGCCGCCTGTCATGGGTAATCACCACCACCAGCCGCTGGGCGGCCAGCCCCCGGAGCAGTTCCATGATCTCCGTGGAGTTAGCCCGATCCAGCGCCCCGGTGGGCTCGTCCGCCAGGATGATCCGGGGATCGCCCATCAGGGCCCGGGCGATGGCCACCCGCTGCTTCTGCCCGCCGGACAGCTTCCCCGCCCTCTGATGGGCCAGCTCTGCCACGCCCAGCTCCCGGAGGAGCCCCATGACCTTCTTCTCACTGGGGAGCTCCTTCAGCAGCTGGGGCAGCATCACGTTTTCCAGCACGGTTCGATCCTCCAGCAGGTTGAAGTCCTGCCAGACGAAGCCGAACACGCTGTTGTAATAGCCGCACCGCTCCCGGCCGGTCAGCGCCTTGAGATCCTGCCCGCGGTAAAACGCCTGGCCCTCAAAGTCCCGCTCCATGCCGGTCATGATGTTCAGCAGGGTGGTCTTTCCGCTGCCCGACGGGCCGGTCAGAAAGTGGAGCCCCCCGCCTATGGTCAGGGACACGTCCCGCAGGGCGTACTCCCCGTGAAATTGCTTGGATATGTTCTTGAGCTCAAACATCGGCGCGTCTCCTTCTTACTTCTCCAGGTACTTCTGGGACTCCTCCAGCAGCTCCTCATAGGTCATATTGCTGTCGGTTTCCCGCATCCGGGTGACGATCTGCTCGTCCGTCAGCGGCACCAGGGTGCAGGAGGTCTGGATCTGGCCCCGGCTGTTGGCCCGGGTGGAGACGGGATCGCCGGGGACGGGCAGGGATCCATGTGCTCATAGTCCTCCCGATCCTCCTCATAGCGGGTGCCGTCGAAAAAGGCCATGATGCCGTCATAACGCTGGGCCATCTCCTCGTTCCACACCAGGTTGACGAAGTGCAGATCCTCCGTCATCTGAGCGGCCTTGTCCGGGTTTTGGCCGCCGTCCATCACCACGCCGACGATCTGGTAGCCGTTCTCCTCCGCCTGGGGCAGCAGGGCCTCCAGCTGGGCCAGGGCGGCGGCGCTCTTTTCGTTGTCCGTCTGCCAGAACAGCAGCCAGACCCCCCGCTCGCCCTCCGCAAAGATCCCATTGTCCATCGGGTTTCCGTCGGTGTCTACCGTGGTGAAGGCCATGTCCTCCTCGGGATCCAGGCCGGCCGCCCGAACCGGCTCCACCCCTTGGTCTCCGATCAGCTTGCCGGGACAGATGTCCTCGCTGCTCTGGGGCTCAGAGGCGCTTGAACAGCCGGCCAGGGAGAGAAGCGCCAGCAGCGCGGCCAACATCAGAGAGATTCTTTTCATTGGGAAAACCTCGTTTCTTTCAGGATGCCCCGAGTATAGCAGAGGGGAGATAAAATCTGCGTTAAGGCGGGGCGTGTCCCACAACGCGAAAAGCCGGGCCGCTCACGCGGCCCGGCTCGGCAAATTCAGGACAGGCGGCCCGTCTGGGCGGCCACCGTCTCCAGCAGCCGGTCATACTCCTCCCGGCTGCGGCCGGTGCGCTTTTGGAACACCTCCAATTTGGTTCGCAGAACGGTGAGAGGGGTGCGCAGCTCGTGGGCGGCGCTCTGGGCGAAGCGCCGCTGCATGGCGAAGGACTGATCCAGCTTGCCGGTCATCTGGTTAAAGGCGTCCGTCAGCTCCGCGATCTCGTCCCGGGGTTGGGGGACGGGAAGCGGCTGGGACAGATCCCCGGCAGTGCAGGTTTTCATGTGCTCGCTCAGGCGCTTGAGGGGTTTGAGCGCCCGCCCCACCAGCACGTAGGTCAACCCGCCCCCGGCGGCGATGATGAGCAGCATATAGAGGAGGCTGGTTTTAGAAAAGGCCGTCCGCGCCTGCTGGGACGGGACGGACAGGGTGGTGCTGAAGATGGGTTCCACCTGCTCCGGCGCCGGCGGGATCGTGCCGCCGCTCCCCGGGAGGGCGGGCTGCACCACCGCCGCCTCGATTTCGCCGGCCATGTCGTAGGCGGAAAAATTCAGGGCCAGGGTCAGCCCCATACAGCAGAGGGCCAGCAGGAGAACGCTCAGGGCGGTCAGCCGCGCCCGCAGCGAGATCGCTTTCATACCGAGCCCTCCTCACGCAGGCAGTAGCCCTGGCCGATCCGGGTGGCGATGGGGTCAAAGCCTATCCTCTCCTTCAGCTTTTTCCGCAGGGAGGCGATGTGCACCCGCACCGCGTTGCTGAAGCTGTCCGCCTCCATGTTCCAGACGTGCTCCATCAACTCCTCCTGGCTGACCACCTTGCCCGGGTGGAGCATGAGGTACTCTAAAATGGCCAGCTCCTTCCGGGTGAGGGCCACCGGCTGGCCGTCCACGGCGGCGGCGCGCCCCAGGGTGTCCAGGGAGATGGCGGCAAAGCGCAGGACGGCGTCCTCCTGGACAAAGCTCCGGCGGAGCAGGTTTCGGATGCGGGCCTCCAGCTCCGCGAAGGCGAAGGGCTTGGCCAGATAGTCGTTGGCGCCGGTGTCCAGTCCCTTCACCTTGTCCTCCACGCTGTCCCGGGCGGACAGGATCAGCACCTTCACCTCCCGGTTGACCCTGCGGAGCTCCTCCAGAAGCTCCATCCCATCCAGGCCGGGGAGGTTGAGATCCAGCACCACCAGGTCATATGCCTCCACCAGGAGCAGCTGGTGGGCCTCCGCCCCGTCATAGCAGGCGTCCACCGCGCAGCCGTCCAGCTCCAGCCCCTCGGCGATGGCGCCGCACAGCTCCATCTCGTCCTCCACCACTAAAATCCGCATGGCGCACCTCCTGTTTTCTTTATTATAACACAGCAATATAAAATCCGTGTTAAAAAAGCCAGCTTTCTTAACACGGATTTTAAGCGTGATTTGGTAAACTGCCGTCAGCTCGAAGAAAGGAAGCACACAGCATGAAAAAAGCAATCAGCCTGTTGACGGCAGTCTTATGTACGTTCTCCCTCACCGCCTGCGGGCACGGGGAGATCGAGGCGGCCAAACCCCCCTTCCCCAGCTTTGAGGGGGTGGATTTTGACGGAAATGCCGTCACCAACGAGATTTTCTCCCAGTATGATGCCACCATTATTAATTTCTGGACAAACGGCTGCGGGAGCTGCATCGAGGAGATGCCCGACCTGGAGGCCTACTATCAAACCTTCCGGGAGAAAAACATCAACGTGATCGCCGTGGCGGCCAGCGCCGGGGACTCGGAGGAGATGCGGGCCATGGCGGAAAAAATCCTGAAGGAGAAGGGCGTGACCTACACCAATGTGATCCCCGCCCCGGAAAGCAGCTTTTATCGGGACTTCATCTGCGAAATAGCCGGGTTTCCCACGACCTATATCGTAGATCGCGAGGGGAATATGATAGGCGCTCCTCTGGTTGGTGTGGTTAAAAATCAGGAGGATGCCTTGATGAAGCGGCTGGAGTTGGCGTAAAGGCGGCGTGTACGCCGTAGTCCAGCTCGGGCATACTCTGGGCGGCGCAGGCCGGTATAGGACTGGAGCGCCTTCACAATGGCGCTGTGGACGATATCCAGCGCGTCCTCCCTGTTTTTTACATAGGAATACGCGATCCGGCAGAACCGCCCCCTCATCAGAGTTGCAATCATTGGCGTTCCCGTATATAATGGATTTTAAAGCTCACAACGCTGTCTGCGGAAAGAATTTGTTGGAATTTATGGCTGCAGTCATTGCCATCAGCCTGTACAACAGTGTCAGTACATCCTTTGATTCACCCAAAATAACAGGGGGATTTTTATGCCGCCGCTTTCCATCATGATTAAGCCTGCCTCGGGTGCCTGCAACCTTAGCTGCCGCTACTGCTTTTATGCCGATGAGATGTCGCTGCGGAAGGTGGCCTCTTATGGCATTATGGACGAATCCACATTGGAAAATGTTATTCGCAAAGCTCTGGATGCCGCCAGCGGAATGTGTACCATGGTGTTTCAGGGCGGCGAGCCCACACTGGCTGGACTGCCGTTTTTTGAGAAGGCCGCAGCCCTTCAAGAACGGTATAATCATAAACGTCTGACCATCCACAACGCCATCCAAACAAACGGGCTCCTGGTGGACGGCCAATGGGCGGAGTTTTTTTCCCGGAACCATTTCCTGGTGGGCCTCTCCCTGGACGGGCCGAAGGATCTGCACGACCGATACCGCTTGGATTCGGAGGGCAAGGGCACCTATAATCGGGTCTTTCACACGGCTCAGCTGCTGGAAAAGCACGGGGTGGAATTCAACATCCTCACAGTGGTGACCAAGCAAACAGCCAACGCCATCGGAAAGGTTTATGGCTTCTTTGACCGCAGTCACCTGGACTATCAGCAGTATATTCCCTGCATGGATCCGTTGAATGAGAAGGGCGGCGGGCAGCCTTATTCCCTTGGCGTTCAAGAATACGGAAGTTATCTCTGCCGCCTGTTTGACCTGTGGTATGCCCATGCGGAACAGGGAAAGGTAAAATATAACCGTACCTTTTTCAACTATTTGTCGATTTTGCGGGGCGGGCCGCCGGAGAGCTGTAATATGCAGGGGAGCTGCTCTGAGCAATACGTGGTGGAAGCGGATGGAAGTGTCTATCCATGCGACTTCTATGTACTCGATTCATGGAGGCTTGGCAATCTGAACACAGACAGCTTCGATCAGATAGACCGGCGGAGAACAGAGCTGGGCTTTATTCAGCAGTCCAAAGCAGTGGCAGAGGATTGCCGCGGCTGCCGTTGGTATAGGCTGTGCCGGGGTGGATGCCGCCGGGATCGCCTGGTTGGGGCAGATGGAGCATTGGGGAAAAATATGTACTGTGAGGCGTTCCAACGCTTTTTTGAACACGCGGTTCCCCGAATGAAGCTGTTGCTGTACAGCGGCGCGCTATCCCGAAAACCATTTTAGCGTGTCATCCCATCCGTCATGGTGACCACCCCTTGCCCGTTGGCCGGGCCAGACGTGGGTTTTGCTGCGTACACCGCCGGCACCTCGGGCCATGGGGCGCGGGTGTGTGCTGGCTCTATGGCAGCCAAACGATCAGTTTTGTTCTGTGACAGTGTGATCCTTCCGATTTTTGGCCTTGCAAATCAGCTGCGTCATCGTCCCCATGGGGCAGTAGACGCACCAGCTCCGGGGCTTGAACAGCACCATCGTAACCAGGCCCAGCACGGTGGACGTGAGCATAACGCTGTAGAACCCAAAGGCGAACTGTGCCGCGCCGGGGTGGAACAGCGTCCCGTGGTAGGCCCAGTTCCAGGGGAGCTTGAACGTCCAGAGCAGTGTCACCACCTGCCGCAGATCCTGTGCGCCGGCGAACACCAGGTAAGTATTCCACAGCATCTGGAAGAACATGATGAAGAAGAAAATCAGGAAACCATAGCGGAACCATTTGCTTTTCATCCACCGGGGGATATCCTTTTTCCGGGACAGGCCGAACCGCCCGCCCAGCAGGCCGAATATCTGTCCCCTGCCGCAGTAGCGGTTGCAGTACCCCTTTGTGCCCCGGACAGCGGCGATGATCAGCGGGATAAAAAAGAACAGCAGGCCCAGCCAGGCGAACAGGATGTTGAAGAATCCCAGCACCAGATAGGTCAGCTCGACGATCCACAGGTAATCATACCAGCGTTTTTTCATGGCCGCACCTCCTGAATCTCAATGACCGACGCGGGGCACTCCTTTGCGCATTTGCCGCAGCCCACGCACTTGTCCGCGTTGACCACCGCCCTGACGCCGCGCCAGATCTGAATGGCGGACAGCGGACACACCTTCGCACAGCAGCCGCAGGCGACACAGGCGGTATCGTCTACGACAGCCCGACGTTTGATTCTCGTTCCCATGGCGGAACCCCCTCTTGGATTTGGTAAGTCTATTATACTGGCCAACCCACTTTTTTACTGTGATGAAATCACAGTAAATTTTATGAGGAGGGCAAAGGAAAAAGCCCGAACCGTCAACTGACGATCCAGACCCTTTTTCCGTCACCGTTTACTCAGAATTTTGCCGTACATCTGCCGCTTGTCCCGCTCGAACCGCTGCGCCGCCCCGGGGCCGTCACAGGACAGCAGATGGACGGAGACGGGGAATTTTTTACTTGCCTTGTTTTCGAGATGCTTCCCATATTTTTGTGCCCTTTCGCTTGAATTTGCGCGGGAAGTGCGTATAATATGTAAGCAGAGAGCGGGGGAAAATCTATGCTGTCGCCTGATTTACAGCGCATTGCACACATTTAAGAGAGTACTGCATCAGCATTCAAATGGTGAAATCCAATGGAATGCCATTCGGGGGTTGCGGAATATTGCAGCCCATGCCTACGGCAGTATTAAGCTTGACATTCTTTGGGATACCGTGACATCCGGCATCCCCGTACTAAAGCAATTCTGTGACCGCCAGCTTTCGGATTCTGAATCGTAAATTTCAAGGGACACTGCGGGTGCGGTATCCCTTTTCTATTCCTCAAACACGGCGTGGACGGCGGAGGTCATGCCGAACACACCCGCCGGGCGGTGTCCGCCTCCTCGCTGAGCCGTTGGAGTATCACCCTTTGACCGCCAGCCGGAGCGCGCGCTATGCGGATTTTCTGGACAGGCCGCTTCATGGACTGATCCACAAAACAACAGGAGATGCAGGGTATGAACATGAAATCAGAGGCAAAGCTGACAACATTTGAAGCAATTTGTATGATTGTGGGAAACAGCATCGGAACCGGGATCATTGCGGTGCCCTATCTGGCCACGAAGAACAGCGCCCTGGATGTGGTGTGGATGGTGGCGCTTGCCTATCTCATCAATGTGATCCTGCATCTGATCATTGCGGAGCTCTCCTATAACAACGGCGGCGCCCAGCTGGTCAAAAGTTTTGAGGGCGAACTGTTCCACGGCATCGCAAAGAAGGTGTTCAGCTGGGTCGTGTTTGCGGTGTATGGTCTGGCCATCATGGTCGGGGTGAGCGGAAACATCAACGGCGGTGCGCAGATATTCACAAACTGGTTCGGAATGCCTATGTGGGCGGCCCAGCTGGTCTATTATGTGATTGCGGGCTGTGTGGTGTTCACGGGGATGAAGGCGGTTGGCATTGCGCAAAAATATGCCGTCATACTTCTGATCGGCATTGCAGCGGCCATGACGGCGGGCGCGCTGCTGCACCCAGTCACCCCCCTGGAGCCCTCGGAATTTCACTGGAACAATCTGCTGGCGCTTTACAGCATGGTTGTCTTTGCCACCTCAGCCAATCAGGCGGTCATCCAGGTGGTAAAGGGGCTGGACGGAGATCCGCGCAGGATCAGGAAAGCTGTCCTGATCGGCTTCGGCCTGTCCTCCGTCCTTGTGCTGATCGTGACAATGTCGGTACTGCTTGGGACGAAGGGCGAGATCAACAAGGAGCTGGCCTATATGCAGCTTGGCGAGAGCATCGGGAGGTGGGCGGTCATTCTGGCCGGGATCTTCTCCCTGTTTGCGCTGCTGACGACGTTCTGGTCTAACACCCTGGCCCTGCGCGACGTGGTGCATGAGCAGATCAACGCGGGGAACCGGATCAGCTGGCTGATTGCCACCGTTCCCTGCATCCTGTTTGCGCTGTTTGGGGTAAACAGCTTTATTATTCTGACCCGGATCATGAGCGGCGTGGTGGTGCTGGTGAGCGTTATGCTGGTGCTCACCTACGGAAAGTCCAGAAGGAAGGCCGGTGCGAGCCCAATCTGCGGTGTGATCGGAACCGCCCCCTTCCAGATTCTGATGGTGATCTCCACGATTGTGTCGGCCATAGGCTCCCTTGTCCCGTTAAGTTAGGAGGGGCTCATGTATCGCTCAGATCAATTCAAGCAGGTGGATGATGAAACCTTCACAATCAGCATACCCAGGGGCGCGGAGTTCAGAATTTTGCAGCTGACCGATTTGCACCTGGGGTTTGGCCCTCTCTCCAGGGGGATGGACAGGCTCGCGCTGGAGGCGGTGAGAACGATCATAGGGAAAACAAACCCCCACCTGATCGTTCTCACCGGCGACTCCATTTTTCCGTTTCTGCCAAAGACGGGAACCCGGAACAACGGGAAGCAGGCCAAACGGCTGATAGAATTTCTGGACGGCTTCCAGCTGCCCTACACGCTGGTTTTTGGCAACCACGACTGCGAGCTGCTCTCAACCTGCGGCAAGGAAGAACTGGCGGAACTGTACAAGCAGGGGCGCTATTGCATCTTCGCGGAGGGCCGGAAGGATCTGACCGGCGTGGGGAACTTCCTCATTGAACTGGTGGATGAAGCGGGAAACGTCCTTCTCCCGCTGGTTCTGCTGGACTCCAATATGTACGGGGAAGGCGGCTGGTTTTTCAGCGGCTTTGACGGGATCCATGACGATCAGGTGGATTGGTGCATGGAACGCCTGACCGCACTGAGGCAGGACGATCCGGACATCAAAGCGATGGCGTTTTTCCATATGCCCCTTCGCGAGTTTAAAGAGGCCTATGAGAAAATGAAGCTGGGGGACAGGGCTGTCCTTTACCGGCATGGGAGCATCGCTGAACGGGACGAGTATTTCGGCATATCCAAGTTTAAGAGCTCCTTTTTTGACAGGGCCGTAGAGAACGGCGTCATTCAGTGGATGTTCTGCGGGCATGACCACTTAAACACCCTGTCCCTGGTGTACAAGGGGATTCAGATGACCTATGGGATGTCCGTGGATTACCTGGGTTATCAAACTATCAGGAAAAGCTATATTCAGAGAGGCGGCACGCTTATCACAAGGCGCGCAGACGGGCGCGTGGACATTGCGATGGTGCCGCTTGGCCCGGTGGTGTCAACGCGAGTCCGCGGGGCAAAGGGATGAGCCCCCGCCCGCCAGCGTAATCAGGCGCGCCGGATGGCCGCAAGGCGGGTCAAATCAGTCCCAGCAGGCGCCACCAGGGCACGGACAGGGCCACCGTGAGCAGTACCGCCGCCAGCAGCGGCAGGGACAGCTTCAGCGTCTCCCGCTGGGTATACATCCCGTTCTCCGCCCCCTGGCCTACCAACATATTCAGGTGGTGGAAGGGCAGGCAGTAGTGCCCCGCCACACTGAGGTAGACAATGCCGATGATAGCCAGCGGATCCGCGCCGGCGCCGGCGGAAAAGGACAAAAAGGCAGGAATTGTCACCCCCATCACCGCGATGACCGAGCCCATCAGCATATGGATCACCACCGAAAGCCCCGCAATGCACAGCGCCAGCAGCACCGGGTTTTCCGGCATGGAGGCGGGCAGCAGGGTATGGGCGATCCAGGCGTTCATGCCGGTGGCCGCCCCAACCCTGCCGATGGCGATGGCGGCGGTGAGGAACACCATCACGTGGACGGGGACTTCCTTCCAATCCTTTGCCTCCAGCACGCCGCCCACCACGGGCATACTCATCAGCATGGCGATCAGCAGGGTGATCCAGCCGATGTCCAGCCCCGTCATCCCATTGGTGAGCCACAGGACGATGGCGATGAGGATCCAAACCAGGGTGCGAATCTCTTTCTCCGTCATAGGGCCGAGCCCGGCCTGGGCGGCGCGGATCTCCTCCAGATCCGGAGCCGCCGGCGCGGAAGGGCGAAACAGCAGCAGGATCAGCCCCAAGGTCAGAACGCTGAGCAGCAGCGCAGGCGGGCCGATCACCTGAAGCCAGCGCAGGAAGCTCACCTCCCCGGCGTAGCTGGCCGCCAGGGGGTTGATGGTGGCGTCCCCGGTGAGAAAGATCAGCGAGACGGGCACCGACGCGGCAAACACCGTAAAGCCGATGATGGAGGCGTCCTTTTGGGGGATGTGGGCGGAGCGGATCACCACCAGCATGACGGACATGATCAAAAAGGCCCGGGGCCAGGGATGGGGGATGAGCAGGGAGAGGATCAGCGTCAGCACAAAGATGGACACAATGATGCTCCGCCAGCCCCGGACAAAGCGCAGGATAAAGGCATAGCTCAGCCGCTCCCCCAGCCCGGAGCCCCGCACCGCCGACGCGATGAGGTAGGCCCCCGCCACCAGCCAGATGGTGGAGCCTGTCCACCCGGAGAACACAACCGTGGGCTCCGCCACCTTGAACAGGCACAGCAGCATGAGATATACGCCGCTGACATAACCCGACTGGGCGATCTGGGCGGCCCACCACACCACGGTCATCAGCGTCAGCCCCAGGCAGAGCTGCCCCTCCTGGGACAGCCCCTTCAGGGGGAGCAGGCAGATGACGGCGCACAGCGCGATGCCGCCGAAAAAGCCAGACAGCTTACCATACTGTTTCATCGTCCAGCCCTCCGGCTCAGAGGCGCAGCCCCATTTTTTCCTCGCGGAAGATCCGGGCGTCCATAGTCCGGATCTCGTCGGCCAGCAGAGGCCGGAAGGCCATGCGGGACAAGACGTCCCGCTCCAAATCCACGCCCGGCGCGATCTCGGTGAGCATAATGCCGCCCTCCGCCAGGCGAAACACGGCGCGCTCGGTGATGTAGGTCACCTCCTGGCCGGTCTTGCGGGCGTAGTCGGCGGAGAACGTGATCTGCTGCACCTTCTCGATAAACTTTACGCCGGGGCCGTCCTGGATGATGTCCAGCTTGCCGTCATGGAGCTCAATCTGGCTTTTTCCGGCGGTAAACCCGGCCATGAAGAACACCTTGGGCGTGTTCTGGGAGATGTTGATAAACCCGCCGGGGCCGGGACAGCGGGGGCCGAACTTGGACACATTCACATTTCCCTCCCGGTCGATCTCCGCCGCGCCCAGGAAGGTCATGTCCAGAAAGCCGCCGTCATAGAGGTCAAAGGTGTCGCAAATGGAGTTGATGACCTCGGGATTCATGGAGCCGGCAAAGCCCACCCCCTCCACCGGCACGCCGCCGATGGGGCCGGACTCCAGGGACAGCGTGGTTTGGGCGGCAATGCCCTCCTCGTTGGCCACCGCGCCCACCCCGGAGGGAATGCCGATGCCCAGATTGATCACGCAGCCGGGCTTGAGCTCCATGGCGCCCCGGCGGGCGATGACCTTCCGGATCCCCATTTTCATGGGGGCGATGGCGTCCACCGGGCAGCGGGTCTCGCCGGTGAGGGAGGGCTGGTAGGTGGTGTTGGCATAGTTCTGCATATGCAGGGCCGCGGAGGGGGATTTCACCACATAGTCCACCAGCGTGTTATGGATGCGCACCTTTCGGGGGTGGATGGAGCCGCGCTGGACAATGTCCTCCACCTGAACCACCACGATACCGCCGCAGTTGTGGACGGCGGCGGCGATCTCAAGCTCCGTGCCGGTGAGCCCTTCGTGCTCCACGGAAATGTTGCCGTCCTCATCGGCATAGGTGCCCCGCAGGAAGCAGATGTCCAGCGGGAAGGAGGGGTAGAACAGGTATTCCGCGCCGTTCAGCGAAAGGAGCTGAACCACCTCCCGGCCCTGGCTCCTGGCCCTGCCGTTGGCCTTGCACCCCTCCTGCCTGGGGTCGGCGAAGGTGCCCAGTCCCACGCGGGTGATCACGCCGGGCTTTTTCCCCGCGATGGCCCGGAACAGCTGGGCCACTACGCCGAGGGGCAGGGTGTAGGCGGCCAGCTTGTCCTCCGCCGCCATGGCGCTGATCCGAGGAGGGTTGGCCAGGTGTCCGGCGATGATGGTGCGGATGAGCCCCTCGTGGGCGATGCGGTTCATTCCGACGTCCTCCTGGGTGTTGTCTCCGGTGCTGATGCCGGTGATGACGGTGATCCCGGCGGGGCGGCCGGTTTCCTGGAACCGCCGGGACAGGGCGTCCAGCAGAGCATCCGGGCCGCAGTAGGAGCCAAAGCCGCCCAGGGCGGCGGTGCAGCCGTCCTGAACCAGTTCCGCCGCCTGCTCAGGGGTGATAAACTTTACCATAATAAGCATCTCCTTTTTCTCAACGCGCGGTCAGATGCCTATTTATACCGCAAAAATGATGCCAATTTGAGGCGCCCCCCAAAACAGGGGCTGAACGGCCCGTTCTGTGCTGAAAACACCACAAAAGCCCCCCGGAATCCGCCCCGCGAATGAGGAAAAACCGGAATATGAAAATCCTGTGTGTATGAAAAGACCTACACCCCCCCTCTTGACAAACCGAGATGACTTATGGTACCTTTCCCGCAAGGAGGGATTGGCATGGCAGACGGAACCCCCTATGGGCTGAGCCGGCGCATGGAGCCGGAAAAACTGAAGGATCTGATGCAGAAGGCCCTGATCAACCTGGGTGAGGTTGTGGTGCTGGATGAGGAGGGCCGCATGGTCTACATCAGCGAGGAGTACGCCAAAAATATGCACATCTCCATCGAGGATTCCCTGGACTGCCCGGTAGAGGAGGTCATTGAGGACACCTGCCTCCATCGGGTGCTCCGGAGCGGAACGCCGGAGCGGGGGGGCACCTACTACCGAAAGGGCGAGGTCTTTTTTGTCAACCGCTTTCCCATCTGGGAGAACGGGAAGGTGGTGGGGCTGGTGGCGCAGGCTGTGCTGAGCAGCCTGCTGGGGAACCAGATCCAGGAGGCGGTGGGCGGCTTCGCCCGGGAGCTGAACTACTACAAGAACAAATATCACGAGATCTCCGCCCCCAAAAGCACCTTGGACACCATTGTGGGGGACAGCCTGGTGATACGCGATCTGAAGGAATCCCTCCACATGGTGGCCAGCACCCGCTCCTCGGTGCTGATCACCGGCCAGAGCGGAACGGGCAAGGAGGTCTTTGCCGGGGCGATCCATAACCTGAGCGGCCGCCGGGACAAGCCCTTTATCCGCCTGAACTGCGCCGCCATTCCGGACAACCTGCTGGAGTCGGAGCTGTTCGGCTATGAGGGGGGCGCGTTCACCGGCGCGCTGCGGGGCGGCAAAATCGGAGACTTTGAGGCGGCCAACGGCGGCACCCTGTTTTTGGACGAGGTGGACTCCCTGTCCATCAAGATGCAGGCCAAGCTGCTGCGGGCCATTCAGGAGCGGGAGATCAAAAAGGTGGGCAGCACCAAGGCCATCCCCATCGACGTGCGGTTTATCTTCGCCACCAACAAGGACTTGCATCAGATGGTGAAGGACGGCGCCTTCCGGGAGGATTTCTATTACCGCATCAACGTGATCAACCTCCACCTGCCCCCGCTGAAGGATCGGCGGGAGGATATCCACCCCCTGGTGGACAGCTTCGTGGAAAAGCTGAACCGGGAGCTGGGCCGCAATGTCTGGGAGATCACCCCGGAGGCCATGGCAATTCTGGAGCAGTATGACTGGCCGGGGAATATCCGGGAGCTGGAAAACTGCGTGGAGCGGGCCTTCAACTATGTGACCGGCGGCATCATCGAGGCGCGGCACATTCTTCTGCCCGGCCTGGAGGATCAGCGGTTTTCCGTGCCGGCGCCATCCCAGGGGAGCACGTTGAAGGAGGTACGCAGCCGGGCGGAGAAAATGGCCATTCAGCAGGCGCTCCACGCCTGCGGCGGGAACAAAAAGGAGGCGGCGGAGCGGCTGGGCATAGACAGGAGCATCCTGTACGACAAGATGAAACGCTACGGGATCTGATCCACCCCCTTGGACTTTGTATCATATGCATGAAAAACCCAACGCGAGCTCAAATCGCGTTGGGTTTTTTCTACATAATTCACGGCCCGCACCCCCGCGGGCGTCAGGCCGGGCCGGCGCTCAAAAAAATTTTTGGCTCCCGCAAAGGCAGGCGGCGCAGGCGGTTTTGCGCTTCCGGCGCATGGAAGCGGGGCGGTTTGGGAAAGTTGGCATCGTCATTGCGTTACCAGAAAGGCATCTGCGGCACACACCGCAACTACAGAAAGAGGGGAACGTTATGGACAAGCAAAAACTGTCAATGCCAACATCAAAGCTGATCAAGATTCTGGTATGCTTAGCCATCGTCGTTGCGTTCTGGATCATGCCTGCTCCCGAGCCGCTGACCGCGGGCGGCATGAAGGTGATCGGCGTATTCGTCGCCACGGTGCTGCTCCTCAGTACCGTGGACACGGTATGGCCCGCCATTCTGGCGGTGGCGCTGCTGGGCCGCACCGGAGTGGTCAGCGTCAACGAGGCCATCGCGGGCACCCTGGGAAGCTGGATTGTCTACTTTGTCCTGATGAGCTTCGTCATGACCTACGCCCTGAACAAGTCCGGCTTCACCGACCGCCTGGTGGCCAAGTTCATGAGCATGAAGTTTGTCAGCAGGAGCCCATGGACGTTCACCATTTCCATGGCCACCATCGGCCTGATCCTGGCCTGCTTTATGGATCAGGTTCCCGCCGCCTCTTTTATGCTGATGTTCGCCAACAAGGTGTATGAGGAGCTGGGCTATACCAAGAAGGACGCCTATCCCCACATCGCCAACATCATTGTCATTTACGCGGTGATCATCGGCGGCGCCATGACCCCCATCTCCCACTCGCTGGCCCTGCTGGGCATGGGGATCTATGAGGGCGCCGTGGGGGCCCCCATGAGCCTGTTCACCTATCTGTCCTTCGGCGTGCCCACCGGGCTGGTGCTGTATGTGCTCTTTGTGCTGATCATGCGGCTGACCTGCGGCAAGGTGGACATGGGCAAATTCAAGGATTTCGACGTGCAGCGGGTGCTGAAAAAGCAGGAGAAGATGCAGGTGCGGGAGCTGGTCACCGTCATTGTGTTCTTCGGCACCGTTGTCATGTGGATGCTGCCCGGCGTGGCCGGACTGTTCACCAATGCCGCCTGGGTGTCCACCCTGAACGGCTTTGGCATCACCTTCTGGGCCATCATCTCCGTGGTGCTGATGTCCGTGATCAGCGTCAATGACGAGCCCATCATCGACCTGAAGGAGGTGCTCAACAAGCAGACAAACTGGGGCATCCTGGTGTTCATCGCCATCGGCGTCTACCTGGGCAGCGCCCTGTCCAACGAGGCCACCGGGCTGAACGCCTGGATCACCGCCAACATCAGCCCCCTCACCACTGCCGTGGCCCCCATCGTGGTGGTGCTGATCATCACCACCGCCGGGGTGTTCCTCACCAACTTCGCCTCCAACGTGTCCACCATCACCGTGATGACCGGCGTGGGCGTGACGGTGGCCCTGGCCAGCAATGGCGCCATCAACCCGGCGGGCATGGCGCTGTGCACCACAATGGCGGGCTCCTGCGCCTACCTGATGCCCTCCTCCTTCGCCTGCATCGCCATGCTCCACGGCAACGAGTGGAGCGACAGCAAAAAGGTCTATGTCTACGGGCTGATCATGTGCATCCTCAGCTCGCTGGCCATCGGCCTGGTGGGCTACAACATCGGCTGCGCCCTGGCGGGCTGACGCCCGCCTCTATGACAGTATCCCCATCTCAATTGATTTTTGAAAGGAAGATAAACTATGGCAACTCGTAAAATCATCATCACTGTGGCCCAGACCGGCGCCTTCCACGGCAAGGAGGCCAACCCCAACATCCCCCTGACCCCCCAGGAGATCGCCGACTCCGCCTACGACTGCTACAACGCGGGCGCGGCCATCGTCCATATCCACGCCCGGGACAAGGAGGGCCTGTCCACCAACGACCCCAACGTCTACAACGAGATCGGCTCCAAAATCCGGGCCAAGTGCAATCTGGTGACCCAGTACTCCACCGCCCCCGCCAATCGGGCGGGCACCGGCGCGGAGGACGGCATGAAGCTGCTGTACGACCCCAATCTGGTCAAGCCCGATATGTGCTCCTTGGACTGCTCCCTGATCTCCACCAGCTGGGACGGGCGCACCTTCGTCTACGAGTGGTTCCGCGACTTCCTGCTGAAGTACGCGAAAATGATGAAGGACATGGGCATCAAGCCCGAGCTGGAGTGCTTTGAGCCCACCGCCGTGGAGGACGTGTTCAACATCCTCCAGCCCGCCGGCGTGCTGAACGATCCCGTCTCCCTGTCCTTCGTCATGGGGATGGACAAGATCAGCCAGGGCGCCATCTCCTTCTCCGAGGAGAACCTGGACTTCATGATCAAGAAGCTGCCCAAGAACCAGTTTGTCAACTTCAGCACCATCTCCATCGGCGCCAAGAACCACGTGCCCGGCATGGCCATGACCGTCCTCAAGGGCGGCGGCGCCCGGGTGGGCATGGAGGACAACATCTACTACGGCCCCGGCGAGCTGCTCAAGAGCAACGCCCAGATGGTGGAGCGCGCCGTGCGCATCATCCGGGAGCTGGGCTATGACGTGGCCACCCCGGACGAGGCCCGGGATATCCTGAAGATCCCCCACCTGAGCTGAGGCGCAAGTCCATAACAGCAGACCGGCACTGGCGGCACAGCGCCGGTCTGCTTTTGCTAAAGGAGGAAGCTTGATGGATCGGCAGCACGTACCACCGCTTACCAGCCTGGAGCGAATTTCCAACCAGGTGATCTGGAAGGGCTGCGGCTATTCCGACGACGACCTGGCCCGCCCGGTTATCGGCATTGCCAACGCCTTTTCCGATATGGTGCCCGGCCACACCAACCTACGGCAATTGGCCCAGCAGGTCAAAAACGGCATCTACCGGGCGGGAGGCGTTCCCGCCGAGTTCGGCGTGATCGCCTGCTGCGACGGCCTGGCGGGCGGACATGACGGCAACAACTATGTACTTCCATCCCGGGACAATATCGCCGACAGCATTGAGATCATAGCCGGCGCCCACCGGCTGGACGGGCTGGTGCTGCTGGGCAGCTGCGACAAGATCGTGCCCGGGATGCTCATGGCCGCCGCCCGGCTGGATCTGCCCTGCATCTTTGCGGCGGGGGGCAGTATGCTGTCCGGCCCGGCCTGCTGCGGGCAGGAAAAGACCGACACCACCACCGTCAGCGAGGCCCTGGGCCGGATGCAGGTGGGGGAACTGGAGGAGGGGGATGTGCGCTGGATCTCCCAGGTGAGCGCCCCCACCTGCGGCTCCTGCCAGTTTATGGGCACCGCCAACAGTATGTGCTGCCTGGCGGAGGCCATGGGCATGAGCCTGCCGGGCAGCGCGCTGATCCCCGCCGTCTACAACGAGCGGCTGCGCAGCGCCTTTGCCAGCGGCGAGCAGATTGTCCGCATGGTGCGGGAGGGGCTGACGGCCCGGAGGATCCTCACCCGCCAGGCCATCGAAAACGGGATCATGCTGATGATGGCGGTGGGCGGATCCAGCAATACGGTCATTCATACCTGTGCCCTGGCCCATGAGCTGGGGATTCCGGCCGGGGAGATCATCGCGTGCTTTGACCGGTACAGCGAACAGATCCCCCTGCTGGCCAAGGTCAACCCGGCCACCCATCAAGATGACGCGGTGGATCTCTACCTGGCCGGAGGCGTGCCCGAGGTCATGCGGCGCATGACGGCTCACCTGCATCTGGATCAGATCACCGTCACCGGGAAAACTCTGGGCGAAAACCTGAAGGAAGCCCCGCCGCCCCAGGTTCCCGGCGGGAAGCTGATCCGCACCATGGACGACCCGCACAGCGTTTTGGGCGGGCTGGCCATCCTGCGGGGGAACCTGGCCCCCAACACCGGCGTATCCAAGCCCGCCGCCATTCGGCCGGAGGTGCGCCGCTTTACCGGCAAGGCGATCTGCTTCGACTCGGAGGACGCGTGCATGGAGGCGCTGGAGGCCCGCCGCGTCCAACCGGGCAGCGTGGTGGTTATCCGCTACGAGGGCCCAAAGGGCGGCCCGGGGATGAAGGAGCTGTACAAGCCCATGAAAACCCTCTACGGGCAGGGGCTTGCCGCCTCTACCGCCCTGATCACCGACGGGCGCTTTTCCGGCACCAACAGCGGCTGCTTTGTCGGGCACATCTCTCCGGAGGCCGCCGCCGGGGGGCCCATCGCGCTGGTGGAGGACGGGGACGAGATCACCATTGACGTCATGGAAAAAACTCTGACCCTTCATGTGGGGGAGGAGGAGCTGGCCCGGCGGCGGGCGAACTGGGTGTACCGGCCCAAGCCTGTCAGCGGCTATCTGAAGCGGTATGCCGCCATGGTTACCTCCGCCGACGAGGGGGGCGTACTGCTCAGCCCGGAGGAGCGAAAGGACGAAAGGAGCGCGGACATATGAAACAGTTGATTGAATACGGCATCGACCACGTGGGCTTTATTGTTCCCGATCTGGACAAAGCGGCGGCCCACATGAAGGAGCACTATGGGATCAGGGATGTGATCACCCTCTCCCCCTATCTGGAGACCGCATGGACAAATGGAATGCCCCACCCCCAGCAGTGCAGATGCGCCATCCTGTCCCTGGCGGGGAACCAGTGCAAAATCGAGCTGCTGGAGCCGGTCACGGAGGGCGGCTATCACTGGGACTATATCCAGCAGGGGGGGAGCGGCATCAACCACATCTGCTTTAAGGTGCATGACTTCGACCACTGGCGGAAGCATTTCCAAGAGAAGGGCGACGACATTTTCTTCGAGTATGAGGCGGAGGACGAGGAAAACGGCTACCGCCGGTGTATGTACGCCCGGGACAAGGTCATGGACATGATCTACGAGATCAAGGAGATCAACCGCTATCGCGGCCCGGATGGGACGCTGCAGGACTGAGGAGGCGGTATGATGCTGAGCATTGGATTTGCGGGGCTGGGCTCCATGGGGCTGAGCATGGCCCTGTGTCTGCGGAAGGCGGGCTTTGAGGTGATGGGCTGGAACCGCACCCGGACAAAGGAGGCCCCCCTGCTGGCCGCCGGGGGAACCAGCGCCCCCAGCCTGTCCGCCATGGGGCAGGAGTGCGATGTGGTGGTGCTGTGCCTCCCGCATGACGGGATCGTGCGGGAAACGCTGCTGGGGGAGGGCGGCGTCCTGTCCGGCGGGCCGCGGCGGGTGCGCTATGTGGTGGATTGCAGCACCATTGACGTGGATGCCGCCCGGGAGCTGGGCGCGGAGCTGAGCAAGCTGGGGGTGTATTACTTTGATTCCCCGGTCAGCGGCGGGCCCCAGGGAGCCAGGGACGGCACCCTCACCATCATGGTGGGGGGAGACGAGGCGGTGCTCAACGAGACGCTGATGCCCGTCTACCGGGCCATGGGGAAAACGATCCTTTACTTCGGGCCCAACGGTTCCGCCCAGCAGATCAAGCTGATCAACCAGATCCTCACCTGGGTAAACCACGCGGTGATCTGCGAGGCCGGAGTGCTGGCGAAAAAGGCGGGGCTGGATGAGCAGAAGCTGTATGACTGCATCATGACCTCCTATGGCTGCAGCCGGGTGTTCGAGGTATGCTACCAGAGCCACATTATGCCCAGAAACTATGACAATCCCACCGGAATGAAGATGATGGTGAAGGATCTGGAGCTGGCCCAGAGGTTTGCCGCCTCCTGCGGGGCAAGGCTGCCTATGACCGACGCGGCCATGGCGCTCTACCGGCAGGCCATCCTCATGGGCCAGGGCGAGCGGGATCAGAGCATCATCATGGAGCAGCTGGACTGACGGGGCGCAAGCGCCCTTGGGCCGCGTAAGGAAGACTGCACAGAGCCCGCGGCGCTCCAGCTCTGCATCCAGGCAAAGCGCGATGTGTGGAGCCCGAAACAGCGGCCCCGGAGGCCACCCTGCTGGGTGGTTTCCGGGGCCGCTGTTGGTTCAGGGCTGTGATGTGCCGGCCTTGCTGTCCCTGCTGGACAAGCGCGGGCACGTGGAGACAAGGCTGGAGTACAGGGACGGAACGCATGGACTCCTGCGATGGAGGGGCGCCCCGCCGGCCATGTGAACAAGAGGATTTTAGAAGGACTTGGGAGATTCTAAGAACAAAGGAATCCTCTTGTGTCAACGGCTCAGGCACAAAACCGAAGTCGGCCCATTCAGGCGCAGAACAGCGTTTTTGCTGCAAAGTGTAGAAAAACGCAGAAAAGCGAACAACAGTATAATATAAACTCTGTCAAGTGCAGATACCAACATATCGGTTCTGCCTGCCTTCGACCGCACACGGGATACCGCGGAACACTGTCCCCGCTGTTGCCAAAAACTGATCGTGGTACTACTTAACGCACCTATCAGGAGGTGACCCGCTGGAGCAGTTTTGTTTGAGCTAAATGTTCCGGATGGAGGCGATGCTCCCGGCGATCTGCTTTGCCACGTCGGGGTTGTTCATGGTGTACAGGTGGATGCCGTCCACGCCGCCAGCGATCAGGTCGGCGATTTGGTCGATGGCGTAGGCAATACCGGCCTCACGCAAAGCGTCCGGGTGGTCGCCGTACCTGGCCAAAATGCGGGTGAGCTTTTGGGGGATGCTGGCCCCGCACGTGGACACCATGCGCAGGATGGAGTTTTTGGACAGTACCGGCATGACGCCTGCCTCAATGGGCGTGTCGATGCCCGCAATGCGGGCCCGCTCCAGGAAGCGGAAGAAGTCGTCGTTATCAAAAAAGAGCTGACTGATCAAGTGCTGAGCTCCAGCGTCCACCTTCTCCTTTAGGTGGCGGATATCACTGACGGGGTCTGGACTTTCCGGGTGGCTCTCCGGATAGCAGGCGGCGGAGATGCCAAAGTCTCCCCGCTTTTGGATGTAGGCTATCAGTTCACTGGCGTACTTGAAGTCGGTTTTCGAGGGATAATCCGGGTTCACGTCGCCCCGCAGAGCCAGGATATTTTCCACCCCCGCTTCGTTCAGTTCAGCCAGCAGACGATCCGCGTCCTCTTTCCCGGCAGCCACACAGGTCAGGTGGGCCATAGCGGGAATGTGGTACTGGTTTTCGATGAGGGAGGCAATCTCCCGGGTGCTTTGGTTGACCTGAGAACCTCCCGCCCCGAACGTGACGCTGATGAAGTCAGGACGGATGTCCTTCAGGCCGTCCAGGGTCTGATAGATGCTGTCCACCGGGGCGGTCTTTTTTGGAGGGAACACCTCGCAGGAGAATATGGTACGGCCTTGGCCGAACAGTTCATGCAGTTTCATAGTGATCTCCTCTTTACGTCAAATATCAAGCTCCAGAATGCTCCCCAGGGGGATATCCCCCTTCCTGCTTCCGAACCCGCAGGATGGTGACCGTCCAGGAAATGGACAACAAGCCAAATCCCTCTGCCATGGTAGGCTTTCTTATTATATAATGGGCTGAATCGTTTTGCAAGGGCGAAAACAGCGCGGGCCAGAATCGGTGTTAAAAGGATAAAATTGTATCGTGTTATCATTATGGGACTCACCGGCACGGATACCTTCGCAGCTATCAGTAAGAAGAAACGGAGCATGAATGATAAATAATTATAAGAGTAAACCCAGAAGAAGGGCTATACGGACGGCTGCGTCAGGAGCTGCGGCGGTTACAAACTATATGTTGATGGCGTTGAGCGCCTGAAGGCCCCTTGTGGCCCGCAGCGGCCCAGAGACAGCAGCAGCCCCGGAAACTGCCCACAGGGCAGCCTCCGGGGCCGCTTTTTTTCGTGTTCAGCCGGCCAGGGCGGGCGCGGGATCGTGTCACACATCCTCCAGCTTCCGGGCCTGAAACGCCTGGCTCTCCTCCGCCGTGGCGGTAATGTGTTTGTGGGCAGGGATGGCAGCGGCCAGCCCTACGGGAGCTGGTATGGCTTCGACCACCGGGTGGATTGGTGTGCCATATTTGCGAGCTGGTGCGCCGACCAGTGTGGGTACATTGAAGCCGGAGTAATTCCCAAATTCGCGGGCTGTGTGCTATGAAATTTATGGATATGGCATCTTAGGCATGAACCGTTTTGATGTCCACAGCCTGACCAGCATCAACAGTCCACGGACGCAAAGCTCCACCGCCATGGCAATCCAGACGCCGTGAAGGCCCAGCCGCCCCACCAGCAGCAGGGACAGCCCGATCCGAACCACCCAGATACTCAGCAGGTTGAGAATGCTGGGCACCAGGGTATCCTCCGCCCCCCGCAGTGCCCCGGACGCCACGATGGACACGGCGAACAGCGGCTCGGCCAGCAGCTCAATGCGCAGCACCTCCGCCGCCAGCGCCTGAACCTCCTTCGACGGCGTGAGCAGCTGGAACACCAGCGGACAGGCCGCCCACATCACCACGCCTGTCAGTGCCATCAGCGCCGCGCCAAGGGCGGTGGAGAGGTTCGCGTACCGTTTGGCCAGCTTGTTCTCCCCCGCACCCATGCTTTGGCCCACCAGGGTGGTGGCTGCGGAGCCAATGCCGTACCCGGGCATATAGCACAGGCTCTCCGCTGTGACGGCGAAGGAGTTCGCGGCAATGGCGGCTGTGCCAAGAGGTGCGATGATCCGGGTAGAGGCCACCATGGCCCCGCACATAGCCAGCTCCTGCCCCGCCACCGGGGATCCGATTTTGAACGCCCGGCGCAGAATACCTGGATCCAGCGGGCAGGGCTCCCGCCGGGTCAGACGCAAGGCCTGGGAGCGCACACAGCAGCACCACAGCATCGCCAGCGAGATCACCACCGTGGCCAGTCCCGTGCCGATTCCGGCCCCCAGCACCCCAAGCCGTGGAATGAACACAGCGTTAAACAAGACGTCCAGGCCGCACATAACGGCGTTCAGGACACTGGGCGTCACCATATTTCCGCTGCATTGCAGGCAGGAGGAGGCCAGCGAGTTCATCTGCATAAACGGAAGGGTGAGGGCGAACACCAGGAAATAGGCGGAGGCATCCGCCACGATGTCCGCGTCGCCTCCCAGCCAGTGGGGCAGAGGGGCGCTTAACGCCGCCCCCGCGAACAGCAGCAGGATGGACAGGATCAATCCGGCGGCAATGCCGTGCTTCATCACCCTGCGGGCCTCCACCTCCTCCCCCGCGCCGATATGGTGGGCCACCTGGACGGAGAAGCCTGCCGACACGCCGTAGATGAAGCCGCTCATCAGCCAGGTGCTGCTGGACACCAACCCGATGGCGGCGGAGGCCCCGGCCCCCAGCCTGCCCACCATGGCCGAGTCAATGTACTGCATGACGATGGAGGTGATCTGGGTGAGGATGGCGGGCACGCTCAGCCGCCACACGCGGCTCAAGTGCACGGATATCCCGGCACCCCTCTGCTGACTGGATTCGTCCACAGTTCAGCCTCCCTCCCGATACAAAGTGGTTATTTTTAAGGCATAGTATAGCACACCATCGGGAAAATGCAAGCTCCGTATCAGAGATCCCTTAAAACCCAAATGTTTCCTGTGCCCTATGGATGTTGCCCTCGGCATCGATGCCGAAGGGGCATCGCTTGGTACACGCGCCGCAGTGAATGCACTTTGACGCCGGGACGGACAGGCCGGAATACCGCCGAACCAGCTCGTCCACGCCGGCAAACCCGGGCACCGGACAGGCCACCTGGGGGATGGACAGAACATAGCTGATGCACTGCACCGGGGTCAGCTCCAGCAGGCCCTTCAGCCGCCCCTCCTCGTGGCCCTTCAGGATGTTCCCGGCGGCAAAGGGTTTCATGGCCGCGATGGGCACCCCCATCTCCCCGCACAGGTCGTACAGCTCCTGCTTGGTGGGGTAGGCGTCCCGCTCCGCCTGGGTCATGGAGCGCACCTCCCGGCCTTTCATCCGGGCGTCCGCCGAGTCCTGGGGCAGCAGGTTGAACAGCGGGTTCACTGGGAACATGAGCACGTCCAGCTTCCCGCTTTTCACCGCCGCCAGGGCGATGTCCGTGCTGTGGGTGCTCAGGCCGATGAGCTTCGCCCGGCCCGCGTCCTTCAATTCCTTGGCGTAGGCATACATCCAGCCGTTGAGGATGGTGTCCAGGTCGTCAAAATCGTCGCAGTTGTGGAGGAACAGCACGTCGATGCAGTCCGGTGTCCAGCTTCTCATAAAACTGCTCCAAAAAGTCCTTGCACAGCGCCTCGTCCCGGGTTTTGACGTACTGGCCCTCCCGGTCGGCGCAGCCCAGATGGCCCGCCAGATACACCTTGTCCCGGACGCCCTTCAGCGCCTTCCCATAGTACTCCCGGGTGCTGGGGGTGCCCACGAACAGGTCGAAGTAGTTCACCCCGGCGTCCACCGCCGTCCGCACCAGGTCATAGACGGTCTGCTCGTCCGCCGTCCATACATACTCACAACCCACGCCGATGGCGCTCACCTTGAGGCCGGTTTTGCCAAAATCCCGGTAAATCATGCTGTTTCCTCCCTGTTGTCAGTTGTTTTGGAAGATTTCCGTCAAAAATTCATCATAGGCCGGTATCCAGCCGCCCCCTGCCCCAAAGCCGTGGGGCATATCGTCCAGCTGGAGCCGCTCCACCGACACCCCCTCCGGCCCGTCGCTGCGGAACATGAACGCCCCGCCGGGGCGCTGCCCTCCCAGAAGTCCACCGCGTCCTCGATCCATCCCTCGGCCACGGTGCCCGTGCCCAGGCCGAAGCCGTGGCCCAGGCCCTCGTAGGCATGAAACTCGGTGGGAATGCCCAGGGCCTCCAGCCCTTCCAGCCGGGACTGCATGGTGCGCCAGTTGGCGATGCCGTCACTGGTGCCCACGCAGGCGTAGGTGGGCGCGTCCCGCTCCGAAACGGTGGTGTACCCGGTGTACTGCATGATGACAGCCGCCGCCTGGGGGATATCTGGGCGGCCAAAGGCGGCCATAGCATCCCCATTGCCCAGCTCCGCCGCCATCCGCGCCCCGGCGGAGCCGCCCCACAGGGAGCAGCCCTCGGGATCCACTTGGAGCTCGTCCGCGTGGTCATAGATGTAGGCGATGGCCTGGGCCAGATCGGTGCAGGGGTCGTGGGGGCGGTAGATCAGGGCGAAGGCGTTGTAGCCCATCCTGCTCAGCTCCAGGGCGTGGGGGAAGCTGTCGTGCATGGCGCCCACATACATGAAGCCGCCGCCCGCGTTCACCACAGCGAACTTCTCTCCCGGCTCGCCTCGGAAGAAAAACAGCCCGGTGTCCCGCTTGGAGGGATCGGCGGCCATTTCCTCCTCGGTGTAGATGGGGTAAAAGACCTGCTCTCCCTGCTCCGCACGGCCGATCACGTCATTGACAATGTCCACCGTCCTGTCCGGCTGGATGTGGCTGTACCACACATAGACGCTGCTGGTGCTGACCTGGGCCAGCGTCATGTCATCCGGCACGTCCCGATCCACCGGGAACAGCAGGCGTCCAAAGTCCCCCAGCGCGGGATTCGCGATGACCTCGCCCACGGTAGTATCCTCTGTCACAATCGTTTCCCCCTTGGCCTGTGCGGCGTCAGCCCGAACCGTCTGATTTGGTTCGGGCTGATTGGCGTTGTTCCCGCAGCCCCACAGAGAAACCATCAGGGCAGACGCGGCCAAAAGCGATAACAAACGTTTCATTCTTTCTGTCCTTTCCTCATGATGGTACTTCCCTGTTTGTCTGAGGGCTCAGCCCAGATTTAACCCCTTCAGCCACTCGTCCACGTCCGCCGCCGCTTCCGCCACGTTCCGCTCACTGACGGTGAAGCCGTCGGTAACCACGTTGGCCCCCGGCTCCAGCTCCTGAATCGTCTGGATCGTGCTGGAGAAGCGGCTCCCGTTGTGGACGTTGAAGGGGATCACCGTCTTGCCCGACAGGTCGTACTCGTCGAAAAAGCTGTACAGCGCCATGGGCATATCGTACCACCAGTTGGGGTATCCCATCTGGTGGGGCATCGCGGCGTGGCCGGTCAATGACTTTGTAAAAAACAACGATTTCACCGGCAAGACGGTGATCCCCTTCTGCACCTCCTCCAGCTCCGGCCTGGGAGAGAGCGGCGAGCTACTGGCGGAGATGGCCGGAACGGGCGATTGGCAGACCGGGATGCGGTTTGCCTCCAGCGTCTCGGAGGCCGATGTGGCCGAGTGGGCCAACGGCCTGGGTGTCTGAGGGGAGCGGGGCAAATGAAGAACGTATGTTTGCTGACTGCCTCGCCCACCGCGGGCGGAAACGGTGACGCGCTGATCGCGGCCGCGGAAAAACTTGGCGCACAGGTCAGACATCTACAACTGCGCCCTATCCCTGCGCAGGCTGAAGGAGCTGTTCCACATTGACCGCCTGCTGCTGGCCGGGGGCGCGGTGATGAACGCCTCGCTTTTGCAGTCTGGGCTCATCGACGAGCTGAGCGTCCTGGCGGCCCTGGTGGTGGACGGCGGGGACGGGGCGCCCCTGTTCCGCCGGGGCGGCATCCTCCCGGCCGCGGCTCCGGCGGCATTCAAGCTAAAGGACGTGAAGCGGCTGGAGGGAGACGGCCTCTGGCTGCGCTATTTGAGACAGGAGGGCTCTTGATGAACTACCGCATTTTAAATAGTGTTTACACAAGCAATGTGGTATAATAGGGACAACAGCCCAGAAAGAGGTGTTCCTATGAGTAACGAACAACAACGCCACGATATCAGTGATGAGGTATGGAACC
>JAETQF010000030.1 GCA_021770845.1 Oscillospiraceae bacterium
TTCGCCGCCACCATGATCGACAAGATCAACAAGGGTGAGAGCTCCGTCAACTGGGGCATCGCCACCCTGCCCCATCCCGACAATGTGGAGGCCGGCTACACCGTGGGCGCCACCACCCCCATCTGCATCAACGCTGCCAGCCCCAATCAGGATCTGGCCTGGGAGTTCGTGAAGTTCGTGTGCGGCCCTAAGGGCGCGGCCGCGGTGGCTGCCCAGGGCGGCGTGCCCGCTCTGCTGGACAACGACACCCTCAAGGCGCTCACCAGCGTGGACGGCTACCCCGAGGGCGCGCTGGAGGCCCTCCAGGTGAAGAACATGGTTCGTGACCGCCCCGTTGCCGACAAGGTCTCCGAGGTCAACCAGATGCTGGGCGAGCAGCACAGCCTCATCATGCTGGGCGAGAGCGACCTGGACACCGTCCTGGCCGATATGGGTGAGCAGTCCAAGTCCATCCAGGGCTGAGCCCTGATCAACCCGTGATTCCAAGGGGCAGGACGCTGGTCCTGCCCCTTGCCCATGACTGGAAAAGGAGGAAAAACCTATGGCGGTCAAGGAAAAGACGGGCCGGGAGGCCCCGCCCGCCCCCAAGGGCGGCGGCATGACCCTGAGACGGCGGCGGACGCTGGTGGGCCTGTCCTTCATCACCCCCAACTTTGTCGGCTTCTTTGTGCTCAACCTCATCCCCATCCTGTTTGCCCTGCTGCTGTGCTTCAATAAGTGGGACGGCTTCAACCCCATGGAGTTCGTGGGGCTGGACAACTTCAAGTATATCTTCACCCACAAGGTATTCCAGCAGGCGGTGGTCAAGACCGTGATCTTCACCGCGTTCTCCGTGGTGATCACCATGCTGCTCTCCCTGGGGCTGGCGGTGCTCATCAACCAGAAGCTCAAGGGCATCGGCATCTTCCGCACCGCCATCTTTTTCCCCTACGTGGCCTCGGTGGTGGCGGTGGCCGCCGTGTGGCAGATGCTGTTCCAGAAGGACATGGGCCTCATCAATGAGATCCTCCGGGCTTTAGGGGTGGCCGATCCCCCGGGCTGGTTTGCCTCCACCAAGTGGGCCCTGCCCGCGGTGATCGTGGTGAACATCTGGAAGAACATGGGCTACTACATGATCATCTACCTGGCGGCTCTCCAGGACATCCCCACCTCCCTGGTGGAGGCCGGGATGATCGACGGGGCCAACGCCTGGCAGCGGTTCTGGCGCATCAAGTGGCCCCTGCTGCGCAACGCCACCTTCTTTGTGGCCATGATGCTCACTATCAACAGCTTCAAGTCCTTCGACCTGATCTACGCCCTCACCGAGGGCGGGCCGGGCACCGCCACCACCCTGCTGTCCCAGTACATCTACAACCAGTCCTTTGTCTCCTGGGACTACGGCCGGGCCAGCGCGGCGGCCATGGTGCTGTTCGCCATTGTGGCGGTGATCACCCTGTTCCAGTTCCGGCTGGAAAAGAAATTCTCCGAATAAGGGAGGGGGAGCCTTATGCTGAACAAGATACCCACCTGGAGAAAGGTGCTGCTGTACGCGGCGCTGATCCTGATCTGCGCCGTCACCCTGCTGCCTCTGGTGTGGATGCTCAGCGCGTCGCTGAAGCTGGACAAGGACGTGTTCCGCATCCCCATCGAGTGGATCCCCAGCGACCCGGCCTGGAGCAACTACCAGCGTATCTGGGAGCAGGTGCCCATGCTCCGCTTCACCTTCAATACCTTCAAGGTCACCATCATCACCACCATCATCCAGGTATTTACCTGCTCCTTCGCCGCCTACGGCTTCGCCAAGTGCCAGTTCAAGGGGCGCAACCTGCTGTTCCTGCTCTACGTGGCCACCATCGCCGTGCCCTGGCAGGTGTATATGCTGCCCCAGTACACCATGATGAACAACGTGTTCCACATGGTGGACACCCACGCGGTGCTCATCCTGCTCCACTCCTTCGACGCCTTCGGGGTGTTCCTCCTGCGGCAGTTCTGCATGGGCATACCCAATGAGCTGCTGGAGGCCGCCCGCATCGACGGGCTCAGCGAGTACGGCATCTACCGGCGGATTGTGCTGCCCCAGATGGGGCCGTCCATCGCCACCCTGGTGATCTTCACCTTCGTCAGCAACTGGAACGACTTCATGGGGCCCATGATCTACCTGAACAGCACCGAGCTGAAGACGGTGCAGCTGGGCATCCGGATGTTCATGGGCCAGTATTCCACCGAATACGGCCTGATCATGGCCGCCAGCGTGGTGTCCCTGATCCCGGTGATCATCGTGTTCTTGATCTTCCAGAAGCAGTTTGTCCAGGGCATCGCCACCAGCGGCTTGAAAGGATGAGCGGCATGAACGAGAGCGATTTCACGCTAACGCAGGAGTTCGCGCGCCGGGAGCTGGCCTTCTGCAAGGAAAAGGTGGACGCCATGCTGCCCCGGTTCCGGGACTGCTTTCCCGGGGCGAATACAGAGGGGCTGGTCTATCCCGCCGAGCGGGAAAATATTGAGTGGACAACCTCCTTTTTCGCAGGAATGATGTGGCTGCTCTACGAGCATACGGGGGAGGACAGATATCTGGACGTTCTGGATCGCCATCTGGAGTCCTTCTATGAGCGGGTGGAGAAGCCGGGGTATGTGGATCTCCACGACCTGGGGTTCCTCTACAGCCTGTCCTGCTACCCCGCGGCGGTGCTGCGGGACAACGGGCGGGCCCGGGCCTGCTTCCTGAAGGCGGCGGATTACCTGAAGGCCCGCTATCTTCCCCAGGCGGGAATTATCCAGGCGTGGGGGGACTTGAACGATCCGGAGAACCGGGGGCGGATGATCGTGGACTGCCTGCTCAATCTGCCCCTCCTCTATCAGGCGGCCCGCATGACGGGGGATCGGAGCTATTATGACGCGGCCTACAGCCACGCGAGGCAGGCCCAGCGGTATCTGGTTCGGCCCGACAACTCCACCTATCATACGTTCTATATGGATGTGGAGACCGGCGCGCCCCGGTTTGGCTCCACCGCCCAGGGGTACAGCGACAGCTCCTGCTGGGCGCGGGGGCAGGCCTGGGGAATTTACGGCTTTGCCCTGAGCTATGCCCATACCGGGGATCGGAGCTTCCTGGACACCGCCTGCCGCCTGCTGGACTACTTCCTGGCCCATCTGCCGGAGGACGGGGTGTGCTATTGGGATCTGTGCTTTACCGAGGGGGATCAGCCCAGGGACAGCTCCGCCGCCGCCATTGTGTGCTGCGGGATTCAGGAGCTGCTGCGCCACCTCCCGCTGACCCACCCAAGGCGCGGAGACTATAGGCAGGCGCTGAACCGGATGATGGGCTCCCTGGCCCAAGGCTATACCACCCGGGATCTGCCCCAGGCCGACGGCCTGCTGCTCCACGGGGTGTACTCCATGCCCCACAACCGGGGGGTGGATGAGAGCACCATCTGGGGGGACTACTATTATGTGGAGGCCCTGTTCCGTCTGCTCTATGGCGGGCACAGCTATTGGAACTGAACGGAAAAAGAATCGTAAGGAAAACGTACAGAATCTGCGTTTGCGTAAAAAGGGCAGGCCCCATCACTGGGGCCTGCCCTTCTATTATGTGCCTGCCAGGGGCCTGCCGCCTGGGCGGATCTCAAAAAGGGATCCTCCCGGCGCGGGGGAAACCGTTCAGCGATCCTTGATGGGGCGGTAGCCGTCGCTGTTGATGTTGATGCCTGCCGACTCAAAGCCGTAGGGGTTCACGCAGCAGGCTTCGCCGTTTTTGAAATAGATCCACAGCCTGTCGCCGTAGCACAGCCAGCCGCTGCCGTCCTTGACAAACTGGTACCAGCCGATGCGGCCGGCGTCCAGACTGCGGTAGGCCACCGCGATGGCCTGCTCGATGGTGCAGGTGCCGGTGGGGGCCAGGGTGGTGTCCGTGGTGCCCTTGATCAGGCCCAGGGCGTTCATGAAGGCCATCTCGTTTCTCGCCCAGGAGGCCAGCTTGCCGGAGTCGGTGTAGCTGCCCAGCTTGGAGTCATAGATGGTATACTCGGTGTCGGAGTTGGCCTTCACCCACTGAAGGGCCCGGTAGAGGAAGGTGGCCATCTCCTGGCGGGTCAAAGTACCGTTGGGATTAAAGCGGCCGCCGCCCACACCCTGGGTGATCCCGGCGGCGGAGGCCTTGCGGGCATACTCGCTGCCGGTGTCCGTAAAGGTGCCGGAAGGGGCGGGGGTGATGGCCTTGCCCGCCATCTTCTCCGCCAGCTTCACGGCCACCGAGCAGAACTGTAAGCGGCTGATGGGGCGGGTGTAGTCATTGCCCAGGAGGGAGACGTCGATCAGGCCCGCCTCGGAGGCCTTCAGCACCTCGCCGGTGGCCCAGGCGTCCTGCTTCGCCGCGATGTAGGCGCTGTTGGAGATGGCGTAGGAGCCGTTGGGGTGATCCTTGCCCACGGTGGCCGTCAGGGCCCATTTATAGAAGCCGCCGGTATTGGGATCCCACTGCTTCGGGGTGCTGCTGGACTGGCGGTTGTCCTTGCCGCAGACAGAGCAGGCGTAGAGGTAGACCCTGTCGCCGGCGGCGTTGCAGCCCAGGAAGTGATCATCGGTAACAACCTTATTGACAAAGTCGTGGGCTGTGTTCTTGCCGCCGTCCTCCCCGTTGTCAAAGGAGCCGACGGTGGGATAGAAGGTGTGGCTGGGGTTATATTCGCACTTGCCGCACTTGGAGCAGGAGTAGTAGAACCTGGCGTCGGTGCAGCAGGTGGGGAAGGTGTAGCGGCGATCCTCGCTGATATACTGGTAGATGTAGCTGTGGTTGGTGCACCAGTCCCGGGCGGCGCTCTTGCCCGCCCGGGCGGCGGCGTACACGTCGCTGCCGGAGTAGAGCATCACCCGGCAGCCGGGCGCGGGATGATCGGTGTAGGTGGGCCCGTTGGGATAGAGACTGTCGGGAATGAATACCGTGCAGTTCCACTCGAAGAAGTCGCCTAAAAATTGCGTGTCCAAGGTAATGTTTCCAAGGGTTTTCAGGATACCGTCTATGTCACACTTGGGGCTGAGCCACAGCTCAGTACAATTGCGGAATTGATCCAGCGAGGGATCCCCCTCCCGGTAGTAGTCATAGACCACACGGGTGACGCGGTAGTGGTTGGCGGTTCTTGAACCAACGCTGTTGAGCGTGGGCAGGCCCTTGTTATCGATCGTTTCGCCGTTCAGGGTGTGGAAGACAGAGCGCGCGCCAAACAGCTGCATGATTTTGATCCCGGCGGAGTATGGGCCCAGGTAGTCAATATCGGTCCCCTTCAGCGTCTCCTCGTTGACCAGCAGGGTGATGGGGCTGCCCAGGGGATAGGCGGCGTCCGCCTCGGCCTTGGACCAGCGGCGCTTCAGCTCCGCGGCGTGCTCCTGCTGCTCCTTTTCCACATCCTCCGGGTGCTCCACGGTTCCGCTGCCGCTCAGCGTGAAGGAGTAGGAGTACACCAGCTTCTTGCTGGTTCTGCTGATGAGGGTGCCGGACTTGCCGTTGACCCGCACCGTATCCGAGGTGATCTTGCTGGAAAACGCCGCGTCGGCGCCCGCGTTGACCTCAAGGGTGATGGTGAGGGTGTAGGTGCTGCCCGCGATGGCGTTGCCGTTGGCATCCAACGGGCCGTCCCACGTGTAGCCTGTAATAGACGAGTTGCGCAGGGTTGTGGCGAACTGCAGGGCGCGCAGCTTCACATCCGTGGGCAGGGGCTGGCCCGCTGCCGGTTCGCTCACCTGACAGTAGGCGCCCGTCAGGGTGGTGGCCGCGAACGCGGTGGTGGGCAGCAGGGCCAGGGCCATTGCCAGGGCCAGCAGCAGGCTTGTCAGTTTTCGCTTCATGTAGTTCCTTCCTTTCTTTGATTCGGGGGATGCCGGCGGCGGAGAGTGGGCAGGGGGTTCGTTTGCAGGCACTGGGCGTCCGCCGGGCAGGGGGTGGTTCCGCCTTCCTGCACGTCGGGCAGGGAAGGCGCAATTATACAAATTTTATTCTATCACAGGCTTTCCCCCAAAACAGATCGCCGGCCTGAAATATACGGATTTATGTCCCCAAATGCAGCGGGAACTCCTTTCGACGCTTCAGACACATTGCCTCCGCAAAAAATAATGAGACAGCCGCTTTGGTAAAATCTGTCGTCTCCTGTAAAATAGAGCTGCAAACGAAAGAAGGAACAGGAGGCAATTCTATGGAAGGAACAACTTACGGCTATGTGCGGGTGTCCACCCAGGAGCAGAACGAGGCCCGCCAGCTGGCCGCCATGCGGGAATTCGGGGTGGCGGAACAGAACATCATTGTGGAAAAGCTGTCCGGAAAGGACTTCAACCGGCCCCGCTACCAGCGGCTGGTGCGGGGGATTGGCGCGGAGGACGTGCTGGTGGTGAAAAGCATCGACCGGCTGGGCCGGAATTACGAGGAGATTTTGAACCAGTGGGGGTTCATCACCAAGAAGCGCAAGGCCGCCATCGTGGTGCTGGATATGCCCCTGTTGGACACCCGGCGGGGGCGGGATTTGACCGGCACGCTGATCTCGGACATTGTGCTCCAGCTTTTAAGCTACGTGGCCCAGACCGAGCGGGAGAACCT
>JAETQF010000020.1 GCA_021770845.1 Oscillospiraceae bacterium
TTTTTGGAACAAAGAGCGTTCCAAAAATTCGTTGATTGAACGTGAAAGACACCCCTCCTGGGTTTCTTTCACACTATCTTCCTTCCCGTCAACGGGACAGAAGCGGCTTTTTTGACCGTCTCGGGCCGCCGCCTTTGCGGCGGCCTCTTTTTCCGTTTTCCTCTTTACTTCCGTAAAGCGCCGTGCTACAATATGGCTTGGACGGCGGAGCGGGAGGCGGATCCTCCTCCGCCGCCCAACCAACTTCACGGGAGGATGTCCTATGCAAAACCAGCTTCACAAGCCCTGTCCCCTGCTGTATCAGGCGGTGCTGTCCCTCCAGACCCCGGAGGAGTGCCGCGCCTTTTTTGAGGATCTGTGCACCGTGGCGGAGCTGAAGGCCATGTCCCAGCGCCTGGAGGTGGCCCAGCTTTTGGACGAGGGGCTGATCTACAACGACATTCTCCAGCGCACCGGGGCGTCCAGCGCCACCATCAGCCGGGTGAATCGGGCGCTGCAATATGGGGCGGACGGCTATAAGACCGTGCTGCCCCGGGTGAAGTCCTGATGGACGCCTACACGGTGCTGGCCGGAAGCTATGACAGGCTCACCGCCGATGTGGACTACGGCAAATGGGCCGACTACGCCCAGCGGCACTTCCGCAGGCTGAAGCGACCGGTGGAGACGCTGCTGGAGCTGGGCTGCGGCACCGGGAGCCTGACCAGGCTGCTGGCCCGGCGGGGGTACGCCGTCACCGCCATGGATCTCTCACCCGATATGCTCACGGTGGCGGAGCAGAAGTGCCGGGGGCTGAATGTGCGCTTTCTGTGCCGGGATATGACCAAATTTGACCGGATGGGGCCGGTGGATGGGGTGGTGTCCGGCCTGGACAGCGTGAACTATGTCACCAGGCCCAAGAGCCTGCAGCGGATGTTCCGGAGCGTGTTCGACAGCCTGTCCCCCGGCGGGCTGTTCCTCTTTGACGTCAAGACCCCCGCCGCCCTGGAGGGGGCGGACGGCCAGACCTGCCTGGACGAGGATGACGGCCTGTACTGCGTGTGGAGGGCGGACTACCACCCCCGCCGCCGCGTGTGCGGCTACGGCCTGGATCTGTTCCTCCGGCAGGAGGACGGCAGCTGGCTGCGGGAGGGGGAGTACCATGAGGAGTACGCCTACACCATGGAGGAGCTGGAGGGCTTCCTCCGGGAGGCGGGCTTCCAGAGTGTGAAGCAGTATGGCGGCATGACCATGATCGCACCCAGGCCGGGGGCCCAGCGGGTGTTTTTCGCCGCCGGAAAGGACGGATAGAACCGTATGGATCAACTCATTCGCGTCATTGCCAAGGACGCGCCCATCAAGGCCATGGCCATCACCGCCCGGGACACGGTGGAGCGGGCCCGGGCCATCCACGACTGCTGGCCGGTGGCCTCCGCCGCCCTGGGGCGGCTGCTGATGGCCGCGTCCATGATGGGCGCTGTCATGAAGGGGGAGGAGGGCTCCGTCACCCTGCGGGTGCGGGGCGGGGGGCCCCTGGGTGCCCTCACCGCCGTGTCGGACAGCTCCGGAAACGTCCGGGGCTATGTGCAGAACCCTGCCGTGGACGTGCCCCGGAAGGCCAAGGGCAAGCTGGACGTGGGGGCCGCTGTGGGCTGTGACGGCGATCTCACCGTCATCCGGGATCTGGGGATGAAGGAGCCCTACATCGGCTCGGTGCGGCTGGTGGGGGGCGAGATCGCGGAGGACATCGCCGCCTACTTCGTGGAGAGCGAGCAGGTGCCCACCGCCTGCGCCCTGGGGGTGCTGATCGCCCCGGATCAGACGGTGCAGGCCGCCGGGGGCTACCTGATCCAGCTGCTGCCCGGGGCGGACGACGCCGTGATCTCCGCGGTGGAGCGGGGCGTGGCCCGTTTAGGCGCGGTGAGCGCCCGGCTGGACGGGGGAATGGCCCCCCTGGAGCTGCTGCGGGAGATACTGGCCGACTTTGAGCTGGAGGTGCTGGAGACCGCCCCCATCGAATACCGCTGCTACTGCTCGGAGGAGCGGGTGTCCCGGGCGCTGATCAGCCTGGGGAAGGACGAGCTGGACAAGCTGATCCGGGAGCAGGACGGCGCGGAGCTCACCTGCCAGTTCTGCGACAAGGTGTACCGCTATTCCGCCGATCAGCTCCGGGCCCTGCGGGATGGGCTGGACAATCCCGGGGCCGCAGAGGCGCAGAAATAACACAGAAGCCGTCCCGCGATGCGGGACGGCCTCTTTTCGCGTTGGAACGGGGCTGGGCTCAAATATTGGCCCCGTCTGCGTTTACTCCTCCTCCGGCTGGGGCGCGGGGGCGTCCTCCGCCCTGGGCTGCTCCGCCTGCGGGGGGCTCTGGATCACCACCGTCTTGTCCGGCCCGGCGGCCAGCCTGCCCCCCAGCATACCGGCCACCAGGGATTTCACATCGATGCCCATGCTCTGGGTGATGCCCTCGGTGACCTGGGAGGTGCCGGTGATGATGTCCTCCAGCAGCTTGGCACTGTTGCCCTCGCCGTACATGGTGATCTTGTCCACCTTGGACAGGGGCTGGGCCACGTACTTGGCGATCTCGGGCAGGGCCTGCATCACCATCTCGATGACGGCGGCCTCGCCGTACTTCTTCATGGCCTCCGCCTTCTTGTCAATGCCCTCGGCCTCCGCCAGCGCCTTGGCCCGGATGGCCTCGGCCTCGGCTTTACCCACGGCGGCGATACCCTCCGCCTCCTGCTCCTTGGCGAACTTCTGGGCCTCGGCGATCTTCATCTCCGCCTGGGCCTTCTGCTCCTGCTCGTAACGGGCGGCCTCCGCGTCCTTCTGCCGCTTGAACAGGTCGGCCTCCGCCTCCTGCTGCTGGCGGTAGCGCTCCGCGTCCGCCTTGGCCCGGATCTCGGCCTCCAGCGTCTGCTTCTGCACCTCAACCTCCGCCTGCTTCAGCTCCGCCTGGCGCTGGGTCTTGGCGATCTCCGCGTTGACGGTGGCCGTCTCAATGCTCTTGCGCTGCTCCTGGCTCTGGATCTCGTAGGCGGCGTCCGCCTCCGCCTTCTTGCCGTCCGCCAGGATCTTCAGCTCCGCCCGGCGGATATCCAGCTCGGTCTGCTTCTGGGCGATCTGGGTGTCCGCCTGCACCCGGGCCTCGTTGGACTCCCGCTCCGCCTGGGCCTGGGCGATGGCGATGTCCCGGTCGGCCTGGGCCTTGGCGATGGCGGCGTTCTTTTTAATCAGGCTGGTGTTGTCCGCGCCCAGATCCTTGATCAGGCCGTTCTCGTCGGTGACGTTCTGGATGTTGCAGGACAGGATCTCGATGCCCAGCTTATCCATGTCCTTGCTGGCCTTCTGCATCACCTGGTCGGAGAAGGAGTCCCGGTCGGTGTTGATCTCCTTCAGGGACAGGGTGCCGATGATCTCACGCATATTGCCCTGGAGGGAGTCCTGGAGATCCCGGGTGATCTCCTCGGGCTTCTTGTTCAGGAAGTTCTTGGCCGCCAGCTTGATGCCGTCCGCGTGGGGAGAGATGCGCACCTTGGCCACGGCGTCCACGTTCACGTTGATGAAGTCGCTGGTGGGGACGGACTGCTCCGTCTTGATATCCACCGTCATCTGGCCCAGGTACAGCTTATCCAGCCGCTCGAAGATGGGCACGCGGATGCCGGCCCGGCCGATGAGCACCTTGCTCTCCTTCTTCAGGCCGGAGATGATATACGCCTGATCGGGGGGCGCCTTGACGTAGCCCAGCAGGATGACGACGATGACGGCGATGACCGCGATCACGATGGGGATCACAATCTGAAGGTTGAATGGCATGGGGACTCCTCCTTTCAAATTCTGCGCAGGGTAGTTCTTTTATCTCAAACAAGCCGGGACAGCGGCCCCCGGACGGACGCCCCGGAGCCTCCCGACGGCTTGTAATCTTCTTCAATCCGGCCGGCCCAGCTCCCCGGCCACGTCCCCCCGCATGGCGGCCAGGCGCTCCAGCGCCTCCACCTCCGCCTCCAGGCTCCGCCGGTTCCACTCCTGCCGCACCCGCCCGCCGTCGGTGAGCACCTGGGACAGCACCCCCGCCGCCCGCAGGCACAGGGCAGCCTCCGCCGCAGCCTCCGCCCCGTCCCGCTCCGCCCGGGCCAGCTCGCCCAGGGCCCGCTCCAGGGTGGGAAGGTAGTCCGCCTCCAGCCGGGCCTTTGCCCGCTCCGGCAGGCTGTCGTAGCACCGGAGGAGCTGCCCCTCCAGGCCGTCCACCGCCGAGCGCACATAGGGCGTCCCCACCGGGCCGGCCGCCCGCTGGATCCGGGCCCGGGCCCCCTGGGCGCCGCCCCGGGGGGCGGTGGAGCCCATAAACCGCCCCATGACGGAGACAAGCTGGTCAAGCTGCCGGGACACCCCCTCCAGCCGCCGCTGCCAGGGGGTATAGCCGCCGCCGTCCCCTCCGGGGCACGCCTTCAGGAGGGGAATCAGCGTGTCCTCAACGTCCAGCAGCTCCCGGGACACGGCGGACAGGCCGTCCTCGTACTCGTCCAGGATGGTGAGATCCTTTTGGGCCAGCAGGCCGGCGTTCCGGCTGGAAAACAGGGTCTGGCAGGCGGTGGAGGCCCCCGCCGCCTTGTCCTTCAGCTCGTCGCCGGACAGCAGCCGGATCCGCTCCATAGGCAGGCCGGTGATGGAGGCGGGAATGGCGGTGTGTATGGCGGTGAGGGAACGGCGGATCTCCCGGCACAGCGCCTCCAGCCGCTCCCGCCGGGGGGCCAGGGCGGAGGCCGGTTCCCCCGGATCCTGCCCGGGGGCGCAGTCCCGCCGCTGGGGAGTGTGGGACTCCGCGGTGATCTCAAAGGGAATCCGCTTTTCTTTCCCCACCTTTTTCGCGAAAATGGTGAAGGCGGTCGTCATCGTCAATCCCATCTCCTTACAGGCCAGCTCCATGTCCCGTTTGGTGTCCTCATCGATGCGAAAATTGATCATCACCTGTGCCACGTCAATCACTCCCCTTCGTACAACTCTATTATATCATTTGTAAAGCAAATTGCAACATATTTCTTTACAGCTGCCGCAATTTTTTTGACGCGCCCGTACCCGCCCCACTTCAGGAAAGGGCGGCAGGGCTCCGGGCAGAGGAAAAGGGCCCGCGGATCACTCCGCGGGCCCTTGGTATGCAGGGTTGGGGACAGGGGGCTTACTTCAGCTCCACCTTGCCGCCGGCCTCCTCGATCTTCTTCTTCAGCTCCTCGGCCTCGTCCTTGGACACGGCCTCCTTCAGGGTCTTGGGGGTGCCCTCCACGGCAGCCTTGGCCTCGGCCAGGCCCAGGCCGGTGATCTCGCGGACGACCTTGATGACCTTGATCTTGGCGGCGGCGTCGAAGCCGGCCAGCACCACGTCGAACTCGGTCTTCTCCTCCACGGCGGCGGCGGGGCCGGCGGCGGCGGGGGCAGCCATGGCGGCGGCGGAAACGCCGAACTCCTCCTCCAGGGCCTTGACCAGCTCATTGACTTCCAGAACGCTGAGGTTCTTGATCTCCTCAACCATAGCGGTGATCTTCTCGCTTGCCATGATGATGTTCCTCCTTAAATTTCAAATATTAAAGTATGGGTGCCGCTCACTCGGCGGCGGGGGCGGGCTCCTCGGCGGGGGCGGCTTCGCCGTCCTTCTCCGCGATGGCCTTCAGCACGACGGCCAGGCTGGTCAGCGGGGCCAGCATCATGCCGAGCAGCTGCGCCATCAGCGCGTCCTTGGAGGGCAGCTCGGCCATGGCGATCACGTCGTCCAGGGGGAGCACCTTGCCGTCCATGAAGCCGGCCTTGATGTTGAAGCGGTCGCCCATCTGCTTGGCGTACTTGTTGACGATGCGCATGGGGGCGATGGGGTCGTCCTTGGAGATGGCCATGGAAGTGGTGCCGTTGAGCACCCCGTCCAGCTCACCCAGATCCACGTCGTCCAGCGCGCGGCGCAGCAGGGTGTTCTTCACCACGGCGTACTCCACGCCGTTCTCCCGCAGCTCATGGCGCAGGGCGGTGTCCTCGGCCACGGTGATGCCCTTGTAGTCCACCAGGACGCCGGAGCTGGCGGCCTTCAGGTTGTCCACCAGGGCGGCCACGATGGCCTGCTTCTCACTGAGAACCTTTGCGTTAGGCATTGTTTGAGTTCACCTCCGGGTAATTTGTTGCGGCAGGTGTTTTTCCAAAAGAAAAACGCCGCCTTCGTGTCCACACGAAAACAGCGCAAGCATTCCAGTTGGGCTGCATTCTCGGCGGGATTTATGGCGCAGGCCACCCGCTGTCTTTGAACACTCTCCGCATTATACCCCGGCAAAGCGCCGCTGTCAAGAGGGAATGGGAAAAAGTTTTCAATTTTGCGCCTCCCCCTTCCCCTTTCCCCTCCAAACGTTTAACATGGGTTCCGATCCGCCGATATCCACGGACGCTACTCAGAAAAGGAGCTGTTAACCATGCCGCACACCAATGCTCATTCCAACCGCATCACCCTCCGTCCCCTGGCCGCCTCTCCGGCGGTGGGCTTCCCTCTGCCCCACGCCGGCCCCGCCGCCAACGCCAGCGTCTCCCTGGGAAGCTGGCTGGAGCTCTGGATGGACGATCAGATCGAGCCCTGCCGGGCGGAGACCACCGTCAACGGCTACCGGAACATCATCCGCAACCATCTGCGCCCCGCCCTGGGCCGGGTGCGGCTGGCCGACCTGACCCCGGAGCTCATCAACGGCTACTACCAGTGGCTGTCGGAGGAAAAGGGGCTGGCCCCCAACACCATCCGAAAGCACCACGTCCTCATACACACCGCCCTGAAGGCCGCCTTCCGGCAGGGGGTGATCCCGGTGAACCCCGCCCAGCGGGCCACGCCCCCCCGGGCCACCTCCACCGACGTGCTGTACTACACCCCCGCCCGCCTCAGCCGCCTGCTGCGGGAGGTAGAGGGCCGTCCGCTGGAGCTGCCGGTGAAGCTGGCCTACCACCTGGGGCTGCGCCGCAGCGAGGTGCTGGGCCTGCGCTGGCGGGACGTGGATCTCCACACGGGCCTGCTGTCCGTGCGCTGGGTGCGCACCACCGTGGGCTACCGGGTGGTGGAAAAGCCCCCCAAGACCGCCGACAGCTGCCGCACCCTGTCCATCGGGGCGCTGGACGGCCTGCTGGAGCTGCTCCAGGATCTCCGGGCCCAGCGGCGGCAGGAGGATCTGCCCTGCGGCCCGGACGACTACCTGGTGCTCAACCCGGAGGGAGTCCCCTGGCACCCCAACGTGCTGTCCGCCGACCTGGCCGACTTTGTGGCGGAGCACCGCCTGCCCCCCATCACCTTCCACGGCCTGCGCCACACCTTTGCCAGCATGGCCAACAGCGCCCGGGTGCCCATGTACCAGATCAGCCGCGCCATGGGCCACGCCAGCCCCAACATCACCCAGCGGATCTACACCCACCTGTTCGACCAGACCCACGGGGAGGTGCTGGCCGCGGTGGCGGACACCATCGTCAACGCGGGCTTCACATCCTTCACCTCCGTCTGACGCCGTCGGCGCAAAGTCCCCACCGCTGCGGTTTCTCTCCCGGCGCGGCAAAGGGCGCCGCCCCCTCCGGGGACAGCGCCCTGTCCTTGTTATTCGAACTCCCCCGGCGCGAACACCCCGGCGGGCAGCAGATGGCTCAGGCCCACCATGGCCTCGTCGAAGCCGCCCGCGTCAAAGGCGGTGGCGCACCGCAGATTCTCCCCGCCCTTCTGGTTCAGCGGGAAGGACGCCAGCACCCGCAGCCCCCGCCCCGGCTCGCACACCGGGAACAGCCGCCCGCCATGGAGCGCAACAATCCGCCGGGACACCGCCACGCCGATCCCGTCCTGCCTCCAGTCGGGGAGCTCCGCCTCGCCGCCGCCCCCAAAGAGGGCCGCCGCCCGCTGGGGAGGCAGGCCCGGGCCGTCGTCCTCCACGGTGAACACCGCGTCGTTCCTGTCCTGCTTCAGGGTCAGCCTCACGGTCTTGCCCGCCGCGGCCCCATTGGCCACCAGCTCCAGCAGGAGCTGCCGCACCAGCGCCCCGTCCGCCCAGGTCAGCAGGCGCTCCGGGCAGTCCACGGTCAGCTTCACCCCCGCCCGATCCAGCAGGCCCTCCATCCGCTCCCCCAGATCCCGGGTGAGGGCGGCCAGATCCAGCGGCTCGGGGCTGATCTCCTGATCCAGCCGGCCGCACAGCTCCATCCGGCCCACAATCCGCAGCATCCGGCAGATGCCCTGGTTCATGGCCGCCAGATAGCTCTTGCCTTTTTGATCCCAGGCGCACTGCTCCAAAAGCTGGCTGGCCGCCGTCATCTGGGCCAGCTGCACCCGCAGCTGGGCTGCCGCTCTGGACGTCTCCTTCTCCCTGTGCTCCAACTCCATCCCCCGCGCCCCCTTCTGTGTCTGAATCGCCTTTTCCCTATGCTATGCAGATCTTGCCCGGGTTCTCCTGGGAATCGCTTCCACTTGCCGCCGCTTTGTCGAATTTTGTCGAATTTTTCTCATTGTACCAGACGCAGGCCAAATTGGCAAGCGGTTTCCTCCAGGCCGTCCATATTGACAATAAAATTAAAATCCCTTATAATAACGGTTCATGTGACAACAAACGATTATCTTCAAGTCTGGATGGGAGGAGACAAGCCATGGCGGAGCACTCCGCGCCGGAAAACAAGATGGGCGTCATGCCGGTAAACGCCCTGCTGCTGAATATGGCCATACCCATTATGATCTCCATGCTGGTGCAGGCCCTTTACAATGTGGTGGACAGCTACTTTGTGTCCCAGATCAGCCAGGACGCGCTGAACGCGGTGTCCCTGGCCTTCCCGGTGCAGAACCTGATGATCGGCGTCAGCGTGGGCACCGCCGTGGGCGTCAACGCCCTGCTGGCCCGGAGCCTGGGCCAGGGCGACCGGGAAAAGGTGAACCGCACGGCGGTGAACGGCGTATTCCTGATGGCGCTGAGCTGCCTGGCGTTTATGGCGGTGGGCCTGAGCTGCTCCCGGCTGTTCTACACCGTCCAGACCGATATCCCGGGCATCATCCGCTATGGCGCGGACTACCTGAGCATTGTGTGCGGCGGGAGCGCGGGGCTGTTCTTCGCGGTGCTGATGGAGCGGCTGCTCCAGGCCACCGGCCGTACCTTCTATACGATGATCGCCCAGGCCGTTGGGGCCGTCACCAACATCATCCTGGATCCCATCCTCATTTTCGGCCTGGGCCCCTTCCCCCGGATGGAGGTGGCCGGGGCGGCCCTGGCCACCGTGCTCGGCCAGATCCTGGGCTGCTGCGTGGGCGTCTTCTTCAACGCCACCCGGAATCCCGAGGTCACCATGTCCTTCAAGGGCTTCCGTCCCCACGGCCCCACCATCCGGGAGATCTATTCCGTGGGCCTGCCCGGCATCATCATGCAGTCCATCGGCTCGGTGATGGTGTTCGGCATGAACCAGATCCTCATCGCCTTTACCGACACGGCCACGGCGGTGTTCGGGATCTATTTCAAGCTCCAGTCCTTCTTCTTTATGCCGGTGTTCGGTCTCTGCAACGGCATGGTGCCCATTGTGGCCTACAACTTCGGGGCCCGCAAGCCGGATCGGATCGTCAAGGCCGTCAAGCTGTCCATCCTGTACGCCACCCTTCTGATGATCCTGGGATTCACCGTGTTCCAGCTGTTCCCCGGCCCGCTGCTGGAGCTGTTCCAGTCGGAGGAGGATATGTCGGGAAGCCTGCTGGCCATCGGCATACCCGCCCTGCGCATCATCGCCTTCAGCTGGCTGCTGGCGGGGTTCGGCATCGTGTCCGGCTCCGTGTTCCAGGCGCTGGATCACGGCGTGCTCAGCCTGACCACCTCGCTGGTGCGCCAGCTGGTGGTGCTGCTGCCGGCGGCCTTCCTGTTGGCCCGGCTGTTCCAGAACCTGGACGTGGTGTGGCTGGCCTTCCCCTTCGCGGAGCTGTTTTCCGCCTCCCTGTGCGCCATTTTCCTCCGCCGGGTCTACCGGCGTGAGATCCTGCCCCTCGCCTCCCCGCCGGAGGCGTAATCCCCCAAAACACAGAGCAGGCCCCGGGCCCGCCGCCATTGGCGGAGGCCCGGGGCCTGTTTTAGCTTTTGTAGGAAAAATGGTGCTGCCGGTAGTACTCCAGGCAGCGGAACCGCCGCACCAGCTCCTGCTGGCCCGGGGTGAGCTCGTCGTCCCACAGCAGGGCGCCGTCCGCCGTCATGCGCCGGCCCTGGACGTGGATGACCGGGAGCTCCCGGCGGATCTCGTCCACCGCCTGCAGATAGGCGTCCCCCTCCCAGCCCAGCTGCTCAAAGAGCACGTTCATCAGGAAGCAGGGAGAGATGTCCGGCCCCGTCCCCACCAGGTCGTGGCCGATGGCCTCCTTGGCCGCGTCGTTGGCCCAGATCAGGTAAGGGGTAGACCAGTAGTTGTAGAAACTCCCCAGATCCTCCCAGAACAGATCCACGCCCACGGCGTCGTACACCGCGTTGTTGTTCCCCAGCCAGGGCTTGTGATCGCCGAACACCACCAGCACCACCGGCTCCTCCGCGTCCCGCAGGGCGTCCACCAGCTTCGTCAGGTAGATCTGGGTGTTCAGCACCGAGCCCAGGTAGTTGGCCAGGATGGTGCGCTGCTCCAGGGGCAGGTCATAGTTCTTCACCAGGCCGTCCACCCCGTCCCACCAGCACCGGTCGGTGCTGTACGGCCCGTGGCCCTGGTAGGTGACGGAGAAGGAGAACAGCGGCTCGTCCTCCTTCAGCCGCTCCAGCACCGTGTCGGTGAGGTCGGGCAGGAACAGGTAGTCGTTGAGGGTCTGATCGGCGCCGTACACCGGCCCGTAGTAGTCCTCGGTGAACCGGTACTCGTCGAAGCCCAGATAGCGATTGATATTCACCCGGTTGTAGAACCAGTTGTTGCCGGGGTGGCCCCCAAAGGTCTGGTAGCCCTGGTTTTTTAAGTACCACACGTAGGAGGAGGTATTGGAGCGGTAGTTCACGTCCTTGGGCCCCATGCCGGTGAGGAAGGCCCGCTCGGTGTCCACGGTGCCGCCGGCGAAGATGTTGGTGAGCAGGCTGCCGGTGTAGCTCTCCGCCTCCAGGGCGTGGTACAGGGCGTATACGTCCTGGGCGAACTCGACGCCCTCGAAGTCGGTGAAATCGGTGAAGGCCTCCAGCATCAGCCCCACCACATTGACCTTTTTGTCCTCCGGGATGTCCTTGTCCTCATATTGGGCCAGCAGCTCCCGCACCTCCCGCTCCGAGTAGCCCTCCGGCGGGTCGGGCAGGGCGTCCTTCACGCTGTGCAGGAAGGGATAGAGCAGCCCCCGGGCGATGTACTGCTGGGTGGCGGACCATTGGTTGAGGTGCTGGGTGCTGGCGTTGGCGTCATAGATGCCTTCGCTGGCGTATACCGGCACCAGGGTGGCGGCGCAGGCCAGCCCGGCGGCGGCCACCGCCGCCCGGAACCGCCCCCGGGGCCTGCCCCGGGCCAGCAGGGCCGGCAGGATCACGCACACTGCCGCGCACAGCAGGGCCGCCGCCGCCTTGCTGGAGAAAAACAGCTGATACTGCCCCGCCATCTTCCCCGCCTCCCCCAGGATGAGCAGGTCGGAGGCGATGACCGGATCGTCCCGGAAGGCCAGCTTGTAGTAATTCCCCAGCGACAGGCCCAGCACCGGCAGGGCGGTCAGCAGGCAGGCCAGCCACCCCCGCCCGGTGGCGGCGTACAGCAGGGCGGTCAGCACCAGGGGGGGCAGCAGGTTGAGCAGGAGCAGGACGGGGTTGCTGAGATAGTCCAGCAGGAGCACCCGGGCGCTGAAGCCCCCCGTGGCCAGCAGCAGGGAGGCCAGCCCCAGGCCGATGGCGGCCCCGGCCAGCACCAGGGCGTTCCACAGCCAGAAGGCCGCCCGCCGCCCCGGGGACAGGCCGTCCGCCGGGCGGGTCTGGAACAGGAAGCAGGAAAAAATAGAGTTCATCAGGGTTTCTCCGATCCTTTCGGGTTTCTCTTTCTGCCGGGGCAAACGCCCCGGGCCGCGAATCGGCTCTGCGCAAAACGCGCAGAGCAGTACACAGTATAACACAGCCGCCCCCGGATTGCACGGGGACGGCCGCATTTTTTTGATAGAAAGTTTTTGAAGCCGTGCCAGCGGCCGCCGGGGCCGAACCTTTTCTTAGTAGGCCAGCTTGTCGTCCAGCCAGCCCTTCAGCTCACTGATGGGCACCCGCACCTGATCCATGGTGTCCCGATCCCGGATGGTGACGGCGTGATCCGCCTCGGCCTTGTCGTCGCCCACGGTGGCGAAGTCCACGGTGACGCAGTAGGGGGTGCCGATCTCGTCCTGCCGGCGGTATCGCTTGCCGATGGAGCCGGCGTCGTCGTAGTCCACCATGAAATACTTGGACAGCTCGGCCTGGATCTCCCGGGCCTTGTCCCCCAGCTTCTTGGACAGGGGCAGCACCGCGCACTTGAAGGGGGCCAGGGCCGGGTGGAGCCGCAGCACGGTGCGCACGTCGTTCTTCTCGGCGTCCACCACCTCCTCGTCGTAGGCGTTGCACAGGAAGGCCAGCAGCATCCGCTCCACCCCCAGGGAGGGCTCGATGACGTAGGGGATATAGTGCTCGTTCTTCTCCTGATCAAAGTAGGTCAGATCCTTGCCGGAGGTGGTCTGGTGGGCGTTCAGGTCGAAGTTGGTGCGGCTGGCCACCCCCCACAGCTCGCCCCAGTCGGTGAAGGGGAAGGCGAACTCGAAGTCGGTGGTGGCGTTGGAGTAGTGGCTCAGCTCCTCGGGGTCGTGATCCCGCAGGCGCAGGTTCTCGTCCTTGATGCCCAGATCCAGCAGCCACTGGTGGCAGAAGTTCTTCCAGTAGGCGAACCACTCCAGCTCGGTGCCGGGCTGGCAGAAGAACTCCAGCTCCATCTGCTCGAACTCCCGGGTGCGGAAGATGAAGTTGCCCGGGGTAATCTCGTTCCGGAAGCTCTTGCCGATCTGGCACACGCCGAAGGGCAGCTTCCGCCGGGTGGAGCGCTGGACGTTGACGAAGTTGGTGAAGATGCCCTGGGCGGTCTCGGGGCGGAGGTACACCGTATTCTTCGCGTCCTCGGTGACCCCCTGGAAGGTCTTGAACATCAGGTTGAACTGCCGGATGTCCGTCCAGTTGAACTTGCCGCAGGTGGGGCAGGCGATCTGGTGCTCGTCGATGAAGGCCTTCATCTCCTGCTGGCTCATGGCGTCCACGCTGTGGCCCAGCTCGAAGCCGTTCTCCTGGCACCAGTCTTCAATGACCTTGTCGGCGCGGAAGCGTTCCTTGCACTCCTTGCAGTCCATCAGCGGGTCGGAGAAGCCGCCCACGTGGCCGGAGGCCACCCACACCTGGGGGTTCATGAGGATGGCGGCGTCCAGCCCCACGTTGTAGGGGTTCTCCTGGACGAACTTCTTCCACCAGGCCTTTTTCACGTTGTTTTTCAGTTCCACCCCCAGGGGGCCGTAGTCCCAGGTGTTGGCCAGGCCGCCGTAGATCTCGGAGCCGGGAAAGATGAAGCCCCGGCCCTTGCACAGGGCGACAATTTTTTCCATGGATTTTTCGCTGTTTTTCACGATATACCGCTCCTTTATTAAAGTATTCGGTTCAAAACAAAAACGCCCTGAGCCCTTTGGCTCAGGGCGAACGAAGCCCGTCCGCGGTTCCACCTGATTTCGCGCCGGGGCAAACAGATCCGGCGCGCACTCTTGCCCGGTAACGGCGGGGCCGCCGGGCCATTTCCTGCCCGGGCTCGGGAGGGCCTTCCCGCCGCGCCTTCGGGGGACTCGCACCGTCCGTCCCCTCTCTGAAGCCCCGTGCGCGGGGTACTGTTCTCCGTCATCGCTGATTGGCAGACATTATATCACCCTCTCCCCCGGCTGTCAAGTGGGCCCGCCCCAGACACGCCGCCAGCCCGCCCCAGACACGCCGCCGGGGCCCCGAAAAAAAAGCCCCGGATTTATACTTTTTTCATTTCCTTTTTAAAAATAGTATGTTATAATGTACTATCTGATAAATTGCGCAGGAGGGAACGCCATGCAAAACCGCGTCACCGTCACCGTAGGTGGACTGAAATACACCCTGCTGGCCGCCGAGGGGGAGGATTATGTCCACCGTGTCGCCAGCTATGTCAACGACAAGCTGAAGGAGACCAGCGGTCAGGGCGGCATCTCCCAGATGGACAGCGCCATCCTCACCGCCTTCAACATCGCGGACGAACGCTTCAAGGAGCAGGAGGCGTCGGAAAACCTCCGCCGCCAGATCAAGGAGCTGCTGGAGGAGAACTCCAAGCTGAAGTCGGAGCTGAGCGAATCCAAGCGGGAGATCTTCAAGCTCCAGCAGAAGCGGTAGGGGCGGCGGCAAAACCTTGCCCCGGGAGGGGGCGATGAGCGCCGGCGGCGCTCGGCCATCGCCGCCCGAGCCGAAGGCGAGACCCAAGCCCCTCCCCTACAGATATCAATTTCTAAAAAGGAACGAGAGAGAACCTATGGAGATACTTGCCCCCGCAGGAAGCCCCGAGGCCCTGCGCGCCGCGGTGTGCGCAGGGGCGGACGCAGTCTACCTGGGCTTCGGCCAATTTAACGCCCGCCGGGGCGCCCGGAACTTCACCCGGGACGAATTCGCCTCGGCGGTTTCCTACTGCCATCTTCGGGGGGTGAAGGTGTACCTCACCCTCAATACCCTGTGCTCCGACCGGGAGCTGCCCGACGCGGTGGACTGCGCCGTCCAGGCCTCCAAGCTGGGGGCGGACGCGGTGCTGGTGCAGGATCTGGGCCTGGTGCGGGCGCTGCGGCAGGCCGCCCCCGATCTGCCCCTCCACGCCTCCACCCAGATGAGCCTGCACAGCCTGGACGGCGTGAAGCAGGCCGCCGACCTGGGCGTCACCCGGGCGGTGCTGGCCCGGGAGCTGTCCCGGACGGATATCGCCTACATCTGTGAGCGCTCCCCCATCGAGATCGAGGTGTTCGTCCACGGGGCCCTGTGTATGTGCTACTCCGGCCAGTGCTTTATGTCCTCCGCCATCGGCGGGCGCAGCGGCAACCGGGGTATGTGCGCCCAGCCCTGCCGCCTGCCCTACGGCTGGGGGGATCTGGCGGACGGCTACCCCCTGTCGCTGAAGGATATGTCGCTGGCGGGCCATTTGCAGGAGCTCCAGGACATGGGGGTGGCCAGCGCCAAAATCGAGGGGCGGATGAAGCGGCCCGAATACGTCTATATTGTCACCAAGGTGTACGCCGACGCCCTCCGGGAGGGCCGGGAGCCCACCGCGGACGAGCTGCGCCGGCTGGAGCAGGCCTTCTCCCGGCAGGGCTTTACCGACGGCTACTACCTGGGCCAGACCGGCCCGGATATGTTCGGCGTGCGGGAGGAGACCAAGCCTCCCCGAGAGTTGTTCGCCCAGGCCAAAGCCGCCTATGAGAAGGGAGAAGGCCCCGGCGTGCCGGTGAAGTTCTACGCCATGATCCGGCCCGGGGAGCCCATCCAGGTGGGAGTGGAGGACAGTGAGGGCCGGGTGGCCACCGCCGCCGGCAAGATCCCTGAGCCCGCCCGCCGCCGCCCCACCTCCCAGGAGGAGGTGGAGGCCCAGCTGGGCAAGACCGGGGGCACCCCCTTCACCGCCGCCGGAATGCGCACCCTGGTGGAGGGCGGGCTGAACGTCCCGCTGTCGGCGGTGAACGCCCTGCGGCGGCAGGTGCTGGATGAGCTGTCCAAGCAGCGCACCGCCCTGCCCCGGCGCCGCCACGGGGAGTTCAAGGTGGGGGCCCGGTACGAGAACCGCCGGGAGGAACCGGAGCTGTACGTCTCCCTGCGCCGCGCGGGGCAGCTCACCTTCGAGCTGGTGAAGGCCAAGCCCGCCCTGATCACCCTTCCCGCCGACGAGATCGCCGCCCACCCGGACGACGCGGCGGGAGCCATCCAGCGGGGCGTGCCGGTGGCGGCGGTGCTGCCCCGGATCTGCTTCGACCGGGAGCTGCCCAGGCTCCGGGAGGACTTGGCCGCCTGCCGGGAGATCGGCGTCACCGACGCCTACGTGGGCAATCTGGGGCTGGTGCCCCTGTGCAGGGAGCTGGGCTTCAACCTCCGGGGGGACTTCGGCCTCCAGGTGTTCAACAGCCAGGGGCTCAAGGAGTACAAGCGGCTGGGCTTCCAGTCCCTCACCGCCTCCTTCGAGCTGAAGCTGGCCCAGATCCGGGATCTCAGCAAGGCGGTGGACACCGAGATCATCGGCTACGGCCGCCTGCCCCTGATGATCACGGAGAACTGCGCCGTAAAGAACCAGTCGGGCCAGTGCACCTGCGGCAATGTGAACCAGCTCATCGACCGGAAGGGCGTCCGCTTCCCGGTGGAGAAGGCCTGGGGCTGCCGCAACGAGCTGCTGAACGCCAACAAGATCTTCCTGGCGGACAAGGCCGAAGACTGGAAAAAGGCGGGCTTGCGGGCCGTCCGGCTGCTGTTCACCACGGAGAACGGCGTGGAGTGCACCCAGGTGCTGGACGCCTACCGGGGCACGGGGGCCTACAAGCCCAACAACTTCACCCGGGGGCTGTACTACCGGGACGTGGAGTAGGGGCGGGCGATCTGCGCCCCCAGCCCCATGGCCGCGCGGAACAGGGCCTGGTCGTGGAGCTCCTCCAGCTCCAGGGTCAGATTGCTAAGTATCTCCAGCAGCTCCCGGCCGCCCTCGCCGAGCTTGAGCTCAATTTCATCTTTTATGTCGGACAAGCGGGCTTGCAAGTCTTTTGCTTCCCCGCTGTCTTTATCCTGTTGACTGGCCCAATCGTCTACCATATAATAGAGCTCGTTCATCAGTTCTGTCATAGCGTTAGACTCCTTTGTTTAAAATAGCATATTCCATTATACTACTTTATATAAAATAGTCAAGAGGCTTTTATGAGTAATTTGTCTGAGCGCATGAAAGAATTGCGCCTTGAACACAAACTGAAACAAACAGAGGTTGCAAAAGCTGTTGGACTGTCCATCAGTGGCTATTGCAGCTATGAATACGGCAAGAGTGATCCCCAAACAGCCACTTTAGTCAAGCTGGCACAGTTATACCATGTCTCTACCGATTATCTCTTGGGCCTTAACGAGCCAGCGCCGGGTGGAGTGGGGAAAATCATCCTCGCCTCCAAGTCCCCCCGCCGCCGGGAGCTGCTGAAGCAGATGGGCCTTGAGGACTTCAAGGTCACCGCCCCCAACGTGGACGAGACGGTGGAACCCGGCCTCCCCCCCGCCCAGATTGTGGAGCAGCTGTCCCTGCGCAAGGCCGCGGCGGCGGCCAACCGGGCGGGCCCCAACGATCTGATTATCGCCGCCGACACGGTGGTGGCCCTGGACGGCAGAATTCTGGGCAAGCCCCGGGACGAGGAGGACGCCTTCGCCATGCTGTCCGCCCTGTCCGGGCGGGAGCACCACGTCTACACCGGCGTGACGGTACTGCGGGGCGGCGAGCGCGTCACCCAGCACGAGGAGACCGCCGTGTCCTTCCGGGCGCTGGCCCCCGAGGAAATCCGGGCCTACATCGCCACCGGGGAGCCCATGGACAAGGCGGGGGCCTACGGCATCCAGGGCCTGGGGGCCCTGCTGGTGTCCGGCATCCGGGGGGACTACTGCAACGTGGTGGGCCTGCCGGTGTTCCGGCTGGGCCGGATGCTGGCCGGCCTGGGCGTGGATCTGTTGGGGAGTAATAAGGAGCAAGCAAAGCTATGAAGCAATTCTTCAGGAACAACGGCGGCCTGCTGCTGGTGGCGGCGGTGCTGCTGGCCGGCGTCCTCACGGTGGGGGCGTACATTTTGGGCTACCACCCCCTGTCCGGGGCGCTGGAGCTGCTGGCCACCCCCTTCCGGGCCGCCTCCTCGGCGGTGACGGGCTGGGCCCAGGAGCAGTATGACAAGTCCTTCCGCTATGATCAGGCCCAGGCCGAGATCGACGCCCTGCGCCGCCGGGTGGCGGAGCTGGAGCAGGACGCCATCGCCGGCCAGGAGGCCGTCCGGGAGAACGAGCGGATGCGGGATCTGCTGGGCCTGGCCGAGCAGCGGCCGGAGCTTCAGTACCGGGACGCGGCGGTGGTGCGCCGGGCCTCGTCCAACTGGACGTCCGATCTGACCATCGACCGGGGCACCTCCGGCGGGGTGGAGGCCGGGGACTGCGTCATCGACCAGTACGGCCACCTCATCGGCGTGGTGACCCAGGCGGATTTCAACTCCTCCCTGGTGACCACCATCCTGGATCCCACCCTGGAGCTGGGGGGCCGCATCGCCCGCACCGACGAGGACGCCATTTTGGAGGGGGACTTCTCCCTCATGCTGGAGGGGCTGACCCGGCTGTCCTATCTGCCGGAGGAGGCCCGGCTGGTGACGGGGGATCAGGTGATCACCTCCGGGCTGGGGGGGATGTATCCCCCGGGGCTGGCGGTGGGCACGGTGCGCTCCCTCGTCACCGAGGAGGACGGCCTCACCCGGTACGCCCAGGTGGAGCCCGCGGCGGACATCAACGGGGTGCAATATGTGTACGTCATCGTAGATTATGGGGAGTAATACCAATTTTGTAGGGGAGGGGGCGGTGTGTGCCGGTGGCACACGTCCATCGCCGACCCCGTAGGGGAGGGGCTTGCCCCTCCCGCCTTTTCGGCGCCCCCTCTGTCCCCCGGGAGGGGCAAGCCCCTCCCCTACATTTTCTAACAAAGAGAAGGTGATCCCATGGCGGAACTGACCCCCATGATGAAACAGTATTGGAGGGTGAAGGAGGAGCACCCGGACTGCCTGCTGTTCTTCCGGCTGGGCGACTTTTACGAGATGTTCCACGACGACGCCAAGCTGGGGGCGGAGGAGCTGGGCCTCACCCTCACCACCCGGGATCGGGGCAAGCCGGAGGAGGATCGGGTGCCCATGTGCGGCGTACCCTACCACTCCGCCCAGAGCTACATCGCCCGGCTCATCAAGCGGGGGTACAAGGTGGCCATCTGCGAGCAGATGGAGGATCCCGCCACCGCCAAGGGGTTGGTGGATCGGGACGTGATCCGCATCGTCACCCCCGGCACCGCCATGGACGACGTGATGCTGGACGAGAGCCGGAACAACTACATCTGCGCCGTCTACCGGGACAGCGCCGGGGCCGCCCTGGCCCGGTGCGACCTGTCCACGGGGCAGTTCGCCGCCGTCCCCTATCTGGGGAAGGGCTTCCTGCCCCACCTGCTCAACGCACTGGCGGCCTGCCCCCCCAGCGAGGCCATTTTGTCCGACGCCGCCGCCTCCGACCCCGATCTGACCGTCTTTCTCAAGGAGCGGCTGGGCTGCCTGTGGCAGCGGGGGGACGAGGTTCGCTTCCGCCCCGCCCAGGCGGCCCAGGCGCTGGCAGACTGCGGCCTGCGGAAGGCGGACGAGCCCCTGCCGGAGGAGGACGGCCCCCGGCTGTGCCTCCAGGCGTCGGGGGCGCTGGCGGCTTACCTGGCCGAGACGCAGAAGACCAACCTGGGCCATCTCAACTCCGCGGCCCCGGAGGGCGGGGCGGAGCAGGACTTTATGGAGCTGGATCTCACCGCCCGGCGCACCCTGGAGCTCACCGAGACCTTCCGGGAGCAGGACAAGAAGGGCTCCCTGCTGTGGGTGCTGGACAAGACCAAGACCCCCATGGGCCACCGGATGATCCGGGCCTGGATCGAGCAGCCCCTGCTCTCCCCCGCCGCCATCGCCCGGCGGCAGGATCAGGTGGCCGCCCTTTTAGGCGACGCGGTGGCCCGGGAGGAGCTGATCCGCACGCTCCGCCGTGTGCCCGATCTGGAGCGGCTCATCGGCAAGGTGGTGTACGGCTCCGCCAACGCCCGGGATATGCTGCTGCTGGGCACCGGGCTGTCCGTCCTGCCCGAGCTGGCGGATCGGGCCAGGGACGCGGCGGCCGCCGCCCTGGAGCCGCTGGCGGAGGGGCTGGGCGGGCTGGAGGAGCTCCAGGCCCTGCTGCTGTCCGCCATCCGGGAGGACGCGGACGACAACCGCCTGCCCTTCACCATCCGGGAGGGGAACTTCATCCGCACGGGCTACAACGCCGAGGTGGACAGGCTCCGGGACATTCTGGATCACGGGGCGGATTTGCTGGCCGCCCTGGAGGGCCGGGAGAAGGAGCGCACCGGGATCAAGAGCCTGAAGGTGCGCTATAACAAGGTGTTCGGCTACTACATCGAGGTGTCCAAGAGCTACTACGACCTGGTGCCGGAGGACTACATCCGCAAGCAGACCCTGGTGAACTGCGAGCGGTTCTTCACCCAGGAGCTGAAGGATCTGGAAAACGAGATCCTCTCCGCCCAGAGCCGGGTCACCGCCCTGGAGTACCAGCTGTTCCGGGAGCTGCGGGAGGCCGCCTCCGCCCAGGTGCGCCAGGTGCAGGAGGCCGCAGCCTGCGTGGCCCGGCTGGACGTGCTGGCCTCCTTCGCCGCCGCCGCGGCCCAGGGGGGGTACTGCCGCCCGGAGGTGGACGCCAGCGGCGTCATCGACATCAAGGAGGGCCGCCACCCGGTGGTGGAGCGGATGCTGGACGGCTCCCTGTTCGTGCCCAACGACACCCGGATGGACGGCAAGGACAGCCGCCTGGCCATCATCACCGGGCCCAACATGGCGGGCAAGTCCACCTATATGCGGCAGGTGGCCCTCATCGTGCTCATGGCCCAGATGGGCTCCTTTGTGCCCGCCCGCTCCGCCCGGATCGGGGTGGTGGATCGGGTGTTCACCCGGATCGGGGCGTCGGATGATCTGGCGGCGGGCCAGTCCACCTTCATGGTGGAGATGACGGAGGTGGCGGCCATGCTCAAAAACGCCACCCCCCGCTCCCTGCTCATCCTGGACGAGATCGGCCGGGGCACCTCCACCTACGACGGTATGTCCATCGCCCGGGCGGTGCTGGAGTACTGCGCGGACAAGAAACGGCTGGGGGCGAAAACCCTGTTCGCCACCCACTACCACGAGCTCACCGAGGTGGAGCAGTCCATCGAGGGGGTGCGCAACTACCACATCTCCGCCAAAAAGCGGGGGGACGGCATCGTGTTCCTGCGGAAGATCGTCCCCGGCGGCGCGGATCAGAGTTACGGCGTGGAAGTGGCCAGGCTGGCCGGGGTGCCGGAGCGGGTGGTGAACCGGGCCCGGGAGATCCTGTCGGAGCTGGAGGGTCAGGGCGGCCCCTCCCCCGCCCCGCGGACGGCCCCGGAGCAGCCGGACGGCCAGGTGTCCCTGGGGGACATGGCGGGAGCGGCGGTGCTGGACGAGCTGCGCAATACCGCCGTGGAAACCCTGACGCCCATCGAGGCGCTGAATCTGCTGTACCAGTTGAAGCAGAGGCTTTGAGAACGGCTCCACAGCCAAGTTGGCGAAATACCTCTCGCCTCCCTTGTCACGCCCATATTATCATAAATTTGTACCGCAATTGCACCTATATCAGCGCAAAGGTCAAATTATTTTGTGCACATTAATTATTACAGCCCGTTTGCAGGGCAAGCGAAAAGCCGAGGCACAGGCCCCGGCTTTTCCTTTTACTGTTCCATCAGAGCTTCCATTTCGTCGATCAGCGTGCCGAACAGATCCAGCGCGTCCTGAACGGGCTGGGGGGAGGCCATGTCCACCCCCGCCCCCCGGAGCAGATCGATGGGATCCTGGGAGCAGCCGCCGGACAGGAAGCCCAGCATATCCTTCACCGCGGGGGCTCCCTCCTTCAGGATCCGGCGGGACAGGGCGATGGCGGCGGAGTAGCCGGTGGCGTACTGGTACACGTAGTAGTTGTAATAGAAGTGGGGGATGCGGGCCCACTCCAGGGCGATCCGGTCGTCGGTCACCATGTCCGGGCCGAAGTATTTGGCGTTGAGGGCCTTGTACTCCGCGCACAGCAGCTCCGCCGTCAGCGGCGTGCCCTGGGCGTTCAGCTCGCCCATGCGCAGCTCGAACTCGGCGAACATGGTCTGGCGGTACAGGGTGCCCTTGAACTGCTCCAGGAAGTGGTTGAGCAGCCACGCCCGCTCGGTCTTGTCGGTGGTGCGGGCCAGCAGGTGCTCCATGAGCAGGGCCTCGTTGCAGGTGGAGGCCACCTCCGCCACGAAGATCACATAGTCCCGGTAGACGATGGGCTGGGTCTTGTTGGACAGGTAGGAGTGGACAGCGTGGCCCAGCTCGTGGGCCAGGGTGAACATACTGTCCAGGTCGTCCTTGTGGTTGAGCAGGATATAGGGATGGGTCACCACACCGCTCATATATCCGCCGGATCGCTTGCCCACGTTCTCGTACACGTCGATCCAGCGGTTGTCCAGCCCCTCCTTGATGATGGCCCGGTACTCCTCCCCCATGGGGGCCAGGGCGTCGTAGACGGTGGCCTTGGCCTCCTCAAAGGGGATGACCTTGGACGCCCCCGCCACCATGGGGGCGTAGATGTCGTACATATGCAGCTCGTCCACGCCCAGCAGCTTTTTCCGCAGGCGGACATAGCGGTGCAGCTTGTCCAGGTTGGCGTTCACCGTGTCCACCAGATTGCGGTACACCTGGGGCGGCACCCGGTTGGAGGCCACGGCGGCGGCCAGGGGGGACTCGTACTTCCGGGCGGTGGAGAAGAAGCGGCGCTTTTTCGCCTCCGCGTCCAGCAGGGCGGCGGCGGTGTTGCGGAAGCCGCCCAGGGTGTCGTAGTAGGTCTCGTAGGCGGAGCGGCGCAGATCCCGATCCTCGCTCATCTCATAGGGCACGAAGGTGGCGTTGGACAGGGGCAGGCGGTTCCCCTCCCCGTCCACCGCGTCGGGGAAGGTGAGGTCGGCGTTGGAGAATTTGGAGAACACCTCGTCCGGGGCCTGGGCCATCTCCCCCGCCGCGGCCAGCAGCTTCTCCTCCCCGTCGGACAGGGTGTGCTCCTTCTTGTCCTGGAGGACGGCGAAGAACCGGCGGTACAGCGTCAGCGCCGGCTGGTCGGCGTAGAACCGCTCCAGGGTTTCCTGGGGAATTTTCAGCAGCTCCGGGGTGTCGAAGGCGGTGGCGGAGCTCAGCTCCACCCACAGGGTGCCGCCCTTGCCCGCCAGGGCCTGGCAGGTGCCGTCCCGGGTGTCCTCGTCCTGGCGCAGGCTGGCGTATTGGTAGAGCCGGCTGACCTTCTCCACCGTCTTGTCGCACAGGGTCAGGTAGTCATAGAGGGTCTGGGCGCTCTCGCCCAGCCGGCCGGCATAACCCGCCAGCACGGGGATGGCGGCCTGAACCTCCTCAAATTCCGCCTCCCACGCCTCATCGGTGGGATAGATGTCCGCGGTGTTCCAGGTGTATTCCACCGGAACCTCGGATCGCTGGGGGATTTTCTTCGCTTCTGCCATGGTGTATGGCCTCCTTCTTGTTCGGTGGGGATATCATACCATATTTAAACAGGGCTTACAAGGGCAGAAAACAGCGGGCCCGCCGGGGGAGGATAACTCCCGGCGGGCCCGCTGTGGGGTACGGCGAAGCGGTTTGGGCGATCCGCCCGCCGCGCCTTTTGTCGATCAGCGGGCTCAGTACTCCTTGGGCATGATCAGGGCGGCGATGATATACACCCACAGGGACAGGCCCGCGAAGGCCACCAGCAGGACAGTGGCCACGCGCACAACCGTGGGATCGACATTGAAGTAACGGGCGATGCCTCCGCACACGCCGCACAGCAGGGCGTCGGGGCCGGTGGTACGGCAAAGACGTTTCATAGCAGTATGCTCCTTTCTCAATTCAGCGCGGCAGCAGGCCGGGATTGCGCACCGTGGCCCCCGCGTAGGGCAGGACGCCGCTGACTACCCCGCAGCCGTCCAGGGCCCCCTCGTAGAGGGTGGGATCCGGGCATCTGCGGCTGCAGGAGACGCTGGGGCGGCCAGGGCGTATGTCAAATACAGCGAGGTTTTTCATCAGACGGGCACCTCCTCAGCGGCGATCCAGCGACACGTCGCCGCTGACACTGGTGATGGAATAGACGGGACCGGATCCATCGCCGTAGACGCACATCCCGTTGACGTAGTTGACGGGGAAGGAGCAGGACAGCTCGCCGCTGACGGTCTTCATCCGCGCCGAGAAGGGCCCCGCGTCGGGAATGCGGGCCTCCACGTCCCCGGACTTGGAGGACAGCTCCATGGCCTCCGGGAAGGCGGAGACGGCCGCGCTCACATCGCCGCTCATAGAGCCGCACCAGAGGCCGCCCGCCGCGCCGTCCAGCTCGATGTCGCCGCTGGCGCTCTTGGCGTTGACGCGCCCAAACTGGCCCCGGAGGGAGATATCGCCGCTGGCGGTCTCCGCCCGGAGCTCCGCGCAGGCGCCGGACAGATCCAGGTCGCCGCTGCCGGAGCGGAAGGAGAACTGCCTGCAGTCCGCCAGGCGGAGGCTGAGATCGCCGCTGCCGGTGGTGACCCTGAGCTGGTCGATGTCCAGCCCGTCCCGGTCAAACTCCACATCGCCGCTGCCGGTGGTGATGGAGATGGTCTCCCAGCGGCGGCTGGGCAGGTAGAGCTCCACGTCGGCGGAGCCGATGCCCCGGCGGGAGAAGAAGGAGGAGCTGGCGGTGCGGCCCTCCCGGATGGTGAGCACCCCGTCGGCGGAGCAGGTCACGTCCAGGTCGTCCACGTCGCCGTCGATGATCACCCCGGCATCGGCGGCCTCGCTGACGTGGATGGTCACGTCCCCAGCACCGGTGTGCACCTCAATGCCCCGGAGATCCTTCAGGGCGGTGACGGAATAGGAGCCGTCGTCCTGGTGCTCCATGCGGGAGTCGGAGCCGGTGAACCGGGGGCCCTGGGGCTGCCCTCCCTGGTACTCGCCCCACTGGGCGAAGAAGCCGCCCTTGGCCTTGTCGTAGCCGAAGCCGTAGATGACGTCCTTCTTTTCCTTGGGCCCCGCGCCGGCGAAGAAGCGGCCCTCGTCGGAGTCCAGCTCGGCCTCAAACTCCCACCCCTTGCCCTCCTGGGGCGGGACGGGGGGAGCGGGCGGCTCAGGCGGTGCGGGAGGCGTGGGGGGCACGGGTTCGTCCGGCTGGGTGTTGAAGTGGACGCGGACATGGTTGTTTTCCTTTTCCACGGTGGTGCGGCGCTGGATGGCGTCCTTGGCCTGCTTCGCCGCCTCCTTCACCTGGTCTATGGCCGTCCGGCAGATCTCGCCCACGTTGGCCAGAATGGCGTCCAGGTCGCTCTGGCCGGCGTTGGGGTCGTAGTTGTAGCGCGCGCCGCCGTGGCTGCCGGGCTCGCCCTGGGGGGCGTCCCCGGCGTCCATCCGGGCCCGCTGGGCCTCCGCCTCAATGCGCTCCGCTTCCGCGGCCAGCCGCTCGGCCTTCAGCTCCTCGGGCTCGTCGTTGTTGATGGTGATGGGCGCTCCGTCCCCGGCGGGCTCCACGCCCAGGTAGGCCAGCAGCTCGTCCACGTCGCCCAGGTCGTCCAGAGCCCGGTTGAAGGCCTCCTCCTCGGGCACACCCGCGCCGTTCATCTCCAGGAAGCGGCGGTACAGGTTGTCGGACAGCTCCTCGATCAGCTCGTCCTTCTCCTTGGAGGCGGGGGCGGCGGACAGGCGGGCGGCCACCGCCTCGCTCAGCTTCAGCTTCATATCATCCATGGTGTTCAAACCTCCTCTACATTGATCAGCGCGTCCAGCAGGGCGCGGGTGTTTTCCCATTCCTGGCGGCTCTCCGCCCAGCGTTTGCGGCCCTCGTCGGTGATGGCGTAGTACCGCCGCCGGGCCCCGGGGCCGTCGTCCCCCCAGTAGGAGGCGATGAGTCCCCCCTGCTCCAGCCGCTTGAAGGCGGTGTATAGGGTGGCCTCCTTCAGGCCATACTCGCCTTGGGTGAGCTGCTGAATGTTTTTATTGATTTCATAACCATAGTTGTCCCCGCGCATCAATTGTGCTAAAATAATGGTGTCCGTGTGTCCGCGCAGGGTATCCGCGGAAATTGACATGGCGTCCTCCCTTCTGTTGGTTGGCGGTCTGTTGATTGCTGAGATACCCAACCGTTTAAGATACCTCGCGAGCCGAAGTAACTTGATGTGCTTACTATAGCACGAGATACCTCGCCTGTCAAGGTATTTTATCAAAAAATTTTTCCGGGTCATTTTATGCCCGGAACCATAAGGAGATGTTGCAAATGAGCGAGTGCACCCACGACTGCTCCTCCTGCGGCGAGAGCTGCGGAGAGCGCACCAGCCCCCAGGACTTCCGAAAGCCAGCCAACGAGCTGTCCTCCATTCAAAAGGTGATCGCCGTGGTCAGCGGCAAGGGAGGTGTGGGCAAGTCCGCCGTCACCTGCACCCTGGCCGCCGCCATGGCCCGGCGGGGGAAAAAGGTGGGCATCCTGGACGCCGACATCACCGGGCCGTCGGTGCCCCGAGCCTTTGGCATCAGCCAGCGAGCGGAGGGCAGCGAGGTGGGCATCTACCCCGCCGTCACCGAGGGCGGCATCGAGCTGATGAGCCTGAACCTGCTGATGGAGCGGGAGACGGATCCGGTTGTGTGGCGGGGCCCCGTCATCGCCGGGGCGGTGGAGCAGTTCTGGACGGATGTGGTCTGGGGCGACCTGGACTATCTGTTTGTGGATATGCCTCCCGGAACCGGGGACGTGCCGCTGACGGTGTTCCAGTCCCTGCCGGTGGACGGGGTGATCGTGGTGTCCGCCCCCCAGACGCTGGTGGGCATGATCGTCACCAAGGCGGTGCGCATGGCGGAGATGATGGACATACCGGTGCTGGGGCTGGTGGAGAACTACTCCTTCTTCCGCTGCCCCGGCTGCGGCCAGGAGCACCCGGTCTTTGGAGAGAGCACCATCGACGCGCTGGGGGCGCAGCTGTCCCTGCCGGTGCTGGCCAAGCTGCCCATCGACCCGGCCCTGGCCCGGGCGGTGGACGCGGGGAAGGTGGAGCAGTATGAGCCCAACCCCATGACGGTTGTGGCGGAGCTGCTGGACAAGGAATAAGGCTAAAATCCGGCCCGGGACGCGGGTCTCGGGCCGGATTCAACTTTTTTTGCGGAGGGGCGAAAAAAAGGTTGACATTTCTTTGGAAATGAGGTATATTATCACTTGCCCCTGCTGAGGGCGGCAAACATGGCGGCGTAGCTCAGTTGGCTAGAGCACTCGGTTCATACCCGAGTTGTCACCGGTTCGAATCCAGTCGCCGCTACCAGACCCAAAGAAGCGGCGAGGCCGCTTCTTTGGGAGCCCCTTCTTCAGAAAGCCCGCCTTGGGCACCCTGGCCCGGTGGTCAAGCGGCTAAGACACCGCCCTTTCACGGCGGTAACACGGGTTCGATTCCCGTCCGGGTCACCAATATGGAGGCTTAGCTCAGTTGGTTAGAGCGCTTGCTTCACACGCAAGAGGTCACAGATTCGAGTTCTGTAGTCTCCACCACCTTCCCTCTCAAAATTATCCGATTTTGAGAGGGAATTTTTATTTTACATCACTTTTCTTGCAGTTTCTATTTTAGCGTTTGGGGCTTGACCACATAAATGACCACAGACAGAAAAAATCTGCCCCCGGCTGGGGGGCAGATTGGGTGGTTGGTTTGGACAGCACTGCGGGATGTTCTTACTGATTACAGCGTGGTAAATCTTTCCCAATTTTCACGCGAGGAGATCCATTTTTCTCGTCCCCCTCGCTTTCTTTTTTACTGCCAGCGCCATGGCTGCCTCCCACTTCCCGTCAGCGGCCAGACGCTTTGCCTCCGCAACCTCCGCTTTCATCTGCTGGATCAGCTCGGTCAGCTTTTCCTCGCATTCGGCCTCGCTGCCAGCATAGATACTGCGGGAGTGGATTTTCCCATCGGGCCACTTGGGGGAGAATTTTCCCTCCCATAGATGGTCGTTGATCTGCGTCACACAGCCCGTCCCGGATTTGCGGATTTTGCCCCCGTAGGGTTCAAAGGGGGCCGCTGAGCGAGTGTCAGACGCTTGGGTTGGTAAACCCGTTCTGGGCTCATCGGATGGCTCACATTTGCCAATTCCCCGGTCAATTTTTGCCGCCGCCGTCTGCCGCATGGCGTCGGTGACGTGGGTGTAGATATTCAACGTGGTCTTTGCGGAAACGTGCCCGATGATGGTGGACAGGGTTTTCACATCCAGTCCGTTTTCCAGTGCCGTGGTTACGAACAGGTGGCGCAGATCGTGGAAGCGGACTTTTCTGCACCCCGCGTGTTCCAGGATGGTCTGGAGGCGCTTTCGGACGGTGGCTGGGTCGAGGGGTGAGTCCTCTTTTGCCGGAGAGGGGAACATCCAGCGGGAATTGATTTGCCCGTGATATTCCTCAAACACACCCACCAAAGAGGGTGGTAAGACGATGGTGCGCAGGGCGGCTTTTGTCTTGGGGACGGACACCACCAGCTCGCCGTTGGCCCGGTAGACCTGGCGTTGGATGCGCAACGCCCCGGTTTCGAAGTCCAGGTCGTCCCATTGAAGGGCCAGCACCTCGCCCCGGCGCAGGCCCGTGGCCAGTTCCAGGAGGAACAGTTCGTAATACCCTTCCTCTTTTGCCTGGATCAAAAATCTTTGCATTTCCTCTCGGGATAAAAGCTGCATTTCTTTGGTGTCCTGGGACGGCAATTTGCAGTCGGCAGCGGGGTTTATACGAATAAAGCCATCCTGTACCGCCCGATCCAATGCCGTCCTGATCCGAGTGTGGCAAGACCACACAGTGCGATCCGAAACGCCCTCCCCATAGAGCTCTATTCGGATCAACCGACCTCTCTTTTTCAACTCGGCATAAAATTGCTGGATTTCATTTGTACCCAATTCGGATAGCGGAATTGCCCCCAGCACGGGGATAATGTGATTGTAGATGGCGTTTTCGTACCCAGCCTGGGTAGTGGGCCGCAGCTTGGGTTTAGAGTAGTTTTGATACCAAAAATTCAACCATTCGCCAAAGGTCATATCTGGCTGAAGCTTTTCCGTAGGCTGTCCGATACAGGTTTCTTTTAATCTATTCAGTTTTTCTGTACACTCGGTTTTCGTCTTAGCCAGCACATTTTTCGTGATGGGCAGGCCCTTGTCATCGTAGCCCACCACCACCCGGCCCTCCCAGCGCCCGTCTTTTCTCAGATGGACGCTTCCTTCGCCCCGTTTTCTGCGCTTTGCCACGGTTTCAGCTCCTTTCCGAAAATGTCCTCCATAAAGTTCCCCACGATGGTTGCCGCCTGCCGCTGCATATCGCCGGTGACGTGGGTGTAGGTGTTCAGCGTGAACGCGGCGTCGGTGTGGCCCAGGATGCCGGACAGGGTTTTCGCGTCCACCCCGCTGGCCAACGCATGAGTAGCGAACGTGTGGCGCAATGCGTGGAACGGAATGCTATCGGTAATCCCAGCTTCACACAATAGGGCCTTGAACCGCCGATAAGCCGCGTCAGGCGAGACGGGCTGCTCCGGCTTGAGAAGATTGGGGAAGATCCACTTGCCGGGAAGTGCGTCCTGCCGCGCCCGGAGCATATCCGCCGTACTCTGAGGGAGCAAAATCTTGCGCCTCCCCCGCCCGGTTTTCGTTTTGCCCGTTTCAAACCCGCCGCCCGTCTTTTTGTGCAGGGTGCGGCTGATCTGCAACGTACCCGTTTCAGGATCAAAGTCGCGCCACTGGAGGCCGCAGATCTCGCCCCGCCGCAGGCCGGTGGTGAGTTCGGTGTAAAAGAAGTCATGCCAGAAGGGGTCGACTTGGATGGTTTCCACGAATTTGTCCAGCTCTCTATCGGTGAGGACGCGCTTGGCCGGGCAGTCTGCTTTCGGCAGCGTCAGGCCCTCGGCGGGGTTGCAGGGGATGATGCGGGCTTTCACCGCATCCCCAAGGGCGCGGTGGAGCATGGTGTGGATACGTCGGATTGTGCCGGCGGAGAGAAAGCAGCCATGCTCCAGGTGTTCATGTACCCGGCCCTCTTTTTTCAGCTTGGTGTACAACCGCTGGATATCCGCTGAGGTGATGGAATTCATTTTCTTGTTCCCCAGACGGGGCTTTATGTACTGCTCGGCGTACATATGATATCCGCTCATCGTGCTTTCCCGCAAGCGCGGGGTGGCGTACTCGTCCAGCCAGCGATCCAGCCACTGGGCCAGGGTCATGCGGCTGTCCTCGCACAGCTCCACATCCCGGAATACTTCAATATTTTGGTGGAGCTTGGGCAGAAGGGCTTTCTGCGTGGGCGCGAGGACATACTGAAAGATGGGATCGCCATCCTCCTTGTGTCCCACCACGATGCGGCCCTCCCATCGGCCATCCTCCCGCTTGCGCACCATACCGTCGCCGGATGGCCTGCGCTTTGCCATTTGTTATTCACCTCCCATTTTAATGTCGCCGTCATTGGTATCCATGCACTCGGCCATGATTCGAACACCCAGCCGGAAGCCCAGGATGAAATTCTCCAGCGCCGTGATGCTGTCGATCTCCTGTTGCGATTCGATCAGCTTTGCCAAGACCGCTTGCCCAGCCTCGTCGAGCTGCTCTATGAGTTGCTTTTCGAAACGGGTCACACGATCCGTCGCCCGTTTCAGCTCTGAATTGGGCGCCATGTCCTGCGTGTTGGGTGCTATGTTGCCGTAGTAGAGATCTTCCAAAGTATTTCGCATTGTTTTCGCCTCCTGTAGCGACACACCATACCACAGGCCGGCGGGAATAGCCATGGCCAACGGTGAGAGTTATCAGAACAGACACATATTTTTTGTAGCGTACCGCAGGGCTTCTCTTTGGTAACACGGGTGCAATTCACAGCCGCTCACAGCGACCCACAAAGGGGCCAACACCGCGCCTCACTGGCGCAAGGTGTACGGATGCCCCTGCTCTGTGGGATGGGCACAAAGCGCCGCACAGGGGCTAACACGGGGGAAACCACTTTGGCGGCGCTCCGCAGGTGTGGAGCGCCGCCCGCTTTTGCTTGAGAGCGCCTATTCCGGATAGCGTGTGTACAGGGTATATCCAGGCTGTTCTTCCAGCCACCACTTGAAGTACTGTCCGCCCCAGCGGGCATGGTTGTTGAGACCGCTCTCGGTGACCTTGACGTACTCGTCCGTTTTGCTGATCACAACCACCACGTGGCCATTGCTGCTGTTATCGTAGCGGATCAAATCCCCGGAGCGGATCTGCTCCCAACTTGGGTTGTCGACCCTCCGCCACGGGAGATCGCCAAACGCTGCGTCTGAACACAGCGTAGCCCAGCCGGAGCAGTGGGTACCCCGGTGGTAGGGCCCGCCGCTGGTGGAGCGGTAGGGCGTGGGGAACTCTGTCCCGGTGGGATAAATTTCCCGGAGCTGTGCCAGGGTGGACTGCACACTTTCCTCGGTGAGGCCGGACGGAGCGGCTGAGGTTTCCTCCCGGTAAGGCTGGGTGCTGTCGATGTAGACGCTGTTGGTGGCGGTATCATAGGTCACACCGAAGTCTACCGCTCTGCCGATGTCCCGGAGCCGGACATAGTTGTTGCCGCCGATGGAGTAGGCGGTCATGCCCACCCGCTGACCGTCCACGTAGATAGGCTGGGTACTCAGCTTGGCTGCGATACTGGTGGCCGCCTGGGCGGCGGGGCCGCTCAGGACGAAGCCGGCGAGGATGCCGAGCCCCATAAAGATCGCTTCCCTTTTCCTGTTCATGATCTGATCCCCTTTCGGTTTTGTGGTGCTTTTCGCAAACACAACCATGCCGAAGGATCGTTGGAAAGTCAAGACCAATCAGGGGAACCGCATGGAGAAAAACTACGGCGTGAACGAAGCACTTTGCACAGCAGGGGTGTTCCTATTGTTTTCTGTGGCGCAGATTTTTGTGGGATCATAGACTTGGACTTTTTCAAAAGCAAATAGCTTGTAGCTGAACATCCTTTGAGGTATACTGGTCATAACTTGTTCTATGGGAGGTTGTTGCTGTGAACCAAGCTGCTATTGAACACGCCATCCGTACTGCCACTGCTTCATTAGAGATGGAAGGTTTTGTTGTCAATCCTGATCATGCCGCCCTTTGCCGGGAAATGCTGGCTGGCGAGATTACGCTGGAAGAATATTTTGCCCAAGTTATACCCAAAGAAATTGGGGGCGACTGAGCTGGAACTTGGCGGTCTGCGCGGGAAGCTGCTTGTTTACAGCACAGCAACTTTTGCGCGGGGTCACATGGTCATGCCACCCCAGACCTGCTCCTCGTGGTCGTCCGGCTTGTGGCCCATGGCGATCTTCTTTTCCTGGATCCTGCGCCGCAGCTTGCGGTCAGTGTGCTGGCCATGGGTTCCGTCTATAACGTGGGCGTTGTCCTGGAAGATACGCCCTATCGAATGGAGCAGACTGTTGACTGCCAGGATGGCGGAGGGCAGGGAAGGGCCGTTCTGACGCTCTAACAGGAGCTGGGCGTAAGGATGCCCCTGCTCCGCTGCCTGGGTCAGCCAGTGGACGGCCTGTCCCATGTCCTGGGGGATATCTTCGCCTTCCCAATACAATTTGCCCAGCAAATATTTGGCGTAGGGGTTGTCCGCTTCCGCAGACATTGTGAGCCAAGGCAGGGTTTCCGCAGTGTTTCCGTCCTTCAAAAATTCTTTAGCCAGACGGTAGGCGGCGTACTCGTTCCCGCTCTCGGCGGCCCGCGTCAGCCAGCGGATGCCCTGCTCCCGGTCATGAACCTCAACGTCATCGGCCAGCAGCAGTTTGCCCAGTGCGTACTGTGCGTCCGGCAGCTCCTGTGCAGCCTGCTCAAACCAATACCGCGCTTCCACCCAGTCCGGCGTGACCAGCGGGCCATCCCGGTACAGCCTGCCCAGCAGAAGCTGGGCGTAGGGATCGTTCCTCTCCGCCTGTGCGCGAAGCCGCTCCACCCCCTCATCACGCAGGCCGAGTGGGAGACTGTCGTCACAAACTACTGACCAAATTCGTCCACAGGTTTCACTGCCTTGGAGAATATCGTCCGGCTCATCGTAACGCGCCATGCCCTTGTCCTCAAAAGTGAGATGCTCCAATCGGAGCGCCGCATGGATGACGGCATTGTGGATGGCGCGGAACTCTTTCTGCTGAGACAGCGGGATACTCTCCATGGGTTTGTCCGAGTAGAACTCGTTCACCTCTTGCTGGAGTTCCAGCCATTTTTCGTAGCACGACTTTACCGAGGGCAGCCGCGCCATCTGATCTACGATTTCATCCACCTGTTTCTTCACAGATTTGGAGAGATACCCGTACTGCTTTTTCCCTTTCGCATTTTTCAACTCGCGGGACAGCGATAATAGCATCTGTTCCGCCTCCGGGTGTTCGCAGACGCCCTGCTTCATCTCGTCGGCCAGCTCCAGCATGGCGCGGCGGGCCTCCGTCACCAGCTCATCCCGAGACTGGCTTTTCTGCTCGTAGACATGGAGCATCTCCTGGTGGAAGATATCGTTGGTAAGCATGGACTTGATTTTTTCAATGCCCACCGGGCTGAGATAACCCGGAGCATCCCCGGCAGACCATGCCATCATGTGGACGTGAGGGTGGTCGCCCTCGTCGTGGAAGGCGGCGCACCAGCGGAACTCATTGGGCGGGATGTTCATAGCGACGGCGATATCGTTGCGGTGTGTGAGGAGCAGGTTGCGCCACGTCCTGGCGTTGTCGTAACCCAGGCGGGCGGCGTCCTCCCGCTTCAGCGAGATGATGTGCGTCCATACATTTTTCTCGCAGGCTTGCAGCTCCGCTGTCACCTTTTTCAGATCCACATAGTTCTCGTCGCCGAACAGGCCATGACTGCCGACGCGCTCAACTCGGGGACGGGTGGCGATATACTCCGCGTAGATATCGCTCTGCTGAACATCCGTCCAGTTATCCTCCAGCGCCCGCGTAATGAACACCGAGGCGTTGACTTTTGTGGGACTGTCTCGGTAGCTGCCGTATTCCGGCAGCTTTTTCGCATCGGGAAAATCTTTCGTCAGGCTGGCGATGAGCTGCACCTGCTTTTGTGTGGCGGAGCGTCCGTCAGGAACCAACTCCACTCGTTCCCGCGTAGCGATGTACCTTGCGTGGCCGCCGGCGTTTTTGCCGCCTTTGATGTACGGGCTTTTCAAAATCAATCGGGCCATTCGTCCTCCACGCCGTTATCCAATCTGCGGATCTTTTCCTCGAAGGGTATCCGCCCATTTGTGTTCTTAACGTTGCGCACGCTCTCCGCCCTTCGGCGGCGCATATCCTCCTCGGTGAGTTCGTAGCTGTCCGCCAGGATGCCCATCATCATATCCAGCTCCACTGTGTGCTTGTAGATCAGGGAAGCCATCCGATCCTCGAACATTCCCAGCCGCCCATTCAGGGACGAGAGTACCGCCCTGGGCAGCGTGCCGCTGTCATCCTGGACAGCCAGGTGATCCACGTAGAAATTCACCGCCCGCTCCACGAACTGGTTCATGCTGCGGCAGCCCACTGCCTTGTACCACTGCTCGATTTTTCGCTTGGTGTCCGGCTTCATGCGCAGGGCCAGACGGTCTTTGCTTTCTTTACTCATAAATTCCTCCATGTTTTGATTATTGGATGATCTGCCATGCTCTGCCAGTAACGCCCTGAAAACGTCTGTGATAGCAGAACAGACGCCGCGTCAATCCCTTGAAGCGGCTGGCTTTCGGGCAAAGCAGACACCAAAAGTGGTTTTTCGGCTTGAAAGTGACGCCAAAAGCAGACACCTGCCAAACGCTCCAAACAGTTCCCGGAATTCCTTCCCTGGCCCGTAAAAGCCCTGAAAGCGGCCCGCACTGCGGGCCCGCTGTGACCGCCTGGAGCCGTAAGCGGCGCCGGGCTTTATCCTGCTTGCCCTAAATCGGCCCTCTGCGCTACCCTTCGGCCCGCCGCAAGCGGTGGGGCTGGTTGCGCCCTCTCCACTGCCACCGCTTCGCTGGGTTGCGGCAGGGGGCCCGTCTGCGCCGCCCTTGATCCGGTGCCGGGGTGCCCCTTTACTGATTACAACGTGGTACATTTTTCCGTTGCCAAGCCCCTGTGTGACTCGTTTTCCACAACGGGCCACACAGGGGCCAACGCCGCGTTTCAGGGGCTGGACGGGGTGCGGGTGTCACCCGGCCCGCGGAACGTCAATAAGGGGCCTCACAACGCGGAACGGGGGCGGTCACGCTGTTGGCAGCGCCGCTCCCACTTGCGCTGGGCTTCCACCAGCTTCAACTCCGCGAGAAGTTCTTTCTCGCGCTCTTTCAAAATTCGTTCGACTGGCCTGACCGTATAGAGCAGGCTGCCGTTGTAGCGACGTCCATCTCTTCGGCGGATCGTGGTGTCTTCCGCTTGGATCAGGCCCTTGGATATCAACGAATGCACGTGCCTCTGGACAGTTTTCCGGCCCATCCCGACTGCCGCGCCGATGGTAGCGTAGCTGGGCCAGCACTGTCCGCTCCGCACACCCTTTTGGTAGTGGAGGTAGATATACACCAGCAACTCACCACCCTTGAGATCGAGATGGAACACCTCAACGGGAACAGGGAACGCCGCATCGAACACCTCGTCAGTGATCCAGGCTTGCTTCCTGGATATCCAGTGAGTCGTGCTGCGATGCTCCTGCACTTTGGATTGGATGGGACACAGCGAGTAGGAGAACGTTTGCCCGTGTTTCTTCACCTTGATGAACCCAGCGTCAGCCAGTGTGCGCAGATGTGTTCGCACGGTTTTCTCACACAATCCCACCGCGTTCCTGATGATGGCGCAGCTCATTTTGTCTACGCCGCGCTTCAGGCTCTTACGGCAGATCAGATAGAGATACACCAGCAGCGGGCCGTGCGTCAGACCGAGTTCAAACACCTCGTGCGGCAAGCAGAATTCATCAGAGGACGGTGCGGGTAATGACTGCCCACTTCTCATCGCTGCCCTCCCGTGTGCTGTTCCACCCATTCCACGAACTTCCCTTTCGGCACCACCATCCGGCTGCCGATTTTCAACACAGGGAAGTCCGGATCGTGCACCAGTTCATAGCCGCTGGACGGCGACACGCCCAGCACCTTCGCCACCGTTGCCGCATTGAGGAACAGCGGCAGCTCGTCATAACTTTTATACTCAGATAATTTCATTTAGAATCCTTTCGTTAATTTTGATTGGCCACGCACCGTACCTGTTCCAGCCTCAGAATCTCACTGCGGCGTTTTCGCCCTGTTGGCACGCTCGTCCTGTATCAGGAGTCTTGGCGCTGCTTCACCCAAGGAGTATGTTCTCTGATGGTGGGTTTTCAGTTGTCGAGGTACAAATCGTGTTGTTTGAAATATCAGATTGAATGCCGGCTTCAAATCTGCTATGATTGTAGCAGGGAAAATTCCCCAGTTCAATAGCCCCAGCTCATGTCGGGCATGGAACTTGATTTCAATCGGATACGGGAAGGATGCCCCGATGTATGCCATTACCAATGACTACTTTGATTCTTTCTCCGCCATCTTTGGCCCCAGGGAATGCCTGTTGAATGGAAAGCGGTACCCACTGGGACATTTTGCAGTGGAGGTGCTGGAGATGGACAGGCGGCTTTTGCGGGACTTGGAAAAAGCAGTCGCAGATTTCAAGCCGGAGCTTGAGGTGTTCCTGGCGGCGCGCACCCCATCCAGCGCCGCCGTGGCACAGCAGAAGCTGGATACGGTCTGGGCGGTGCTGGCCCAGCTTCCCGCATACAAAAATTTTGCTCCGTACTCCCATGGTTCGGAGGGCTTGTTTCACTCCATGCGTGAGCATCCAGATCGCATGGACGATTCCGTCACCGAAGGAACAAACTTTCACCGTGCGATGACCTATTGGTTGGATCGACTGGAGCGGCTGCCGGATTCGGTGAGCGACTTCATCCGCAATACATTCTTGATGTTGGAGGACTATTTTGAAGATCTTCCTGCCCGCTCCCCGGCGGCCTATGCGGAAGCCTACGAGAGATACAGGCGGATGATGAAAACAGCGTTTCAATACGCCGAGGAAGAAGATGAGATGGACGAGGATCTGGAATCCATCGAGTTGGATTTCCCGGTGCGGCTCGGTTTCCGGGCGATGGAGGCAAAAGACGGTGGCGCGGTATTTGGTGAAAAACTCACCTTTGACGAGCTGGCCAGCTTTCTGTACACGGATCTATACAAGGGCATGGCGGCAGGCAACGTGCCGCGCCGCTGCCATAATTGCCGGCACTTTTTCCTGACGGTGGGCGGCCATGACACAGTGTACTGCAACCGCATTGCTCCAGACGAAACGAAACGCACCTGCCGTCAGGTAGGTGCGCACCGGAAGGAGAAGCAGAAAAATCAAGCTCCCATCCTTAAGGAATACTCCAGAGCTTATAATCGTTTGAAGGGCAGAAAGAACCGGGGCAGCATCAGCACGGACAAGTGGAACCGGCAGGTGGCCGTGATTCAGGATTGGTGGGACGCGGCGTTGAAGGGGGAACTCAGCGACGCCGAATTCAAGCAGAAACTGGACGGGATATGACGGGGAAAATGAAACCTCCGGCAGGGGATTTGATCCTGTCGGAGTTTTCCTAACTGCAAACGTATTTGCCTTTGAATTGTTGATAGCGCCTATGATACGGTTTGAAAACGGGATGTCTCATTGAGTGAAACTGAGCCCTTGAACAAATTTAGGGATTAACTGGAGACGAATATGCCCAACCAAAAGGAGCAAACAAATGACCGCCGGCAGTGGAATAGCACTGCCGGCGGTTCCTTATATCTGGAGCAGGTTCCTTAATTTGTATGTCGTGAATTACGAGAGGGAAAAACTGACCCGATTGTCGGATTCGGCAACACGGGAAATAATTGCGGCTGCCTCTGCCCGGGTAATGTAGCTCAGAGGGGAGAACGTGCCTTTGACATCACTGCCGGACAAGATGCCCGCCCGATAAAGTTTATACACAAAAGATGCAGATGTGTCCGATACAGGCATATCTGGGATAGCGTTATCCTGTACGGCATTCATCGCATAGAAGCCTTCATCCGGCAAACACTTGGCCATAATTTCGGCAAACTGAACTCTTGTTGCGTTTCCTCCCACATTGGCGTTATGATAGGAAGCCCAGTCAATGATATCTTGTTGATAAGCATAGTCAAGGTATTGCTGATACCATTTCCCGCCATTAGTCTGAGGAATATTTTCGTAACCGTTTATATAAATGCTGTGAATACGACAGGCCATTGTAATAGCTTCGGCTAATGTCACATTTCCATAGGGATCGAAAATGCGGTTGGACTTTCCTTTCATTAAGCCTAACTCATAGGCTGAGGCAACATTTTTAGTGAACCATTGATTTGGATATACATCTTGGAAATAACCTTGAGCGTATTCATTCTGTTTGGGAAGATGAACCTCATAAACCTGTTCGACCGCTTTTGCCTCTGCCTTAAAAGTCAAGTTGCAATCAGGCATGGTAAAGGTGTAGTTCATTTCTGTGCTGCCATTAAATTCCGCTGTGCTGCTGTTCCATCCCTGCCATTGAAAACCGTCTGAAACTACTGCGCTGATTGTCACCTTGCTGCCGTATGGATAAGTTCCCCCGCCAGAAATATGGGAAATCCCCGTTCCAGCGCTGAGCGTTACAGTATATGATTTGACCGTGTATGTATACTCAATTACAGTACTCCCATCTGCTTGGATGATCGCGCTTTTTGTTGCGGGAGATTCGTAACCGGTATATTTTCTTGGTGCGGGAGAAACCGTCGTTCCGGTAGTCCCAGCCAATTCGTCTATCGCATCTAAATGGATGGTACCGCTGCTATCTTTCAAATAGTGCTTTACGGTATAGCGGACAGCAGAATCTGGAACCCAAACGGCATACAGCGTAAGGTTTCCCTCTTCGCGATAGATACTTCCAGGCTGATAATTTGCAGAAGACGAATTGGGGGTAGTCGACCAACCGTTAAATTTATAGCCACTTCGAATCGGCTTCTGTGTACTGAGCATTAACTCCTTGCCATAAACTTTTGTTTGCACAGTTGGCGCGCCACTTCCTCCATTCGGATCATAGGAGACTTTGTAAGATGGACTTTGGACCGTTACATCAAAGCTCTTTTGGTAAAAACTATTTTCATCTTTATCCATCAAGTACACTGTGATGGCTGTTGTACCCGGTTCTTTGCCTGTGGCTGTTACACTTGTAGTCCCGTTTTTCCAGTTAATGTCTGCCCAACTCAGGTAACATACGGAATTTTTTTCGTTGCTGGGAGTAAAGCCCAAATATTTAATACCCTCCCCTTTAAAGGTTATGTAAACTGTTTTACTGGTACCAGGGTCTAAAGTAATAGAACTCGTTGAAAAGGTAATGCTTGATTCAACTTTATTACGCTCCCAGACAGCATATAGTGTCAGCCCTTTGTCATCGGTGTATATACTACCGGGCTGATATTGCGCACTGGATGCCCCAGAGGATGTTGCCCAACCTTTGAAAGTGTAGCCACTGCGGATGGGTTTCTGACCGCTCAGCGTCAAGTCTTTGCCCTGAGTTTTTGTTTGTAAAGAAGGCGCGCCGCTGCCGCCATTGGCATTATAAGAAACTGTATATGTTGGGTCGATAAAGGTCGCCGTGAAGCTCTTAGAGCAAATGGTTTTCCCATTTTTATCTATAAGGTTCACCGTGATCGTTGCTTTTCCCGCTTTTTTGCCTGTAACTATTAAGCTGGTGGTTCCCGCATTCCAGTTGATGGATCCCCAGCTTACATTACATAAGCTCTGACCGTTGATAGAGCCACCTAAACTCTGAACTTCATCCCCCTTAAATGTAATAGACACCGTTTTACTGCTGCCAACATTCATAGATAGACTGCTGGGCGAAAAGCTGAGGGTTGGCTCGACCAATACCGATGGAGCCCATACTGCATAAAGAGTAAGGTTGTTATTTCCACTGTATGTACCGCTTGGTTGATAACTAACTGAGGACGAATTGGAAGATGTTGCCCAACCTTTGAAGGTATAGCCACTACGGGTTGGCTTTTGGTTGCTCAATGTCAAGTTTTTGCCGTGGGTCTTGGTTTGGGAAGAAGGTGCGCCGCTGCCGCCATTGGCGTTATAGGAGACTGTATACGTGGGGTCGGTAAAGGTCGCCGTGAAGCTCTTGGAGTAAATGATTTTTCCATTTTTATCTATAAGGTTCACCGCGATCGTTGCTTTTCCCGCTTTTTTGCCTGTAACTATTAAGCTGGTGGTTCCCGTATTCCAGTTGATGGTTCCCCAACTTACATCGCATAAGCTCTGGCCGTTGATGGTGCCGCCTAAACTCTGAATTCCATCGCCTGCAAATTTTATGGACACCGTTTTACTGCTGCCAACATTCATAGATAGACTGCTGGGTGAAAAATTGAGACTCGGTTCGACTTTTCTGTTTACAACATTAACGCCGCTACTTGCGGCGTTAAGCCACAGGGTAACAACCTTCCCGTTATCAATTGCCTGGATTTCGTACCAAGTGGAACCATCGCTGAGTTTGGCCCCACGGGTGCTATAAGCTGTCTGACCTTGATCAAAATATGTTTTGCGGCTACCATCAGTGGGTTTGCTATACAAATTAACTGTCTTGCCCTTGGCAGTGTTGATCTGGACATTGCAGGAGAAGTATTCCTTGACAGTGGGAGTGGAGGGGCCTGAGGGGTTGCCCTCATAACGCAATACACGTGCGTACCCGCCACCACAGAAGTAGCAAGACCTTGTAGAGTGTACATCGATTTCGTGTCCAGTCTGGTCTCCTGTTCTTCCCCCGCTTACACCACCGTTTTCATTAATATGAGCCCCTACACATTGATTGTTGCCAATATATAATTCCACATGCTGCCATACATTGTCATGCCGCAGCAATATGTCGCCCCTCTGTAATGTAACTGAGCCAGCAGCGTATGCCCTAAATCCAACAGCTGTAAATGCCTGCTCCATGTTTCCAGTCCAGCAACTGCCGCTGACATTAAATCCCCCCTGCCTGAAAGCCGTGCTTACAAGGGAAGAACAATCGTAATCGGGTCCATTCCGGTGTGTCTGGTCATAACCGTGGGAATCATCATTTGCGATAGAAATGGCCCAAGAGATTGCCCGTTCAACTCGGCTATCTATCGTTGCTTGTGCAGTGATTGGTAAAGTGCTGAAGCAGATACATAGTGTCAGCAGAAAGCAGATAACCTTTTGCCTTTTCATGGCTTACACCTCACATTTTTTATGTATCTAATCATTTCGTGGCTCATTCAAATATGTCATTTGTGTTCCATCAGCCTCCAGAGTTAATTCCCCACTTTCAAGGCTTACGATGGTCGCCGTACTACTTTCGCCATAGAAATTTGTTAATTTTAATTGATCATCATTAACAACGGACCATCTTCCAGTGCCATATTCAGTTGCCATTTCACAAGTGCCGTCATCGTACAAGGTAAATTTAGGTCCTCGGGTGCCTTCCCTGGTAATGCTCGTTTCCCCATTTAGATACCAAGAGCCAACCAATTGTTCCGTTGTGCTTTTACCTGATTGCCCTTCTGTATTACCACAGCTCGCAAAAAGCAATAACATGGATACTGCTAAAACTATACCACCCATTCTGGGCACAAAACTACGAAATTGAAGCTTTTTCATAAACGTTTTCCTCGTATTATTGAGTAGTAGTTATTAGAGCCCCTCTCCAAGGGCTGTACTACACTGTAAGGGATGCTGTGAATTGGTTTTGCACTCCTACCACGGGATGGTTCATGAAAGGTTCCAGCCACAGCCCTTTGCAGTTTTGTTAATCAGTTAAATACCGCCAGACGGTTTATGTGGAACAAGGCTACAAAAGCAAGTGCCCTGTGAATGTAGCATCACAATTTTATCGGTGGAGGTATTGCTATGGTTTGCGTGGGCATTGATGCGGCCAAGGACAAGCATGACTGCTTCATTTTCAGTTCCGAGGAAGTGGTTCCGTCGGATGTGTTTACCATTCCCAATAACCTGGAGAGCTTTAGCACTCTGTTGAACAAGCTCCGGGCCTGCTCCACACCCCAAGACAGCATAAAAGTAGGGCTTGAGGCGACCGGGCGTTACAGCTACAACATCCTTGGGTTTCTCCTTGACAACGGTCTGGCCACCTATGTCTTAAACCCTCTGCGCACCAATCTATACCGGAAAAGTCTCAGGAAGACGAAGACAGACCAGGTGGATGCACGAACGATTGCGGCTATGCCTTTGTCCGATTCGGGTCTCAAGCCCTACACAGATACAGCATACCACAATGAGGAGCTAAAGTTACTCACCAGATATCGCTTCGACAAGGTAAAAGAGCGGCGAAGCTGAAACAGTCCGTTTCCAGGCTGGTGTGCATCCTGTTCCCTGAGTTGGAGAAGCGGTACCAGCGCTTCATATGCGTCGGTTTATGCGCTGCTGTCTGAATTTCCAGGAGCCAAACAAATTGCTGACGCGCATTTGGTCAAGCTGAAGGGGCCCTGTTGGCAGATGCCTCTAAAGGCCACTATGGGAGGAATATGGCAGTGGAGATCCGTGACGCCGCCAGATGCTCCGTTGGCTCCAGGATGCCTGCCAAATCCTTAGAATTACAGCATACAATTCAGCTCATCTGGGAACTTGATGCCGAAATTGAAGCCGCGCTCCAGACCATTATGGATGAGCTGCATTCTCCCATTACCACCATTCCAGGCATTGGATACCGCATGGGCGCCATGATCCTGGCCGAGGTCGGTGGCTTTTCTCGCTTTGATTCCCCCGACAAGTTGATGGCTTATGCCGGGATGTCCCCCTCTACCTACCAGTCCGGGCAGTTTAAAAACTGTTATCCTCACATGGAAAAACGCGTTTCCAAGTATCTGCGCTATGCCCTCTGCAACGCGGCCAAATACGTTTGCCTTTGGGAGTCTGGATTTGCTGCCTATCTTGCCAAAAAGCGGGCGGAGGGCAAGCACTACAATGTTGCCTTATCCCACGCCGCCAAGAAGCTGGTGCGGCTCATCTTCGCTCTGGAGAAATCCGGGCAGCCTTACTACCCGGTGATTTGATTCCCTTCAATAGCGATCCGGGATCCTCTGGGATATCTGCTTTGTTATACCCTTTTAAGCCGTCTAACTTTTTCCCGTCATCCTTCATTTTAGGGCTTGACATCTAATAGTTAATCTTTCATTGTGTTAAGATTTCCATATTCTTGTTGCCTATCGTTCTTCATACCAGCCACATCCCTGCCGCTCTGACGGATGATAATAGGAACCGTAGTGGTTGCAGTAACCGCGATCATTGGAATCACGGTTATTTCGCTCCCAATACACGCAGTCGGAGCAATTTCTGCTGCCGCAGAAGCACCCTTGCGGAATTTTTACCTGGGGTATCTTTCGTTTTTTCATTGTCAATTGACCTCCATTTTTAATACTTCTATCTTATCGCAAACAATATGTACATCCAAACCACATCTGTCTGCTTGATAGCCGATCATGGCCGTTCTCGGCAAAATAAGAGGAAAATATAAAGTGCGGATTTCTGATGGCATGGCAAGCATGATTTCAGTAATATAACTTATGTCGTCAGACGAAAGCTCCGTATCGTGGGGGTAATGGCTGTGAAACAGACCAAAAAATTGGATATTGTGGGTTTGCCATTTGGCGATAGTCTGATTTAGCAATTCGGTACTCGGTTGATAATGAGCAGGTGAGGTTAATGTGCATTGCCCCTTATCAAAATCGTAATGTGTAATCAATCCACATCGTCCTCCCAAAATGCCCCCAGTTTCAGGGGGAAGCGGGGGTGTCCTACACAAAAGAGAATCATATACTGCACTCAAAATCTTCATTGCTTCCTAATAGCGCCATCCACCAGAATGATCCAAATACTGCTCTCCAGGTCTGCGCCATGCTCCGGACTCATCAACGTAATCATCATTCGGCCCGCGCCATGCACCTGATGCGTCTACATAATGATCATCCGGGGATCTCCATGCACCAGAATAGTCAACGTAGTCATCGTCCGGCATACGCCATGCTCCTGACGCATCCATGTATTGTTCTCTCTTCCATCTTGGCATTTAATCACTCCTAATTCTTTTGTGCATCAATTTCTTTGCAAACTTGTCGCCGAATGTATTCTTTGATAATCCTATTTTTTACCAGACAGGCCTTAAAAACGCGGTTTCTCTTTCCTCCCATCTTTGGGAACAGTTTTGCCGTTACTTGTAAGAGACTCGGCGAGTCCAGCGATATTACGATTAATTTTGTATTGTCGACATATATAGTCATTATCCCTGAATCTCATGTGAAAGTAGGCACAGTAATCATCCGAATCATCAGCGTCTGGATCTACACATGAACGGAAATCACATACAAAACATCCCCCATCTTCATCCGCGCTTTTCTTTTTCCTGAACCCTTGTGCCTGCAGTTTTTCATTTAAATCATCCATGCTACTTACCTCTTTTCTCCCATTTCAGACGTTAACTTGCATTTAGCGTGCATCCGTTTAAAACGCTATCCACAGTCCATCTGTCGCCTTTGACGTATACCGATCACAGACAAACCATCTTATAATAACTGCGTCTCAACACTTCTGAACTATGCACATGAAGTATCCATAATCATGAATTTTCTGCATATATTCACTCCACCAGCCTAATGATTTTGCATGGAGTACATATGCATATACTTGCCTGTTGTTTGAACATATTAATGTTTACTTTTATACTCTTTTTCTAACAAAATACATTGGACGAGATCGCCAATAAGATCATGGCAGGAATCGCATATATAACATTCCAAGTTGTCTTCAGCACAGATGAACTTAATTTGAAGATACTCACAGTAAAATTCCTTCTCCCCATAATGAGACAAGTGTTCACAAAAATGGCATGACCCATTATTACTTTCGCTATCAATTCTTCGAAAATTTGCTGACTGCAATCTAAATCTTAAATAGTGTCTACACAAGTTAAGCCAAAATGGCACACCAAATAGCAATGCAACGAATTTGCACTGCAGCCAGAAACGATGATGTGTTTTTTGCGTATCGTGTGGCAATTCCAC
>JAETQF010000021.1 GCA_021770845.1 Oscillospiraceae bacterium
GAGCGCGTCTTTGCCGACGCCAAGGAAAAGCATGGTATGCGCTATACCCTATACAGAGGTCTGGCCCAGGTTTCCAAATGGGTGAGGCTTAAGTTTGCTGCTATGAATCTCAAAAAGCTGGCCAGATGGAAAGCAAAACGCCAATCGCGTCTCTCTTTCCTGCTGTTTTCTGCCCGTATGTATCATTTTATGCTTTGCGGCCTGCCTGGATATTTCCCAGGCAGGCCGCTTTTCGACAGGCTGAGGGAGGGCCTTTCCAAGGCCCTCCCTCTCTTTATGGGACGGCAAAAGGGCCGGAGGGGCCCGAAATGCGGAAACTTGACCTTAAAATGCGGTGGGGATGGCTTCTCAGCCGTCCCCTTTTGTGGTACAATTAGCATCGGCTGAAAGCGTATTTTTGGAAGGAGGAACCGGTATGTATGTCGCAGTATGCGATGATGAGGCTGAAGATCTGGAGGCCGTCGCCGGTCTCCTGGACGACTGGGAGGAGGAGCGGCAGCTCCCCCTGCCCAGGCGGGTGTTCTCCAGCGCGGTGGAGCTGCTGGAGGCGGCCCGGCGGGAGCGGTTCACGCTGTACCTGCTGGATGCGATCATGCCCACGGTGGACGGCATGGCCGCGGCCCGGGAGCTGCGAACCTTCGACGGCGCCGCGGATATTGTGTTCCTCACCTCGTCCCCCGAGTTCGCCTGCGAGAGCTACCGGGTGCGCGCCCTGGACTATCTGCTCAAGCCGGTGAACAGGGAGCGGCTGTTCCGGCTGCTGGATGAGCTGTACCTCCGGGAGCAGCGGCCCCAGGAGGCCCTGGTTCTGAAAACCGGAACCACCATTGTCCGTGTTCCCTTCTCCCAGCTGGCCTTTGTGGAAGTCATGGGAAAGCGGCTGTACTTCAACTTGATAAGCGGCGGGGTGAGGGAGGTGGCCGGATCCCTGAAGGAGTATGAGGATCTGCTGCTGATCCGGCCGGAGTTCATGCGGGTGCACCGCTCCTATATCGTCAATATGCTCCAGGCGGCGGAGTTTTCCTCCAGCCGCATTGTCACCTTCACGGGAAAGGAGATTCCCGTGTCCAGGCTGCTGTACCCGCAGCTCCACAAGGACTATATGGCGCTGCTGTTTGATCAGGGAGGGACGGCGGAATGATGAATCTGGTAGATATCCTTGGCGGAGTGAACTGTGGTTTGGTGTTCTTCTTCGGCGCGGCTCTGAGCGTCGCCATCGCCGGGGGCTGCAAATCCGGGCGCGAGTGCGTCCTGCTGTTTGCGCTGTGCCCCGTTTTTCTGGCCGTTCAAACCGCCTCCTGGCTGGTGTGGGGGCTGGACGCGACAAAGCGGCTCTATCCGCTGATGGTGCATCTCCCGCTGCTGCTGCTCCTGATTTTTGGGCTGAAAAAGCCGGTCGATATCTCGCTGGTCAGCGTCTGCGCCGCCTATCTCTGCTGCCAGATCCCCCGCTGCACCGGCGTTGTGACCGCCGCGGCCACCGATTCGGCGCTGGTGGGGCAGATTGTCTATTCCGTTACCATCGCCCCCATTTTTCTCTTTCTGCTCCGGTACTTTGTGCCCTCCGCCCGGGACACCATAACCGAGTCCCGAAAATCGCTGCTCCTTTTTAGCTGCCTGCCCGTCCTCTACTACATCTATGACTATACCGTTGCCGCCCGCATCAACCTGCTCTACGCCGACATTCTCTCTCCCAACATCACATATTCCACCGGGCAGGTGGTGGCGGAGACCCTCCCTACGGTGGTCGGCCTGCTCTACATGGCCTATACCACCGCCTACCGCCAGCAGCTCCAGCAGCACAGCCAGACCCAGATGCAGAGCTCCCTGCTGTCCACCCAGCTCAAGCAGGCGGAGAAGGAGCTGACCTCTCTGCGCCGCTCGGAGAGCCAGTCCGCCCTTTACCGCCACGATATGCGCCACCACCTCACCGCCATCAACGCCTTCCTGGCCGAGGGCAGGATCCAGCAGGCCCAGGAGTACATCAGCGAGGTGCAAAGCGGCATCGAGGCCATCACGCCCAAGCGGTTCTGCGACAACGAGCTGGTCAATCTGCTCTGCTCCGCCTTCTCGGATCGGGCGGAGCGGCTGGAGGTTCGGCTGACGGTGAGGGCCGATCTGCCCAACACGCTGAGCATTCCGGACATCGAGCTGTGCGCCCTGCTGTCCAACGGCCTGGAGAACGCCCTGGCCGCCGCCGGGACGCTGGACGAAAACCGGAGGTGGATCAGCTGCAGCTGCAGCATCCGGGCCAGCAAGCTGCTGATCGAGATCAAAAACCCCTGCGTGGGGAAGATCGCCATGCGGGACGGGCTGCCCGTGTCCGAGCGGGAGGGCCACGGCTATGGCTGCCGCAGCATCCAAACCATCACCCAAACCTGCCACGGCCTGTGCGAGTTTACGGCGGAGGACGGCATTTTTACCCTCCGGGCGGCCATGCCTGTACAAGATGGCAGGCCGGAGCGTTATCCCAAAGGAAAAGCCCTGAAATCTTAAGATTTCAGGGCTTTTTTATGAAAAACTATTCCGTTCCGGCTCAGATCACCCGCATCCGGATCACGCCGGGCACCCTGCCGATATCCTCAATGACGCTCTCATCCACCTTGGAGCCCGCGTCCACCATGGTGTAGGCGTACTCTCCCTTGGACTTGTTGGTCATGTTTTCCACGTTCACCCCGTCCGCGCCCAGCTGGGTGGTGATCTGCGCGATAACCGCCGGGACGTTCCGGTGGATGACGCACAGGCGCTGGACGCCGGAGCGTTCCATGATCACGTTGGGGAAGTTGACGGAGTTCTTGATGTTGCCGTTCTCCAGGAAGTCCCGGAGCTGATCGGCGGCCATGACGGCGCAGTTGTCCTCGCTCTCCGGGGTGGAGGCCCCCAGGTGGGGCAGAGCCACCACGTGGGGGGCGGCCATCAGCTTGTTGTTGGGGAAGTCGGTGGCGTAGCAGGCCACCTTGCCGGACTCCAGGGCGGCGATGAGGTCATTGTCGTTCACCAGACCGCCCCGGGCCAGGTTGATGAGGCGCACCCCGTCCTTCATCTTGGCGATGGCGGCGGCGTTGATGGTGTCCTTAGTGGCGTCCATATAGGGCAGGTGGAGGGTCACGTAGTCGGAATTGGCGTACAGCGTGTCCAGCTCCTTCACCACCTTGATGTGGCGGTCAAGCCGCAGGGCGGCGTCCACCGACAGGTAGGGGTCGTAGCCGTACACCTCCATGCCCAGGGACAGGGCAATGTTGGCCACCAGCGCGCCGATGGCGCCCAGGCCCACCACGCCCAGGGTCTTGCGGTACAGCTCCGGGCCCACGAAGGCGGACTTGCCCTTCTCCACCACGTCGGCTACCTCCACGCCGGAGGCGGCCTGGGCCTTCACCCACTCCGCGCCGCCCACCACGTCCCGGGATGAGAGCAGCATGGCGCAGATCACCAGCTCTTTCACGGCGTTGGCGTTGGCGCCGGGGGTGTTGAACACCACGATGCCCGCCTCGGAGCACTTGTCGATGGGGATGTTGTTCACCCCGGCCCCGGCCCGGGCGATGCCCAGCAGGTTGGCGGGGAAGGCGTAGTCGTGGAGCTTGGCGGAGCGCACCAGGATGCCGTCCTCGTTCTCCACGCCGTCACCCACGGTATAGCTGTCCGCGCCCAGGCGCTCCAGGCCCACCGGGGCGATCTTGTTCATAGTTTTAATATGGAACATGGTTTTTCACCTCATAAAACAGAATTTATTCTCCGTCACAATAGAAGAAGATATCTTTTTTATGCTCCTGGGGGGTTCCCTTGTAGACGTGGGTGTTGATCCCGCCGATCTCAAAGCCCGTGCTCAGGTAGAACCGGCACGCCCCCAGGTTGTTGTCCTGCCCCTGGGTGTACAGGCCCTTGTAGCCCTTTTGGACGGCCAGCTCCTTGCAGGCCTGGATCAGCAGCCTGCCCACGCCCTGCCCCCGGCAGTCTGGGTTCACCTTTAGGTCGTACAGGTACATATACTTAAAAAAGTCCTCCTGCAAAATGGCCAGACCCACGCACTGTTCCCCGTCGTACGCGCCCACGAAAACGGAGTTCTGGGACATCTCCTCATAGTCGTAGTTCTCGTCCGGGAAGCACATCTCGGTGACGTTTTCCGCAGGGAACAGCAGCTCGGTGTGATCCCACTTGCCGTTGTTGTAGGACGGCAGCAGCAGCCCGAACAGCTTGAAGGGATAATTCTTGAGCTGGATATCGTCCTTGTGATCCTGGGTAATAACCCGTGTGACAATCATTATTGTCCTTCTTTCAGTTATTCTTGTCGAACGCCTTGATGAAGTCCGCCAGCTTCTCCACGCCCTCCACGGGCATGGCGTTGTAGATGGAGGCCCGCATACCGCCCACGTTGCGGTGGCCCTTCAGGTTGGTGAAGCCCGCCTCAGTGGCCTCCTTGACGAACTTGGCGTCCAGCTCCTCGCTGGCGGAGCGGAAGGTGACGTTCATGTCCGACCGGCTGGCCTTTTCCGCCGCGCAGGTGAACAGCCTGGAGCTGTCCAGCACGTCGTAGAGCAGGGCGGCCTTGCTGTGCTTGATCTTCTCCATACCTTCCACGCCGCCCTTGGAGTCCAGCCACTCCAGCACCAGCCCCAGCATATAGATACACCAGCAGGGGGGCGTGTTGTACATGGAGTCCTTGTCGATCATGGTCTTGTAGTTCATCATCAGCGGGGTGTAGGGCAGCTCGTGGCCCGCCAGATCCTCCCGGACGATGGCGATGGTCAGGCCAGCCGGGGCCAGGTTCTTCTGAGCGCCGCCGAAAATAATGCCGTACTTGGACACGTCCACCGGCCGGGACAGAAAGTCGGAGGACATATCGCACACGATGGGCACATCCCCGGTGTCGGGCACGTACTGCCACTCGGTGCCGTAGATGGTGTTGTTGGCGCAGTAGTAGAAGTAGCTGGCCTCGGGATCCAGCTTGAGCTGATCCTGCTGGGGGATATAGGTGTGGTTCTTGTCCTCGCTGGAGGCGGCCAGGCTGATCTGGCCGTACTTCTTGGCCTCCTTATAGGCGATGTTGGCGAAGTTGCCGGTGACGGCGTAGTCCGCCTTGCCGGTCTTGCCGATGAGGTTCAGCGGCACCATGGAGAACTGGCTGGAGGCCCCGCCCTGCAAAAACAGCACCTTATAGTTGTCGGGCACGTGGAACAGGCGGATGAAGTTGGCCTTGGTGTCGTCAAAGATCTTCTGGAACACCTTGGAGCGGTGGCTCATCTCCATCACGGACATACCGGAGCCCTGATAGTTGGTGATCTCACTCCCCGCCCGCTCCAGCACCTCCAGGGGCAGCATGGACGGGCCGGCCGAAAAGTTGTAGACGCGCTGAGTTCCCATGGTGACATCCTCCTCTTAAATCCGCTGAAATTTACTGCTTTAGCGTATTGTATACATTATATGGTTTTCGCGCCTGGTTTGTCAATAACCAGATAGGCCAAAAAACCCGGCCACCCCCATTCCACAGCCGTGAAAAAAGGCGAGGGCAAGCCCGCAATCCCCGCTTTTTAATACTAATCCGCCCCGCCGCCGCATATACATCTGCCAGTGAGGGCGCCGGGCAGGCGCAGGCCCAGGGGCCCCGCACAGCTCAACAGCTCAGTGGGGAGTGTTGTCAGTGAAGGGTAACATGGAGGAGCGCGCGCAGGAGCTGGCGCTGTACATTATTGAGAACAAGGCCACGGTGCGCGGCGCCGCCAACCGGTTCGGCATCAGCAAATCCACGGTGCACAAGGATCTGAGCGAACGCCTGCCCGCCGTCAACCGGGGGCTGTACCAGCAGGTAAAGGAGATCCTCAACGAGAACAAGGCGGAGCGCCATATCCGGGGCGGAATCGCCACCAGGAAGAAATACAAAGGGGAGTAGGAGACGCAGCAGGGGAGGGCCGTTCGGGGCCTTCCCCGCCTGCGCGGGAGGGGAGGGACAAGCGGGGGTGGTTAAGACTGGGGTGCTCTGGGCTGGGATAAAATTTCTGATATTTGTGCTTGACATTCCCGGATCCTTGTGGTATAGTAAGCATCGTTGAGCGGACAGGCGGTAACGTTGGCCTTGAGCTCAGGCTTCTGTGGGGGTTGCAGAGATAGTTGGGGGTATAGCTCAGCTGGGAGAGCGCTTGAATGGCATTCAAGAGGTCAGCGGTTCGATCCCGCTTATCTCCACCAAGGCAAGGAGTTGCGTAGTTGTAAAAAACGCGCAACTCCTTGCTTTTGTATTTGAAATAGAAAGCAGGGGTTTGCGCGAGACCCCATAACCACGTAGCATTAACAAACAGGCCGGTATCTTTTGTACAAAAGATACCGGCCTCTGCAAGATCCAAGCAAGATTCAAGTAAACACAGAATATGGAGGCTTAATCATGATGTTTAAAGCAATCCTCAGCAACAAGAACAAGCCAAGATACGGACAGGTTACCACCCCCTTTCCCATCCCCAACAGCGGGTATGACCGTACCAACGGGGTGCTCACCATCGCAGGCGGCATTGTGATCACCTTTACGAAGGAGGATCACCGGGGCATGAGGTGAGCCTTGCCTTAGTGCAGCATCCCATGTTATAATGGCGGCAAAATTGTGAGGAGGGGCATATTTGTGAAAGATGAATGCCTGATCTGCAAAGCACCGCTGGAATATTTGAACGCAGGCGAAATGATGGAATGCGCCATCTGTCACAAAAAAGAGTTGAGCAAAACGAGGTGCGTGGAGGGCCATTATGTCTGCAATGAATGCCACACCGCGGGCATGGATACCATCATCGGCCTGTGCCTGAACGAGACATCGGCCAATCCGGTGGACATCCTGGAAAAGATGATGGCTCAGCCGTTTTGCCATATGCATGGGCCGGAGCACCATGTGATGGTGGGCTCGGCGCTGCTGACGGCCTATAAAAACGCCGGTGGGGATATTGACCTGAACCAGGCGCTCACGGAGATGCTGAACCGGGGCAAGCGTGTCCCGGGCGGCGCCTGCGGTTTCTGGGGTGCCTGCGGGGCAGGCATCAGCGCCGGGATGTTTGTCTCCATTCTCTCGAAATCCACACCATTGACTGTGGAGCCGTTTGGCCTCTCCAACTTGATGACAGCCAAAGCCCTGGAGCAGATCGGCACCGTGGGCGGGCCGCGCTGCTGCAAACGGGACGCCTATCTGTCCATCCTGGCGGCCGTGGATTTTGTAAAGGAACATTTTTCGGTGGAGATGGAAAAACCGGAGGTGGTGTGCGGCCATTCCGCGCAGAATAATCAATGCATCGGGGCGCGATGCCCTTTTGTAAACCGCGCCGCCCATTCGCAGACGAGGTGAGCATTGTGGAGACTTTAAGCTGCGGCCCATATACCGTAAACCTGTTCGCAGCTGGAACCAGCAAAACGATGGTTTACATTGTGATGGGGCAAGAGGACGCCCAAACGGTCTGGGCCATGCTGGAGGAGCCGAAGCCCGCTCTGGCGGCGGTGTCAGGCGTGGACTGGAACCGGGATCTGTCTCCGTGGAGCGCCCCAAGGGTGTTCCGGGGCGGCGAAGGTTTCGCTGGCGGCGGTTCGGCTTTCCTCAGCGTGTTGACAGGGCGGATCCTTCCGCTGGTGGAGGCACAGCTGGACGTTGTCCCCGCCTCCCGGGCCATCGCCGGGTATTCCCTGGCAGGGCTGTTTTCACTTTGGGCCGCCTTTCAGACAGATGTGTTTGACCGGGTTGCTTCCATCTCCGGCTCCCTGTGGTTTGACGGCTTTTTGAACTATATGAAGTCCGCCGCTCCACCCAAGGAGCTGCGGCAGGCGTATCTCTCCTTGGGCAACCGGGAGAAAGGCGCCCGGAATCAGCGGATGGCGGCGGTGGAGGACTGCACCCGGCAGGCGGTGGAACTCCTGCGGGGATGGGATATCCCTGTGGATTTTGAGATGAATGAAGGCGGACATTTTCAGGATGAGCCAGGCAGGATCGCACGGGGAATCGGAAAATTGATGAAAGCTGTGCAATGAACACTGAAGCCGGGCAATATACTATCGCAGAGAGGGATCGCTGTGGCAAAACGCTTTGAGTATGACGCGTTTCTCCACGAGGTTCCAGGGAAGGGCGGCGCGTATGTCGTTTTTCCCTGGAACATCAGGGAGGTGTTTGGAAAGGGCCGGGTGAAGGTTCACGCCGAATTTGACGGCGTTCCCTACGACGGCAGCATCGTGAACATGGGGCTGAAGGACACCCACGGGGAAATCTGCTGCATGATCGGCGTGCTCAAGTCCATCCGGGAGCAGCTGGGAAAAAAGGACGGAGATGCGCTCCATGTGGTGATCGAAGAACGAGCGTAAAACAATCCGACAATAAAACCAGGGGATGGAGCTGCTTTCCGATGAGTACCGGGGCTGTGGCAGGAATAGCCTCTTTCTTTTGCCTGCCTGCTCACAGTATCCCTGCAAGAATTTGCTTCGTTTGACAATAAGCCGTGATACATAGTTTTTGGAACGTAAAAATTGGTTTTTACAGGCAGTCCTTTAAAATCCGGAATATCTCCTCGTGGCTCACGCACGCGCACCCGGTGCCGATCAGGTTACTGCTGTTCGCGACCTCCTTCAGCACCTCCGGAGTCAACAGCTTCGACGCATCTGCCCTCATATGCAGTTCCCCCAACCGGGTCGGCAGGCCGCATTCCCGGATGAACGCCGCCAGGGCGTCCACCCCCGCCGCGGCCAGGATAAAGTCGATGTGCTTCTCCCGGGCCGGCGCCGCGCCCTCCTGCACCTTGGCATAGGTGGGATTGGGCATGATGCCGTGGAATTCAGTGACCGTCTTGCCCGCCGCGTGCAAAATCTCCATCATCTCGTCATAGACGCCATTTTGATGGATGGAACCGCCGCCGTAGGCCAACATGACGTTCGGGCCGTAGGCGCTCAGGGCCTTGCCCAGATGCTCCTTTGCCGCGCCCTTGCCAAACAGTACCTTGGTGGGGTATTCATACACGAAATTGTCCATATGCTCCTCCTTTACCGTTCCAACTGGGCCATGACCTGATCCACCCAGGGGCGGATGGTGCTTTGATCGTTGGCGGTCAAGCCCTCTGCCACGGCTGCGCCGGAGGCCAGCTCCCGGAAGATGTGCAGGCTGTTGTCAATGGAGCTGTAGGAGCTGGTGCAGAAGGGGGCGACGACCTTTCCGCTGAGCTCGTTCTCCGCCAGGAAGATGGCGATCATGGCGGGGGCCTCGTCCCACCAGTTGGGATAGCCCAGGAAGATCACGCTGTAGTTATCCAGGTTTTCAATCGCACTGGACAGCTCCGGGCGGGCGTTCTGCCGCAGCTCCTCATAGGCGAAGTCCAGCAGCGGCTGGTGGGTGCCGGGGTACTCCTGCACCGTTTCGATGGCAAACAGATCGCCGCCCACCGCCTGCTGAATGGCCTGAGCGATAAACTGGCAGTTGCCCGCCACGCCGTTCTCCGTGGCTACCCGGCTGGCGTTGGCCACGGTGTCTGTGCCGTCCGTCTCCGGTACGCCGAAGTAGGCGATGAGGATGCCGCTGTCACCTGCGGCCGCGGGGGTGTTGTCAGGCGTTCCCGCAGTCTCGGATGGCTCCGGAGTGACGGCGGAGCTGGCGGGCGGCGTGCTCGGCGGGGTGCCTGCGGGCGGCGTGCTTCCGCCGCCGGCCTGATTGCCGCAGGCCGCCAGGGAGAGCGTCAGCGCCAGCGCCAATGCCAGAGAGAGTTTCTGTTTCATCGTGCGATTCCTCCATTTTTCAAGGATTTGCTTCGGTCATCACTCTACCGGGAATTTGTGAGAAAAGTGTGAGGAAATTCGCAGAATTCTGTGAGGAAATCTGTTGGACAAAATTTTTGCGGCCAGTTTAACCAAACTGCCTTGCTAAACTGGCCGCAATCACCCGGCCTCATGGGCCGGGCGCCTTTCAGTTCTTTGCCTTTCTGAATTCAAATCTCTGATGGACGGTGAGAAGCGGCGCAAAGTAGAAAACCGCGGAGCCGGCAATGGTGGTCAGAAGGGCCAGGGCATTGGAGCGCAGCAGGGAGTCCAGCGCCTGATAGGCCAGTCGCGCGCCAACTCCCATCACGGCGGCGCAAAAGGCTGTCCGCAGCACACAACTTGAACAGGAGCGGGACAGGCGAACCGTGCTTCTCAGCCGGTGAAACCCAAACAGGAACGCGGTCAGATAGCAGGCGGCGGAGGCAATGGGTGCGCCGTAGATGTTGACCGCCGGAATGGGGATGAGCAGAAAATTCAGCGCCGCCTTGACGGCTGCGTCGCACAGCAGGGCCTTCGCCGGGGCATCCACCTCGCCGATCCCCTGCAATCCCCCTGTGACTGTCTGGTTCAGCGCGATAAAAATCATGCCTGCCGCCGAGATTTGCAGCAGCTCCCGCCCCTGGGGTGCGTTGGGATAGAGCAGGAGATAGATCGGTTCGGCCAAAACGATCAGCCCCACCGCGCAGGGCAAAATGAGCAGCACCGTCATGCGCAGGGATTCTTCGATTTTAGCGCCCGCCGCCTTTTTCCGCCGGTCGGCCAGCAGCCCCGACACCGTGGGCACCAGATGGTCATAAACGCGGTGTTCAGCGCCAATGGCAGATTCAGGATGGAGTCCCCCTTGGAAAGCACCCCCATCAGGCGCACCGCCTCCTGGGACAGCTCCTGGGCGCTGGGGATGCCGGCCTGCCCCGGAATGCCATCGGCAAACGCGGCGGCGATCCCCCGGGATACCGTCCCGGTGTCGATGACGCTGCCCACCGACGCGATGATGGACGCCGCGGAGACAGGGACAGACAGGCGGAGAATGGTTTTGCTCAAGGCAAAAAGGGCGCGTTTGGACAATTTGCGGTAAGCGGTGGGCCGTCCGGCCTTTCTCTTTGCCCGGATGTGGTAAAGCGCCAGATAGGCGGCCCCGCCCCCGGCGGCAATGGACGTGGCGAGGTTCGCCCCGGCGGACATGGCCTGGGCGGAATAGCCGGTGAGCGCCAGAACAATGGCCACCGTCAGGACGGACTTCAGGAGCTGCTCCACCACCTGGGAGCTTCCGGCGGCCCTTGCCGAGCCCAGCCCCAGGTAGTACCCCCGCAAAACGGAGGACAGGCAGACGAACAGGACGGCCGGGGACAGGGCCCGGAGGGTTCCCTGCACCCCGTCCATCCTGATGACGTAACGGGCGATCCAGTCCGCGCCCAGGTAGAGGGCCGCGGCGCAGACAAGGCCGGCGCCAAAAAACAGCGCCATGGCGGTGTGGAAAATGTCCTCGCTCCGCCTGTGGTTCCCGGCGGCCTCCGCCTGGGCCACCAGCTTGGAGATGGCGCTGGGGATGCCCACGGAGGAGAGAGCCAGCAGCAGGGTATAGATCTGAAATCCGGCGCTGTAGTAGCCGTTGCCCACGTCCCCAAACCCGTCGATATTGGTGATGACCAGCCGGTAGAGGAGGCCCAGCATCAGACCCAGGATGAGCCAGAGCATTCGGCTGCGCTGCTTCCGCAGGGCGGCGCGGAGGGCGCGGACGGACAGCGCCGCCCCGGCCAAGATCCCCAGCCCCAGGACAAGCACGCCGGGGAGCACGGAAAAGTCCAGATGGAGCAGGGCGTGCGCCGCATTGACCGTGGGCAGGTACACCTCCATGATCAACAGCAGGGACGACCCGGAGATGCCGGGCAGCACCATGGCGGAGATGACCAGCGCGCCGGACAGAAACAGGCAGCCGTATTGGAGCGGCCCCAGGGCGGTATAGTCCAATGTGCCGCCGGGGGAGCCGGCCCGGAACCAGGTCAGTCCGCACACCAGCGCCAGCCCCAGCAGGGCAAAGGGGCAGTTTTGCGGCCTGCCCAGGATTTGACGGCGCTCCGCCTTGACGATACAGGGGATAGAGGTCAGGGTCAGCCCGAAAAAGAGGGAGCTGAGAAAGTAGATATTGTTCTCAAACAGCCGGGCCAGCAGCAGAACGGAGCCGATCAGGCCCGCGCCCCAGCCGACGCCCAGTTTGAGCAGGTATAAGAACGCGGCTTTGCGGGCGGCCGAGTCCTTGCCGAACAGGCTGTGGACGGCGTTCAAAAACGGCTCATAGAAGCCCAGGATAAAGGCCACCGTACCGCCGGACACACCGGGTACGCTGTCCGCCAGCGCCATGCAGGAGCCTTGGAATACGTGTAACAGCATATAAAATCATCCTCTTTTCTCGTTTTGGGGAAAAGCAGCAGCGCCAGCGCCAGGACGATCCAAATGGCCCCGCCATCCCCCAGGCGGGTGATGAACGGCGGCGACGGACTCCCCGACCTGGGGCGAGAGCAGCGCGGCGGATACCCCGCCGCCCAGAAGGATTACGCATAGAGCGGCGATGATCCATTGTTTGAGCAGTCTGCCGAAGCTGGCGGCCATAATTTTTTCCCGGAGCTTTTTCATTGTGAGTGCCTCCTGCTTTTTTGCTGGGCATAGGATAGCAGACAATGTTAAACCAAGTTTTTGATGGGGATAAACAGAAGATAAAATAATTCCCGAAGCGCAAATCACGCTTCGGGAATTATCCTGTAAGCCGTTATACCTAAACGTCAAGACAGCATGGCCGGCGTTCCGCCCGTCATCAGCAGCAGGCCCACGGCGGCGCGGCAGCAGCACAGCCAGGTGGCCGCGGTGGAGCCCGTTTTTCGGATGCCGCACTTGGCCAAAACGGATATAACGCCCGCGAAAATTGCGAACCCAAACGCGAAAACAAGCCACAGACACGCTTACTTCATTGGTGTAGGATTTCCCCGAAACCGGTATCCCGCGCCCCAGACCGTCTGGATGTACTGGGGCTTGGCGGGGTCTGGCTCGATTTTCTCCCGCAGGCGGTTGATATGGACGGCCACGGTGGCGTTGTCTCCCATGGCCTCCAGCCCCCAGATCTTCTCGTACAGCTCCTCCCGGCTGAAGACGATGTCCACATGGAGCAGGAAAAACAGCAGCAGCTCATACTCCTTGTTTTTCAGCTCCACCTCCCGGCCCTCCACGTAGAGGCGGCGGGTGTCGGTGTGCAGGCTGAGGCCGCCGATATGGAGTTCAGCGGTCTGCTTCCTCCCGCCGGTGAGCCGCTCATAGCGGGCCAGGTGCGCCTTGACCAGTGCCGCCAGCACGCTGGGGGAGAAGGGCTTTTCAATGTAGTCGTCCGCCCCCAGGCCCAGTCCCCGGATCTTGTCCACGTCCTCCCGGCGGGCCGTTACCATCAGGATAGGCGTGTCGATTTCCTCCCGGAGCCTGCGGCAGACGGTAAAGCCGTCCACAACCGGGAGCATCAGATCCAGGAGGATCAAATCGAACCTCCCGCTGAGCCCCAGGGGCAGCCCCGCCTCACCGTCGGCGGCAATCTCCACCTGGCAGCCGTTCAGCTCCAGGTAGTCCCGCTCGATGGCGGCAATGTCGGGGTCGTCCTCAACAATCAGAATCTTTGGCATGGCTGTCCTCCTTGGGCAGAGTAATTGCAATTTCCAGACCGCCTGCCGGAGCGTTTCGAGCATCGATAGTCCCGCCCATGCGCTCCACCGTCCGGGCGGCGACGGCCAGCCCCAGGCCGCTGCCCCCGGCCGGATTCTTCCGGGCCGGGTCGCTGCGGTAGAACGCGTCAAAGAGCTTGGGCAGGGCCTCCTCCGGCACGCCGGGGCCATCGTCCGTGAGGACAACGCGGCAATCCTCCCCGGTGTCCGCCACAGAGATCCGCAGGCGTCCAACATCCGCCGCCTTGTACTTGGCGCTGTTGTCCATGACGTTGGTCAGCACCCGGCGCAGCAGCGCCCCGTCCGCCGTGACGCTCACCGGGCAGAGAGATTCCACCGTGATCTCCAGGCCCTTGCCCCGATATTCGTCCTCCGTCTCCGTGACCAGGGCCGTGACAAATTCATCCAGCCGGAATGTCCGGGGTTCCATGGGATACTCCGCCATGTCCAGCTTGGAGAGCAGGAACAGCTGGGACACCATGCGGTCGATGTCCTCCGCTTTGGTTTTGATGGTAGTCAGATGGCGCCGCCGGGCCTCGTCCGTCCGGGCCACGCCGTCCAGCAGGCCCTCCACATACGCCCGGATGGAGGTCAGCGGGGAGCGCAGGTCGTGGGAAATACCCGCCAGCAGTTCCTTTCGGCTCTCCTCATCCTGCCGGGTGCGCTCCACGGAGGCTTTCAGCCGTGCCGCCATCTCGTTGAACGCCTGACACACGGGGGCAAACTCGTCCTTTTCCCGGTAGTCGATGCGGTAATCCAGGTTGCCCTCGCCGATCTCCCGGCCGCCGTCGGACAAAACCACCAGGGGGCCGCTGATTTTCTGGAACACAAAGCGGATCAGGAAGCGGTTGGTTCCCCAGATGGCCGCCAGCACCGCGCAAAGCAAAACAAGTGCCGCTAAAACGATGACCAGCTTCACCCCGGAGGGCAGTTCCCCGCTTCGGGTTCCATAGACGCGGATCTGATAGGCCGTGCCGTTGATCTCCCTGTGCGTGATGGAGAGGCTGTGTTCCCCGGCGGACACCAGCGCCCGCGTCCCGCCCAGGCGCTCTGCGGCCTGGAGCAGATGGGCGTCGTCCGGCTGCTCCCCTCCCCAGGCATAGACGGTTTCTCCGCTCCCTGGTGTGGTTCATCGCGTTATGGAGCAAGTTGCGCACTACCTGGTTGATGTTTAGGGCGTCCACCTGGACGTTCAGTTCCTCACCCGGGCCCTCAAAGGGCAGCGCGAGGAGCTGCGCCTGTCCCAGCCTGCCATTAGCCGCTCCATGCAAAGGCTGGAAAATGAGCTGCAAATCGAATGGTTTGATTGTTTGATGTGATGTTTGGATCGCAAATTTTATGCTCTGATTCTGGTGCGTCGACTATATCCATTGAGTGTATTCCTCACAAAATCCTGCTTTTTTTATCACACTTTTCTCACAAATGGGAAGTAGAGTGTGGCCTGTGAGATTCAGAGGGCGAAATAACCACTTAACATCACACAGAAAGGATTTTGATGATGAAACGTAAATTCTACGCGCTGCTTCTGGCCGGGGCAATGGCGCTGTCCCTGGCCGCCTGTGGAACAAACGCCGCCAGTCCCTCCAACAATGGGGCGGACAACAGCGCCGGTGTTTCCCAGGCTCCCGCCACAGCGCCGGCCGCAGATCCCACACAGGCCGGGACGACCGCCGCGTCCGGCAGCCAAACCATCAAGCTGACCCTGGAAGGGGACGGGGGCACCCGGGAGATCACCGCCACCCTGATGGACACCCCCGCCGCCGCGGAGTTCGCCGGACATATGCCCCTGTCCTTCCACATGACGGACTACGCCAACCGGGAGAAGCACGCCCACATGGACTTCTCCATTGACGACTCCCAGATGGAGAACATCACGGTGGACTATGAGATCGGGGACATCATCTACTATCCCCCCGGCCCCACCTACGCCATGTACTATGACCACGACGGCCGCACCATCGCCGCCGGGATGGAGGTCATCGCCCGGATGGATCAGGCGGGAATCGACGCGCTGGGCTCCTACGCCGGGGACGTGGAGGTGACGGTCTCGCTGAGTTGAGGGCGAGGGCGCGGCTCTCCCCCACGACATGGGCAAGGTGCTGGACGGCTCCGTCAACACCGGGCTGTGGCAGTGCGCGGTGCAGGGCTTCGGCGGCCTGCGGATGCTGGGCGGCAAGCTGAGGAACAGCCCCAATCTGCCCAATGCGTGGAAGAAATTAAGCTGCACTTTGCTGTGGAAGGGGCAAAAGCTGGCGGTGACCGTGACACCTGCATCCGCCGGAAGGGGAGCAGCGGCGGGCAGAGCGCATAATGAAAAAGCAGTGGATTTTCGGTGCTGGGTATGGTAAAATACAAACAGAGACAGGAGAGATGCGGATATGGACGTCAACACTCCCATTGCGGAGGACATTTATGCGACAGATCAGAACGCCCGGTATGACGCCGCCTGCAAACGGCTCCTGTCCCAGAAAATCATCCTGGCCTGGATCATGAAAAGCTGTCTGGAGGAGTACCGGGACTGCGATGTCAAGGACATTGCGGAGAAGTACATTGAAGGACAGCCCCAGGTGGGCGAAGTGCCAGTGGCGCCGGATGAAACCAATGCCCCGAAGATTCGGGGCATGAGCAATGTGGACGGCTCCCTGACGGAAGGGAAGGTCACCTACGATATCCGTTTCCTGGCGACAGTTCCCGGTTCTGACGGGATGATCCAGATGATCGTCAATGTAGAGGCGCAGGGGAAGTTTAACATCGGATATCCGCTGGTCATGCGGGGCATATACTATTGCAGCCGGATGATATCAGCCCAGCAGGGGACGGAATTTGTTCATTCAGAATATCAAAACATTAAGAAGGTCGTGAGCGTCTGGGTTTGTATGAGCCCTCCCCAGGAAAGGCACAACACCATCACCCGCTGCCACATGACAGAGGAAAATCTGGTTGGCGCGGTAAAGGAGCCTGCCACGCATTATGATCTGCTGGATGTGGTCATGCTGTGTCTTGGCGGCGGCGAGGACTGTGATGGCGTGTTCAAGCTGCTGGATACCCTTCTCTCCCCGGAAGCAACGGCAGCAGAGAGACGCCAGGTTCTCCAAGATGATTTTGACATTCCGATGACAGAGACACTGGAAACGGAGGTGCAGGCTATGTGTAATTTATCCCAGGATGTAGAGGAAAGGGGCCGCACGAAAGGGCTGCTGACCTCCATCAGCAACCTGATGGCCAACACTGGCTGGCCGTTGGAAAAGGCCATGGAAATCTTGGGGGTGCCGGAGACGGAGCGCTCCAAGTATGCCGACCTGCTCCAGAAGCAGTGAAGGCTTCTCCCAAAGAAAACATACAGCCTGAAGCGGCGCTGTTCTCACATTGAGACAGCGCCGCTTTTCACGCGTCCAGATTGCAAGAAGCTGTTCGACGACAGCGGCATCGCCGCCAAGAAGATGGTGGCGGACATCTGTTTGTTCCCATGGAACTGGGGCTGTCGAGATTTTTCAAGGGCGATCGAGGAAAAAACAAGGAACCTGGAAGAAAAGCCAGAACGGATTCCCTGTTCAAAACGCTGGAATTTGTTTCGCGGCGGTGAGAATGTAAACCTGTGGCCAAACAGCAATTCCAAGAGGGCCACAGGCTTTCGCGCTGTGGATCTGCTGTGGCGGCATTCCGCCCCGGCTGCTTTTTTGACAGGACATCATGCCGCATTTTCCATAGGCTTTTCTGTGCCGGTGGTTTTTAAATCTGAACCAAATCGAGGTGTATGTTCCGTTCCCACAAATAATTTTCCCGCTCTTTGACGCCTGCTGGAGAGAAACCAGACAGCCGCGCGGCGCCTTGGCGCCGCGCGGCTGTCCGTTTTCAAGAAACCGCGGCTTTTTTGTCCCGTGCTTGGGCCGCTGCTATTCGCCGTAGGTGACGGGGTTTCCGGTGAAGGAGCCGCCGTCCACCGTCTCAATATACGCGCCCCTGGCCCCCCGGATGGTGCCCCGGTTGTCCAGACGCCCGCTGACCCGCAGGGTCTCGTCCTCCCACTCCAGGATGATGGTTCCATCCTCCTCGTTCACCAGCGTGCCCTCGATCCGCTGCCCGGTGACGTGAATTCCGCCGTGGTTGGTGGTGTCGCCCAGGGCCATCATCTCCTGCCAGCCGATGAGCCGCAGCTCGCCGTTGTTCAGCAGGGTGGTGGTGTTGTTCAGCTGGTACAGGTCTCCGAAGAAACACTCGACGGTGCCGTCGTTGATCACATGAGATGTCCCCAGGCCCAGGGAACCGTAGATCCGCAGGGCGCTGTCCCGCTCCACAGTCAGCTCGCACTGTGCCAGCTCGATGCTGCCAGAGAGGATGAACTGTCCGCCGCTTTGCAGGTTCAGCTGTCCGGGGTCGGGCATGGACGCGCCGCCCGTCAGGCACAGCAGGCCGCCGTTCTCCACCGCGATGTCCCCGCCCGGGTTCAGCGTGTCACCGTCCAGCAGCACCGTGCCCCCGTCTATGTGGAGGGCGTTGCCGCAGAAGTCCACGTTATTGCCGATGAAGAAGGCGTTTTCCCCGGACAGGGTGAGCCCGCCGCTGTTAAACTCCGGGCGGTTGTCCCGGTCGCCCTCCAGCACCAGCCCCTTGGTGACCTCCAGAGGGCCGCCGTTCAGGTTGATCTTCCGGCCAGGCTCGTAGCCGTTCCAGACCACCAGGTCGCAGCGGTCGTCCGCCAGGGCGGCGCGCAGCTCCGACTCACTGCTGACATGGCGGGTTCGGTCGCTGTCATAGTTCCGCGGGAGAACCCGGCCGGAGCCCTGGAAGATGTCGCCGTCCAGGCCGAGGCTGCCGCCGTCCACCACCACGCCGCTGTTGATTAGCTCCGCCCTGGGATCGTTCTGAATCGAGCCGACGTCCCACAGCAGGCCAAAGTTGTGCAGCGCGCCGCCGCCCTGTACTGTGAGACTGCCGGCGTTCAGGTTGATCTGAGCGTAATTCCGCAGCCGCCCGCCGTCCTCCACGGCGATCTCGCCGTAATTGTTCCAGCCGGTGCCGCCATAGAGGATCAGCTCGCCGCCCCTGCCCACGGTGATAGTTCCGGCGTTGTCAGACCAGTTCCCCCGCATCTCCAGCGGGCCGTTTGCCGTCAGGCTTCCCAGATTGGCCAGGGCGGTCTGGTTCATGCACTCCATGGCCGTGATTTCCCCCAGGTTGATGATCGTGCTCAGCTCCGTCCAAAGGGAAGCGTCCACGGTGCCGTAATTGATGAAATAGCTGGGGTTTGACTGCCCCCGCTCGTCGTTGCGGCAGTGCAGGGCCACACGGCCCTTGATTGTCCCGTGGTTGACCAGGCGGGTGTCCTCGCCCATCTCCAGGGTGCAGCTGTCCTCGTTCCGCCCCGGATTGGGGCAGGGCGCGTCCAGCGTCACCCCCTCGGGGATGTAGACGTTGGCGTTGACCCAATAGGACTGGGTCAGAGTGAGGTCGCTGTCGATGACAAGATTGCCCTTTATCCCGCAGTACCGGGCGAACGCCCCCTCGGTGCTGATGTGGATGGCGTTGGCAAGCAGATTATCCTCCGAGAACACCAGGTAATGGGATTTGGCGTAACCGTCCAGGGTGTCCGGGGTGTTTCCGCCCCAGATGTCCACATGGCTGTCCGGGGCGTAGGTGAGGTCGCCGCCCCGCTCCAGCCAGAGCATTGCGGCAGACAACCCGCCGCCGGACTCCACTGAGACGGCGCCGCCGTCCTCGGTGCGCAGCAGGGCGCTGATGTTCAGGCCGCCCCAGGTCTGTACTTGGCCCTCGGCCCCCACGGTGAGACCCTTATTGAAGTTGACGTAGCTCCCCGCCTCAACGCGCAGGGCCTTGGTGACGGTGGCGGGCACCTCCACCCGCACGCCGACGTCGCCAGGAACGGTGACGCTGTCCACGCCGTCGTCCGCCAGCAGGGCCAGCAGCACCTCGCCGTTCTCCATTTCGTCCTTGTCTGGGGAAAAGGTTCGGCTGACGGGGGCCTGGGTCTGGGACGGGGGATCGGTGTCCTCCGGCCCCGGCGTGCCCTCCACCGTCTGGGTGGGGCTGGGATCGTCCACATTGGACGGCCCCGCCCAGGGCCGCCAGATCAGCAGGACAAGGAGCAGCACTGCCGCCGCCCCCACCCCCGCCGCGATCTGCCGGTGGGCCTTCACCCACGCCAGCCCGTCCGGCTTTCCGGCTGGGGGCTGCTCCGGCTGGGGCTGTGTCTGGGTCTGGGTGGGGATCTGCGCCTGGGTCTGCGTTTGGGTCTGGGTGGGGGACGGCCCCGCCTGGGCGGGCTGCCCCAGCTCCGAGGGGGCCTCCCCCGGCATGGTCATGCCGATGGGCTCCGGCCCCCGCTCCCCGGTGGCCGGGGGGTCGTCGGGGATGTCGTCCCACCCCTCGGGCAGAACGCCCTCATACAGCGCGGCGTGGAGCTCCTCCACCGACTGGAACCGCTTCCGGGGGCGAACCCCCATGCCGTAAACCAGCGCCCGCTCCTGCCGCTGGGTCAGATCCACCCCCAGCTTCCGGGGCAGAACCAGGTCATCCTCCACCAGACGATCCATGGACTGGGGCGGCCTGCGGCCGGTGAGGCAGTAGTAAATGGTGGCCGACAGGGCGTACACGTCCGTCCACGGCCCCTGGCCCTTGTTCTGGTACTGCTCCACCGGGGCGTAGCCGTGCTTCAGGGCGATGGTCATGGTGGCCTCGCCCCCGGCGGATTCCCGGGCGCAGCCGAAGTCCAGCAGGCGCACGTCCCCGTTTTCCAGCATGATGTTTTCCGGGCTGATGTCCCGGTGGATGAGGCCCCGCTTGTGCATGGCCTCCAGGGCGGAGAACAGCGGCTCCATCACGTGGAGCAGCTCGCCGGCGGGGATGCGCCCGCCCCGCTGATCCACCAGATCCCGGAAGGTGGTGCCCTCCACGTATTCCATCACGATGTAGGCGGTGTTGTTCAGCTCGAAGAAGTCCCGCACGCCCACGATCACCGGCTGCTTGTCCATCTTGGCCATGGTGCGGGCCTCCTGGAGGAAGCGGGCCTTGCCCGACTCGTACCGTTCCCCGGCCACGCCGGAGTAGCTGGACACCTCCAGAGAGGCCGCCGACACCCGGTTGGCCCGGTCGGTGGGGAAGTACTCCTTGATGGCCACCTTCAGCTCCAGCCGCAGGTCGCAGCCGATGTAGGTGATGCCGAAGCCGCCCTCGCCCAGCACCCGGCCGATGAGATACCGCTCCCGCAGCACCGTGCCCGGGGGCAGGTGGTGGGGGGAGGGGGCGTAGGCCCCGGCGGTGAGGCCGCAGGAGGGGCAGGGCGCGTCGGGCTCCACGGGGCTCATGCAGTAGGGGCAGTAGTTGATCTCGTCCATGCCGTCACCTCCTTTCTTTCTCGTTCATTTTGTTCTGACTATACCACAGTTTGACGGGATTATCCATAGGTTGTGAAGCAATAGAGGGAATAGATCCCGCTGTTTTCCTGGATGTGCGCGCCCACGGCGTCAAAGTATTCCCCGGCGTGGGCCCCCTCGGAGATGGGGGAGCCGGCCCAGTCGCGGATATACCTTTCCGCGGCGGAGGCCGCCGTCTCGTAGCTCGTGTACGCCCCACCCCAGAAAGCGCCGCATTCTGTATAGGAGATGAGATGCTCATCCAGAACGGTGAAGGTGCTGGATCCGTCGGGCCGCAGCTCGCCGTTGGAGTCCTGTGCCATTTCAGAAGCACGGGTCTGGGCGGGACTGATCAGCTGCTGGGAGGGCTTCATGTATTGCCCGCCTCGAGCCTTGTTGACAGCATAGGCCAGACGGCAGGAGAGAACCCAGTCAGCGACAGGGTAATCCTCGTCTGGTTTCCAGGCGGCCTTGTCATACAGTTCAAAGTCAAAATAGGTGCCTTTTGTGGAAATGGGTATGTTGGCGGGGGCGCCGTCCAGGGCTTCCTCGTAGACCCACAGAACCACGTATTCTTTGCCGTCTATCTTGAGCTCGGCGGGGATGGTGTAGCGTGTTGCGCCGGGAGGAAGTCGGAGCAGTATGGCGTACTCCATTCCCTCCAGGGTGCCGTAGAGCGCGCCGTCCTCCGCCGTGTAGAGCGGGTCGTCAGATAGGGTGGCTGTCAGCAGGGAACCAACGTCGCAAGTGATCTGCATCCCCGGCGGAAACCGGGCGGCGTCCTGCGCCGGGTCGGCGGTGGGGGCTGCCGTGCCCGCGGGCGGCAGGGTGACCTCGGGAACGTTGAGGGTGGGCGCGGCCGACGGGCGCTGGGTGGGGCTGGGCCGTTCCGCCGTTCCCCGGCCCAGGGCGAAGGCCAGGATCAGAATGAGCACCAGCACCGCCGCCGCGATCCCGATGAGGATCCGCCGATCCATGCCGGCCAGCTTATTCAGGCTGAAGCCGGTTTTGGGGGCGGGGGAGCTTCCCTCCCCGGCGGGGGGCGCCGATCCGGGCTCCGGGGCCGGGGGCGGCCCGGAATCGGGCCCCGGCTCCGGGTGATCGGCGGCCCACTGGCGGGGGAACAGCCGCTGGGCCAGCAGCTCCATGCTGGCGGGGCGCTGCTTGGGATCCACCGTCAGGCCCCACAGCAGGGCGTCCTGCTCCTCCGCCGTCAGCCCCGCCCCCAGGGTGTTGGGGGCGGCCATGGTGTCCTCCATGAGCCGGTCGGGGGCGGCGGGGGGGATCTTCCCCGTCAGGCAGTAGTACACCGTGGCGCACAGGGCGTACACGTCCGTCCACGGCCCCTGGCCGTGGGTGCGGTACTGCTCCACCGGGGCGAAGCCCTGCTTCAGGGCCACCGTCATGGACTTGCCGTCCTCCATGGCCCGGGCGCAGCCGAAGTCCAGCAGCTTCAGGGTGCCGTCCTTCATCCACATCACGTTGTCCGGGCTCACGTCCCGGTGGATCACCCCGGCGGCGTGGAGCCGCCCCATGTCCCGGATCAACGGGTACAGCCGGGGCAGCAGCTCCGGGGCGGTGATCCGGCCCTGCTCCTTTACCAGCCGGTAGAGGGGGGTTCCGTTCAGATACTCCATCACCAGGTAGGCGGTGTTGTTGATCTCCAGGTAGTCCAGCCCCTGCACCACCGAGGGCATCCCGTCCAGGGCGGCCAGCATACGGGCCTCCTGGACGAAGCTGTACCGCCCGCCCTCATAGACGGCCTCCTGGCCGGACAGGGGCTCCACCGCGCCCTCCGGGCCCCGGTGGGCGCAGCGGGTGGGGAAATACTCCTTGATGGCCACTTCGCGGCGGGTCTGGGTATCCATGGCCGAATAGGTGACGCCGAAGCCGCCCTGGCCCAGATACAGGCCGATCCGGTAGCTGTGCCCCAGGCCGCCGCCGGTGAGCACCGCGCCTATCGGCAGGAGATGGGCGGGGTTCTGGGGAGGGGGGGTCATGTCACACCCCTCCCTTTCCGGTGATCTGGAACAGCTCCCGCTGGGAGGCTAAATAGAAGGAGTCGCCCTTGCGCAGCTGAACGGGCTGGTGGGGGGTCAGCTTTTGACCGGAGGCCAGGAAGGTGCCGTAGCTGGAGCCCAGATCCTCCAGCCACAGCGTCCCGCCCTGGAGGCGCAGGACGCAGTGGGCCCCGCTGATCCCCTGGGTGGAGCCGGGGTAGACCAGATCGTTCCGAGCGGGATCCCGGCCGATGCGCAGCTGGCCGTTGATGGCGAACCGCCGCCCGGCGAAGGCCCCGGACTGGCACTGGAGCCGCCACTGATCCGCGCCGCCTCCGGCGGGGATGGCCCCGCGGGGGGGCTCGGTGGGGGCGAAGGAGGGGGAGGACGGGCCGGGGTTGACGGGAGGAGGCGTGACAGGGGTCGGTTTCTTCCGGGTCAGCAGCACCACCACAACAGCGATCACGGCCACAACCGCTGCGCCGACGCCGATGATGAGCCCGGTATTGCTCTTGGCGGGCTCGGGGTCAGCAGGGGGCTCCGTCTCGGTGGGGGGGTCGGTTTCGGCAGGGGGTTCGGTGGCCGGGGCCTGGGTCGGCTCAGGGGCCTGCGTCTCGGCAGGAGGTTCGCTGGCCGGGGGCTCGGTGGCGGGGGCGGTGGTGCCGCCGCCGGTGGCGTAGGCGATGCCGTTGCGGTTCAGCAGGGTGATGGCCTCGCTGATGTTCACGGCGTAGTTGGTCTGTTCGCCGCTGGTATTGGACACGCTTTTGGTGGTGATGCCGATGGCCTGGCCGGCGGCGTTCACCAGAGGGCCGCCGGAGTTGCCGTGCTTGATATCGCAGTCGATCTGGACGATGGCCTGGCCCGTGCCCTGAGTGGTGAGCAGCCGGCTCACAGCGCCCCGGGTGACGGTGACGTCGGAAATGCCCCAGGAGGTGGTGGCCCCGGCGAACAGGTTTTCAGACAGGCCGGGGTAGCCCACGGCGAACACCACGGAGCCCACCGCGCCGTCGTCCGGGACGGCCAGGGGGATGGGCTTGCGCAGGCTGGTGGTGCCCGCCAGCTTCAGCACAGCCACGTCCTTGCTCTCGTTGTACTCCACCACATAGGCCTCCTCGTAGGTGTTGGAGTCATAGTACACCCGGATCTTGGTGCGGCCCCGGTAGGTCTGGCCCCCGATGGTGTAGTCGTACAGCTCGCCCGCGCCATAGCCGATGAAATCCTCAATGACGTGGTGGTTGGTGATCAGATAGCCGGGATCCTGCCCCGTCTGGCCCACAAAAAATCCGGTGCCCCAGCCGAAGCTCAGCTCGCCGCCGTCAGTATCCAGACAGGTGGCAACCACCGCCACGCTCTCCCGGGTGGCGGGGTTGAAGCTCTCAGCGTGGGCGGGCACGAACAGGGCGCACAGCAGCGCCAGGGCCAGTGTCAAAGAAAGCAAACGTTTTTTCATCTTAATCTCTCCTCTATTCTCCGTCCACCCAGACCGCGGCGGCGGTGTTGTTGTCGTTGTCCGGCGGGATACGGCCCTTTAAATAGGCCCGCATCCGTGCGATCCAGTCCTCCGGGTCGGACGCCCTGGCCAGCGTCGCCTCCATCTCGGGCTCCAGCACGTACTCCCAGAAGCCGTCGCTGCACAGCAGGAAGGCGTGCCGCCCGGGAGCCAGGGGCTGCTCCGCCGCCTCCACGTTCAGATCCTCGTCCTGGCCCAGGGCCCGGAGGACGCGGCTGCGATCCTCGTGGAAGCGGATCTCGTCCGGGGTGATCTCCCCCAGCATGACGCCGATCTGGGCCACGCTGTGATCCCGGGTCTGGAAGGCCAGCCTGCCGTCCACAAAGTGGTACAGCCGGGAGTCCCCCACATGGGCCCAGGCCGCCTTTCCAGGCTCCAGGGCCAGCAGCACCAGGGTGGTTTTCATGGCGCACTGGCGGGTCTGGAGGGCCAGCACCTTCCGGTTGGCCTGCCGCGTCCATTCGGTGAGGGCGGCGGGGTCGGCCCTGCCGTCCCAGGCGGAGCAGATGGCCTCCGCCGCCGCGGCGGAGGCCTGGGCCCCGCCGCCGTGTCCGCCCAGGCCGTCCGCCACCAGGGCGCACAGCCTGCCGCCGTCCCGGGCGGACAGCCGGACGGTATCCTCGTTGGCGGGCCGCCCGCCGATGTCGGTATAGCTTGCCGTTTGGATCATGGAAAACCTCCTCGCTATGGCTCCCGCGGATTGCCGTCGTCGTCCAGCCACACGTCATGCCGCCTGACGATCACCGCGGTATAGTTGTCCTGATTGCTGTAGCCCTTGGCCTGGATGGCGGAGCGCAGGGCGTCGGCGATGCTCCCCGGGGCGGACAGGGCCTGGATCATCTCGTATTCCGTGAGGGCGTTGTACACCCCGTCGCTCATGAGGACAAACACGTCGCCCTCCCGGATGACTACGGGCTGGGCGGGTATGTCCACATACTTCAGCTCCCCCATGCCCAGGAAGCTGGTGAGGCCGCCCCCCTTGGGGTGGCTCTCCGCCTCCTGAAGGGAGCACAGGCCGTTTACCCCGTCGGTGTACAGCTCGTTGCGGTAGATGTGCTCCCGGTTGAGCTGGTAGAGGGCCCCGTCCCGGAACAGGCAGATCCGGCTGTCCCCCACGGACAGGTAGTGGAAGGCGCTGTTCTCAATGAGGGCCGCCACCATGGTGGAGCCGCTGCGCCGCAGGCCGTCGGGGCCAAGCAGGCCGTTCACCGCGTGGTTGGCCTGCTCCAGCAGGGACAGCAGCACCTGCCCCGGCTTGCCCTGGGCGTGGAAGAAGCCGTTGGCCATGGCGGTCACCGCCGCCTGGCTCACCTTGTCGCCGTCGGCCAGGCCGCCCATGCCGTCCGCCACCACCGCCAGCATCCGCCCGCCGGGGGCGGAGACGTAAAAGCTGTCCTGCTGGCTCTTGCGGGCCCCCTGCTCGTGGAGCTTTTCCACCACGAAGGGGATGGGGGGGCGGCTGCCCCAGAAGCTGCCCGGCGCGGTGGCGGGCAGGGCGTCCGGGGCGGAGGGCTTGCGCCGGATCCGCCGGACGATGAGGGCGGCGATCCCGGCGATGGCCAGCCCGGCGGCCAGGCCCATGGCCGCCAGCCCCCAGCCGGGGATGGCCTCCTGGGGCAGGGGCTCCGCCACCTGCTGGCTCTCCTCGGGGGCGGGGGCCTCCGTTTCCTCGGGGGCCTGGGTGGGCGCTTCCGTGGGTTCCTCTGTGGGCGCCTGCGTGGGCTCGGCGGTGGGTTCCGCGGTAGGTTCCGCCGTGGGCTCGGCGGTCGGGGGCGCGGTGTCCTCCGGAGGCGGGGAGAAGGAGGGCGAGGCGCTGTCCTCCGGGGGCGGGGTGATGATCTCCGGGGAGTTCCCGGTTAAGCTCAGATTCCAGTTAGCCATTGCCGTCCTCCGGGCCTTCCCAGCCGAACTGCTCGCCGCACAGGGCCACGAAGATCAGCTTGGTGGAGCCGATGGAGATGGTGTCATAGCTGTGGATCTCGATGGCGTTCAACACGGTTTTCCCGTTTACCTTGATCAGGTTGCGCCCGGCGGCGGGGCCCACGAAGTAGGCCCGCTCACTGCTGTCGTAGGCGATCATGGCGTGGTTCTGCCGGGAGATCTGGGAGTCCCCCCGCAGGCGCACGTCCCCCGCCTCCCGGCCGATGTAGTTGTAGCCCGCGTGGAGGCGGAAGTCCGCTCCCCGCACCGGCCCCTCGGCGCACACCAGCCAGCCCACCACCGGCTCGGAGCCCTGGCTGCCGCCGCCTCCGATGGTGGTTTCCACGGCGAAGGGATCCAGCCCGCCGCCCCGGTAGCTGTCCGGGGGCATGGTGGCGCCGAAGTCGGGCCGGGGCGCGTTGGGCGCGGCGGCGCCCGGGGCCTCGGTGGGGGTAAAGGCGGAGGACGCCCCGCCCAGGGGCTCGGTGGGGGTGAAGCTCCCCGCGCCGGCGCCCATGCCGGGGGCCTCGGTGGGGGTGAAGCCGCCGGCTCCGCAGTAGGGACAGGCGGCGTGCTTAGCCCCGTCGTAGTGGTGTCCGTTGGGACAGGTGGTCATGGTGGTTTTGATTTCCATAGCTGCTCCTCCTCTGTGGAATTTGTTGTAATTGACTATAGCACGGCAGGGGTGGAGCACGTCCAAGAGATTTCCAGCGGAACAGGGGGAAAAATGCCTGACAGGGCGGGAACCGGCGGCGGATTTGGGCATAAAAAAGCCCCGATCTCCGGAGAGATCGGGGATGGCTCACGATAAGCGCCGGAGCGGGGCCGGGGGAGGGGCACAGCCCGTCCCCTATGCCCAGCCCTTTTCCAGGCCCCGGCGCACCGTCTCCAGCAGGAAGGGCAGGGAGGGGTTGAGGCTGTCCCGCCGCCAGGCCAGGGCGTGGCAGGACAGGGGCACCCCCACCAGGGGAATAAAGCTCACCATGTTCTGGGACAGGTGCTCCAGGTTGTCCGTCAGGGTGCTGACGCCCACGCCGCAGGCCACCAGCATCAGCAGGCTGGGGACATAGTTGGCCTCCGCCACCACCCGGGGGGTGAAGCCCGCGTCCGCCGCCATCTTCCACACCAGCCCGTACCCGGGCAGGGAGGACGTGCGGGACATGACCACGAAGCTCTCGTCCCGGAGATCCTCCATGCGCAGGCTGCGCATAGCGGCCAGGGGGGAGGCCGCCGGCACCACCGCGCACTGCCGATCCCGCCGGAGGATGATGGTTTCCACGTCCTCCTGGGGCAGGGCCTCCCCGGAGTTGATCACCGCGTCCACCTCCCCCGCCATCAGCGCGCGGATCAGATCGGAATGGCTGAGCTCCAGAAAGGACAGGTGGATCTGGGGAAAGTCCCGGGCCAGGGCCTGATGGATGCGCACCGCGTTGCCGTCAAAGGTGTCCCGCAGGATGCCCACGGTCACGTTCCCCCGGAACCCCTGCTGGGCCAGCAGCGCCGCGTCCACCCCGGCCCGGCAGCTGTCCAGAATCCGGGGGCACTCCTGGGCGAAGGCCCGGCCCGCCGGGGTGAGGGACACGCTGCGGGAGCTGCGGTAAAAGAGCTGAAGCCCCAGCTCCTGCTCCAGGGCGGAGATCATGCGGCTCAGGGCGGGCTGGGAGATGAACAGGTCGTCGGCGGCCTGGGTGAAGTTCAGCCGCTGGGCCAGAACCAGAAAGCTCTCCAACTGGGTCAGTGTCATTCCGCCACATCCTTTCGTTGTCCTTATGGGGCAGTATACCACAGCTTTCGTCATTTGTCACAGGTTTATATCTGTTTTTCGCATAGCAGCCATAAAAAATTTTGCCCAAAAACGTGAGTCTGCCCAAAATCAGCCGGATTCCTTTGTCAGATTGCACAAATACGGCGGCGGCAGACGGCTCCGCTCCGCCCGGAAAGCCGTTTTTTTCCTGATCTAAACCTTTTTTGCATTCCTGCCATTCGCTTTTGACATTTTACACATAGGTAAAAAGGATTTAAACTGTGTTTTGTGTATAAGCTCACCAATCGTGCGGTTCCGCAAATGAGGCGTTTCAGCGCAGTGTGCCAGGTCAGAGCAAACGTACAAGGAGGTCAACAAAGTGAAAATTCTCGGCGTATCCTTAGGTACCAAAAACGGCAACAACGACACCATGTGCAGGGTGGCCCTTGAGGCCGCGAAGGAGATGGGGGCGGAGATCGAGTTTATCCATCTGATGGACTGGAACATCGACTACTGCTCCGGCTGCGTGGCTTGCTCCCGCGGCCTGGTGATGGGCAAGGGCATGATCTGCACCCGCAAGGACGACTTCTCCGCCTTCTATGAGAAGCTCATCGAGGCCGACGGCGTCCTCATGGTTGACCCCATCTTTGAGTCCGGCGGCACCGGCCTGTACCACTCCATCACCGACCGCATGGGCCCCGGCCATGACGCCGGTATGCTGATGATGCTGGACGGCAAGCTGAAGGAGCAGGGCAAGCCCGGCCTGAATCCCCGGTACTTCAAGCAGAAGGCCATTTCCTTCGTGTCCATCGGCGGCTCCGACTGGGCTGTCCGCTGCGAAACCGACCACGCCATGCTGGCCCTGAGCCCGGGCTGGAAGATCGTCAACAATGAATATTTCTCCTGGTGCAAGGACGTCATCATGCAGGACGACAAGATCGAGCGCATGAAGGAGATCGGCCGCAACCTGGTGGAGGCCGCCCGGTACATCATAGAAAACGACGTGCAGATCGCCGGGTCTGAAAGCCTGGATCTGTGGAAGGGCAAGGAGGGCGCCTGCCCCCACTGCCACGGCAACGCCTTCTACATCTTCCCCGGCACCACCCACGCCGTCTGCGAGTACTGCGGTATGGAGGGCCATCTCACCGTGGTGGACGGCGCCACCAAGTTTGTGTTCGACGAGTCCATCGTCCCCAACGGCCACATTGAGCACGCCCATGATGTGCTGTCCGGCAAGATGGCCCACGGCCAGGATATCTTTGAGAACGAGGGCCGCCTGATGGATCTCTACAAGGATCCCGAGTTCCAGGCCCGCAAGGCCCACTACACCGCCGTCTGCGAGCCCACCCCTCCCCCCTCCAGGCAGGACTGACTGCGCGCCGAGCGGGGAGACTGCTTCCAACGACAAATTTTCATACAGCAGGAGGTAACGCATTATGTTTGAATACCGCCCCATGCGCAGCGTGATCTATGTGGACTGCGTGAAAGAGGAGTACCGCCACCGCCTCCAGCATTGGCTGTATTCCACCCATGTGCCCGACAGCATCAGCAAGTTCACCCCCTACTGCAGCAAGTACGCCTTCTACAACGCCCTGCCCGTGCCCCCCGAGGGGGAGCGGTTCGGCACCCGGCGGATGCAGATGACGGAGCACTACTGGATGGTGAACGAGATGACCCCGGAGATGCACGTCAACGCCTTCGCCGAGCGGATGCCGCCCCATGTGCTGCGCTGGCAGGGGATGCTCCCCGACACCGACGAGGCCGTGGGCGGCGATCAGAACATGGACGGCGACGCCCACCGCTCCTCCGGCGGCGACAACGGGATGCCTCCCTTCGTGTTCGCCCACGTCCCCATGAACTGGCAGGAGGACTATAAGGGCGCGGGCCGCACCATTGACGACGGCCCCAACTACCGCTGGCAGTTTGTGCTGCGCTGGCCCTGCGAGAAAACGGGGGAAAAGTGGTTTGAGGAGGTCTTTGTGCCCTACTTCCAGAGCCGCCCCGAGGTCAACCGCTTCGTGTCCAGCAAGATCTACCACGACGTGGTGGGCTGCCAGTTCCACCGGCTGGTGGAGCTGTGGTTCGACGGCCCCGAGGAGTGGTACGCCGCCGCGGTGGAGGGCACGAAGGACATGGCCCAGCCCGACTGGGCGAAGGAGGATCCCAAGGCGGCCCCCCAGGCCCGGTTCCCCTTTCTCAAGCCCAACTTTAATATCGTCGGGATGTTCCTGTCCGATATGGCCGCCAGCGACAATCTGACCCAGTACCGGGGCTATATCACCATGCGGTAAGCCGCGCCCCCGCGCGGCGGAGCGCAAACGCTACTTGAGAGAGGAGATTATCATTTTATGAATCAGAAGCAGAGTATTGGGTTGGGAACCCGCGGCTGGCTGCTGTTGATCTATCAATTCCTGGCCTTCATCGTATTTATGGTGTTCACCAATTACCCAATGAACATCCTGGCCACCTCCCTGTCCGATGTGTACGGCGACGCCCAGACCATTTCCATGATCTACACCGTCAGTATGCTGGTGGGCATGGCCATTCAGCTGGTTCTGTCCCAGTTTATCGGCAGGGTTAAAAGCGTGAAGTGGCTCAGCCACATCTTCGGCATCATCACCCTGGCGGGCGCCCTGGGCGTGTCCGTCATTCCCGGCGGCACCGTCTGGACGATTTGCTACATTATCACTTGCATTTTCTGCGGTCTGTATGGTATGTTTTCTTTGGGGATCCTGGTGGGCCAGTGGTTCCCCCGCCGGAAGGGCACCGTCATGGGAATTGCCACCCTGGCCTTTCCCATCGGCAACGGCCTGATCGGCGTGTTCGCCGGGGCCCTGTTCTCCAAGGGCTATCCTGACGTGACCGGCGCGTTTATGCCGTTCTGGATTGCCGGCTTGATCGGCCTGATCATTGGCATCATCTTCGTCACCGACTATCCCGAGCAGTGCGGCGCGTTCCGTGATAACGACCGCTCCTTCACCCCTGAGATGGCCAAGGCCATGATGCTGGAGGAGATCGAGAACAAGAAAACCTCCGTCTGGAAGATTGGCGCGACGCTGAAAAGCGCCCAGTTCTGGCTGATCACCCTGCCCATGGGCGCCCTGCTGATGTGCTCCGTGGGCATGATGGCCCAGACCAACGCCATCATCGGCGCGTACCCCGACCTGCCCTTTGCCGGCGTGATGGCCGCGGTCATGGTGTTTGCCTGCCTGGGCAGCTATCTGCTGGGCCTGCTGGACACCAAGCTGGGTACCAGGAAGGCCGTGATCATCGCCTCCGCCATCATGGCGCTGTCCGGCGTGTTCGGCGCCATCGGCGGCACCATCCCCACCGCCGTCTCCATTGTGCTGCTGGCGGTCTTTATGGGCGCGGGCTCCAACTTCACCGTGTCCGCCGCCGCGCAGTATTGGCGCCGTGAGGACTTCCCCAGCGTATTCGGCGTCGTCAACCCTGTGGCCAACATCCTTCAGTGCGCCGGCCCCATCATGGTGGCCGCCACCATCGGCATGATGCCCATGAACCGGATGCCCTTTATCCTCACCGGCGTCATCGGCCTGGTGTCCGTGGCGCTGTCCGTGGCGTTCAGCCCGGCCAAGGTGAAGGAGACCGACGACCAGCTCCGCAAGGCCGCCGGCAAGCCTCTGGATGAGGTTCTGGCGGGCCGCCGGTAAAACAAAGCCGCGTTGACAGCCAACGGGGATGGGGCGGCCCTGCCGTTCCCATCCCCGGCTTCTTCATGAGCTCCGCCCCCAGTGCCCGGGGCATCATCTTGAAGGTATGAACTCTCAATTTGGAGAAAGGATGATGAAAATGTCAGCACCGTTTTATGCCAAAAGCCCCGGCAATGAGGGCTACATCAAGAACCTGGAGGTGGTGGGCTTCTCCGATCTGAACGGCATCAACGCCTTCCAGATGGCCCTTTACAAGACCGCGGACAAGTATTATATGTACTGCGGCTCCTTCAAGGGGGCCGGGGTGAATATCCTGGACGTCACCGATCCCGCCAGGCCCCAGGTAGTGGGCATCGTCTGGGTCAGCGATCCCAATGTCTATTTCGCCCAGTCCACCCCCAAGATCCAGGTGGCGGACGACAAGCTCATTGTGGCCCTGGGGGGCGGCGTGCCCTTCCTCCACGGCATCAAGCCCGGCGACCCCGCCGACGACGGCCTCCAGATCTACGATCTGAAGGAGGATCCCGTCCACCCCAAGCTGCTCTCCCACTGGCACACCGGCCTGCCCAACGGCATGGGCGTCCACCGCTTCGCCTACAACGGCGGCAGGTACGTCTATATGCCCGCCGAGTGCCCGGGCTTCATCGGCTTCATCGTCCGCATCCTGGACATCTCCGACCCCTGCAATCCCGTGGAGGCGGGCCGCTGGTGGCTGCCCAAGCAGTTCAAGGACGGCATGGTGGAGGGCACCTACGCCGTGGGCCATGACGCGGAGAAGTTCTGGGGGATGTGCCACGCCTGCAACATCTGCGCCGACCGGCCCAACGAGCTGTATCTGGGCTATTTCGGCGGCGGCGCCATCATCCTGGACATCTCCGACCCCACCCGGCCCAAGCTCATCTCCCAACTCATGGTGCAGCCCCCCTTTGCCGGCAAGTTCGACGGCGCCCAGTGCCACACCTATATGCGCCTCACCGGCCGGAACTTCGCCGTGCTCACCAACGAGGGGGAGCGCTTCCCCTTCTTCACCAAGGACAAGATCCTCAACGGCGTGCACAAGGGCGCCCAGCCCATGAACAACCTGCACATGATCGACGTGTCCGACCCCGCCGATCCCACCCTGGTGGCGGAGTTCCCCTACCCCGAGGTGCCTGAGAATTTCCCCTACCCCAACTTCAACGACTGCGGCATCGGCGCCCCCGGCCCCTTCGGCCCCCACAACATCCACGAGCCCATGGGCAAGCCCTGGCTCCAGGACGATCCCAATCTGGTGTATAACTGCTACTTCCACGCGGGGCTGCGGGTGTTTGACGTGTCCGATCCCTACTACATTAAGGAGATCGCCTACTTCATTCCCCCCAACCCGGAGAAGCTGCTGTTCGACGTGCCCGTGCCCGGCCCCATGATCGCCACCACCGAGGACTGCGTGGTGGACGACCGGGGATACATCTACATCGACACCTGGCACGATGGGATGTACATCCTGCGGCTGAAAAGAGACAAGTAAACCACAAAAACCGGGCAGGCGCGCAAGCGCCTGCCCGGTTAATTTGCGGGGATTACAGCATGAGGCCGAAAGAGAACCCGATAAGGCCCAGAATCAGGGCCAGGGCCGCGGCCAGCCCCAGCAGGCCCCAGCGGGCGGGGACGGGCCCGAGGGCGGGCTCCATGCCCGGGACAGGGGCAAAATTGGGGTAGGCCTTGGGGATGGAGATCTTCTTCCGCCGGCCGTTGGACACCGAGCAGGTGCCCTTCCAGCCCCAGGGGGTCTCCTTGTCAATGATGAGATCGGTGAGGGGCTGCACCGCCATGCTCAGGGCGCTGCCCGGCATCACCTGACCGCTGGACAGCAGGGCGATGGCCCGCTGGATGGAGGACTTGGCCCGCTCCTGCTCCGACCCGTCCAGGATCTCCCAGCGGATGGCCCGCAGGGTGATGGCCTTCTTGGAGAAGCGGTAGGTATCCGCGCCGTTGAGCATGGGGAGCGCCACCTTCCACACCACGCCGCCGGAGCGCACCATGAGGGCCATGGCGCCATAGCACAGCTGCACCTGGGGCAGGGCGAAGCACATCATCACAAAGGAGCTGAGGATACACCCCAGGGCGGCCATGGTGAAGGCCATGGGGTCGCCGTTGGCGATGCTGTAGAACAGCAGGCCGATCCCCGGCACGAGGCCCACCAGCATGGACAGGGCGGCGGTGAGCCGCAGGGGGCGCATCCAGGCCGCCTGCCCGGGATAAAAGGCCGCGTCCGTCCGGCTCCCGTCCTGAAGGGTGGCGGAGGCCGGGGCGGGGGGCAGATCGGGCAGGGAGGACGCCCGCAGCCCGCCGATGATGGTGGGCACCGCCCCCAGCAGGGTGAACAGGTACAGCAGGGCCAGATCGCCCCAGTAGGCCCGGGCCTCTAAAATGCCCTCGCTGACCAGGGCGGGGACGAGCTGGAAGCTGTCGAAGATGCCGATGCCCAGGGCGCTGGTCACGGCGAAGGCCAGGGTGAGCCGGTGGGCCAGATAGGTCATGATCAGGATGAAGACGCAGGAGATCACCGCTCCCTTTTTGCTCAGCGTGCCGCCCAGCAGCTCGTAGCCCTTGAGGGCTCCCACCGCCATGATCAGGCCGGACACCGAGGCCACGTAGCCCAGCTGGCCGATGATCACCGTGCACAATACGCCCACAAGGGTGCCCAGAAAGGCGCCCACCACGCCGGCAACCACGTTTTCCCGCCGCTGCTTCTTGTCGGTTTCCAGTTCCATCGTCAGGATCCTCTTTTTATATCTGTATGATTACGCCTCTCCGTCAGGGAAATAGTCCTGGAGGAAGGTGGATACCGCCGTCCAGTACAGCGCCTCGTTGGTGCCCACCGAGGCGGCGTGGCCTGCGTCCGGCATCCACAGGAAGCTCTTGGGACAGCGGGCGGCCTGGTACAGCTTGCCCATCATGGCGGCGGGCACGAAGTCGTCCGCCACGCCGTGGATGAACAGGGTGGGAGTTTTGGAATGGGCCACCGCCTGGAGGGGGGCGGCCTCCCGCAGATCGTAGCGGGCGCGGCGCAGGGCGGTTTTTCGCAGGGTGGAGAACAGCAGCCCCGCGGGGATGGGCAGGGGGGTGGGCAGCTCCGAGCGGATCTTGCCCAGAATGTGGCGCATCTCCGCTTCAATGGTGGTGTAGGAGCAGTCGGAGATGGCGGCCTTCACCTGGTCGGGCAGGGCGCCGCCGGTGGCCATGAGCACGGAGGCGGCCCCCATGGATACGCCGTGGAGGAGGATCTCCGCCTCCGGATCCCGCCGGAGCACCCAGTTCACCCAGCCCACGATGTCCAGCCGCTCGTCAAAGCCCCAGCCCACGTAATCGCCCTCGCTCTGGCCGTGGCCCCGCTGGTCGGGCATCAGCACGTTCCAGCCCAGGTCGCTGTAGTGCTTGGCGATGGCGCCCATGGACTCATAGGTGTCATGGTAGCCGTGCATACAGATGGCCCAGCGGTGGCAGTCCTCCTGGCCGGGCACCAGGGCCGCCCAGAGGATCAGGCCGTCGATGGCCTGGATGGTGGCCTCCTGGAAGCCCTCCCGCTTCCGGGCCCAGTCCCGGCCCGCGATCTGGATGGGGTTCACATCCTCCTCCTCGGGATCCCGGATCTGGGGGATCATCACCCGGTTATAGAGGTAGCTGCCCAGGGCGGCCCAGCCGCCGGCCGCCCCGGCGCCCGCCGCGGCCAGGCCCAGCAGTCCAACAGTGGTTTTCTTTTTCATAAGCAACCTCCTGAAGCTGTTTTTCTCAATATACTACCCGGACGGGCCCAGCGTCAACAGGGAACGTAAAAATCTTTGGAAAAACTTGATGGCCGGGGCGGGCGCGTGCAACCTTGCCCCGGCCGGGTGTCCCTTTTTCCGGGCCATTTTGAAAAATTGCCGGAAAAATTTGGCCCAGCCCGGCTTGACTTTGGGGGCGGCGGGTGGTAAAGTAAGGGACGAAATCGAACAAATGTTTTATTTCAAAGGGGGATTGAAATGAAAAGCAGAACAGGGGGCAGCACCATTCCCTATTTTCCCCGGGGCCCGGGGGAGGGGCAGGGTGCGCCCTGCCGGGGGCGTTCCTTTCTGCTCGTGCAGAAAGGAACCGAAAGACACGCTTAGGGGGTGGCCACCGGTTCGGCTCCGGGCCAAAGGGCGGCCCTCCGCTCACAGGTTGGCCACCCCCTAAGAACCCCCTTTTTACGGGGGCTGTCAGATCGGGGGTTGGGTGGGTACCCTTTCGGCGCGGAGCGAGTACGGACGCGGGGGCCCCTGTCGCCGCTACCGCTAAGGGTGTGGGTACTGAGAGGTGGGTGGGATCCACGTCAGATGCGCCTGGGTGTCGTGTGGTGCTTGTTGTGGTGGGTATCGGGCGTGTTTCTGCGCCGGGGCGGTTAGCCTGAGAAGCTCAGGCGCTGGAAAGAGAACCCCATGTTTTCAGTGTCTGCGAAAGTCAGGCCCGGTGTGGGCCGGAAAAAGAAGGGAAGCCCATTCGTCACCCGCAATAGCCGGTCACTCTCCCACCACTCGAAATCGGCGCTCCGTTCCCACCGCCCCAAAACGTTCGGCGCACCACTCAGGCGCCAACCGAGGGCACCACCTGGGTGCTGTCCCCACACACGGGCGGCAGCACCAATGGGGGAGAAGCCAGTCCAGATCCTGCGCGCCGGCCACACCCCCGCCACGTCCTCCAAGGAAGAAGGGGGTACATAGGGGGGAACCCCCTATGCGCGCTCTTTGGTTACTTTCTCTCGCGCGAGAGAAAGTAACCCCCGCCGGAGGCGCGTCCCCGGGCGGCACCCCGGGAAAAAGGATCGGGAGGGGCAAGCCCCTCCCCTACAAACGCCCCCGGGGACGGAGAGATCGGGGAAGCGGGGCCCCTGCCCGCCCAGCAGGGCAAAAAAACTGAGCAATCCTAAAGGATTGCTCAGCTTCTGGTGGAGGAGGATGGATTCGAACCATCGAAGGCGAAGCCAGCAGATTTACAGTCTGTCCCCTTTGGCCACTTGGGTACTCCTCCATATGAAATTAAAAGAAAAAGGTGGAGCTGGTGGACGGATTCGAACCCCCGACCTGCTGATTACAAATCAGCTGCTCTACCAGCTGAGCTACACCAGCACGGTAAGGCTTCCGCGTTCACAACGGAGCTTATTATAGCAGTGGGAGGGAACTTTGTCAACAGGTTTTTTCAAAAATAGATCGCAAAATGAAGCGGCCGGCCCGGGGCGGGAGCTGCGGTGCTGGCTGTGCCGGGGGGAGCTGTACCCCGGGGATCCTTATTTCGCGCTGGACGGCCGGGTGGTGTGCGAGGACTGCCTGGAGCGGTACGCCCGGCGCCGCTTTGCCCACCGGCTGCGGCGGGTGGGCCGGGACGAGGAGGAGGACGGGAGAGGGACGTTATGACACTGTACGAGCTATCACTGGAATACGAGCAGACGGCGGCCATGCTGCGGGGCCGGATCTCCGAGCTGGAGCGGGCCCTGCGGGAGGCAGGGGACGAGCAGCACCGGATCCGGCTGGACAGGCGGCTGCGGCCGCTACGGGCCATGTACCGGGATGTGCGGGGGGTGGCCCGGCAGCTGAACGGCTACTACCGGAAATACACCCCCCGGCGGGGGGCCGGGCTGGGCCCGGTGGATCACAGGAGGAGGTAACCGATGCGAACCGTTTCTTATGACAACGGCTTCGGCCTGGCGGACTTGCGGGTATACGCCGAGCTGATGGCCGATGACAACCGGGATCAGATCAACCGCCTGAAGCGGAACCTGACCCATGCCCTGCGGCAGGACGTCACCGCCCGGCAGCGGGAGTACATGATCCTCTACTACGGGCGGAACATGAGCATGGAGGCCATCGCCAAGCAGTGCGGGGTGAACAAGTCCACCGTGTCCCGGACGCTGAAGCGGGGGCGGCAGAGGCTGTACCGCTGCCTGCGCTACGGGGCGGCCAACCTGCTGGAGCAGGCTGACAGTTGAAAGGCGGAGCGTTTTGTGGTATCATACCCCCGAGAAACCAAAAAGCGGGGGCATGACATGAACTATCAGGGGATCTTTTTTGACTTTGACTATACGCTGGGGGACTCCACCGCCGCCATCGCGGAGGGCTACCGCCTGGGCTTTGCCGCCCTGGGGCTGCCCGAGCCCACGGTGGAGCAGGTGCGCACCACCGTGGGGATGACCCTGGAGAACGGCTTCACCCACCTCACCGGGGAGACGGATCCGGTGCGGCAGGCGGCCTTTGCCCACCAGTTCCACATCACCGTAGGCACCGAGGCCCACGGGCCGGGGCGGGAGCTGATGATCCGGGGGACGACGCTGCTGCCCGGGGCGGTGGAGCTGCTGGCCGCGCTGAAGGGGGCGGGGGTGCATACCGCCATCGTGTCCACCAAGCCGGGGGACACCCTGCGGCAGATCTTCGCCCACCAGGGGAAGCTGGAGCTGCTGGAGCTGGTGATCGGCGGGGATGACGTGAGCCGGAACAAGCCCGACCCGGAGGGGCTGAACCTGGCCCTGGCGCGGCTGGGGCTGGAGCCGGGACAGGTGCTGTTCTGCGGGGACACGGTGATCGACGCCGCCACCGCCCAGGCGGGGGGCTGCGATTTCTGCGCGGTGCTCAACGGCACCACCCCCCGGGAGGCGTTCCAGGACTATCCCCACGTACATATCGCGGACGATCTGCCCGGGCTGCAGCGCTGGCTGAACGGATAAGGAACGCGCCCTCCGGCCATGCCGGAGGGCGCGTCTTTTATGGGATTGCCTCCCCGCCCACGGCGCCCAGCAGCTCCCGGGCATAGGGCAGCTCCAGGATGGCGGCGCACAGCACGTGCCACTCGTCCAGCTTGTGGTTCCGGCGGGCGAAGTAGAGGTTGACCAGCACCTCATAGTTCAGCGTCACCGTCCGCATCTGGTTGTAGCTGGAGGGCAGGAGCTGGATCAGATCGTACCAGTCGGTTTTGTTCCTGTCCGCCACGTACCGCTGACGCACCGTCTCCAGATAGGCGACGTACCGCTGAAACTCCGCCAGCGAGGCGGGGGTGAGGCGGTCGGCGGAGAAGTCGGACAGCTCGATAGGCCGGGCGTGGAGCTTGTGCATGGTGGAGGTGGAGTTGGCCACGGTGCCCACCTTATAGGTATCGAATTCCTTCCACCAGTACAGGGGGGCGGTGATGTCCATGGACACCATGACCTGCCGGAGGAATTTCCGGTGGTCGCTGCCCGCGGCGCACAGGCGCAGGGCCAGATCCAGATCGTTGGGCCCCAGCCGGTACTGCCCGTCGGGGCCGTAGGCGCTGTCCGAACGGGCCCAGCTGTTCATGGGGTTCCGGGCCCCCCGCATGGCGTTTTCCAGGTTCATGACGCTGACGCGTTCCACTGTGAGCATAGCGGATGCCTCCCGCTCTCTCAGTTGGTGGAGATATACTCGCCCCGGATATAGCCCTGGGTGGCGGCGCCGCTCTGGCCGGGGAAGGTGATCTGATACCAGCCGTCCCCCGCCTCGGCCACTACGGTGACGGAGTTGCCGTTCCACAGGGTGGCGATGGGGGCGTAGGTGGTGCCCGGGCCGGAGCGCACCCGCAGGCCGCCCTCCGCGTTTATGATGACGCCGGAGCGTCCCACCGTGACGTTGCCGCCGGAGGGGGGCGCCTGGGTGGGATCCACGGGGGGATCGGACTGGGCGGGGGGCTGGGACTGGGAGGCCCTGGCCCCGGCCACGAATACCTTGCAGTCCGCCGTCAGGGTGCCCGCCCTTACCGTGATCACGACGCCGTGCACGCCGCCCACCATATCGGGCTTGGCGTGGGTGACCACGCCGGCGGCGCTCACCGCGGCGTAGGAGGGATCGCTGGACTCATAGGTGACGGTGCCGTTCCAGCCGGCGGGGGTGACGGTGGGGACGATGGTGACCGGCTTGCTGTCGGGATAGATGGTGAAGTCATAGGTGCTCAGGGTCAGGCCGGTGGGCTCGTCGTCGCCGGGGCCCACCAGGGGGGGATCGGTAACGGCGGGATCCACCGGGGGCTGGGTGACAGCGGGATCCACGGGCGTGGTACCGGTGGGATCGGCGGGCTGGGTGGGCTGACCCGCCGGGTCGCTGGCGGGGGCGGTGGGCTGCTCGGTGGCGTTGGCCCCGGGGCCGCCCGCTCCCCGGAGCTGGGGATAGACGAAGGTGAACACGATGATCAGCGCCGCCACGATGATGATCAGGGAGCACACGAAGGTGATCATCCGGGGCCAGTTGATCTGGGCCTCGGCGAAGGGGTTGGAGGAGGGCTTCTCCGCCAGGCGCTTGCCCCCTCTGGGCCGGGCGGGGCGGTAGTCCTCCTCGGGCTCGTCGTCAAAGAGATCCTGCCCGTCGAACACGTAGGTGTCGTCGGGGTTGGCGGGGGCGGCGCGGCGGGGGGGAGGGGCGGGCTCCGGCTCGTCGTCGTACACGGGCGGGGGCGCGGGGGCCCTCCGGGGGGGATTGGGGGCGGAGGGGGCGTTCTTCGCCCCGCAGAAGGGGCAGCGTTTATAAGTGGCACTATAATCCTCGCCGCAGACGGCGCAGTGGATCAAGCTGTTGGGAGAGGGCCTGGAAGCCATGCTGGAATTCCTCCTTCAACGGTGGGCACGAATTTTGTCGGACATTCCTATCTTAACACCCCCGGGCCGGTTCGTCAATCCCTTTGGACGGGGCGGAGGCGGAGGTTTTACAGAATTTTCATGAGAAGTCCTACTTGTAAATTTTTTGTTTTCCTCTTTACAACCGGGACATTGTAGGCTAAAATAACAGGTATCAGAGAAAAGGGGGGTGCGCCCTATGAGCGACATCGACTACACACGGAAATTCAGCGTCAGCATTGACAAGGATCAGGAGATCCGCATGATCCTGTCCTCCGTCTATAATTCCCTGCAGGAGAAGGGCTATAACCCCATCAATCAGATCGTGGGCTATATTCTCAGCGAGGATCCCACCTACATCACCAACCACAACAACGCCCGCACGCTTATCCGCCAGCTGGATCGGGATGAGCTGCTTCAGGTGCTGCTGAAAAGCTATCTCCACGAGAAATGAGGACGGGGGCCCGCCGAGGCGGGCCCCCTGTTTTTTTAAGATTTATTTAAGGGGCTGTGTGTTATGAAAAGGCTTGCTGCGCTGCTGCTGTCCGCCGCCCTGACGCTGGGGCCGCTGTCCGGGTGCCGGGAGCCCGCCGCCGGGACACAGACGCCGGCGGAGTTTGAGGGGCCGGCGGCGCTGGAGGTGGTGAACGCGGTGTTTCCCCGCTGCGGCTATGGCGATGGCTCCGGGGACGTGGAGTACCTGACCGGGGACGAGGACGGGAAGGAATTTCTGACTGCTTATCTGGACAACGCCTACGGCCTTCCGGATCCGTGGGAGGACGCGGCGGTCATACGGGGTATGGGGGCGTCCGCCTTCGAGCTGGCGGTGCTGCGGATGGAGGACGAGGGGGCCGCGGTGCGGGCGGCCACGGCGCTGATGACGTATACGTTTGAGCGCCAGGGGGACTTTGCCGGCTACGCCCCCGATCAGGCGGACATGGCGGCCAACGGCAGCGTCAATCAGAGGGGGCCCTACGCGGCGCTGTTCATCTGCCCGGACACAAATTTGGCGGACAGGGCTTTTGAGGCGGTGTTGAGCGGGGCGGAGCTTCCGGCCCCAGGGGCTCCGGAGGAGAGTGGCCCGCCGGAACAATCCGATTTTTTGGGGCCGGATCCCTGGAGGGATCCCAACCATTCGGATCGTTGCCTGTTTACCCAGCCCAACAAGGACGATATGTCGCTGTACGACACCTCCGCCATCCGGGCCGCCTGGGAAAAGGACGATCCCGACCGCCTGTCCAAAGAGGATCGGAGGATTTACGATAAGGCTAAGAGCGTCCTGAGAAAGGTGCTGAAGGACGGCATGAGCGGCCTGGAAAAGGAGACGGCCATTTACAGCTGGATCGTCAACAACGTGAACTACGACTGGACGCACCAGGATCAAATGGCGGAGACGCCCCGGGAATCCTTCACCCCCTACGGCGGGCTGGTGAACCGGAAGGCGGTGTGCCTGGGCTACGCCGCCACCTTCCAGCTGCTGTGCGATCTGGCCGGGGTGGAGTGCATCACCGTGGTGGGAGCGGCCTTTCAAAGCCAGGAGGATCACGGCTGGAATATGGTGCGGCTGGACGGCGACTGGTACTGCGTGGATGTGACCTGGGACGCCAACTACCGGGAGCAGGGCTTCAGCTGGAAGGCCAGCGGCCCGGAGGACTGGAGGTATTTCAACGTCACCAGCGACGAGATGGCGGAGTCGAACCACCAGTGGGATTACGCCAACACCCCGGAGGCCGTCACCGAGGGGAACGGCGGGGGCTGAGGGAGAAAACGCAGGGCGGGCGCCTTGGGGGCGTCCGCCCTGCGGAAAAAATCCGGGGAAATAAAAGTTACCCCTTTACAAAAAATTTTTTTCTGGTATAATACAACCGTTGTGGTTCCCCCGCGCCGGGGTTGCGGAGGGACGGATAAAAGTGAATTTGGGCCATTAGCTCAGCTGGGAGAGCGCCAGGTTCGCAATCTGGAGGTCAGGGGTTCGATCCCCCTATGGTCCACCACAAGAGAGTTGTACGAACCCAAGACGGCCAGCAAGTCACCATCTTCCTGACTGTGGAGTGTATCGTACTGCTCGCCCCGCTCAGTGTATGCGGGTAAAGAAAGTCCCTCAGAG
>JAETQF010000003.1 GCA_021770845.1 Oscillospiraceae bacterium
TCCTCAAATAATGATTTCATTGCAGATTCCTCCGTTTGTTCAGATTTTCTGCAATACACCGTATTGACTGCCTTTGCTACATCTTCTGAAACCATCGTTAGGGAACCTCATCATGACGCGGGCCGCTGTCTTTTCATCAAACCCTTTTTAGTTGGACGCGGTGTCCAGATCAGAATCTCCGCCCCAAATCATGTTCTTGCGCAGCTCGCCGCCCACGATCTCCATCTGATGCTTCTTGAGCTGCTGGCGCTTGGAGTTGAAGAAGGTGCGGCCGTTCTTGTTCTCGGCGATCCACTTGCCGGCGAAGGTGCCGTCCTGGATGTCGGACAGCACGGCGCGCATACGGGCCTTGGTCTCCTCGTGGGGGATGACCCGGGGGCCGCTGACGTACTCGCCGAACTCGGCGGTGTCCGAGATGGAGAAGTTCATGGCCGCCACGCCGCCCTTGTTGATCAGGTCGATGATGAGCTTCATCTCGTGGATGCACTCGAAGTAGGCGTTCTCCGGCTCGTACCCGGCCTCCACCAGCACCTCGAAGCCGCAGCGCATCAGATCCACCACGCCGCCGCACAGCACGGTCTGCTCGCCGAACAGGTCGGTCTCCGTCTCGTCGTGGAAGGTGGTCTCCATCACGCCCGCCCGGGCGCCGCCGATGCCCGCGATGTAGGCCAAGGCGATCTGGTAGGCGTGGCCGGTGGCGTCCTGCTCCACGGCCACCAGGCAGGGCACGCCCTTGCCCGCCACGTAGGTGGAGCGGACGGTGTGGCCCGGGCCCTTGGGGGCGGCCATGAACACGTCCACCCCGGCGGGGGGGACGATCTGCTGGTAGCGGATGTTAAAGCCGTGGGCGAAGGCCAGGGCCTTGCCCTCGGTCATGTAGGGGGCGATGTCCCGGTTGTAGACCTCGGCCTGCACCTCGTCGTTGATCAGGATCATGACGATATCCGCCCACTCAGCGGCGGCGGGGACGGTCTTGACGGCCAGACCGGCCTTCTCGGCGGCGGGCCAGCTCTTGGAGCCCTCCCGCAGGCCCACGCACACGTCGCAGCCGGAGTCCTTCAGGTTCAGGGCGTGGGCGTGGCCCTGGGAGCCGTAGCCGATGATGGCGATCTTCCTGCCCTTCAGCCAGCTCAGGTCGCAGTCCTTCTCATAATACATTTTAGCCATGGTGAACACTCCTCAATATAAAAATTGAATAATTGCAAATTCCAAGACGCGGCAACCTGTAGGGTGGGACGACCCCGGCCCGCCGCCCTTCATACGGACGGGCCCAGCGGTGCGCCGGGGTCGCCGCACCCTGCCAATCTCCAACGTATCATAGCACAGCGCCGGGAAAAAGAATGATAACCGGGATACAATTACAAAATGTTCTTGCCCAGGTCGAACTCCTCCCGCACCTTGTTGCCGGAGTTGTTGCGGATGGTGGCCTCGCCCCGCTCCAGGGCCACCATGCCGGTGCGAACCAGCTCCAGTATGCCGAACTCGGCCAGCAGCTTCTCCAGGGCGTCGTCCTTGGACTCCTGGCCGATGATGGCCAGGGTGAGGCTCTGGGTGGACACGTCGATGATGGAGGCCCGGAAGATGTTGGCGATCTGGATCACCTCGTTGCGCACCTCCCGGCTCTCCGCCTTCACCTTGATGAGCACCAGCTCCCGGCGGATGGACTGCTCCGGGGGCAGCAGCCGCACGGAGTAGACGGAAAACTGCTTGCGCAGCTGGTTGATGATCTGGCCCACCTGCTGCTCGCCGCACAGCACCTCAATGGTGATACGGGACACCGCCGGGTCGTCGGTGGTGCCCACCGCCAGGGACTCGATGTTGTAGCCCTTCCGGGAGAACAGCCGGGACACCTGGCTGAGCACGCCGGCGGTGTTCTCCACCAGCACGGACAGGGTGTGGCGCTTGATCACAGTTAACATGGAGATCTCTCACTCCTTCTCTGAAAAATTTAAACAACGTCGGTTGTCGTGGGAAAACCTTCCGAATTGGATCGCTTTGGTAGCGAATTCAAGCTCTTTTTGGTTACTTTTTCTCTCGAGAAAAAGTAACTTAATGAAGCAGGAAATCGGTGACGGGGGTGCCGCCGTTTACCATGGGGTGCACCATGGCGTCGATGTCGATGGCGCAGTCGATGACGCAGCCGCAGCCCGCCTCTAAGGCCTGCTTGAAGGCGTCCTCGAATTCCGCCTGGTTCTTGGCCCGGAAGCCCCGCAGGCCGTAGGCCTCCGCCAGCTTGACGAAGTCGGGGCCCCGATCCAGGGTTGTTTGGGAGAACCGCTTGTCGTAGATCAGGTTCTGCCACTGGCGCACCATGCCCAGGGTGCGGTTGTCGAAGATGACGGTGATGATGGGCAGGTGGTAGTGCTCCACCGTGGCCAGCTCGTGGCAGTTCATGCGGAAGCAGCCGTCCCCGGTGCAGTGCACCACCACCTTGTCCGGGCAGCCCACCTTGGCCCCCATGGCGGCCCCAAGGCCGAAGCCCATGGTGCCGAAGCCGCCGCTGGTGAGCAGCTGGCCGGGGCGGGAGAAGTGGTAGTACTGGCACGACCACATCTGGTGCTGGCCCACGTCGGTGGCGATGATGGCGTCGCCGTCCGTCAGGTCGGAGATGGTTTCCAGGATCTCGTGGGCGTGGAGGATGTTGTCCTTCTTCAGGGGCAGCTCCTTCCGGGCGAACACCTGGGCCTTCCAGGCGGTGTAGTCGTGCTGGGGCAGCGTCTCGTTGAGCAGCTCCAGCACCCGCCTCGCGTCGCCGATGATGTGGTGGTAGGTGAGCACGTTCTTGTCGATCTCCGCCCGGTCGATGTCGATATGTACGATCTTGGCGTTCTGGGCGAAGGAGGCGGGGTCGGTGGCCACCCGGTCGGAGAACCGGCAGCCGATGGCGATGAGCAGGTCGCACTCGGCGGTGGCCATATTGGAGGCGTGGGAGCCGTGCATCCCCACCATGCCGGTGAACAGGGGGTGGTTCCCCGGGCAGGCCCCGCCCCCCATGATGGTGGAGCCCACCGGGGCGTCCAGCCGCTCCATGAATTTGCGGAACTCGGGCACCGCCCCCTTGGAGCGGATCACGCCGCCCCCCACCAGCACCATGGGCCGCTGGGACTGGGCGATGAGCTCCAGCAGCTTGTCGATGTCCTCCCGGTTGGGCTCGGGGTTTTTCAGATCCCGGTTGGAGCGGCGCAGCAGGGTGGCCAGCCGGCCGTGGTTGGGGTGCTCCGCCAGGGGCAGGTACTCGTACTCCCCCTCGATGGCGGTGACGTTCTTGGCGATGTCCACCAGCACCGGGCCGGGGCGGCCGGAGCGGGCGATGGCGAAGGCCTCCCGGATCACGTCCGCCAGCTCGTTCACGTCCTTCACCAGGAAGTTGCACTTGGTGATGGGCATGGTGATGCCGGTGATGTCCACCTCCTGGAAGGAGTCCTTGCCGATGAGGTGCTCAGCCACGTTGCAGGTGATAAACACCACGGGGGAGGAGTCGTAGTAGGCGGTGGCGATGCCGGTGACCAGGTTGGTGGCCCCGGGGCCGGAGGTGGCAAAGCACACCCCCACCTTCCCGGTGGCCCGGGCGTAGCCGTCGGCGGCGTGGGACGCGCCCTGCTCGTGGGACGTGAGGTAGTGGTGGATCTTCTGGCCGTAGCCGTGGAGCTCGAACTCGTCGTAGATGTTGAGAATGGTGCCGCCGGGGTAGCCGAACACCGTGTCCACCCCCTGCTCCAGCAGGCACTCCATGACAATCTGGGATCCGCGCATCCGCATAGTGGGAACCTCCTTTTATGACAAAAAAGCACAGCCGCGTCCCACACAGGACGAGCCATGCTCCTCGGTGCGTTTGAAACGCGCATACATAATTTAACGTATTGAAGCTATAATAGCTGGTTACGGCGGATTTGTCAATGTAAAATGCTTGGCGGGCTGGAAATTTCGCCGCTCAGACAAAAACCCAGCGGAAACCGCCGGGTTTTTGTCTGAAACTGTCAACTGCTGGACGCTGTTGTCACGCTGCGAAGCCTCCGCGACGGGCCATAAGTCCTCCGACTGCGTGGAAACCCATCCGGGGGCCTGCGGCCCCCTCCTTGGGCTTTCCACTCCGCTCCGGACTTATGTCCCTGCTCCCGGCTTCTCCGCGCTTCTCAGTTGCAGCCGCAGGTGGTGCCGTGGTCGCCCAGCTTGAAGGACGCGCACTCCGTCTCCTTGCAGTCGCACACGCTGTTCTGGCAGTGGCCCACCTGGATCTCGTTGAGGGTGCAGCGTTGATCCTTGTGGTAGGTGCAGCTGTTCACGGAACACTTGATGCTGGGATTGGTCTGGTTCATCATGATCGTTTCCTCCTTGTATCGCTTGGGATTCCCGAGTACAAGAAGGAGTATGCCCGTTCCCGGTTGGATTATGCGCCGGGAGGGTCGGGCGGCGTGTCCTCCGCGGCCGGGGCGGCGGGCCTGCGCTGGAAGCGGGGGATGAACCGGGTGGCGAAGCTGCCCTTGCCCCGGCCCTTCACGTAGAAATAGCCGATGGCGGAGAACACCACCGCCCCGATGAAGTTGACGAACAGATCCTTCATGGTGTCGATGAGGCCCACATCCAGATAGCCGCCCAGGCCCAGGGGCATCTGGGTGCCGTCCTCCAGCACCAGGATCACGTCCTGAATGCCCTTGACAATGACGGCGGTGGTGCCGTGGTTGGGATCCAGGTTGACGGTGGAGATGGTGTTGATCACCGTGTCCTTCTGCATATCGAACAGGACGAACTGATCCATGGAGAACTCGAAAAACTCCCACAGCACGCCGATGGTCATGGAGAAGCAGAAGGCGGTCACCGCCACGAAGAAGGGGGACAGGTGGAGGGACACCTTTTCCTCGCGGTTGAGTATGTCCACCAGGGCGAAGCCGATGGCGGCGCACAAAAAGCCGTTCATGGTGTGGAGCATGGTGTCCCAGCCGTGGAAATGGGTATAATAGGACTGGATTTCGCCTAAAATCTCGGCGGCGTAGATGAACAGCAGGATGATGATCTCCAGCGTGTCCGGCAGATCGATGTGGAGCCGCCGCTCGAAGGCGGAGGGCAGCATGAACAGCACCAGGGTGAGGACGCACAGGAGCACGTTTTCATAGTTCCGGTTGAAGAACTGGGCCACCAGCATCCCCACCACCGACAGGCGCAGGACGAAGTAGACGGTGTATACCAGCTTCTTGTTTTCCACGTGCCGCCATTCCCAGCCCTTGAGGCCTCTTGTCCGTTTCGGCATTTGCGCGCTCCTCTCGTGTCAGACTGCGCCCCTCGGCGCATAGTATGGGGTTGGAGGTGATACATCATGGATCTGCGTGAAAACAAGATTACGCTGGGCGAGCTGTGGGACAATCCCAACAGCAGGGCGGTGTTCCAGAAGCGCATCCCCATGCTGGCCAAGCACCCGGTACGGGGCGCGGCCCGGACGGTGACGCTGGAGCAGCTCCGGGATTTCCTGAACGGCTGGGTGCCCGGTATGCTGATCAACGGGGTGATGCAGGAGCTGAAGCGGCTGTAATCCATGCGATACATCACAGTAAGCATACCAAAAAACGGGCCCGCTGTCAAATGACGGCGGGCCCGGATTGTCGAGAAATGGATCAGCGGGCGTCGGAACGGCCGCCGTGGGCGGCGATCCGCCGCCCGGTGGGGGTGGCGGCCAGCCCCCCCTGCCCCGTCTCCCGCAGGGAGGAGGGCAGGGCACAGCCCACGGCGCCCATGGCGTCGATGACCTCGTCGCAGGGAATGGGGCTGGTCAGCCCCGCCAGCGCCATGTCCGCGCAGGTCAGGGCGTTCACCGCCCCCATCACGTTGCGCTTCACGCAGGGGCACTCCACCAGCCCGCCCACCGGGTCGCACACCAGCCCCAGCACGTTTTGCAGGGCCATGGCGCAGGCGGCGGCCATCTGATCCGGCGTGCCCCTCCGGGCGTGCACCAGCGCGGCGGCAGCCATGCCGGAGGCGGAGCCCACCTCCGCCTGACAGCCGCCCTCCGCCCCGGAGATGGAGGAGCGCTGGGCGATGACCTGCCCGAACCCTCCGGCCACGTACAGGCACTCCACCATGGCCTCGTCGGACAGCCCCTCCCGGCGCTGGAGGGGGAGGAGCACCGCGGGCAGCACCCCGCAGGCCCCGGCGGTGGGGGCGGCCACAATCCGGCCCATGCAGGCGTTGTGCTCCCCCATCTTCAGGGCTACGGAGGCCACCTCCTGGACAAAAGGCCCGGAGATAGGGTCGGCCAGCTCGGCCATTTTGGCCCCCTGCCCCCCGGACAGGCCGCTGGCGGAGCGGCGGGCGGGGTCGTACTCCGCCTCGGACTGCTTCATGGCCTGCCACAGCCTGCCCATGCGGGCCAGACTGGCGGCGGGATCCGCGTCCCGATCCCGGCAGTCGTCCTCCAAAACGGCTTTCCACAGGGGCTTGTCCGCCGACGCGGACAGCATCGCTTCTACAGAACCAAACATTTTAATCCTCCGAAAGGTTGAGATAGATGCAGCGCACCACGCCGCCCAGAAGCTGGATATTGCCGATGATCTCCGGGGTGAGGGGTTGATCGCACTCCAGCACCATGACGGACAGGCCCTCCCGGCGATCCCGATAGAGCTGCATGGTGGCGATGTTCACCGCATGATGGGCCAGGCAGGAGCTGACCTCGGAGACGATGCCCGGCTTGTCCTGGTTGCGGATGACAAGGGTGGGCAGGTCGCCGGAGAAGGCGGCGGTCATGCCGTCGATGGAGTTCACCCGGATCCGCCCGCCCCCCAGCGAGGAGGCGTTCACCACCACGGTGCGCCCCCGCTCCCCGATGAGGGTCATGACGGCGGTGTTGGGATGGGCGTCCCGGAGATCCACCGTCTGGATGCGCACGTCCAGCCGGGCCTCCTTGGCCAGCTGGAAGCTGCGGGGGATATCGGGGTCGTCGGGCTTCATGGCCAGCAGGCCGGCCACGATGGCCCGGTCGGTGCCGTGGCCCGCGCCGGTGGCGGCAAAGGAGCCGTGGAGGGCGATGTTGGCCCGGGCGGGCTGGAAGCCCAGCAGCTTCCGGGCCACGTAGCCCATCCGGACGGCCCCGGCGGTGTGGGAGGAGGAGGGGCCCACCATCACGGGGCCCATGATGTCAAACAGATTCAAAAAAACGCCTCCCGAAAGGTCAATTTACAGATCCTATTATAGCATACGGATCGATTTCCCGCAAGAGAAAAAGCCGGCGGCCCGGGCTGTTCCGGGCCGCCGGTGAATTTATTTGACCACCTGCGCCTTGATCAGGTTGGTGGTGCCGCTGCTGCTCAGCGGTACGCCCGCCGTGATCACCACGGTGTCCCCGGACTGGATCAGCCCCTCCTTTTTGGCGGTGTCCACGCACAGGGAGAACAGCCGGTCGGTGGAGTCCACATTGCCGGACAGGAAGGGGGCCACCCCCCAGGAGATGGCCAGCTGGCGGCGCACCCGCTCCTCGGTGGTAAGGGCGGCCACGGCGCAGCCCGGGCGGAACCGGGAGATCATCCGGGCGGTATACCCCGACTGGGTGGCGGCGAGGATGGCGGTGGCGCCCAGATCCATGGCGGTGAGGCAGCTGGTATGGCTGATGGCGTCGGAGATGGCGGCGGTGTGGTCAAAGGCCATGGCCCGGAACCGCTTCCAGTAGTCGATGCCGCCCTCGGCGGCCTCCACGATGCTGGCCATCGTCTGGAGGGCCTCCAGGGGGTGCTTGCCCGAGGCGGTCTCGCCGGACAGCATGACGCAGCTGGTGCCGTCAAATACGGCGTTGGCCACGTCGGACACCTCGGCCCGGGTGGGCCGGGGGTTGCGGATCATGGAGTCCAGCATCTGGGTGGCGGTGATCACCACCTTCCCCTTGTGGATGGCGGATTTGATCATCCGCTTTTGGACGCCGGGCACCTCGTAGGCGGGGATCTCCACCCCCAGGTCGCCCCGGGCCACCATGATCCCGTTGGCGGCGTCGGCGATGGCGTCCAGGTTTTCCACGCCCTCCCGGTTTTCGATCTTGGCGATGATGCCCACGCCCTGGCCGCCGAAGCTGTCCAGCACCGAGCGGATCTCCGCCACGTCGGCGGCCCGGCGGACGAAGGAGGCGGCCACAAAGTCAAAGTCGTTGTCCACGGCGAAGCGGAGATCCTCCCGATCCTTGTCGGTGAGGGCGGGCAGGGCGATGGACACGCCGGGGATGTTGATGCTCTTGTGGTTGGACAGGGGGCCGCCGGTGACCACCTGGCAGAGGATGTCCTGCCCCTGGATCTCCTCCACCTCCAGATCCACCAGCCCGTCGTCGATGAGGACGTGGCAGCCGGGCTGGAGCTCCCGGTGCAGGTTGCCGTAGGTGACGGACACCTGATGGGCGTCCCCCTCGATCTCACGGGTGGTGAGGGTGAACCGGCCGCCGTCGGCCAGCTCGACGCGCTCACAGCCGAAGGAGCGGATGCGGATCTCGGGGCCCTTGGTGTCCAGAATGGTGGCCACGGGTCGGCCCAGGCTGTCCCGCACCCGCTTGAACCGGGTGAGCAGGGCGGCATGGGTCTCATGGGTGCCGTGGGAGAAGTTGAACCGGGCGGCGTCCATGCCGGACAGGATAAGCTGCTCCAGGGTCTCCTCGCTGTCGCAGGCGGGGCCCAGGGTGCAGATAATTTTGGTTTTTCTCATAACAGGGTTCCTCCAAGGTTACAGATTCTGAATTCTAATTGTCCGTCCACATGATATACAAGCGGAGGGAAAAGTCAAGACTTGACGGGGGAACTTTCACGATATGCCGGTTTTCCCCGGAGGGCGGGGGGAAAAGTTCGGCGAACTTGAGCAAAACCGGCGGGGCGCAGCGCGCCCCGCCGGTTTCTCACACGTCAGGCCCGTCCTCGGGGGCGGGCGGCCGCCTGGACACCAGGGCCCACTCCACCCGCCGGTCGGCGAAGCCCAGCACCTCAATGTGCAGCCCGTGGGCGTCCACCTCGATCTGGGCGCCGTCCTCCGGGATGACGGACAGCTGGGCGAACACCAGCCCGCCCAGGGTGTCGGACTCCTCCTCCTGGGGGAACTCCACCCCCAGGGCTTCCGACACCTGCTCCAGCGGGCAGGAGCCGGACGCCTTCCACACCCCCGGCTCTACCTCCTCGATGTCCTTCTCCTCCGCCGGGTCGAACTCGTCGTAGATGTTGCCCACGATCTCCTCCAGCAGATCCTCCATGGTGACAAGGCCGGAGGTGCCGCCGTACTCGTCCACCACAATGGCCATATGTACCTTTTTGCTCTGCATATCCCGGAACAGCACGTCGGTGCGCACCGACTCCGGCACGAAGTAGGCCGGACGGAGCAGTTCCGTCAGGGGCTTGGGGTCGTCCTCCTGGGCGTTGAGGAGGAAGTCCCGGGTGTTGAGGATGCCCACGATGTCGTCCGCGTCCTCCCGGTACACCGGGAAGCGGGAGCGGCCGGAGGTGAGGATGGAATTCAGCACCTCCTCATTGGAGTCGTCCACCCACACCATCACCATGTCGGTGCGGTGGATCATCACGTCCTCGGCGGTGGTGTTGTTGAACTCGAAGATGTTCTCGATGAGCTCTTTCTCCGACGTCTCGATGGCGCCCCGCTCCTCGCCCAGATCCACCATCATGCGGATCTCGTCCTCGCTCACGTCCTGGTTGTCCGCCTTGGGGTCAATGCCCAGCAGGCGCAGCACCCCGTTGGTGGACTTGGACAGCAGCCAGATCACCGGCCGGAACACCGCCGCCACCCCGGACACCACCCCCACGGTGAACCGGGCCACCCCCTCGGTTTTCTTCATGGCGATGCGCTTGGGCACCAGCTCGCCCAGCACCAGGCTGAAGTAGGACAGCACCACGGTGATGAGCACCACCATCAGGTTGTTCAGCGCGGCGGGGGACAGGGCGGTGACGCCCAGATCGTCCACCAGCCAGCGCACCAGGGGGTCGGAGAAGCTGTCCGCGGCGAAGGCGGAGGACAGGAACCCGGCCAGGGTGATGGCGATCTGGATGGCGGACAGGAAGTGGTCGGGGGCCTGGGTGAGGGCCAGGAGGCGGGCGGCCTTCTTGTCCCCCTCCTCGGCCTGTTTTTTCAGCTTGGTCTCGGACAGGGAGATGACGGCGATCTCCGCCGCGGCAAAGAAGGCGTTGATCAGGATCAGGACGATCAGGATGATCAGCTTCGGTAAGAACGGGTCGTCGGGCAAGATGGATAACCTCCCATAAAAACAGCGGTCTGTTGAATTTGCCGCTCCATTCTATGCGGCGCAGACCCTAACAAGTTACAGTATATCAGCTTTTCGGGAAAAAGCAAGGGCCGCCCACCGGGGCGGCCCAGAAAAAGCCTCGCAGAGTTCGCGCCCGCAGTCGGGCCGCAGTCCCCCGCCGGAAAAGGCTTTGCCTTTTCCGGCGTTTAGTCCAGCAGCTTCAGCAGCTCCGCCTTGGGCCGGGCGCCCACCGCCTTGTTGACGATCTCGCCGCCCTTGAACACCAGGAGTGTGGGTATGCTCATCACGCCGAAGCGGGCGGCCAGCTCGTTCTGCTCGTCCACGTTTACCTTGCCCACCACGATGTCGTCCCGCTCCCCGGCGATCTCGTCCACCAGGGGGGACACCATGCGGCAGGGGCCGCACCACGGGGCCCAGAAGTCCACCAGCACTGGCTTGCCGGCCTGGAGCACCACCTGGTCAAAATTTTCCTGCGTAATGGTCTGTACGGACATGATCTCATTTCTCCTTTTGTGTTGATTTAGTTGAACTTATAGATCTTGCGGGCCAGACGGTACAGCCCCACGGACAGCTTCCGCCCCTGATAGCCGGGGATGTTGGTGCCCACGTTGGTGGCCTTGTAGCGGCAGCGGCGGTAGAGGGCGGCGTCCTTCTGCCGCAGATACTCCCACAGCTCGGTGCGCAGGCCCAGGGACTGGGGGGTGTTGGCGATCACCGAGAAGATGGACGAGATGGACATCATCATGGACAGGTAGTTCAGCATATACCGGCCCAGCCGGGGCTGGGTGGCCTTGATGGCCATGACGTCGTGGGCGGCGATCATCTGCTTGGTGACCCGCACCTGCTGATCGATGCGGCCCGCCATCACCGCCTCGTTGACGCTCTGATCCGCCCGGCCGATGAAGTAGCGGTACAGATCCAAGTCCATGTAGTACAGCGTTTTGACGTAGGGCAGGGGCTGGTAGACGAAGATGTTGTCCACGTAGAAGGTGTGCTTGGGCAGCTCCAGGGCGCAGTCCCGCAGCAGCTGGGTGCGGTAGATTACCGAGTGCATCAGCAGGTACTGGGAGGTGCGGAAGTGGCGGATGGACTCCCAGGTGAAGATCTGGTTCAGGGGGAACACGTTTTTGTAGCCCATCACCTTCCGGGTGTTGTCCTCCACGTGCTCGTAGACGTAGTTGGCGATGAACAGATCCACCGGGGCGGGCATGGCGGCGAACTCCCGCAGCTTGGCCATCACCTGCCCAAGGGCGTCGGTGTCCAGCCAGTCGTCCGAGTCCACCACCTTGTAGTAGAGGCCCCGGGCGTTGCGGATGCCCTGGTTGACGCCCTCGCCGTGGCCGCCGTTCTCCTGGTGGATGGCCCGGATGATATCGGGGTGCTTTGCCGCCCATTCGTCGCACTTGGCGGGGGTGTCGTCCCTGGTGGAGCCGTCGTCCACCAGGATGATCTCCGCGTCCTCTCCGGCGGCCAGCAGGGTTTCAATACAGTGATCCATGTAGGCCGCCGAATTGTAGCAGGGGACGGCGAAGGTGATCAATTTATCCATTTCTATCGCGCTCCTGTCTTGTATATGTGTATAGGGGAGCATCTGTAGGGGCCGACGACTCGGCGGCCCGCCCTTCCCGCAAAGATTTTTCGTATTACGCGGCGCGCCGGGGTCGTCGCGCCCTACACCAGCGCATCCGCCAGGGCCAGCGCCCGGGCCGCGATGGCGTCCATGTTGTAGTATTTGTATTCCGCCAGACGGCCCAGCAGGTGCAGGTTGGGATATTGGGCGGCCAGATCGGCGTACTTGGCGTACAGGGCGTTGTTCTCCGGGTTGATGATGGCGTAGTAGGGGATCTCAACCTCCGCGCCGGTGTAGGCCCTGGAATACTCCTTCATGATGGTGGTGACGCCGGGCAGCTCCTGGCCGGTGAGGTGTTTGAACTCGGTGATCCGGGTGTAGGGCTGATCCACGGTGTAGTTCACGGTGCCGTGGGTTTGGTAAACGTCCCGGGGCAGGGTTTCAAACCCGAAGTCCAGCGTCCGGTAGGGCAGAGGCCCGAACCGGAAGCCGAACAGCTCGTCGGCCTGTCCGGTGTAGATGACGGTGCCGTCAAAAGCCTGGCTGTCCAGCTTGATCACGCCGTCCGCCAGCTCCAGCCGCTTCAGCGCGTCCACGCCCAGCTCCACGGTGATGTTGGGGTGATCCAGCATCCTCTCGAACATGGGGGTGTAGCCCTCCAGCGGCATCCCCTGGTAGGCGTCCTGGAAGTACCGGGGATCCCGGGACAGGAACACAGGCACCCGGGCGGTGGTGTTGGGGTCGATCTCCTCCGGGGTCTGGCCCCACTGCTTCATGGTGTAGTGGACAAACACGTGCTCATACACATAGTCCGCGATGGCGGCGATTTCGGGATCCGGGTTGTGCCGCAGCTCCAGAATCGTCACCTTTTTCTCCGGGCCGTAGGCGGCGACGAGCTTATCCCCCAGCCGTTTCCCCTCCTGGGGGCCGAAGGCGATCTCCAGAGAGTCCAGGTTGAAGGGGACGGGGTATTGCAGCCGCTGGTTGGGCGTTCCGCTCTCGCCGGGAATATTGGCCACCACCGTGTGCTGGTAGTCCCGCCAGCTTGTGAACCGGGACAGGTAGTCGTACACCCGCTTGTCGTTGGTGTGGAAGATGTGGGGGCCGTACTGGTGGATCAGCACCCCGGCGCTGTCCGGGCAGTCGTAGGCGTTGCCCGCCACGTGGGGGCGGCGCTCCAGCACCAGCACCTTCTTGCCAGCCTCCTCCGCCAGCCGTCGGGCGGTCACCGCGCCGGCGTAGCCCGCGCCCACGATCAGCGCATCGTATTGCTTCAAATTGATCCCAGCTTTCTGTGTCGGACGGGCGGGGCCCGTCTGCCTTAGTTTGCCAAAAGATGAAACAATTATAACATACCCGGCCCGCTGTGGGAAGGGCGAGTTTTTTAAGACTTGCAAAAAAAACAGGGCCGCGGCAGTCTGATCCGCGGCCCCGTGTTCAGTTGTACCGGTCAATACGCCGCCACAATGCCCCCGGAGTTGGCGTAGAAGGTGCTGATCCCCCTCGTCTCCTCGATGCGCACGTCGGCGAAGTCGCAGGTCTTGAAGGCCAGCGCCCGCAGGTACTCCGCCCGCTCCCGGCACAGGCAGTGGGAGATGCACAGCAGCTGGCCCCGGTGGCGCTCGTCCGCCGCCATGATGGCGCACAGCTTGTTCAGCGCCTGCTTGATGGACAGGGCCTGTCCGTGGCGCATGATCTCCCCCTGGGGGGTGGAGCCCATCACCAGCTTCACCCGCAGCGCCCCGGTGACCAGGGACTGCACCCGGGTGAGCCGCCCCGCCTTGCGCAGCACGTCCAGGTTTTCCAGCACGAACAGGGTATTCATCCGGGCGATGCGCCGATCCATCTCCGCCACCACCTCGTCGAAGGGCATCCCGGAGCCCGCCAGCTTGGACAGGGTGAGGGCAATTTTCGTCTCCCCGGCGGAGGCGGAGCAGGAGTTGAACACGTGGAGGTTCCGATCCGGGTGCTCCTCCCGGAAGATCTGGGCGGCCTGCCACGCGCTGTTGTGGGAGCCGGACAGCAGGGCGGACAGGGTGACCACGTACACGTCCCCCTCCGCCGCCTCGTAGGCCGCCAGGTACTCCGCCGGGGCGGGGCAGGCGGTGTGGGACGCCTCCTGGCACATGGCCATGGCGTCCACCAGCGCCTCGGTGCGCAGCGTCTCGTCGTCCCGGAACTCGTTCTCCCCCACGTGGATGGTAAGGGGGATGCTCTGGTATACCCCGGTGGACAGCACCTCGGGGCTCAGGTCGCAGCAGCTGTCAACGATGATTTTAAAGCTCATACAAAAAAACTCCAAATATCATTTTGATAATTACATCATAGCAGAGCCCCTTGGGAAAGTCAAGGGAAAACCGCCGGAATCTGGGCAAATTGCCGCTTGACGGGAGGGGCCGTCCATAGTAAAATCGGGGGATGAATCGAACTACTATTGAATAGGAAGGCTGTGACACATATGAGCGCTGCGTTTGACCCGGCAATCCGCCCGGTGGGGTGCTTTGACGGGGATCTGGATCTATTTGAAAGCCAATACGCCGTCCCCAACGGGGTGAGCTACAATTCCTGGGTGATTCTGGACGAGAAGGTGGCCGTGCTGGACTCGGTGGATCCCCGGAAAACAGGGGAGTGGCTGTCCAACCTGGCGGGGGCGCTGGAGGGCCGGGAGCCGGACTACCTGATCATCCACCACATGGAGCCCGACCACGCGGGCAGCATTTCCGCCCTGGCGGACAAGTATCCCGCCATGACCCTGGTGGGCAACGCCAAGACCTTCCCCATGCTGGCCGCCTTCACCGGGCGGGACTTTGCCCACCGCTCCCTCATCGTGAAGGAGGGAGAGGAGCTGGCCCTGGGCACCCATACCCTGACCTTCTGCATGGCCCCCATGGTGCACTGGCCGGAGGTGATGGTGTCCTTTGAAAAGAGCGGCGGGACGCTGTTCTCCGCCGACGGCTTCGGCCGGTTCGGGGACGCGGATCCCGCCGCCCCCTGGGTGGACGAGGCCCGGCGGTACTATCTGAACATTGTGGGCAAGTACGGTGTGCAGGTGCAGGCCCTGCTGAAGAAGGCGGCGGCGCTGGACATCAAGCGGATCTGCCCCCTCCACGGCCCGGTGCTGTCCGGGGAGGGGCTGGCCCTGGCCCTGGAGAAGTACGATCTGTGGAGCCGGTACGTGCCGGAGGAGAAGGGCGTGCTGGTGGCCTACGCCTCCATCCACGGCAACACCGCCCGGGCGGCGCTGGAGCTGGCGGACAAGCTGCGGGGAGAGGGACTGGCCGTGGACGCCATCGATCTGGCCCGGCGGGACTGGGCGGAGGCGGTGGCTGGGGCCTTCCGGTACAGCGGGCTGATGCTGGCGGCGTCCAGCTATGACGCGGGGGTGTTCCCGCCCATGGCCCAGTTCCTGGCCCGGCTGAAGTCCAAGGGCTTCCGGGATCGGACGGTGGGGCTGATGGAAAACGGCTCCTGGGGCCCCTCCGCCCTGAAAACCATGCTGGGCGAGCTGGAGGCCATGAAGGGGCTGACCATCCTGGATCCGAAGATCACCATCCGCTCCGCCGCCACGGAGGAAAACCGGGCGCAGATGGGTGAGCTGGCAAAGGCGTTTGCGGCGGCGCTTTGATCCGCTCCTGCAAAGGGGGAAAGGCCAACTTTTGAGGCGTTTTTAGACAAACATATGGGGTAAAAAAATCCCGTCCGGCCCAGCCGGACGGGATTTTTGCGCTTCAGGGCAGCAGGGCCTCCACCTCCGCCCGCTCCGGCATGGAGCGGATGGCCCCCTTCCGGGTGGTGACCAGGTAGGCCGCCGTGTTGGCGAAGCGGAGCATCCCGGTGAGATCCGCCTGGGTGAGGCCGTCCAGGCCCCGCTCCAGCACGAAGCTCAGCACGCAGGCGCAGAAGGTGTCCCCGGCCCCGGTGGTTTCGATGGTGCCGCCCAGCTGGCAGGCGGGGACGAACACCCGCTTGTCCTCATAATAGGAGTAGCTGCCCTCCGCCCCGGCGGTGACGTTGCATAGTTTAATGTTGGGGTATTTGCCCCGCAGCAGGGCCGCGCCCCTGTCGAAGTCCGTCTCGCCGGTCATGAACTCCAGCTCGTTGTCGGCGATTTTCAAGATATCACAGTGGGCCAGGCCGTAGGAGATCTGGGCCCGGGCATCCTCCAGACTGGCCCAAAGGGGCGGGCGGAGGTTGGGGTCGAAGGAGATCAGCGCGCCGCCCTCCCGGGCGCAGTCGATGGCGCTGGTGGTGGCCTTCCGCACCCCCTCGTGGGTCATGGACAGGGTGCCGAAGTGGAAGATCCGGCTGTTGGCGATGACGTCCAGGGGCAGCTCGTCCTCTGTCAGCAGCATATCCGCGCCGGGGCTGCGGTAGAAGGAGAAGTCCCGGTCGCCGTTGGCAAAGGTTTTCACGAAGGCCAGGGTGGTGCGGGCGTCCCGGTCGAACACCAGGTGATCCATGCAGATCCCCGCCTCCGCCGCCACGTCCCGGAGCAGGCGGCCGAACAGATCCTCCCCCACCTTGCCCACGAAGGCGCAGGAGCGGCCCAGCTTCTTCAGCATGGCCAGCACGTTGCAGGGCGCGCCGCCGGGGTTGGCCTCAAAGAGGGTGTTGCCCTGGCCGCTGAGCCCATTCTCCGTAAAGTCGATGAGCAGCTCCCCCAGGGCGGTGACGTCGAACCGGTTCTCAGTCATAGGGCATCCTCCTCGTGGTATCCTGTTTAGGCTATATCATACCCCTTTTGCCCAGGGCTGTCAATGCTGAAAGCGCCCGTCCCTCCGGTTCGAGGGGCGGGCGCTGGAGGCTATGGGTTCTGTTCCGGCAGGCGCTGGTATACCTCCGTCTCCCGGCGCAGGCGGCGGGCCAGCCGGGGGGAGAAGGAGCCGGGCAGAGCCCGCCACTGCCAGTTGCCCCCCAGGGTGGAGGGGGTGTTCATCCGGGCCTCGCTGCCCAGGCCCAGCAGATCCTGGGCCTGGATCACCGCCAGATCGGCGGGGGAGGCCCAGGCCGCGCGCATCATGCCCCAGTGGTAGCCCTCCCGCTTGCTGAGGCGCAGGTACGCCTTGGCGAAGGCGGCGTCCTCGGGGGCGGCGGAGGCCAGCCAGCCCTGGATGGTGTCGTTGTCGTGGGTGCCGGGGTAGGCCACGCAGTTGGCGGGGTAGCAGTGGGGCAGGTAGCCGGGGGCGGGATCCCGGCTGTCGAAGGCCAGCTCCAGCACCTTCATGCCGGGGTAGCCCGTCTCCCGCAGCAGCTCCCGCACCGAGTCGGTGAGGAAGCCCAGATCCTCGGCGATGATGTTCTGCCGCCCCAGCTTCTGGTTGACGGCCCGGAAGAAGTCCATGCCGGGGCCGGGCCGCCAGCGGCCGTTCCGGGCGGTGTCGTCCCCGTAGGGGATGGCGTAGTAGGCGTCAAAGGCCCGGAAGTGGTCGATGCGCAGCACGTCGTAGATTTTCAACTGGAAAGCGATGCGCCGCAGCCACCACTGGTAGCCGTCCTGCTTCATCCGATCCCAGTCAAAGAGGGGGTTGCCCCAGAGCTGGCCGTCGGCGGCGAAGCCGTCGGGGGGGCAGCCGGACACCTCGGTGGGCATGAAGTTCTCGTCCAGCTGGAACTGGGACTGATTGGCCCACACGTCGGCGCTGTCCCCTGCCACATAGATGGGCAGGTCGCCGATGATGGACACGCCCTGGCCGTTGGCGTACTCCTTCAGGTTCCACCACTGGGTGAAAAAGAGGTACTGGACGGCCTTCCAGAACAATATGTCCTGGACCAGCTCCTGCCCGGCGGCCTTCAGCGCGGCGGGATCCCGCCGGCGCAGCTCCTCTGGCCATTGGAACCAGGACACGCCGCCGAATTTGTCCTTCAGCGCCATGAACAGGGCGTAGTCCTCCAGCCAGTCCGCGTTGTCCGCCAGGAAGGGGGCGAAGTCCGCCGGGGGGGCGGCCAGCAGCCGCTGGACGGCACGGCGCAGCACCGGGTAGCGCCGCTCATAGAGCAGGGCGTAGTCCACACGCTTGGGGTCGTCCCCCCAGTCAAGCTCCTGGTACTCCCGCCGCTGGAGAAAGCCCCAGTCCGCCAGGGTGTCCAGGTCGATGAAATAGGGGTTGCCGGCGCAGGAGGAGAAGGACTGGTAGGGGGAGTCGCCGTAGCTGGTGGGGCAGATGGGCAGGATCTGCCAGCAGGACTGCCCCCCGGCGGCGAGGAAGTCCACAAATTCCCGGGCGGCGGCGCCCAGGGTGCCGATGCCGCAGGGAGAGGGTAGAGAGGAGATGGGCATTAAGATGCCGGCGGATCTCATCACAAGGTTCCACCTTTCTGGGGGTTGATAGGTCAGGCCGTCCGGGGCGATGCTACGCTTCCACCGGAGATGAGCTGGAAGGGCACCACGTTGTGGACGGGGGGACAGGGCCGCTGGATACCGCGCAGCAGCAGCTCCACCCCCTGCTCCGCCAGCAGCTGGGTGTCCTGCCGGACGGTGGCCAGCCGGGGGACGGAGAACTGGGACAGAGGGATGCCGTCGTAGCCCACCACAGACACGTCCTCCGGGATCTTGCGGCCCAGATCCCGGATGGCCCGGATGGCGCCCATGGCCATCACGTCGCTGAGGCAGAACAGGGCGGTGAGCTCCGGACACCGGGCCAGCAGCCGCTTGGTGGTGTCGTAGGCGTCGGACAGGGAGTAGCGGCAGGGCTCGCACCGCCGGGGGTCAAAGGGCAGGCCCAGCTCGTCGAAGGCCCGCTGGCAGCCCCGCACCCGGCGGTAGCTGATCTGGGTGCACGACCAGTTGCCCCCCACCAGGCCGATGTGCCGGTGGCCCTGGCCGGCCAGGAGGCGGATCACCTGCCGGGCGGCTTCCTCGTCGTCGGTGGTGAGGGAGGACAGGTTGGCGAAGCCCAGCTCCCGGGCGGAGTTTGTCAGCAGGACGCAGGGCACGCTGATCCCGCCGAACTCCGCCTGGAAAAACTCCAGGTCGCCCCCCAAAAAGAGGATCCCCTGGGGCTTGCGCTCCCGGCAGAGCTGGAGGGCGTAGGCCACCTCGTTGGCGTCCTCGTCCAGGTAATACACCGCCGCGTCCCGGCCCGCGTCCTGCAGCAGCTGCTGGCACCGCTCCACCAGATCGGCAAAGAGCATATTCATGGTGCCCTTGACGATGAGGGCCACGGAGGCGCTGGTCTGCTGCTTGAGGTGCTTGGCGTTGGTGTTGGGCTGGAAGCCCTGCTCCTCCACCACCGCCAGCACCTTCCGGCGGGTGTCCTCCGACACGTCGGGGTGGTCGTTCAATACCCGGGACACGGTGGCCACGCCCACGCCCGACAGCCGCGCGATATCCTTGATGGTCATCCGTATCCCTCCTTTCGAGGATCAGCCCTTCACAGCTCCTGCGGCCACGCCCTTGATGATGTGCTTCTGGCAGGTGAGGTAGAACACGATCACCGGGATGATGGACAGCAGGATCAGGGCCATGGTGGCGCCCAGATCCACGGTGCCGTAGCTGCCCTTCAGGTACTGGATGTGGATGGGGATGGTGCGGTACTTGGTGATGTTCAGCACCAGGGAGGGCAGCAGGTAGTCGTTCCACACCCACATGATCTCCAGGATGCCCACGGAGATCATGGTGGGCTTGAGCATGGGCAGCACCACGGAGAAGTAGGTGCGCAGCGGCCCGCAGCCGTCGATGGCGGCGGCCTCCTCAATCTCCAGGGGGATGGACTTGACGAAGCCCACGAACATGAAGATGGCCAGCCCCGCGCCGAAGCCCAGATAGACGATGGGGATCGTCCAGGGGGTGTTCAGCTTCAGCCTGTCGGCGGTCTTGGACAGGGTGTACATCACCATCTGGAAGGGAACCACCATGGAGAACACGCACAGGAAGTAGAGCACCTTGCAGAAGAAGGAGTTCACCCGGGCGATGTACCAGGCGGCCATGGAGGTGCACAGCAGGATCAGGGCGGTGGACAGCACGGTGATGATGACGCTGTACTTCACGCTGTCCGCAAAGGGGTAGTTGCCGAAGGTCATGCCCTTGATGAAGTTGTCGAAGCCGGCCCACATCTCACCGGTGGGCAGGGCGAAGGTGTCGGTCTTGACGTAGGTGTTCAGCTTGAAGGAGTTGATCACCACCGCCAGCACGGGCAGCACGTAGATGATGCAGATCACGGCCAGCACCACGGACAGGATGGCCTTCCGGCGGCGTTCGGGGGACATGGTTTTCTTGTTGTTCATTACTGCTGCACCTCCCGTTTGCGGGTGTAGGCCAGCTGGGCCAGGCCCAGACCGGCCACCAGTACGAAGAAGATAACCGCCTTGGCCTGGGCGGTGCCCTGGGATGTGGCGCTGGGGGTGTTGAAGGTGTTGAAGATGTTCAGGGCCAGCATCTCGGTCTGCTTGACGGTGGTGCCGTCAGGCAGGATGGTGAAGGGCTGGCCGGCGGTGAGGGCCAGGTTCTGATCGAACAGCTTGAAGCCGTTGGTCAGGGACAGGAACATACAGATGGTGATGGAGGGCATCACGTTGGGGATGGTGACCTTGAACAGGGTCTGCCAGCGGGTGGCCCCGTCGATGCGGGCGGCCTCCAGCATCTCGCCGGGGACGTTCTGGAGTCCGGCGATGTAAATGATCATCATGTAGCCGATCTGCTGCCAGCACATGAGGATGATCAGGCCCCAGAAGCCGAATTTGCTGTCCATCAGGATGGAGGTGGACCAGCGGCTGAGGATGCCGTCAAAGATCATGGACCAGATGTAGCCCAGCACGATGCCGCCGATGAGGTTGGGCATGAAGAACACGGTGCGGAACAGGTTGCTGCCCTTGATCCCCTGGGTCAGGACGTAGGCCACGGCGAAGGCCAGCACGTTGATGATCACCAGGGACACGATGGCGAACAGGGCGGTGTACCAGAAGGCGTGGCGGAAGGAGGCGTCCTGGAAGGCCTTGACATAGTTGCCGAAGCCGATGAACTTGGCGTCGGAAATCGTCTTGAACTGGCACAGGGACAGCCAGATACCCTGGAGGAAGGGCCAGACAAAGCCGATGCAGAAGGCGATGACCACAGGCCCCAGGAACAGCGGGCTCCACATCCGGGTGGCGCGCCGGAGGGAGTTGTTGTTGGTGTGTTTCGCTTTTTTCAAGATATCAGCTCCTCTTGAGGTTTTGCAGGGGCGCACATTGTGCGCCCGCGGGAGGCGGGGGAGGCTGTGCGGGCGCACAATGTCCGCCCCTGCATACGGACGGGAAGGAAAGCCGGGGCGGGCGACGCGCCCGCCCCGGCCTGATGTCAAAGCGTAAGGGTTAAAGCGGAGGGGGAATCAGCCGTTGACGGCCTGGTACTGGACGGCCCAGCCGTCCACAAAGGCGGTCTTGACGGTCTCCCAGTTGGCGTCGGACTGATCGCTGTTGTACTGGTTCAGAGCGGCAACCAGAGTGGCGCGGTAGGCGTCCACGTTGGGCTGGTAGTTGGTGACCCAGGGCATCACGTAGTTGCCGGCGGCGGTGTAGTCGGCGGCGTTCTTCAGGAAGCCGTTGGTGGACTCGGGGGCGTTCTTATAGGGCAGGATGCCCAGCTCGGCCACCATCTTGGCGGAGGCGTCGGGGTCGGACACCAGCCACACCATGAAGTCCATGGTGGCCTTCTGGTCGGCCTCGGAGACCTTGGAGTTGATGGCCCAGCAGTTCTCGGTGCCGCAGTTCAGGCCGGCCTTCTCCTCGCCTTCCACGCCGCAGTAGTAGGGGATCATCACGGCGTTGGGCACCTTCTCGGCGTACTTGGCGTACTCCCAGGAGCCCTGGACGGTGAAGGCGGCCTTGCCGTCCATGAACTCCTGGGCGGCGTCATGGCCGCCGGTGGCCAGCTCATTGGGGGAGGTCAGGCTGTTGTTGATGCACAGGTCGTACAGGTTCTTGAAGTTCTCCATATACGCGCCGGTGAGGGAGGGGGGGCACTCGGTCCAGGGATCGTCCTTCTGCTCATAGAAGTACTCCAGGTTGGCCATGTGGCCGGTGAAGCGCCAGGAGGAGTTGCCGTCCATGTCGCAGGAGGTGAAGGCGTCGAAGCCCAGCTCGCCGGCCCGGGCGTGGATGTCCTCCACCACGGTCTTGAGGGTCTCAAAGTTCTTGATGTCCTCCACCTTGTGGCCGGCCTGCTCCACCAGGGTGGGGTTGACGATGATGCCGTAGCACTCGTAGCAGTAGCCGATGGACACCAGCTTGCCGGTCTCGTCATAGAGGTTATAGGCGTCGGTGTTCAGCTCGGCCTCGATGGCGGTGCCCTTCAGATCCAGGGCGTAGTCCTTCCAGTCCTTCACGCCGGCGGTGTTGCCGATGACGAACAGGGTGGGAGCCTCGGTCTTATCCATCTCGGCGATGAGGGTCTGGCTGTAGGTGCCGGCGGCGGCGGTGACGACCTGGACGGGCACGCCGGTCTTGGCGGTGTAGGTCTGGGCCAGCTCCTGAGCGGTGGTGTCCAGCTCGGGCTTGAAGTTCAGCCAGTAGACGCGGCCCTCGCCGGCGGGGGCGGGATCCTTGTTGTCATCGGGCGCCTTGGTCTCGGTGCCGGCCTGGGACTCGGGGGGGGTGCTGCCTTCCGTGCCGGGGTTGCTGGCGCAGCCAGCAAGCAGCATGGCCATGGCCATGCTGAGGGCCAGTACCAGCGCAATGAGCTTCTTGGTCATTTTCATTTCCTCCTACTAAATTTTGAATACCAGGTACTGGAAAGGTTACCGGTAAGGTTACCGGGAACGTTTCCAGTCCCTATGCACACATAATAACCACATTGTACCCAGTTTGCAAGTAAAAATTTGCCGAACCCTACAAGTTCAGAGGATTGCAAAAAAACCCTCCGCCTTTTTTGTGCACAACGCCCAAGATCTTCCTGGGCCGCGCATGATCTCCCGGCGGCGGGGCATACTGGGAACGAGGTGAAGCGCGCATGGACATGAACAATCAGGAGTACAATAAATATGTGAGCGACCGGGCGGATCCCTCCCCGCTGTGGAAGGATCTGCTGTGGGCCTTCTGCGTGGGGGGCGCCATCTGCGCCGGCGGCCAGGGGCTGTCCGCCCTCTACCAGGGCCTTGGGGCGGGGAAGGAGGACGCGGGGACGTGGGCCTCCGTCACGTTGATCTTCCTGGCCTCCCTGCTCACCGGCCTGGGGGTGTTCGACAACATCGCCAAGCACGCCGGGGCGGGCACCCTGGTGCCCATCACCGGCTTCTCCAACGCCATGGTGTCCCCGGCGCTGGAGTTCAAGAGCGAGGGGCTGGTCACCGGCACCGGGGCCAAGCTGTTCACCGTGGCGGGGCCCGTGCTGGCCTACGGGATCTCAGCCAGCGTGATCTACGGGATCATCATTTACGCGCTGGGGCTGTTCTGACGGATGGAAAGCGGGAGAGGGCTTTTTAGGCCCCTTCCGCTTTTCCTTTGCGCAGCCGGGAAAAATGTGGTATACTGTCCCCACATCCCAACAAGCAAAGGAGATCAACATGGAGCGCATCACAGAACTGCTGGCCCGGGAGCTGGATCGCCCGGTGCAGCACGTGGAAAACATTATCACCCTGCTGGACGAGGGGAACACCGTCCCCTTCATCGCCCGCTACCGCAAGGAGCTCCACGGGGCCATGGACGACCAGCTCATCCGGCAGCTGGCCGACCGCCTGCAATACCTGCGCAATTTGCAGGATCGCCGGGACGAGGTGAAGCAGGCCGTCGAAAACCAGGGGAAGCTGACGGAGGAGCTGGCCGCCGCCATTGACAATGCCGCCACCCTGGCGGAGGTGGAGGATCTGTACCGGCCCTATAAGCAGAAGCGCCGCACCCGGGCCACCATGGCGCGGGAAAAGGGGCTGGAGCCCCTGGCAGAGCTGGCCTTCGCCATCGGCCCGGCGGTGGACGTGGAGCAGGCGGCGGAGGACTACATCGACCCCGAAAAAGGGGTGGAGACAAGGGAGGACGCTTTACAGGGCGCGTCCGACATCATCGCCGAGTGGATCTCCGACGACGCGGACATCCGCAAGCTGCTGCGGGAGCTGTACTGGCGGCGGGCGTCCGTCGTCTCCAAGGCCGCGGCCAAGGAGCCGGAGGACAGCGTATACCGCCTCTACTACGAGTTTTTCAGCCCGGTGTCCAAAACCCAGGGGCATCAGGTGCTGGCCATGAACCGGGGGGAGCGGGAGGAGATCCTGAAGGTGTCCGTGGAGATGGATCGGGAGACGGCCCTGGTGGCCCTGCGGCGGAAGGTGGTGCCGGGGCGGGCGGCCATGGAGTTCGTGAAAACCGCCGCCGAGGACGCCTATGACCGGCTGATTGCCCCCTCTCTGGAGCGGGAGGTGCGCTCCGAGCTGACGGACAGGGCCAATGAGGGGGCCATCGGGCAGTTTGCCCTGAACCTGAAGCCGCTGCTTATGCAGCCGCCGGTGAAGGGCTTCGTCACCATGGGACTGGATCCGGGCTACCGCATGGGGTGTAAAGTGGCGGTGGTTGATCCCACCGGCAAGGTGCTGGACACCACGGTAGTCTACCCCACCCACGGGGAGCGGGGCAAGCAGGAGGCCATCGACAAGTTGGCCGTCCTCATCAAAAAGCACAAGGTGGCCCACATCGCCATCGGCAACGGCACCGCCAGCCGGGAGACGGAGCAGATGGCGGTGGAGCTCATCCGGAAAGTGGGGGGCGGGGTCAGCTACGCCATGGTGAACGAGGCGGGGGCGTCGGTATACTCCGCCTCCAAGCTGGCGGCGGAGGAGTTCCCCGACTTCGACGTGAACCTGCGCTCCGCCGTGTCCATTGCCAGGAGGTTGCAGGATCCCCTGGCGGAGCTGGTGAAGATCGACCCGAAGTCCATCGGCGTGGGCCAGTATCAGCACGATATGCCCCAGGCCCGGCTGGGCGAGGCCCTGGACGGGGTGGTGGAGGACTGCGTCAACGCCGTGGGGGTGGACGTGAACACCGCCTCCGCGCCGCTGCTCACAAGGGTGGCGGGGCTCAACGGCACCACGGCGAAGAATATCGTCAAGTACCGGGAGGACAACGGGCCCTTCACCACCCGGAAGCAGATCTTGAAGGTGCCCAAGCTGGGCCCCAAGGCCTTCGAGCAGTGCGCGGGCTTCCTGCGGGTGCCGGAGAGCAATTCCCCCCTGGACAACACCGCCGTCCACCCGGAGAGCTACGGGGCGGCGGAACAGCTGCTGGCCCTGTGCGGCCACGACATGGCGGACGTGCGGGCCGGGAAGCTGGGCGGCTTGAAGGCGGAGCTGGCCGCCTATGGCGAGGACAGGGCGGCGGCGGAGTGCGGGGTGGGGGTGCCCACCCTGCGGGACGTGGCGGCGGAGCTGATGAAGCCGGGGCGGGATCCCCGGGACGAGCTGCCCGCGCCGGTGCTGCGCACCGACGTGCTGGACGTGAAGGATCTGAAGCCGGGGATGGAGCTGAAGGGGACGGTTCGCAACGTCATCGACTTCGGGGCCTTTGTGGATATCGGCGTCCACCAGGACGGGCTGGTGCACATCAGCCAGATCTGCGACCGCTACCTCAAGCACCCCTCCGAGGTGCTGAGCGTGGGGGACGTGGTGACGGTGTGGGTAAAGGAAGTGGACGAGAAGAAGAAGCGGATCTCTCTGACTATGCGGAAAGATCGGCTGTGATACGATTTTTGAGGAAAACCGTAGGGGAGGGGCTTGCCCCTCCCGTGGGAAAGGGTATCTGCCCCTTCAAGGCGGGAGGGGCAAGCCCCTCCCCTACAAAATATTTTCCTTTTTTCAAAAAACCTCTTGACTGTGAAGGAACTTGACAGGTTAGCATAGCCCTGGGAGGTGGTTCCATGACCATCAAGGAGCTGGAAGAAAAGACGGGCATGACCCGTGCCAACATTCGCTTTTACGAGGGGGAGGGCCTGCTGGCCCCCAAACGGCTGGGCAACGGCTACCGGGACTACTCGGAGGAGGACGCCCGGACGCTGGAAAAGATCAAGCTGCTGCGGCAGCTCCAGCTTGACCTGGACACCATCCGCAAGGTGCAGCAGGGGACGCTGACCCTGGATCAGGCCCTGTTCGTCCAGCAGACAAAGCTGGAGGGAGACCGGGTGCTGATCGAGCGGGCGTCGGAGGTGTGCCGGGAGCTGGGGGAGAGCGGCGTGGAGTACGGCGCGCTGGATCCCAAGCCCTACCTGGCGCGGCTGGACGCGCCCCCCGCCACCCGGCCGGTGCTGCCCAACCCGCCGCCTCCCACCCCAAAGGAGGAGGCGGCCATGGACACCGCGCCCAAGGCGTGCTACCACCCCTGGATGCGGTGTTTTGCCCGGGGGCTGGACATGGCGCTGTACGACACCCTTATCAACGTGGTATGGCTGGTGATCTTCCGGGACTGGGGCTTCCTCCGTCTGCAGACGGCCAACCTGATCACCACCACGCTGTCCGGCGTGGCGCTGCTGTTCCTCACCCTGGCGCTGGAGCCGCTGTGGCTCCACTTCTGGGGCTGGACGCCGGGGAAGTGGGTGTTCGGCCTGAAGCTCCGGGACAAGGATGGGGGGAAGCTGCCCATCGACTGGGGGATCGACCGGAGCAAAACGCTGGCCTGGGAGGGGTACGGCTGGAACATCCCGCTCTACAGCCTGTGGCGGTTCTGGAAGAACCGTCAGGACGCCCTGGACGGCAGGGACGGCTGCTGGAACAGTGAGCGGTGCTTTCGCTACACCAAGGAGGAGCGGCGGTTCAGCGTCCAGATCTTCGTGGGGCTCCGGGCGGCCCTGGGGGCGGCGCTGGTGCTGGTGATGCTGTGGAGCTTGCTGCCTCCCTGCCGGGGGTTGCTGGACTTGCCGGAGTTCGCCCGGAACTACAACCACTGCCTGCGGATGATGGAGCAGGGCGGCGAGACCCTCACCCCCACCCTGGACGACCAGGGCCGGTGGGTGGAGCGGGAGCAGCACGGCGGCGTGGTGATCCCCATCTTTGGCGACACCACGGTGTATGAGAGGCCGAAGTACACCATGGAGGGCGGGGTGGCGGCGGTGACGCTGCACATGAGCAGTCAGGACAAGGCGGTGGGGGGCGCCGCCCGGGAGTATTTGACGCTGCTGTCCCTGTGCCGCTCGGCGGGGGAGCTGAACCCGTTCAATATCCTGTTCGCCCAGCGGGACGCCGAGGAGCTGCTGGATCGCTGGGAGGACTTTGATGAGGACTTCCTGGGCGTGCACGTCAGCCAGCGGGTGGAGGCGGTGGGCTATGAGCGCACCGAGGCCTTCGGCGCATGGCTGTGGTGCGAGGACGAGGAGCTGCCCCACCACTGCGAAAAGACGGTGACCTTTACCATCGTCAACGGACGGGACGGCGTGTTCAGCCCGTCCCCGGGGACGGCCCACGAGCCGGAATGAAAAGGAGGGGCCTGACATGGCCGGGACGCTCTACTTAGTACCCACCCCCATCGGCAACCTGGGGGATATCAGCCGCAGGGCGGCGGAAACCCTGGCGGCGGCGGACTTCCTCGCCGCCGAGGACACAAGGGTGACGGTGAAGCTGCTCAACCACCTGGGGCTGAAAAAGCCCATGGTGACCTACCACCGCCACAACTGCGACACGGCGGGGCCCGCCATCCTCCGCCGGATTGAGGAGGGGGAGACGTGCGCTCTGGTGACCGACGCGGGCACCCCCGCCATCTCCGACCCCGGCGAGGAGCTGGTGGCCCTGTGCGCCGCCGCCGGGATCGAAGTGGTGTCCATCCCCGGGCCCTGCGCCCTGACGGTGGCCCTGTCCGTGTCCGGCCTGCCCACGGGGCGGTTCACCTTTGAGGGCTTCCTGCCCCTGAACAAAAAGAACCGCCGGGCCCAGCTGGAGGGCCTGGCGGACGAGGAGCGCACCATGATCTTCTACGAGGCCCCCCACAAGCTGCGCTCCACCCTGGACGATCTGGCGGACACCTTTGGCCCAGACCGCCCCCTGGCGGTGTGCCGGGAGCTGACCAAGCTCCACGAGGAGGTGCTGCGGCTCACCGTCGGCGAGGCGGTGGCGCACTACGCCGCCCAGGAGCCCCGGGGGGAGTTCGTGCTGGTGGTGGGGGGCCGCCCCGCCGGCGCGGAGCCGGTGGAGGGGAACGAGGACGCCGCCCTGGCCCGGGTGGCCCAGCTGCGCCGGGAGGGGACGCCCCTGAAGGCGGCGGCGGCCCAGGCGGCGGAGGAGTTCGGTGTCAAGCGGCGGGCGCTGTACAATCGGGCGCTGAAGGAGGAGGACGGGGGCGGCTGATAACAAACAGTATATAATATTTGGTAAATTATGGAGTTGGCGAAAGAAGGGGATTTTGTCGAAAAAAGTTCAAACCACAAAAAATTGTGGAATTTTCGTGGGAAGGGAACAAAACCTTGAAAAAATCCCCCAAGGTAGGAAGAAAATACCTATTTCAAGATGTAAACTGGAATATAATAGGAAAACTGGAAAAAAGGGTACAAAAAAGAGCCTTCCGTTTATCCGAAGGCTCTTTCTGCCGTTCTATCCACCCATCACTTGCTGTTGAGGTCGTTTAGACACACATTGCAGATATTTTTCCCCTTGAAGGAGACGATGTCTCGAGAATCCCCACAGAAAATACAGGCGGGCTGGTACTTGTTGAGGATGATCGAGGAGCCGTCGACATAGATCTCAAGGGGGTCGCGCTCCGCAATGTCCAAGGTCCGGCGGAGCTCGATGGGTAGAACGATACGTCCCAGTTCATCGACCTTACGAACAATTCCGGTTGCTTTCATAAGTGATTCCTCCTTGCGCTTTCGCTGATATAGTATCACGGCACCTTCATTATAACACATGGTATACCGTTGTCAATCAAAATAATGGAGATTTCAAGGTTTTTTTGGGATACCTGTCAAAGTGTCCCGAAACTGGGGGAATTTCCCTGGCCCCGGGGCCGGAATGGGGGCATATCCCCGGCCTTTGGCCCGTATAGATAGGGGGACAAGGGGGGCTTTGGGATGGCGATGTCCTGGATCTGGACGGTGATGGTGGCCGCGGCGGTGCTGTGCGGCCTGGCTACGGGGAACGGCCCGGCGGTGGCCAAGGGGGCGCTGGACGGCGCCGCCGCCGGGGTGGAGCTGTGCCTGTCCATGATGGGGGTGCTGTGCCTGTGGATGGGGGTAATGGAGGTGATGGAGCGGTCGGGACTGGCGGCGGGGCTGTCCCGGCTGCTGCGGCCCGCCCTGCGGCGGCTGTACCCGGACTTCGCCCGGGACAAAAAGGTGATGGACGCGGTGAGCGCCAACCTGTCCGCCAACCTGCTGGGGCTGGGCAACGCCGCCACCCCCCTGGGGCTGGAGGCGGCCCGGCTCATGGCGGAGCGCACCCCCGGGGTGGCGTCGGACGGCCTTTGTATGCTGGTGGTGACCAACACTGCCTCCCTCCAGCTCATCCCCACCACGGTGGCCTCCCTGCGGGCGGCGGCGGGGAGCGCCAACCCCTTCGACATCCTGCCGGCGGTGTGGCTGGCGTCGGTGATCTCGGTGGCGGTGGGGATCACGGCGGCCAAGCTGCTCTCCCGGGTGTGGAGGTAGGGCCATGGATCTGCTGTTCACCATGCTGGTGCCCTTCCTCATGCTGGCGGTGGCCCTGTGGGGGCTGGTACGCCGGGTGGATCTGTGGGGCGCCCTCACCGACGGGGCGGAGAAGGGGCTGAAGGTGTCCCTGCGGATCATGCCGCCCCTCATCGGGCTGCTGACGGCGGTGTATATGCTCCGCTCATCCGGGGCGCTGGAGCTGCTGGGGGAGCTGGTGGGCCCGCTGCTGACGGCGGTGGGCATCCCGGCGGAGACCATCGGCCTGCTGCTGGTGCGGCCGGTGAGCGGCTCGGCGGCTTTAGGCGTGGGGGCGGAGCTCATCCAGACCTACGGCCCCGACTCCCCGGTGGGCCGGACGGCGGCGGTGATGCTGGGCTCTACCGAGACGACCTTTTACACCATCGCGGTGTACTTCGGCGCGGCGAAAATCGGCAAGACCCGGTACGCCGTGCCGGCGGCGCTGTGCGCGGATATCGCCGGCTTCTTAGCCGCCTCCTGGGCGGTCAAACTGCTTTTCACCACCCCGTAGCCCCCGGGCGCGCCGTGCCTCCCCGCGGCGGGCCGTAGGGGGGGAGTGGTTGGCACGGCCCAGAGCGGGGAGGTGCGGCGTGACCGGGGGCGGGAATACTGCGCTCAGCCCCCTTCCACCTCTTTGGCCTCCCAATATGAGCAGTGCTCCTCCGCCCGGCGCTTTTTGAGCATCGGGTGGACGCAATGGCCGTACTGTAAAGGCCAATAATGCCCCCTGGATGACCGGGTATAATGTTGGCGAAAGTGTTTGCAGTTGCCACAGCGCTCCTCCGGCAGGGCCTGGTAACCTTTCATCCTGTATCACCTCATAATCATGGATGTGTAGGGGAGGGGCTTGCCCCTCCCGGGGAACAGAGAGCACATCGGGACGGCGGGAGGGGCAAGCCCCTCCCCTACATATGCTAATCAAAGTTTAGCAAAGATTAGCATTCATTGTCAAGCATTTGTTATATAATGTTTCACAATGATAAACAGGGAGGGTTACGGATGGTAAAGAACGAAACACAGATTGGGATTCGAGTGACCAATGAGTTCAAGGCCCGCCTTGAAGCACAAGCCGATAAGGAACGCCGTTCTGTTGCAAATTTAGTCCGCACAGTGATGGAAGAATACCTGGAACAGCACGAAAACCAGGATGAACAGCCATAAAAAATCCCCACCCGAAACCGGGTGGGGTCTTTTCATATCCGGATTATTCCTCCGCCATAGCCTTCGCCGCGGCGATGGCCTTCTCCTGGGCGGGGCCGGGGCACTCCTCGTACCGCACGAAGTGCAGGGTGAAGGAGCCCCTGGACTGGGTCATGGCCCGCAGGTCGATGGCGTAGGTCATCAGCTCGGCCATGGGGGCCTCGGCGGTGATCACCTGCTGGCCGCCGCCGATGGGCTGCATATCCATGACGCGGCCCCGGCGCTTGTTCAGGTCGCCCAGCACGTCGCCCATGTAGCTGTCGGGCACCGTGACCTTCAGCTCGCCCACCGGCTCCAGCAGCACGGGGGACGCCTCGGGCAGGGCGGCCTTATAGGCCAGCTGCGCCGCCGTCTTGAAGGCGATTTCGGAGGAGTCCACGGGGTGGTAGGATCCGTCGTACAGGGTGGCCTTCAGATTCACCATGGGGTAGCCCGCCAGCACGCCGTGGACGCAGGCCTCCCGCAGGCCCTTTTCCACCGCGGGGAAGAAATTCTTGGGCACCGCGCCGCCCACCACTTCCTCGCAGAACTCCAGGGACTCGCTGTCGCAGGGCTCGAAGCGGATCCACACGTCGCCGAACTGGCCGGAGCCGCCGGTCTGCTTCTTGTGGCGGCCCTGCTTGGACACCGGCTTGCGGATTTTCTCCCGATACGCGACGCGGGGCTCGGACAGCTCCACGTCCACGTTGAAGCGGGACTTCAGCTTGTTCACCAGCACGTCCATCTGGATGTCGCCGGCGGTGGTCACCACCATCTGGTGGGTCTCGGCGTTGTTCACCACGGTGAAGGTGGGATCTTCCTCGTTGAGGCGGCCCAGGCCGGCGGCGATCTTGTCCTCCTGGCCCCGGGTCTTGGGGGCGATGGCCCGGGAGAAGTTGGGCTCGGCGAAGGGGATGGGATCCAGCTTGATGAACTTCCGGGCGTCGCACAGGGTGTCGCCGGTCTTGACCTTGTCCATCTTGCCGATGGCGCCGATGTCGCCGCACAGCAGCTCCTTGACCTCCTCGCTCTTTTTGCCCTTCATGACGTACAGGCGGCCCAGCTTCTCCATCTGGCCGGTGGTGGCGTTCACCAGGGTCATGTCGGAGGTGATGTCGCCGGACAGCACCTTGATAAAGGAGAATTTGCCGTACTGATCGGCCACGGTCTTAAAGACGAAGGCGGCGGGAACCGCGCCCTGGGAGGTGATGAACTCCTCCCGCTCGCCGTCCTTGTTGACGCCGGTGGGGGGCACGCCCTCCAGGGGGTCGGGCAGCAGATCCACGATGATGTCCAGCAGCATCAGGGTGCCCAGCCCGTTCAGGGCGGAGCCGCACACCACGGGCACCATGGAGCAGTCCTTCACGCCGGCCCGCAGGCCCTGCATGATCTCGGCGTAGGTGAAGGCCTCACCGCCGAAGAACTTCTCCATGAACTCCTCGCTGGTCTCGGCCACGGACTCCATGAGCTGGTCGTAGATCTCGTTGATCACGTCCACCTTGTCGGCGGGGATGGGGATCTCCTTGCGCTTGTTGCCGGCGGGCTCGAAGGCCCGCTTGTGGAGCACGTCCACCACGCCGGTGACCTTCTTGTTCTCGTCCCAGATGGGCACCACCAGGGGGGCCACGCTCTTGCCGAAGGTCTCCCGCAGGGTGTCAAAGGCGGAGTTGAAGTCGATGTTGTCCTCGTCCATCTTGGAGATGTAGACGATCCGGGGCATCTTGCGCTCGTCCAGCAGGCGCCAGGCCCGCTCGGTGCCCACGGACAGGCCGCCCTTGGCGGCGCACACCAGCACGCCCGCGTCCGCCACGGACAGGCACTCGGCCACCTCGCCGGCGAAGTCGAAGTTGCCGGGGGCGTCCAGCACGTTGATCTTGCAGCCGTTATACTCCACCGGCGCCACGGCGGCGGAGATGGAGATCTGGCGCTTGATCTCCTCGGGGTCGTAGTCACAGACGGTGGATCCGTCGGTGGTTTTGCCCATACGGGCGATGGCGCCGGTCATGTGCAGAAAACTCTCGACCAGGGTGGTTTTACCGTTGCCGCCGTGGCCTAACAGACAGATATTTCGGATACTGTGGGGAGAATAGCTCATAGTTGTTCCACTCCTTAACGATTACGGTCTGGCGCAGAAACGCCGCTAAAGACAATTATACAATAAATACCGCCGCTTGGCAACGGTTATTTGAGGATTTTGACGAATTATTTTCCTGCCGCTGGAAGCGGCCCGTCGGACAGATCCCGTTTGATCCCCGCGATCACCGACTCGAAGTCCTCCGCCGTTTGGATCTTGCAGGCCCGCTCCTTCCAGTAGGAGGCGTAGGGCACCCCCTTCAGATACCAGGCCAGATGCTTGCGCATCTCCAGGCAGGCGATCTTCTCCCCCTTGTGGGCCAGGGCCAATTCAAATTGGCGGGCGGCCGTGTCCATCCGTTGGGACAGGGGGGGCAGGGGCGGGATGTCCCGGCCCTCCAGGGCGGCGGCGCACTGCTCCAGCAGCCAGGGGTTGCCAAAGGCCCCCCGGCCCACCATGGCCATGTCCGCCCCGGTGACCTTCAGAATCCGCACCGCGTCCCGGGGGGAGAACACGTCCCCGTTGGCGATGACCGGGATGGACACCGCCTCCTTCACCTGGCGGATATAGTCCCAGTTGGCGCTGCCGGAATACATCTGGGTCTTGGTGCGGCCGTGGACGGCCACGGCGGACACACCGGCGTCCTCCATCCGTTTGGCGAACTCCACGCAGTTGATGGAGCCCTTGTCCCAGCCCAGCCGGAACTTCACGGTGACGGGCTTCCCCTGGGCCCCCCGCACCACGGCGGCCGCCGCCCGCTGGGCCTTGTCCGGATCCCGCATGAGGGCGGAGCCGTCCCCGGAGTTGGCCACCTTGGGCACGGGGCAGCCCATGTTGATGTCGATGATATCCGCCCCCGAGCCTTCCAGGGCCAGGGCCGCCCCCTTCTCCAGAAAGGGCTCGTCGCTGCCGAAGATCTGGACGGCGGCGGGGTGCTCGCCCTCCCCCAGCTTTAATAGGGTGGGGGTCTTTTTGTCCCCGTAGCACAGGGCCTTGGCGCTCACCATCTCGGTGACGGTGTAGCAGCCCGACAGCTCCCGGCACACCGCCCGGAAGGCCAGATCCGTCACCCCCGCCATGGGGCCCAGGGCCAGCCGGGTATTCAGTTCCACAGTACCGATTTTCATGGAATATGCTCCCGCTTCGTAGATTTGCCCTATATCATACCAAATTACGCCCCAAAAGGCAAGACAGGTTCCGACTGCCTTTTTTCCCCCGCCGCCCTATAATAACATAGTTACCATAATATGGTTATTCTACCCATGATATCTTCCACGGAGGGATGCACTATGACGGCAAACGAGGGTACCAGGCGGGAGAAGCGGGGACGGCGGCTGTCCGTCTCCATGGCCATGCGCCTGTCGGACTGGGCGGTGCGGTTCCTGCTCACGGCGGTGCTGGCCGGGGCGGAGCTGATGGGGGGCCACGCCCCCTTCGCCCTGGCGCTGGTGGGGGTGTGCCCCCCGGGCGGGGAGGGCTTTGCCGCCCTCTTGGGCGCGGCCCTGGGCTATCTGTCCTTCCGGGGGGTCATCGGCGGGCTGCGGTACATCGCCGCGGCCATGATGGTGTACGCCGTGGCCCTGGCCCTGGGCGAGTTTGAGCTGTACCGCCGGCGGTGGTTCATGCCCGGGGTGGCCGCCTTTGTCAACGGGGTGGTGGGCTTTGTCTACCAGTCCGCGGCGGGCTGGGGCCGGGGGGACTGGGTGGGCTTCGCCACCGAGGTGGTGCTCACCGCCGGGACGGTGTACCTGTTCCGGGAGGGCTTCGACGGCGTGGAGAAGCGCCGCCCCGGCGGAGGCTTCACCGTGTCCCAGGGGGCGGGGCTGCTGGCCCTGGCGGCGGCGCTGATGATGGCCCTGGCCCGGGTGACGGTGGCGGGGGACTACTCCCTGGGGCGGGTGCTGTGCGTGCCGGTGGTGGCGCTGTGCGCCTGGAAGGGAGGGCCTGGGGCGGGGGCCGCCGCCGGGGTGGCGGCGGGGCTGGCCATGGGCTTCACCGCCGGGCTGCCCGCCTGGTATACCCTGATGTACGCCCTGCCCGGGCTGTTCACCGGCATCTTCTGCAAGCAGGGGCGGCTGATGTGCGCCGCGGCTTACGGCCTGTGCGGGGCGGCGGCCATCCTGTGGACGTGGGAGAGCGGAACCGGGGCGGCCTTCGGCTGGGAGACGGCGGCGGGGCTGGCGGTGTTTTTAGTGCTGCCGGACAAGCTGCTCCGGCGGCTGTCGGGGCTGGCCAAGCAGGAGGAGCCCGAGGGGGAGGACGCCCGGGCCCGGGAGCTGGCCGCCAAGCGGCTGCGGCAGACCGCCGAGGCCTTCCGGTCGGTGTCAACGGGGCTGCGGCTGGCCTTCCAGCCCGTCCCCCCCAACGACGGGGACGCGGCCCGGATCTTCGACCGGGCGGCGGATCGGGTGTGCGCCAAATGCAAGCAGAAGGAGCGCTGCTGGCAGCGGGAGTACCAGGCCACCAAGACCGCCCTGGCCGACGCCCTGCCCGCCATGCTGGATCGGGGGGCGGGGGCCATGGAGGACTTCCCGCCCCACTTCTCCAGCCGGTGCATCCGGTTCGACACCTTCCTGGTGGCGGCAAACGGGGAGCTGTCCGCCCTGCTCAGCCGCAGGCAGTATGACAGCCGGGTGCGGGAGAGCCGGGCGGCGGTGTGCGCCCAGTACGGCCACATGGCGGCGGTGCTGGATCGGACGGCGGCGGAGCTGGCCCAGGAGCCTGCCCTGGATGTGCGCCGCCAGCGGCTCATCAAGCAGCGCATGGCAGCCCTGGGGCTGGAGGGGCGGTGCACCGTGTACTCCGACCCCTTCGGCCACCTCCAGATCGAGGTGGAGGGCCAGGGGGCGGAGCAGCTTTGCCGGGAGGGGGAGATCGGGCGGCTGTCCGCCCTGGTGGGCTGCCCCCTCCGGGAGGTGGACAGCGGCCGGGGCCACGCTCATCTGGGCCAGCGGGAGCCGTTGATGGCGGTGGCGGGGGTGGCCTCCTCCAACCGGGAGGGCCAGGCCGTCAGCGGGGACGCGGGGGTGTGGTTCAAGGACGGCGGGGGGAAGCTGAACTTCCTGCTGTGCGACGGCATGGGCAGCGGCCCCGCCGCCCGGGAGGACAGCGACACCGCCCTGCGCCTGCTGGAGAAGTTCCTCCGGGCGGGGCTGGAGCCGGAGGAGGCCCTGGAGACGGTGGGGGAGGCCCTGGCCCTCCGGGGGGAGGAGCAGGGGGGCTTCACCACGGTGGATCTGCTGCAAATCGACCTGTTCAGCGGCAAGGGCGCGGTGTACAAGCTGGGGGCGGCCCCCACCTATCTGCGCCGGGGGGGCGCGGTGGAGCGGCTGGCTGGGGAGTCCCTGCCCGCCGGGGTGCCCGCCGGATCGGGGAGCGGGCCGGACGCCTTTGAGCTGGCCCTGGACGCGGGGGACTGCGTGCTGCTGGTGAGCGACGGCGTCACCACCGGCCGGGACGACCGCTGGGTGCGGCAGCTGTTGTCGGAGTTTGACGGCCTGTCCCCCCAGGAGCTGGCGGGCCGGGTGCTGAAGGAGAGCGGCGGCAAAGGGGGCGGCGGCGATGACCGCACGGTCATCGCCATCAAGCTGGACGTGCGCAGCCGCCCCGCCCAGGCCCAGGTGTGACAACAGGTTCCAAGCCCGCGGTTGACTTTGGGGGAAGGGCGGGGTAAAATGGGGGAAAACGCCCCGTTCCGCCCGGAATGGGGGAGAGGAGGCGCCCCCGATGGTGTGCAATGTGATCTCCCTGGGGCTGTACGGCGTGGAGGGCTACCCCGTCACCGCCGAGTGCGCCCTGTCCGGCGGCCTGCCCGCCTTCGACGTGGTGGGCCTGCCCGACGCCGCCGTGAAGGAGGCCCGGGAGCGGGTGCGCTCCGCCGTGAAGTCCAGCGGCTTTGACTTTCCCGTGTCCCGGATCACGGTGAACCTGGCCCCCGCCGACCGGCGGAAGGGGGGCACGGTGTACGATCTGCCCATTTTGGTGGGCATCCTGGCGGCGGGGGGACAGCTCGCCCTGGGGAACGAGCGGGACGCCGCCTTTTTGGGGGAGCTGTCCCTGGACGGGCGGCTGCGGCCGGTGTCCGGGGTGCTGCCCATGGCGCTGGCGGCCCGGCAGGCGGGGATCCGCCGCCTGTTCGTCCCCGCCGACAACGCCCCGGAGGCCACCCTGGCGGACGGGCTGGAGGTGTTCCCGGTCAACTCCGTGGAGGAGCTGGCCGCCCACCTGTCCGGGGAGGCCCCCATCCCGCCCGCCCCGGTGTGGCAGGGGGAATTTGTCCCCGTCTCCGGCCCGGACTTTGCCGAGGTGAAGGGCCAGGAGCACACCAAGCGGGCGCTGGAGGTGGCCGCCGCCGGAGGGCACCACGTGCTCATGTCCGGCTCCCCCGGCTCGGGCAAGTCCATGATGGCCAAGCGCCTGCCGGGAATACTCCCCGATCTGACCCGGGCGGAGGCCCTGGCCTGCACGGAGATCTACTCCGTTATGGGCCTCACCTCCCGGGAGCACCCCATGGTGCGCCGCCGCCCCTTCCGCTCACCCCACCACACCATCTCCGCCGCGGGGATGACCGGGGGCGGCTCCACCCCCCGGCCGGGGGAGATCTCCCTGGCCCACAACGGGGTGCTGTTCCTGGACGAACTGCCCGAGTTCCACTCCGACGTGCTGGAGGTGCTCCGCCAGCCCCTGGAGGACGGGCAGACCCAGATCTCCCGGGTGTCCGGCTCGGTGACCTATCCCAGCCGGTTCATGCTGGTGTGCGCCATGAACCCCTGCAAGTGCGGCTGGTACGGCCACCCCTCGGGGCGGTGCACCTGCACGGAGCAGGCGGTGCGGCGGTACTTATCCCGTCTGTCCGGGCCCATGCTGGATCGGATCGACATCTGCGTGGACGTGCCCGCCCTGGACTATGACGAGCTGTCCGGTGCTTCCGCCCCGGCGGAGCCGTCGGAGGCCATCCGGGCGCGGGTGAACGCCGCCCGGAAGATCCAGACGGAACGGTACGGCCCGGACGGCCCCGCCTGCAACGCCCAGATGGGGCCCCGCGAGCTGCGGGCCTACTGCAAGCTGGACGAGCCCTGCCAGAAGCTGATCCGGGGGGCCTACGACCGGCTGGGGCTGACGGCCCGGGGGTATGACCGGATCCTGCGGGTGGCCCGAACCATCGCCGACCTGGACGGGGCGGAGGATATCCAGGTGCACCACCTTGCCGAGGCATTGCAGTACAGGCCGCCGGAGCATCTCAGAACATAAAAACGCCGCCCCCGGATCCTGCCCGGGGGCGGCGTTCTTTTAGTTTACCAGCTCCTCCAGCGAGGCCACGTACCGGCGGCACACCGCTTTCAGCTCGTCCTGCCGGTGGGCGTAGTAGGCGTCGTACACCCCCACCGTGTCCATCCCCGCTTTGGCGGCGGTGGCGCAGTTGTCCGGGCTGTCGTCAAACAGGGTGCAGTCCGGCAGCGGCGCACCCACCAGCTGGCTCAGCCGGACAAAGCACTGGGGATCCCGCTTTTCCAGGCCGATCTCCTCGGCGAAGATCACGCGGTCAAACAGTTTCGTCAACTGGAACCGCTCCAGCACGATCCGGCACAGGGCGGGGCGGCAGGCGGTGAACAGGGCCATGGGGATGCCCTCCTCCCGGCACTGGCGGAGGAAGGCCTCCGCCCCCGGCTTCAGGGGGGCCAGATCCCGGTAGTGGTGGAGGGCCAGGGCGTCCCACTCCGCCATAATCTCCTCCGGGCTGTCGGGGAGCTGGTAGTAGTCCCGGGTGAATTGGGCCGCGATGGGGTAGATGGAACAGGAGACCACCTTTTCATACTCCGGGGTGTTGGCCAGCCCCCGGCGGGCCAGGAACTCCCGATCCACCTCCGCCCACAGGCCGTTGGTGTCGGTGATGGTGCCGTCCAGATCGAATAAGTACACGGGATCAACTCCTTATATCTATGGGGATAGCATACCAGATCCCGGCCCGTTGGGCAAGCTGTTTTTTCCGCCGTTGACTTGTCCTCCCGGATTGGATAAAATAGGAGGAGTATTTCAGGAGAGGGGGCGGCGATATGCGGAAGCTGGCATGGTTCGCGGGCGGCTTCGGGGCCGCCTGCCTATGGGCGTGCTACCGGGATACGGGGCTGGGCCCCCTGATCGCCGCCGCTCTCCTGCTGGGGCTGGCGCTGGCGGGATGGCTCCCCACCCGGCCCAAGGCGGGGGAACACCCTATCCTCCTGCGCCGGGGAGCGGACAAAAGGCGGTACGGGCTGTACCAGATCTCCCGGCGGGCACTGGCCCTGGGGCTGGGGGCGGTGTTGGCTCTGCTGTGGACGGGGGCCTACTCCGCCCTGTTCCGCGCCCCGGCGGAGGGGCTGGCGGGGGAGGAGGTCGCCATCTCCGGCGAGGTGGCCTCCTATCCCGTGGCCACCTCCATCGGCGGGTACTCCGTCACCCTGCGGCTGGGGGAGGGGCTGCTGGCCCCGGACGCCCTGGCCTTCGGGCCGGAGGACTGGGCGGAGCTGAAGCCCGGGGACAGGCTGTCCTTCACGGGCCGCCTGCGGCCCTCCGATCGGGCCTTTGGGGATGAGACCACCTACTACACCGCCAAGGGCGTGTACCTGATGGCCTACTGCCGGGGGGAAGCGGAGCTTGTCCCCGCCCCGTCTGTGCCGCCCCGGTACTGGCCCGCCCTGTGCGCCCGGGCCCTCCGGGACGGGATCTACGCCGCCTTTGACGAGACCGCCGCCCCTGTCGCCGCCGCCGTGACCCTGGGGGACAAGAGCGGGCTGGACGACACGCTGTACTCCGCCCTCAACCGGGCGGGGCTGATGCACGCCGCGGTGGTGTCCGGCCTGCACATCTCGTTTTTGATGGGGGCGGCGCTGGCCCTGTTCGGGCGGAACCGGAGGACAGCCCTGGCCCTGCTGCCCCTGCTGGTGTTTTACGCCCTGATGGCCGGAGGCACGCCCTCCGCCTTCCGGGCGGTGATCATGGACAGCGCCCTGCTGTTCGCGCCCCTGGCCCGCCGGGAGGGGGACGGGCCGTCGGCGCTGGCCTTTGCCCTGCTGATCCTGCTGTTCCAGAACCCCTTCGCCGCGGCCAGCGTGGGGCTGCAGCTCTCCTTCGCGTCGGTGGCGGGCATCCTGCTGGCGGCGGAGCCCCTGTTCCGGTGGATGTACCGGCCCCTCAGAGCCCGGAAGCCGGGAAAGGATCGGCGGATCGCCAGGAAGCTGTGGGAGGCGGGGCGGTACGCCCTGTCCAGCGCCTCCGTCTCCCTGGGGGCCGGGTTGTTCACCGCGCCGCTCATCGCGCTGTACTTCGGGCAGATTTTGCTGCTGTCGCCCCTGTCGGGGATTCTGGCCCTGTGGGCGCTGTCCCTGCTGGTGGTGTGCGCCCTAACGCTGGGGACGCTGGCGGTGTTCCTGCCGGGGGCGGCGGCCCTGCTGGGGGCGGCTGCGGGGCTGCTGGCCCATTATGCCCGGTGGGTGGCCCTTGCCCTGGGAAGGTTCCCCTTTGCCTCCCTCAGCACGGACAGCGTGTACTGCGTGATCTGGCTGGCGGCGGTGTATCTGGTTCTGGCCGCGGCCTTTCTGGGGAAGGAGCGGCCCCGGCGGCCCCTGCTTGGGGTGGGGGCGCTGGCCCTGCTGCTGTGCGCCGCCATCGGCCTGGGCAGGCTGGAGGCGGACGGGGCGGATCTGTCCGTGGCCGCCCTGGACGTGGGGCAGGGCTCGGCCACGGTGCTGCAGTCTGGGGGCCGGACGGCCCTGGTGGACTGCGGCGGCAGCGGCTCCCGCAGCGCCGGGGATGCGGCCGCCGACTACTTCGCCGCTCAGGGGCGCACCCGGCTGGATCTGCTGGTGCTCACCCATTTTGACAGCGATCACTGCAACGGGGTGGAGCAGCTGTTCTACCGGATGCGGGTGGAAACGGTGGCCGTTCCAGGCGGCGAGGCCGACCCCGGGGAGCTGGCGCGCGTTGCGGAGCTGGCCGGTTGGGAGGGGGCGGAGCTGCTGGTGGTGGACGACACGCGGGCCCTGCCCTTGGGCGGGGCAGAGGTCACCCTGTTCCCGCCGCTGGGCGGGGGCACGTCCAACGAGTCGGGGCTGTTCGCCCTGTGCTCGGCGGGGGAGTTCGACGCGCTGATCACCGGGGACGCGGACGCCTTCGTGGAGAAGATGCTGGTGAAATACTGCCCCATCCCGGACGTAGAGCTGCTGATCGTGGGCCACCACGGCGCCAAGAGCTCCAGCTGCGAGGAATTTTTGCAGGCCGCGGCCCCGGAGATCGCCCTGATCTCGGCGGGGGCCAACAACTCCTACGGCCACCCGGCCCCGGAGACGCTGGAGCGGCTGGAGGCGCTGGGCGCCCGGATCCGCCGCACCGATCAGGAGGGCACCGTCACCGTCCAGGTGCGGGACGGCCGGGTGGGCATTTCATGAGAGGAAAGGGGGGCGGGGCCATGCCGCCCAAGAAGAAAGCGGTGGACAACACCGCCATGCGGGAGCTGAAGCGGGCCATCAAGGAGGGCGCGCCCAAGGGGCTGTACCTCTTTTACGGGGAGGAGGCCTTCCTGCGGGACGACTGCCTGGCCCGGCTGAAGGCGGCCCTCCTGCCCCCGGGGCTGGAGGACTTCAACCTCCACACCGCCCAGGGGAAGGAGTGCTCGGTGGACTGGATTGAGCAGGCGGTGGACTGCCTGCCCGTGATGAGTGAGCGCACCCTGGTGGTGGTCACCGACTTCGACCTGTTCGGCCAGGGGGATAAGAATAAGGAGCGGCTGGCGGAGATCCTGTCCGACCTGCCGGACTACTGCTGCCTGGTGTTTGTCTACGATCTGCTGGCCTACAAGCCGGACAAATCCAAGTTGGCCGCCCTGCTGAAACAGGAGGGGGCGGCGGTGAACTTCCAGCGGCAGGAGCAAAAGACGCTGGCGGCGTGGATCTGCCGCCAGTTTGAGAAGGCGGGCAAGTCGGTGGATTCCTCTGACGCGGAGTATCTCATCTTCCTGGTGGGGGATCTGATGCACGACCTGTCCGCCGAGATCGGCAAGATCGCCGCCTACGCCCCCAACCAGCGGGTGACAAGGGCTGACATGGATGCGGTGGCCATCCCCAAGGTGGAGGCGGTGGTGTACCAGATGACCGACGCCATGGCCCGGAAGGACTTCGACAAGGCCGCGTCGGTGCTGGCCGACCTGCTCCACAGCCGGGAGCCGGGGGTGATGATCCTGTCGGTGATGGGGAAGTATTTCCGGCAGCTCTACACCGCGCGGCTGTTCCTCGCGGCGGGCAAAAGCCGGGAGGAGTTCATGGAGTTGTGGGCCATGAAAAGCGGCTATCAGGCGGACAAGCTGCTGGGGGCGGCCAGGGGCTTCTCCCTGCCCTGGTGCCGGTACGCCGTGCGGCGGTGCGCCGAGACGGATATCCTCTTAAAAAACTCCTACGGGCAGGAGGGCGAGGTGCTCACCGGCCTGCTTATGGAGCTGGCCTCTGGCCGTCGGGTTGTTCCTTTTTCTTGAAAGAAAAAGGAACCGAAAAAGAACTTGAAGCCGTTACTACCGGGGGCGTGATCGTTCCGTTTCCGGTCGGCAACGGAACGGGTTAATATCGGGAGATTACTATGAAAATCCAAGAAGCGATTGTGGTGGAGGGCCGGTACGACAAGGCGGCGCTGGCGGGGGTGGTGGACACCCTGATCCTGGACACCGCCGGGTTCGGCGTGTTCAAGGATGGGGAGCGGCTGGCCCTGCTGCGGCGGCTGGCGGCCAAGCGGGGGCTCATCGTGCTCACCGACTCCGACGGGGCGGGCTTTGTCATCCGCAACTATTTGAAGGGGGCCATCCCCAAGGGGCAGGTGAAGCACGCCTACATCCCCGACGTGTACGGCAAGGAACGCCGCAAGCGCGCCCCCGGCAGGGAGGGAAAGCTGGGGGTGGAGGGGATGCCCCCGGACGTGCTGCGGCAGGCGGTGCTCAACGCCGGGGCCACGGTGCTGGACGGGGAGGCGCCCGCCCGGGAGCAGGGGAACCTGACCCCGGCGGATCTGGTCGCTCTGGGGCTGTCCGGGGCAGCCGACGCGGGGTCGCGGCGGGCGGAACTCCTGCGGAAGCTGGAGCTGCCCGAGCACATGAGCGCCAAGGCCCTGCTGGCGGCGCTGAACGCGCTGTATACCCCGTCGGAGCTGGAGGAGCTGCTGGGGAAATAAAACACAGCAAGGAGTGCGCCGAACAGGCACACTCCTTGTTGTTTGATGGGAAACTATAACTATCTACCTGGAACGGGAGCGTTCACCGCTCCGTCTCCATCATCTTGTCGATGCGGCGCTGGTGGCGGCCGCCCTCGAACCCGGTGGACAGGAACACGTCTAAAATCCGCTCTGCCAGATTGCCCCCGGTGACCCCCGCCCCCATGGCCAGCACGTTGGCGTCGTTGTGGCGGCGGGTCATCTCGGCGGACAGGGGCTCGTGGCACAGGGCGCACCGCACCCCCCTCACCTTGTTGGCCGCCATGCTCATGCCGATGCCGGTGGTGCACAGCACCACGCCCTTGTCACACATCCCGTCCGCCACCAGCTTGGCGGCGGCCACGCCGAAGTCGGGGTAGTCGCAGCTCTCGGTGCTGTGGGTGCCGCAGTCGGTGACCTCGTGGCCCTGCTCCAGCAGGTGGGCCTTCAGCCGCTCCTTCAGATCAAAAGCCCCGTGATCGCAGGCAATGGAAATCTTCATATTGTCAAGTCCTTTCACTTTACAGTTTGTGAAGCACAGGCTTTCGCCCGGCGAAGGTGGTGACGGAGGCGAACCCCGCCGCCCGGATCATCTCCAGGGCCTGGGGGATGCCCTTGCCCACGTCCTGGGGCCGGTGGGCATCCGCCCCTACGGTGACAAGCTCACCGCCGCACTCCTTGAACCAGCGCAGCAGGGGGGGCCAGCAGTCCAGATCCTGGCCCCGGCACACGTTCACCTCCAGGGCGTGATCCGTTTTGGCTACCTCGGTGAAGATCCGCCGCACCTCTCCCTCGTAGTCTGCCAGGGTGAGGGAGACCCCGTCCCGGTGGATGTACCGCAGGGGGTAGACGATGTGGGCCAGGCTGTCGTAGCAGTCGGGACAGCGGCTCACCAGCGCCCAGGTGTGGCCCAGGGTGCTCTCCACCGCTTTTCGGGCCAGGGCCGGATCCCTGCCGTAGTCGGAGAAGTAGAGATCCCGGCCCCCCTCCACGCCGATCCAGTTGTGGAGGGAGCCCAGCACGAAGTCCAGCTGGTCGCCGCCCTGGGTCAGGATGGCGCGGGCCCCCTCCGGATCGGCGGGGGCGGAGCCCAGCTCCAGTCCAAGACGGAGGGTGAGGCTGTCCCCAAGCTCCTTCTGGACGGCCTGGAACTGGGCCTTGGCGGCGGGCCAGTCAAAGGAGACCTGGGGGCCGCCGTCCATGTCCAGGAGATCGCAGTGGTCGGTGACGCAGAACTCCTGGAGGCGGTTGGCCCGGGCGGCCCGGGCCATGTCAAGGAGCTCGGCTTTACTGTCCGGGGACAGCTTGGTGTGGCTGTGAATATCGCATAAATACACGTTAGATCACCTACGGTATGAGTTTTTGCCCTCTTGGGCAGGGGGCCCTGCCGGGGGCGTTCCTTTCTGCTCGTGCAGAAAGGAACCGAAAGACACGCTTAGGGGGAGGCCCGCCGGTTTGGCTCCGGGCCGAAGGGCGGCCCTGCGCTCACAGGCGGGCCTCCCCCTAAGAACCCCCTTTTTACGGGGGCTGTCAGATCGGGGGGCTTTCTGTGACCCTTTCGGCGCGGAGCGGATACCGACGCGGGAGCCCCTGTCGCCGCTGCCGCTGAGTGTGTGGGTACTGAGAAGTGGGTGGGATCCACGTCAGATGCGCCTGGGTGTCGTGTGGTGCTTCACGGGTGCGTATTGGGTGCGCTGTTTGCGGCGGGGTGGTTAGCCTGAGAGGCTTAGGCGCTGGAAAGAGAACCCCATATTTTCAGTGCTTGAGAAAGTCAGGCCCGGTGTGGGCCGGAAAAAGAAGGGAAGCCCATTCGTCACCCGCAATAGCCGGTCACTCTCCGACCACTCAAAATCGACGGTGCACCTCCCAGCGCCCCGAAACATCCACCGCACCACTTAGGCGCCAACCGAGGGAACCACCCAGGGGTTGTCCCACACACGGGCGGCAGCACCAATGGGGAGCCCACCAGTCCAGCTCCCGCGCGCCGATCACTCCCCCACCACGTAAAATCGGCGTGCCCTTGACCTTAACGGGGGTTCTTAGGGGGTGGCCAACCTGTGAGCGCAGGGCCGCCCTTCGGCCCGGAGCCGAACCGGTGGCCACCCCCTAAGCGTTCTCTTTGGTTACTTTCTCTCACGCGAGAGAAAGTAACGCCCCCAGCAGGGGCGCCCCCCGGGGGCAGGGGGATCGGGGAAGGGGGGAGCACCCCCTCCCGGAAAACCTACAATGGCCAGCTGGGGAACCACCGCAGGAAATAGGAGGCGTACCAGTTGGGCACGTACAGGCCGGTGAGCTCCGGGTAGAACACCGCGTACAACAGGACGACGCAGCCCGTGAAGCCGTACACCGCCAGCCGGCCGCCCTCCCGCTTCCGGGTGAGCATATCGTCCATCAGGTAGGCGATGGCGAAGCACAGGAACAGCACCGTGGGGAAATAGTGGTAGGCGAACAGGGTGCGCCCGATGGGCAGCCAGGGCACCAGCTGGGACAGGATGGCGATGAGGATGAACAGCGCCTTCCCGCACCGGCGGCGCACCATCTGGACAGCCACGCCCACAAGGGCCAGCAGCCCCGCCCAGGACACCAGCGGGTTGTTAAAGGAGGCGAACAGGCTGCGCATCCCCGGTGTCTCCAGATCCCGGTAGTAGAGGATGGGACGGGCATCCAGGATCCACTGGTACCAGTTGGATTGGTAGGGGTGCTCGGCTGTGACGCCCTGGTGGTAGGTGAGCATGAAATACTGGTTGCGGAGCATGATGTCCACCGGGTTGTCGCTCTTGTCCGGAATGGCCTGGAAGAAGGCCCCCAGCTTGTCCCCCAGGCCGGGGGTCTTGTCCTGGGCCGCCAGCGTTTCCGTCACCCGCTCCAACTGCTCCGGGTACTTGTCCAGATGCTCCGGCAGGCGCTCCCAGAACCAGCTCACCGACTCCGCCGCCATGCCGGGGAAGCCGCCCTCATTGCCCTTGGCCGCAGCGTAGGGGAAGTAGGACATGGTATAGATGATGACCGGGATCACCACGAAACATACCACCGACAGGCCGATGGTGCCCCAGACATGGGCGGCGAAGGAGGGAATGTGGGGGGGCGTCCAGACGGGGGTCTCCTCCCGGAACATGGCCTCCGCCACCTCCTGACGGATCTCCGGGGAGACGGGCTGCTCCTGGGCCTGGTGCTCCGCCTCCCGCCAGTCCCCGGCCTTGAAGATCAGGCCCAGCAGCCACAGCAGGGCCAGCCCCGCCCCGGCGTATACCACCGTCCATTTGGAGGCGCAGCCGATGCCCCAGAACAGGCCGCTGAGGAACAGGGGCAGAATATAGTGCCGCAGCTTCTGTCCCGCCGGCACCGTGAGCCAGCGGTACATGAAGTAGTAGGACACCAGGATGAAGAACACGCCGTAGGTGTCGATGGTGGCGATGCGGGTCTGCACCAGGTGCATGAAGTCGAAGGCGAACAGGGCCGTGCCGCACAGGGCCACCGGGGTCTTGCCGAACAGGTTTTTCAGGAAAATATAGAGGATAGGCACCATCAGCACGCCGAACAGGGTGCCCATAAACCGCCAGCCGAAGGGCACCATGCCGAATATGCTGATGCCGATGGAGAGGATCAGCTTGCCCAGGGGCGGGTGGGACACCTCGTAGGGATAGACGTTGTTCAGGTGCTCCAGGGCGGTGCGGGGGTGGTAGATCTCGTCGAAGTAGGAGGAGTTCAGGTAGGTGTACTTGTCCGTCCACAGCTCGTGCTCGTCAAACAGGGCGGCCGCGCCCTCGTCCACGTGATCCGGGGCGGAGTGGAACGTGGGCCCTGTCTCCTCTTTGCCGCCCTGGATCTCGGTGTACGTCCCGGCCCGCAGGGCCAGCTCCGCCAGCCACAGGCCCTCCTCCCGGTGGACGCTGCCGGCGGTGAGGCGGAAGCGGGAGGCGGTGATGGGGCCCAGGGGCTCGCTGTCCAGATTCTTGTTGTCCTTCGTCATCTCCAGGCCGTTCTGATCCACCTGGGCGCTGAGATCCAGCACCTTCCACTTCAGCAGGGAGTTGTAGGGCTGCTCCAGCCGGATGCTGTGCCACGCCCCGTCCTCCCCCTCCCACTCCAGGGTGTAGGAGCCGGTGCCCAGAGAGGTGTAGAAGGAGATCTCGTCCACCCAGATGGGCTCGTCGTAGGAGAACTCATAGCTGTCCCCCTGCTGAAACTTCACCACGCTCTGAGGGGTGTGGAGATCCCCCAGTTGGAAGAAGGCGGTGAAGGCGTACACAATGGTCAGGGCAGCGATGGGGAGGATATCCCGTTTTTCCATGGGGTGGCGCTTGAGGGTGAGGGTGAGCCGGCGGCCGGCTTTCGCCTCCGCCATGGCGATCCACTCCAGGCTGTGGGGCCGGGGGCGCAGGCACCACCAGTAATAGACGAAAAAGGCAATGCAGATCAAAAGCCCCAGCAGCGCCCACACAAAGGCGGGGGACAGATTGGTGAAAAACCAGGACACGCCCTTGCGCACCTGCTCCCAGGTGAGGGGCTCCGGACTGGGGGAGGGCGAGGCGGTCAGGGACAGCAGATTGATCATGGGGGGAACCTCCAATAACGCGGGGAAGGAACGCCCGCGGACTTCGCATACATTTGTATATCATACTACGATTGGAGCGGAAAAGAAAGCCCCTTTTTCCAGCCCTTGCACACAGAGGGGCAACTGGGGGCGGCAAGCAATCCCGGGGATGGTGTGCAAAATCGGCTGGGCTTTTTAGCGGGGGAAACCATTCACATTTAATTTACAACTGGCCTATTGACAATTTGAAAGGGTGGTGGTAGAGTATCTTTAGCACTCGGGGAGTATGAGTGCTAAACCCGTGGAAGGGGGGCTGGCCTTGGAGCTGAGTGAGCGCAAGAAGAAAATCCTGCGGGCCGTGGTGGAAAGCTACATCCAGACCGCGGAGCCGGTGGGCTCCAAGGCGCTGGCGGAGCTGACGGGACTGAAGGTGTCCTCCGCCACCATCCGCAACGACCTGGCCGACCTGACGGAGCAGGGCTATCTGGAGCAGCCCCACACCTCCGCCGGGCGGATCCCCTCCCCCAAGGGCTACCGCCTCTATGTGAACGAGCTGATGGAGGAGCAGCGGCTGAGCCTGGAGGAGACCAAGCAGATCAACGAGGCCCTGCACCTCAAGATGCAGGAGCTGGACAAGGTCATCGGCCAGGCGGGCCGCATGGTGTCCCAGCTCACCAACTACCCGGCCTTCGCCCTGGCGGAGGGCTCCCGGCGGCTGACCATCAAGCGGTTCGACCTGATTTTGGTGGACTCCGCGTCCTTCATCGCCGTGGTGATGACGGACAGCAGCGTGGTGAAGAACAAGCTGTTCCGCCTGCCCGCCGATCTCAGCGAGCCCCAGCTTCAGCTGCTCACCACCCTGCTGAACACCGCCTTCGTGGGCAAGACGCTGGATCAGCTCACCCCGGAGCTGATGCGGGTGGCGGAGCACGCGGCGGGCAGCTCCTACGGGCTGATTTCCCTGGTGGTGTCCTTCGCCATGGAGGTGCTGGAGGCGCTGGAGAACAGCCCCGTGTACACCGCCGGAACCAGCCACATCCTGGATCACCCGGAATACCAGGACGTGGGCAAGGCCCAGAAGCTGATGAGCTATCTGACGGAGGATCACGCCCTGGCCCAGGCGCTGGCCCTGCCCGCCCTGGAGGGGGACGACACCAAGATCCTCATCGGCCCGGAGAACGTGGCCGACGAGCTGAAGGACACCAGCGTGGTGCTGGCAAGCTATGACATCGGGGACGGCATGAAGGGGGTCATCGGCGTGGTGGGCCCCACCCGGATGGACTACGCCAAGGTGGCCGCCAAGCTGTCCTATGTGGCGGACGGGCTGTCCAAGCTGTTCGGGCAGCCGGAGCTGCCCCCGGCCGCGCCGGAAAAGGAGGAAGAATAGTCCATGGCTGACAAGAAGAACAAGCAGAATCCCATCCCGGAGGAGGCCCGGCCCGAGGCGGAGCCCGTCCCCGAGCAGGAGGCCCAGCCGGCTCCCGACCAGGAGCAGGCCGCCGACACCCCCGGCACGGAGGCCGCCCCGTCCCAGGAGGGGGCCGAGACCCCCGGTACGGAGCAGCTGCTGGCGGAGGCGGCGGACAAGTACCTCCGGCTGGCGGCGGAATACGACAACTACCGCAAGCGCACCGCCAAGGAGAAGGAGTCCATCTGGAGCGAGGCCAAGGCCCAGACCGTGGCGGCCTTCCTCCCGGTGTTCGACAACCTGGAGCGGGCGCTGAAGCAGGAGACCGCCGACGAGGCCTACAAGAAGGGCGTGGAGATGACCATGAAGGGCCTCCAGGACGCCCTGACGGGGCTGGGCGTGGAGCAGATCCCCGCCCTGGGCGAGACCTTCGACCCCAACCGCCACAACGCCGTCATGCACTGTGAGGACGAGACGGCCGGGGAGAACACCATTGTGGAGGTGTTCCAGCAGGGGTTTATCTGCGGAGAGAAGGTCATCCGGTTCTCCATGGTGAAGGTGGCGAATTAGGGCCGCCCCGTATCATTTGTATAAAACAATCTTTACAATAAATTGGAGGAATTATTATGTCCAAGATCATCGGTATCGACTTAGGTACTACCAACAGCTGTGTGTCCGTGATGGAGGGCGGCGAGGCCGTCGTCATCCCCAACGCCGAGGGCAACCGCACCACCCCGTCCGTGGTGGCCTTTTCCAAGGACGGCGAGCGCATGGTGGGCCAGGTGGCCAAGCGCCAGGCCATCACCAACCCCGACCGCACCATCGCCTCCATCAAGCGGGAGATGGGGTCGGATTACCGGGTGAACATCGACGGCAAGAAGCTCACCCCCCAGGAGATCTCCGCCATGATCCTCCAGAAGCTGAAGGCGGACGCCGAGAGCTATCTGGGCCAGACCGTCACCGAGGCGGTGATCACCGTCCCCGCCTACTTCACCGACGCCCAGCGCCAGGCCACCAAGGACGCCGGCAAGATCGCCGGCCTGGACGTGAAGCGCATCATCAACGAGCCCACCGCCGCGGCCCTGGCCTACGGCGTGGACAAGGAGTCCGACCAGAAGATCATGGTGTACGACCTGGGCGGCGGCACCTTCGACGTGTCCGTGCTGGAGGTGGGCGACGGCGTCATTGAGGTGCTGGCCACCGCGGGCAACAACCGCCTGGGCGGCGACGACTTCGACAAGTGCGTCATGGACTGGATGGCCGCCGAGTTCAAGAAGGCGGAGGGCATCGACCTCACCGGCGATAAAGTGGCCATGCAGCGGCTGAAGGAGGCCGCGGAGAAGGCCAAGATCGAGCTGTCCGGCGTCACCACCACCACCATCAACCTGCCCTATATCACCGCCGACGCCACCGGCCCCAAGCACCTGGATCTGACCCTCACCCGGGCCAAGTTCGACCAGCTCACCGGCCACCTGGTGGAGGCCACCGCCGGCCCCGTGCGCCAGGCCATGAGCGACGCAGGCCTGTCCGGCAATGAGATCGAGAAGGTGCTGATGGTGGGCGGCTCCAGCCGGATCCCCGCCGTCCAGGACATGGTGAAGCGGCTCACCGGCAAAGAGGGCTTCAAGGGCATCAACCCCGACGAGTGCGTGGCCATGGGCGCGGCTCTCCAGGGCGGCGTGTTCACCGGCGACACCAAGGGCCTGCTGCTGCTGGACGTGACCCCCCTGTCCCTGGGCATCGAGACCATGGGCGGCGTCATGACCAAGCTCATCGACCGCAACACCACCATCCCCGCCAAGAAGTCCCAGACCTTCACCACCGCCGCCGACAACCAGACCAGTGTGGAGGTTCACGTACTCCAGGGCGAGCGGGAGATGGCCCAGTATAACAAGACCCTGGGCAAGTTCCACCTGGACGGCATCGCCCCCGCCCGCCGGGGCGTGCCCCAGATCGAGGTCACCTTTGACATCGACGCCAACGGCATCGTCAACGTGTCCGCCAAGGACTTGGGCACCGGCACCGAGCAGCACATCACCATCACCTCCTCCACCAATATGTCCAAGGAGGACGTGGACAAGGCCGTCCGGGAGGCGGAGCAGTTCGCCGCCGAGGACGCCAAGCGCAAGGAGGAGGTTGACACCCGCAACGAGGCCGACCAGATGGTGTACCAGACGGAGAAGATCCTGGACGAGATGGGCGACAAGCTGGACGCCGGCGACAAGGGCGCCATCGACAGCGCCCTGAACCGGGTGAAGGACGCCCTGAAGGGCAACGACTCCCAGGCCATCAAGGACGCCACCGAGGAGCTGAAGAAGGCCTTCTATGCCGCCAGCGAGAAGCTGTACGGCCAGGCGGGCCAGGCCGGCCCCGGCCCCGACATGGGCGGCGCGGGCTTCGGCGGCGGCCAGCCCGGCGGCGACAACGTGGTGGACGCCGACTTCGAGGTCATGGACGACGACCAGGGGAAGTAACAAGCCTGACGGGACACAGCGGGGCCGGGGGCCCCGCCGTTCCCGCGTAAAGAGGTGATTCCATATATGGCAGATCAGAAACGAGATTATTATGAAGTGCTGGGCGTGGCCAAAACCGCGTCCGACGATGAATTGAAAAAAGCCTACCGCAAGCTGGCCAAGCAGTACCACCCGGACATGAACCCGGGCAACGCCGAGGCGGAGGCCAAGTTCAAGGAGATCAACGAGGCCTATGAGGTGCTGTCCGACAAGGACAAGCGGGCCAAGTATGACCAGTTCGGCCACGCCGGGGTGGATCCCAACTTCGGGGGCGGCGGCTTCGGCGGCGGCTTCGACATGGGCGACATCGACCTGGGGGATATCTTCGGCTCCTTCTTTGGCGGAGGGTTCGGCGGCGGCTTCGGCGGACAGCGCCGGGCCGACCCCAACGCCCCCCAGCGGGGCTCCTCCCTCCGGGCCAGCATCACCATCTCCTTCGCGGAGGCCATGGCGGGCTGCTCCAAGGAGCTGTCCCTCACCCGGACGGAGAGCTGCGACACCTGCCACGGCACCGGCTGCGCCCCGGGTACCACCGCCGAGGTGTGCTCCACCTGCCGGGGCACCGGCCAGGTTCGCATCCAGCGGGGGGCGGGGGGCTTTGCCTTCAGCACCTCCGCGCCCTGCTCCAAGTGCCGGGGGACGGGCAAGATCATCCATCAGCCCTGCGCCGACTGCCGGGGGGCGGGCCAGATGCGCCGCCAGCGCAAGATCAAGGTGCGGGTGCCCGCGGGCATCGACCACGGCCAGACCATCTCCATGCGGGGCCAGGGCAACGGCGGCCTCAACGGCGGCCCCGCCGGGGATCTGCTGGTGGTGGTGGCGGTCACCCCGGATCCCCGGTTCGAGCGGGACGGGTCGGATCTGTACACCGTCCACACGGTGAGCTTCACCCAGGCGGTGCTGGGCGGCGAGATCCAGATCGAGGGCATCGACGGCGCCATCAAGCACAACCTGCCCGCCGGCACCCAGCCCGGGAGCCGGATCACCCTCCGGGGCAAGGGGGCGCCCAATGTCAACGGCCGGGGCCGGGGGGATCTGTACGTCACCATCCAGGTGCAGGTGCCCACCAACCTCACCGGGCAGCAGAAGGACGCCCTGCTGGCCTACGCCGAGGCCATGGGGGAGGGCTCGCCAGCCCCCACGCCGGTGAAGGACTTCTTCAAGAAAAAGAAAAAGTAAGGGAACATGGACAGGGCCGCAGGCATTCCGCCTGCGGCCCCTTTCTCATACTTCCCGCTCAAAGATCAGGTCGAATTGTACGATATCGCCGCCGGAGATGTGGGACGGCACCCATCCGGCGTACCGCCAGCCCTCTTTGGCGCGGCGGTCGATGATCTCCCGGTGCTCCCGGTACTTGGTGACCGAGACGCCCTCGCCCACCACGGTGGTGTATTCGTATTCGTACATGGCTTACTTACCGGGTTTGGGCTGGTTGGGCTCCACGGTGTCGAACACGCTCTTGGCGCTGGCGCACAGGCCCGCCAGGCCCTGGAGCTCGCTGGGGATGATGATCTTGGTGGCCCGGCCGTCGGCGGCCTTCTGGAAGGCCTCCAGCGCCTTGATCTTGATCACGCCCTCGCCGGGGGCGGCCTCATTGATGAGCTTGATGGCGTCGGCGGTGGCCTGCTGCACCTTCATGATGGCCTGGGCCTCCGCCTCCGCCTCCAGGATTTTGGCCTGCTTGGCGCCCTCCGCCTGGAGGACGGCGGCCTGCTTGGCGGCGTCGGCCCGGAGGATGGCGGACTGCTTCTCGCCCTCGGCCACCAGGATCTGGGCCTGCTTCTGGCCCTCGGCCTGAAGGATGGCCTCCCGGCGCTCGCGCTCAGCCCGCATCTGCTTCTCCATGGAGTCCTGGATGTCCCGGGGCGGCATGATGTTCTTCAGCTCCACCCGGTTGACCTTGATGCCCCAGGGGTCGGTGGCCTCGTCCAGAATGGAGCGCATCTGGGTGTTGATGTGATCCCGGCTGGTGAGGGACTGATCCAGCTCCAGATCGCCGATGATGTTGCGCAGGGTGGTGGCGGTGAGGTTCTCAATGGCGGACAGGGGGTGCTCCACGCCGTAAGTATACAGCTTGGGGTCGGTGATCTGGAAGTAGATCACGGTGTCGATCTGCATGGTGACGTTGTCCTTGGTGATGACGGGCTGGGGATCGAAGTCCACCACCTGCTCCTTCAGGGAGACGGTCTTGGCCACCCGCTCCAGGAAGGGGATCTTCAGGTGCAGGCCCACGCCCCACACCGCGTGGAACGCGCCCAGCCGCTCGATGACCACGGCCTTGGACTGCTGCACCACCTTGATGTTGGAGGCGATGATGGCCAGGATGAGGATCACCAGGGCCAAGGGGATGGCGAAGGTGAGGATGGCCCCCAGATCGGGAACCGAGGCGGACAGAGCCAGTGCTTTCATGTGTGTTCCTCCTTATATGTCATACTATGTCATACTTCTGGTTTCCTGAACAAAAGAGCGGATCGTTTGAAAGAGGACGGTTTATACTAATTCTTCATAAAACAGTTTACTGTTTTATGGGGCCGCATTCTGCGGCCCGGCGGCGCAGCCGTCAAGAATGTTGTCAATACTTTTCTTGTGCGCCGCAGGCGCGGCGGCGGTACGCCGCCATAAAAAGATTTTTAAATCTTTTTATCAAGAAATAGTATTACCAGTTCTCCTGCCTGGGAGAGGCCCCGGCGGGCACCCGCTCCACGAATACCTTGACCCCCTCGATGCGCAGCACCTTGACCATGGTTCCGGTGGGGATATCGGCGCCGTCCTCGCTGCGGGCGGTCCAGGTGACGCCCCGGATGATGACGGCGCCCTTGCCCTGGATGTTGTCGATGTCCTCGGTGACCAGGGCCTCCTGGCCGATGGCCCGGTCGGCGTTGGTGTGCTCCACTTTGTTGTTCAAATGCCTTTTGGCCAGGGGCCGCACCGCGGCCAGGCACAGCAGGCTCACCGCCAGGAACAGGGTGATCTGGATCCACAGCGCCCCGCCCAGCAGAGCGGCGATCAGCGCCGCCAGCGCCCCGGCGGCAAACCAGATGGAGGTCAGCCCCACGGTGGCGGCCTCCCCGCCCGCAAAGAGCAGCAGCAGCACCAGCCAGACAATTTTCTGCATGGATTCCGCGTCAAACGGCATAATCGGCACTCCTTTCTCTCGTCCGTTCCAGCCCCGGTTTGGGCTTCCAATAAATTGTACCACAAAAGCGGCCCAAGGGAAAGAAGTTTTTCAGGGCCGGTGCCATATTATTGTTGCCATCCCTTCCATTTTACATTATACTATGGAATGGCAAGGAAATCGGCCGGGTTCCTTCCCTTGTGACACAATGCTACACCCTGCACCCAATGGAAGGTCAAGGGGTTTTTTCAAAAAAGTTCAGGCCCCCGTCCGGCCGTCGGAGGGCCTGAAACCGGGAACCGGATGGAAGGTTAAGCGGCCTTTCAAAATAATTTTAACGGAGCGTTTTATGGATCAAACCTTACAGTTTGTCATACCCGCCCTCATGGGGGTGGAGAGCACGGTGGCCTGGGAGCTGAAAAAGCTGGGTCTGCCGGACGTGCGGGCGGAAAACGGCCGGGTGCTGTGCCGGGGGGACGCCGGGGACATCCCCCGGATGAACCTGAATCTGCGGTGCGGGGCCCGGGTGCTGCTGGAGCTGGGGCGGTTCCCCGCCCGCTCCTTCGAGGAGCTGTTCCAGGGGGTGCTGTCCATCCCCTGGGAGGACTACATCCCCCGGGAGGGCCGCTTCCCGGTGAAGGGGTACTCCATCAGCTCCACCCTGCACTCGGTGCCCGCCTGCCAGTCTATTGTGAAGAAGGCGCTGTGCACGCGGCTGGGGCGGGCCTATGGGCTGGAGACCCTGCCGGAGACGGGAACTTTATACCAGGTGCAGTTCTCCATTTTGAAGGATGAAGCCACTCTAATGCTGGACACCTCCGGGGACAGCCTGTACAAGCGGGGCTACCGGGCCCAAAACATGGGCGCGCCCCTGCGGGAGACGCTGGCGGCGGCGCTGGTGCTGCTGTCCCGGTACAAGGGGCGGGATCCCTTCTGCGACCCCTTCTGCGGCTCGGGCACCATCCCCATCGAGGCCGCCCTCATCGCCAAGAACCGGGCCCCGGGGCTGAACCGCTCCTTTGCCGCCCAGCGGTGGGGGTGGGTGCCCTCCAGGCTGTGGATGGCGGCGGCGGACGAGGCCATGGATCACGAGTTCCACGGGGACTACGACATCTGGGGCGGGGACATCGACCCCGCCGCCGTGGAGCTGTCCCGCCACAACGCCGAGCTGGCCGGGGTGGAGGACACGGTGCGGTTTGAGACGGCGGACGCGGCGAGGTTCCACCGGGATTCTTCCCGGGGCCGGGTGGTGACCAACCCGCCCTACGGGGAGCGGCTGCTGGAGAAGAAGGAGGCGGAGGAGCTGTACCGCGCCTTTGGAAAGGCGGCCCGGGGGCTGCCCCCCGGCTGGGAGGTGGACGTGCTGTCCTCCCACACCGAGTTCGAGCGGGCCTTCGGCCGTCCGGCGGACAAAAAGCGAAAATTATATAACGGCATGATCAAGTGTGATTTCTTTATGTACGGCTTATAAGGAACGAATCGAAGCGCCCAGAGGAATATTTTGAGAGAGAGGGTCTGGGGCATGAAGCATATATTCATCATCAACCCCATGGCGGGAAAAAGGGGCGGCGCCCAAAAGCTGGAGGAGAACATCCGGGCGCTGGGCATACCCGCTGAGATCGTGTATACCCGGGAGACGGGGGACGCCCGCCGGATCGCCCGGGAGGCGGCGGAGGGCGGGGAGCCGGTGCGCCTGTACGCCTGCGGCGGGGACGGCACGCTGAACGAGGTGGTAAACGGCGCGGCGGGCTTTGTCAACGCCGCCGTCACCAACGTGCCCATCGGCACGGGCAACGACTTTTTGAAGATCTTCGGCCCGGATTACCGGGCCCGGTTTTCCGATCTGCGGGCCCTGTCCCAGGGGCCCCAGGCCGCCATGGATCTCATCGACTGCAACGGCCTGCTGGGCATCGACATCGTGTGCACCGGGGTGGACGCCCGGATCGCCGTGGACAAGGACAGCTACAAGGTGCTGCCCCTGGTGAGCGGCATCGGGGCCTACATCCTGTCCCTGATGGTCAACGTGCTGTTCAAGCCCATCTCCGTGCCCACGGTGGTGGACTGCGGCGACCTCCACTTCCAGGGGGAGACCACCATCGTCTGCGTGTGCAGCGGGCGGTATTACGGCGGCGGCTTCATGCCCGTGGGGGACAACAGGCCGGACGACGGCGTGCTGGAGACGCTGGTGATCCCCAAGGTGAGCCGGTTCACCTTCTTCCGGCTGGTGGGGAAGTACGCCAAGGGAAAGTACCGGGACTATCCCGAGCTCATCTACCACCGCCGGGGGGAGGGCGTCACCGTCCGCGGGGAGCGGGAGCTGGTGGCGGTGGTGGACGGCGAGCCGGTGCGGGCGAAAGAACTCAACATCCGGCTGTCGGACAAAAAGGTGAATTTCTTCTATCCCGGGGGAATGAGCTACGATCCGGTGGGATAGGGGCTCCAGATTCTGCCGAAATTAGCACTCCCGGCATCCGATTGTGAACGAAGGGTGAATTTTTTGGGATCAACCCCTGTTTTTTTTAAAATAGGGGTTGATTTTTTTGCGCGGAGGGGGTATTATCATACTTGTGGTTGGCACTCAGGGCAAAGGAGTGCTAACCCATCTGATTTGGTTAATACGTAAACTATAGATTTAAGGAGGAACCAGCTATGAATCTCAAACCCCTGTCCGACCGCGTGATCCTGAAGGCCCTGGAGGCCGAGGAGAAGACCAAGGGCGGCATCATCCTCACCGGCGACGCCAAGGAGAAGCCCGAGATGGCCGAGGTGGTGGCCGTAGGCCCCGGCGGCATGGTGGACGGCAAGGAGGTCGTCATGACCGTGAAGCCCGGCGACAAGGTGCTCACCAGCAAGTATTCCGGCACCGAGGTCAAGGTGGACGGCGAGAAGTACAACATCGTCCGGCAGAACGATATTCTGGCCATTGTGGAATAAAACGACTGCAGGGGGCGATGTCCCCATCGCCCCGCGAGACCTGGCCTGTAAGAAAGGGCCGATGAGGACATCGGCCCCTGCGGATTCCATTCGATCCGATTTGCATTTGAATATTTTGGAGGTAATGCGATATGTCTAAGATCATCTGCTACGGCGAGGAGGCCCGCCACGCCCTGGAGCGGGGCGTCAACCAGCTGGCCGACACCGTCAAGATCACCATGGGCCCCAAGGGCCGCAACGTGGTGCTGGATAAGAAGTTCGGCACCCCCCTCATCACCAACGACGGCGTGACCATCGCCAAGGAGATCGAGCTGGCCGACCCGTTTGAGAACATGGGCGCCCAGATCGTCAAGGAGGTCTCCACCAAGACCAACGACGTGGCCGGCGACGGCACCACCACCGCCACCCTGCTGGCCCAGGCCATCATCCGGGAGGGCCTGAAGAACCTGGCCGCCGGGGCCAACCCCATGGTGATGAAGAAGGGCATCTCCAAGGCCACCGACGCCGCCATCGAGGCCATCAAGAGCCACTCCAAGCCTGTGTCCGGCACCTCCGACATCGCCCGGGTGGGCGCCATCTCCTCCTCCGACGAGTTCATCGGCAACCTCATCGCCGAGGCCATGGAGAAGGTGTCCCACGACGGCGTGATCACCGTGGAGGAGTCCAAGACCGCCGAGACCTACAGCGAGGTGGTTGAGGGGATGCAGCTGGATCGGGGCTACATCACCCCCTATATGGTGACCGACACCGAGAAGATGGAGGCCGTGCTGGACGACGCGCTGATCCTCCTCACCGACAAGAAGATCTCCTCCATCCAGGATCTGCTGCCCCTGCTGGAGCAGGTGGTGCAGACCGGCAAGAAGCTGCTCATCGTGGCCGAGGACGTGGAGGGCGATGCGCTGTCCACCCTGCTGGTGAACAAGCTGCGGGGCACCCTGAACGTGTGCTGCATCAAGGCCCCCGGCTTCGGCGACCGCCGCAAGGAGATGCTGGAGGATATCGCCATCCTTACCGGCGGCACCGTGGTGTCCTCCGACCTGGGCATGGACATCAAGGAGACCACCATGGATATGCTGGGCACCGCCCGCCAGATCAAGGTGCAGAAGGAGAACACCATCATCGTGGACGGCGCCGGTTCCTCCGAGGCCATTTCCGCCCGGGTGGCCCAGATCCGCAAGGCCATTGAGACCACCACCTCCGACTACGACAAGGAGAAGCTCCAGGAGCGTCTGGCCAAGCTGGCCGGCGGCGTGGCCATCATCCGCGTGGGTGCCGCCACTGAGGCGGAGATGAAGGAGAAGAAGCTGCGCATCGAGGACGCCCTGAACGCCACCCGTGCCGCCGTGGAGGAGGGCATCGTGGCCGGCGGCGGCGCCGCCTACGTGGACGCCATCCCCTCCGTGGAGAAGCTGGTGGGCACCCTGGAGGGCGACGAGAAGACCGGCGCCAACATCGTGGCCCGGGCCCTGGCCGAGCCCATGAAGCAGATCGCCGCCAACGCCGGCATCGACGGCTCCGTGGTGCTGGAGAAGGTGAAGACCGCCGGCAAGGTGGGCTACGGCTTCGACGCCTACAAGGAGGAGTACTGCGACATGATTTCCTCCGGCATCGTGGATCCCACCAAGGTGACCCGCTCCGCCCTGGAGAACGCCGCCTCCGTGGCCGCCGTGCTGCTCACCACCGAGTCCCTGGTGGCCGACAAGCCCGAGCCTCCCGCGCCCGCGCCCGCTCCCAACCCCGACATGGGGATGTATTGATAGGCTCCAAACGGAATGAACAAAGCGCCCCGGACTTCCTGTCCGGGGCGCTTTCGCGTCCTTACAGATAGAACCGCCAGGGGAAGTCCACCGCCTCCTCCGCGTAGTCGATGCCGATGCGTTTTCCCACCTTGATATTCAACGGCCCGCTGTCCTGGGGGCAGGGGGGCAGGCCCGCGTCCTCCGGCCGGCCGCAGACAAAGAGGGCCTGGGAGCCCCAGGGCAGGCCGTTGAGGGCCCGGTCGATGTTCATGCCGGCGCACACCTTGCCGGGGCCGTTGAGAAAATTCTTTTTCTGGTAGGGGCTCATGTCCCGGCACTTGCAATGGAAGCGGTTTTCTGCTATGATATCAGGGTTATGCCTGGGGGCCAGGCCCCGCACCAGGACGGCCGCCGGCTCGCCCTCCGCTTCGGTGACGAAGTTCAGGCAGCAGTGCATCCCGTAGATCAGATAGACGTAGGTCGTCCCCGGCGGGGCGTAGAGCACTTTGGTGCGCTCCGTTTTCCGGCCGCCGTAGGCGTGGCAGGCCTTGTCCATCCGGCCCACGTAGGCCTCCGTCTCGGTGATCCGGGCGCACAGGGTGATCCCGCCGTACCGGCGCACCAGGTACCTGCCCACCAGATCCCGGGCGGCCTCCACCGTGTCCCGGTCAAAAAACGACTGCGGCAGCATCCGCCCGCCCCCTTTCCAAGGATTATCATGACCCGGAGTTGAGCTTGCTATGAATGAATCCATGATGAAAAAACTGGCCAAGCCCATGATCGTGTTCGCCACCATGATCTGGGGCTCCACCTTCTTCATTTTGAAGGACGCCCTGGACGATGTGGATCTCATGTTCCTGATGGCCTTCCGCTTCGGCTTCGCGGCGGTGCTGCTGGGGCTGGTGTTCTGGAAGCGGTGGAGGATCATCGACCGCTCCTACTGGTGGCGGGGCGGGCTGCTGGGCCTGTTCATGTTTATTGCCTACGCGGTGCAGAACTACGGCCTGATGGACACCACCCCGGGGAAGAACGCCTTCTTCACCGCCGTGTACTGCGTCATCGTCCCCTTCCTGTACTGGGCGGTGGACAAGCTGCGGCCCAGCCGGTTCAACGTGCTGGCGGCGGTGCTGTGCGTGGCGGGCATCGGCCTGGTGTCCTGGGACGGGGGGATCGCCCTCACCCGGGGGGATCTGATGACCCTGTGCGCCGGGTTCGTGTACGCCTGCCACATCGTGGCGGTGGCCAAGTTCTCCAGGGACAGGGACGCGGTGCTGCTGAGCATCCTCCAGTTCGCCTCCGCCGCCCTGTGCTTCTGCGTGGGCACCGCCTTCACCCACGGCGTGCCCACACAGGGGCTGTCCCTCAACGCCTGGCTGGTGCTGCTGTACCTGGCGGTGTTCGGCACCACCATCGGCCAGCTGTTCCAGAACGTGGGGCAGAAGTACACCGATCCGTCCTCCGCCGCCCTGCTGCTCAGCCTGGAGGCCCCCTTTGGGGTGGCCTTCTCAGTGGCCTTCGGCGCGGAGAGCCCCGGCGGGCTGATGTACCTGGGCTTCGCCCTGATCTTCCTGGCGGTGGTGTGCTCCGAGACGCAGTTCAAGTTTCTGCGCCCCAAGCCCGCCCCGGAGGCGAAATAGGCCCCCTCAGATGTGCCGCTCCAGCCAGGCCAGCACGTCGGCGTACACCTCGCCCTTGTTGATCTCGTTGAGCATCTCGTGCCGCCCGCCGGGGTAGAGCTTCATGGTGAGATCCGCGGTGCCGTGGTCTTTGAAGAAGCCGTACACCGTTTTGACCCCCGCTCCGTTGGAGCCCACCGGATCCTGATCCCCGGAGAACAGATAGACCGGGGTGCGGGGATCCATGTTGGACAGCCCCTCCTCGCTGGAGATGTACTGGAGGCCCCCCATCATGTCCCGGAACATTCCGGCGGTGGGCTTGAAGGTGCAGAAGGGATCCCGCAGGTACCTGTCCACCACCGCCTCGTCCCGGCAGATCCAGTCCGCCGTGGTGCGGTTGGGCTTGAACTGCTTGTTGTAGGCCCCCAGGGACAGCTTGTCGATGAGGCCGCTCACCGCCTCCGGCCCCCGCAGGGCGCACACGGCGTTAGCCACCGCCTTGCCGGCGGCCACCAGGGCGGGCTTCTCCTGGCCGGTGCCGGACAGAATGCAGCCGTCCACCGTGCCGGGGTACTTGCAGAGGTAGGTGCGGGCCAGGAAGGAGCCCATGGAGTGGCCCAGCAGGAAGTAGGGCAGGCCGGGGAATTTCTCCCCCATGAGTATGCGGAGCTGCCGCACGTCGGCGGTCACCAGCGTCCAGCCATCCTTCCTGCCGAAGTAGCCGTATTTGCCGTCGTCCACCGTCTTGCCGTGGCCCAGGTGATCCTCGCCGCAGACGGCGAAGCCGTGCTCTGTGAGATAGCGGGCGAAGGCGTCGTACCGCCCCGCGTACTCCGCCACGCCGTGGACGATCTGCACCACCGCCCGGGGCTGGCCCTCCGGGAGCCAGAGGCTGGCGTGTATGCTGTGGACGCCGTCCTTGGAGGGGAAGGAAAATTCCGTAAAGTCTGCCATAACAAATCACTCCGTTCCTGTCAGTTTGTGGTATACTTCAGTGTAATAGATCCCGGCCCATTTGTCAATTTACAAAACCTTTGCCGTGCATAGCACAAGGAGAACGCCATGAAAAAGCATCTGTCCCGCCTGCTGGCCCTGATCCTGGCCCTGTTCCTGCTGGTCGCCCCCGCCTCCGCCCTCACGGTGGATCAGGCGCTGGAGCTGCTGGAGGAGCTGTATTACTACGACATCCCCGACGAGGCCTATGAGGCCGAAACCTTGGATGAGCTGATGGCTCTGCTGGAGGATCCCTACACCACCTACATGACCGCCGAGGAGTACGAGGCGTTTCTGAAGCTGCTGGAGGGGGACTCCAACGTGGTGGGCATCGGCGTGTCCTGCCGGTACACGGAGGAGGGCATCCTGGTTCTGGACACCATCTCCGGCGGCAGCGCCCGCCAGGCGGGGCTGAAGGCCGGGGATCTGATCGTGGAGATCGACGGCCAGTCCTGCGTCCCGGCCAATGAGGAGAACGCCGGCCGCCTCACCGGGGCGGAGGGCACCCAGGTCACCATCACCGTCCTCCGGGACGGGCAGACCAGCCAGTACACCCTCACCCGCCGCCCGGTGGTGGAGCCCAACCTGGAGCTGAACATACAGGGCCGGGTGGGGTACATCGACTGCAACAGCTTCGGCCAGAACACCGGCAGGGAGTTTGCCAAGCTGGTGAAGGACAACGACGGCCAGGTGGACATCTGGGTGGTGGATCTCCGGGGGAACGGCGGAGGGTACACCAAGGCGGCGGTGGATCTGCTGGGGGCGCTGATGGGCCCGGGCTACCACCTGTATTTTGAGGCGGCGGGGGGCGCGGTGGAGGCCCAGCCCTCCCTGGATCGGGCGGCCACCGCCAAGCCGGTGATCGTCCTCACCGACGGTTCCAGCGCCAGCGCCTCCGAGCTCACCGCGGGCAGCCTCCGGGACGGGGATCGGGGCCTGCTGGTGGGCGGGCGCACCTACGGCAAGGGCGTGGCCCAGATCATCCTGGATCAGGAGGCGCTGTCCCGGCTGCCCGGATATGAGGACTATTTCCAGGGGGACGGCCTGAAGGTCACTGTCTACCGCTTCTACACGGAAGGGGCCAACAGCCCGGACAGAACCGGCGTGATCCCCACCCTGCTGGTGGACGACGAGGACGCCGCGGCGGTGGCCCTGGCCCTGTGCGGCAGCCAGAAGGACGCCAGGCTGTGCGTCATGGTGGGGGCCACCCCCTACTACGTGGATCCCAACGCCGGGACGGACACCCTGGCCGCGCTGCTGGCCGCCCTGCCGCCCCAGGCCACCCTGTTCTACTCCGACGGCGGGGACTTTGAGCAGACAACCGTGACGGAGGCGGCGGACAAGCTGGGGGTAAGCTACCACAGCCGCTGGTTCACCGACGTGGGGGACAGCCGGTACGCCGCCGCCATCAACGCCATGGGCACCTACAAGCTGCTCCAGGGGGACGGCAGGGGGCACTTCAGCCCCAAGGACGGCCTGACCCGGGCGGAACTGTGCACCATGCTGGCCAATGTGCTGAACGTGTCCTACCGGGGGGAGAGCCTGTTTAACGACGTGGATCAGGCCGCTTGGTACGGCCCCGCGGTCAACGCCATGGCCTACCTGGGCATTGTGGAGGGCGTGGGCGGCGGACGGTTCAACCCCGGCGGCGCCCTCACCCAGGAGGAGTTCCACACCATCCTGGGCCGGGTGGCCCGGTTCTTCAACCTCCAGCTGGACGCCTTTGCCGACTGGGTGGAGGAGGGCAACCTGACCCTGGGCCAGCGCGCCGCCCTGAACGGCTACTCGGATTGGGCCCGGAACAGCATGGCGGTGCTGGCCTGGGGGCTGGAGGACGCGCTGAACGGCACGGGGGATCTGCTGTTTGCGTCGCTGAAAGACCTGTCCCCCAAGGCCCCCATGCTCCGGGAGGAGGCCGCCGCCGGGATGTACGCGGTGCTGTCCGGCTTGGAGATTTTACCCTGATTTTTCCGACAGCCAAGACCGGGATCGGCCTTGGCTGCTCGTTACTTTTTCTCGAGAGAAAAAGTAACCAAAAAGAGCTTGAAGCTCGCTGACGATAAGTGTCCGGCGACATACGTTTACGCCCGGTGACGGACGGCGGATGTGTGCGGGAAGCATTTTGATTTTAGGAGGGGCGGTTGTATGTCTGTTCTGCTCCACATCTGCTGCGCCCCCTGCTCCGTGGGCTGTATCAAGCTGCTGCGGGAGGAGGGGGTGGAGCCCGTCGGGTTCTGGTATAACCCCAATATCCACCCCTTCCAGGAGTACAAGGCCCGCCGGGACACCCTGCGGCAGTACGCCCAGGACATCGGCCTGGAGCTGCGGGAGGAGGATTTCTACGGCCTGCGGCAGTTCACCGCCGCCGTGGCTCAGGACAGCGACCACCGCTGCGGCTACTGCTACGCCTGCCGGATGGAGCGCACCGCCCAGTACGCGGCGGAGCACGGCTTTGCACGCTTTACCACCACCCTGCTGGTGTCTCCCTACCAGAACCGGGAGCTGATCTGCGCCACCGGGGCGCAGATGGGGGAGCGGTACGGGGTGGAGTTTGTCCCCTATGACTTCCGCCCCCGCTTCCAGGAGGGGCAGGAGGAGGCCAGGGCGCTGGGCCTCTATATGCAGAAATACTGCGGCTGTGTGTACAGCGAGGAGGATCGGTTCTCCAACCGCCGCAAAAAGGAGCTGCACAAGCTCCACAAGGCCCAGGGGAGGGAGAATACCCAATGTTGAAGGAGGGCAAGAGATACCCCGCCGTTATCGAGGGCTATGCCAGCGGCGGCGAGGGGGTGGCCCGGATCGACGGCGTGGCGGTGTTTGTCAAGGGGGCCCTCCGGGGGGAGCGGGGGGACGTGAGGATTGAGCACGTGGGCCGCAGCGCCGCCTGGGGACACATGGAGAAGCTGCTGGAGCCTTCCCCTTTCCGGGTGGAGCCGGACTGTCCCTATTACGGTCAGTGCGGCGGGTGCCAGTTCCGGCATATGACCTACGCCGAGGAGCTGGAGGCCAAGCGGCAGCGGGTGGAGGACGCCCTGCGGCGGATCGGCGGCGTGGATCTCCCGGTTTCTGTGATACACGGGGCGGAAAATACCCTGCGTTATCGAAATAAGGTGCAGTTCCCCATCGGGGACGGGGCGGTGGGCTACTACCGGGGGGGCACCCATCAGGTGGTGGACATCGCCGACTGCCTGCTCCAGCCGGAGGCGGACACCGCCTGCCGCGCCGCTTTCCAGAGCTGGATGGAGCGGTTCCGCGTCCCGGCCTATGACGAGCGCACGGGGAAGGGGCTGCTGCGGCACCTGTTCCTGCGCACCAACCGGGCGGGGGAGGCGCTGTGCTGCGTGGTGGCCAACGGGCGGACGCTTCCCCACGAGGGGGAGCTGGCGGCGGCCTTGCGGGAGGCCGCGCCCGGGCTGGCGGGGGTGGTGCTGTCCGTCAATACCCGGAAAACCAACGTGATTCTGGGCGGGGAGTACCGCACCCTCTGGGGCCGGGACTGGCTGGAGGAGGAGCTGTGCGGCCACCGGTTCCGGCTGTCGGTGCCCTCCTTCTTCCAGGTGAACCGGGCGCAGACCGAGGTGCTGTACCGCCGGGCGCTGGACTTCGCCGCCCTCACCGGGACAGAGACGGTGGTGGAGCTGTACTGCGGCATCGGCACCATCTCCCTGGCCATGGCGGAGAGGGCCGGGCGGGTCATCGGGGTGGAGGTGGTGCCCCAGGCGGTGGCGGACGCCAAGGAGAACGCCCGGCGGAACGGGCTGGCGGACAGGACGGAGTTCTACTGCGGGGACGCCGGGGCGCTGGCGGCGAAGCTGGAGCGGGAGGGCGTCCGCCCGGATGTGGTGGTGGTGGATCCGCCCCGGAAGGGGCTGGCCCCCGAAGTGGTGGAGGCCATCGGCCGCATGGGGCCGGAGCGGGTGGTGTACGTGTCCTGCGACCCGGCCACCCTGGCCCGGGACGTGGGGCGGTTCGGGGCGCTGGGCTACGGGGCAGTGGGGGCGGAGGCGGTGGATCTGTTTCCGCGGACGGCCCATGTGGAGACGGTGGTTCTTCTTTCCAAGGGAGAAATCGACTCGCAGAAGGTGCGGGTGGAGTTCTCCCTAGAAGATATGGATATGTCCGACTTCAAGAAGGGCGCGACCTACAGTGAAATCAAGGCATATGTGTTAGAAAAATTTGAGCTGAAGGTGTCCAACTTGTATATCTCACAGGTCAAGCGTAAGTGTGGGTTGGAGGTTGGTGAAAGCTATAACCGCCCCAAAGGTGAAGAACAAAAAGTGCCGCAATGTCCACAGGAAAAAGAAAAAGCAATTTTGGCAGCACTGGAACATTTTCGGATGATTTAGATAATTGGAAAGTAGGTTCTAAAATGGACAGCACCTTGATAAACACATTTCGCAATGAAGTCAATGACCAGGACCTGGTTCTACAAATGTATCATAGCCGTGATGGAAAAGCTTTGTGGAATATTATATGCTCTGCCATGGACTGGATTGATGTCGTCGTTGGTGAAATTGATGTCCACAAACTTTTGCGAGGGAATGATAATAAATCCAGCATCCATTTTATTACATTTATTTCTTGCGCAGATGTATTGTGGGAAGCGATTCAGCAATTGCACCGTGTATTTTTTTGCACAGATAGTATTCCATTTGCTGATGATAGTTCCGTATTTAAAAACAAATTATTTCCAGCAACTGACAACGAATATTTCAAAACAATACGAGCTTGTTTTGCCGCTCACCCAATAAATCTAAGTGATAATTTTAGTGGCACAGGAAAAAAAGAACGTAGGTATGCCAGTTGGTCTGGTGGCGGATTTGGTAATGGTGATTTTTCTGTATTTTTATATAGCAATCAAGTGAATGAGAAACCCGTTCCTTTGGATATCTATTTTGATGAATTGATCACTTTTTCTCAAAAACGGTATGACTATTTGTATACCATAATAGATGAAATGAATCGGCAAAAAAGAACTTATCTAACTGAGTGGTGCAGCAAAAAGATTCCTCAAAATAAAAATCCTTTAACACAAATAGAAATATTGATCGAGGAAGTTTCTTATAGATATTACTCTCATGACTATTATAATTATGTGCTAAAAAAACTTCAGATTATTTTTTCGACAACCATCACGGCTCCCAAGAATAAATTACTAGTCGAAAAATATAGAGCAGCACTTATGCCAGAAATCAAGGAGATTTACGAGAATTTGCAAAATATGATTTCTAAGGAACTTCAAAGCGAAGCAGATGTAAATGATTCGTACCCATTTGTCTGCCAATATGCCTTCTCAAAATTGAGCGATGCCGTATATGGTGATGGACATCCTTCACTTATCAATGCTGATGCATTTCAATCTCACCTGCAAGAGTTGGTTGACTTTTCAGAAATTTTTTCTGTAGAAGAGCTTTACACAGTTGTTTGTGCAGGATTTTTTGCCGCCAACGCAAAAGTAAGCTATAAATGACAATTGGACTGTGTATGATAACTATAGGTCAGGGGACTGCTTCTCTGCGCGGACTCTCAGATGAAATCGGGAAAGCAGATGCACCAACTTAAATGGCTGGGCATCTGCTTTGTTTTCCCGTATTCTATTTCTATCCCGGGTGGGAATTTCAGCGTATGAGATGCGTATCAGTATAGTAAGGATAAACAGGAACCTTTTAATCTCTCTGCTTCACCCACACGGGTGCCAGTTTTCTCATAGCATATTGCTTTAACACATCTTCCGACCGCGCAAATGCGTGTTGAGAACACTGCTCGATTTGCTTCCGATTTATCGTGGATATAAACCGAACTTCCCTATCAGAATCAAGATCAACAAGGCAGCAATCTTTTTCTGAAAAGGCTCCAAAAGTAAGCTCTGGGTGAAGTACGCAAAGTAACAACTTTGGTGAAATCGGATAATAAACAGCCGTACCTATTTTTAGAAGCCCATTCGCAAAAGGACGGGCATTGCCCGTTATGTTGTTCACTAGCATAACAGGGTTATCGCTGGTGATAAATTCCAAACCACCTAGGATTCTGTAAAAAACAAAATCATGATTACAGATTATTTCTGTATACCGTGTAATTCGTTTTGAATCCAACGCTAAATCCATAGATGTCCGTTTGAAATAGTAATCATCATTTTCGTAAGCTTGCAATAGCGCCTTCTGCTTTTCACTTAGTGGACCAAACTTTTCTTTGGTTTTCTTTAGTGTGTCTGGTAAATAGCTCTGGTAGAGTTTGCGTTCATAATCACGGGTCTGTTTACCTCGAAGCATTTGCATAACCATAATGGCTGCAAGCTGTACTTTTTCTGAATCATTTAGAATAACCGTACCATTGCGAACTAAAATATTGCTTTGAGAAATAATCTTTGGAATAAGTTCTCCCATCTGTGGCTCTACGCCGTTTGCATAGATATGTTCCCAGCAATATTGATCGCTCATCTTTTCCAATGTATAAAAATCATTTTCTGCACCTACAGCGCGAATTCCTGTGGAAAATATCTTTTGACTATATTTATCCATAACCGCAATAAGTTTGGATGCATTACAAAAACTCCTTAAATACACCTGGGGTACATGATGTTGTCTGATGGGATTATCCTTTTTGCTAATTTATCTCGCCTCCTACATGGACATCGTCTACCCCAATCACTCCACTAATGGGTAGTCAAAAAAATCAAGTAAGTTGTCTAAGATGAAAAACAATTGAATACAATCTCGTTTCAAAACAGGCCGTTGATTCATGCCATGGTCTATGTAGTTGCGGTTGATAATGGCAGGTTCATTTTCGAAATTCTTTCCATTGGCAAAGACAGTTTCAAGACAGGAAAAAAGATTTGCAAACCGCAGTAATGAGAAAAAACCATAACGACCATTTTCTTGTTCATATTGCGTTTTCAATTTTTTCGCTGCTCTTTCACCTGCTGGACGATAACTTCCTATCACGGCCTGTTTTCTTATCAGCTTGGCATCGATCATTCCAAACAGCATAAGCGCACATGGTTTATACTGACGATTTTGGTAGCAGAAAATAGCTGAATCTAAATCTGTTTGTCTTAACTTCTTAGAATGTAAACGATCAAAGAGTTTCGCTATTTCCAGATTGGAATGATATGGCTTTATGCGCCTATTCGCGTCTGCAACATTTTGCGGCGGTGTATTATAGAATTTCATTGGCGTAATTCCTATCCATGACCAACCACACTTTCCCCATGCGCAGTAACTTTCGGTAAGCCGTTTTCTGCGTTCCTCCGGAAAACTAGAAGCCTGAATTAATGTTGCTGTTTCCGCAATATATGTAGATATTGATGATTGAAGGGCTTGCATTACTGACTCTACTGAAGCGGGAGATACCACATCTAATGAAGCTGTGGACATCACAGGAACAAGCTCACTTGCAGCACATATGAATTCCTGCTGAGTTTGCATTGCGATGGATGATAATTGGATGATCTCCTTGATTCTTTCAGGAGATAGATCAGCATTTGCATTCATATCAGAAAACTCGTCATGTTCTTTCATGAGGACTTCCTCTCAGTCAGCATTTGATACATCCTCATCAACTCCGCCACACAAGCCGGTTCGGAGTTCAGCTTTCCCCAAAAGCCGTAAGCCTGCATCACAGCCTTGTCGTTCTGCTGGTGGGCCTTTCGCAGTTCCGGGGGCATGGTGGTTTCATCGTAGAGATCAGCCAGGGAGCTGTCCGGGTAAAGGGCGCGGGCGTCGAGAATGGCCTGGGCGGTCTGCTCAATTTTGGCCTTCTGCTGATCCGTAAGGGTAGGCCATGGGAAGTTGTTATAAACAACATCTTTGGAATAGCGGTAATCGCTTTTTAGCCGTCCGCAGACAGCGCGCATCCAGGCCATATGCACGTTAGAAGTTAGAACACCAAAATGATAAAGGCTTGCATTTGGAATGGTTATCACAAGATTTGTTGCAATCGTGTCTTTGTTTAGAAAACCAATTGGCACATATCGCCGCCGTTCGGAGGAAACGGCAGGAACCACGATGAAAGTATCTGGATTATTGATTTCTCGAAATTGTGTTGGACGCTCTGCGAGTTTTCGCCTCCCCGCATCGGGCGCGTTTTCGCGGTCAGCTTTGCAGGCTTCTACTCGTTGAAGCACTAACGGCATCTTCCGCAACTCCGCAGGACTGATTCCAACGAGCCATAAACACCAGCGTTTCTTGTTGTTTATGAACTCAGCAGAACCAACCAACTTTTTGATATACGGTAGTGCCATTGGCTCTTTTGCGATAAACTCGTCATAGTCGTCAGCCTCAATAATCAAATGTCCGCCATCAGCAGGACGGTTGCCTGTTGTCATTAAAGGAACATCACAAAGCGGTTTATTTCTGTTTTCAATAAAAACAATGGGAGCGTCAATCAAGTAAGCGTTGATATTTTCAACGACCTGCACTCTCTCAGATGTAAACAGCCGCCGTTCTTGACTGTTTGAGGCAATACTAAAGCCGACGATCACACAATGCACATGAGCCTTTAAGCTGGCCTCGCTGTCCCAGCGGAATGTTCGATGGGCAAAATCAATATGAATCTCAAACCGATCATATAACGGTTTCCAAACACCTACCACCTGTTCCCCTTGGGTGATAGAGTTGGTAGACACAAAAGCGGTTCGGCTGTTTGCCCCTTGCATAAACTCTGCTGCCTTGAAATACCAGCCGGAAACATAGTCAATTTTTCCTGTTGCTTTGTAAGGCTTGCCTTTCTCATCAATGTAGATAGAAAGTATATCCTCTTTTTGCTCCTTGCTCTGAAAAGAGTATCCTACAAAGGGCGGATTACCCATGATGTAATTCAATTCATATTTGGGAATAACACTCCCCCAATCTACCCGCAGAGCGTTGGCTTCGGTAATGTTGGCATAGGATTTCAGCGGCAGGAAATCCAAGGTCATGTGTACTACGTCCTCGGTTTCCTTCATCATCTGACTTTCAGCGATCCACAGCGCGGTCTTTGCCACCGTCACGGCAAAATCATTGATTTCAATACCGTAGAATTGACCGATTGACACCTGGATAGGGTTTCCCATATCCAACATGATTTGTCCCTTATGGAGCAAGGAAATTGTTTCGTTTTCCAGCCGCCGCAGGGAGATGTAAGTTTCCGTCAGGAAGTTGCCGGAACCACAGGCCGGGTCCAGAAATTTCAGCCCTGCCAGTTTCCGCTGAAACGCCTCTAACTTTGCTTTGCGGGTGCGTTCCACCGTGACCGTTGCAATCTCCGCGAACTCCGCTTTCAGCCCATCCAGAAACAGCGGGTCAATCAGCTTGTGAATGTTCTCAATGCTGGTGTAGTGCATTCCGCCGGAGCGCCGGGTTTCCGGGTTCAGCGTACTTTCAAAGACAGCACCGAAAATCGTGGGACTGATAGCGGACCAGTCAAAGTCCTCGCTTGCTTTCCGCAGAATCAGGTCAATGATGGTTTCATCCAGCCGGGGAATCACGATGTTTTCATCTGCGAACAAACCGCCGTTGACATAGGGAAACGCGGCAAGGTCCTCGTCCATGTACGGGTCCCGATCCTCCGGCTTTGTATCCAGTACTTTGAACAGGTCAATAATGGCGCGGCGGGCGTCCCGTTCATGCCCCTGCAAGTAGTCATGGAACATACTCCGGTTTCCAAAAATGCCAGCGTCCTCCGCATACAAGCAGAACACCAGCCGGACACACAGCTTGTTCAGGCTTTTCAGCGTTTCCGGGTCGCTGGGGTCCTTGTACTGTTTTAAGAGCGCGTCATAGAGTACCCCCACCAGCTCGCCAGCTTGCAGGGAGATTTCCATTTCCTTTTTGATATGCTCGCTGCCAGTGTCAATCAGGAATTGCAGACGGTGGAACTCCTTCTCCAAGTCTGCCAGCTTGAGGACTTCCGGCTCATCATTGGGGCGGTTCATGTCGTGGATACGGAACTCCTGGAAGTTGCAGACCACAATCCAGCGGGGGACCTGATTATAGGGCAGATACCCGGCATAGCGGCGGGCTTGCTGGAAGGGAGTTAACATGGCCCCGTCCGACTGCTTGTAGCCCCGTGACAGGTCAATGTCCCGCCCCTTCTGCTCGATCAGGACACGGGTGGATTCGATATAGCCGTCAATGAAGCTGGTATGGTCCAGCTTCACGGGGACCTCAAAAGAAATGGCTGTGGAACCATCAACGCCAAAAACCTTTGTCAGCAGTTCGATCCAAAACCGCTGTGTCTCCTGCTTTTCGTCGCCCCGACCATTCCAATCCGCTGCGAATCGGGCAGCGGCAGTGCGTTTTTCCATATCAGTCATAGTGTTCCCTCCGTAGAGATTATCCTTTGACTTAGTGTAACACATTTTGTAGAAAAATGGGAGGCCCTTTTTAAAGGGATTCAAGCATTTCGGTTTGCGACTGTTTCCGTACGAGGGTCAAGCACGATGATCTTCCGTCCCAGCTTTTGCGCATATCGCACGGTCATTGCCGTTCCACCCCGCCGTTCGCCGTTGTAAACGGCCAGCAGGCAGGCGGTATGATCGACCAGGTAGCGGTTTCGTTTCAGCATACAGTTCTTGCTGTACTCCCGGCTCACATATATAACCTCATCTGCCCGCCCCAAAATAGAAATATAAAGTTCCCGCGCCGAAGCCGACCACCCGTCCGTCTGCCCTTCACAGGGCAGGACACAGTGGAGCTTCAGCGCGGGATTTTCTTTTTTCAAGGCCAGAACAGCCAGTGCCGCCCAGGTGTCGGTCCCTTCTGCCATACCCGTGAAGAAATCTGTATATCCGGCATCTACCAGCTTGGCAATTTCTCCGGCAAGGGCTTTTTTCAAAGCGACGCACCTAGTGTCCGCTTCGTTGTAGCCCCAGGGAAGCTTCCTCGGACGGTGACCTGTGAACGCACAGCATCTTTCAAACATCATAGTTTTGCCTCCGCCTCAATTTAGATATGGGGGTTATATCCCCTTAACATTGGAGATTATAACCCCCATACTGAGTGGTGTCAATCGGGGGTGAAGCGATGATTATTTTTGATAAGCTGTGGGATGTTATGAAAGTGAAAGGCGTTTCCACATATCAGCTGAGAGAAAAGTGTGGTATCGACAGCAAGACCGTTCGGCGGCTGAAAGCCAACGACAACATGGAAACAAAGACACTGAACAAATTGTGTATGGTCCTTGATTGCCGTCTGGAAGATATTGCCGAATATGTTCCAGACGAGCGCTAACAACTCCACGGCTCTGCGGATGCAGAATCGTGGGGTTGTTAGCATTTTCGGGGCGGGGTATCCAAGCTGCACTCTGGCAGCATGGACACCCAACGCCCCGAAAATGGAGGGGGAATCCAAAGGGGGGCGGTCCCCCCTTTGGCACACGACTTTCGGAGAAAGTCTAGTGTGTTATACCTTTTGTCCCGGCTGGCGCAGGAAAGGGGCGGCGCGGTCTGGCGCAGTCACTTTCCCGCACCAGAAAATCAGGCGGCAGGATGGAGCGAAGCAATCATCCTGCCGCCTGATTTTGGGAGGGACAAAAGGTATATAAAACCCCCGTCCCTCGTCTCCCGTCCCGCCGCAGCGGCATTGGCGGTACCCGAAACGCACCCGTCTGGGTATGCGCTGGGGGAGCGTTCAGGTGTCCCCGGTATTATCACCCCTGGGTAGTGTCTCAAAGGCGGACAGTAACCCGCCCCGGAGGGCTTCGGCCCCCTCTGCGTTCAGTCCAGCGCCGCTCGCCGTGTGTACAATGGCATCCACGATTTGCTCCGGAGTGATGGCGGTCAGAGTCACATCCTGATCCTTAGCCAACTCCGCCATCATCTGCTTGACAACCTCGCTTGTGACCGCTTTGGCCGGTTCCAGGTTTGACTCGGCCTCACGCTTTATCTCCTTCAGCATGGTCATAAACGTGTTTTGAATCTTCGCCAGCTCTACCTGATGGGGCGGCGACTTGGACAGCTTCACAGCGCGAGCCGCTTCTCTCGCCACCTTCTGTCCAAAATCGGACGGGCCAGCGCTCAAAAGAATATCGCCCATGAAATCAAATAGTTCATTCTGCGCGGCCACTCCGGCGGCAAACGTATCATCCAGATACTGTGCGATCATGGCGGTCAGTAGCGGAAACCTCGGTTGTTCCAGCAAACGGTTCACCACGTCCACATTGACTCTGCCTGTATAGAGGTTCCGCGCCGCCTGAGCGGAAAGCCCCAGAGCACCGATTTCATAATTCTTTCGGTCTGGAATATCCGTCAGGCCCAGCAGATAATCTGCGGAAACTTGGAACTCCCGCGCCAGTGCCGTCAGCACATCACTGCCTACTTTCTGTGTCTGCCCCTTCTCTATGCGTCCCAGCGTGGTGGCGTTGACGCCGACGTTCGCCGCTAATTCCTCCAAGGTCATGTCCCGCCGTTCCCGGAGTCCGGTGATGCGTCGGCCAATCGTTTCAAGCATATCGTCCCCTCCCATCCCGCTGATTTTATCACACCCCCACCTCAAAGGCCAGCCCGGAACCTGCATTTTTGCAGATTTTCCGGGCTGGCCGTTATTTTCCGGCTTTTCCGCCGGAATCAAGGACTATAGACAATTTTTCGGTATATTGGGGGCAGGCGGGAAACCGTCAATTCAAATCGGGAGGTATCAAGTAATTGCGTATTCCAATCAGTGAGGTCAAAATCAATTCCGGGCGGCGGAAGGCTGACCCAACCCATGTCAGCGAGTTGTCCAAAAGTATCGCTGACGTTGGCCTGCTCAATCCAATCACGGTCGACAGCAGCTACACTCTGATCGCCGGCCTGCACCGGCTGGAAGCGGCGGAGCTGCTGAGTTGGACAGAAGTTGAGTGTACTGTGTGCGATATTGACAGCATACGGGCAGAACTGGCGGAGATCGACGAGAATGTGATCCGTAGAAATCTGACGAACACAGAAGTGAGCGGCTTGCTTGCCCGCCGAAAGAAACTCTATGAAACTCTTCACCCGGAAACGATTGCCCGGAACCGTCCTGGCCATGTGAACAACCACCAGGGTTCGAGCGACAATGTGTCGCTCGAACCCAAAGCGAAATCTTTTGTTGAGGATACCGCCGAAAAGCTGGGTGTCTCCACTCGGACCGTTGAACGGCACCTGTTTCTGGCCGAACATTTGACACCGAAGGCCAGTGAAATTCTCAAGAAAATGGACAAACAGCCTCCACGGTGCGAACTGATGAAACTGGCCCGCTTGGAGCCAGACCAGCAGGCCGAGTGTGCCGCACAGCTTCTGTCCGGCAAGATCAAATCGGTGGACACGTATTTGAAGCAGGGAGAGCCGGAAGCAATCGGGGCGGATACACTCCCGGCCTTTGATACATTTATGGAAAGTTCAAGCCTACTCCTTGACGGGATCAAGCAGCTTTTCTCACTTTTAGCGGAAAATTCTGGTTTTACTGACAAGCAGAAGTCAACCACCCGGATGCAGGTCGACAAACTGCGTGAGGCGGTGGACACTCTGACTGCACAGCTTGAGGACGGGCGGTGAGCACGATGCAGAAGCCGCAATACGCTATCCTCCGATTCGCAAAATATAAGGGGCCGGAAATTGGGCAAATCGAAGCCCACAACGAACGCACCAAGGAAAAGTACGCCAGTAATCCGGACATCGACGCCAGTCGCAGTCACTTGAATTTTCATCTGATCCAACCTGAGCGGAAATATCGCGCCGAAGCTGAGAAGCAGATCGCTGATGCTGGGTGCCGTACTCGCAAGGACAGCGTTCGGGTGGTCGAGGCCTTGGTGACAGCCAGCCCGGAGTTTTTCAAGGGAAAGAAAAGAGCCGAAGTCCGGGCATTTTTTGAAGAAGCAGTGCGTTTTATTGAGAAATATCAGGGCAAAAGCACGATGATCTCCGCTGTGGTCCATATGGACGAGAAAACGCCGCATATGCACCTATCCTTTGTCCCTTTGACGAAGGATGGGAGGCTAAGCGCCAAGGACATTGTCGGTAACAAAAAGAAGCTGACATGGTGGCAGGACAACTTTTGGAAACATATGGTCAGGAAGTATCCTGATCTGGAGCGGGGTGAAAGTGCAAGTGAAACTGGCAGAACACACATCCCGCCCCGGCTGTTCAAGGAGGCGGTACATCTCAACCAGCAGAGGGATATGTTGATGAAACTGCTGGATGAAGTCAATCCCCTCAACGCCAAGAAGAAAAGCGCCGAGATAGAGGCTTTGCTGGAGCAGTACATCCCCGGTGTGGAGCGAATGCAAACGCAAATGCGGAAGTATGATGCCGCGTATAAAGCACTCCGGGCCGAGAACGCTGGATTAAAAAAGCAAGTCAATTCCGGCAAGGAGAGTATCAAACGCCAGTTGGAAGTATCTCAGCAGCTCCAGGAGCTGGAAGAACTGAGACGAACAATAAAAAATATCCCACAGGAGGTTTTAGATGCCTATGCACAGATTTCATCAGTAAAAAAGGAGCAGCCTATTGAAGAAATACTATGATGATCCCCAATATAATGCGGCATTTGATCGTTTTATTGATGTGATGACGCAATTGATGCAGAAATACGGCCCTAAATTGCTGGAAAAGCAGTCAGAAAAACAGCGGGATGACCAAGGTGGTGTGGACCACGCTGCATAGGGTACATATATCATAGTAGACTAAAATTATTCCTATTTCCACGTTGCACATTTATTGACAATATGCTACAATAAATGTGCAACGTGTGTTTTCTTGTCAAACTAATCACTAAGGACAGAATGGAGTACCTATGAGAAAGAAACAGACAAAGTGCTATCTCTATACACGGGTGTCTACTTCGATCCAAGTGGATGGCTATAGTTTGGATGCCCAGCGGGAAAAACTACGAAAATATGCAGAGTACGAGGATATGGCAATTGCGGGTGAGTATTCTGACGAAGGATTTTCGGGTAAGAATATCCAGGGCCGTCTGGAATTTCAGCGGATGCTGAATGACATTCAGGACAACAAAGACGGCGTAGCATATGTGCTGGTATTTAAGTTGTCCCGTTTTGGCAGAAATGCCGCCGATGTGTTAAACTCCTTGCAGTTGATGCAGGATTTCGGAGTTAATCTGATATGCGTGGAGGATGGCATTGACAGTTCCAAGGACTCCGGCAAGCTGATGATCTCTGTTCTGTCTGCTGTTGCCGAAATAGAACGGGAGAATATTCGGACACAGACGATGGCAGGACGGGAGCAGAAGGCCCGGGAGGGAAAGTGGAACGGCGGCTTTGCGCCCTATGGCTACCGCCTTGAAAACGGGAAGATGCTGATCGCCGAGGATGAGGTTGATGTGATCCGCGCCATTTATGATCGATATATCCACACGAACGATGGTGTGAGTGGCGTAGCAAAGCACCTTAATAGCCACGGCTATACGAAAAAACTCCGCCAAAATGGTACGATTCCTGGGTTTTCTGCTAATTTTGTGAAAGATGTTCTGGATAATCCGATTTATATGGGAAAGATTGCTTATGGCAGGCGAAGAACTGAGAAAAAGCTGGGGACTCGGAACGAGATGCACATTGTAGAGCAATCAGAGTTTCCGATTTACGATGGGCAGCATGAGGCCATTATTTCTGAGGAAGATTGGAATTTGGCCCATGAAAAGCGGAAGATCAACGCCTACCGGCGGGAGAAAATACATGATCCCAGTCACGCCCATATCCTATCCGGAATTTTGAAATGTCCCTGCTGCGGCAAGAGCCTATACGGGAATATCTCCAAGGCTCACAGCAAGGACAAAAAGACCAGATACTATTACTATTGCAAAAATACAGTCACGCCAACTGGACATAGCTGCACTTTCCGTGTAAACTTAGAGCAGACGGAAATCAACGATATGGTTGCGGCTATTGTATCGGCTATGGTGAATAATCCCCGTTTCTCTGAGGCTATTCAAGCAAAAATCGGCTCCGCTGTGGATACAGCGGACATGGAAAAGCAACAAGAAACCTTGCAGGCGCAGCTTCGTCAGACGTTTGGCACAAAATCCAGGCTAGAGCGGCAAATGGACAGCCTAGATGTAGCCGACCCGTATTACGACCGAAAGATTTTGGACTTGCAACGTCGGTATGACGAGCAGTATGGTAAGATTGAAGAAATCGAAATCCAAATTGACGATCTCCAAAGCAAAATTCGGAGCATCAAACAGGAGAAGATTTCAGGCGACAATATCTATCGGCTCCTGCTGGTATTCGACCAGGTATATGCCTCCGCCTCCGAAGTGGAACGAAAAGGATTCATGCGGGCATTCCTTGAACGAATAGATTTGTTCCCAGAGAAACGGAAAGACGGCTGCTGGATCAAGAATATCGTCTTTAACTTCCCTGTTCCTGTCAACGGAAAAGATGTGACCGAATTGCCCTTGGAAAATGAGACAACAATTGAGACGGTGTACCTGCTCCACCAGAAAAGGACTTGACGGGCCGCCCTTCTTTTTATAAAATGTGGGGGAACAAACTAAAACGCAGGAGGTATTTGCTATGAAGGCCAAGGTATATTTTACCCGTGAGCTCACCCCGGAAGCCCTGCTCCGGCTGTACGGCGCCCTGGGCGTCCAGCTGCCGGGCAAGGTGGCGGTCAAGCTCCACTCCGGCGAGCCGGGGAACCAGAACTTCCTCCGCCCCGACTTCTGGAAGCCCATGATCGACAAGGTGGGGGGCACCATCGTGGAGTGCAACACCGCCTATGACGGCGGCCGGAACACCACCGCCGCCCACTGGGAGACGATGAAGAAGCACGGCTGGTCGGACGCCGCCGCTGTGGACATCCTGGACGAGAAGGAGGACATGGAGCTGGCCGTCCCCGGCGGCAAGGTCATCCAGAAGAACTTCGTGGGGGCGAACCTGAAGAACTACGACTCCCTGCTGGTGCTCACCCACTTCAAGGGCCACCCCATGGGGGGCTTCGGCGGGTCGCTGAAGAACATCTCCATCGGCCTGGCCTCCTCCCGGGGCAAGCAGTATATCCACGGCGCCGGCGACATGGACAAGTTCTGGGACTCCGATCACGATGCCTTCCTGGAGTCCATGGCGGACGCCGCCTGGTCCATCCACGATCACTTCAAAGGTAAAGTGGCCTATCTCAACGTGATGAAGAATATGTCGGTGGACTGCGACTGCTGCGCCGTGGCCGCCGACCCCAAGATCGGGGATATCGGTATGCTGGCCTCCCTGGATCCGGTGGCGCTGGATCAGGCCTGCCTGGATCTGGTGTACGCCTCCGATGACCCGGGCAAGGCGGATCTCATTGAGCGCATCGAGTCCCTCAACGGCGTCCACACCGTGGAGGCCGCCGCCGACCTGGGCATCGGCACCCGGGAGTACGAGCTGGTGACCCTGGACTGATTGACTTCCACTCAGATGAAAAACAGCGGCCCCCGGTGCATTGCGCCGGGGGCCGCTTCTTCTGTCATTGGAAAACCTCCGTAATGGTGCCGCCGCCCAGCACCGCGCCGTCGTCGTCGTAAACCACCGCCGACTGTCCCGGCGTCACCGCCCGCTGGGGCTGCTCAAACTCCAGCCGCACCCGATCTCCCCCCGGAATCACTTGGGCGGGCTGCTCCCGCTGGCGGTAGCGGGTTTTCACCAGGGCGGCGAAGGGGGCCGCCGGCGGATCCATCAGCCAGTTCCAGTCCGCGGCGGCGCAGCCGGTGGAGTACAGCGCCTCCTCCGGCCCCACGGTGACGGTGTTGTCCGCCATGCACTTGGAGCACACGTAGATCCGCCCGGACGAGGACACCCCCACCCCCCGGCGCTGGCCCAGGGTGAGCCCCGCCGCCCCCTTATGGCGGCCCACCACCTTGCCGTCCAGATCCAGGATGTCCCCCTCCGGGAAGGGCTGGCCGGTGTACCGCTCCAGGAAGGACAGGTAGTCCCCGTCGGGAATGAAGCAGATGTCCTGGCTGTCCCGCTTGCCTGCGTTGGCAAAGCCCGCCCGGGCGGCGACGGCCCGGGCCGACCCCTTGGTGAGCCCGCCCAGGGGAAACAGGGTGCGGCCCAGCAGTGAGCGGGGGATGGGATAGAGCACGTAGCTCTGATCCCGGGACAGGTCGGCGGCCTTGGTCAGCCGGAAGCCCCCCGCTCCGTCGTCCACAATCCGGGCGTAGTGCCCGGTGGCCAGATAGCCGCAGCCCAGCTCCCGGGCCTTGGCGTGGAGCAGGCCGAATTTCAGATAGCGGTTGCAGTCCACGCAGGGGTTGGGGGTCTCCCCCCGCCGGTAGCCCTCCACGAACCGGCGGATCACCTGCTCCTCGAACTCCCGGCACAGGGGGAGGACGTGGTGAGGGACGCCCATCCGCTCCGCCGCCGCCCGGGCGTCGTCCAGCGCCTCGGGCGGGGTGCCGTACAGCTCCATGGTGGCCCCCACGCAGTCATAGCCCTGCTCCTTCAGCAGGCACACCGCCGCGCTGGAGTCCACCCCGCCGCTCATGGCCACCAGAACCCGCCTGCCGTTCTGTTCCATACCCGTCACTTCCCTTTGGTTAGTCCCTATATTATAAACCACGAGGCCCCCGGTACGCAATACCGGGGGCCTTGCAAAAGGCAGGAACTTACAGCGCCCGCAGCATGGCGGGGCCCTTTTTCGCCAGGATCAGGGCGGACGCCGCCGCGAACGCCGCCAGCAGCACCAGTGGCAGGGCCAGCGCCGCCGCCGGGGCGATGAGGCCGCCCAGCCAGTACAGCAGGGCGCACACCCCCAGCGCCGCCATGGGCACGAACATCCCCAGGGTGACGGCCAGGGACTGCTTCACCACCACCGTCTCGTTCACCGCGTCCAGCTTGGGGAAGGTCAGGCCCATGAGCACCCCGAAGGCGGCGTGGATCACGCAGAACAGGAGGGCGGCCAGCAGCAGCACTGCCGCATCCCCGATGGACAGCCGCAGGGCGATGGTGAGGCACACCCCGGCGATGACGGTGCAGGGCACGGTGAGCAGCAGCTCAAAGCCGGTCTTGATCCACAGCAGGGGCTGCTCCCCCACCGGGGCCTCCCGGAGGATCCACAGGTACTTGCCCTCCAGGCTGATGGACGGCGCGGCGATGACGCAGGTGCACAGGCAGAAGCCCATCACCGCCGCCGCGATGGGCATGACGGGAAGCGCGCCTCCCGCCATGGCGAGGAACTCGTCCAGCTTCCCCTGCATCACGATGGCCGCCACCCCCATGCCCACCAGCATGATGAGGCCGATTCCGGCGTTCCACAGGTACATGGGGGTGCCGAAGAACCGGCGGGCCTCCTTCACCAGCAGGGCCTTTTTCTGGCCGGAGGCGGCCTGGGCGGACAGCTTGTAGTCGTTCCGGGCCGAGCGGGCGGCGAAGCCGGTGACCGCCTGCCGGTACACCTTACCCAGGCCGAACACCACCAGGGCAAAGGGAACGATACAGCAGGCCGTAAAGGCCAGCAGCCTGCCCCAGTCCCCCAGAATGCCGTCCGCCATCCACAGCATGGGGGCGGCCCAGGACAGGGACTCTTTTACCCCGGCGGCGTTTTCCGCCAGACCCTGGATCATGCCGTTGAGGTTGAAGGCGAACCAGAACACCGCCGCCATGTAGATGCCCATGACAATGTTCTGCCCCAGCGCCCCGCGGGTGACCCGGGCGGACAAAAAGGCCACCAGTGCCCCCAGCAGCACGGACAGCGCCGTGTCCAGCAGGGGCAGGGCCACCACCGCGACGAGCAGCCGCACCCAGAACAGCAGGCTGCGGCCCACCCCGCTCTGGGTCATAAAGGCGCACACCGCCCCGGCGGGGGCCAGCACAAACAGGGAGAACAGCAGATTCTCCAGATAGATGGCCGCCACCCGGCTGGCCATCAGCGCGGTGGTGGACACAGGCATACTCAGCAGCAGGTCGTTGTCCTTCCCGCCGAACACCACGCCCTTCACGGCAAAGGCGGTGAACAGCAGTCCGCCCACCAGCGCCCCCATGCCCATGAAGATGAACACCAGCACCTCCATATGGATGGGGGCCAGCACCTGCATCAGCATGGAGCTGTACAGCCCGGACAGATAAAGCCCCAGAAAGGCGATGAGCAGAATGGCCCCCGCGCCGGTGGCCGCCTTCTTCCGGCTTTTCCCCCGGGAGTTGGTGGAGGACAGCAGCATGGACTTGACGCTCACCTTCAGCAGGGCGAAGAACTTTTTCATTTCTCTCCCTCCAGCTCCAGGAACACGTCCTCCAGGGAGGAGTCGCCCACCAGATCCTCGGTGGGGCCGGATCGGATCAGCCGCCCGTCCTTGATGATGGCGATCTGGTGGCACAGCTTCTCCGCCACCTCCAGCACGTGGGTGGAGAAGAACACCGCCGAGCCGTTCTGGCACAGCTCCGCTAAGTACCCCTTCATCAGGTGGGAGGCGGAGGGATCCAGGCCCACGAAGGGCTCGTCTAAAATCAGCAGCTTGGGGCGGCGGATAAAGGCGGAGATCAGCGCCAGCTTCTGCCGCATTCCGTGGGAGTAGCTGCCGACGGGGGAGCCCAGGTTCCCCGTCAGCTCAAAGGCGTCCCCGTACTTGGCGATGTCCTTCGTCCGCTGCTCCGCCGGGATGTCGTACAGGTCGGCGATGAAGTTCAGGTAGTCGATGCCCTTCATGAACTCGTACAGATCCGGGTTGTCGGGCAGGAAGGCGGTGACCCGCTTGGCCCCCACCGGATCCTTCTTGATATCGTGTCCGTCGATGGTGATGACGCCCTCGGTGAAGTCCATCACCCCGGCCACCGCCCGCAGGGTGGTGGTTTTACCCGCCCCGTTGTGGCCGATGAAGCCGTAGATCTCGCCGGGGCGCACGTGGAGGGACAGGTCGTCCACCGCCTTTTTGCCGCCGGGGTAGGTCTTGGAATAGTGTTCGATGCGAAGCATAAAAGAACCTTCTTTCTGAAAACAAACGGTTTGTGCTATGTAGGGGAGGGGCTTGCCCCTCCCGGGGAAAGGGTTTTGACCCTTCAAAGCGGGAGGGGCAAGCCCCTCCCCTACATGGTCGTGCGGTGGTTCTCGTCTTCGACTCGGTCGGCGATGGACGAGCGCCGCCGGCGCTCATTGCCCCTTTCCCTACAGATATTCAAAGGTTACAGCGGGTCAAAGGTCATTTGTACCGCACCGCCGTGCCGTACACGGTGATCTCCGCCGCCCCCTGCATGATGGACGCGGAGGCGTAGCGGATGTTCAGCACCGCGTCCGCGCCCAGGGCCTCCGCCTCGTCCACCATCCGCTTGGTGGCCAGCTGCCGGGCCTCGGTGAGCATGGCGGTGTACGCCTCGATCTCGCCGCCCACGAAGGTCTTCATCCCCGCCATAAAGTCCTTGCCGAAGCTCTTGCACTGCACCACTGAGCCCTTCACGATGCCCAGCGGCTCGATCTCCCGTCCGGGAATGTGATCAATATTGAGAAGCAGCATCTTCTTCCCCTCCCTTGATCTGCTTGATGCGCTGGTACAGCGCCGCCAGCACGCCGATGATGATCACCACCGGCACCGCCGCCAGGGCGATGACCACCCCGATGGGGGGCGCGTCCGCCGGATCCACGGTGAAGCCCCACACGATCAGGGCGATCACCGCCGCCATCATGGCCAGCACCACCACCGCCGCCCCCACGGGGCTGACGTACCGGGTGAGCTTATCCTGTTTTCCCACGTTCATAAACTTTGTCCCCTCCTGTTCCTGCCGCTCCATGCTCTCCAGCACCCCGTCGGCGTCCAGGCTGTCCAGCTGGCGGCCGCTGTCCCGGATCTGGGCGCATACGCCCTGGGCCGCCGCCAGGTTGGCCTGCCTGCGCTGGAGCTGGATGATGTGCCGCCCCATGGCGTCCTCCAGGGTCAGCGTCCCGGCCTTGAGGAGGCGGATCTCCTCGATGGGTACGTCCAGCATCCGCAGCAGTTTGATTTTTTTCAGCCACGCCACGTCGGCGTCGCTGTAGTCCCGGTAGCCGTTGTCGTGATTACGGCCGGGGGTGAGCAGCCCTTCCTTTTCATAGAAGCGGATGTTGCCCTTGGTGATTCCCACCAGCTGCTCCACCTGATTGATCTTCATCTGCGTTCCTCCCTCCACGGACGTATCCTACACCTTCCACAAGGTGAAAGGTCAAGAGGTTTCTCAAAATTTTTCCGCCCTCCACCAGGTGGAAGGTGGGGGGCGGGTTCCCTGATGGGGCCCCGCCGTTATCCGGCCGACAAGGGCCCCGACAGATCCAGCCCGCCATAGGCCGTCAGCGCGCTGCCCTCCACCAGCAGCCGCACCTGCTCCACCTTGTCCAGGCTGCACAGCGTCTCCACGATGGATGAGATCACCAGCTCCTGTTCCCCGGCGTCCTCCGGCGGCGCCGCCAGCAGGGCGGCGGACAGGTCGGCGTAGCACACCCCGTCGTCCACCCAGGCCGCCCGCACCGTCAGATCCGGGGGCAGCAGGGCGGACAGCCCCTCGTCCTCCGGCCCGGCAATCAGCGCCTCCAGCACCGCCTTGGCCGGGGCCTCCTCCTCGGTGAGCCGGAACACCCGCAGCTCATAGCCCAGGGTGCGCCCGTCCGCCCGACGGAAGTAGAGGGCGGCGGTCACGTCCACCGGCTCCTCCTCCGCGCCGGAGAAGATGGCGTCCCCCGTCCGGAGCAGGCGGCCGCCGTCCCCCTCCCCGGCGGACAGCCGCACCCCGTCCACCCCGGGCAGCTGGCACAGGGTCAGGGCCACGCAGTAGTCCGCCAGCGTCCGGTCGATGCCCGCCAGGGCGCTGTACTCCTCCGACAGCTCCACCTGGGCCGTCCGGTTCTCCACCGCCCACCGCACCGCCCGGGTGCCCTCCGGTATGGCCCGGATCAGCCCGCTGTCCTGGGGCGGCCCCGCCAGCAGCGCCGCCAGCAGGGCGGACACGCTCTCCTCCCCGCCGTAGGGGCAGGAGGACAGCGCCGCCGACACCTCCCGGCTCTGCTCCGCCGCCGGGACGGCGAACCACAGGCGCAGGCCGTCGTCCTCCTGCCCGCCCTGGGCGAGGCAGGCCGTGGCCAGCGCCAGCAGCAGCGCCGCCGCCAGCAGCGCCCCCATCCGTTTTCTCATGGCCTGTCCCCCTCCTTCAGGGCGGGGAATTCCGCCTCGAACCGGGCGCCCTTCCCCGCCGGGTTGGGCCCCACCTTGATGTCCCCGCCGTGGAGGCGGGCGGTGTCCCGGGCGATGGACAGCCCCAGGCCCGTGCCCCCGGCGGCCCGGGAGCGGGCCTTGTCCACCCGGTAGAACCGGTCGAAGATCTTGGGCATATCCTCCGGGGGGATGCCCACCCCGGTGTCGCACACCACCAGGGACGCCTTGCCCCCCAAGCGCCGCACCGTCACGTCCACCCGGCCCCCGGGCTGGTTGTACTTGATGGCGTTTTCCATCAGGTTGAAGGCCACCTGGTAGACGTCGTCCTCCGTGGCCAGCAGGGCGCAGGCGGGCTCGATGCGGCACTTCAGCTCCACCCCTGTGGCCTGGGCCAGGGGGGTGAGCATATGGGCCACCTTTTCCGCCACCGCCCCCAGCTCCACCGGCTCCCGCTGCCGCTCCGGGCCGCCGTCCAGCCGGGTGAGGGCCAGCAGGTGCTCGCTGATGCGGGTGAGGCGGTCGGCCTCCTCCCCGATGTCGGACACGAACTCCCGGACGGTGCCCATGTCCACGCTGTCGTTCTGCAAAATGGAGTCGGTGAGCAGGCGGATGGAGGCCAGGGGGGTTTTCAGCTCGTGGGAGGCGTCGGACACGAACCGCCGCCGGGCCTCCTCCGTGGTCTGCAAGCGGTCGGTGAGCTGGTTGAACTCGTCGGCCAGCTGGGCCATCTCGTCCCGCCCCCGGGCGTCCACCCGGTGGCTGTACTCGCCCTCCCGCACCCGGCGGATGGCGGACAGCAGCCGCCCGGTGCTCCGGGTGAGGGCCTTGGACAGCAGCAGCACCAGCGCCGCCGCCGCCACGCCGATCACCAGCGAGATATACCGCAGGTTGGACTGGATGGACAGCAGCACCTGGGCCTGCTCCGCGTCGTATTCATAGAGGTACACCGCCCCCAGGGTGGCCCCGTGGTACAGCACGGGCACCGCCGCCCGGCAGCGGATGGCCCCCTCCCGGTACTCGCTGCGGGCCACGTCCTTGCCTCGCAGGGCGGCCACCACCTCTCCCATGAGGGCGTAGTGGCCCAGGCGGTTGTCCAGGGTGGAGCTGTCGTACAGGATGAGGCCGGAGGCGTCCGCCACCAGCACCCGGGTGCCCTGGGCCTTCTCCAGCACCGCCATGGTCTGCTCCACCCCCTCCCGGGTGAGGGTCTCGGACACCGCCAGGGCGGAGCCGATGACCAGGGCCTGCCGCTTCAGGTTGCTCTCCTTGGAGGAGAACACCATGTTCTCCACCATCAGCAGGGGGTAGGTGTTCATCACGATCAGGATGGCCGCCACCACCAGCAGGTAGGTCAGGGCGTATTTGACCTGGATGCTGCGAAAAAAGGGCACCCGGGGTTCCCGGCCCTGCTGCTTTGCCGCTGTTGTCATGGCGATCCCTCCTTTCCCGGCGCGGGCGGCTCCCTTCGAAAGCGCCTGCCCGCGCCCTCTCCCCGCGAGGCGGCCGGACGGCTTCGCGGCTTACGGATTATTGGCCAGATAGTACCCCACGCCCCACTTGGTGAGGATGTGCTCCGGGTTGGCGGGGTCGGGCTCCAGCTTCTCCCGCAGGCGGCGGATGTGCACGTCCACGGTGCGGAATTCCCCAATATACTCATAGCCCCACACCAGGTTCAGCAGGTTCTCCCGGCTGTACACCCGGCCCGGGTTCTGCATCAGCAGCACCATCAGGTCGAACTCCTTGGCGGTGAGATCCACCGGCCTGCCGTCCCGCCAGGCCGCCCGCTCCGCCAGATCCAGGGTGATGCTGCCCTGGGTGAGCCGGTCGGCCTCCCGCTGCTGCTGGGCGGAGGAGGCCGCGCGGCGCAGCAGGGCCCGGATGCGGGCCTTCAGCTCCAGGATGTTGAAGGGCTTGGTGATGTAGTCGTCCGCCCCGCACTCGAAGCCCATGATCTTGTCCGCGTCCTCCCCCTTGGCCGTCAGCATGATCACCGGCACGTTGGAGAACTCCCGGATCTTCATGCAGGCCTGGAGTCCGTCGATCTTGGGCATCATGAGATCCAGGATGATGAGGTCGAACTGGCCCGTGCGGGCCTTGTCCACCGCCTCCTCCCCGTCGGAGCCCGTCTCCACCTGATAGCCCTCGTTTTCCAGATTGAATTTGATGCCCTTCACCATGACGCGCTCGTCGTCAACCACCAGAATCCTCGGCACCGCCTTCACCTCCTGTTGTAATCTGCTCCAAAATTCCGGACAGGATTCCCTCTCCGATGCCCTTCACCCGGATCAGCTCCTCCGGGTAGCGGAAGGGGCCGTGCTCCGCCCGGTAGTCCAGAATGGCCTGGGCCCGCGCCTCCCCGATGCCGGGCAGGGACATGAGCTCCTCCAGCCCCGCGGTATTGACGTCCACCGCGCCCGCCGGAGCGGACAAGACCGCCGGCGGCGTCCGGGGAACGGGATCCAGAGGCGCTGCCGTTGTGCTTCGCCCTGCGAAGCACAGGATCATGGCGGCCCCAGCCGCCATGATAATGGCTAATACCCGGCGCGCCGCGCCTGACTGCTTCATCCGCGTTCCCTCCCCCGCAGAAACCTGTATCCCCCAGTTGCGCCGGGGCACACTTTCTGATATAATGGCGTTGATATGGCCCGCGGACAGGCCGCGGAGCCGCACGCCGCTTTATTTAGCATAGCTGCGAGCTGTTTTTACGGCTTGCGCGGCGATTGCTGTTATTATATCACAGATGACGGGAGATTCCTATGAAAAAATATCGTTTTCTTTCTCTGCTGCTGGCAGGGCTGATGGCCCTGGCCCTCACCGTTCCCGCCGCCGCCCTGGAGGATCCCCAGCCCCACGCCCGGGCGGTGGTCATTGTGGACGGCGACACCGGCGAGGTGCTGTACGATTTTAACGCCCGCCAGCGGATGTACCCCGCCTCCATCACCAAGATCATGACCTCTTTGGTGGTGCTGGAGGCGGTGGACAGGGGGGAGCTCTCCCTGGACACCCCCGTCACCGCCTCCGCCCAGGCGGTGAACCTGCCCCTGGGCAGCTCCACCGCCGACATCAAGGCGGGGGAGACCCTCACCATCCAGCAGCTGCTGTACTGCGACCTGCTGCCCTCGGGCAACGACGCCTGCAACATTCTGGCGGAGGCCCTGGGAGGCGTCACGGACTTCGCCGCCCGGATGAACGCCAAGGCCCAGGAGCTGGGCATGGGGGACACCCACTTCACCAACCCCCACGGCCTCCACGACCCGGAGCACTACACCACCGCCTATGACATCTACCTCATGTCCCGGGCCGCCATGGACAACGAGATCTTCCGCACCATCGTGCGCTCCCCGTCCTACACCATCCCCGCCACCAATATGCAGCCCGAGCGCACCATCTACACCACCAACGGCCTGCTGGGCAGCTGGTACTTCACGGGCTACCTCTACTCCAAGGCCATCGGCATCAAGACGGGCAACACCGAGGAGGCGGGCCGCTGCCTGGCCTCCGCCGCCGTGGACGAGCTGGGCCGCACCTTCTACTGCGTGGTGCTGGGCTCGGAGGTGGTCACCGACGAGAACGGGAACCGGGACTACAAGCACCTGTCCGAGTCCAAGCGGCTGCTGGAGTGGGCCTTCCAGAACTTCCACCGGATCACCTTGTTGAACCAGGATACGGAGGACGTGCTCCGGGAGGTGGCCGTCTCCCTGTCCGACGAGGGGGACTACGTGCTGGCCCAGCCGGTGGGGGAGATCTCCGCCACCATGCCGTCGGACTACGACCCCAAACAGGCGGAGCTGATCTTTGACCTGCCCACCGAGCCCATCGAGGCCCCCATCACCGCCGGGGACAAGCTGGGCACCGTCACCCTGAAGTACGACGGGGTGGAGTACGGCACCCTGGACATGGTGGCGGCGGACAGCGTGGCCCGGTCGGACTTCCTGTACACCGTCCAGCAGATTGAGATCTACTGGGGCAAGTGGTGGGTGAAGGCGGCGGTGATCGGCGGCGTGATCCTGATCCTGCTGCTGATCCTTTACATAGCCGTCCTGCGGCCCAAGCGCCGCCGGGCCAAGCGGTACAGCTACTCCGGCGGGGGGCGGCGGGGGAGCGGGCGCTCCAACTACCGGGGCCGGCGTTAACGTGAGTTTGGGAACTTTTGGAGGGGAATTCCGGCGGCTTTTGCCGAGTTCTGCCTGTATTCACAAAAATTTCACAGAAGGTTCTTAAATTGTCCAACATTCCTCCCCCGCGGTCTGGTATTATCATCATGTCAGGAAGAAAGCCAGACAATCTCTATCCTCCCTCTCTCTTTTCTCAAAAAATGAAAGCCCTCCGGCGTGAGCCGGGGGGCCTTTCATTTTTGCGGGGGGACGGCCTTCCCTCAGACGGGCTTTGAGGGGAGGGACAGCTTTTCCTCCAGGTGGGCCGCCTTCAGCGCCTTGTGGAGGGCCACCCCCAGGATGGGGGCGAACACCACCGCCACAATGCCGTTAAAGACCGAGTTGGGGATCCGCCCCAGCACCGCCAGCCACGCCGCGTCGGCGGTGAGGCCCTTGATGAGCAGGCCGTTGTAGAAAAAGCTCTTGGACAGATAGAGGACGATGTAGCTCACCGCCGCCGCCCCGCTGGCAACGGCCTCGTTCACATAGTTGCTCCTGCCCTTGAATAACTTGAAGAATACCGCCCCGGCCACCAGGCCGTACACCCCCTTGGTGACAAAGGTGATGGGGGCCTCGGTGATGCGGATGGGGTCGAACAGGTCGAAGATGGCGGAGCCCAGCCCCGAGGCCAGCGCCCCCCACCAGGGCCCCAGCAGCAGTCCGGACAGGGCGCACATCACGTTGCCCAGGTGGAAGCGGTCGCTGCCCAGGATCGAGGGGATTTGAATTTCCGCCTTGGAGCCCACCGCCACCAGCGCCGCCATCATGGCCGTGAGGCACAGCATCAGCACGGCCTGTTTGCCTTTGGATTGGTTCATCTTACCCAGCTCCTTCCGGGGCCTTGACGGGCCCCTGGTTCTGGTGCTATTATAGGCAAAACTGGCATTGCTTCCAGTCCCAGTTTTCAACTTTTTTATGGGGTCAGATTTTGACATCTGACCCTCCCGACCCGTTTGGAGGTGTCCCTATGGCCCAGTCTTTTCCCCTCCCGGTGTTCCACAGCGGCGCGCCGCTGTACCATCAGCTCTACCGCCACATCGCCGGGGCCATCCAGTCCGGCGCCCTGTCCCCGGGGGCGAAGCTGCCCTCCAAGCGGCGGATGTGCGCCCTGGCGGGGGTGAGCATGAGCACGGTGGAGACGGCCTACTCCCTGCTGGCGGCGGAGGGCTACGTGCTGGCAAAGCCCCGCAGCGGCTATGTGTGCGCCGACCTGCTGCCCCCCGCCCCCGGCCTGGCCGTCCCGCCGGTGAGGGCCGCCGGCCCGGCCCCCTCCCGGTGGGCCTACGACTGCTCCACCTCGGCGGTGGACGTGTCCGCCTTCCCCTTCTCCTCCTGGGCGCGGATCACCAAGGAGGCGGTGTATGAGAACCCCGGCCTGCTCCAGCGGGGCCACCCCCAGGGGGACGAGCCCCTCCGGGAGGCCCTGGCCTCCCTGCTGGCCCAGTACCGGGGGGTGCGGTGCGATCCGGAGCAGATCGTGGTGGGGGCGGGGGCGGACTACCTGCTGTCCCTGCTGCTCCAGCTCCTGCCCGAGCAGCGGGCGGTGGCGCTGGAGGATCCGGGCTATCCCGCCGCCTATGCCGCCGCCACCCTCCACGGGCGGCAGGCCGTCCCCATCCCCGTGGACGGGGAGGGGATGTGCCCCGAGGCCCTGGCGGACAGCGGCGCGGGGTTGGCCTACGTCACCCCCTCCCACCAGTTCCCCCTGGGGGTCACCATGCCCGTGGGGCGGCGCAGCCGGCTGCTCCACTGGGCGGCCTCCGCCCCGGATCGGTGGATCATCGAGGACGACTACGACAGCGAGTTCCGCTGGTCGTCCCGGCCCATCCCGGCCATGCAGGGGCTGGATCGGGCGGGGCGGGTGGTGTATCTGGGCACCTTCTCCCGCTCCATCGCCCCGGCCATCCGGGCGGCCTACCTGATCCTGCCCCGCTCCCTGCTGGAGCGGTACCGGAGCACCTTCTCCCACGGGGCGTGCACCGTGTCCCGGTTCGAGCAGGAGAGCCTGCGCCGCTTCCTGGTTCAGGGGCTGTACGGGCGGCACCTGCGGCGGACGGGGAACCTGTACCGGAAAAAATGCGCCCTGTTCACCGGGGCGCTGTCCGCCATCCCCGGCGCGTCCATCTCCGGGGCGGAGGGGGGGCTGCACTTCCTGCTCACCCTGCCCCGGTATTCGGAGGGGGAGCTGGTGGCCCGGGCGGCGGAGAAATCCGTCCGCGTCCACCCGTTGAGCCGGTACTGCCACGCAGCCCCCCCGCGGCCCTCCACCGTGGTGCTGGGCTTCGCGGGGCTGGGCATGGAGGAGATCGGCAGGGCGGCGGAGCTGCTGCGGGAGGCGTGGGCGTAAAAATTTTTGAAAACCCCCTTGACTCTCCCGTTACGTCATGGGGTAGAGTGTCCCTTGGAGGTGAGAAGGATGCGTTATTCCGTGAGCCAGGCGGCGCGGCTGGCGGGCGTCAGCGTCCGGACGCTGCGCTGGTACGACGAGATCGGGCTGCTGAAGCCCACCGAGGTCACCCCCGCCGGATACCGGTTTTACGGCGGGGAGGCCATGGCGGCGTTACAGCAGATCCTGTTTTACCGGGAGCTGGGCGTGCCCCTGGAGCAGATCGGGCGCATTCTGACCGCCCCGGACAACGACCGGGCCGAGGCGCTGCGAAAACACCGGAATCTGCTGCTGATGAAGCGGCAGCGGCTGGACGATATGCTTCGGCTGGTGGACGAGACGATTGGAGGGACTATCATGTACAACGAGAGGCCCAAGCCCACCCGGGTGGACTGGGAGAAGGTGCGGGATCAGTATGCCCAGGAGGCGGCGGATCGCTGGGGCAGCACCGAGGCGTTCCTGGAGAGCCGGGAGAAACACAAGGACTATACGCCCCAGCAGGAGGAGGCCATCCGGGCGGAGATGGAGGAGATTTTCACCGCCTTCGGCCAATGCGCCGACCCCGAGGGGGAGGAGGCCCAGGCGCTGGTGCGCCGCTGGCAGGAGCACATCACCAAGTACCACTACAACTGCACTGACAGCATCCTGGCCTGCCTGGGGGAGATGTATGCCAACGACCCCCGGTTCCGGGAGAACCTGGACAAGTACGGCCCCGGCACGGCGGAGAAGATGAGCGCAGCCATAGCCGCGTACTGCAAGAAGTGAGAAACGCGAAAATCCCCCGGACGCTCCACCGTCCGGGGGATTTGAGTCGTTCAAGCTGTCGGGGTCTGGGCCTGGGGGCGCAGAGCGGGCTTGAGCACGCTGATTTTGGGCAGCAGCTTCAGCAGCGGCGTGCCCAGCGCGTAGCACACCAGCGCCTCGGCAGGGATAAAGGTGAGGGCGTTCCAGCCGCAGGCCGTCCAGAACGCCCCGTTCAGCGCGCCCACCTCCGTCCAGGCCCACATGGGGGACAGGATCAGGGCGTTGATCAGGATGGGGGGCAGGGCCGCCAGATACCACCTGGGCATTTTCATGGTCAGCCACGCGGCGATGGCGGTGGCCAGGGTGCCGAACAGCCAGTCCAGCGGGCCGAAGGGGGACAGCAGGTTGGTGAGGAAGCACCCCACCACCAGCCCCGGCGCGGCGGCGGGGAACAGGAAGGGCAGCACGGTGAGGGCCTCGGCAAACCGGCACTGGAACACCAGAAAGTTCAGGCCGAAGATGTTGGCGAAATAGCCCATCACGGTGTAGAGCGCCGCCGCCATGGCGGCAATGGTCAGATCACGGACGGAAAATTTGCGCATAAAACTACCTCCAATTTATGTTTAGAGCGCCATCGCGTTGGCGCAGCGGCGGGCGTTCCTTCCGGGCGGGAACGCGCTTTCCCGCCCGCGGCTCTCTGCCCGCCGGTTGGACCGAAGTGGAGGTCGGTCGTGCTTATTTTATCACAGGCTTCGCCTCGTGTCCAGCTCTATTGTCCATCCAGCAGCTCCGGATTCAGCACCGCAAAAACAATGGCACCGGGGATAATAGTTAGCATTGAAATAGTTCCGATAAAGTATTCCAGAATCCATGACAGGATGGCTGACCCGGCTAATGCGGCTGCGCCAATCAAAATTCGTGCGGCTTGGGGAAGTTTTTTCATTTATGCCAACTCCTGCATAAAAAATTCGCCATTGCGAAACATTATATCACCACAATTTGTTAAAATCAAGAAAAATTCTTAATAACGAATTTTGCGGTGGTATCATGCAAAAGTTGAGATCTGATTTGGATATTGGCCATAATATCAGCAGATTACGCAAGGACGCTGGACTGACCCAAGAGCAGACCATTGCGAAAATGCAGATTATGGGGCTTAAAATATCAAAAAGCACCTATGCGAAAATTGAAACCAATCGGATGAATATCAAGGTAAGTGAGCTGGTTGCGCTGAAGCGGATTTTTCATGTGGAGTTCAATGCATTTTTTAATGGTTTGGAATAAAAAGGGCCGCCGGCGTCTGCCGGCGGCCCTTTGTTATGTTAGGATTACGCGAATTTGCCGGTGTTCAGCTTCACGCCGGGGCCCATGGTGGACGCGGCGACGCAGCTCTTGACGTACTGGCCCTTGGCGGCGGCGGGCTTGGCCTTGACAATGGCGCCCATGAGGGCGTTCAGGTTGTCGGACAGCTTCTCGGGGCCGAAGGACACCTTGCCGATGGGGCAGTGGATGATGTTGGTCTTGTCCAGGCGGTACTCCACCTTACCGGCCTTGATCTCGTTGACGGCCTGGGTCACGTTGGGGGTGACGGTACCGGCCTTGGGGGAGGGCATCAGGCCCTTGGGGCCCAGCACCTTACCCAGACGGCCCACCACGCCCATCATGTCGGGGGTGGCCACGACGACGTCGAAGTCGAACCAGTTTTCCTTCTGGATCTTCTCCACCATATCCATATCGCCCACGTAGTCGGCGCCGGCGGCCTTGGCCTCCTCCGCCTTGTCGCCCTTGGCGAACACCAGCACCCGGGCGGTCTTGCCGGTGCCGTGGGGGAGGACGATGGCGCCGCGAACCTGCTGGTCGGCGTGGCGGGAGTCCACGCCCAGCTTCACGTGCAGCTCCACGGTCTCGTCGAACTTGGCGGTGGCGGTCTTGATCACCAGCTCCATGGCCTCGTTCACGTCATACTGGGCGGCGCGGTCGATGAGCTTGGCGCTGTCCACATACTTTTTGCCTTTCTTAGCCATTGTAATTCCTCCTCTCCCTTATTCTTCCACCGTCACGCCCATGGAGCGGGCGGTGCCGGCGATCATGCTCATGGCGGCCTCCAGGCTGGCGGCGTTCAGGTCGGGCATCTTGGTCTCGGCGATCTTCTGGCAGTCGGCCTTGGACAGGGTGGCCACCTTGGTCTTGTTGGGCACGCCGGAGCCGGACTCAATGCCGCAGGCCTTCTTGATGAGCACGGGGGCGGGAGGGGTCTTGGTGATGAAGGAGAAGGAGCGGTCGGCGTACACGGTGATCACCACGGGGATGATCAGGCCCATGTCCTTCTTGGTGCGCTCGTTGAACTCCTTGGTGAAGGCGGCGATGTTCACGCCGTGCTGGCCCAGGGCGGGGCCCACAGGGGGGGCCGGAGTTGCCTGGCCGGCGGGGATTTGCAGCTTGACATATCCAGTAATTTTCTGTGCCATTTGAAACAGCACCTCCTACATAAAATGTGGTGGTGACGAAATCCACGTCAGGATTTCTCCCACGGGCGGGTCTTACCCGCCTCTTGTTTGTCAGATTGTCTCGACCTGATCCAGATCCAGCTCCGCGGGGATCTCCCGGCCGAACATGGACACCACGACCCGAACCTTGCCCCGCTCGGCGTCCAGATCCTCCACCGTGCCGAACTGGCCGGCCAGGGCGCCGTCGTTGATGCGCACGCTGTCGCCCACGGCGTAGTCCACCTCCACCAGGGGGCGCTTCTCCGGGCGCAGGGCGGCCATCTGATCCTCCCCCAGGGCGGTGATCTCCTCCTCGTGGGACTCGATGCCCATGGCGGCGATCTCCTCGTCGGTGAGGGGGATGGCCTTGTTGGCGGCGCCCACGAAGCCGGTGACGCCCCGGATGTTGCGCACCAGGTGCCAGGTCTCGTCGGTCATGATCATCTTCACCAGCACGTAGCCGGGGAACACCTTGCGCTCCACGGTTTTGGGGCCGTTGTCGGTGATCTCGGTGACCGTCTCCAGGGGGATGGACACCTCGGCGATCAGATCGTGCATATTGCGGTTCTCCACAGCCTGCTGGATGGACACGGCCACCGTGTTCTCATAGCCGGAGTAGGTGTGGGCCACGTACCACTTCAGTTCGTCCGCCATGGCCCGTTACGCCCCAAAGAGCTCGAGCAGGGCGCCAACCACCGCGTGGGCCAGGTAGTCAAACACCCAGATGCACACGCCCACGATGAGGACGCACACGATCACAATGCCCACGCTCTTGATCACGTCTTTGGCGGAAGGCCAGGTGACCTTCTTCAGCTCGCCCTTCAGATCCTTGAGCCAGCGCAGGACGCGGTTCGGCTTCTTGGCGTCCTTCTTCTTGGGCGCCTTGGCCTTCTTGTCGGAGCTTACGGTCTCCTTCTCAGCGGCGTTGTCCCGCTTCTCCTGTTCAGACATTCAGTTCAACCCTTCTTTCGTTGTGAGCGGCGCTCATTACTTGGTTTCGGTGTGCAGAGTGTGCTTTCTGCAGAAGGGGCAGTACTTGTTGAGCTCCAAACGCTCGGTGGTGTTGCGCTTGTTCTTCTTGGTGTTGTAATTGCGCTGCTTGCACTCGGAGCAGCGCAGCACGACCTTTACACGGTTCCCGGCTTTCGCCATTCTCGGCACCTCCTTTTGAATTTGGCCTGACCGGCGAAAAAGCGCCGGACGGCCTATGCCGATCCGACGCCTCACACTGGGCACAGCACGCCCAGCATATCGCTACGGGGGATCGGCGCATTGCCTCCCTGCGGCCTCCCGGGGAGGATCAGGGTTTTTGCCCGCGTCCCGTAAAAACGCGCGCAAAAAGAAAGCCCTGCACACAGGTGCTGATAGCATATCACACCTGCGGGGGCTTGTCAAGGGTTCTTTTTTTTATTATAATGTGTTGACTGCGTTTCCCGCGCCGCAGGGCGATGAGCGCCAGTGGCGCTCGCCCATCGCCGGCCGAGCCGACAGGCGAGAACCGCGGGAAACAGGGAACACTTCCTGATTGGAGGGGATGAAATGCGCGTCATGGCCATCGACTACGGCGACGCCCGGACGGGGGTGGCGGTGTCCGACGCCGCCGGGACGCTCACCGGGTACACCACGGTGATTCCCAGCCGCGTGCCGGAGCGGGCGGCGGAGGAGCTGGCCCGGATCGCCCGGGAGCGGCAGGCGGAGGAGCTGGTGATGGGCTTCCCCCGGAACATGGACGGCACGGAGGGGCCGAGAGCGGAGCTGTACCGCTCCTTCGCCGCGCTGGTGGAGGAAAAGGCGGGTATGCCGGTGCGCCTGTGGGACGAGCGGCGCACCACCATCGAGGCCCACCAGATCCTCCATGCCGCCGGGAAGCGGGAGAAGGCCCACAAAAAGAACGTGGACGCGGTGGCGGCATCCCTCATTTTGGAGGGGTATCTTGCGTTCCGGGCGCGGAACCCGTAAAAAAAGCCCCCGGCGGAGCTCCGCCGGGGGCTTTTCTTGTCTTGCGTTACGCCAGCGCCGCGGTGTCCAGCGCGATCATCAGCTCCTCGTTGGTGGGGATGAGCAGCACCTTCACCTTGGAGTCGATGGCGGAGATGATGGCCTCCTTGCCCCGGACGTTGTTGGCGTCCGCGTCCATCTTGATGCCCATGAACTCCAGGCCGGAGGCGATGGCCATGCGCTGCTGGCCGTCGTTCTCGCCCACGCCGGCGGTGAAGATGACGGCGTCCACCCCGCCCATGGCGGCGGCATAGGCCCCGATGTACTTCTTCACGCCGTAGCTGAACATATCCAGGGCCAGGGCCGCCCGGGTGTTGCCCTGCTCGGCGGCGGAGCCCAGATCCCGGAAGTCGGACGACACGCCGGACACGCCCTGCACGCCGGACTTCTTGTTCAGCACGTTGAGCATCTCCTTGATGTCCATGTTGTACTTGTTCATCAGGAACTCCAGGATGCCCGCGTCCAGGTCGCCGGAGCGGGTGCCCATGGGCAGGCCGGCCAGGGGGGTGAAGCCCATGGAGGTGTCCACGCTCTTGCCGTGGCACACGGCGGCGATGGACGAGCCGTTGCCCAGGTGGCAGGAGATGAGCTTCAGGGACTCGATGGGCTTGCCCAGCATATCCGCCGCCCGCTGGGTGACGTATTTGTGGCTGGTGCCGTGGAAGCCGTAGCGGCGCACCTTGTCCTTCTCGTAGTACTCATAGGGCAGGGCGTAGGTGTAGGCCACCGGGGGCATGGTCTGGTGGAAGGCGGTGTCGAACACGGCCACCTGGGGCACGTCGGGGCCCATGACCTTGGTGCACGCCTTGATGCCGGTGATGTTGGCGGGGTTGTGCAGGGGGGCCAGGGGGATGCACGCCTCCATGGCGGCCATCACCTTGTCGTCGATCTTCACGGAGGAGGCGAAGGTCTCGCCGCCGTGAACCACCCGGTGGCCCACCGCCTCGATCTCCTTCATGGAGCCCACCACGCCGTTGGCGGGATCCACCAGGGCGTCCAGCACGGCCTGGATGGCCTCGGAATGGGTGGGCATGGCCACGTCCCTGGCGTCGATGGTCTCCTTGCCGGGGGCCTTGTAGGTGAACTTGCCGTCGATGCCGATGCGCTCGCACAGGCCCTTGGCCAGCACTTCCTGCGTGTTGGTGTCCAGCAGCTGGTACTTCAGGGACGAGCTGCCGGCGTTGATTACCAGAACTTTCATGTTCCGCACTCCTTTGAATCGTGATGCTTTGCAGAGACGATCCGCACAACCCTCTCTCCACGGAATTATGCGGTTTTACTTTACTTCGACCGGCCTTTTGGATTATAATACCCGCAGGCGGCCGAAGGGGACGAATCGAATTCGCCCCATACCGGACATATTATACTACGGAGGCCGGAATATCGCAAGTATTTTTCTCAATTTTGCCAAAGAGAGTCTGCGGAAAGGGGGATGGGCCATGGATGTAGTGGGAATTGTGGCGGAATATAACCCCTTCCACGGCGGGCACGCCTACCAGATCGCCCAGACCCGGAAGCTGCTGGGGGAGTGCGCGGTGGTGTGCGTGATGAGCGGACACTTCGTCCAGCGGGGGGAGTGCGCCGTGCTGGACAAGTGGGCCAGGGCCCGCTGGGCCCTGGAGGGGGGCGCGGATCTGGTGCTGGAGCTGCCCACGGTATGGGCGGCGTCCTCGGCGGAGTCTTTTGCCCGGGGGGCCATCGCTGTTTTAGCGGCCGCCGGCGTCGTCACCCACCTGTCCTTTGGCAGCGAGCGGGGCGATGTGGACGCCCTCCGGCGGGTGGCGGCCTGTTTGGACAGCCCCCGGTATCCCGACGCGCTGCGACGGTTTCTGGATCAGGGGCTGCCCTTCGCCGCCTGCCGTCAGGCGGCGGTGGACGAGCTGCTGGGGCCCGGGCTGGCCCAATTGCTGGCCCAGCCAAACAACAATCTTGGGATCGAGTATATCCGGGCGCTGAACGCCGCGAAAAGCGGAGTCCGGCCCATTGCCATCCCCCGGGCGGGGGCGGGGCATGACGGGGGAGAGCACCCGGACTACCCCTCCGCCTCCTTTGTGCGGGGGGAGATGCTGTCCGGGCGGCTTCCGGCGGACAACCCCGCCAGCCTGAAGTGGGGGGAGCGGTGGGCGCTGGGCCGCCTGCGCGTTCTGGACGAGGAGGACTTCGCCGCCCTGCCCGACTGCGGGGAGGGGTTGTCCCACCGCTTGTACCGGGCGGCGCGGCAGGGGCGGACGCTGGAGGAGGTCTATGAGCTGGCCAAGACCAAGCGGTACGCCCACGCCCGCATCCGGCGGGCTGTCCTGTGGGCCGCCCTGGGCCTGAGGGCGGGGGACAGGCCGGACAAGCCCCCCTATCTCCGGGTGCTGGGGGCCAACGAACGGGGGCGGACGCTCCTGCGGGAGATGAAGGGAAAGGCCGCCCTGCCCGTGATCACCAAGCCCGCCCACGGACGGGGGATCCCCCTGCTGGAGCTGGAGGGGCGGTGCACCGACCTATACCAGCTGTGCCGCCGGGAACCCGGGCCCTGCGGCCTGGAGTGGACGACGAACCCGGTGATGCTGTAATCTTTTTACGGAAAGGAAGTTTGTGATATGCGCGCTTACGAACGCCTGCTGAAGTATGTGAAGGTCAACACCCAGTCCTCGGAGGAGACGGGGGTCACTCCCTCCACCCCCGGCCAGTGGGAGCTGGCCCGGCTGCTGGTGGACGAGCTGACCGAGCTGGGGCTGGAGAATCCCTCCGTCAACCAGTTCTGCACCGTCACCGCCTGGCTGCCCGCCACCCCGGGGCTGGAGCACGCCCCCGCCCTGGGCCTGCTGGCCCACCTGGACACCGCCCCCGCCTTCTCCGGGAAGGACGTGAACCCCATCGTCCATGAGCACTATGACGGCGGCGACATCGTTCTGCCCAAGGAGGGCCGGGTGATCCGGGCGGCCGACTTCCCCTGGCTGTCCCGCCTCCAGGGCAAGACCGTCATCACCGCCGACGGCTCCACCCTCTTAGGGGCGGACGACAAGGCGGGCATCGCGGAGATCGTCACCCTGTGCGAGCGGCTCATCGCCGAACAGATCCCCCACGGGCGGCTGTGCATCGCCTTCACCCCCGACGAGGAGATCGGCGAGGGCCCCGACCACTTCGACGTGGCCGCCTTCGGGGCAAAGTACGCCTACACCGTGGACGGCTCCACCCCCGGCGTCATCGCCTACGAGAACTTCAACGCCGCCTCCGCGGTGGTGGACATCACCGGCGTGTCCGTCCACCCCGGCGCGGCCAAGGGGATCATGGAGAACGCCCTGCTCATCGCCCAGGAGTTCAACGCCCTGCTGCCGGCGGACGCCGTTCCCGGCAAGACCGAGGGCTATGAGGGCTTCTTCCACCTGGATGCGCTGAACGGCACCGCCGCCGCCTGCCGGATGGAGTATATCGTCCGGGATCACGACAAGGGCGAGTTCACGGTAAAGCAGGGGCTGATGAAGCGGGCCGCCGCCCAGGTGCAGGCCGCCCACCCCACCGCCAGGATCGAGCTGACCCTGACGGACAGCTACTACAACATGAAGGAGAAGCTGGCGGACTGTATGCACTTGGTGGACAACGCCAACAAGGCGGCGGAGCTGGCGGGACTCACCCCCGCCGCCGAGGCCATCCGGGGCGGCACCGACGGGGCACGGCTCAGCTTTATGGGCCTGCCCTGCCCCAATTTGGGCACCGGGGGCTATAACTTCCACGGGCCCCTGGAGCTGTGCTGCGCGGAGGAGATGGACACGGTGGTGGACATCCTGCGGAACATTGTCCGGCTGTACGCGGAATGATTCACAGTTTATTGATTATTTTCCCAGCGGGAAGGGCTATAATTACCCAATAACCCAGTCCTCATAAGGAGGGAGTTCCCTTGATGTACCGAAATGACCACTACGGCCCCATCGACAAATTCTGCTCCCGGCACCCCAGGTTCGGCGTGCCCAACCTGATGATGTACATCGCCTTGGCCCAGGTCGCTGTGTTCTTTGTGGATCTGCTCTTTCGGGGCTGGGGCAGCGGCGTTTTGTGCTTCTGGGGCCCGGATATCCTCCGGGGGCAGGTGTGGCGGCTGTTCACCTTTGTGCTGGTGCCCAACAGCGGCAACCCCTTCTATCTGCTGCTGGGCTGCTATTTCTACTACTGGATCGGCTCCATGTTGGAGCGGGAGTGGGGCACCGCCAAGTTCAGCCTGTTCTACCTCAGCGGCATTGTGCTGTCCGCCATCCTGGCCATCATCCTCACATTGATCAACCCGAGAATGGCCGCGGCCCTGGAGCAGATCGGCCTGTCCTACGTAAACCTGGGCTATTACCTGAACCTGTCCATCTTCCTGGTCATCGCCACGCTGTACGGCGAGATGCAGGTGCTGCTGTTCTTCATCATCCCGATCAAGATGAAGTGGATGGCCATCATCGATGTGGCGCTGATCCTGGTGGAGGTGGTGCAGTACGCCCAGGGCGGGTTCTGGCTCTTTGCCCTGGCGCCCCTGGCCAGCTTTATCAACTACTTCATCTTCACCTGGCCCTTCTGGTCGATGAAGCTGGGCTTCGTCCGCCGACGTGCGGATCCCCAGGTGATCAACTTCAAGAAGGCCCAGAAGCAGGCCCGGAAAAAGGCCCAGGAGACGGGGGGCTACCTCCACAAGTGCGCGGTGTGCGGGATTACGGATCAGGACGACCCCAACATGGAGTTCCGCTACTGCTCCAAGTGCGACGGGTACTACTGCTACTGTGCCAACCACATCAACAACCATATCCACATTCATGAGGATTGAGGGAGCCCCCCGCCGCCGGCGGGGGGCTCTTACACTTGCCGGGATTGGCGTGAAGGGCCCCCGCGGTCATAGACCGCGGGGGCCCTTTCTGCCTCCCCCACGGGGGAGGCTTTTCATTCCCAATACGCGACGGCGTAGCAGCCGTACCTGTCCACGGCGAACCCCGCCTGTGCCAGCTCGTCCGCCCAGTCCCCGTCCTCCACCAGGTAGACGCAGGCCGGGTCGGGCTCCCCCAGCCCGGTGAGGAACCGGAACCGGCCGAAGCCCTCCACGTCCAAAAAGGCGCTGGGGTAGTTTTTGTAGGTGACCGTCTCCCGGTACTCCTCCGGATCCTGGCCGCAGTCAAACAGCACCCGGGCGTAGTTGGCCCCCCGGGCCACCCGGATTTCCCCCTCATGGGCCAGGGCCGCCTCCACCGCCTGCTCCAGCCCGGCGCCGAAGTGGGCCCGGGACTGCTGGGCGTAGTCGGTGAAGTAATAGCCCGCGAACCGGAGGAACAGCGCCCCGAAGATCAGCAGGGGCACCAGCAGCGCCCGCAGGTCGAAGCCGCACAGCCACCGCGCCCCCAGCGCCGTCAGCAGCACCACCGGGATCCACAGGGTATTCACCCGGTTCACGTTGGCGTCCAGGGTCAGCCCCTGCAAGATCCCCGCCAGCAGCTGGATCAGCAGGAAGGCGGCGGGCCGCAGTTCCCGGCGGGACAGGCCCTCCACCGTCTCCCGGACGGCCCACACCAGCCCCGCCAGAGCCAGGGGCAGGGCGCCGAAGTAGAACAGCCCGAACCGATCCGTCCCGTTCCACAGCAGCCCGTCCCCCTGGCGCAGCACCAGGGACAGCAGGTTGGCGGCGTGCTCCGGGATCCGGGACAGGGAGAACTCGCTGTCCCGCATCACCACTAATTTGGGGACGGTGAAGGGGCCCAGGCGCAGCTCGGGCAGCAGGCCCCAGTTCACCAGCAGGAACAGCACCAGCGGCAGGGCCAGCGCCAGCAGCACCGCCGCCGCCCCCAGCAGCCACGCCCCCTTTCGGCCCGGTCGGCGCAGCTTGCCGCACCAGAAGCCGTACCCCGCCTGAAGCAGCAGGATCAGGGGCACGAAGGGCCAGATGGCGGCGTAGCAGTACAGGGACAGCCCGTACATCAGGGCGGACAGGGGGAGCCAGCGGCAGTCCTCCAGCCCCCGCAGGAAGAAGTACAGCCCGAACAGCAGGAAGCCCGGGGCCAGGTTGGACTCCAGTCCCCACCGGGACAGCATCACGTGCCACGGGCACACCGCCAGCAGGAACAGGCCGCACAGACCCGCCCACTTGTCCGCCGTCCGCTTGCCCACGCCGTAGGCGGCGGGCAGGGACAGCAGGGACACGATAAGCTGGGGCAGCCGCACCGCCAGGGTTGTCCGGCCCAGCAGGGCAAGGCAGGGGATCATGAGGCAGCTCTCCAGGGCATTCATGCCGCTGCCCCAGGCGGTGAGGTACACCGGCAGGGAATGGCCGAAGGAGTCCCGACCCGTGGTCAGCAGGCACCACGCCTCGTAGGCGGCGAAGGCCTCGTCCTGGTTCAGCCCCTCGGGAACCGCCCCGAACCGCCAGAGACGGAGGGCGGCCCCCACAAGCAGAAACAGCACCAGCAGCACACGGATCAGCCAGTCCTCCCCCTCCCGGGGGCGCGTGCGGCCTGTCATGGGCGATCCTCCCTTCCGCTGGGGGCGAATGCGAAATCTGGCCCGCCGCCCCACGTTTTTCCTTATTATAAGGGGAATTCCGGCGGAATGTCAAGCCAACCGCCCCGGCCCGGGCGGCTTTCCCGCCAAAAGCGGGCACCCCGCCGCGGAGCCCGCCATAGGATATGGTGCAGGCCGTCCGCGGGGCGGCCCGCGCGGGAAAGGAGCATCCATTATGTATGAGACATTGTGCCTGTCCGCCCTCCCCGAGGGGGAGAGCGCTTATGTGACCGAGGTAAACGCCGCGCCCGCCATGGATCGGCGGCTCACCGACCTGGGGCTGGTGCGGGGCACCCGGGTGACCTGCGTGCTGAGAAGTCCGGCGGGGGATCCCTGCGCCTACCTGATCCGGGGGGCGCTCATCGCCCTGCGCCGCTCCGATGCGGAGGGGATCACCCTGGAGCGCCGCGCCCAGGAGCAGCCCGCCCGGGCGGTGGCCACATGAACCGGGTGGCGCTGGCGGGTAACCCAAACGTAGGCAAGTCCACCCTGTTCAACGCGCTGACCGGGCTGCGGCAGCATACGGGGAACTGGGCCGGCAAAACGGTGGCCACCGCCCGGGGAAGCTATACCTATGAGGGGCAGGAGTACCAGCTCATCGACCTGCCCGGAACCTATTCCCTGGCCGCCCACTCCCAGGAGGAGGCGGTGGCCCGGGACTTCATCGAGAGCGGCCAGGCGGACGGGGTGGTGGTGGTGTGCGACGCCACCTGCCTGGAGCGGAACCTGATCCTGGTGCTCCAGGTGCTGGAGCTGACGGGGAAGGTGCTGGTGTGCGTCAACCTGATGGACGAGGCGGAGCGGCTGGGCGTCCAGGTGGATCTGCCCGCCCTGTCCCAGCGCTTAGGCGTGCCGGTGGTGGGCACCGCGGGAGGCCGCCAGGACGGCCTGGAGGAGCTGAAGAAGGCCATCGCCGCCCTGGTTTCCTCGGAGGCCCCCGCCGTGCCGGAACGGGCCCCGGCCGAGCGGGTCACCCTGGCGGAGCGGTACGCCGCCCAGGTGGTGCGTAGCCGTTCGGCCCAGCGCCTGCGCCGCCAGCGGCGGATCGACCGCTTACTTACCTCCAAGGCCACCGGCATCCCGCTAATGCTGCTGCTGTTCGGGCTGGTGGTGTGGCTGACGGTGGCGGGGGCCAATTTCCCCTCCGCCCTGCTCACCGAGCTGTTCGCCCGGATCGGCGCGGTGCTGGAGGGCTGGCTGGCGGGGGCTCCGGCGTGGCTGCGGGGGCTGCTGCTGGACGGGGTGTACCGGGTCACCGCCTGGGTGGTGGCGGTGATGCTGCCCCCCATGGCCATCTTCTTCCCCCTGTTCACCCTGCTGGAGGATCTGGGCTACCTGCCCCGGGCGGCCTTCGTCATGGATCACGCCTTCCAGAGGGCCAAGACCTGCGGCAAGCAGTGCCTGACCATGTGTATGTCCCTGGGCTGCAACGCCTGCGGCGTCACCGGCTGCCGGATCATCGACAGCCCCCGGGAGCGGCTCATTGCCATTCTCACCTCCTCCCTGGTGCCCTGCAACGGGAAGTTTCCCACCCTCATCGCCCTGATCACCATCTTCTTTGTGGGCGGGCGCACGGGGCTGCTGGCCTCGCTGGAGGGGGCGGCGCTGCTGCTGGGCACGCTGGTGCTGGGGGTGGCGGGGACGCTGGGCTGCTCCCGGCTGCTGTCCGCCACGGTGCTCAAGGGGGTGCCCTCCTCCTTTGCCCTGGAGCTGCCCCCCTTCCGGAAGCCCCGGGTGGGGCAGGTCATCGTCCGCTCCATGCTGGATCGCACCCTGTTTGTGCTGGGGCGGGCGGTGTCGGTGGCTGCCCCGGCGGGGGCGTTCATCTGGCTGATGGCCAACCTCACTGTGGGGGACGCCTCCCTGCTGGCCCACTGCACCGGGTTCCTGGATCCCTTCGCCCGGCTGTTCGGGCTGGACGGGGTGATCCTGATGGCCTTCATTTTGGGCTGGCCCGCCAACGAGATCGTGCTGCCGGTGATGCTCATGGCCTATCTGGCCACGGGCAGCCTGGTGGAGTTCGACGATCTGGCGGCGCTGGGGGCGCTGCTGGGTGAGCACGGCTGGACATGGTTGACGGCGGTGTGCGCCATGCTGTTCTCCCTGTTCCACTGGCCCTGCTCCACCACCTGCCTGACCATTTACAAGGAGACGGGCAGCGTGAAGTGGACGGCGCTTTCCGTGGCGATCCCCACCGCCCTGGGGCTGGGGCTGTGCCTGGTGGTGAGCACAGCGGCCCGGCTGCTTGGGCTTGCGTAAAAAACCCGCCGCCGGTCAGGAACCGGCGGCGGGTTTTCGTTTAAAAGGTTACAGGGCGGCCTTGAGCTGATCCACCATGTCCAGCTTCTCCCAGGGGAGATCCAGATCCAGGCGGCCGAAGTGGCCGTAGGAGGCGATCTGCCGGTAGATGGGCCGGCGCAGGTTCAGCCGGTTGATGATGGCGGTGGGGCGCAGGTCGAACACCTTGTCCACGGCGGCCTCCAGCGCCTCGTCGGGCGCCTTGCCGGTGCCGAAGGTGTCCACCCGGACGGACACGGGCCGGGCCACCCCAATGGCGTAGGCCAGCTGCACCTGGCACTTGTCCGCCAGCCCCGCGGCCACCACGTTCTTTGCCACCCAGCGGGCGGCGTAGGCGGCGGATCTGTCCACCTTGGTGGGATCCTTGCCGGAGAAGGCGCCGCCGCCGTGGGGGGCGCTGCCGCCGTATGTATCCACGATGATCTTCCGCCCGGTGAGGCCGGAGTCCCCCTGGGGCCCGCCCACCACGAAGCGGCCGGTGGGGTTCACCAGGATGCGGGTATGCTCATCCAGCAGGGCGGCGGGGATGGTGGGCTTCACCACCAGCTCAATCATGTCCGCCCGGATCTGATCCAGGCTGGCCTCGGGGGCGTGCTGGGTGGACAGCACCACCGTGTCCACCCGGACGGGCTTGCCGTTTTCATCGTACTCCACGGTGACCTGGCTCTTGCCGTCGGGCCGCAGGTAGTCCACCAGCCCCTCCTTGCGCACCTGGGCCAGCCGCAGGGCCAGCTTGTGGGACAGGGAGATGGCCAGGGGCATCAGCTCCTCCGTCTCGGTGCAGGCGTAGCCGAACATCATGCCCTGATCCCCGGCGCCGTTGTCCAGGCCGTCGCTGAGCTGGCCCTCCTTGGCCTCCAGGGCCTTGTCCACGCCCAGGGCGATGTCGGGGGACTGCTCGTCGATGTTGGTGATGACGGCGCAGGAGTCGCCGTCGAAGCCGCCCTGGCCGTCCACGTAGCCGATGTCCTTGACCACCTGACGGGCGATCTTGGGGATGTCCACATAGCAGGAGGTGGTGATCTCGCCCATGATGTGAATCAGGCCGGTGGAGACGGCGGTCTCACAGGCCACCCGGGCGTTGAGATCCTTCTCGATGATGGCGTCCAGGATGGCGTCGGAGATCTGATCGCACACCTTGTCGGGGTGGCCCTCGGTGACGGACTCAGAGGTGAATAGACGTTTTGCCATGATGTGTTTCTCCTTTCTGTTTTTGAGGGGAAATGAGGGGGATGAAAAACCCCCGCCGGGAAACGGCGGGGGGCTGGAGACTCCAGTGCTTTCCTCATCTCGCGTTTCCGCCGGACTTGGCACCTTGCAAAGCAGGTTGCCGTGGCTTCATCGGGCCGGTCCCTCCGCCACTCTTGATAAGGGAATATTCAGTTGACGCTTTTATTATAGCACACAGCCGCGCCTTGTCAATGACACAGCCATAAAAACTGTAAAAATTTTATCGCCGTCTCGTTGCCGTCGCAGCAGGCTGCGGTTTGCGCCCAAGTCCGTCAGCGGACTCAAGCTCTTTTTCGGTTCCTTTTTCTCTCGAGAAAAAGGAACTAACCCTTGGGCTTTGGCTTGAAAATCAGGGCCACCAGCACGCCCAGGAAGATGGCGGCGGTGATGCCGCCGGCGGCGGAGGTCACGCCCCCGGTGAGGGCCCCCAGCAGGCCCTTTGACCCCACCGCCTCCTTGACCCCCTTGGCCAGCAGGTAGCCGAAACCGGTGAGGGGTACCGTGGCCCCCGCCCCGGCCCACTCCGCCAGGGGCTTGTAGACCCCGACAGCGCCCAAAATCACCCCGGACACCACGTAGGCCACCAGAATCCGGGCGGGGGTGAGCTTGGTCTTGTCGATGAGGATCTGGCCGATGATGCAGAAGATGCCGCCCACCACAAAGGCTTTCACATAGTCCATGTCATTTCCCCCCTTCCAGCGCCAGGGCGTGGCACACGCCGGGGATGGACTCCCCCTGCATGGTGGCGGTGGGGGAGTGGAGGGCCCCGGTGGGGCAGAACAGGATCCGCCGCCACCGCCCCGCCAGCAGCCCCGGCAGCAGGTAGCCGCACAGCACCGACGCCGAGCAGCCGCACCCCGACGCTCCGGCGTGGACGTCCTGCTCCTCCCGGTCGAACAGGATCAGGCCGCAGTCGTTGTAGTTGGCCAGCTTCACCCCGTCCCGCTCAAAGAGGTCGGTGACGATCTCGTGGCCCAGCTTGCCCAGATCGCCGGTGAGGATCAGGTCGTAGTAGTCCGGGGCGAGGCCGGTGTCCTCAAAGTGGGCCTTCAGCGTCTCGTAGGCGGCGGGCGCCATGGCCGCCCCCATGTTGTTGGCGTCCTTGATGCCCTTGTCCTTCACCCGGCCGATGGTCACCCGGGGGATCCGGGGCCCGGGGCGCATCTCCCCGGTCACCACCACCGCCCCAGCGGCGGTGGCCGTCCACTGGGCGGTGGGGGTGCGCTGGGAGCCGTACTCCAGCGGGGTGCGGTACTGCCGCTCCGCCGAGCAGAAATGGGAGGAGGTGACGGCGGCGGCGTAGGTTCCGTACCCGCCGCTGAGCAGCAGGGCGGCCAGGGCCAGGCTCTCCCCCATGGTGGAGCAGGCCCCGTACAGCCCGAAGAAGGGCACGTCGGCGGCCCGGGCGGCGTAGCCCGAGCCGATGCACTGGTTGAGCAGATCCCCCGCCAGCAGGAGATCCAGATCGGTTGTGTGCAGCCTCGCCCGCTTCAGCGCCGCGTCCAGGGCCAGCCCCTGCATGGCGGACTCCGCCTGCTCCCAGGTCTTGCAGCCAAACGTGTCGTCCTTGCAGGTGTGGTCGAAGTGCCGGCCCAGGGGGCCCTGGCTCTCCTTATTGCCGGCGGCGGAGCCGAAGCCGATGATCACGGGGGGCGAACCGGGCTGGAAGGTCTGCCGCCCCAGCTTTTGATTTTCCATGGATGTGACTCCTTTGGCGTGGTTTGCCCTTATAGGGAACAAAGTTGAACAAGTGCAATTGCACTTGTTCAAGCAGCGGGCCGCTGGCCCGCTGACGCGCGAAGCGCGCTTTGTTCCCTATGAAGTGCAAGTTAAGGCCGCGTCCGCGGCCATCGGCGGCGATAAATCGCCGCCGGGTTCAAAAGTATCAAATGATACTTTTGAACTTACTTGACTATAGTGTGCCCAGGAAATGAGGGTTCATGCATGGGAAAACTATGACATTCTGGGAACTTTGTCTCTGGAAAACCGGGCAAAATGGTGGTATAATCTCCTTTGGAATTTGTGAGGAGGGATCCCCATGCCCGAAGAAGCCCGCTCCATTGGATACATCTGCCCCGTGTGCGGGCAGGCGGTGATCGCCTCCCGCACCCCCTTTCAGCTGTGCGCCGGGGACAGCGTGCTGCCCTGCCCCTGCGGCAAGTCGGAGCTGCGCTTTACCCAGCTTGGCGACCGGTGCGAGGTCACCGTGCCCTGCCTGCTGTGCGCCCGGGATCACACCGCCGTGTGCTCCAATGACGCGCTGCTGACCCAGAAGCTGCTGGCCCTGTCCTGCCCCAAGTCCGGGCTGGGCTGCTGCTACATCGGGGAGGAGGGGCCGGTGTTCCGGGCCATGGAGCAGCTGGAGCAGGCGGTGGACAAGCTCCGGGCGGACGACGAGGGGGAGCGGCGGGGCGCGTTCCTCAACGACGGGGTGATGGCCGAGGTGCTGGCCGAGCTGCGGGACGTGGCCCAGCGGGGCGGCGTGTCCTGCGGGTGCGGCTCCACGGAGTACGGCGTCAAGGTGGGGTACGCCGCGGTGGACGTGGTGTGCGCCGCCTGCGGGGCGGCCCTGCGGCTGCCCGCCGCCACCGCCGACGATCTGGACGCGCTGTGCGCCCGGTATACCATCACCATCCCCGGAAGGAAGGAATAGAACGATGGGCACCTTTTACGAAGGACGGTTCCGGGTGGACTCCCGGGACGTGGATCTGTTCAACCAGTGCCGCCCGTCGGCGCTGCTGGGCATTTTGCAGGAGGCCGCCACCCAGGCCGCGCTGGCCCTGGGGGCGTCCGGCCCCGAGGTTTTGGCCAAGTACAACTGCCTCTGGATGGTCACCCGGAGCTGGGTGGAGCTGGACGCGCCCCTGCGGTGGAACGACCTGGTGGACGTGAAAACCTGGCACCGGGGGGCCTCCGGCGCGTCCTCCTACCGGGACTTCGACCTGTTCCGGGACGGGAAGGCCGTGGGCCAGGGCTCCACGCTGTGGGTGATGGTGGACGCGGACAGCCGGAAGCTGTTCCGCATGAAGGAGCTGGCCGAGTTCCAGGGCACCGACGGCGGCGAGCTGTGCAAGAGCGTGAAGCTGCGCCGCATCCCCATGCCGGAGGAATTTGACCACCGGGTGCGCCGGGATCTGCGCTACTCCGACACCGATATCAACGGCCACGTGAACAACATCCATTACGCCGACTTCGCCTGCGACAGCCTCCACCTGGAGGAGCTGGGCCGGGGGAAGTTCGTCCGCTCCCTGCAAATCGGGTACGTGAACGAGTGCCGGGCGGGGGAGACCATCTGGGTGGACACCGCCGCCCGGGGGGACGAGCTGCTGGCCCGGGGGACGGGGGAGGACGGGGTGGAACGGTTTGAGTTTTCCCTCACCCTGGCGGATTTATAAAAGAATCAGGAAGCCCTCCGCGATCAGGAATCGCGGGGGGCTTCCTCCTGTTTGGGGCACCAGTGGGGGCAGTGCTCCTCCGCCCGCCGTTTTTTCAGCCGGGGATGGACACAGTGGCCGTAATTTGTGGCGGAATAATGACCTTGATACAGACGAATGTAGTGCTTGCGAAAGTATTTGCAGCTGCCGCAGCGTTCTTCAGGCAGGGCTTGCCAGCCTGTCATAGGGATCACCTCGACTTCAGAATACCACAGACTGTCAATGAATGTCAAGCATTTTGACAGTCAATGATGTACAATATAAGTCAGTGAGGTGAATTGAATGGCAAAGACAGATACTCAAGTTACGTTTCGAGTGACCTATGAGTTTAAGGCGCGAATAGAAGCCCAGGCGCAAAAAGAACACCGACCTGTCGCAAACCTGATTCACAAGATTGTGGAAGAATACCTCGAACAGCAGGAAGAACACGCATAAAAGGCCCCGCAGTCACAGACTGCGGGGCCTTTTGCGCTTTAATTGTTAGCAGAACGCGGAACCTGTCTTAGCAGATCCCCTGCCACAGCATGGCGTCCGCCACCTTCAGGAACCCGGCGATGTTGGCCCCCGCCTGGAGGTTCCCCTTCATGCCGAACTGCTCCGCGGCGGCGGCGCAGGCGGCGTAGATGCCCTCCATGATGCCCTTCAGCTTGGCGTCCACTTCCTCGAACGTCCAGCTCAGCCGCTCGCTGTTCTGGCTCATCTCCAGGCCGGAGGTGGCCACGCCCCCGGCGTTGGCGGCCTTGGCGGGGCCGAAGAAGATGCCCGCCTCCTGATAGGCGCTGATGGCCTCGGGGGTGGAGGGCATATTGGCCCCCTCGAACACGCCCTTGCAGCCGTTGGCGATGAGGGCCTTGGCGCTCTCCCCGTTGATCTCGTTCTGGGTGGCGCAGGGCAGGGCGATGTCGCAGGGCACCGTCCAGATCCCGGAGCAGCCCTCCACATACTTGGCGGACGGCACATAGTCCAGATAGGTCTTGATCCGGGCCCGCTTGACCTCCTTGATCTCCTTGAGGATCTTGTAGTCGATGCCGTTCTCGTCTACAATATAGCCGTTGGAGTCGGACATGGCGATGACCTTGCCGCCCAGCTGGTTCACCTTCTGGTTGGCGTAGATGGCCACGTTGCCGGAGCCGGAGATGACCACCTGCTTGCCCTCGAAGGACTGCCCGTTGTCCCGCAGGCAGGCGTCGGCGAAGTAGCACAGGCCGAAGCCGGTGGCCTCGGTGCGGGCCAGGGAGCCGCCGTAGGTCAGGCCCTTGCCGGTGAGCACGCCGGTGAACTCGTCCCGGATCTTCTTGTACTGGCCGAATAGAAAGCCGATCTCCCGGGCGCCCACGCCGATGTCGCCGGCGGGCACGTCGGTGTCCGGGCCGATGTGGCGCTGAAGCTCCGTCATGAAGGACTGGCAGAAGCGCATAACCTCGCCGTCGCTCTTGCCCTTGGGGTCGAAGTCGGCGCCGCCCTTGCCGCCGCCCATGGGCAGGGTGGTGAGGGAGTTTTTGAACACCTGCTCGAAGCCCAGGAATTTGATCACGGACAGGTTGACGGTGGGGTGGAAGCGCAGGCCGCCCTTGTAGGGGCCGATGGCGGAGTTGAACTGGACGCGGAAGCCCCGGTTCACCTGCACCTTGCCGCTGTCGTCCACCCAGGGCACCCGGAACATCACCACCCGCTCGGGCTCCACAATGCGGCCGATGATGTTCTGCTGCTCGTAGCGGGGGTCGGCGGCCACCACGGGCTCCAGGGATTCCAGCACCTCCTCCACGGCCTGGAGGAACTCGGGCTCATGGGCGCTCTTTTTCTTCAGGTCGTCCAGCACGGACAGGAGATACGCATTTTGAATCGACATACCGTCAACATCCTTTCCTCATTGAACGTGTCGCGATCACGCGATACTGTATTCTACACCAGGTTCGGCGATTTTGCAAGTCCGAGTACGAAAAATTGCAAAAACGAAGTTCACAAAATTTTTTGGCGAAGGGGGGAACCTTTTTGGCACTCCCCGCGTCTATAGGATGTCCGGACAACAGACCCACCCACGAGGAGATGAGACAAGGCATGGATTGGACGCGGGAGGAATTCGCCGCCGCGGTGACAGAGCACAGCCGCCGGATGTTCCGGGCGGCCCGGTCGGTGCTGGACAGCGATGCCGACGCGGAGGACGCGGTGGGGCAGGCGGTTTTGCAGGCGTGGCAGTCGCTGGACAGGCTGCGGGACAAGGAGGCGGTGCGGCCCTGGCTGGTGAGGATCGCGGTGAACTGCGCCTGCTCCCAGCGGCGGAAGCGGGGGAGGGTGGTCTACCTGGACGATCTGCCCCAGGAGCCCGCCGCCCCCCAGCCCCGGCGGTACGACGGCCTGTGGGAGGCGGTGTCCGCCCTGCCCCGGTCGCGGCGGGCGGTGGTGACGCTGTTCTACTACGAGGACATGACGGTGGGTCAGATCGCCAAGTGCCTGGGCGTCCCGGCGGGGACGGTGAAATCCAGGCTTGCAAGAGCCCGTGCGCAGTTGAAGGAAATGCTGCAAAGTCAGGAGGGCGAATATGGAACAGTTTGACGAGCTGCTGAGAAGCATGGCAAAAAAGGAGGAAATCATTGTGCCGAATGGATTTGACGGGAGAATGCAGGACGTGCTGGACAACCTGCCGGCCAGGGCGAAGAAGGCGGGGCTGGGGGCGGTGAAGACGGCGCTCCTCGCGGCGGCGGCCTGCGCGGTGCTGCTGGGGACGGCCTTTGCCGCCTCTCCCACCCTGCGGGAGCTGCTGGGGAGCTTTGCCCCCTACGCCCAGGAACAGGAGGACAAGGCGTATACCATGGACGGCTTTGAGGTGAAGGTGCTGTCCGCCCTGTCGGACGGCTCCACCATCCGGGCCTGGGTGCAGGTGCGGGATTTGGAAGGCCACCGGCTCAGCGCGGACATGGTGCCCTGGGGCGAGGTCAACGTGATGACGGACGAGGGGCTGGGCGGGCTGGCCGCCGACGGGGTCTACTGGTCGTTCAGCTTTGATCCCGGGTACGCGGTCTACAACGAGGAGGACGAGACGGCCCTGCTGGTGTTCACCGGCTGGGGGCAGAACTTCGGGGATCTGTCCAACGCCACGCTGCGGATCCGGCATATTTATGACTATGTGGATCCTTCCCAACAGGAAATTGTGCCAGACGAGATCCGCCCCGGGCAGGGAGGTGAAAACATCGTTGTCGAAAAATACACCTCCGGGTTCAAGCTGAACGACGTGCAGCTCACCATCCCGCTGACGGTGGAGTCCACGGACAAGCTCACGATGGAGAAGGACTCGGCGCTGGCCGGGGCCCTCACCGCGGAATGGGTGGAGCTGTCCCCCCTGGGGCTCACCGCTGCCTTCGAGCACGGCGTGCCGGACGAGCTGACCTTCAACCCCATCCGGGTTCGGATGAAGGATGGCACAGAGCTGGACTGGGAGAAGCAGGGGGGGTGGAACCCTTCCGGGACGGCCACCTATGCCAATCCTGCGGAAAAGCGTTACGGGGTGCTCCAGATTTGGAACTTCCCCGAAGCGCTGGAGCTGGATCAGGTAGAGAGCGTCTACGTTTGCGGGAAGTATTTCCCCGTCCGGTAATCCTGCCCCGAAACACAAAAAGCGCCCGGCGGCCTCTTGCAGGCCGCCGGGCGCTTTGCCGTCCTGCCCGGGGACGCGGGGCTACGCCACCCCCAGCGCCGCCAGCGCGTCCCGGAGGGCCCGCCACTGCTTCAGCAGCCCGCCGTACCGGCCCATGCCGTCGTCGGTGAGGCGGTAGTACTTTCGGGCGGGGCCCGCCGAGGTGTCCCCCTGGTACTGCTCCAGGCAGCCGTCCCGGCACAGGCCCCGGAGGAGGGCGTAGATGGCGCTCTCCTGGGTGTCGGGGAAGACGGCGTGGAGGCGGCGCAGCAGGTCGTAGCCGTACTGATCCTCCTGGGACAGCAGGTGGAGGAGGGCCAGCTCCACCAAGTCTTTTTTCAGCATAGGGCCACCCCCGCGCCCACAAAGCCGACGGCGGCCTGGATCGTCCAGATCCGGAAGTGGGACAGCCCCCAGCCCGGGCCTGCGCCGTCCAGCGACATATCGCTCATAAAGGTCAGGGTCTGCCAGGACACCAGTACGGCGGTGAGGGCCAGAACGTAAACCGCGGCCCACCGGCGATCCCCCGTCCGGGCCTTCACCAAAGCGTACACCGCCAGCAGGGCCATGGCGAAACAGCCGCCCCACGTCAGGGAGTCGCCGAGCAGGAGGACTGTGAGCGGCCTTGTCCAGCCCAGGCTGACCCACAACACGCGCACAGGCACTTCTCCCAACAGGGCCGAAAAACCCATGGGGTCGTTCAGCCAGAGCCAGTCGGTGAACAGCACGCCCGCGATCCAAATGACCGCCACCGCCAGCAGGATGGGAACCGCCCTGGGGAGCTTCCCCGGCTTCCGGCCCTTCCAGCGGAACCAGACCAGCGCCACCACCATGCCCAAAGGGGGAAAGACATTGCCCAAGGTAAAGAGAGCTCTGTCATTCCAGATAACAGAGTTGCTGAGAAGCCGCCAGAGCCGGTTCCCGCCGGGCAGGGGGCTCAGGCCGAGGAGGAGGGCGCAGGCCGCCGTCACCGCGAACACCGCCAGCCAGATGTGGTACGGCTTTTTCAGGACAAGGGGCTGGATCACTTTCCGGGGTTTGCCCAGGTCGCGGAGCAGCTCCTCGTAGCTCCGGGGCGGGTCGCCCACAATGTCCCGGTAGTCGGCGATCACGTCCTCCGCCTCCTGCCGGGGGAGCATCCAGCGGGCCCAGCGCTCCAGACGGGCCATGTAATCCTTTTTCATGGGGAATCGCTCCTTCCACTACTGTATTATTTACTACTGTTAAAAATATAGTAGCACAGCCGGGGCGGGCTGTCAAGGGGGCGGGGGCAAAAAAAGCCTGCCGGGGGATTCCCGGCGGGCTTTGATGTATGGAAGCCGTTCCGATCAGTAATTCTCGGCGTTGACCTCGAAATAGGACTGGGGATGGGCGCAGGTGGGGCAGATGTCCGGCGCGGCGGTGCCCACCACGATGTGGCCGCAGTTGCGGCACTCCCACACCTTGACCTCGCTCTTTTTGAAGACCTCCAGAGTCTCCACGTTCTTCAGCAGGGCGCGGTAGCGCTCCTCGTGGTGCTTCTCGATGGCGGCCACCAGGCGGAACTTGGCGGCCAGCTCGGGGAAGCCCTCCTTCTCGGCGGTCTCGGCGAAGCCGGCGTACATATCCGTCCACTCGTAGTTCTCGCCCTCGGCGGCGGACTTCAGGTTGGCGGCGGTGTCGCCGATGCCCTCCAGCTCCTTGAACCACAGCTTGGCGTGCTCCTTCTCGTTGTCCGCCGTCTTGAGGAACAGCGCGGCGATCTGCTCGAAGCCCTCCTTCTTGGCCTTGGAGGCGAAGTAGGTGTACTTGTTCCGGGCCTCGGACTCCCCGGCGAAGGCGGCCATCAAATTCTTTTCGGTTTGGGTACCGGCATAACGTGACATAAGAAACCACTCCTAATCAGTAAAATTTCCCAAGGCAAAGGCCTGTGGGATAACCTTATTATACCAGAGGCCAGGGGGAAAAGCAAGGGGAGTTTCACGCCCCCAGCAGCTTTTCCCGGTTGAACTGCAGGGTGTAGAGCTGGTAGTAGCGCCCTTTTTTGGCCAGCAGCTCCTGGTGGTTCCCGGACTCCACGATCCGGCCGTGGGACAGCACGATGATCTGATCGGCGTGCTGGATGGTGGACAGGCGGTGGGCCACGATGAGCATGGTGCCAATGGAGCGCATCTTCTCCAGGGAGTCCTGGATGAGCAGCTCAGTCTCGGTGTCGATGTTGGCGGTGGCCTCGTCCAGGATCATGACGGCGGGCTTGTGGAGGATGGTGCGCACGAAGCTCAAAAGCTGCCGCTGGCCGGCGGAGAAGTTGCCGCCCCGCTCCCGCACCTCCTCGTCCAGCCCCTTGTCCAGCTTGCGGATAAAGGCGTCGGCGTTGACGTATTTGCAGGCCTCCCAGATCTCCGGGTCGGTGAAGCCCTCCTCCCGGAGCGCCAGGTTGGAGCGGATGGTGCCGGAGAACAGGAACACGTCCTGGAGCATCTGGCCGAACTGCCGCCGCAGGGAGGAGATCTTGATGGTGCGGATGTCCCGGCCGTCAATGAGAATGCGGCCCTTCTGAATGTCGTAGTTCCGGCACAGCAGGGAGAGGATGGTGGTCTTGCCCGAGCCGGTGGCCCCCACGAAGGCGACGGTCTGCCGGGCCTCCACATGGAAGGACACTCCCTTCAGCACCCACTCCCCGGGCTCGTAGGCGAACCACACGTCCCTGAACTCGATCTCCCCCCGGATCCCGTCCAGCTCTACCGCCCCGGGGCCGTCCACCACCTCGGGCTCCAGGTCGAAGATATCGAAGATCTTCTCCGCCGAGGCAAAGGCGGACTGGAGCGTATTGAACTGCTCCGCCAGGGTCTGGATGGGGTTGAAGAACCGGGAGATGTACATATAGAAGGAAACCACGGTGCCGCTGGTCATCACCTGTCCCAGGAACACGGTGTCCTGAATGTACCCCTTGCCGCCCAAATAGAACAGGCACAGCACCGACGAGATGTACAGCATATACACCATGGGCCGGAAGATGGCGGCCACCAGGATCTGCTTCTGCTTGGCCTTTTTCAGATCGCCGCTGCGCCGCAAAAAGTCCCTCAGCTTGCGCTCCTCCTGGTTGAAGATCTGGGTGATCTTGATGCCGGACAGGTTTTCGGACAGGAAGGCGTTGATGTCGGTGGTGCGGTTCTTCACCACCCGGTTAACCCGCCGGGTGAACTTGCGGAAGATCACCGTAAACAGCACTAGGAAGGGGACAAAGCACAGGATCATCAGCGTCAGCGCGTAGTTCAGCAGCAGCATGGCCCCCAGCACCCCCAGCGCAATAAAGGTGTTGCGGAGCATATTCACCAGCACGTTGGTGAACACCAGGGAGATGGCGTTGGTGTCGTTGGTGACGCGGGTGACCAGCTTGCCCACGGGGAGCTTGTTGAGCTGCTCATGGGAGAGGGACTCGATGTGGGTGAACAGATCCTGCCGCAGGGCGGAGAGGATCTTCTGCCCCGTCTTTTGCAGCAGGATGGACTGGATGTAGGTACAAACCATGGACACGATGAGCATACCCACGTACAGCGCCACCCAGCGCAGCAGGGCGGAGGGCTCAAACCGGTTTTTGATCAGCTCCTCCACCCGGCCCATGATCAGCGGGGAGGCCAGCTCATAGGAGATGGAGATCAGCATGATTGCCAGCACCAGGACGAACTCCTTTTTATAGGGAACCGCGTATTTCAGCAGCCGGCGGATGATCTCCCCGTCGGCGATGCGGCGGTCAAAATCGGGGGCGGATTTGGTGCGCAGCTCCCGCCGCCACGCCAGCAGAAAGAGGATGGAAAACGTCCCCACCACGGCCCCCACAAACAAAAGCGGAACATATTCATCCATTGTGACGGGCCCCCTCCTCCTCCAGCTTTTGCAGCTCCACCATCCGGCGGTAGGCGGGGCAGCTCTCGCACAGCTGGGCGTGGGTTCCCACGGCGGTCACCGCCCCGTCCTCCAGGAAGATGATCTGATCCATGCCCTCCACGGTGGACATACGGTGGGCGATGAGGATGGTGGTGCGGCCCGCCCGCTGCTCCCGCAGATTGGCCAGGATCTCCCGCTCGGTGCCGGTGTCCACGGCGGACACCGAGTCGTCCAAGATCAGGATGGGCGCGTCCTTGATCAGCGCCCGGGCGATGGAGATGCGCTGCTTCTGCCCGCCGGACACGGTGACGCCCCGCTCGCCCAGGACGGTGCCGTAGCCCTGGGGAAAGTCCCGCACGTCGCCGTCCACCCCCGCCAGGGCGGCGGCCCGCACCACCCGCTCCTGGTCGGGCTCGTTCTCGGTGAAGTCGATGTTCCGGGCAATGGTGTCGCTGAACAGGAAATTGTCCTGGGGCACGTAGGCCGCCGCCCGGCGCACGTCCCGGATGGGCACCGTGTTCACGTCGTGCCCGTCGATAAACACCGTGCCGTCTGGGACGTTGCAGGTGCGCAGCAGCAGATCCACCACCGTGGTCTTGCCCGAGCCGGTGCGGCCCACCAGCCCCACCTGTTCCCCGGCGTGGATGGTGAAGGACACGTCCCGCAGGGCGTCGTACTCCCCGTCGGGGTAGCGGAAGGTGAGGCGGCGGAACTCGATCTCACCCCGCACCTCCCCCAGGGGCCGAACATCCGGGCGGTCGGCCACGCTGCAGGGGGCGTCCAGCAGGGCGGAGATCCGCTTCAGGGAGGCCCGGCCCCGGCTGGTCATGTCGATGAGCTCGGACACCGCCATAATGGGCCAGACGATGGAGTTGAAGTAGCCGATGAACTCCATCAGCTCCCCGGCGTTGAAGTCGCCCTTCCACACCAGCCAGCCGCCGTAGCCCAGGATGATGCAGATCACCGACTCCACAAAGGTGGTCACCAGTATGCGCAGCAGCACCGACGAGCGGGTGAAGTCCACGTTGGCCTTCTCGTTCTCCCGGTTCAGCCGCTGGAAGGCCAGCAGCTCCCTGGCCTCCTTCACGAAGGCCTTGATGACGGCGATGCCGGAAAAGCTCTCCTGGGAGAAGTCGGACAGCTTGGAGAACGCCTCCTGCCGGATGTCCCACTTCTTCATCATGTACCGGCCCACCACCGCGCTGGAGGCCAGCAGCAGGGCCATGGGGATCATGGACAGGGCGGTCATCACCGGATCCATGATCCACATCTTCGCCACCGACAGCCCGCCCAGCAGCAGCGCGTCGAAAAACATCAGGAAGCCGGAGCCGTAGCAGTCCTGCACCGTCTCCAGGTCGTTGGTGAACAGGCTCATCAGCCCGCCCACCTTGTTCTCCGCGTAGAATTGGCGATCCAGATCCTTGACGTGGTTGAACATCTCGTTGCGCAGGTCGGTCTCCACCCGGACGGCCGCGCCGAAAAAGCAGATCCGCCACAGGAATCGGCAGAACACCATGGCCGCCACAATGCCCACCATGGGCAGGCAGATCCGATCCAGCAGGAAGTCCATGTCAAAGGGGAGGCGGACGCCGTCCACCGCCACCCAGCCCTGGTTCATGCCGTTGATCACCTGCTGATACAGGTTGGGGATGATGAGCTGAATATAGTCCACCAGCACCAGCGCGGTCAGCCCCAGCAGGAGCCAGCCGGCGTATTTGAGGTAATACTTGTTGATGCGGCGGCCGAAGATCATGACAGGGGCTCCTCCCCCCAGGGGAGGCGGCCCCCGGACAGGTTGTTGGGCTTGGTACAGTAAGCCCCGCTGGCGGTCACCAGCAGCTTGTCCGGCTGGCCGGCGGGGTACACCTCCGCGGTCAGCTGCCCCGAGGTGGCCCCGCAGCGCACGGTGCGGGTGCGCACCACGATGGAGGCGTTCAGCGGCACCGGGCGGGCGTAGTTCACCGTCATGGACACGGTGGGGGCGATGAGCCCGCACTGGACGCCGCAGGTGATGCCCATGCAGGAGTCCACCAGGGCAGCCACCACCCCGCCGTGCACCACCCCCCAGATGTTGGCCATCCAGGGCTTGGTGTCATAGCCCAGCACCAGGGAGCCGGAGGGGCCGTCACAGTCGATCAGGGTGAGGTCGGCGGAGGGATCGGGCATACCCCCGGGGGTTTCCTCTGAGCGCCGCTTCAAAAAGGCCAGCGCCTTGCGGCGCAGATCCTCCGTGGTCAGTTGTGTCGCCATAGCAATTCTCCTCATTTCTGCTTCCGGCCCCGCAGCGTCCGCACCAGCTCCTCGCTGGGGGTGACGTACAGGGTTTGATAGGTGTTATAGATCACATAGCCGGGCTTGGCCCCGGCGGGCTTTTTCACGACCTTGACCGGGGTGTAGTCCACCGGCACCTGGCCCGACTCCCGGCCCTGGGAGAACCAGGCCGCCAGCATGGCCGCCTCGGTGAGGGATGCCTCGTCCGGCTGGGCCCCGCCGGTTTTCAGGATCACGTGGGAGCCGTGGAGCTTCTGGGCGTGGAGCCACAGATCCCGCTTGTCCGCGTCCTTCAGGGTGAGGCGGTCGTTCTGGCTGTTGTTCTTGCCCACCAGGATGGTCAGCCCCCCGGAGGATGTGAACTCCATGGGCTTGGAGCGGACGAGCTTCTGGCGGCCCTTGGCGGTCATTTTCCGCTTGTGCTGCTTCAGGTAGCCGTTGTCCATCAGCTCCTGGCGGATCTCCTGTAAGTCCCGATCCCCCTCGGACAGGGTGATCATCTGGAGCACGCTGTCCAGATAGTCCAGCTCGGCCCGGTTCTTCTCCAGCTGGAGGGTGAGCATCTCCTCCGCCTTCTGGGCCTTCTTGTACTCCTTATAATACTTGGCGGCGTTCTGCTGGGGGGTGAGGAGGGGATCCAGGGGTATGTCTATCTCCGGGCAGTCCGGGTCGTAGTAGTCCTGGGCCCGGAGGACGGACTGGCCCTTGGACATCTGGTAGAAGTTGGTGGTGAGGATGTCCCCGTACCGGCGCAGCTTGTCCCGGTCGGCGGTGCGGGCCAGATCCCCCTCCTGGTTGGCGATCTTCTTGGCTGTCCGGTTCCGGGCCTGGGTGACGGAGCGGATGAAGTCCTGGCCCCGCTGGCGTACCCGCTCCTGGGCCTCCTTCTGCTCGTAGAAGTCGTCCAGCAGGGCGGAGAAGGTGGGGTAGCGTTTCAGCTCCACCGAGGGGCCGTATTGCAGCACGGCCTGGAAGGTGAAGTCTATAGGCTTGCCGTCCCGTACCAGCACTGTGGGTGTAAAGTCCCCGGCCCGTACCCTGTCCATGAGCTGCTCCAGCCGCTGGGCGAGGCCCTCCCGGGTGCCCTCCCCCTGGAAGGCCAGCTCCCGGGCGATGAGAGGGGACAGGCCGTTGAAGGTATCCAGCAGCCATTTGTCCTGGCCGTCCCCCTCCGGGGCGTTGGCGAGGACGAAGGAGCGCAGTTCCTCCGGCGGCATGGCGGAGGGATCCAGCCGCCCGGTGGGCTCCGGGGGGGCGTAGAACAGCCCGGGCATCACCGGGCGCTTGGCGGACAGATCCCCGTCGGCCCGGCGCATACAGTCAGTGATCCGGCCCGCGCCGTCCAGCATGATCAGGTTGGACTTGCGGCCGATGCACTCCAGCACCAGCCGGCGCTCCACCCGGTCACCCAGCTCGTCCAGGGCCTCGAACCGGAAGTCCAGCAGCCGCTCCATGGAGGGCTGGGTGAGCTCCAGCAGGCGGGCCCCGGTGAAGTGCTTGCGCAGCAGCATACAGAACATGGGGGGCGTCTCCGGGTTCTCCCGGGGCACCTTTGTCAGCTGGGCCCGGGGGTGGGCGGGGCTGGCGGACAGCAGCAGCCGCACGTTATCCCGGCCCGCCCGCATATGGAGCACCGCCTCGTCCCGGGCGGGCTGGTAGAGCTTGTCCACCTTGCCGCCCACCAGGGTGTCCCGCAGCTCCCCCGCTAAGGCTGTCATAAAGATTGCATCAAAGGGCATTGCTTGCCTCCTCCATCATGGCGTCGAATAACTCGTTGAGCCGGTCGGTTCTGCCCTGCAAATACAGCCAGCCGAACAGGGACTCCAGGGCCGTGGCGGCGTGGTACTCCCCCACGCTGGCCCCCTTGGGGACGGCGGCGGTGCGGCTGTTGCGGCCCCGGCGGTAGACGGCCTGCTCCTCCTCGGTCAGCAGGGGGAGGATGGCGTGAATCAGCTTGGCCTGGGCGGGGGCGGCCACGTATTTCACCGCCGCCTTGTGCAGCCCCGCGTTGGTGGCCTTGCCGTGGAGGCACAGCCAGGAGCGCACCATCAGCTCGTACACCCCGTCCCCCAGATGGGCCAGGCCCAGGGCGCTGATTTTTTCGATGGCGTCCGGTTGGGCGGACAGGTGAAAGTAGTCCATGGGAAGCTCTCCAATCCTGGGGTGTGTCAGCGGCTCTAAGGGCGGGGCCCACGCTCCGCCGCGGGCCGATACGAGCCCATATTATATCACAAAGGTCAAAAAACGCAAGGGGCAGGGGAGCGGGCCTTCCCTCTTGACTTTTTCCCGGTTTGGCAATACAATATGGAAACCATATATAAAAGGATGGAGAGGACATGGCACAGGACAAGAACAAGCAGGTGAGCCAGATCACCGATATGGACGTGGACTTCGCCCAGTGGTACACCGACGTGTGCACCAAGGCGGAGCTCATCGGCTATGCCAAAACCAAGGGAATGTTTATCCTCCGCCCTTACGGCTACGCCATCTGGGAGAATATCCAGGCGTATCTGGATCGGCGCTTTAAGGAGACGGGCCATCAGAACGTCTCCATGCCCATGCTCATCCCGGAGTCCCTGCTCCAGAAGGAGAAGGATCACGTGGAGGGCTTCGCCCCCGAGTGCGCCTGGGTGACCTACGGCGGCAGCGAGAAGCTGGACGAGCGGCTGTGCATCCGGCCCACGTCGGAGACCCTGTTCTGCGACCACTGGGCGGATATCGTCCACTCCTGGCGGGATCTGCCCATGCTCTATAACCAGTGGTGCTCCGTGCTGCGCTGGGAGAAGACCACCCGGCCCTTCCTGCGCCACCGGGAATTCCTGTGGCAGGAGGGCCACACCCTCCACGCCACCGCCCAGGAGGCCATCGAGGAGACCGAGCGGATGCACCGCATCTATGCCGAACTGTGCGAGGACGTGCTGGCCATGCCGGTGGTGATGGGCATGAAGACCGACAAGGAGAAGTTCGCCGGGGCGGAGCGCACCTACACCATCGAGTGCATGATGCACGACAAGAAGGCCCTCCAGAACGGCACCAGCCACTACTTCGGGGACGGGTTCGCCCGGGCCTTCGGCATCTCCTTCGCGGACAAGAACAACCAGCAGGTCACCCCCTTTGAGACCTCCTGGGGCATCACCACCCGCACCATCGGCGGCGTCATCATGACCCACGGCGACAACCGGGGGCTGGTGCTGCCCCCCAAGGTGGCCCCCGTCCAGGTCATTGTCATCCCGGTGGCCCAGCACAAGGAGGGCGTGATCGAGGCCAACGAGGCCGTGATGGAGCGGCTTTCCAAGGCGGGCTTCCGGGTGAAGATGGACGCCTCTGACAACTCCCCCGGCTGGAAGTTCGCCGAGTACGAGATGAAGGGCGTGCCCCTGCGGCTGGAGCTGGGGCCCAAGGATATGGAGAAGGGCCAGTGTGTGCTGGTGCGCCGGGATTCCGGGGAGAAGTCCTTCGTGCCGCTGGAGGGCATCGAGGACACCGTGGCCAGGATGCTGGACGACATCCACGCCGGGCTGTACGCCAAGGCCAAGAAGAACCTGGAGGACAACACCTATCCCTGCGCCACCCTGGCGGAGGTCAAGGAGAAAATGGAGACCCGGGGGGGCTTCGCCAAGACCATGTGGTGCGGCGACGTGGCCTGCGAGGTGAAGATGAAGGAGGAGGCGGGGGTGTCCTCCCGGTGCATCCCCTTCCAGCAGGAGCACCTGGGCGACGTGTGCGCCTGCTGCGGCAAGCCCGCCAAGAAGATGGTTTACTGGGGCGTGGCGTATTGACGCGGACGGGATAGGTGAATTTGTACCTGTAGGGGGCTTGCCCCTCCCGCCGTTCCGATGTGCCCTCTGTTCCACGGGCGGGGCAAGCCCCGCCCCTACAAAACGGCGAACCTCGGTACGGGGTTCGCCGTTTCACGTTTGGCAATGTTGCACAGACGGTTTCATGGCAAAAGCCTGAAAACCGTGAAAAAACTTTGGGATAGGGGCAAAAAAGTGCTTGACTTCCAGGGGGCTCCTGTTGTACAATAGTCAAGCGCCTGTCAAAGGGCGCACTGCGATGATGCGGGAGATTGCTCGCGATAAGCGAGGTAACTTCCGCGGAGTATGTCCGTATAATCGGGCGGCTGAGAGGCTCATGCCATGGCGTATATCGCCCTGGGTGGGTAGAACCGGCTCGCTTTGCGCCGGTTTTATTCATGCCGGGGAGTGATACGCACGGAAACGTGGATGAAACGTCTCTCACCGTACGAAGCAAGGACAGCCTTACCGTCAACTTCGTATGTCAAGGAGGAAAACACATGGCAGCTCAGAAAGAAATGATCCGCATCCGGCTGAAGGCCTATGACCATCAGCTCATCGACCAGGCCGCCGAGAAGATCGTGGACACCGCCAAGCGCAGCGGCGCCGAGGTCTCCGGCCCCATCCCCCTGCCCACCAAGAAGGAGATCGTCACCATCCTGCGCTCCGTCCACGTGAACAAGGACTCCCGGGAGCAGTTCGAGCGCCGCACCCACAAGCGGCTCATCGACGTGGTGAAGCCCTCCCAGAAGACCGTGGAGGCTCTGATGTCCCTGGAGCTCCCCGCCGGCGTGGACATCGAAATCAAGCTCTGATTTCACCCGATTTTGTGAGAACCGCAGCCTGCCGCGTTACTGAGGCAGGCGGGTCACGTTGGAAAACCAATGGGAGCCCAAGGCCCACGTTTTTCAACCAATAACCTAACAAGGAGGAATACACATGGAAAAGGCCATCATCGGCAAGAAGGTGGGTATGACCCAGATCTTCGACGAAGCCGGTAAGGTCATCCCGGTCACCGTCATCCAGGCGGGCCCCTGCACCGTGGTGCAGAAGAAGACCGAGGAGAAGGACGGCTACACCGCCGTCCAGCTGGGATTTGAGGAAGTCCCGGAGAAAAAGCTGTCCAAGCCCGAGGCCGGGCACAGCAAGAAGGCCGGCAAGTGCCTGCGGGTGCTCAAGGAGTTCAAGCTGGACAACGCCGACCAGCTCAACGTGGGCGACCAGCTCACCGCCACCGTGTTCGCCCCCGGCGACCGGGTGGACATCACCGGCATCAGCAAGGGCCACGGCTACCAGGGCGCGGTGAAGCGCTGCGGCGGCCACGTCCAGAAGAAGTCCCACGGCGGCGGCCCTGTCCACCGCCACTCCGGCTCCATGGGCTCCAGCACCGACCCCTCCCGGATCTTCAAGGGGCACAACGGCGCCGGCCAGATGGGCAACGAGCAGGTCACCGTCATCAACCTGGACGTGGTGCAGGTGGATGAGGAGCTGGGCGTCATCGCCGTGCGCGGCGCGGTGCCCGGGCCCCGGGGCGGCGTTGTCGCCCTGCGTACCAGCGTCAAGAAGATCGCCGAGAAGAAGGTCACCGAGGCCGGGCGCGTCAATCCCCAGAAGCAGTCCGCCCGTGTCAACCCGCAGAAGGCCTCTGCGCGTAACAAGTGAGAAAGGAGAGAATGACAAATGCCTAAAGCGAACCTTTATAATATGGCCGGTAAGCAGATCGGCGAGGTCGAGCTCTCCGAGGCCGTGTTCGGCATTGAGCCCAACCAGTCCGTGGTGCACGACGTGGTTAAGAACCACCTGGCCAACTGCCGGCAGGGCACCCAGAGCAGCCTGACCCGGGCCGAGGTGTCCGGCGGCGGCCGGAAGCCCTGGCGCCAGAAGGGCACCGGCCACGCCCGTCAGGGCTCCACCCGGGCCCCCCAGTGGACCCACGGCGGCATCGTGTTCGCCCCCAAGCCCCGCTCCTACCGCTACACCCTCAACAAGAAGGTGCGCCGGCTGGCCCTGAAGTCCGCCCTGAGCGCCAAGGCCGCCGCCGGCAACGTGCTGGTGGTTGACAAGCTGGAGATGGGCGAGATCAAGACCAAGACCTTCCAGGGCTTCCTGAACGCCGTGGAGTCCAAGAAGGCCGTCGTCGTCACCAGCGACTCCAACGTGGTGCTGTCCGCCCGGAACATCCCCGATGTGGTGACCAGCCCCGCCAACCTCATCAACGTCTACGACATCGTCAACGCCAACCAGGTCATCATCGACCAGGCTGCGCTGGCCGCCATCGAGGAGGTGTTCGCCTGATGAAGACCGCATACGACATCATCAAGCGCCCCATCATCACCGAGCAGTCCATGGCCGCCGCCGCCGAGAAGAAGTACACCTTCGAGGTGGCCAGGGACGCCAACAAGATCGAGATCGCCAAGGCCTGCGAGGAGATCTTCGGCGTGAAGGTGGCCAAGGTCAACACCCTGAATATGCAGGGTAAGGCCAAGCGCATGGGCCGCTATCCCGAGGGACGCCGCCCCCAGTGGAAGAAGGCGATGGTCACCCTGACCGCCGATTCCAAGTCCATCGAGTTCTTCGAAGGCATGGTGTAAGGAGGAGATTGAAGAATGGCTATCAAGACTTATAAGCCCACGACGCCCTCCCGCCGCCACATGACCGTGTCCGCCTTCGAGGGCATCGACAAGAAGGCCAAGCCGGAGCGTTCGCTGCTGGAGAGCCTGAAAAAGAACGCCGGCCGCAACAGCTACGGCCGGATCACCGTCCGCCACCGCGGCGGCGGCAACAAGAAGAAGTACCGCATCATCGACTTCAAGCGGGACAAGGCGGGCAAGGCCACTGTGATTAACCTCCAGTACGACCCCAACCGCTCCGCCAACATCGCCCTGCTCCAGTATGAGGACGGCGAGAAGCGGTATATCCTGGCCCCCGTGGGCCTGAAGGCCGGCCACACCATCATGACCGGCTCCGGTGCGGACATCCTTCCCGGCAACGCCCTGCCCATCGCCGAGATCCCCGTGGGTGAGACCATCCACTGCATCGAGCTCTACCCCGGCAAGGGCGCCCAGCTGGTGCGCTCCGCCGGCACCGCCGCCCAGCTGATGGCCAAGGAGAACGGCATGGCTCAGGTGCGCCTGCCCTCCGGCGAGGTGCGGCTGATCCGGGAGAACTGCATGGCCACCATCGGCCAGGTGGGCAACACCGACTGGGCCAACATCCACATCGGCAAGGCCGGCCGGAAGCGCCACATGGGCTGGCGGCCCACCGTCCGCGGCTCCGTGATGAACCCCAACGACCACCCCCACGGCGGCGGCGAGGGCAAGAGCCCCGTGGGCCGTCCCGGCCCGGTGACCCCCTGGGGCAAGCCGGCCCTGGGCTACAAGACCCGCAAGAAGAAGAACCGCACCGACAAGTTCATTGTCCGGCGCCGCAACGGTAAGTAAGGAGGGAGAGTAACAAATGAGCAGAAGTATCAAGAAGGGCCCGTTTTGCGCTCCCGAGCTGCTGAAGCGCGTGGACGAGATGAACAAGAAGAACGAGAAGAAGGTGCTCAAGACCTGGAGCCGCGCCTCCACCATCTTCCCCTCCTTCGTGGGCCACACCATCGCCGTCCATGACGGCCGCAAGCACGTGCCCGTCTACGTCACCGAGGACATGGTGGGCCACAAGCTGGGCGAGTTCGCCCCCACCCGCACCTTCAAGGGCCACGCGGGCAGCAAGACCGGCAAGTAAGGGAGGAGAGGGAATATGGAAGCGAAAGCAAGCGTGAAATTTGTGCGCATCTCCCCCCGCAAGGTGGGCATCGTGTGTGACCAGATCCGCGGCAAGAGCGTCAAGGACGCCGAGGCCATCCTGGCCCTGATCCCCAAGGCCGCCTCCGACCCCCTGGCCAAGCTGGTGCACGCCGCCGCGGCCAACGCGGAGAACAACCACGGCATGGATCCTGAGAAGCTGTATGTGGCCGAGGCCCTTGTCAGCCCCGGGCCCATCATCAAGCGGTTCCGCCCCGTGTCCAAGGGCCGCGCCCACCACATCATGAAGCGCACTTCCCATATGACCATCGTGGTCAAGGAACGCTGAGAAGGAGGTCGAGAGTAAATGGGACAGAAAGTGAATCCCCACGGCCTGCGCGTGGGCGTCATCAAGGACTGGGACTCCCGCTGGTATGCCCGTGACGAAAAAGTGGGCGACCTCCTGGTTGAGGACTACAATCTCCGCAAGGAGCTGAAGAAGAAGCTGTACGCCGCCGGCGTGCCCAAGATCGAGATCGAGCGCGACAACGCCAAGATCCGCATTTACGTGCACTGCGCCCGCCCCGGCATGGTCATCGGCAAGGGCGGCGAGGACATCGAGAAGCTCCGCCTGGGGCTGGAGAAGAAACTGGGCAAGCCCGTGGCCCTGAACATCGTCGAGGTCAAGAACGTGGATACCAACGCCCAGCTGGTGGCGGAGAACATCGCCCAGCAGCTGGAGAAGCGCATCGCCTTCCGCCGGGCCATGAAGAACGCCATGGGCCGCGCCATGCGGATGGGCGCCCTGGGCATCAAGGTTCAGGTGTCCGGCCGCCTCAACGGCGCCGAGATCGCCCGCACCGAGCACTACCACGACGGCACCATCCCCCTGCAGACCATCCGGGCCGACATCGAGTACGGCTTCGCCGAGGCGGCCACCACCTACGGCCGGCTGGGCGTGAAGGTGTGGATCTACAAGGGCGAGGTGCTCACCCAGACCCTGCGCACCACCCCCCGCACCATCGACACCAAGAACTACAAGGAGCGCGAGCAGCGGCCCCGCCGCCGCGACGGCGACCGCAGGGGCGGCTTCAACCGCCAGGGCGGCGACCGGCGCCAGGGCGGCTTCAACCGCGACCGTCAGGGCGGCCCCCGCCCCGCCGGGAACGGCCCCCGTTCTAACAACGGCCCGCGTCCCTCTGCTCCCAAGGAAGGAGGCGCCCAGTAATGCTGCTGCCTAAAAGAGTGAAGTACCGCCGCGTTCAGCGCGGCCGCATGACGGGCACCGCCACCCGCGGCAACAAGGTGTCCTACGGCGAGTGGGGCCTCCAGGCCTGCGAGCCCGCCTGGATCACCGGCAACCAGATCGAGGCCGCCCGTGTGGCCATGACCCGTCACACCAAGCGTGGCGGCAAGGTCTGGATCAAGGTGTTCCCCGACAAGCCCATCACCAAGAAGGCGCTGGGTACCCGTATGGGTTCCGGTAAGGGCGCCCCCGAGGGGTGGGTGGCCGTGGTGAAGCCCGGCCGCGTCATGTTCGAGATCGCCGGCATCCCCGAGGAGACCGCCCGGGAGGCCCTGCGCCTGGCCAGCCACAAGCTGCCCATCAAGTGCAAGATCGTGAAGAAAGAAGAAGCTGAGGAGAAGGGTGGTGAATGAAGATGAAGGCAGTGGAAGTTCGTAAGATGAGCGCCGCCGAGCTGGACGCCAAGCTGGTGGAGCTGAAGAAGGATCTGTTCAACCTCCGTCTTCAGCACGCCACCAACCAGCTGGACAACCCCATCCGCATCGCGGAGGTCAAGAAGGACATCGCCCGCGTCAAGACCATCCTGCGTGAGCAGCAGGGCCGATAAGGAGGAGTAAACGATGAGTGAAGTGAGAACCGCTTCTCGTAAAACCAGAGTCGGCCTGGTGGTTTCGGATAAGATGGACAAGACCGTTGTGGTCGCCATCGCCGACCGCGTGGCCCACCCTCTGTATAAGAAGATTGTAAAGCGGACCTACAAGCTGAAGGCCCATGACGAGAACAACCAGTGCGGCGTGGGCGACCGCGTCCGCGTGATGGAGACCCGCCCCCTGTCCAAGGACAAGCGCTGGCGCGTGGTTGAAATCCTCGAGAAGGCGAAGTAAAAGGAGGTGCCAGTATGATTCAGGAAGAAAGCTATCTGAAGGTGGCCGATAATACCGGCGCCAAAGAGATCAAGACCATCCGCGTGCTGGGCGGCTCCAAGCGCCGGTTCGGCAACATCGGCGACGTGGTGGTGGCCTCCGTCCGGAAGGCCGCGCCCGGCGGCCAGGTGAAGAAGGGCGAGGTGGTCAAGGCCGTCATCGTCCGCTCCGCCCGGGGCGTGCGCCGCGCCGACGGCAGCTACGTCCGGTTCGACGACAACGCCGCCGTCCTCATCCGCGACGACAAGAACCCCCGGGGCACCCGTATCTTTGGCCCGGTGGCCCGCGAGCTGCGCGACAAGGATTACATGAAGATCCTGTCTCTGGCTCCCGAAGTGCTGTAAGGGGGGAGCGAGGTATGAGTATGAACGTGAAGAAGAACGACACCGTGGTGGTGCTGTCCGGCAAGGACAAGGGCAAGCAGGGCAAGGTGCTGTCCGTGGATCCCAAGGGCGGCAAGGTCATCGTGGAGAAGGTCAACGTGGCCCAGCGCCACCAGAAGCCCCGCCAGCAGGGCCAGGAGGGCGGCATCATCTCCAAGGAGACCCCGCTGTACGCCTGCAAGGTGATGGCCGTGTGCCCCAAGTGCAATAAGCCCACCCGTCCCGCCTACAAGGTGGAGGGCGGCAAAAAGACCCGCGTGTGCAAGCACTGCGGCGCCGAGATGTAAGGGAGGAGGAGCGTAACATGGCAGAGAAAAAAGCGCCTAACCTGAAGGCGAAATATCAGGCCGACGTGGCTCCCGCCCTGATGCAGAAGTTCGGCTACAAGTCCGTGATGCAGATCCCCCGGATCGACAAGATCGTGGTGAACTGCGGCTGCGGCGAGGCCCGGGACAACGCCAAGGTGCTGGACAGCGTGGTGCGGGATCTGGCCGCCATCACCGGCCAGAAGCCCGTCATCACCAAGGCCAAGAAGTCCGTGGCCAACTTCAAGCTCCGCGAGGGTATGCCCATCGGCGCCAAGGTCACCCTGCGCCAGGACAAGATGTGGGAGTTCATGGACCGCCTGTTCAACGTGGCCCTGCCCCGCGTCCGCGACTTCCGGGGCATCAACCCCAACGCCTTCGACGGCCGGGGCAACTACGCCCTGGGCCTGAAGGAGCAGCTGATCTTCCCCGAGATCGAGTACGACAAGATCGACAAGATCCGCGGCATGGACGTGGTTATCTGCACCACCGCCAAGACCGACGAGGAGGCCAAGGAGCTGCTGACGCTCCTGGGCGCCCCGTTCCACACCAACGGCTGAGAGAGGGAGGAAAACTGCTATGGCCAAGAAGTCCATGATTCTCAAGCAGCAGGCTGAGCCCAAGTTCTCCAGCCGCCGCTATAACCGCTGCAAGATCTGCGGCCGCCCCCACGGCTACCTGCGCAATTACGGCATCTGCCGTATCTGCTTCCGGGAGCTGGCGTACAAGGGCGAGATTCCGGGCGTGAAGAAGGCGTCCTGGTAATTTCATGGTAACTCGTCCAAAGGCGGGAGTTTCGGCTCCCGCCTATGGGCCTGTTATATGGCACTGTCAAAACGTGCCGAATTAGGAGACCCCCAGCGAGGGAAAAGGCGGACAACAGGTCGGGGGACGATGCCTAACCTCCGATACCTTTCCGTCTGTACCGGTTATGTTATGCCGGTAATCTTAATAGGAGGTAACATCTCATGCAAATCACTGACCCCATTGCGGATATGCTCACCCGCATCCGCAACGCGAACAAGGCCAAGCATGACACCGTGGATATCCCGGCGTCCAACATGAAGAAGGCCATCGCCCAGATCCTGCTGGACGAGGGCTATATCAAGAATTTCCAGACCATCAACGATGGGACTCAGGGCGTCATCCGCATCACCCTGAAGTATATCCAGCCCGGCAAGGAGAAGGCCATCACCGGCCTGAAGCGGGTGTCCAAGCCCGGCCTGCGCGTCTACGCCGGCGCCGAGGAGCTGCCCCGGGTGCTGCGCGGCCTGGGCATCGCCATCGTTTCCACGTCCAAGGGCGTCATGACCGACAAGAAGGCCCGGGAGGCCCATGTCGGCGGCGAAGTCCTGGCATTCGTCTGGTAAGGAGGGTTATAGGAATGTCGAGAATTGGCAGAGCTCCTATCGCCGTCCCCACCGGCGTGGAGATCAAAATTGAGGACAACAACGTTGTCACCGTGAAGGGTCCCAAGGGCACCCTCACCCAGCAGTTCCATCCCAATATGACCATCAAGCAGGACGCTGACGTGCTGCACGTCACCCGGCCCAACGACCTGAAGGAAAATCGGTCCCTCCATGGGCTGACCCGCACCCTGCTGCACAACATGGTGGTGGGCGTCACCGACGGCTTCAAAAAGACCCTGGACGTGAACGGTGTGGGCTTCCGCGTCGCCATGGAGGGGGGCAAGCTGGTGATGAATCTGGGCTTCTCTCATCAGGTGATCATGGAGGTGCCCCAGGGCCTCACCGTGGAGACCCCCACCCCCAACCAGATCGTGGTTTCCGGCTTCGACAAGCAGCTGGTGGGCCAGTTCGCCGCCGAGATCCGCGAGAAGCGTCCCCCGGAGCCCTATAAGGGCAAGGGCATCAAGTATTCCGACGAGGTCATCCGCCGCAAGGTTGGTAAGACCGGTGTCAAGAAATAATAAGGAGGTGTGCCGATTATGATTAACCGTCCCAATACCAAGGCTCAGCGCCTGCATCGTCATAAGCGCGTTCGCGGCAAGGTGTCCGGCACCCCCGAGCGTCCCCGCCTGAACGTGTTCCGCAGCGGAACCAACATCTACGCCCAGCTCATCGACGACACCAAGGGCGTCACCCTGGTTTCCGCTTCTTCCCTGGAGAAGGGCTTCGAGGGCCCCGGCAGCAACTGCGAGGCCGCCAAGAAGGTGGGCGAGGCCATCGCCCAGCGCGCCAAGGACAAGGGCATCGAGGCCGTGGTCTTCGACCGCGGCGGCTACCTGTACCACGGCCGCGTGAAGGCTCTGGCGGAGGGCGCCCGCGAGGGCGGCCTGCAGTTCTAAAGGGAGGAGGAAAAAATATGGCTCGTTTTGAAAGAGAACCCAAGGAGTTCGTGGAGAAGCTGGTGTACCTGAACCGCGTCTCCAAGACCGTGAAGGGCGGCCGTGTGGCCAAGTTCTCCGCGCTGATGGTAGTCGGCGACGAGAAGGGCCGCGTGGGCTATGGCCTGGGCAAGGCCGCCGAGGTGGCCGAGGCCATCCGCAAGGGCATCGAGGACGCCAAGAAGAACATGGTGAACGTCACCCTGTCCGGCACCACCATTCCCCATGAGGTCATCGGCGAGTTCGGCGCCGGCCGCGTCCTCCTCAAGCCCGCCAGCAAGGGTACCGGCATCATCGCCGGCGGCCCGGTGCGCGCGGTGATGGAGGCCGCGGGCGTGTCCGACATCCGTGCCAAGTGCCTGCGCACCAACAACCCCCAGAACGTGGTGGCCGCCACCATGGAGGGGCTCAAGTCCCTGCGCAGCCCCGCCGAGGTCGCCAAGATCCGCGGCAAGAGCGTGGAAGAAATCTTAGGTTAAGGAGGCTTGCGACAATGGCTAAAACGATTGAGATCAAGCTGGTCAAGAGCCTGAACGGCCGCCTGGCCAAGCATAAGGCCACCGCCGAGGCCCTGGGCCTGCGCAAGATCGGCGACACCACCGTGCAGCCCGACAACGAGGCTACCCGGGGCAAGATCGCCCACATCGGTTACCTGCTCCAGGTGACCGAGAACGCCTAAATGGAGGTGCTGACCATGAATCTGCATGAACTGTCTCCCGCCCCCGGCTCCACCCAGGTGGGCAAGCGCAAGGGGCGCGGCCCCGGCTCCGGCAACGGCAAGACCGCCGGCCGCGGCCACAAGGGCCAGTGGGCCCGCTCCGGCGGCGGCGTCCGCATCGGGTTTGAGGGCGGCCAGATGCCTCTGGCCCGCCGGCTGCCCAAGCGGGGCTTCCACAACATCTTCGCCAAGCGTCTGGAGGCCATCAACGTCTCCGCCCTGAACAAGTTCGAGGACGGCGCCGTTGTCAATGTTTGCGATCTGCTGGAAAAGGGTATCATTTCCAAGTGTGAGTACGGCGTCAAGGTTCTCGGCAACGGGGAGCTGACCAAGAAGCTCACCGTCCGGGCGTCCGCTTTCTCCGCCTCGGCCAAAGAGAAGATCGAAAAGGCGGGCGGTACGGCGGAGGTGATCTGAGCATGATTCAGACCATCAAGAACGCCTGGAAGGTGCCGGAGCTGCGGGGTAAGATCCTGTTCACCGTGTTCGCCCTGCTCATCTTCCGGGTGGGCGCCGCCATCCCGGTGCCCTTCATCGACACCGAGATGCTGAAGACCTATATCGAGGCCCAGTCGGGCAGCATCTTCGGCCTGCTCAACGTGATGAGCGGCGACGCTTTCGCCCAGGCCACGGTGTTCGCCCTGTCCATCCAGCCCTATATCAACAGCTCCATCATCATCCAGCTGCTGACCATCGCCATACCCGCCCTGGAGCGGCTTCAGAAGGAGGGCGGCGAGGAGGGCAAGAAGAAGCTGGAAGCCATCACCCGGTATGCCACCGTGGGCATCGCCATCATCCAGGCCTTCGGGTACTACACCTTCCTCCGGGTGGGCACTAACGGCACCAGCCTGCTCACGGTGCAAGGCGTGTGGCCCGCCATCGTGATCATCACCGCCTTCGTGGCCGGCTCCGCCTTCCTGATGTGGCTGGGCGAGCAGATCACCGAGTTCGGCATCGGCAACGGCATCTCCATCATCCTGTTTGCCGGCATCGTGGCCCGTGGCCCCGCCATGGTGGGCACCATCTACAACGGCGTGTCCAACTGGGCCAGCGGCCTGGTTTCCACGGAGGAGAATCCCATCTCCATTATGCACCCGGCGTTCGTCCCGTTTGTCATCGTCGGTATGTTGCTGCTGGTGGCGTTCATCGTGTTCATCACCGACGCCGAGCGGCGCATCCCCGTGCAGTACGCCAAGCGGGTGGTGGGCCGGAAGATGTACGGCGGCCAGTCCAGCCATATCCCCATCAAGGTGAATATGTCCGGTGTGCTGCCCATCATCTTCGCCCAGGCCATCGCTTCCATCCCCGCCACCATCGGGATGTTCGTGCCCTCCGCCCAGACCAAGGGCAGCGGCTGGAACACCTTCCTGACCATTTTCGATACCTCGGGGTGGGTGTACGGCATCGTGTATTTCCTGCTGATCATCCTGTTCAGCTATTTCTACAACACCATCCAGTTCAACCCCGTTGAGGTGGCCAACAACCTGAAGAAGAACGGCGGCTTCATCCCCGGCTTCCGCCCGGGCAAGCCCACCAGCGACTTCCTGTCCAGGGTCATCTCCCGGCTGACCATCTTCGGCGCCATCTACCTGGGCATCGTGGCCCTGCTGCCCACCATCGTGGGCAACATCATGGCCCTGTTCAAGAGCAGCGCCGGGCGCAGCCTGGGCATCGGCGGCACCTCCATCATCATCGTGGTGGGCGTGGCGCTGGAGACCGTGAAGGCTCTGGAGGCCCAGCTGATGATGCGGCACTACAAGGGCTTCCTTGAGTGAGAGCAGGGGTGACTGAGATGAAGCTCATTATGCTCGGCGCCCCTGGCGCCGGTAAGGGGACCCAGGCCGCCATCTTCAGTGAGCGGCTGGGCATCCCCACCATTTCCACAGGGAACATCCTGCGGGCTGCCGTGAAAAACGGCACGCCCGTGGGACTCCAGGCCAAGAGCTACATGGACGCGGGCAAGCTGGTGCCCGATGAGGTGATCATCGGCATCATCGCCGAGCGGCTGGGCGAGGCGGACTGCCAGAAGGGCTATATCCTGGACGGCGTGCCCCGCACCATCGCCCAGGCCGAGGCCCTGGAGGCTGCTGGCATCCGCTTCGACTGTGTGCTGGACATTGAGGTGTCCGACGAGGAGATCGTCAGCCGCATGAGCGGACGGCGGGCCTGCACCGACTGCGGCGCCACCTACCACGTCAAGGCCGCCCCCCCGAAGGTGGAGGGCGTGTGCGACGCCTGCGGCGGGATGCTGGTGCAGCGGGACGACGACAAACCGGAGACCGTGCAGGATCGCCTGCGGGTGTACCACGCCCAGACCGAGCCCCTCAAGGACTTTTACGCCCAGCGGGGCGTCCTCAAGGTGGTGGACAATCAGCCCACCATTGAGGACACCTCCAAGGCCATCGCGGCCGCTCTGGGTGTCTGACCATGGAGCTGATCACGCTGAAATCCCCCCGGGAGCAGGAGGCCATGCGCAGGGCCGGACGGATCACCGCCCAGGCCCGGGCACTGGCCGGAAGCATGGTGCGCCCAGGGATCTCCACCAAGGAGATTGATGACGCGGTGCGCCGGTTTATCCGGGGCAAGGGGGCGGAACCCTCCTTTTTGGGATACGGCGGCTTCCCCGCCTCCACCTGCATTTCAGTGAACGAGGTGGTTATCCACGGGATCCCGTCCAGAAAGACTGTTCTGCGGGAAGGGGACATCGTCAGCGTTGACGTGGGGGCTTTTATTGACGGCTTCCACGGAGACTGCGCCGCCACCTACCCCTGCGGGGAGATCTCCCCTGAGGCCCGGCGGCTCATTGACGTGACCCGCCAGAGCTTCTGGGAGGGCTTCCAATTCGCGAAGGCGGGCCAGCGGGTGTCCGACATCTCCCACGCGGTTCAGCAGTACGTGGAGAAGCACGGCTATTCCGTGGTGCGGGACTTTGTGGGCCACGGCGTGGGGGCCAAGATGCACGAGGCCCCCGAGGTGCCCAACTTCGGCCCCGCCGGGCACGGCGCCCGGCTCCAGCCGGGTATGGCCATTGCCGTGGAGCCCATGGTGTGCGCCGGCGATTGGCCGGTGAAGGTGCTCAAGGACGGCTGGACTACCGTGTCAACGGACGGCTCGCTGGCGGCCCACTATGAGAACACCATCCTCATCACCCAGGACGGGCCCGAGATCACCACGGTCACCGAGGACGGGGCCTATGAGTGAGTGCACAGGCTGGATCGTCCGGGCAAACGCCGGACGGGACAGGGACGGGCTGTTCTGCGTCGTGGGCATGGATCAGGAGGGAAAGCGGCTGCTGCTGGCCGACGGCAAGCGGCGCAAGTGCGCGCGGCCCAAGGCCAAACAGCCGGGGCACGTCACCGTGCTGGCCGGCTCCCCCCAGGGATATGATCACCCCGCCATTCAAAAGCTGAAGCAGGGCGAGGCCCTGAGCGACAAGGAATTGAGAAGGGCGCTGGCCGCGTTCCGAGATCAACTGGAGGTATGACGCTTTGGCAAAAGACGACATGATCGAGTTGGAGGGCGTCGTCACCGAGGCCCTGCCTAACACCACGTTCAACGTGGATATTGGAAATGGACACATTATCCTGGCACACATCTCCGGGAAGCTGCGCATGAACTTCATCCGCATCCTCCCCGGCGACAAGGTCACGGTTCAGATGTCGCCCTACGACCTGACCCGGGGCCGGATTACCTGGCGTTCCAAGTAAACTATCAACGACCGAGTTGAAACGGACTGTCACCCGTTGGGGCCTTGCCTCCACAGGTGCGCCGAAACCGGCGGCCGAAGGCCGCCCCAAACCGAAGCCCAGCGAAGCGGGTTCGGTTTGGAGAGGAGGAGCGGCGGAGTGAACGAGCCCTCGCGCTTGCGCGGGGGTGAGCGATACGCAGCCCGCGACGACGAGGGGCCATTCAGGCATTGTACAGGAGGTTATTAACATGAAAGTCAGACCGTCTGTCAAGCCCATGTGCGAGAAGTGCAAGATCATCAAGCGCAAGGGCAAAGTCATGGTCATTTGCGAGAACCCCAAGCACAAGCAGAGACAAGGTTAAAGGAGGGACATAGAGTATGGCACGTATTGCCGGCATTGATCTGCCGAAGGAGAAGCGAGTCGAGATCGGACTCACCTATATTTATGGCATCGGCCGCACCAGCGCGAGCAAGATCCTGGAGAAGGCGGGCATCAACCCCGATACCCGCGTGAAGGATCTCACCGACGCCGAGGAGGCCAAGCTGCGTGAGATCATCGGCCACGAGTACACCGTGGAGGGCGACCTGCGCCGCAACGTGGCGATGGACATCAAGCGCCTGACCGAGATCGGCTGCTACCGGGGCATCCGCCATCGCAAGGGCCTTCCTGTGCGCGGCCAGCGCTCCAAAACCAACGCGCGTACCCGTAAGGGTCCCAAGCGCACCGTCGCCAACAAGAAGAAGTAAGGAGGGATCAATCACATGGCTGCTAATAAGAAAACCATCAAGCGCCGCCGCGAGCGCAAAAATGTGGAGAAGGGTCAGGTGCATATCCGCTCCTCCTTCAACAACACCATGATCACCGTCACCGATATGCAGGGCAACGCCCTGTCCTGGGCTTCCTCCGGTGAGATGGGCTTCCGGGGCTCCCGGAAATCCACCCCCTTCGCCGCCCAGACCGCCGCCGAGACCGCCGCCAACGCCGCCATCGAGCAGTGCGGCCTGAAAAGCGTGGAGGTGTACGTCAAGGGCCCCGGACAGGGCCGCGAGGCCGCCATCCGGGCGCTGCAGGCTGTGGGCCTGGAGGTCACCCTCATCAAGGACGTGACCCCCGTGCCCCACAACGGCTGCCGTCCCCCCAAGCGCCGCCGCGTCTGATCTGGAAGGAGGAAAACCGATATGGCTAAGAATATGCAGCCCTACCTGAAGCGCTGCCGCACGCTGGGCATCTCCCCCGCCGTCATGGGCGTGAACAAGGAGTCCAACCGGAACCCCGGCCCCCAGCGCCGCCCCAAGAAGAGCGAGTACGCGCTCCAGCTCACCGAGAAGCAGAAGGTCAAGTTCGTCTACGGCGTGCTGGAGAAGCAGTTCCGCGCCTACTACGAGAAGGCCGCCCGCATGAAGGGCAACACCGGCGACGAGCTGATGACCCTGCTGGAGCGCCGGCTGGACAACGTGGTGTTCCGCCTGGGTCTGGCCGCCACCCGGCGTGAGGCCCGGCAGCTGGTCAACCACGGCCACTTCACCGTCAACGGCAAGCGGGTGAATATCCCCTCCTACCTGGTCAAGACCGGCGATGTGGTGGCCGTGCGGGACAAGAGCCGCTCCTCCGCCAAGTTCAAGAAGATGGTGGAGGACGACCGGTTCGTGGCCGCCCCCAAGTGGCTGGAGAAGGCGAAGAACGCGCCGCTGGAGGGCAAGGTCGTTGCCATGCCTCAGCGGGACGACATCGACTTCGACGTTGCTGTTAACCTCATCGTGGAGTTGTACTCCAAGTAATGCCGGCCATCCGTCGGTATTATCGGGAGGCCTGCCGTCCCATGGGGCGGCGGGCTGCCCGGCGTACAACGACCCTACCGAGCGATTCCCGGCAACAAACGCCACTGTAAAAGGAGGGTAACACACGATATGGTAGAAATCCAGAAGCCGCGTATCGAATGTATCGAGAATGTGGGCGACGATTCCTACGGGAAATACGTGGTCGAGCCGCTGGAGCGGGGCTATGGCACCACCATCGGCAACTCCCTGCGCCGCATCCTGCTGTCCTCGCTGCCCGGCACGGCGGTCACCACCGTCAAAATCGCCGGCGTGCAGCACGAGTTCTCCGTCATCCCCGGCGTCAAGGAGGACGTGACGGAGATTGTCCTCAACATCAAGGGCATCATCGCCAAGCTGTACAGCGAGGGCGTCAAAACGGTCTACATCGAGGCCGCCGGCGAGGGCGCCGTCACCGCGGGGGATATCAAGGCCGACAGCGATGTGGAGATCCTGAACCCGGAGCACCACATCGCCACCTTGGGGCCCGAGGCCACCCTCAACATGGAGCTCACCCTGTCCCAGGGCCGGGGCTATGTCACCGCCGACCGGAACAAGCCCTCTCAGACCATCATCGGCGTCATCCCCGTGGACTCGGTGTACACCCCCGTGCGGAAGGTGAACTACTTCGTGGAGAACACCCGCGTGGGCGACGCCACAGACTACGATAAGCTGACGCTGGAGGTCTGGACCAACGGCACGATTTCCGCCCGGGACGCTGTCTCCCTGGGCGCCCGGATTCTGGTGGATCACTTTACCCTGTTCACCGATTTGTCCGAAACCATGGGATCCAAGGCCACCGTGGTGGAGAAGGCCGAGGCCCAGCGCGACAAGGTGCTGGAGCTGACCATCGAGGAGCTGGATCTGTCCGTGCGCTCCTTCAACTGCCTGAAGCGGGCCAACATCAACACCGTGGAGGACCTCATCTCCAAGACCGAGGACGAGATGATGAAGGTGCGTAACCTGGGCCGTAAGTCCCTGGAGGAAGTCATCAACAAGCTGGCGATGATGGGCCTGTCCCTGGCCAGCGACGAGAACCTGTAAGACTGTCCCCTGCGTAGGGGCGCACATTGTGCGACCGTATGCAACAGGCGACGGTTAACGGCGGGCGGACAATGTCCGCCCCTACAGCCGACGAGGCGGCGCGGAAGTATGTAACGTTCCTGTCCGCGCACACGGTTGTGTCCCCTATGGGCGCCAGAACGAATTTAGTTCACCCCGCCAAGCGGGGCCAAAGGAGTGCTTTACAATGGCTAAGAACCGCAAGCTGGGCCGCACCAGCGACCAGCGCCGCGCTATGCTGCGCGCCATGACCACCTATCTGCTGGAGAATGGGCAGATCAAGACCACCTACTCCCGGGCCAAAGAGGTCGCCCCCATCGCGGAGAAGATGATCACCCTGGCCAAAAAGAACAACCTGGCCGCTTACCGGCAGGTGCTGGCCTACGTCACCAAGGAGGACGTGGCCAAGAAGCTGTTCGACCAGATCGGCCCCAAGTACGCCGACCGCAACGGCGGCTATACCCGGGTGCTGAAGCTGGGCCCCCGCCGCGGCGACGCCGCCGAGATGGCCATCGTTCAGCTGGTGTAAACCAAAGGCGCTTGAAGCCGTTACTGACCCAGGCGGTTGTCCGGCGTTTTCTCTCGGCAACCACACAAAAGCCCTCTGCCGCTTTGGCAGGGGGCTTTTTGTGTGGCGATATTGACTTTTTGGGTCGGATCCTGTAACATGGACAGGAGGGGTTCCGTGGGAGAAACCCGGCGACGGCAGGCGGTTTGCTGCACCAACCCGAAAGGGGGTGTAGAGATGCCGATTACCTTAACGTTTCATGTGTTCGGTTGTACCGTCACAGTGAAGGTAAAAAGCGACAACCGCCACTCGGCCAAGTGACGGCTGTCCTGTGCTTTGCACAACAGTTCTATAACTTAGTTTGAGCCAAACCGCTTGCCCGGGGTGGGAAGCCGCCTCTCCTTTATTATAACTGGACGGCGGGGGGCTGTCAAGGGACAACGGCTGCGTGGACGGGAGGCTGTCAAGGGATAACGGCTGCGTGGACGGGAGACTGTCAAGGGACAACGGCTGCGTGGGCCGGGGAGGGCGCACGAGAACCGCGTCCCGGGCCAAAACGTTTGCAAATTGGTTATTTTTGCACGTTTTGGGCCGGTTTGCGCTGCTTTCGCCTTTGTTACAGTTGTGTTACACTTGGGCTTGGCCCATTGACTTTGACTTCGGGCGGCGCTATAATGCAAACAGCCTCGGGGAAGGAAGCGCATACCTCACCCCCCCCCTACGGCAAAAATTTTGAAGGAGGAAACAATCCAATGAGAAACTTGAAAAAGTTCCTCGCGCTGGTTCTGGCGATGATGATGACGTTCAGCCTGATGATTACCGCGAACGCTTCTTACACCGCCAACAGCGACTTCTCGGACGCCGAGTCCCTCACGCCTGAGTTCCGTGAGGCCGTCTCCGTCCTGGAGGGCTTGGAAGTCTTCGAGGGTTACGAGGACGGCACGTTCAAGCCCAAGAACAACATCACCCGCGCCGAGGTGGCGACCATCGTCTACCGCCTGGCTACCGGCGATGTGAAGGGCGCTCAGGCTAATCTGTACAAGGATTACGCCACCTTTACCGATGTGAAGGCTGACCACTGGGCCGCCGGCTACATCAACTACTGCGCCAACGCCGAGTGGATTGCCGGCTACGGCAACGGCAAGTTCGGCCCCAACGACCAGGTGACCGGCTATCAGGCCGCCTCCATGATCCTGCGGGCCGTCGGCTACGGCAAGAACAAGGAGTTCGTGGGCTCCGGCTGGCAGGTGCAGACCGCCAACTTCAGCCGCTCTCTGGGCCTGCTGAAGAACGTGGACGACACCACCTACGCCAACACCCTGAACCAGGCCGCTCCCCGTGAGCTGGTGGCCGAGATCCTGTTCCAGGCCGGCCTGATCAACACCGTGGTGTGGAACCAGCTGACCGGCTATCGGCCCGGCAACCCCGTGCAGGGCGCCGCTTGGGATGGCGCCGGCCTGGCTTGGGAGAACTTCAAGCTGGACGTGGGCAGCTATCAGACCATTGACAAGTGGGGCCGTCCCGGCTACTACTGGTACAAGAACACCAACACCGCCGCCAACCGGGTGGCCACCATCAGCCTGGATCCCGCGCTGGAGTTCAACACCGCGTGGAAAGAGTGCGATGTGGCCCACGAGCTGGGCATCAGCACCAACGACACCTTTACGCTGTTCGTCAACAGCAATGGGTACTCCACCGATGAGTACATGATCGAGGCCACCGACACCGTGACCCGCGTGGGCGGCCAGGGCCGTATCACTGAGTTCTACGACAGCGACACCCATCCCTACAAGAACCTCTATGGCCGTACCCGTGGCGACTGGAGCCAGAGCGTGACCATGATCGACACCTATCTGGCCAAGGTTACCCGCGTGACCGAGCGCGTACTGGATCGTCAGGGCCACGTGATCACCCCCGCTTACCTGTACCTGGACGTGTATGACGGCCACGGCGTTGGCCCCGCCGACAAGACCGGCGTGTTCTTCGCCGCCGGGAGCGCCGCCAAGCGGAACACCAGCGAGCACCGCCTGTCCGACGACGCCGCCAACTGGGCCTACGCCGCCGGTGACATGATTCTGGTTCGCGGCTACAGCGATGCCAGTCAGGGTGAGAGCGGCGCGAACACCACCGGCCTGAACCACTATGATCCGGTCACGGCCAATACTCCGAACCAGGCCGCTATTGAGAAGGAAGCCTTTGAGAACAATAAGCTGCTGCCCGCTGGCGCCAACTTTGCTAACGACAGCAAGACCACTGGCAAGGGTGCCGTTGCCCTGGAGGTCGTGGGCAAGGCCACCGCTCAGAAGGCCGACATGAAGACTGGCAAGCAGAGCGTGACCTACTGGAGCCAGGACAAGCACACTGTGGACGGCACCGACTACAACGATGCCATGACCCTGTACCTGGATGAGGCCGGCACCACTACCGGCACCACCTTCGCCTGGTACTTCGATGAGTTCAACAACATCATCGGCATCGACAACGTGCCCGACACCATCAACTACGGCGTGATCACCAGCATCTACAGCGCTTTCGACCAGGGCGAGTCCGCCACCAGCGGCACCGCTAAGGCCGTCGCCAACGTGCTGTACGCCAATGGCACCACCGGCACCATCACCATCGACAAGTTCCTGATGAGTGGTACTACTGCCACCGGCCACGGCACCCCGGGCACCTCGATGCAGGTGGCTGCCAACAGCCTGGAGCTGCTTCCCGTGTACGACAACACCAACAACGCGGCCCTGACCGGCAGCCTCCGTAATGGCACCGCTCCGAGCAACGTGGCGAATATCGGCTGGCTGCACGTGGCCCCCGTCATCAACGTGAACGCCGTTGAGAACGGCCAGAACAACACTGGCAACAACTACTTCGGCGTGCTGCGCGGCAACCTGTTCAAGTTCGTGGCCTCCACCGACGGCAACATGACCGCCATTGAAGTGGCTGGCAACAACGCCAACAACGGCATTTACACTGGGCACTACAACAAAATGACCGCTGTCAATGGCGCCAAGCTGTACAAGAACTTCGGCTACATTGACCTGACCACTGCTACCGGCGCCAAAGCCGATGTGCGGCTGGATTCCGACGCCCGCATCATGGTTCGGGCCAGCGCCGACAGCACCGCCGTGGCCTGCTACGACATGACCACCCTGCCCGGCGACGTGACCCTGTACCATGATGGCGCTAATCACAGCGAGGTTGACTGGGTCGATACCGACAACGACGGCCGCGCCGAGTACGTGTACGTCGTCGGCACCAGCGTGGGCACCAAGACCTACGGCCTGTTCTACTACAACGGCGGCGCCGCTCAGTGGAACGGCGTGGACAAGACCGGCACCCTGACCGGCTGGCTGAACGGCGATCCCGCCACCCTGACCTTCATCGGCGAGACCTCCTTCAACGCGGTGCGCGACAGCCAGGCTTACGCCGGCCACCTGTTCGGCGTGGAGCTGACCAACGGTGTGGTGACCTATGTGTACGACAAGGATAATACGGCAAGGCATCACTGGCTGCTGTGGGATTACGACACCAGCGGCATGAGCGCGAACGCGGTCAGCGACTTCACCAAGCTGTGGAAGAACATCACAACCTCGACTCAGGACGACTTCAAGGTGGGTACCGCCAACGGCAACCCGTACACCCAGTACACCGCAGCCATCTACAAGAAGGACGTGACTGGGACCCCGAACTCTGCCAATGCCTACGAGGCTAACCTGTCCTATGACGCGGCCGCCGGTGTGGTGTACGTGGACAGCGCCCCCGCTAATGGCAAGTTCGATGCCGACGGCGAGGCCGCCAGCGCTTACTACCTGAACGCCACCTCCAAGGTCTATGGCCTGGGCATGGGCGTGACTGAGGACGGCGCTATCCTGGATTACCTGAACAAGTCTACCACCAACGATGTGACCATCGTCTACGAGCAGACCGGCGTGCGGGCCATCCTGGAGATCTACGTGGCTACCGACCCGAACGTGACGCCTTCCACCCCTGGTGACAGCAGCAGCGCGACCCTGAGTCTCACTTCTGCTCCGGGTGTCAGCCCCATTACGATTGGCCTGACCTACGCCAACAATAGCGGTGTGACAATGGCCAGCGTGAGCGCCAAAGTGTGGTATCGTCTGGCGGGCACCAACAACGCTTGGATCAGCCTGGGAACCATTAATGGTACTTCCGGTGCCATTAACGATGGGGCCACTGAGACATCTTGGAGTGCTGTCCCGAGCTTTACTGGCGCCGGCGCCACCTACTATGAGGTGTATACGGAAGTGACTGCCAAGACCGCCGCCAATGTGAGCTACACCTACACGGATACCCTCACTGTCCTCGGCTAATCGAATACAGAATTCTCTGTTTCGACAAAACGAGCAAAAGGCCCCCCGGGATTTTCCCGGGGGGCCTTTTTCGCCCTGTTCAGTTGAAGAAAATGATGTGGTAAGTGACGCCCTTTGTGTTGTAGGTCGGGGAGTTGGAGCCGTAAATCCGGAAGCCGCCCTCCACAATGGTGGGGATCCCCTGGCCGACGTTCGCCGGGGTGATCATAGTGAGGGAGTTGTTGTTCAGGTTCCGGTATATACCGCCGGTGGGGGTGAAGCCCAGGGGAAAGAAGCGGTCGAGGGAGCCGTCCCCGACGTAGGTGTACAGGACAATGTGCTTGGCCTCCAGCGCGGTGACCCGCTGGGCCAGGGCGTTGTCGGCGGCGGCCCGGGCCTGGGTCTCGGCCTGGTGGGCGGCGGCCCGGGTCTGGGCCTCGGCCTGGTCGGCGGCGGCCCGGGCCTGGGCCTCGGCCAGGAGGGCGGCCTCGATCTTGTCCGCGTTCTCGTTGAGGGGGGCGACGGCGATGGGGTCGTCCGCCTCGGGCTTGTTGAGCTTGTACTGTGTTGTCTGCTGCATGATGAAACACTCCTTTCATCAAGTAAACATACGTTCGATTCCGAGGAGGCACGTTTCCCTGCAACAAACTTTTAGGATTTCACACTTTTGTAACACTTGTGCACGAACTTTTGTAATGATAGAGGTTTAGTATAACACTTGCAAGAGACATCCTTTCTTTTTCATTCTATCCTCCATTCCTCAGGGCCGGGGCGGCGACGCTCCGGCCCACTTTTTTTGTCCGGGGGGGCGGCCCCGGCAAAAGGTTCAAAATCCGGGCCGGGGGGCGGCCCGGGTTTGTTGGAATTTTTCTGTTTTTTTTCGTCCGGCCCCTTATGTTTGGAAGGAAAGTACCGATATAAACAGATAGACGGTATTATAGGGGCCGCCGCGCAAATTCGCAGGGCGTGCGGGGCGGTTCCACCTTGAAAGGAGGTGAGAACCATGGGCGAGAAGCGGGAATTCCTCAGTCGCGCGGGGCTTCGGAGCTGCTCGGTGGTGCGCGGCCCCCCTGGAAGGTAAGCGCATCCGCGGCAAAAAGCAGCCGCACATGAAGGAACAAACCATGAATCAAAAGAAACAGTTAGGAGAAATGACATTATGAAAAAGCAATTCATCGCCAAGCTGCTGGCGCTGGCCCTGGTTCTGTCCATGGTGCCCGCCAGCATCCTGGCCGCCAGCGCCGCTGGCGCCGACATCACCCAGCCCACCACCCCCACCAACCCCACCGAGGAGCAGAAAACGAACAACAACGGCTACTACGTTGTGTACGAGGATACCTCCGTCCGGGTGAGCGAGCCCGTGTCCGCGGACGGCGTGATTGAGGCCAAGGTTGTGGCGGGCACCGCCATCGTGACCCTGAACAGCACCGCCGTGGAGAGCCTGGCGGATCTGGCCCAGGGCGGCGAGATCGCCCTGGAGATCAAGTCTGAGGG
>JAETQF010000048.1 GCA_021770845.1 Oscillospiraceae bacterium
TTTTGCCGGGAGGCCAAGAAGTACGGCGTCCTCTACTGCGTCCTGAAAGACCGGGACGCCACGGACGGGCTGACCGACATCATGGTACGGGCCGAGGACGCCAGCAAGATCAACCGTATCTTTGAGCGTTTCAACCTGGCTACCGTGGATATGGCCGAGGTCAGGCGGGAGATCGAACAGAGCCGGGAGGCCCAGCAGAACGACGCCCCGGAAGCGCCAGCGGCGGCGGAGCTGATGACCGAGCAGGAGGTGGACGATCTGCTGGACGCTATGCTCTCCCCCGCCCCGGAACAGGAGGGCGAGCTGTCCGTCCCGGAGCGCACCGCCCCCGAACAGGACAACGATGATTTTTTGGAGGCGGTGCTGGGCGCTTCCCCCACCAGGGAGGAAGGGCAGACCGAAAACCCCACCGAGGGCCGGATCGAGAAATCCCGTCAGTCCGAGCCTACCTCAAAGCCCAAAGAGCCAACCGCACCGGGTACTTCTGATCCGCAGGAGCGTTCCCGTCCGTCCGTCAAAAAGGAGCTGGACGACATCAAAGCGGAACAGCGGCAGAAAGCGGAGGACAAGGCCAGGGGGCCAGCCCGCCCAGCGGGAGGAAACGCCCTTTGATAAGGACGCATGGGCGGCGAAAAAGCAGGCGGAGCGCGAGGGCGTCTACGCCATGATCGACAGCCACGTTCACGACATGGGTGTGGACGGCGGCGTGTTTCAAGGCTATCTGGACGTACAGGCCCGCTTTGACCTCTACTCCGTGAGCAACGCCATCCTGATCGCCGCCCAATGCCCGGAGGCCACCAAGCTGGCCGACTTCGACACCTGGAAAGCAGACGGTGTGTACGTCAAGCGGGGCCAGGACGCCATCACCATCCTGGAACCCGGCAAGGAGTACAAAAAGGACGATGGCAGCGTGGGCGTGTCCTACAATGTGAAAAAGGTCTTTGACATTTCGCAGACCAGGGCCAACCAGCGGCCCGCCCCCGCCGTGGCCCGTGACGAGCGGCTTCTGCTGAAAGCCCTGATGAACAACGCCCCCTGCCGCTTCTCCATCTCCAACGAACTGCCGGAGGGCGTCAACGTGG